>NZ_VOBQ01000010.1 GCF_007833165.1 Caenimonas sedimenti | reverse complement strand
CTGTATGAGGAAGCGGCGCGGCGAAGTGCCGCGCGAATCGGGCGGATTCATGCCGTGAGGCGGGGAGCCGCATGACCGGCGGCATCGCTTGGCGCCGCCTCCACCCACCGAGTTCTTCAACAGAATCAGCTGGAAGAAGCCGCCTTCGGCGGTGCGCGCCGGCGCGGCGTAGCCGCCTTCCAGCGTCTGGCCATTGCGGTAGGAGGCGAAGTCACCGGTGGCCGTGCCGTTGCCCGCGAGAGCCGCCGACACCAGGTGCCACATCGGCTGGCCGCTGCCGTCGTAGTGGAAGACGCCGATGTTCGCGTAGCCGTTGATCACCTCGATGGTGTAGCCGCGGCCGCTTTCGGCCGGGTTCCAGTAGATGCCGGTCTCCGGCAGCACGGTGGGCCGGGATGCCGCCGGCACGCTGGGCAGCCGGGCCGCGTCCAGTGCGAACTTGAGGGCATCGAAGCTGCGCTGCGGCAACTGCACGCGGGCACTGCCGCCGGCGGCGAACTGGATCGTCACGTCGCCGGCCAGCTGCGGGGTGGGCGTGCGCGGCACCGTGGACGTGCCGGCCTGCCCGCCTTCGAACCGCTGCAGCGACCCCTTGAACACGGAACCGGAAGCGCTGGCCGCCAGCGAACCGATCGCGCTGTACCAGACGGCGCGCCCATGGGATTCGAACACGTAGAAAGTGGCGACACCGGCGTTGCCCTGACTCTCGAAGAAGAAGCCGGTGCCGGGGGCGAACGGGTCCCAGTAGGTTCCGGTGAGCGCCGCATCGGCGCCGGATGCGGGCTCGGCCTTGAGCCAGGGGGCGTCCCCGGCACCCCCGCTCCCGCCGCCGCACGCGGCCAGCAGCACTGTCAGGAACACACCGACGCGAAGGCGCCAGCCCAGCCCCATCGCCGCCATCATTTGTCGTCCACGACGAGGACGTAATGGACCCGGAACGGTGAACCCGCGAACTGGGTGGAGCAGGCCGGGTCGAGGCAAGCATAGAAGTCCAGCCAGCCGCGGTAGTCGCCGCGAGCGAGCGGCTGCGCCGTGAGTTGCACCGTTGCCCCCGGCGGGGACGAACGCAAGGTGACGCGCGGCGTGTCGCGCGTGTACAGGCCATGCGGGTCGACGACCACGGCGTACACCGTCAAGCCGTTGAGCGCCGCGAAGTTGCCGCTGGCCGAGAAGCTGAAGCTGCTCTGGGCCATGCCGCCGACCTTGAGATCGGCAGCGAACGTCGGGGGCGCGGTGAGCGCGACGGCTGTGAACTGGTTCGCAGCGGCGACCTTGTCGCTCGGCGTGAACTTGATCGTCGGCGGCGTCCGGCATTCCCGGCCCGCCGGAAGCGACCCGAAGGCGAAGCGGCGGACAGCGATCTGGCCCATCCCCGGGAACGCCAGCTTGCCCAGGCATTGCTCCTTGAACTCCAGGCCGAACTTGCCTTCCGCGGTCGCGGCCGGCGCGCGGTAGGTGCCCGTCATCGCCTGACCGCCGGCGTAAGCCATGAAGTCGCCCGACACGGCGAACCAGTTGTTGCCGACCGGCACGGACACCAGGTGCCAGATCGGCTGGCCGTCCGCCGCGTAGTGAAAGACCGCCGCGGTGACCGTCCCGTTGCCCATTTCGATGGTGAAGCCGCGCCCGCTTTCGGCCGGGTTCCAGTAGATGCCGGTTTCCGGCTGCGAGGGTGACAGCGAGCCGATCGAAGTGACGGTCTTGTAGTATTTCTGCGCCGAGAAGCTGCGGCCCGGCAAGCTGACCTGCGCCTTTTCGCCATCGAAGGCGACGGTGACGCTGCCGACCACGGTGCTGGTCGGCGTCTTCTGCACGCCGGACGCAGCCGCCTGCCCACCCGCGTAGCGCAGCAGCTGCCCGCTGAACTGGTACTTGCTGCCGGTGCCCGCCGTGAAGTTACCCAGCGCCGAATACCAGACAGGCCGCCCGCTGGCCTCGTACAGGTAGAAGGTGGCGACGCCCAGGCCGCCCTGCGCCTCGAAGAAGAAGCCGGTGCCCGGCTCCGCCGGGTTCCAGTAGACGCCATGCCCCTTGAAGTCGGCGAGGGTCGCCTTCAGCCACGCGGCCTCGGCCACCGCGCCCTCGTCGGAGCCGCCACCACCACAGGCGGCGATGGTCATGGCCATCACCGCCGCCAGCGCCAGCCAGGCGCGCTTGACCAGGAAGTGCATCCGAGTCCCCCCTCTTTCTGCGCCCAGTTTCCCATAAAGTTCTATGCCGCTTGGCACAAACAGGCCCGCTGCTGCATCATCGCAACAGCCACCCACCACGTTGCGGAGCAGGCCCATGGACGTCGGATCCAGCACCATCGCATTCATCATCGGCTTCGCCCTCGTCGCCGCCTATGTGTGGAACCGCGGCCGCTGGGACCAGAAGACCAACGAAGACCTGGAAGCCCGTGCCGCCGGGCCGGATTGGCGCGGCTGGAACAACGCCTTGTTCGAACTGCAGCAGCGCGGGGTCCCGATCGAGGCTTACGTGCCGCACCTCGCGCGGCACCTCGTGGCCGAGTCGGCCTTCGAGCGCGAGGCGGCGCGCATGGCGCTCAGTGAGCAGTTCCCCGAATGGCAGCAGCAGCTCGCCGCCTGCGGCTACCAGTCGTCCGATTCGCCCGCCGTCTCCAGCCCCCGGCTGCAGCCGGTTTTCGCCCACTTCAACCTTCCCACCCCCTGACTCCCAGCATGCCCAGCGCCGACACCCTTGCCCGTTTCATCGCCCGCGTCGAATCCAACGCCCACGTCGAAGCCATCCAGGAGTTCTACACCGAGAACGCATCCATGCAGGAGAACAACGAGCCGCCGCGCGTGGGCCGCGAAGCACTGGTCGCGCACGAGGCGCGCGCGTTGTCGATGGCGGCCTCCGTCACTTCGCAATGCGTCCGGCCGGTGTTCAGCAACGGCGACCACGTGGTGATCCGCTGGATCTTCGAGTTCACCGGCAAGGACGGCAGCAAGCGGCGCATCGAGGAGCTCGCTTACCAACGGTGGGAGGGCGACCGCATCGCGCAGGAGCAGTTCTTCTACGACCCGAAGCAGTTCGTGCCGGTGCGGCCATGATCGAACGGCATTGGCGCGGGCTCGCGCGGGAAGCCGTGAGGCAGTACCAGGTCGCGCACTGAAGGGGCTGCCCCGGCTACTTCCCCAGCCCCGAAGTCCGCGCCAGGTGGACCTGGTGCAGCGTGATCTTCCGCACCTCCGCCTGGCTGGTCTCGATGTGCGCCCGCAGCAACATCGCCGCCTGGTCGGCGCGCTTGCGCTGCACGGCCTTCAGGATCTTCGCGTGCTCGTCGTACGTGGCGTCGATGCGCATCTGCTTCGTGAAGTCCAGCCGGCGGATGATGCGGATGCGGTCGGTCACGTCGCGGTGCACGCGCGCCATTTCATTGTTGCCGGCCGCGGCCACGAGCGCGCAATGGAATTCCTCGTCCCACTTCGACACTTGCGCGGCATCGCTGCTGCGCTCGGCCGCGGGCACCAGCCAGATGGCGGCCAGCTGCGCCAGCAGCGCCTGGTCCACGCGCAAGTCATCCGCGCAGATGCGTTGCACGGCCGTCGTCTCCAGCACCATGCGCAAGTCGTAGAGCTGCTCGAACTGGTCGAAATCGAAGGGCAGGACCCGCCAGCCGCTGCGGAACAGCACCTCGACATAGCCTTCCTGCTGCAGGCGGAACAGGGCCTGGCGCACCGGCGTGCGTGAGACGCCCAGGCGTTCGCTCAGCTCGTTCTCGGTGAAGCGGTCGCCGGGGACCAGGTTGAACTCGGCGACGTCGCGCTTGAGCTGCTCGTACACCTCGTCGGCCCGCGAGCGATGCACGTGGGGCGCGGGGCGGGGGCGGGCGGGGGCATGCACGGCGTGGAACTCTATCAGCCGGGCTGCGGCCGCGCTTGCCGCATGCCTTCCAGGGCGGCCAGCAACTGCGCGCTGGTCGCGGTCCAACCGACGATGGCGCCCTGCGCGCGCATCATCTCCACCGCCGCTGCCTTGAATTGCGGGAAGTAGCTTTCGGTGCAGTCTTCCAGCAGCAGGCAGTCATAGCCGCGGTCGTTGGCCTCGCGCATGCTGGTCTGCACGCAGACCTCGGTGGTGACGCCCATGAAGAGCAGGTGCGTGATGCCGTTCGCCTGGAGCTGCTCATGCAACGGCGTGGCGTAGAAGGCCCCCTTGCCCGGCTTGTCGAGAACGATCTCGCCGGCGGCCGGCGCCAGCTCGGGAATGATCTGGTTGCCAGGCTCGCCCGCCACAAGAATGCGGCCCATGGGCCCGACATCGCCGATGCGCAAGGTGGGGGCGCCGCGGTTGCGCTTCGCGGGAGGGCAGTTGGAGAGATTCGGCGTGTGGGCTTCCCGCGTGTGGACGACCAGCCCGCCCGCCTCGCGCCAGGCCGCGAGGACGGCCTGGCAGGCCGGCACGATGGCCTGTAGCAGGCTCACGTCGTTGCCCAGCGTTTCGCCGAACCCGCCAGGTTCCACGAAGTCGCGCTGCATGTCGATGATGACGAGCGCGGTGGCGGCGACATCGAAGTTGTAGAGGAAAGGAACAGCGGCGATGGTCGTCATGCGACAGCCTCCTCATGATGACCGCCGCCCATGTGCGCGCCGATCACGTGGCGCTCTGCGGTGGCCGCATCCGTCTCGAAGACGATCCTCCCCTCGCTCATCACCACGATGCGGTCCGCGAGTTCCAGCAGTTCGTCCAGGTCTTCGCTGATCAGCAGCACGGCGCCGCCGCGCTCGCGCACGCCGCGGATGCGGCCGTGGATCTCTTCCACCGCCGCGAAGTCCAGCCCGAACACCGGGTTGGCGGCGATCAGCACGTTGATCTCGCCGTTCAGTTCGCGCGCCAGCACGGCACGCTGCACGTTGCCGCCGGACAGGCTGCGAATGGGCGCGTCCTCGCCACGCGTCTTGATGCCATAGCCGGCGATCCAGTCGCGCGCTCGGGTGCGCCAGATGCCGAACTGCAGGCGCCCGCCGGCCGCCAGGGGCGCCTGGTCGAAGTCGCGCAGGGCCATGTTCTCGGCCACGCTCAACTCGCCCACGCAGGCGTTGCGCAGGGGCTCCTCCGGCAGGCTGCGCACCTTCAGGCGATGGTTCTCCGCGCGCCGCGCGCCATACGGCTCCCCACGCACGCGGACGGCCCCGGCCGTGCGCTCGCGCTGGCCCACCAGCGCCTCCACCAGCTCGCGCTGGCCGTTGCCGGAGACGCCGGCCACACCGAGGATCTCACCGGGCGCGACTTGCAGCGACAGGCCGCGGACGGCGAGGGTGCCGCGATCGCCCAGCACGTCCAGCGCGTCCACTTCGAGCGAGGGCGTGCCCGCCGCCTGGCGCGACACGTCGGCGACGGCCGCCCGCGCCGGCTTCGCTTCAGTTTCCGCCGCATGGGCAACGCCGACCATGGCCTGCGCCAGCTGCGCCGGGCCGGTCGAGCGCACGGGGCAGTGATGCACCGCCTGGCCGCGGCGCAGCACCGTCACGTCATCGGCATAGGCCATCACTTCACGGAACTTGTGCGTGATGATCAGCACGGTGCAAAGGCCGGCGCGCGCGAAGTCGCGCACGTGGCCCAGCACCTCGTCGGCTTCCTGCGGCGTCAGGACCGAGGTCGGCTCGTCCAGGATCAACAGGCGCGGCTTCAGGTACAGCTGCTTGAGCAGCTCCAGCTTCTGCTTCTCACCGGCGGCCAGGGCCATCGGGCGCGCGTCCAGGTCCAGCTGAAAGGGGGTGGAAGCGAGGAACGCCTTCAGTTCCGCGCGCTGCTTCTTCCAGTCGATCAGCGCCGGGACTTCGCCGCCTGCCAGCAGCAGGTTCTCCGCCACCGTCATGCCGGGCGCCAGCGTGAAGTGCTGGTAGACCATGCCGATGCCCAGCGAGCGGGCGATCACGGGGTTGGCGATGTCGTGCTCCCGGCCGTCGGTGACGATGCTGCCTTCTTCGGCGCGGTGGAAGCCGGCGATGCATTTCACCAGCGTGCTCTTGCCCGCGCCGTTCTCGCCCAGCAGCGCGTGCACCGTGCCGGGTGCGACTTTCATCGTCACGTGGTCCAGCGCGGTGAAAGCGCCGAAGCGCTTCGTGAGTTCGTAGGTTTCCAGCGCCATCGCGCCGGTGCGCGGGGGCATCGGATCCACGTGCAGTGCGGCGCTCAGATGCCCTCCAATACTGCGCCCGAAGTGCTGTGCGCCCCGAACACGCCACCCTGCATCGTGATCATCTTGAGCGCCGCCTCGTGGTTGCCCTTGTCGGTGGCAGCGGTGCAATCGGAAAGCAGCAGGCATTCGAAGCCACGGTCATTCGCGTCGCGCATGGTGGTGTGCACGCAGACGTCGGTGGTGATGCCGGTGAGGATGATGTTGCGGATGCCGCGCGTGTGCAGCACCATTTCGAGGTCGGTCGCGTAGAACGAACCCTTGCCCGGCTTGTCGATGACCACCTCGCCCGGCAGCGGCGCCAGCTCAGGAATGATTTCCCAGCCCGGCTCGCCGCGCACCAGGATGCGGCCGCACGGGCCCGGGTCGCCGATGCCGACGCCGCCGGTGCCGATCTGGCGCGAGCGCCAGCGCTTGTTGGCGGGCAGGTCCGACAGGTCGGGGCGGTGGCCTTCGCGCGTGTGCATCACCGTGTAGCCCTTGGCGCGCATCGCGGCCACCAGCTTCTTCAAGGGCTCGATCGGTGCGCGCGTCAGCGAGATGTCGTAGCCCATCTTGTCGACGTAGCCGCCGGGGCCGCAGAAATCCGTCTGCATGTCGATCACGATCAGCGCCGTGTTGGCGGGCGTCAGGTTGCCGTCGTAGGGCCACAGGTAAGGGTTGGCGGTAATGAAGCGTTCCATGTCAGGCGACCTTCTTCAAAGGCATCGAGGTCGGCGCCATGACCGGATTCGCTTGCGGCCCGGCATAGGTCCGCGTCGGCGCCGCGAACCCGCAGCTCGTTCCGTCGGTCACCTCCACCTTCCACGGCAGTTGGTAGCGGCCGGCCGCCATGTCCTGCATGTAGGTGTACGGGCAGTCCTGCGCCCCACCCTGCACGGCCACGTACCCTCGGTGGTACAGCTGGTAGATGTTGTTCTCCACGCCCCAGCCGGCGCGCGCCTCGCGGACCAGGTCGGGGCGCAGCTCGCAGGTGATGATCTCGTCGGCCCGGCCGCCGCCTTCGACGAGCACCGTGCCGTCGAAGTTGCAGAACATGCCCTCGCCCATGCTGTCGAAGGTGCCGTCGCTGCCGCACATGCAGACATTGGCGGTGTACGCGAGGTTGCTGAAGGCGTTGGCCTGGTTCGTGATCTTCCAGGCGTGCCGGATCGGCGCCGTGTAGCCGGCGGTGCGGATGATGATCTCCGCGCCCTTGTACGCGGCCTCCCGCGCCATCTCCGGGAACATGCCGTCGTGGCAGATGATGAGGGAGAGCTTGCTGCCGTTGGGTCCGTCGCACACCGGAATGCCCAGGTTGCCGGGCTCCCAGGGTTCCACCGGCACCCAGGGGTGCAGCTTGCGGTAGTACAGCTGGATCGCACCCTGGTCGTCGATGATCAGCCCGCTGTTGTACGGGTTGCCGCCGGGGTTGGCCTCCATGATGGAAAAGCAGCCCCAGATGCGGTTGTCGCGGCAGGCGTCCCGGAACGCGGTGACCTCGGGGCCGTCCAGGGTGCACATGATGTCGGGATTCATGTCCATCGAGAGGCCGTGCAGCGAGTATTCCGGGAACACCACGAGGTCCATGGTGCCCAGGTTGCGGCGCGCCTTGGCGACCAGCTCGCAGATGCGCCGCGTCTGGGCGGCGAGATCGCTTTTGGTGACCACCTCGGGCAGCTGCAGCTGCACCAGGCCCATCACCACGCCGTGCTTCGATTTGTTGAGTCCGCCCAGCCCAGTCATGGATTGCTCCGGTTATGGATTGAATGCAGTTCGAGTGCCACCGCGGAACCGGCTTTGCCGGGCCGCTGGTGGCGCCCCCTTGAGGGGGAGGCGCCGAAAGCGCTTCGGGGGTGGGCCATTCTTCACCTCGATGAAAGTTCGCCCGGGCTGCCGGCGGCGAGTTGTCCCGGGCGGCAGCTCACCACCAGGATCGCCAGCGTCAGCACGTAGGGGACGATGTTGAACAGGTGGTAGCCCCAGCCCACGCCCACCGACTGCAATGCGGGACCGATGGCGCCGGCGCCGCCGAACAGGAGCGCGGCCATCACGCAGCGCAACGGGTTCCAGCGCGCGAAGATCACCAGCGCCACCGCGATCAGGCCCTGGCCGCTGGAGATGCCTTCGTTCCAGCTGCCCGGGTAGAAGAGCGTGAGGCAGGCGCCGCCCAGCCCGGCCACCATGCCGCCGGCGGCGGTGGCCGCGATCCGGATGCCGTTGACCGAGTAGCCGAGCGCGCGTGTCGCGTTGGCCGAGTCGCCCGCCATGCGCACCAGCAGGCCGGCGCGCGTGTTCGCGAACGCCCACCACAGCCCGCCCGCCAGCAGCAAGCCGAGTGGCACCAGGGGATTGATCTGCAGCGCCGCCTTGACCGCGGGTGATGTGATCCACGCACCCAGCTCGATCGGCTGCAACTGCGGAGCCTGCGGCTGGATCAGCGGCTTGCCGAAGTAGAAGGCCAGCCCGGTGCCCAGCAGCATCAACGCGATGCCGGTGGCGATGTCGTTCACGCGCGGCAGCGAACACAGCAGGCCGTGCAAGGTCGCCAGCAGCGCACCCGCCCCCATGGCCACGAGCACGCCGATCCACACCGAGCCGCTCCAGTAAGCCCCGCCGAACGCCGCCATGGCCGACAGCACGAGCACACCTTCCAGACCGAGATTGATGCGCCCAGCCTTCTCGGTGATGCACTCGCCCAGGCTGACGAACAGGAAGGGCGCGCCGACGCGCAGCGCCCCACCGACAATGCCTGCGGCAAACACCAGGATCTGGTCAGCGGTCATGCGATCTTGTCCCCCATCGCCATCTGCGCCGGGCTGGGCCCGGCGACCGGCTCGGCGCTGCGCCGCAAGCGCGCGAAGAGCGCCTTCCAGTCGGTGTCGCGCAGCGCCTCGCTGGCGAGGATCAGCACGAAGGCGATGCCCTGCAGCACCATGACCGAAGCATCCGGCAGGCCCAGGCGCCGTTGCAGCAGGCTGCCGGCGGCGCCGAAGCCGCCGAACAGGATGGCGACCGGAATGATGGCCAGCGGATGGTGCCGCGCGATGAACGAGACCAGGATGCCGGCGTAGCCGTAGCCGGCAATCAGCGCGGCGTTCGCGCTGGTGTGCACGGCCGCCACTTCGATGGCGCCAGCGAGTCCGGCGGCCGCGCCTCCCAGGCCGCAGGCGACCAGGATCAGCCGTGTGGCCGGCAGGCCGACCAGTTGGGCGGCGCGCAGGTTGCCGCCCACCACGCGAACCGAAAACCCGGAAGGTGTCCAGCGCAGCCAGAGCGCCGCCGCGATGCAGGCCACCACCCCCAGCACCAGCCCCCAGTGGACGTCGGAGCCGGCGATGCCGCTGATGCGCAACGTGTCCGCGACCGCGTGCGTAGAGGGTTTGTTGAGGCTCGCCGGGTCCCGCAGGGGGCCCTCGACGAGGTGCTTGAACAGGCCGATGGCCACATAGGCCAGCAGCAACGAGCTGATGGTTTCATTGACGCCTCGCCACTGGCGCAGCCAGCCGGCCAACACGATCCAGGCGGCACCGAGCAATGCCCCGCCGGCGCAGAGCACGATGGTGCCGGCCATGCCGCCCAGCGGCAGGCCCTGGGCCAGCCCGGCGCCCGCCAGGCCGCCCAGCACCAGCGCGCCCTCTCCTCCAATGACCGTGAGTCCCGCCCGCGCCGGAATCGCCACGCACAGCGCCGTGAGCATCAGGGGCGCCGCGCGCTGCAACGTGTTCTGCCAGGAGAACCAGTCGCCGAACGCGCCCTTGAACAGGATGACCCAGGCCGCCACCGGGCTGGCCCCGGCGAAGGAGACGAAGACCCCGAACAGCAGCAGCGCCAATGCGATGGCCGCGGTGGGGAGGAGGACGTTGGCGAGGTGCTGGCGCATGGGTGCCTGTCGTCATCCCCGCGGAGGCGGGGATCCAGGGCGTTCAAGAAGATGGGAGCCCTAAATTCCCACGTACGCTTTCGCTCCTCACGCGGGAATGACGGTGCCTTAGACCGATCCGATGACCCCCTCCACCAGGTAGTTCATCTTCTCCAGATCGATGTCCGTCTGCTTGAAGGACTTGCCGCCGGCGATGACGACATTGCCCTTGTTGTCCTTCAGCGGCCCCTTGAAGATGTCGAAGCTGCCGGCCATCATCTGCGCCTTCACGCCGTCGGCCTGCTTCTTCGCGGCGTCCGTGACCATCGCGCCGTAAGGCGACATCTTGACGAAGCCGTCCTTCAAACCGCCGCGCACGAAGTTGGGGTGCGGCTTGCCGCTGCGCGCCGCCTCGATGAACGTGGTGTAGGCCGTCAGCCAGTTCCACTCGGCGCCGGTCAGGTAGGCATTGGGCGCCAGCTTGGCCTGGCTCGCGTGGTAGCCGCAGACCATCTTGCCGCGCTTGGCGGCCGTCTCGACGATCACCTTGGGGCCATCGACGTGCATGGTGAAGACGTCCACGCCCTGGTCGGCCAGGCTGTTCGTCGCCTCGGCTTCCTTGACCGGCATCGACCAGTCACCGGTGAAGATCACCTGCGTGGTGATGCCCGGCTTCACCGAGCGCGCGCCCATGGTGTAGGCGTTGATGTTGCGCAGCACCTGCGGGATCGGCTTGGCCGCGACGAAGCCGAGCTTGCCGCTCTTGCTCATGTGGCCGGCGATCACGCCGTTCAGGTACTGGCACTCGTCGATGTAGCCGAAGTAGCTGGCGGTGTTCTTCGGGTGCTTGCCGTCGGTCCACATGCCGCCGCAATGGGCGAAGCGGGCGTCGCCATACTTGCCGGCCACGGCGAGCATGTGCGGATCGAAGTAGCCGAACGAGGTGGGGAACACCAGCGACGCGCCGTCCTGCGCAATCATGCCGGTCATGGTCTTCTGCACGGCCGCGGTCTCGGGCACGTTCTCTTCTTCCACCACCTTCACGCCGGCCATCTTCTTCAGCGCGGCGGCGGCTTCGGCCTGGGCCTGGTTGTAGCCGTAGTCGTCGCGCGGGCCGACGTAGATGACGCCGACGGTGATGGGCTTCTGCGCGAAGGCGAATGGCGCGGCGCCCGCGGCCGACAGCGCGGCAAGCGACTTCAGGGTGTCACGGCGGTTGAACTGCTGCTGGCTCATGGTTTCTCACTCCTCACGGTTGACATGGAAAAAGGGTTAGCAGGAATCGTGCAAGGTGCTCAGCCCACGGGCGCAAGCAACAGGCTGACGTGGGCGGCCACCACGCGCCAGCCTGCCGGCGTGCGCAGCCAGGCCTGGCTCTGCCGCCCGGTCTTGTCGCTGCCATTGCGGCGAAATTCGATGTTGGCCGTGGCGAAGTCGCGGCCGAAGGTGGTGATGACGGTCTTCAGGACCTCGCGTTGCAGGCCCTGGGCCGGCCGCCCCGCGCGGAAGCTGGCGATCGCGTCGTAGCCGTACAGGTTTTCGGTGACGCCGTAGCGCAGCGTGTGCGGACTGTTCCAGAACAGCTCGTCGAGCACGGCGACGTCGTTGGTCGTGAGCGCGAGCTCGTAGCGCGCGAATTGCGCCGTGACTTCGGCGAGGACCTCGGGGAGGTTGACGTTCATCACAGCGTTGGCTCCTTCAACGCAGCCACGCCCGCGTCCTGCAGCACCTTCGCCGCCCGCAAACACAAGTCTTCCCGCCAGGGCGCCGCAATCAGCTGCACGCCGATCGGCATGCCGCCCGTTCCCTCAGGCCACATCGGCGCGGCCACGACCGGGCACCCAGCGAAGGAGATGGGTTGCGTGAGCAGGCCCATGGCGGGACGGCTGGGATGCTTCACGCCATTGATCTCCAGCCAGTCTGTGCCGATCACGGGCGAGCTGACCGGGGTCGCCGGCGTGATGAGCACATCCCAGTCCTGGAACAGCGCGTTCACGCGGTCGCGGTAGATGCGGCGGAAGCGCTGCGCCTTGAGATACCAGTCGGCGGGCTGCAGCAGGCCCGAGATGAAGCGATCCACCGAGAGCGGCTCGAAGTCCTGCGGCCGCTGCCGCAAGTCCTTCAGGTGCAGGCTGCCGCCCTCACTGGCCGTGATGATGAAGGCGGCGGCGCGGGCCAGGCCGGCGTCCGGCCAGTCCGCCACGGCGATGGCGCCCAGCGCGGTGGCGGCGCGCGCCGCGACCGAGCGGGCAGCCGGCGACGCGGTGTCGTGGAAATAGCCGGCCAGGATGCCGATGCGCAGGCCCGCCACACCGTGCCCCAGCGAAGCCGCCGCCGGTTGCACACGCAGCGCGTGGCAGCCCGGGTCCAGCGGGTCGGCGCCCTGCATGGCGTCGTAACTGAGGGCCAGCCCTTCCACGCTGTCGGCGATGGGCCCCAGGTGATCGATGCTGTGGACGAAGGGATAGCTGCCGCGCCGCGACAGCCGGCCGAAGGTGGGCTTGAGCCCCCACACGCCACAGAGCGATGACGGCACGCGGATCGAGCCGTTGGTGTCGGAGCCCAGCGTCAACGGCACCTGGCCGGCTGCCACGGCCGCGCCGGAACCTCCAGAAGAGCCGCCGGACATGCGTGTCAGGTCGTGCGGATTGCGCGTGGGACCGTAGTGCGTGTTCTCGGTGGTGAAGCCGTAGGCGTACTCGTCCATGTTGAGCGCGCCGACCAGCACCGCGCCCGCGGCTTTCAGCCGTTGCACCAGGACCGCGTCTTCGCGGGCCGGCGGCAGGTCGCGATTGATCTTCGAGCCGGCGAGCGTGATGACGCCTTCGAGGTCGAAGAGGTTCTTGACGGCATAGGGCAGGCCGGCCAGGGGCGGCAGCACGTCGCCGCGCGCCCGGCTCGCGTCGACCGCGTCGGCCTCGGCACGCGCCCGGGTCCAGCCACGCTCGGTGAAGGCGTTGACCTGGGGGTCCGTCGCTTCGACTCGTGCGATGGCGGCATCGCAGACTTCGCGGGCGCTGCGTTCGCCGCTGGCGACCGCGCGCAGGAGTTCAGCCGTCTTCATGCGTCGCCCTCCGGCACCAGGGGCGGGAAGGGCGCCGGCCGGTAGATCTCGGCCAGTTCATGTTCCGGCGCCAGCGGGGCGTGGTCCAGCGCGCGTGCGATGGCGATCGTCCGGCCGAAGTGCTGCGCGACGGCGGCGGCGCGCGCCTCGTCCAGGGGCAGGCCCACGGCCAGCGCGGCGGACTTCACGTATTGGAGGACTTCAGACTCTTCCATGTTGGTTTCTCGGCTAGAAGGCAGGCAGGGAACCGGTGAAATGGCAGGCGGCTTCGCGGGCCACGCCGACTTCGCGCAAGGCCGGTGCACTGCTCTCGCAATCGGCGGCGCCATGCGGGCAGCGGCCGTGGAAGTGGCAGCGCGTCGCGGCGGCCGCCCCGCTCACCTGGATCGGGCTTTGCGGTTCGCCAGGCAACAGGTGGGCCCCGGCGTCTCGGCCGGACCCGGGGATGGAGGCGATGAGCGCGCGTGTGTACGGATGGCGCGGGTTGGCGAAGACCTCCGCGGCCGGGCCGCTCTCGACAACACGCCCCAGATACATCACCAGCACGCGGTCGCACAGCAGGCGCACCACGTTCAGGTCGTGCGAGACGAACAGGAAGCTCATGCCCAGCTCGCGCTTCAGTCCCGCCAGCAGCTGCAGGATGACGACCTGCACCGACACGTCGAGCGCGGCGGTCGGCTCGTCCAGCACCAGCAGCCGTGGCCGCAGGACAGCGGCGCGGGCGATGCCCACGCGCGCCTTCTGCCCGCCGGAGAGCTGGTGCGGAAAGCGCGAGAGCAGCTCGCCCGGCAAGCCGGTGAGGCGGGCGATCTCTTCCACCTGGCGCTCCAGTTCCGCGGCGTCCTTGATGCCGGCCAGCAGCCGCAGCGGCTCGGCGATCGTGTCGAAGGCGGTATAGCGCGGATTCAGGCTGTCGTGCGCGTCCTGGAACACCATCTGCACCTCGCGCCGCGTCTTGTGCGAGGGCATGAGCTCGGGGGCGATCAGGCCGAGGTCGGCGCCGAGGAAGCGGATCTGCCCGTCACTCACCGCCAGCGTCCGGGTGAGCAGGCGCACCAGCGTGGACTTGCCGCAGCCGGATTCACCGACCAGGCCCACCGTCTCGCCGGCTTCGATGCGGAAGCTGACGCCATCGACGGCGTGCAGCAGGCCCTTGCCCTGCGGCGTCTTCACCGGGAAGCGCTTGGCGAGGTCCATGACTTCGAGGAGGGCGGCGGTCATGGGGTGGTCTCCGGGATGGCGGAGCGCGCGCTCACCCGATGGCAACGAACCAGGTGGGTCCCGTCGGCCACCTCCGGCAATGCCCCGCTGCAAGCCTCCATCCGCTCGCCGCAACGCTCGGAAAACCGGCACGTCGGCAAATCAGCGCGCCGCAAGTCCGGCAGGCTGCCGCCGATGGCGGTCAACTCTTCGAGCGACGCGCGCCCCACCGGGGTCGCGCCGATCAGCTGCCGCGTGTAGGGATGCAGCGGGCGGGTGAACAGCGTCTCGGTCGGCGCCGACTCCACCATGTGTCCGGCGTGCATCACGACGATGCGGTCGCACTGTTCGCGTGCCAGCCCGAGGTCGTGCGTGATCAGCAGCATGGCCATGCCGCGCTTGACGGTCTGCTCCTTGATCAGCGCCATGATTGCCGCCTGCGTGGTCACGTCCAGGCCGGTCGTGGGTTCGTCGGCGATCAGCAGCTTGGGGCCGCAGGCCAGCGCCAGCGCGATCATCACGCGCTGGCACAGGCCACCCGAGAGCTCGAACGGGTAGGCGTGGTAGCGCCGCTCGGGGTCGGGGATCTTCATGTCGGCCAGGCACTGCACGGCGCGCTTGCGCAGATCCGCCCGCAGCGTCGTGGTGTGGCGGGCCAGGACATCCTCCAGCTGGTGGCCGACCTTGCGGATCGGGTTCAGCGCCACCTTGGGGTTCTGGAAGATCATCGAGACCTCGCGGCCGCGCACTTCCTGCAGGTCGGACTCCCTCGCGGCCAGCAGGTCCAGCCCGTCGAAGTGCGCGGAGCCTTGCGTGATGCGCGCGGCGGCGTCCGACAGGCCCAGGATGGCATAGGCCAGCACGCTCTTGCCGGAGCCGGACTCACCGACCAGGCCCACGGTCTCGCCCTTGGCGATGGTGAGCGTCACGTCTTCGAGCGCGCGCACCACGCCGTCGCGCGTGCGGAACTGCAGCGACAGCTGCTTCACGTCGAGCAGGGCGGTGGCGCTCATGTTCTCTTCCTGGGGTCGATGAGGTCGCGCAAGCCATCACCCAGCAGGTTGAAAGTGAACACGGCCAGCATCAGCACCGAGCCTGGGAAGAGGGCCACCCACCACTCGCCGGAGATGATGTAGCCCGCGCCTTCGGCCACCATGATTCCCCACTCGGCCGCGGGTGGGCTCACGCCCAGCCCGATGAAGGACAGGCCTGCGGCGTTCAGGATCGCCCAGCCCATGTTCAGCGAGACCTGCACCATCATCGGCGGCATCGCGTTCGGGATCAGGTGCATCAGCAGGATGCGGGCGTCGCCGTTGCCTGCCAATCGCGCGGCTTCGACGAAGCCGGCTTCGCGCCGCACGTTGACCTCCGTGCGCGCCACGCGGATGTAGAAGGGCAGGTTCACCACTGCCGTCGCGAGGATGATGTTGAAGATCGAGTTGCCCAGCGCCGCGACGATGCCCATCGCCAGCACGAACAGGGGGAAGCTCATCACCATGTCGCAGCCGCGCATGACGATCTTCTCCATCCAGCCGCCGAAGTAGCCGGCCGCGGCGCCCAGCAGGCCACCGATGACGAACGACACGCCGACGGCCGACAGCGCGATGATGAAATCGACGCGGGTGGCGACGACGACGCGCGAAAAGATGTCGCGGCCCAGCGAATCGGTGCCGAACCAGTGCTTGCCGTTGGGCGCGGTCATGGCCGGACCGACGTTGGTGGCGAGCGGGTCGTACGGGACGATCCAGGGGCCGATGATGGCGAGCAGCACGAACATCGCGAACAGCGCGGCCGCAATCAGGGTGACGGGGTTGTCGGAGAGGACGTAGCGGGCGTGGGACCAGAACGTCTTCTTGTTTTTCTCCCTCCCCCCCTGGGGGAGGGTTGGGGGGGGGGCGCCGTGCGTCACGACTTCAGCAACTTCCGGCACCACCACGACAGGCGCGCCCCCACCCCCGCCCTCCCCCAGAGGGGGAGGGAGCGAATCCCCGCCTTCTCGCAAGACCGCACTCATGCCGCCAGCCTCACGCGCGGATCGATCACCACATAGAGCATGTCGATCGCCAGGTTCAACAGCGTGTAGAGCAGCGCCATCGTCAGCACGAAGCCCTGCACCGGCGCGTAGTCGCTCGCCACCAGGGCTTCGAGCGCGAACGAACCGACACCGGGCCAGGCGAACACCTTCTCCACGATCACGCTCATGCCCAGCAGGAAGGAGAACACCATGCCCATGGTGGTGACCACGGGCAGCAGCGCGTTGCGGAAGGCGTAGCGCACCAGCACCGTCGTCGTGGACAGGCCCGACGCGCGCGCGGTGCGCACGAAATCCGCCGACAACACGGCAATCATCGACGCGCGGGTCATGCGCGCCAGCGGCGCCAGGACGAAGATCCCGAGTGTCAGCACGGGCAGGATCATCTGCTTGGCGCTGGCGATGAAGAGCGGAATGTTGCCCGCCAGCAGGCTGTCGAGCGTGTAGAGGCCCGTGATCGTCTTCGGCGCCGTGAGGTAGGGGTCCAGCCGGCCGATCGGCGATGGCGCCCAGCCGAGCACGAAGTACAGCAGGTAGGTGAGCAGCAGCCCGGTGAAGAAAGTCGGGAGCGACACGCCGGCGGTCGTGACCAGCCGGCAGGCATGGTCGATCCAGGAGTTCGGATGCCGCGCCGCCGCGATGCCGAGCGGGATGGCCACGACGACCGCGAACAGCAGGGAGGCCAGGACCAGCTCCAGCGAAGCCGGCAGCCGCGTGATGATCTCTTCGCGCACCGGCTGGCCGGTGGAGAGCGCGTTGCCCAGGTCGCCCCGGGACAGGTCTTTCAGGTAGATCACGAACTGCTCGGGCAGCGACTTGTTCAACCCCAGCTTCTCGCGCACCTGCTCCACCGCCTCCTTGGTGCCGGCCGGCCCCGCGAAGAACGCCGCCGGGTCGCCCGGCAGCGCCCGCGTCAGCAGGAAGGTGATGAGCACGATGCCGAACAGGTTCGGCAGCGCACCCAGCAGGCGTTTGAGGACAATGAGGGCCATTGCGGCGTTCGCCCTATGCGGGAACGGCGCCCTTGACCAGCTGCCGGTAGTCCGGCTCCAGGTGGAACCAGTAGGTGTAGCCGCTGATATTGGGCTGCATCGCCACATCCATGATCGGCTGCACCAGCGGGATGCGTGGCGCCTCGTCGTGCGCCAGCTTGATCATGTCCTTCACCATGCCGTCGTAGAGCGGCTTGCTTTCCGCGAAGCGGGCGTTGGTGATCATCTTGTCGAGCGTCGCGTTCTTGTAACTCATGGTGTTGAACACGGCGTCCTGCCCGTGGTAGCACCAGAAGAAGAAGTACTCGGGGTAGTTCAGCCAGCCGCCGAAGCGGTTCAGGATCATCGGCATGTCCTTCTTCAGCAGGGCCGCCCGCCAGTTGGCGCCAGGCACCTTGTTGAGCGTCGTCTTGATGCCGATCTGGGCCAGCGCCTCCTGCACGAGGATGGCGGAGGGCTCGCCCACCGTGGCGGAGCCGAGGTCGTAGGACAGCGTGGTCTCGATGGGCCCGACGCCGGATTCCGCCATCAGGGCCTTGGCCTTGGCCAGGTCCGTCACGTAGGCATGCGGCTGCGGCCAGACCGGCGCCTTGGGCGCAGCGGCACCGCCGCTCATCTTGATGCCACGGCCGTAGAACGCCGCTTCGTGGATCTTGTCGTAGGGCAGTGCGTAGGCCACGGCCTGACGCACCTTGGGATTGTTGAAGGGCGGCTTGGTGGTGTTCATGCCCAGGTAGAACAGGGCGTTCTCCACGGGCAGGCTGCTCACCTTGATCTTGCCCTTGTCGCCGGCGAAGTCGGAGAAATCCTTGGGCGGCAGCGAGTACGTCATGTCGATGTCGCCGCGCTGCAGCAGCGCACGCCGGTTGCCGGCCGACGGGATGTCCCGCTGGATGATGCGCTTGATCTTCGGCAGCGGCCCGCTTTTCCAATCGTCGTAGCGCTCCAGCACGAGTTCCTGCCCGGGCTTCCAGCTCGCCACCTTGTAGGCACCGCCGCCGGCGGCGTTGGTCTTCAGCCAGTCCGCGGCCCACGGGTCCTTCTCGGTGGCGTTCTTCTTCGCCAGCGTGCTGTTGTAGATGGAAGCCACGGGCACACCCATGTCGGGCATCGACAGCTTGTCCTTGCGGATGAACTTCACGTAGAAGGTGTGCTTGTCCACCACCTTGAACTGCGACGGCTCTTCCAGCGAGCCGGCCTTCATCTGGAACGTGGGGAAGCCGCCCATGCCGAGTGCGCGGTCGAAGCTCCACTTGACGTCGTCGGCCGTCACCGGCGTGCCATCGTGGAACTTCGCGTCCTTGCGGAGATGGAAGGTGACGCCCATGCCGTCGGCGTCCATCTTCCAGCGCTCGGCCAGTTCGGGCTCGAGCTTCGCGTAGTCGTACATCATCGAGCCATCGGGCAACTTCTTCCTGCCGTAGGTGATGAGGCGGTCGTACACGTTCCAGGCGACGCCGTAGCTGGGGCGGTTGGCGCCCAGGCCGTGGATGTCGAGCATGTTGGGGCCGAACTCGTTGGCCATGATCAAGGTGTCCTTGCGGTCCTGCGCCAGCGCTTCACCGGCCAGCAACGCCGAGGCGGCCACCGGGGTGAGCGACGCGGCCTTCAGCAGCGAGCGGCGGCGGGAAGAGTAGGAGGAGTGGGGTGCATGCTTCATGGAGAGCGCTCCTGGTTCGAAGTGGAGGTGCGTGTTCAGGCGGCGGGCTTCAGGGAAGCCATGTAGGCCCGCCAGCCGCCGTGGTGCGTGATGTCGGCCGCGCCGCACGTGGCCTGGGCTTCGCAGACGAAGCCCTGCACGGCGGCGCCGTCAACGAGGGTGAGGGTCCCGATGCCCAGCGGCGCCGGGATCATGGCGACGAAGGAGCCGTAATGCGCCACCGGCATGTCCCACACCTCGAGCGCGATGCGGTTGCCGCCACCGGGCTGGACGCGCACCAGCCCGGGCTTGGGCGGGGTGGTGCCGGGCAGGGCGTAGAGCTTGTAGTCGGGCGCGGTCTCGGTCTTGCCGACCAGGGTGGCGCCGCGCTCCGTGAGCTGCCAGTTCAGGGGCATGCCCGAGAGGTGCGCGCCCACGACCGCCACCCGGATGCTGGCGTCGCCCGCCAGCGCGGCGATCGGCTCGGGTTCGGGCAGGGGCACGCCAGTCGCGCCCTGCGTCAGCCCGCGCGCATGGTGATGGCGCTGGCCCAGGCCGGCGAGCTGCCAGTCGCTGCCGCAAGGCCCGATCAGCGTGATGCCGAACGGCAGGCCATCCGGGCGGATGCTGCTGGGGACCGAGAGCGCCGCGTAGTCCAGCAGGTTGACGAAGTTGGTGTACGCGCCCAGGTTGCGGTTCAGCGCGATCGGATCCGCCTGCATCTGGGCCACCGTGTAGTGCGTTGGCGCGGTGGGCACCAGCAGCACGTCGATGCGGTCCCACATGGCGTCGGCCACCTGGCCCAGCGCGCGCAACTGCGTCTGCGCTTCGCACAGGTCGGCCGCGCTGTAGCCGCAGCCGCCGCCGATGATGCTGCGCACCGGCTCCATGACCTCGCCCTCCCGGCCGTCGAAGAAGCTGCGCACGGCGGCGTAGCGCTCGGCGACCAGCGCACTGTCATATAGGAGCGCCGCCACCTGCGCGAGCGGCGAGTAATCGATCGTGACCGAGGTTCCGCCCAGCGCACGCAACTGCTTCACGGCGTCCTTGAAGGCGGCCTTGGCGAGATCGTCACCGAAGAACTCCAGGCGGTCCGGCACACCGAAGCGGAACGCTGCCGGCCACGGCCGGCTGGCAAGAGCGAGCTTGCGTGAATAGGGGTCCTTCTGGTCGTGGCCCATGGCCTGCGCCAGGACCCGCGCCGCGAGGCCGACCGTGGGCGCGAAGATCGAGACGCAATCGACGCTCTGGGCGGCCGGCACCACACCCTGGGCGCTGATCAGGCCCTTGGACGGCTTGAGGCCGACGATGTTGTTCAGGCCTGCCGGCACGCGGCCGGAGCCCGCGGTGTCGGTGCCCAGCGCAAAGTCGACCTGGCCCGTCGCCACGGCGTAGGCCGAGCCGGAGCTGGAACCGCCCGACACATACCTGGCATCGAAGGCGTTGGGCACCGCGCCGTACGGCGAGCGCGTTCCGTTCAGGCCGCAGGCGAATTGATCGAGGTTGGTCTTGCCAAGCAACCGCGCACCAGCATCGAGCAGCTTCTGCACCGCGGTGGCGTGGTGGTCGGGCCGGTAGGCGAAGCTGGGACATGCCGCGGTGGTGGGCAGGCCGGCGACGTCGATGTTGTCCTTGACGGCGAAGCGCAGTCCGGCAAGCGGCCCGGTTTCCGACGTGGTGACCGGTTGCTCGGCGCGGGTGATCCAAGCGGCCTCGGGCGATGCCTCGCCGGGGGCGAGGGACCGGCCGGGGTCGGGAACGGCGGCGAGCGCACGGTGCACCATATCTGAGCATCCAAACTTGAATACATGTTCAGATGCAAGCGGCGTGCCACATGCCCTCCAGTGCCTTCAGGCACCAGCCCCACTGCGGAGGCGTTTGAATCAGAAGGTGCAGCGTTCTTGCTTATTCAGGCACCGGAAGCTTTTCGCACTGGCGCACGTACTTGTGCTCCACGGAAACCCACTCTCGCCATTGCGCGGGACTCATGTTGGACGTGAGCTTCTCGCACAACTCCTCGGGCCAGGCGGTTGGGCCGGGAATGATGCGCGGCCCCATGAGTCCCTCGGCGTGAAAGAGGATGTAGCGTCCATCGTTCGAAAACGCAGCCATCCGGAAATGCTTGTCCGAGCCTTGTGTCACGAGGGGCTCACCCATGGAGGCCCAATTCACCGCATCCCATAGTCGGAGCGCCCCATCGGTTCCCCCTGAGACGAAGTAGCGGCCGTCCGGGCTGAAGCCGAGCGCAATGATGTCGCTGCTGTGACCCCGCAGCGGAGGCCGGATGGCACGGCCACTTTTCACGTCCCACATCAGCAAGGACTCCTCCGAATCCGCCGAGACCACTCGAAGGCCATCCGGGCTGAATGCCACCGCCCCCACCGTGCCGGCATGACCTTTCCAAACGCCCAACGCACGGCCAGTCCTGGTGTCCCAGAGTCGGACTGTCTTGTCCGCGCTACCCGAAACAGCCTTCCGGCCATCGCGGCTCCAGGCCACGCTGGTCACGCGCCCGTCGTGGCCGGTCCACGGTGCCCCGACGCGCTCGGTGGGGCTCCCCTGCTGGTAATCGAACAGCTCGATGTTGTTGCCCTCCGTCCTCAACATGAACTTCTGGTCGCTGCTCAAGGCGAGTTCGGGGTTGGGGCTGAAGACCGCGTTCGCCAAAGCGTCCATGCGCGCCTGGCCCGTCGCCTTGTCCAGCTTCCCGGCGTCGATCCCCTTCTGCAGGGCCTTGAAGACGTGTTGCACGGGCAGGCCTATATCCATGGCCTTGAACATGTCCCAGGTCCTGAGAAGTCCATCGGGGCCGACGGTTGCGATCTGCTGCCCGTCCGGTGCGACCGCCACGGCGCGGATGCCGAAAGAAGGACCGCGAAGCGGCGCGCGGAACGCCTGTCCGGTCCGCGATGACCAGAGCCGGATCAGGTTGTCCGCGCCACCGGAGACCAACACTTCGTCCAATGGATCGAACGACAACGAAAAGATGGCACCGGCGTGCGCCTGGATGGGGCCCCAGAGCTTCTTGCCGCTGAACGCATCCCAAACGAAGACCTCACCGTCCCCGCTGGCGCCGGCCAGGCGCCTGCCATCAGCGCTGGGTGCGACGGCGACAAGGAACCTGGGCATCCCCTCGAATGCATGTTCGTGAACCCGGCCCGTGGCCGCGTCCCAGAGGCGGATGCCCTCCCCGAAGCTGAAGCCGACGATGACCTCCCCTCCATGCATGAAGAACGCGTTGCGCGCGCTCTCCTTGAAGCCGCGCAAGACGACCGGTGAAGACTTGCCGGACGACGTTTCCCAAAGCCGGACGGACCCGTCGGACCCGGCGGTGACGATGTGCTTGCCGTCAAAGCTGAATGCCGCGCCGAGGACTCGCCTCTCATGGGGGGCCAATGGCTCCCCCCTTGGCTGCGCTGTCTCCCCGTCCCAGAGCCGCACCGCGTTTCCCCACGTCGATACGATAAGTTTGCCGTCGCGGCTGAAAGCCAGGCTCTCCACAGACTCTTTTCCCCCCCGTGGTGAAGTTGCCAGCAACGCGCCGCTCTTGGCATCCCAGAGCTGGATCACGCCACGGCCGCCCGACGCCAGTCGGGTCGCATCAGGGTTGTACGCGATCCGGTTGGATGGCGTCGCTGGCTGCAGCACCCGCTCGAGTGCCGGCCTGGAATTCAGCGCGCGCAACATGGCACCGTCCACAACGACCCCGGGCGCGGCGCCGTGCGCCGCGAGCAGCTTCTGGAATGCGACCGCGTCCGCCCGGTAAGCCGTGCCGGTCAGCAGTGCCTGCGCTTCAGCTGCCAAGCGCAGTCCATGACTGTGCAATCGGGTCCGGCTCGCCGCCTGGTCCGCGAGCTTTTTCTGCTCTTGCGCCTCGACCTGGAGGGCGATGGCCTCGGCCTTGTTCCTCTGCGCGATGGTCAACGACCGCCGCGCCTGCTCCGCCAACTGCTCCGCCTCCTCGCGGCGTTGTTGCGCGGAGACGCGCAGGCCTTCGGCCCGGCGGGCTTGGTCCTTGGCTTCGATCGCCTGGCCTTTGGCTTCCCCGGCCTGTTCCGTCAGTTGAAGCAGTACCAAGCCTGCGGCGATCACCAACACGGCCATCGCCGCTGCCGTGGCACCGAACACTTGGCGCAGCCGCGCATTGCGGCGGGTGAAGCCTTCGGCATTGAGGATGCGGGTGAGGACCTGCGCGGAGGGCGCCTCGGCGCCGGCCCGGTCTGCCGTCACGGCAATGCCTCGTATCAGTCGAGCCAGGCTCGCGGGCGCAGCGGCATCGGCTGGAGTACCTTCCTCCGATCGGGTGATGACCGGGTCGCCGCCCAGTGCGACCGGGATGATCGGTCTCCCCGTGCCGAGGAATTCCTTCACCTCGGCCGCGACGTTGCCCGATTGGAGTGCGCCTTCGGTCGTGACGATCACGAGCATGCCGGCGCGGGAAAGGGCGCGCAGCAAGGGACGGGGCAGTTCCGCCCCGGGCGGCGTGCCCCACTGGTCGAGGTAGCAAGACAACTTGTGCGCGGCGAGTGCATTGGCCAGGGCCAGGGCGTAGTCGCCGCCGTCACGCCGCGAATAGGAAACGAACACATCGTCGCCCAGAAGCCTGAGCGCCCAACGAAAGGCATTGGCCGCGAAAATGGACAAGCTGGCACCTCGATGCGTGGTCTTGCCGGAAGCGTGAATGAGAAAGGCGATCCCGACAATCAGGTGAAAGAGCCCATTGGCAAGAAAAGGGGCCGGACTGTCTGATCTGTGCATCATGTGCGCCGACGGGGCCAAGGACTTCGGAATCGCAGATTTACTTTCCAGGGGAATGACGAATTTCGCCGGCTGGCATACATTCCGAACATCCACTGCCGCCATGGACCTGCTTTTCCGCCCCCACCGCACCGGACGCGCCGGCGCCGCCTTTTTTCTGGCGGCCGCCCTGGCTTGCGGCACGCCGACCTTCGCCGCCGAAGACGATCCCATCGCCCGCCTGCAATCCGAATACGTCCGCGCGGTGAAGCCGGGCGAGCAGGCCGAGACGCACCGGGAACTGCTGGCCGCCGTCCTGCGCCGGGTGCAGCGCAGCCACGCCAGCGATGCGGATTTCAACGCGCTGGCTGCCGCCGCCTCCAAGGTGCTGGCGGCCGTGCCGGCGGGCACCGGCGAGCCGGCCGAAGTGTTCCGGCAGGCCACGAACGCTGCGCTGCGGACGCTGGACAACTACTCCCGCTACTTCGACGCGCAGGCGCACGCGCAGCAGCGCGCCGACGCCACCGGCCGGTTCGTCGGCCTCGGCATCGAAGTCGAGGCGGCAGATGGTGTCGTGCGCATCGTCGCCCCCATGCCGGGCGGGCCCGCCGAGCGCGCGGGTCTGCGCACGGGTGACCTCATCGTCCAGGTCGACGGCCGGTCGCTGCAGGGCGTGCCCCTGGGCGACGCCATCACGCGCATGCGTGGTGAAGCCGGCACGCAGGTCGCCATCAAGGTCCAGCGGGCCGGCGCGGACCCCTTCGACCTTTCGCTGACGCGCGACACCATCCAGCGGTCCCTGCTGCGCTGGCGCATGGAGGGCGACGCGCTGGTGCTGCGGCTCTCTTCCTTCAGCGGCCCGGTGTCGGACCGGCTGGCGGAAGCGGTCGCCGCCGCCACGGCGGCGCATGCGCCGAAAGGCGTGGTGCTGGATCTGCGGGGCAACCCGGGCGGACTGCTGCGGGAGGCCATCCACGTCGCCGACGCCTTCCTCGCCCAGGGCGAGATCGCGTCCATGCGCGGCCGCACGCCGGCCACGCAGCGCACCTGGGAGGCGGACGCCGCGCAGTTGCTGCCGGGCGTGCCGCTGGTGGTGCTGGTGGACAGGCGCTCCGCTTCGGCCTCCGAACTGGTGGCCGCCTCGCTGCAGGCCCATGGCCGCGCCACCGTGATCGGCCAGCGCAGCTTCGGCAAGGGCAGCGTGCAGACCACTTACGGGCTGGGCGAAGGGCTGGGCGCGGTCAAGCTGACCACGGCGCTCTACTACGGACCTTCGGGTCGTCATGTGAACCGTCAAGGGGTGACGCCCGATGTGGAACTGCTGGCGGCGCCCCCGGACAACCTCTTGCACCCCGGAGCCGCGGCGTCGAAGCCGGAAGCGGCCGACGCCGCGCGCATGCGCGTGATGCAGTCACGCTGCGGATCGCATCCCTCGCCCACGGTCGCAGCCGACGCCGGCCTGGCCTGCGCGCTGGCCTACCTGCAGGCAGGCAGTGACCATGCCTTTGCCAAGGCGTACGCCGAGCTGGCGCACTGAAGCGCCTCTCAGCGCCGCATCAGCAAGGCCTGCCGCAACAACCGCGCCGCGCGGTCGCGCAAATGCCCCGGCAGGCTGTGCCGCGGCTTCGGCGGATGCGCCTTGGCGGCGTTGCACGCGGCCATGAAATCCATCAGCAGCGGCGTGTCGTCCAGCGTGTTCGCTTCTTCTTCGCGGAACTCCGGGTGCCACTGCGTGGCGGCAATGTAGCTTCCGCCCTGCCGGCGCATCGCTTCCGGCACCCGGTCGGGCAGGCTCCAGGCCTCGATGGCGAAACCTTCGGCCAGCCGTTTCACCGCCTGGTGATGGATGCTGTTCACGCGCCCGCGCAAGACACCGCGATAGAGGTGGGAGAGGCGCGAACCTTGCACGATCTCGACTTCGTGGTAGTTGCGGTCGTAGGTTTCGGCATCGCGGTGCCGCAGCGTTTCCGGATGGCCGTGCTGCTCCTCGATGTCCTGGTACAGCGTGCCGCCGAACGCCACGTTGATGAGTTGCATGCCCCGGCAGACGCCGAAGATCGGCTTGCCCGCCTGCACGAAGGCCTCGACCACCGCCAGGTCGTACAGGTCGCGCACGCGGTCGCCGATCCAGGCGTCCCTCAGCGGCTCCTCGCCGTAGCTGCCTGGCCAGACGTCGGCACCGCCATGCATCACGACGCCATCCAGCCATTCCGCGTAGTGCGAGAGTTTGACGTCGCCGCGTGCCGTCTCGCCGGTCGGGCACGGCACCATCACGACCATGGCACCGGCCGACATCAGCCAGTGGGCGATCGATTGCTCGACGTATTGCAGGGTCTTGTTGGTGAACAGCGGGCGGGTGGGGTCGGCGTGCGAGAAACACGCCGACAGGCCGATCTTGAGGCGGTGAGCCGGCATGCGAGGCGGGAGAACTTCTCCGGGATGGCGGGATCATTCAGTCTATGAGCCGCGACGCATGCCGCGTGTCGGCCGGGAACCCGTTCTCAACTGGTGGAGATCCGTCGAATGCAATGTCCCGTGTGTACCAATGTCCAGCTGGTGATGTCCGAACGCAGCGGCATCGAGATCGATTACTGCCCGCAGTGCCGCGGCGTCTGGCTGGACCGGGGCGAACTGGACAAGATCATCGACCGTGCGGGGCCGGCGGCGGCCGCCATGCCGGCGGCTGCCGCGGTCCCGGCACCGCCGGTTCACCGGGACGAACGCTATCGCGATGACCGGCAGTCCTATCCGCCCCAGTACCCCCCGCAGGGCGGTTACTACCGAAAGAAGAAGCGGGAGGGCTTCCTGGGCGAGCTGTTCGACTTCGACTGAGGCGCCGGCGCCCTCATCGCAGCGAGAGCACCCGCCAGCCGCGCTCGCCCGCGATCGCCGCCAGCCGCGGATCGGGATCCACCGCCACCGGCACATCCACCGCCTGCAGCAGCGGCAGGTCGTTGATCGAGTCGCTGTAGGCCGTGCTGTGCAGGCCCGCCAGTGACAACGAGCGCCCGGCCAGCCAGTCGTGCAGCCGCTGGACCTTGCCCTCGCGCATGTTGAGCGTGCCGTGCGTGCTGCCGGTGAAGCGGCCGCTTTCGATCAGCGGCTCGGTGGCCAGCAGGTGCTCGATGCCCAGGTGCTGCGCCGTCAGCTCGGTGATGAAGCGGTTGGTGGCCGTGGTCATCGCGACCAGCGCACCTGACTCGCGGTGGTCCTGCACCAGCCGGCGCGCCGCGTTCGGGATGCGCGGCAGCACCATCTCGCGCAGGAAGCGCTGGCGCAGGGGTTCCCAATCGGCGGCCGTGCGCCCGGCCAGCGTGCCCACGTAGAAGTCGGCGAACTCCGCCACGCCCACGGTGCCGGCCTTGTAGCGCGCCTCCATGTCGGCGTTGCGCGCGGCGAACGCGGCGCGCTCCAGGACGCCTTCGGCCATCAGGAACTCGCACCACAGCACGTCGCTGTCGCCGTGCAGCAGCGTGTGGTCGAGGTCGAACAGCACGATCGCGTCGCGTGTCGCATCGGTGGAGGATGCGCGCGAAGGCAGGCGATGGACGGACGCGGTCATCCGGTCAGGCGGGCTGGCGCAGGTGCCAGGCCTTGGGCCGGGTGAACGTCTGGATGCCGTACCTGGACAGGGTGAGGCCGACGCCCGAATCGCCGACACCGCTCCACGGCAGGCGCGGGCTCACGCGGTCGCAGCAGTTCCAGTAGACGCTGCCCGCCTTCACCTGCGAGAGCACACGCTTGGCCCGCGCCTCGTCCCGTGTGTAGACACCGGCCGTCAACCCGTAGCGCGTGTCGTTCATCAGACGCACGGCCTCGTCGTCGTCGCGCACTTTCTGGATGCCGATCAAGGGGCCGAAGCTCTCCTCTCGCATCAGCTCCATGCTGTGGTTCACGTCGCTGAACACCGTGGCCTCGAACCAGTTGCCCGGACCCTCGCCCCGGTGGCCGCCCAGCAGCAGTTTGGCGCCCTGGGCCTTGGCGTCGGCGACTTGCGCCGCGAGCACATCGAGCTGCGGCGCGCGGGTGATGGCGCCGATGTAGGTGTCCTCGCTCGCCGGGTCTCCCATGCGGTAGCTCTTGACCGTCTGCACGAAGGCGTCCACGAACGCGTCGTAGCTGCGCTCATGCACGTAGATGCGTTCGACCGAGCAGCAGCTCTGGCCGGTGTTGTACATCGCGCCGTCTGCCAGCGATTCGGCCGCCGCCTTCGGGTCGGCATCGTCGGCGACGTAGGTCGGGTCCTTGCCGCCCAGCTCCAGCTGCAGCTTGACGAAGCGCTGGCCCACCGCCTGCGCGATCCGCTGGCCCGTGGCGTGGGAGCCGGTGAAGAAGACACCGTCCACCTCCTGCTCCAGCAGCGCCTGGCCCACTTCGCCGCCGCCGACCAGGCCCACCAGGATGTCGCGCGGCACGCCGGCCTCGTGCAGCAGGCGGCAGATCTCCAGGCCGGTCAGGGTCGCGTACTCGGAGGGCTTGTAGAGCACCGCGTTGCCGGTCAGCAGCGCCGGCAGGATGACGTTGCAGCCGACGAACCAGGGGTAGTTCCAGGCCGAGATGTTGGCGACCACGCCCAGCGGTTCGTGCTGGATCTGCTCGCGCATGCCGCCTTCATCGAACACGGTCTCGCCCGCGATGCTGCGCTCGGTCTCCTGCAGGAAGAAATCGATGCGCGGCAGCAGGCCGTTCAGCTCGTTGCGCGACATCTTGATCGGCTTGCCGGTTTCGCGCGTCATGGTCGCGGCGAGAAGCTCGAGGTCGCGCACGACACCGGTGCGGAAGCCTTCGATGCAGGCCTTGCGCCTTGCCAGGGGAAAGGCCGCCCAGAGCGGCTGGGCCGCGCGCGCCGCTGCCGCCTTGGCGGCGACCGACGCCGCGTCGTCCGCGGGCAGCGCGATGATCAGTTCCCCGGTGGCCGGGTTGTGGATGGAAAGAGTGGTCATGGTTCGGTGCGGGCCGTGCGCGCGGCCTCGAGAAAGTCGCGCAGCAGCGGCGAGTCGTCCACCACGCCGTGCCTGGGAAAGTGAAATTCGGGATGCCATTGCACGGCCGCGATCCAGGCGCCGCCGGTGTGGCGGATGGCCTCGATGACGCCGTCGTCGGGCGACAGGGCTTCCGCCTGGAAGCCCGGCGCCAGGTCCTTGATGCCCTGGTGGTGCACGCTGTTGATCTTGTGGCGGCGCTCGCCTGGCAGCAGCTGCGCGAGGCGGGTGTCCGGCAGGATGTCGACCTCGTGGAAGTTCAGGTCGTAGGCCGCCGGATCGCGATGCACGCGCGCGCCGGGCTTCTGCGTGGTGATGTCCTGGTACAGCGTGCCGCCGTGCGCGACGTTGATCAGCTGCAAGCCGCGGCAGATGCCGAACACGGGCTTGCCGGCCTGCTCGAACGCCTTCACCAGCGCGATCTCGTATTCGTCGCGGGCGCGGTCGCCGCTCCATTCCGGCTTGAGAGGCTCTTCGCCGTAGCTGCCCGGCCAGACATCGGCGCCGCCGTGCAGCACCAGGCCGTCGAGCGAGGCCGCGTAGTCCGCCAGCGTGACGTCGCCGCGATAGGTCTCGCCGGCAGGTGCCGGCACCATGAAGGGCAGTGCGCCTTGCGACATCACCCAGTGGGCGGTCGACTGCTCGATCCATTGCAGCGTCTTCGACGGCGCGGCTTTGCGACCTTCGTCCGGATGGAAGAAGCAGGCGCTGATGCCGATCTTCAGGCGTTGCTTCACGGGCGCGAGCCCCCCTCCCAGCCTCCCCCCAGAGGGGGGAGGAGCAACTCAAGCTCCCTCCCCCTCTGGGGGAGGAGCAACTCAAACGCCCTCCCCCTCTGGGGGAGGGTTGGGGTGGGGGCACGCGCGTCCCGGTTCACATCGCCCCCAGAAACAGCCGCTCGAAATCACCCGCAGTCACCGGCCTGGGATTCGTCTGGTGGCAGATGTCGGCCACGGCGATCTCCACCAGGCGCGGGATCTGCTCCTTCTTCACCCCATGCGTGGAGAGCGTCCCGGTGATTCCCACCTGCGCCTTGAGGTTCTTCAGGTACGGCACGAAGGCCGCGCCGCCACCCGGAACGCCGCACACATGCGCGAGCTCATCGAATTTTTCCGGCACCTTCTCGCGGTTCCACTCCAGCACGGAATCGATCATCAGTGCATTGGCCAAGCCGTGGTGCAGGTCGCACACGGCGCCCAATGCGTGCGCGCAGGAATGCACGGCGCCCAGGTCCTTCTGGAAAGCGATGGCGCCCATCATCGAAGCCATCATCATGTCGGTGCGGGCCGCCAGGTCGGCCGGGTTCTGCACTGCTTTCAGCAACGACCGGGCGGCGATCCGCGTGCCCTCCAGCGCGATGCCATCGCACAGCGGGTGGTAAGCCGGGGAGAGATAGCTCTCGATGTTGTGCGTGAGCGCGTCCATGCCGGTGGCAGCGGTCACGTGCGGCGGCAGGGCCAGCGTCAGTTCCGGGTCGGCGAAGACCTTGCGCGCCAGGATCTTGGCGCTGAAGATCACGCGCTTCAGGTGCGTGTCGTTCTCGCTCACCACCGAGGAGCGGCCGACTTCCGAGCCGGTGCCCGACGTGGTGGGCAGCGCCACGAAGTAGGGCAAGGGCTGGTCGATGGGACGCACCTTGGGGTGGTCCCAGGCGTATTCGATGATGTCGCCCTCGTGCGTGGCCGCGATGCCGACGACCTTGGCGACGTCGAGCGCGGCGCCGCCGCCGAAGCCGATGACGCAGTCGGCGTTGTGCGCCTTGAACGCCGCACCGCCTTCCATCACCTGGCTGGCGGTCGGGTTCCCGAACACGCCGGAGAAGACGGCGACGTCCAGGCCTGCCAGGTGCGTGCGGAACTCGGCCAGCACGGGGAGTGCGGCCAACGCCTTGTCGGTGACGATCAGCGGCCGCTTCAGGCCCTGCTCGCGCAGGTGCCCGGCGACTTCCTTGCGGGCACCGGGGCCGAACTGGATGGGGGTGGGAAAGGCGAAGTTGGTGAGGCTCATGAGTGGCTCAGGTCCAGGTGCATGTGGTTCTTGGCGTAGGCGGTGCCGCCCACCTTGATGGCGCGGGGCTCGACGCCGAAGGAGCGGAAGCCGGCCTTCTCGTAAAGCGCGCGCGGCTTGTCGTTGCCGTCGGTCACGGTCAGCACGAGCGATTCGATGCCTTCGGCGCGGCATTCGGCGATCAGCGCCGCCAGCAAGCTGGCGCCGATCCCGTGGCCTGCGGCTTCCGGCGCGACGTACATCGCAACCACCGTGGCCTTGTGGCGGTTCTTGGCGCGCGTCTCACGCTCCAGGCCCACCATGCCGCACAGTTCGCTGCGCAGGAACGCGCCCCAAAAGGTGATGCGGCTCGATGCCAGGCGCTCGGCCGAGGTGGAAAGCGGCAGGCGCTCGTCTTCGTCGTGGCTCGACGTGAATGCATCCGGGTGCTCGCGCAGCGCACGCAGCCGCAACGCGCGGTAGGCCGCGGCATCGGGCGGGGCGAGCAAGCGGATCTCCACGCCGGCCATCAGATGATCTCGAAGTAGCGCTTCAATTCCCAGTCGGTGACGGCGTCCTGCCACTGCCGGTATTCCCACTCGCGGGTGGCCGCGAAATGCTCGACGAAGGTGTCGCCCAGCCAGTCGCGCGCGATCTTCGAGTCGCGGAAGATCTTCGTCGTTTCCAGCAGGCTGCGCGGTGCGCGGGGGATGTTCTCCGCGCCCTGGTTGGTTCCCGTGATGGGCGGCGCGGTGAGCTTCAGCCCTTTTTCCACACCGTACATGCCGGCGGCGATGACCGCGGCCATCGCCAGGTAAGGGTTCACGTCGGCGCCGGGGCAGCGTGTTTCCAGTCGCGTGCCCTTTGGAGAACCGGCGATCACGCGGAAGCTGGCCGTGCGGTTGTCGATGCCCCAGGTCGGCTTGACGGGCGCCCAGAAGCCATCGACCAGGCGCTTGTAGCTGTTGATGGTGGGCCAGATCATCGGCCCGAACTCCATCATGCAAGCCACCTGCCCGGCGAGGTAGCTCTCGAACAGCTTGCTCATCTTGCGCGGGCTCTTGGCGTCGTAGAACAGGTTGCTCTTGCCGTCCGACAGGCTCTGGTGGATGTGGCCGCTGCAGCCCGGGTAGCTCTGGCTCCACTTGGCCATGAAGCTGGGCATGATGCCGAAGCGCTTGCCGATTTCGCGCGCGCCGGTCTTGAACAGGATGGCGCGGTCGGCCTGCTCCAGCGCGGAAGAGAAGCCGATCGCGACTTCGTAGACGCCCGGCCCGGTCTCGGTGTGCAGGCCTTCGATCGGCACATTGAAGGCCAGCATCTCGTCCATCAGCGCATTGAAGAAGCCGGGGTTGTCCGCCATGCGCAGCAGCGAGTAGCCGAACATGCCGGGCGTCAGCGGCTCCGGCCCCACGCCCTTTTTCGCGGCCCAGGTGTAGGGCGTCTCTCGGAAGTTGAACCACTCGAACTCCATGCCCGTCATGGGCGCGAAGCCGAGCTTCTCCGCGCGCGCCAGCACCCGCTTGAGCGTCTGGCGCGGGCACACCGGGAAGGGCGAACCGTCGGCGTTGATGAAGTCGCCGAGGAAGAACGGCACCTCGTTGTCCCAGGGCACGCGGCGCGCCGTTCCAAGGTCCACCTGTGCCAGCGCGTCCGGGAAGCCGTGCTGCCAGCCCGTGACCTCGGTGTTGTCGTAGCAGACGTCCTGCGAATCCCAGCCGAACACCACGTCGCAGAAGCCGAAACCGCCGGTGGTGGCGCCCTCGAACTTGTCGATGTGCAGGTACTTGCCGCGCAGCACGCCGTCGATGTCGCTGACGGCGACCTTGACCTTGGTGGCGCCGGCCTTCTTGAGCGCCGCGAGGGCGGGGTGGATCTTGTTCGTCGCCAACTTGGTGTCTCCAGTTCGGGCTCAGGCGTGGGCCACCGCGGAACCGGCTTTGCCGGGCCGCTGGTGGCGCCCCCTTGAGGGGGAGGCGCCGCAGGCGCTTCGGGGGTGGGTCATATTGCCGGTTCGCCTGAGGCGATGCCCATGTCCTGCAACGCGAGTTCGACGGCGTGCACCGCCTGCTCCATTTCGTTGCGGCCGATGGCGCCGATGCAGCCGACGCGGAACGTCTCCATCTGCGTCAGCTTGCCGGGGTAGAGGATGAAGCCGTGCTTCTTGGCGGCTTCGTAGAACGCCCTGAATTCGTAGCACGGGTCGCCGGGCGCATGGAAGGTGACGATGATGGGCGCCTGGATCGCCGGTTCGAGGAAGGGGATGAAGCCCATCCGGCCCATGCCGTCGATCAGCGTACGGTAGTTGTCGGTGTAGCGCGCCAGGCGCGCGGGCTGGCCACCTTCGGCTTCGAACTGATCGATGGCTTCGGCCAGCGCCACCACCACGTGGGTCGGCGGCGTGAAGCGCCACTGGCCCGTCTTCTCCATGTAGACGTGCTGGTCGTGCAGGTCCATCGCCAGCGACTGGCTGCGGCCGGCGCAGCTTTCCACGATGGCCTTGCGCAGGAACACGAAGCCCATGCCGGGCACGCCTTCCAGGCACTTGCCACTGGCAGCGACCAAGGCATCGAACCGGAGCTCGCGCGCATCGATGGGCAACGCGCCGAAGGAGCTCATGGCATCCACGATCAGCCCGACGCCGCGGCGCGCGCAGACTTCCGCCACCTCGGCCAGCGGGTTCAGCACGCCGGCCCCGGTCTCGCAATGGATGAGCACGACGTGGGAGATGCTGGAATCCTCCACCAGCTTGGCTTCGACCGCCTCGGCGGACACCGGCGCGGACTCGTCGAACGGCAGCACCGTGCAGCGGCGCCCCATCAGGTTGGTCAGCCGCGCCGCGCGCTTGCAATAGGCGCCGTTGTCGGCCACCAGCACGTGGCCGTCGCGCGGGACCACCGTGGCCACGGCCGCCTCCACGCTGAAGGTGCCGCTGCCCTGCAAGGGCACGACCACGTGCGAGTCCTCGCCATGGATGACCTTCAGCAGGCTCTGCCGCACCTTGGCCGTGACGGCGATGAAGTCGCTGTCCCACGAACCCCAGTCGCGCAGCATCGCGAGCTTGGTGCGCAGGGTCGTGGTGAGCGGGCCGGGGGTCAGGAGGATGGGGTCGCGGTCCATGCTGTTTCGATCCTATGTCAGTTGGCCGTTCTCGTGGTGTTCCGAACGGGTCTGGTCGAGGGACACCGCGGAACCGGCTTTGCCGGGCCGCTGGTGTCGCCCCCCGGGGGGAGGCGGCCGTAGGCCGCTTCGGGGGGAGTCATGTTCTTCGCCAGGCTTGTGTGCGGCGGTTCACCCACCAGGCCAGTGCCATGAACAAAAGCGTGGCAATCGTGGAAGCGATACCGATGAGCACGGCCATGGCCGCTGCGGCGCCCATTTCGCCGGCTTCGTCCAGGTTCAGGATGGCGATGGATGCCACCTTGGTCTCGGGCGAGTAAAGGAACACCACGGCGGAAATCGTCGTCATCGCGTTGATGAAGAAATAGCGGGCGATGTCCACCAGCGCCGGCGTGCAGATCGGCAGGGTCACCCGCCAGAAGGTCTTGAAGAACGGCACCTTCAGCGAGGCGCTCACCGCCTCGAACTCGCCGTCCAGCGACTTGAGCGCCGTCACCGCCGTCAGGTGACCCGTGGTGTAGAAGTGCACGATGGTGCAAAGCGTGAGCAGCGTGACCGTGTGGTACAGGCCGTTCAGCGGGTTGTCCGGCTCGTTGAAGAAGAAGATGTAGCCCAGGCCCAGCACCAGCCCGGGCACGGCCATCGGCAGCATGGCGAGCAAGCGGACGATGCCACGCAGGCCGTCCATGCCCTTGGTCTTTTCCAGCAGATACGCGCCGCAGAAGACCAGGATGGTCCCGAAGAAGGCCGTGCCCGCCGCCATCTTCAGGCTGTTGACGAAACCGACGCCCACCTCGGCATCCACCAAACCCATGGTGTAGTGACGCAGGCTGGGCTTCAGGTCATAGGGCCAGAAGCTGGCGAAGGAGGCGAACACGGCCATGCCCAGCATCGCCAGCACCAGGAACGCGATGAAGGCGCAGTACAGCGTCATCGCGAGGTCGTAGCCGCGCGAGGGCTTGGGCGCGTAAGGCACGGCGCGCGCAGTCAGCATGGCCGTCTGCCGGCGACTCACGTAGCTGTCGACGCCAAAGGTCAAAACGGCCGGCGCGAGCAGCAGGATGGCGACGACCGCGCCCTTGGCGAAGTCCTGCTGGCCGATCACCAGCTTGAAGACGTCGGTGGCCAGCACGTTGAAGCTGCCGCCGATCACCTTGGGAATGCCGAAGTCGGTGATGACGAGCGTGAAGGTCACCAGTGCCGCGGAGATCAGGCCGTACTTGGCGCCGGGCAACGTGATGGTGAAGAACTTTCGCGCAGCCGTGGTGCCCATCGCGTCGGCGGCTTCATACAAGCGCGCGTCGGCCAGGCTCAACGCGGTCACCAGGATCATCAGCGCATGGGGGAACACCGCGAAGCACTCCGCGATGACGATGCCGGCCGGACCGTAGATCTCCTTGAAGCCCAGCGCCGCCATCCAGCCCTTGAGCACCCCCTGGTTGCCGAACCAGTAGATCAGCGAGATCGCCGACAGCAGCGAAGGCGCCAGCAGCGGCACCAGCGTGATGCCGCGGAACAGCGCCTTGTACGGCATGCAGGAGCGGGTCAGGGCGTAGGCGAAGCCGAAGGCCAGCGGCACGGTGATGGCGGTGACCAGCGCCGAGACCCAGAGGCTGTTCCACAGGCTGTCCAGCAGCGCGGGGGTCTTCGCATACGCGATGAAGTTGTCCAGCCAGACGAACTCTTCGCTCTTGCCCTGCAGCGCCTTCAGCAGGATGGACAGCAGCGGCAGCGCCAGAAAGGCGACGAGCAGCAGCGCGACCACCAGCAACGCGACATGCGCCGTGCGGTCGGTCCAGTGGGAACGCAGGCGGATCGCGGCGCCGGCCTGCTTCAAGACGGCTGCCACGTCAGAACACCTTGATGCGTTCGGGCACGAGCCGCAGCTTGAGCGGCGAGCCGACCGCCAGCGCCTGCTCGGACAGGAAATTCAGCGACAGATACACCGTGAGCTTGTTGGTGTCCAGCGCGGGCGAGGCCACGTGCACGTGGCAATAGGAGCCCAGGAAGTCGATCTTTTCGATGCTGGCATCGAACACATGGGCGTCACCGTCCGCGATGGGGCGCGCCAGCACGTCTTCGGGCCGCAGGTAGATGCGCGCCTGGCGGTCATCGCCCGTGCACGGGATGCGCAGGCTGCCCACATGGATGTGCCCGCCCGCCACCTGCACCGGCAGCACGTTCACCTTGCCGACGAAATCGGCGACGAAGGGCGAGGCGGGCTCGCGGTAGATGTCCATGGGCGTGCCGACCTGCTCGATCACGCCGTGGTTCATGACCACGATGCGGTCAGCCACCGACAGCGCCTCTTCCTGGTCATGCGTCACCATGATGGTGGTCACGCCCAGCGTCTGCTGCAGCGCGCGGATTTCCGAACGCAGGCGCACCCGCTCCAGCGCGTCCAGCGCCGACAGCGGCTCGTCCAGCAGCAGCAGGCCGGGGCGGGTCGCCAGGGCCCGCGCCAGCGCGATGCGTTGCTGCTGCCCGCCGGACAACTGCGACGGGTACTTCGATTCGCTGCCGGGCAGGCCCACCAGCTTCACCAGTTCGGTCACCCGCTGCTTGATCTCCGCCTTCGGCGTCTTGCGGTTGACCAGGCCATAGGCCACGTTGTCCGCGACGCTCAGGTTGGGGAACAGCGCGTAGCTCTGGAAGACGATGCCGTAGTCACGCTGCGCGGGCGGCAACAGCGAGATGTCGCGCCCGCCCTGCCAGATCTCGCCGGCCGTCTGCGTTTCCAGGCCGGCGATGATCCGCAGGAGCGTTGTCTTGCCGCAGCCCGAAGGGCCGAGGAAGCAGACGAACTCGCCCTTGCGGATGCCGAGGTCGATGCCGTGCAGCGCGGTGAAGCTGCCGAACTCCTTGCGAATGCCCCGCAGATCAAGAAACAGCTCCGGATTCACCGCGGTCGGACCTCAGCGCTTTTCAGATTTGCTGTTGTAGCGCTTCGTCCACTCGTCGAGGATGCGCTCGCGGTTGTCGGCGGCCCACTTGAAGTCCATCTTCACCAGGCGCGCTTCATAGTCCTTCGGCACGTTGGCGAGCGGCGGCGCGAGGCCCGGCTGCGCGGTGATCGCGAAGTTCTTGCCGTACAGCATCATCGCGTCCTTGCTCGAAGCCCAGTCGGCGAGCTTCTTCGCGGCGTCCAGCTTCTTGGTGCCCTTGTGGATGGCGAACGCCTCCAGGTCCCAGCCCAGGCCTTCCTTCGGGAACACCAGGTCGATCGGCGCACCCTTGGCCTTGTTGGTGTTGCCGCGGTATTCGAACGAGATGCCCGCCACGAACTCACCGGCCGCCGCCATGTTGCAGGGCTTGGAGCCCGAGTGCGTGTACTGCGCGATGTTCTCGTGCAGCGCGTCCATGTACTTCCAGCCGCCGCCTTTGCCCTTGTCGTCACCGAACAGGGTGAGCCAGGCCGTCACGTCGAAGTAGCCGGTGCCGCTCGATGCCGGGTTGGGCATCACGATCTGGCCCTTGTAGATGGGCTTGGTCAGGTCCTTCCAGGTCTCCGGCTTGGGGATGCCTTTCTTCTGCGCTTCCACCGTGTTGAAGCAGATGGTGGCGCCCCACACGTCCATGCCGAACCAGGCGGGAGGATTCTTCTTGTCCTTGTACTGGCTCATGATGCCGTCGAGATTGAGCGGCGCGTACGGGATCAGCATGCCGTTGCTATCGAGCAGGGCGAGGCTGGAGGCGGCGACGCCCATCACGGCATCGGCCTGCGGGTTGCCCTTCTCCGCCAGCAGCTTGGCCGTGATCACGCCCGTGGAGTCGCGCACCCACTTGATCTCGATGTCCGGGTAGGACTTGTTGAAGCCCTCCTGGTAGGCCTTCAGCTGATCGGTCTCCAACGCGGTGTACACCAGCAGCTGGGTCTTCTGCGCGAAGGCCGTCGCCGCGAACGCGGCCAGGCCGGCCAGCAGCAGGGACCGGAAAATCTTCTTCGGGTGCATGGGGAGCTCCTCAAGGACAAATGGTTTTCGATGCTCGACGCTGCCGGTGACCGCGTGATGACGCCATCCCACGCACCTTGCGATTCATTGGACGACGCGACTGCCGGGCTTGTCAATTGTTTTTTGCAGATTGTTGACAATCCCCTAAAGGGTGCTCTAATCGCGCCCATGAACGCCCTCCTCCACCCCACGATCGCCCTGCTCCAAAGCAGTTCGCTCGCCAATGTGGTGCAGCAGGAGATCGAGCGCGCCATCCTGGCCGGGGAATACGCCCCGGGCAGCAAGCTGATCGAAGCCACGCTGGCGACCAAGATGGGCGTCTCCCGCGGCCCCGTGCGCGAAGCCTTCCGCATGCTGGAGGAAGCCGGCCTGGTGCGCACCGAGAAGAACCGCGGCGTCTTCGTGCGCGACATCCCGATGGACGAGGCGGTGGAGATCTTCGACCTGCGCGCCGCCATGGACGAACTGGTGGGGCGCCAGCTGGCGGCCAACATCAAGCCGGCGGAGCTGAAGGAAATCCGCGGCCTGGTCGATGCGATGGAGAAGGCCGTGAAGGCCGAGGACGCCTACAACTACCACCTGCTGAACCTGAAGTTCCACGACCGGCTGGTGGAAATGGCCGGCAACCGCAAGCTCACCGCCATCTACCGCAAGCTGATCAAGGAACTCTCGCTGTTCCGCCGGCTGAACCTGGCCGACGGCTGGCTGCTGCCCATCTCCGCCAGCGAACACCGCGCCATCCTGAAGGCCATCGCGGCGGGCGACCCCGAAGCGGCGGGCCAGGCGATGTTCCAGCATGTGATGGACAGCAAGGAACGCACCATCGCCAACGATTTGCGGCGGCAGGCGCGCCAGCCCGCCGTATGAGACACAGGACCGCCATGCTCACCGTCAACCAAAGACAGTACAAGCCGCCCCGCCAACCCACCGTGGTGGTCTGCGTGGACGGTTGCGAACCCGACTACCTGGGCCAGGCCGTGGCCGCCGGCCAGATGCCCTGGCTGAAGCGCACGCTCGCCGAAGGCACCGGCCTCATCGCCGATTGCGTGGTGCCCAGTTTCACGAACCCGAACAACCTCTCCATCGTGACCGGCGCCCCACCCAGCGTGCACGGCATCTGCGGCAACTACCTGTACGACACCGCGACCGGCACCGAGGTCATGATGAACGACCCCAAGTGGCTGCGCGCGCCGTCGCTGCTGGCAGCGCTGGCGGACAGCGGGCACTCGGTGGCGGTCGTCACGGCCAAGGACAAACTGCGCCGCCTGCTCGGGCATGGCATGAAGGGCATCTGCTTCTCCTCCGAGAAGTCGAACGAGGTCACGCAGGAGGAGCACGGCATCACCGGTGCGGTCGACATGGTCGGCATGCCGGTGCCCAGCGTCTACAGCGCGGAGCTGTCGGAGTTCGTCTTCGCGGCCGGCGTGCAGCTGATGCGGCGCAAGAAGCCGCAGGTGATGTACCTCTCCACCACCGACTACGTGCAGCACAAGCACGCGCCCGGCACGGCGGGCGCCAACGCCTTCTACTCGATGATGGACCGCTACCTGGCGCAGCTGGACGACCTGGGTTGCATCATCGCGCTGACCGCCGACCACGGCATGAACGCCAAGGTGGGCCTGGACGGCAAGCCGGACGTGATCTACCTGCAGGACTGGTTCGATGCCGCGCTCGGGCCGGCCGTGGCCCGCGTGATCCTGCCCATCACCGATCCCTATGTCGTCCACCATGGCGCGCTGGGTTCCTTTGCCACGGTGTACCTGCCGGCCGGCACGGCGGCGGGCCCGCTGGTGAGCCAGCTGCAGGCGCTGCCCGGCATGGAAGTCGTGCTGGACCGCGAAGCCGCGGCCGCCCGCTTCGAACTGCCAGCCGACCGCATCGGCGACATCGTGGCCGTATCCGAGCGCTTCACCGTGATCGGTACCTCCGCCGAACGCCACGACCTGAGCGGCCTGGACGCGCCCTTGCGCTCGCACGGCGGCATCAGCGAGCAACGGGTGCCGCTGGTCATCAACCGCAAGCTGCCGGGGCTGGACACCAACCGGCGCTTCCGCAACTTCGACGCGTTCGACCTGGCGCTGAATTATGCACAGTAGCGCCGTCATTCCCGCGAAGGCGGGAATCCAGGGCTCCCCGGCGGATTTCATCCGCGCGCACGCGCTCGACCGCATGCGCATCGCAGGCCGGCAAGTGGGCGAAGGCCGCGGCGGCGAACGCACCATCGCGGTCCAAAACCCCTACACCGGCGAGCAGATCGGCACCGTGCCGAAGGCCACGCTGGAAGAAGTACGCGAAGCCTTCGAGATCGCGCACGGCTACCAGGCGAAGCTGACCCGCTCCGAGCGCGCCGGCATCCTGCAAAAGACGGCCGCCCTGGTGCGCGAACGCCTGGACGACATCGCCTCGCTCATCACCGCCGAAGCGGGCCTCTGCCGCAAGGACGCCATTTATGAGGCGGGCCGCGTGAGCGACGTGCTGCTGTTCGGCGCCACCGAGGTGCTGAAGGATGACGGCCAGATCTTCAGCTGCGACCTCACGCCGCACGGCAAGAAGCGGCGCGTCTACACCCAGCGCTCGCCGCTGCTGGGCGTGATCAGCGCCATCACGCCGTTCAACCACCCGATGAACCAGGTGGCGCACAAGGTCGTGCCCAGCGTCGCCACCAACAACCGCATGGTGCTGAAGCCTTCGGAGAAGGTGCCGTTCTCGGCGATCTTCTTCGCCGACCTGCTGTATCAAGCCGGCTTGCCGCCGGAGATGCTGAGCGTGGTCACCGGCGACCCGCGCGAGATCGCCGACGAGCTACTCACCAATCCCCACGTCGACCTGATCACCTTCACTGGCGGCGTCGCCATCGGCAAGTACATCGCGTCCAAAGCCGGCTACCGACGCGTGGTGCTGGAACTGGGCGGCAACGACCCCATCATCGTGATGGAAGACGCCGACCTGGACGAAGCCTCGACGCTCGCGGTCCAGGGCTCGTACAAGAACTCGGGCCAGCGCTGCACCGCGGTCAAGCGGATGCTGGTGCAGGAGTCGGTGGCCGGCAAATTCACCGACCTCGTCGTGGACAAGACGCGCGCCTGGAAGCACGGCGACCCGGCGGATGCCTCGGTCGACATGGGGACGGTCATCGACGAGCCGGCAGCGCAACTGTTCGAATCGCGGGTGAACGAGGCGGTGGCGCAGGGCGCGCGGCTGCTGGTGGGCAACCAGCGGCGCGGCGCGCTCTACGCACCGACCGTGCTCGACAACGTGAGTCCGGCCATGACCGTCGCGCGTGAGGAAACCTTCGGCCCGGTGTCGCCCATCATCCGCTTCCGCGACATCGACGAAGCCATCCGCATTTCCAATGGCACGGCCTACGGCCTGTCGAGCGCCGTCTGCACCAACCGGCTCGACTACATCACCCGCTTCATCAACGAGCTGCACGTCGGCACGGTGAACGTGCGCGAGGTGCCGGGCTACCGTCTGGAGCTCACCCCTTTCGGCGGCATCAAGGATTCAGGACTCGGCTACAAGGAAGGCGTGCAGGAAGCCATGAAAAGCTTCACGAACTTGAAGACTTATTCACTGCCCTGGGTGTGAGAAGGCGAACACAATAGCCGCGGAGGTGCGGACATGGCACTGAGCATCGAAGACATCGCGACCCTGTTCGAGCAAAAAGGCGGGGAACAGTACAGCGGCGAGCCCGTGACGCAACTGGAGCACGCGCTGCAATGCGCCAAGCTGGCGGAAGACTACGGCGGCGACGACGAACTGGTCACGGCCGCCCTGCTGCACGACCTGGGGCACCTGCTGCACGACCTCGGCGGTACGCCATCGCTGCAGGGCGTGGACGACCTGCACCAGTACCGCGCCGTTCCCTTCCTGCGCGGCGTCTTCAGCGACAGCGTGATCGGCGCCATCCAGGGCCATGTGGACGCCAAGCGCTACCTGTGCGCGACGCAGCCGCACTATTACGAATCGCTCTCGGCGGATTCCAAGCGCTCGCTGGTGCTGCAAGGCGGTGTCTTCAACCCTGAGGAGTCGGCGAGATTCATCGCGGCACCGGGCGCCGAGCGCGCCGTGCGGTTGCGGGTGTGGGACGACATGGCCAAAGCCGAAGGCCTGCCGACGCCCAAGCTGGGGCATTACCTCGATCGGGCGAGGCGTTGCACGAACTGACGGCGCGCGGCGCCACGCCGCCATGACCTGGCCCGTCCTCGCGGCCGTCCTCTTCGGCGCCCTGCTGCATGCCAGCTGGAACGCCATGGTCAAGTCCAGCAGCGACAAGGCGATGGATGCGGCGGTGATGCACATGGTCGGCTCGGTGGTGGCGCTGCCGCTGGTCCTCGTCGTCGGGCTGCCACCGATCTCGGCCTGGCCCTACATCGGCGCTTCGCTCGTCATCCACATCGGCTACTACATCGCGCTCACGGGGGCCTACAAGCATGGCGACCTGGGGCTCACCTATCCCTTGATGCGCGGGACCGCGCCGCTGCTGGTCGCGCTGTCGTCCACGCTGGCGTTCGGCGAGGCGCTGTCGCCGCTGGCCTGGGCCGGGGTCATCGGTGTCAGCTGCGGCGTGCTGGCGCTCGGGTTGTCCCGCCACGCCATGGAGTCACCCCGCGCCGTCGGGTTCGCGCTCGCCAACGCCGTGATCATCGCGATGTACACGATCGTCGACGGGCTGGGCGTGCGCGTGTCCGGCAATGCGTTGCAGTACGTGGCCCTGCTGTTCGTGCTGGACGGCTGGCCCTTCGGCCTGATGGTGCTGTGGCGGCGCAAGCCCGCCGTCTTCTGGGCCTACACGCGGGCCCGCGCCCCACTTGCCGTGGTTGGCGCGTCGGCCTCGCTGGGCTCGTACGGCATCGCGCTGTGGGCGATGACGCGGGCGCCTGTCGCTACCGTGGCCGCGCTGCGTGAAACCTCGGTGCTGTTCGCGGCCCTGTTGGGCACGTGGTTCCTCAAGGAAGTCTTCACCATCCGCCGTGCAATGGGCACGGCCGCCATCGTGGCCGGCGTCATGTGCCTGAGGTTGGGGTGATCGAATGACCTTGCCGTCGCATGCCGAAATCGTGATCGTGGGCGGCGGCATCGCCGGCTGCTCCACCGCCTACCACCTGGCGAAGCTGGGCAAGACCGATGTGCTGCTGCTGGAGCAGGGCAAGCTGACCAGCGGCACCACCTGGCACGCGGCGGGGCTGGTCGGACAGATGCGGCCCAACCGGACGATGACGCAGATGTCCAAATTCGGCATCGAGCTGTACGCCACGCTGGAAGCCGAGACGGGTCTCGCGACCGGCTGGAAGCAGTGCGGCAGCGTCAACGTGGCGAAGACGCCGGACCGCATGAAGGTGCTGCGCAAGCAGTTGGCCATGGCGCGCAGCTTCGGCGTCGAATGCCACGAGATCTCGCCGGCCGAAGCGGGCGAAAAATACCCCGTGTTGCGCACCGACGACCTGCAGGGCGCGCTCTGGCTGCCGGGCGACGGCAAGGCCAACCCGGCCGACCTGTGCATGTCGCTCGCCAAGGGCGCGCGCAACCGCGGTGTGAAGATCGTGGAGGACGTCGAAGTGACCGGCGTCACGACGGAACGTGGCCGCGTCACCGGCGTCACCACAGCGCAAGGTGGAGTGCGCTGCGACACCGTCATCAATTGCGGCGGCCAGTGGGCGCGCCAGTTCGGGCGGCTGGCCGGGGTCAACGTGCCGCTCTATCCGGCGGAACATTTCTACGTGGTCACCGGCAGGATCCCCGGCGTGCATCCGATGCTGCCCGTGATGCGCGACCCCGACGGCTTCATCTACTACAAGGAGGAAGTGGGTGGCCTGGTGATGGGCGGTTTCGAGCCCGTGGCGAAACCGTGGCGCGTGGACCCGATCCCATCGACCTTCCAGTTCCAGCTGCTGGACGAGGACTGGGACCAGTTCGAGCTGTTGATGCAGAACGCCATCCATCGCACGCCCTGCCTGGAGACGGCGGAGATCAAGATGCTGCTGAACGGGCCGGAGAGCTTCACGCCCGACGGCAACTTCATCCTGGGCGAGGCGCCCGAGCTGCGCAACTACTTCGTCTGCGCCGGATTCAATTCCGCCGGCATCGCCAACAGCGGCGGCGCTGGCCGGCTGATCGCCGAATGGGTGGTGGGCGGCGAACCCAGCACCGATGTCTGGGACGTCGACATCCGCCGCTTCGGTGCCTTCACGGGCAACCGCAAGGCCCTGGCGGAGCGCACCGGCGAAACGCTGGGCCTGCACTACGCGATGCGCTGGCCGCGGCAGGAGCTGGAGACCGCGCGGCCGCTGCGGACCTCGCCGCTGTACGACTTGCTGGCGGCGAAGGGCGCGGAGTTCGGCAGCAAGAATGGGTGGGAGCGGGCGAACTACTTCCGGCCCCGCATGCCGGAGGGCGCCCCCCTCCCAGCCTCCCCCCAGAGGGGGGAGGAGCAATACCAGGAACGTCCCGAGCACACACTCGGCACGCCCGGCTGGCTGCCCTGGATGATCGAAGAGCAGCGCGCCACGCGCGAAGCCGTCGCGCTGTACGACCAGAGCTCGTTTTCCAAGCTGCTGCTGCAGGGCCGCGACGCATTGCCTTTGCTGCAGCAGCTCTGCGCCAACGACATGGACGTGCCCATCGGCAAGATGGTCTACACGCCCATGCTCAACGCGCGCGGCGGCATCGAAAGCGACCTCACGGTGATGCGGCAGGCGGTGGACCGCTTCCTCATCGTCACCGGTTCGGCGCAGGCGACGCGGGACGCCGACTGGATCCAGCGCCACATCCCGGGCGACGCCCATGCCGTGCTCACCGACGTCTCGGCGATGTTCAGCGTGCTCTCGGTGATGGGCCCGAAGGCGCGCGAACTGCTGGCGCGCGTGGGTCCCGATGACCTCTCACCCGAAGCGCTGAAATTCTCCTGGACCAAGGAAATCGACCTGGGCCATGCCCGCGTGCGCGCCGCCCGCATGAGCTACGTCGGCGGCCCCGGCTTCGAGCTCTACGTGCCGGTCGAGATGACGCGCCATGTCTATCTCGCGCTGACGCAGGCCGGCGTCGACCTCGGGCTGCGCGACGCCGGCTACTACGCGCTCGACGCCTTGCGCATCGAGCAGGGCCGGCGCGCGTGGGGCGCCGAGCTCGGGCCCGACGAGACGCCGTGGGAGGCCGGCCTGGCGTTCAGCGTGAAGCTCGACAAGGCCGGCGGCTTCATCGGGCACGACGCGTTGCTGGCCGCGCGCGGGAAGCCGCTGCGCAAGAAGCTCGTCACGCTGGTGTTGCAAGATGCGGCGGCCTACGCCTGGGGCGGCGAGACCATCCTGCTGGACGGTGAACCAGCCGGCGAACTCAGCTCGGCCGGCTACAGCCCGCTGGCGCAGGCCTGCGTGGCGCTGGGCTACCTGCGTGGCGCGGCGGCCCAGCAGTTGCATGCGGGAACGCCGGCAGAGATCCTGCTCTGGGGCGAGCGCATCGCGGTGACCCTGCACGACCAATGGCCGCCCCGCGCGGCCGCGTGAAGAGCTCGGCGGGGCCCCTGCAACTACCGTCGCGCTGCGCAGCGGCGCGCCGAGATTCCCCCGGTTGCGGCGGACCCCGCACAGGTCTAGGATGGTTTTCCCATTCGGTCGAGGAAGCATCCCATGGCAACCCATCGAGACATCGCCGCCCGGCGCACCCTGGCCCTCGTCGGCCCGAGCGCCGCCGGCAAGACCAGCCTGGCGGAGGCCTTGCTCTGGAAGGCCGGAGCGATCGGCACCCCCGGCAGTGTAGAAAGGGGGAGCACGGTCTCCGACCACGACCCCCTGGAAAAACGAGCGCTGCGGTCCCTGAACGCGGCGCTCGTTCATTTTGAGCACCAGGGAATCCGCACCCACCTGATCGACACGCCCGGCGCCGGCGACTTGCTGGGCCAGTCGCTGCCGGCATTGGAAGCGGTGGAAACGGCCGCCATCGTCATCAACGCCAGCGCCGGGATCGAACCCATGGCGGTGCGCATGATGGAGTGGGCGAAGGAACGCGGGCGCGACCGCATCATCGTGGTCAACCGCATCGACGCGCAGGGCGTGAACCTCGAGGCGCTGGTGGCACAGATCCAGGCGGCCTTCGGCAAGGAATGCCTGCCGGTCAACCTGCCCTCGCAGCGCGGCGAGCGCGTGATCGACTGCTTCTACCACCTGACGGACGACGGGCCGCCACCGGACTTCTCATCGATCGAGGCCGCGCACCGCGCGCTGGTCGAGCAGGTGGTGGAAGTCGATGCCGCATTCACCGAGCGCTACTTGAACGAGGGCGACGTAGCCCCGCAGGAACTGCACGCGCCGCTGGAGCAGGCGATGCGCGAGGGCCACCTGATTCCGATCTGCTTCGTCTCCGCGCGCACCGGCGCCGGCGTGGTCGAACTGCTCGATGTGATCGAGAAGCTGCTGCCCGACCCGACCGAGAGCAACCCGCCCGAGTTCCTGGAGGGTGAGGGCGCAGCGGCGAAACCCATGCAGGCAGTGGTGGACCCGGCGAAGCACGTGCTGGCGCACGTGTTCAAGATCACGCAGGACCCGTACGTGGGCAAGATGGGCGTGATGCGCGTGCACCAGGGCACGATCACGCGCGACAGCCAGCTCTACGTGGGCGACAGCCGCCGGCCGTTCAAGGTGGGCCACCTGTTCATGCTGCAGGGCAAGGAGCTGAAGGAAGTGCCCAAGGCGGTGCCGGGCGACCTCTGCGCCATCGCCAAGGTGGAGGAGCTGCACTTCGATGCCGTGCTGCACGACGCGCCCGAAGACGCGCACATCCACCTGAAGCCGCTCGACTTCCCGGTGCCGGTGCATGGCCTGGCGATCTCGCCGAAGCGGCGGGGCGACGAGCAGCGGCTGCACGACATCCTCCTGAAGCTGGTGAGCGAAGACCCGTGCCTGAAGGTGGAGCACGCGGCCCAGACCAACGAGACCGTGGTCTACGGCCTGGGTGAATTGCACCTGCGCACACTGCTGGAGCGGCTGACCGAGATCCACAACTGCCAGGTCGAGACTCGGCCGCCGCGCATCGCCTACCGCGAGACCATCACCGCGCCGGCCGAGGGCCACCACCGCCACAAGAAGCAGACCGGCGGCGCCGGCCAGTTCGGCGAGGTGTTCCTGCGCATCGAACCGCTGCCGCGCGGCAGCGGCTACGAGTTCGTCGACGAAGTGAAGGGCGGTGCCATTCCGCACAACTTCATGCCGGCCGTGGAGAAGGGCGTGCGGCTGGCCATGGAGCAGGGCGTGGTGGCCGGCTATCCGGTGGTCGACCTCAAAGTGGTGGTCTACGACGGCAAACACCATGCGGTGGACAGCAAGGAGATCGCCTTCGTCTCCGCGGCCAAGAAGGCACTGGCCGCCGCGGTGCAGTCCGCGCGGCCTTGCGTGCTGGAGCCGATCGTGCACGTGGAGATCGCCGCGCCCGAGCACAACATCGGCGACATCACCGGCGACCTCGCGTCACGGCGCGGCCAGGTGAGCGGCACGCAGTCGAGCAACGTCGGCGCGCTGACCGTGCTGGCGCAGGCGCCGCTGTCGGAGCTGGCCAGCTACCAGTCGCGCCTGAACTCGCTCACCGGCGGCCAGGGCCGCTACACCATCGCCTTCAGCCACTACGAGCCGGTGCCGCCGACCGTGCAGTCGCAGCTGGCTTCGCAGTACAAGGTGAAGGACGACGCTTAGGTTTCGCTTAGCGCGTCCCCGTCGCCTCGACTTCGACCCGCCGGTCCGGCTGCAGGCACGCCACCAGGGCCGGCGTCGGCTGGTTGCCCTTGCAGTCGGCGGGCGTGGTGACGGGTTGCGTTTCGCCCGCACCCCGGATGCTGATCGTCGCGGCCGCCACACCGGCCTGCACCAGGTGCGCCTGCACCGCGGCGGCGCGCCGCTCCGACAGGCGGAGGTTGTAGGCCGTGGAGCCGATCCGGTCGGAGTGGCCGGTCACCAGCACGCCGTCCACGCGCACGCCACGCAGGCGCTGCGCAAAGGCATCCAGCTGCCGCTGCCCTTCCGGGCGCAGCGTGGCCTGGTCGAAGTCGAACAGGGCGTCGGCCGAGAACTGCACGCGGGTGGTTGGAGCCGCCGGCGCCGCCGGGGCGGTGGAAGGTGACGGGGCCGTGCCGGCCGCAGCCGGAGACGGCGCCGTGCTTGCTGCCGCGCCCGGGGGCGGGCTCATGGTGCCGGCGGCGCCCGGCACGCCGGTCTGGGCACCGGGGCTCCCAGGAACCGCTCCGGGTGTCGTGGCGACGCGCTGCATCGAACCCGACGCCCCGAACCGGTAGACCAGGCTGATCGACGCCACGTCCACATTGCCCTTGTTGCCCACGGAGTCGCTGATGCGGTAGCGCTCGAGCTCGGCGCGCAGCTGCCAGGCCGGGCTCAGCTGCCAGCCGATGCCCGCGCCGAGCTTGAGGCCCCAGTCGCGTTCGCTGCGGCTGGTGACGCCATACGGGTTGCTCACCGCGCCCGCGGCGCCGAAGCTGCCGCGCGACTGCGCGTAAATCAGGCCGGCGCGTCCCAGCAGCGACAGGCGCTCGGTCAGCGGCCAGCTGCCCACCAGGTCGAGGTTGATCCCGCGCATGCGCACATCGCCCGTCAGCTGCCCCGCCGGGAAGGTGCTGGCGGCAAAGCCGAAGCGCCCCAGGTCGAACCAGCCGGCTTCCACGCCGAAGTGGCGGTTGAACTGGTAGCCGCCAAACAACCGGTATGCCGCTTCGCGCTCGTCTTCGGCCATGCTGACCGGGTCCAGGCCCTGGTTCAGCAAGCCGTTGCGGATCCGCTCGTCGTCGACGGTGGTGGCCGCGCTGCCGATGCCGGCGCCGGCGTACCACCCGGCGTCCTGCGCGAATGCCGCGGGCGTGGCCAGGCCCCCCAGGGCCAGGCAGGCCAGCGCGACGGAAGTTCTTGCGTGGGTCATCATGGTCTTGCTTTCCTGGAGGAGGCCGTTCATGGGGCCGGGACGTTGATGACCGTGTCCACCAGTGTGACGGCTGCACCGGTCGATAGCACCCGCCCGTTCAAGGTGGTGACGGCCGCGGCGCCCGCGCCCGAAAGCGCCGCGCCTGCCTGCGTGATGATGGTGCCGACCATGGTGCCGCCACCGACTGCATTCACCGTGGCGGTCGTGCCGACCTGCCAGTACACGTTCTTGGACTGCGCGCCATTGATCAGGATCACGTTCTGCGGCACGGCGGTGCCCACGGTCAGCGTCGTCGCCATCTGGAACACCCAGGTGGCGTTCGCGTTGCCCTGCGCGTCCAGCGTGAGGTCGCCGCCCTGGATGCGGAACGAACCGCCGGCGGCCGTGTAGGTGCCGGGGGTCAGCGTCAGGTTGGCCAGGTTGCCGGCGCCGGGGTCGGTACCGGCGGGGCGTGCCGCCAGGTTGTTGTACGCCGCCAGTGTGTCGGCCCGGGCCTGGGTCGCGGCGGCCAGCGTCGCCGGCGTCCCGTCGGTCGGGCAACCTGCGGTCGGCGGCGGTGGTGCCGTGTAGATGCGGCCGTTGACGGTGCCCATGTTCGCCCCCGTCTCGGTGTAGGTACAGCCCGCTCCCGCATGATGCAAGCCCGTGACCGTGGTGGAAGCCGCGGTCGTGCCGACGTCGCCGCTGATCACCGTCAGGGTGCCCTGGTTGACCGTGCCCCCCGTGCCGCCGAAGACGCCGAAGGTGGATGCGGTGCCCAGCAGGGAAATCGTGGGCGGCGCGTTGCCGGGGGTCGGGGCGCCTGAGCCGGTGGTGCAGGTGCCGACCACGAAGTTCCAGCTGTAGTCCGCCGCCAGCGTATTCCCAGGGACGGCCAGATCGCGAACGCCGCCGGGGCCGCCGCGGATGCGGGCGCGGTAGGTGGCGCCCTGCGACAGCGGAGCCTGCGGCGTGAAGGTGGCGATGCGGCCGCTGGCGTCCAGCACCACGGAGGCGGCAGGGACGTTCGCCCCGCCGGCCTCGGTCACGATGAAGTTCGATGCGCCGATCGTGGTCGGGTCGATCCGCGACCCCGAGGGAACGCTGAAGGTGGCGCTGATCGCGTTGCCGGTGCACGTGAATGCGCTCGAGTTGGCGGCGGGGTTGGTGCTGGCGACTGCCAGGTCCGATGACGCCGATGCCGCCGTCGCGGTGAAGGTCCAGACGTAGTTGCTGGCCGCGGGCAGCGCAGCCTGATTGCCGGCCAGCGCGTTGCCGGCCAGGTCGGCGGCCGCGGCCGTGATGACGGCCGTGTAGGTCGCGCCCGGCGTGAGCGCTGCGCCGGGCGTGAACACCGCCATGCGGTTGCCGACGACATAGGTCACGGTGCCCGCGGGCGAAACGCAGGGCAGCGCGCAGGTCACGGTGAAACTCGACGGCGAGATGGTGCTGGGCGCCATGTCTTCGCTGAACGTCGCGCTCACCGACGTGTTCGCGGGCACCCCCAGGGTCGGCCCCGGGCTGCTGGTGGCAGGAACGGTCGAAGTGACGCGCGGCCGCGTGCTGTCGGCCGACATCTGCGTCGTGAACCGCCAGCTGTAGGGGGCGACCATGCTGAGGCCGGTCCGGCTGCTGCTGGCCCCGGCGATGGTGGCGGTGTACTCGGTCAGGGGCGCGAGCGCGGAGCCGGGCGCCAGGGTGAAGGTGGCGATCCGCCGCGTGGCATCCAGGCCGACGGTGCCGGTGGGCGACACGCAGGGCGCCGCGCAGCTGACCACGAAGCTCGCGCCGCCGGTGATCGGCGCCATCGGCTCGCTGAAGTCGGCACTGACGACCACGTTGAGGGCGACCCCGGTCGCGCCGGCGACCGGCGACACGGCGGTCACGGTCGGCGGCCGTGGGGTCGAATCGAAGCCCAGGACCGGTTCGCGGCTGCCACCACCGCCGCCGCAGGCAGCGAGGCTGGCAGCCAAGAAAAGCGCCGCCAGCCACGGCCACGCACGCATGCATCTGTTCATGGAAACCTCACTGCTGAGGCCCAGAATGGTAAAGATGCAGTGTTGCAGACTAGCAACGCCCAGGCTGGCGTACGGCCAGCCTGAGTTGCCGGGTGCCCTGAACGCGCTCTAGCGCGTCCCGGTCACTTCGACTTCCACGCGGCGGTCCGGCTGCAGGCACTTCACCAGGGCTGCGGTGGGCTGGTTGCCCTTGCAGTCGCCCGGGATGGTGACGGGTTGCTCTTCCCCGGCACCGCGGCTGCTCATGCCAGCGACGGCCACGCCGGCCTGGCCCAGGTGCGTCTGCACGGCGGCGGCACGCTGCTGCGACAAGCGCAGGTTGTAGGCTTTGGACCCGATGCGGTCGGTGTGTCCGATCACCTGCACGCCATCATGGCGCACGCCGCGCAACTGCTGCGCGAAGGCGTCGAGCTGGCGCTGGCCTTCGGGCCGCAGCGTCGACCGGTCGAAATCGAACAGTGCATCGGCCGAGAATCGCACGCGCGCCGGAGCGGACGGCGGCGCGACCGGGTCCGCCGGCGGCAGCGCGGGCGGCACGCTGACCGGTGCCGGCGCCGGCGCCGGTGACGCGGCGATGACCGGCGCGGGTGCCGGCGCGGCGGCAGCACGCGGCGGAGGCGCCGCCGAAGCCCCGAAGCGGTAGACGACGCTGAGCGACACGACGTCGACGTTGCCCTTGTTGCCCACCGTGTCGTCGATTCGATAGCGCTCCGCTTCGGCGCGCAGCTGCCAGGCCGGGCTCATCTGCCAGGCGAAGCCGGCGCCGAGCTTGAAGCCGACGTCGCGCTCGCTGGTGCTGGTGGCACCGTAGGGATTGCTCACCGCACCGGTCGCGCCGAAGCTGCCGCGGGTTTGCGCATGGACCACGCCCGCGCGGCCCAGCAGCGCGAAGCGCTCCGTGAGGGGGAGCGTGCCCACCAGGTCGAGGTTGAAGCCGCGCATGCGGACATCGCCCGTCAGCCGGCCCGGCGGTGCCGTGTCGGCCGTGAAGCCGAACCGGCCCAGGTCGAACCAGCCCGCCTCCATGCCGAAATGCCGGTTGAACTGGTAACCGCCGAACAGGCGGTATGCCACGTCCCGCTCGTCGTGGGCCATGCCGCTCGTGGCCAGCCCCTGGTTCGCCAGGCCGGCGCGGATGCGTTCGTCATCGATGGAGCTGGTGGCGCGGCCGATGCCGCCGCCGGCGTACCAGCCCGAATCCTGGGCAGACGCGGCCGGGCTGGCCAGGCCCGCGAGGGCCAGGCAGCCCAGGGCCACGGAGTTTCTTGTGGTGTTCATGTCTTGCTTTCTTGTGGGACTGTGCGCGGCGCGGATCAGGGAGGCGGCACGTTGATGACCGTGTTCACCAGGGTCACGGAAGCGCCGAGCGAGAGCAGGCGCCCGTTGATGGTGGTCACACCCAGTGCGCCCGCCGTCGAGACCACGGCGCCCGCTTGCGTGATGACGGTGCCCACCATGGTGCCGCCGCCGCCCGGATTGATCGTCGCGGCCGAGCCCACCTGCCAGAACACGTTCTTGGGCTGCGCTCCGTTGCTCAGGATGATGCTGCGCGGGAAGCCAGGAGCGCCGACCGTGAGCGATGTGGGCATCTGGAACACCCAGACCGCGTTGGGATCTCCTTGCGCGTCCAGTGTCAGGTCGGCGCCGACGATCATGAAGGCCGGGGCCGCGGTGTAGACGCCGGGGGCCAGCGTGAGGCCGCCCAGGTTGCCGGCGCCGGCGTTCGGGCCGGGCGGGCGGGCCGCCAGGTTGTTGTACGCGGCGTTCGCATCGGCGAGCGCCTGCGTGGCCGCCGCGAGGGTGGCGGGTGTGCCCTCCGTCGGGCAGGCCGCGGTCGGGGGCGGCGGTGCCGTGTAGATCAGCCCGTTCACGGTCCCCACGTTCAGCGGCGTCTCCGTGTAGGTGCAGCCCGGGCCCGCGTCGTGGAAGCCCGTGACGGCCGTGGAAACCGCGGTGGTCCCGATGTCGCCGTTGATCACGGTCAGGATGCCTTGGTTGGTGGTTCCGGCCGAGCCGCCGAACGTGCCGAACGTCGAAGCGGTGCCGAGGATCGACGGGTTCGGGACCGGCGCGACGGGGCCCGGGCCGGGCCCGCCGGCGGTGCAGGTGCCCACCACGAAGTTCCAGCTGACATCCGCCGGCATGGTGTTGCCGGGGATGGCCAGGTCCCGCACGCCGCCTGCGCCGCCCCGCATGCGCGCGGTGTAGCTGGATCCCGGTGACAGGAGTCCCTGCGGCGTGAAGGTGGCGATCCGGCCGGTGGCGGTGTCCAGGACCACCGATGAAGCGATCACCCGGGTTCCACCAGGTTCCGTCACGGTGAAGTTGGCCGCGTTGATCGTGGTCGGGTCCATCCGCAGGCCCGAAGGCACATTGAACGTGGCATTGACCGTTCCGTTGGAGCAGAACGCGAAGTTGCTGGAGCTGGCCGAAGGGTTGGTGCTGGCGACCGACAGCGCTGCCGGCGCCAGCGGGGTCGTGGTGGTGAAAGTCCAGATGTAGTTGCTGGCGGCCGGCAGGGCGGCCTGGTTCCCGGCCAGCGCATTGCCGGTCAGGTCCGTGGCGCCGCTCGTGATCACCGCCGTGTACGTCGCGCCGGGTGTCAGCGGCACGGCCGGGGTGAACACCGCGGTGCGGTTGCCGACGACGTAGCTGACGGTGCCGACCGGGGAGATGCAAGGCAGCGCGCAGGTGAGCGTGAAGCTGGCCGAAGAGATGCTCAGGGGCGCCATGTCTTCGGTGAACGCGGCGGTGACCGCCGTGTTGGCGGGCACGCCAGGCGTCGGACCGGGGCTGCTGGTGGCAGGGACCGTCAGCGCGACGCGCGGCCGCGTGATGTCGGGGGTGAGTCCCGTGGTGAATCGCCACACGAACGGGACGGCGAGCGGCAGCCCTGTCGCGGCGCTGCGCGCGCCCGTGACCGTGACCGTGTAGGTGGTCAGGGGCGCGAGCGCGGTACCCGGAGCGAGCGTGAAGGTGCCGATGCGGCGCGTGGCATCGAGGCTGACGGTGCCAGCAGGCGAGGTGCACGGCGCGGCGCAGCTCACCACGAAGCTCGCGGACCCGGTGATCGGCGCCATGGGTTCACTGAAGTCGGCGCTGATGACGGCGTTGTTCACGGCGACACCGGCGGCGCCGTTGACCGGCGCCACCGCGCTCACGGTCGGTGGTCTGGCGGCCCAGTCGAAGCCCAGGATGGGTTCGCTGCCCCCGCCACAGCCTGCGACGGTGGCGGCCCACAAAAGTGCGGCCAGCCACGGCCAGCCGGCACGCGTATTCAAGTATCTGTTCATGGGAATCCTCGTTGACTGAGCCGCAGCATGGGCGCACGCCGCGGCGGCGTCTGTGCGGCATCGCACACAGCCGCGCGGCGCTGCCGAGCCGCTCCCAGCTCATGTGTGGGAGACGGTGGCAACGCGGGTGCCGACGGGTGCGCGCGGTCGAGGAGGAACAACCGGCGCGTGCCGGCCGGGGTTGGCCTAGTGGCCGGCTGGTCCGGGCGGATCAGCTGTCGGTTGGCTGGGCTCCGCCGCCGCCATGTCACCGCCAGCGCGGGGCGTCACGGCCTCCAGCGGCCGCAGCGGCAGGCCGGACCTCGCCACCTCGTGCGACTGCCAGGGGCTGAGCGGGTCCGCCGCGTGGCGGCGCCGGCCCAGCCAGCCAAAGGCGTGGCTGCTCAACCGCCGCGCCCCCGGCCACGGCCATCGTCATCGCCGCGGTGGCCGCCCCGGTCACCCCGGCCGCCGCCGTCACCACCGCGGCCGCGGTCATGGTCGGCGCGTTGCGGATGGTGGCGCTCGACGCGATCGGCGCGGCCGCTGTGGATCGGCATCGCCGGCTGCGGCGGCGCGGCGCGCATCTGCGGCGCCCCGAAAACGGCACCGCCCTGCGGCATCGGCGGCGCCGCGCGCGCCTCGACGGCCCGCACCGAGCGCTCGTCACCGCGCTGGCGCTGCCAGCCTTCGCGCTGTTCGCGCACTGGTTCGCGCTGCTGGCGCTCCTGCCATGGGCGGCCCGCCTGCTCTTGCTGCTGGCGCTGCATGAGCTGCTGGCGCATCTGGTCCCGCGCGGCGCGCTCTGCATCGCCTTGCAGGCGCTGTTGCTCGCGCAGGGCCCGATGTTGCTCGCGCAGCGCGTTGTCGCGGTCGCGGTCGCCATCGCGGCCGGCCCAGGGCTGCTGCGGGCTCACCGGCTGCGCCGCGCGCAACTGCACTTGCGGCTGCTGGGGCTGCTGCGCCTGCTGTGGCCAACCGCCGCGCCGGCCGTCGAAGCGGTCATTGCGGTCGCCGCGGTCGTTGCCGTCATGGCGGTCATCGCGCTGGCGTGCCTGCCCGCGGCCCCCGCCATCGCGGAAGCCCCATTGCCGGCTGGGCATGGCCGGCACGGCGGCAGGCGGCGGGGCCGTGTTCAGGCGCGGCATCGTGTGGGCGTAGCGCTCGCCGCGTTCGCGGCGGTCCGGCCGCACCGGCATGGCACCGAAATGCGCCTGGCCGATGGCGGACGGGTTCACCGGGCGCCAGTGGCTGCGCACCGGCCGGCCATGGCGGAAATCGTCCTCGCGCACCGCCGTCACCGCATGGTGCCGCTGCCGGTGCATGTGGCCGTGGAAGTTGCGGTGGTAGCGATGCAGGTCGATGTGGGCGTTGGCGTAGGTGATGTAGCGCGAGCTGTGGCGATAGCTGGGCCACCACGCTTCGCCGGGACCCAGCGGGTACCAGCCGACGCCGGGGCCGGAGGAGATCGTCAGGCCGCCGCCCGCACCGCCGAAGAATGCCACGAGCGCGGGCGAATAGACGGGGCGCGGCGCGAGGCGGCCGGGCACCCAGGCCCAGCGCGGGCCGATCTGCGCCCAGCGGCCGTAGTGGAACGGCGCGAACCCCCAGGGCGCGTCGTCGATCCAGGTCCAGCCCCAGGGCTGGATGTGTTCCCAGCGGCCATAGCGGTAGGGCGCCCAGTCCTGCACGGTCACCTGCGGGTACCAGACTTCGCCGTACGTCGCGTCCTGCGACCACGTGCCGTGCTGGTCGAGCTGCTGGTAGCCGACCACGCCGCGGGGCACGTGGCGCGCGGCGACCGAAAGGTCTTCCGCGCGCTTGCGCTCCGCGGCCCATTGGCCGAAGGCGTCCTGCTGCACCGCGGCTTGCTGCTGCACGGGCGCGAGGAAGCGGCCGGCAAAAGTGGCCTGCTGGCCCGCGCCGAGGTTGACGGACTGGCCGCCCTCGCCGAACACCACGGCCGTCCCGCTGTGCACGGTCACGCGCGTTTCGCGGCCGCCGGCATCCACGTCGATGCGGAAGTCGCCCGGCTGCTGCGCACGGAACGCCAGGTTGGGCGTGTCGATCTCGAAGTTCTCGCCGGCCGCCAGTTCACGCACGCGGGCGTTGACCGAACCCTGCATCAGGATGAACTGCGCCGCGTTGTCGTCGAGCGTGCTCAAGCCGAGATGGCTTTCGCCGTCGACGTGCACCGTCGCCGAACCCAGGTGCAGCTCGGCGCGGGCCGCCTTGTCGCTCCACAGACGGTCGCCCTGGGTGAGCGGCCGGTTGACCGGCAGGTCGACCCACTCTTCCTCGCCTTCCGGCGCGAAGACCACGCCACCTTGCCGATAGCTCAGGCTGGCGACCCGCCCCGGCGGGTCCGCCTCCTGCTGGGCCTGCGCCAACACCGCGGAGGCCGACCAGAGGAACAGCGCCGCCAGCCATGGCACATGGCGCCGCACCAGCGAAGTGAAATGGGTACTCATGGCATGCAAGTGTGGGACGTGGATGTATCCACAACGTGCCAGACTCGGGCCTCGCCGTAAAGAGGACGTAAATTGCGCAACGCCGCGCCCACCCGCGACCCCGTGTCCCGTGACTTATTCACGGCCCGCGCGGCCGATGCCGAAGTGTGGCAGCTCGCCGCTGAAGAACTCCAGCGCGCCTACCGCTCCGGACAGCTCACGCCACTCACCGCCGCGCACGCCTGCCTGCAGCGGCTGGATGCGGTGAACCCCCGCATCAACGCCGTCGTCGCGCGGCGCGACGAGGCCTTCCTGCGCGAGGCCGCGGCCTCGGCGCGGCGGCACGCGGCCGGCCGCCCGCTGTCCCCGCTGGACGGCGTGCCGTTCACGGCCAAGGACAACCTGCCCACACACGACCTGCCCACGACCTGGGGCACCCCCGCGCTGCATGACTTCCGCCCGGAGCACGACGAGACGGCGGTCGCGCGGCTGCGCGCGGCCGGCGCGCTGCTGCTCGGCAAGACCAACGTGCCGGAGTTCACGCTCGAGGGCACCACCAGCAACGCGCTGTTCGGCACGACGCGCAACCCCTGGGACCTGCGGCTCACGCCGGGCGGCTCCAGCGGCGGCGCGGTGGCCGCGGTGGCAGCGGGCATCGCCCCGCTCGCCCTGGGCACCGACGGCGGCGGCTCCACGCGGCGCCCGGCGGCGCACACGGGTCTGGTCGGCTTCAAGCCATCGATCGGGGTCATCGCCCGCGCGCACGGGCTGCCGCCGCTGCTGCTGGATTTCGAAGTCGTCGGCCTGATCGCGCGAACGGTCGCGGACACGGCGATGCTGCTGAACGTGCTGCGCGCGGCGCCGGGGACGGACGCCCGCGATGCGCGCCGCCTGCGCATCCTGCACGTCGGGCGCATGGGCAGCTTGCCCATCGCCCCGGAGATCGCCGATGCCGTGCACGCCGCCACTCGGCTTCTGGCCGGCGCGGGTCACGTCGTCGAAAGCGGTCCGCTGCCGCTCGACCTCTCCGGCTTCGACCGCGCCTGGCCGCAGGTGGCGCAGCTCGGGCTGGCCCGGTTGTTCGAAGCACGGCCCGCGTGGGGCGCGGGCGCGTCCGCGAAGTACCGCGAGATGGCGGCGCAGGGCGCCGCGCTGCCGGCCGCACGGCCAGCGGAGATCGACTCGCACGTGCAGGCCTTGCGCCGTGAGGCCGCGTTGCTGTTCGAACGCATCGACGTCATCGTCACGCCGGCCACCGCGGCGCTGCCGTGGCCGGTGGAGGACGCGTATCCCGCGCGGATCGGCGGCGAGCCTGCCGGCCCGCGTGACCATGCGGCATTCACCTGGTGGGCCAACGCGGCCGGCCTGCCCGCGATTGCGCTGCCGTGCCGGCCCTCGCGCGCGGGCCTGCCGATCGGCCTGCAACTGGTGGGCGCCGCGGGCAGCGACGACCTGCTGCTGGCGCTGGCCGCACAATTGGAGCAACTGCAACCCTGGAGCGGCCGCTGGCCGGACATCGCATGAACGGAACCGAACAAGTCACCGCCGCTTTGCTGCGGGCCCGGCGCGAGCGGCAACCGGTGTCGGCAGCTTCGCTGGGCGATCTCCTGCCGGACGCGAGGGCGGCCTATGCGGTGCAGTCGGCCGTCGCGGCGCAAGGCCGGCTGGACGCGCATCGCCACTGGAAAAGCGGTGGCCCGACGCTCGCCACCGTGACCCACGCCGCCCTGCCCGCGGCCGGGGTGCGCATCAGCCCCGCCGACCTGCGCGACCTGCACTTCAACTGGCGCGGCATCGAGGCGGAGATCGCGCTGCGGCTCGCGCGCGACATCGGTCACGCGGAGGCCGAGATGCTGGGAGACGACGCCGCGGCGTCACTGATCGATGCCATGGCCGTCTCCATCGAGGTCGTCGATTCGCGCTGGGCCGAAGGGCGGCAGGCGCCGGCGCTGTTCAAGCTCGCCGACCTGCAGTCGCACGGCGCGCTGGTGCTCGGCGCCTGGGTGCCGTATGCGGGGCGCGATTGGGCGCGGCAGACATGCGTGGTCCGCATCGGTGCCGCGCCGGCGCAAAGCTTCCAGGGCTCGCACGCGCTGGTCGACCCCGGCTCGCACCTGGCGTCGTGGTTGCGCCATGCGACGCGCGACGGGACGGTCGTGCCGGCCGGCACGGTCGTGACCACGGGCACCTGGTGCGGCCTGCTGATGGCGCAGCCCGGCGACCTGGTGCACGCCGTGTTCGAGGGGATCGGCGAAGCGTCCGCCCAGTTCTAGCCTGCACTCAGGCGGCCAGCAGCATCGCGCGCAGCTGCCGGGTGCGCGGCCGCAGCGCCAGGCGCTCGATGTGCAGCCCGGCCGCCAGCTTGTCCATGCCGCCACGGCGTGCGGCCTCGTGCAGCGTCAGATCGAGCACGTCACGCTGGGCATGACTGCCGCCGAACCGATGCGCGTTGCTGCGGATCGCGCGCAGCGCCTGCACGCTGCGCGAGAAATCCCCCGCGCCGAAGGCCTGCACCGCGCGCGTCGCCGAATAGCCGACCGCCTGCGTGAAGAAGGCATTGTCGTCATCGCGTTCCATCGCCTGGCGCTGCGCTTCCAGCACGCCCAGCTGGGCGTCCTGGCGGCCGCTGCCGACGAACGCCATCATCATGTGCAGGTCGTTGAAGGCCATCTGGCCCGGCACCCCGGCGGCCTGCCAGCGGTCCGCCACGGCCTCCCAGCGCTCGCCGATGTCGACGCCGCGCAGCTGCAGCCGCCAGAGCATGGCGGAAGCATCGACGAGGTCCAGCATCATGCTGGAGCCGGGTCCGCCGATCGACTCGTCATAGAGCCGCAGCACTTCGTCGTGGCGCCCGAGTTCCAGCTGGAACAGCGCCAGGTGCCACCAGTTGTGCACGGCGAGGAAGCTGCCTTCGGACCAGGTGTCCGTGTTCCGGCCCAGCCACTCGGCGCCCGCCACCGGGTCGTTGCGCATCTCCAGCACGTGCGCCACCGCATGCCAGCCCCAGCCGTCACGCGGCTCCAGCTCGACCGCGAGCCGGCCCTGCTTTTCCGCGTTGCCGTAGTCGCCCGTCTCTTCGAGGCCGAAGGCATGCATGGACAACACGGCGTGGTAGCCCGACAGGCCGCGGCGCCAGGCCGGCAGGGCCCGCGCGATGCGGTCGCGCAGCATGCGCGCGTCGCCCGTGAAGAAGTCCACTTGCTGGCCGGCCTGCAGCGCCAGCAGGTCGAGCGGCCACGCGAGCGACAGGTCCTCGAGCACGCGCCCGGCCTCCACCCAGTGGCCGTGCGCCAGCAGCGTGGCGGCCTGCAGGTGCATCTGCTCGCGCCCGTTGGCCGGGAGTGCCGCGGCGGCGGCGCAGGCGGCGCGTGCAACGGCCACGCCGCCGGGCTCCGTGCCCAGCAGGTGCAGCCAGGCCTGGAGCACGTGCGCCATCGTCATCGTGGGGCTCGCGGTGATGGCTTCTTGCGCCAAGGCCGCCGGGTCGCCGGTGAAGCACTTGAATTGGTCGAGCGCGGCTTGGTAAGCGCGCAGGCTGGCGTCGTTGGCGCCGGACAGGGCGAGGCCCAGGGAATCGTTCATGGGGAAACCTTTCGTCATTGTTGGATGCGATGAAACGGCGCCCTCTTGGTGACGCCGGGGGAGCTACGACCCCGGCCGCCGGATCGGATGCATGCCAACGCACGCGGACCGCGCCGGCGTGACATGCTGCACACTCGACGCCGAACCGTTTCGCGATGCAGTCCGTCCTCTCCTCCCCCCGCTCCCCCTGGCTGATGCTGCTGGTGCTGACCACCGGCTTCGCCCTCAGCCAGGCGTTCCGCACCGTGGCCGCGCTGATGGCGCCACCGCTGCAGCAGGCCTTCGGCCTGTCGCCGCAGCAGCTGGGCCTGTTCGCCGGCGTCTTCCATTTCGCCTTCGGCGCGCTGCAGCTGTTCATGGGCATGGGCATCGACGTGTTCGGCGTGCGCCGCACGGTGCTGGCGGTGTTCCCGCTGGCGATCGTCGGTGCCCTGCTGACCGCCAGCGCGACCAGCTACGGCTGGCTGCTGGTGGGGCAGGCGCTCACCGGCATCGGGTGTGCGCCCGCCTTCCTGGTCTGCACCGTCTTCATCGCGCGGCAGTTCCCGCCCGACCGCTTCGCCTCCGTGTCTGGCGCGACGCTGGGCATCGGCTCCGCCGGCCTGCTGCTGACGGGCACGCCGCTCGCGTGGATCATCGAAGGCTGGTCATGGCGCGCCGGCTTCCTGGCGCTCGCGGCCTGCGCCACCGTGGCGTGGCTGGCCATCTGGCTGCTGGTGCGTGAGCAGGCGCCCGATGCGGTGGCCGAGCGGCCCGGTGTCTGGGCGGCCTTGCGCGGCTACGGCGAGCTGTTCCGGCTGCCGCACACGCTGGGCATCATCGGACTGGCGGTTTTCACCTATGCCTCGTTCCTCTCGCTGCGCGGCCTCTGGCTGGGGCCGCTGCTGATCGACCGCTACGGCTTCAGCCTGGTGCAGACCGGCAACGCAGCGTTGGCTGTGTCGCTGGTGGGCATGCTGGGGCCGCCGCTGTTCGGCCGGCTCGACCCCGGTGACGCGCGGCGGCGCCGCTGGATCATCGGCTTCACGCTGCTCGTGGCGGGCATCTTCGCGCTGATGGCCCTGCGGCTGGGCGCGGCTGTCGAGGTGGGCCTGGCCGTTGCCATCGGCCTGATCAGCGGCTACATGGTGATGCAGTACGCCGACGTGAAAGCCGCCTACCCGGCGCGCATGACCGGGCGCGCGATGGCGGTCTTCACCATGGCGATGTTCCTGGGGGTCGCGCTGATGCAGTGGCTGACGGGCTTGGTCGCGTCCGCGGCGGGCGCGATGAACGTCGAGCCCTATGCGGCGGTGCTGGCGAGCATCGCGGGCTTCCTGGTGCTGGGAGCCGCCGCGTTCCGCTGGCTGCCGGCGCCTGCGAAGCCGCTGGAACGCTAGATCGTCGCGGCCGCCGGTTTGGCGGTCTCGACCGCCCGCCGCACGTCCGCGGGCTGCATGCCGTACATGTCGGCGAATTCCTCGACGCTGCGGCCGCTGGCCTGGAACGCGCGCACCAGCGCCTCGCGCCGCGCCGAGCGCTCGGCAACGGCGGCGAACGCCTCGTCGAGCGCGGCCACCGCCGCCGGGTCGTGTGCGCGGACCTGCGCTTCGTAAGCCGCCCGGTCGAGACCGGCCGCCTCGATGGCAGCCACGAGGCGCTCTTGCAGCCAGGCCGCCGTGCCCGCGTGGCCGCGGGTCTGGCGGCGGCGGTGGATCTCCATGATGGCCTGGTAGACGTGCTCGGGCGCAACGTCTTCCACGGGCGCACCCTGCAGGTCATGCCGCTGGCGGATGTCCGCCACGGCTTCCAGGTAGCGCGTCGACCGGGTGTGCTGCGACAGCGCCAGCTTCAGCTCTTCCGCCGCGAAGTCCGGGTGCAAGCCCGCCAGGTCGTGGTAGATGCCGCGCTTGAGCGGCAGGAAGCGCGCCCCGAACAGCTTGGGATAGTGCTGGAACAGGCGTTCCAGCAGTGGATGCGGGGTGCGTGGTTGCGGCCGCTTGCGGGGCGCGGCAGGCGCCGGCGGGGCGATCACGGAAGAGTTGTCGGTTTCGGTCGCGGTCATGGCTTCAGGGGAATCGTCAGACCGGACTGTACCGGCTGCGGCGCCACGGCAGAATCGGGGCATGAAAATCTCCAAAGACACCGTCGTCACCCTGCGCTACAAGGTGAGCGAACCCACCGGCCGGCTGATCGAGGAAAGCAAGACCCCCATGGTCTACCTGCATGGCGGCTACCAGAACACGCTGCCGAAGATCGAGGAGGCGCTGGAAGGCCAGGAGGCGGGCCACCAGGTCACGCTGAACCTGGCGCCGGAAGACGCCTTCGGCCAGCGTGACGAGTCGCTGGTCCGCGTGATCCCCAAGAGCGAATTCCCGCCCGGCGTGAAGGTCGGCGGCCAGCTCGAAGGCCGCACCGAGGCGGGCGAGCCGCACGTGTTCCACGTCATGAAGATCAAGGGCGCGGAGGTGCACCTGGACGGGAATCACCCGCTGGCGGGCAAGGCGCTGAAGTTCCACCTGACCGTGACCGGGGTCCGCACCGCGAGTGCGGAAGAAGTCCAACACGGCCACGTCCACGGCGAGCACGGCCACCACCATTGAAAGCGCGGCGGTTCGCCCGCATCTGGGAAGCATGTCCACTTCACCCATCCTCGCCGTCAAGCCCCTCGGCTTCCCCTGGGAAACCGCTGACCCGTTCCTGTTCTGTGCCTACCACGACGACGCCTACCCGCGCGGCAACGGCGCGATGGCGCCGGCGGCTTCGCTGGCTGGCCGGGCCATCGGCCAGGACTTCAGCCGCAAGGACGGCTGGAGCATGTACCACGGCGAGACGGTGCCGGGCTTCCCCGCGCACCCGCACCGCGGCTTCGAGACGGTGACGATCGTGCGCAAGGGCCTGATCGACCACAGCGACTCGCTGGGCGCGACCGCGCGCTTCGGGGGCGGCGACGTGCAATGGGTGACGGCCGGCAAGGGCATTGTGCATTCGGAGATGTTCCCGCTGCTGAAGGCCGACGCGGACAACCCGCTGGAGCTGTTCCAGATCTGGCTGAACCTGCCCGCGAAGAACAAGATGGCGGAGCCGAACTTCACCATGCTGTGGTCGGAGCAGATCCCGCGCCGGGTCGAGGCAGACGGCGGCGGCCGCAAGACGGAAGTGGCGGTCGTCGCTGGCAGCTACCGGGAACTCGGCGCACTGGCGCCACCGCCCGACTCCTGGGCGGCGCAGCCGGAGGCCGACGTGGCCATCTGGACGCTGCGGCAGGAAGCTGGCGCGCGCTGGACCCTGCCGGCCGCGGCTGGCGGAGGGACGACGCGCACCCTGTACTTTTTCAAGGGCGCCCAGGCGACGGTCGGCGGCCAGGAAGTGCAGGGCCCCGTGCTGATCCAGCTGCGGGCCGACGTGGCGGTGGAGATCGCCGCCGGCGACAGCGTGTGCGAGTTCCTGCTGCTGCAGGGCAAGCCGATCGCCGAGCCGGTGGCGCAGTACGGCCCCTTCGTGATGAACACGCAGGCCGAGATCATGCAGGCGATGCAGGATTACCGGCGTACGCAATTCGGCGGCTGGCCGTTCGGCGACAGCGCGCCGGTGCACGGCGCCGACCCGAAGCGCTTCGCGAAGCACCCCGACGGGCGGCACGAGCTGCCCCAGCCGTAACGGCCCCACGTGTCGGACTCGTCCGAGGCAGGCCTGCCTGCCCTCGGACAGACGGCGGCCGCGAAGCGGCGCATGCTGGGGGCGTCGCCCTTGGGGAGTGCCCCTGATGAAACGCTTCGCTCTTTGTGCGCTGGCCAGCGCATTCGCCCTGCCGCTGCCGGCCGCGGACTCGAACCCCATGTTCCGCAAGATGGACGCCAACCAGGACGGGCGCGTCAGCGCGCGCGAGCATGCGCGCGGGGCGGGTGCCATGTTCAGGGCCATGGATGCCGACCGCAACGGCCGCGTCACGGCCGCCGAGATGACGGCCGCGCAGGCCAAGGTCGGCAACCAGCGGGCCGACGGCATGGATTCCGCCGGGAAGATCCGCGCCGTGGACCGCAACGGCGACGGCGTGCTCACCCCGCGCGAACATGCGGCCGGCTCACGCGCCATGTTCACGCGCATGGACCGCGACGGGAACGGCGCGCTGGACGAGCGGGAGTTTGCGGCTGGCCACGCGGTGCTCGCGGCGCGCAGCCCGATGGGGCTGCGCTAGCGCCTCCTAGCGCCCGTCAATGTAGACGCGCCGGACGGGGTCGTCCGGCTTCTCCCCGCCGATCAGGAAATAGCCTTCATCGCTCTTCACGACGTGGTGGCACCAGTTTTCCGGCTCGCGGGCCAGCCAGTCCATCGAAAAGCAGTAGCGCCCTGCGTCATCGATGCGCCAGCGACCCGTCTCGATCAGGGGCAGGCCCTGGCGGGTGAAGGCGCCGGCCTCGACGATTCCGTCCTTGCGCTGCCGCCAGCGCTGGCGGCCGCCGGCAGGGAGCGCCAGCTCGATGGTCACTTCCGTCAACAGCACCTGCATGAGTGCCGGTGACAGCTTGAGCGGCAGCGACAGATCGCCGTACTGGGCGTCGGTGTCCGAGATGGCGCGGCGCGGGCGCGGCGGCGGCGGAGCAGGCGTGGGTGCGGGCGGCAGGGCCACCGGGGCTGAAGCGGGAGCCGGCGCCGCCTCCACGGGTGCGGTTGCCGGAGCAGGCGCCACTTCCACCGGCGCAGCGGCCGGAACAGGCGCCACTTCCACCGCGGCCGGGGCCACTTCCACCTCGGCCGGCGCTGGGGCGGGCACGGGTGCCGCCTCCTGCGGCCAAGCTCCCGTGTGGACGCCGAGCATCAGGGCAACGGCCAGCCGCGCATGGCGGGTGCGTGCCTGCTTGCCACCGGATTCGATCCCCATCCCGCGACTCTACGACAGACCACGGACGGTTCAAAAGGGCGAAGTCAACCGCCTGATCACCTTGCACGGGTTGCCCACGGCCAGGACGTCGTCCGGCACGTCACGCGTGACGACGCTGCCCGCGCCGATCACGGCGCGGTCGCCGATGCGCACGCCGGGCAGGATGATCGCGCCGCCGCCGATCCAGGCGTCGCAGCCGATCTCGACCGGCTTGCCGTACTCCTGCGTCCGGCGCAGCACGGCATCCATGGGATGCAGGGGCGTGTAGATCTGCACGGCGGGGCCGACCAGCGTGCGCGCGCCGATCCGGATGCGGCACACGTCGAGCAGGACGCAGTTGAAGTTGAAGAAAACGTTCTCGCCGAGTTCGATCTGGCTGCCGTAGTCGCAGAAGAAGGGCGGTGTGATCGTGGCGCTGTCACCGCCCGAGCCCAGCAATCGCATCAGCACCGCGCGTTGCTCGGCTTCGCTGCATCCGGGCGCATTGATCCGTGCACAAAGGGCGCGTGCCGCAGCCCTGGCCGCGACCAGCTCCGCGTCCAAGGCGTTGTAGAGCTCGCCGTCGAGCATCTTCTGCCGTTCGCTCTTCATGCTGTCATGTTGACAGCATTCCACTATGCTGGGCGCACAGCAGGAGCAGCGCATGCACAGTTTCGACACCACCGCCCGCGGCGTCTACCTCATCACCGTCACGCCCTTCACGGATGCCGGCGCGCTGGACCTGGCCAGCACCGACCGCATGGTGGATTTCTGCCTCGAGCGCGGGGTCACCGGCCTCACCATCCTCGGCATCCTGGGCGAGGCGACGAAACTGACCGCGGAGGAAGCCAAGGCGTACACGCGGCAAGTCGTGCGACGCGTGGGCGGCCGGGTGCCGGTGATCGTGGGCGTCTCCTCGCCCGGCTTCGCCGCCATGGGCGAACTCACGCGGGCCGTGATGGACCTGGGCGCCGCCGGCGTGATGGTGGCGCCGCCCGGCAGCGTGCGCACCGACGACCAGATCGCCGGCTACTTCGACATGGTCAACGAGACGCTGGGCGCGGTGCCCTGGTGCCTGCAGGACCACCCCGTGTCGACCGGCGTGCAGATGGCGCCCGGCGTGATCCTGCGCATCCTGAAGAATGCGCCGCACTGCGTGATGCTCAAGCATGAGGATTGGCCCGGGCTGGCCAAGCTCTCGGCCATTCGAGCCGCCAGCGACAAGGGTGACGTTCGCCGCGTCTCCGTCCTCACCGGCAACGGCGGCGGCCTGTTCCTGCCCGAGGAACTGTCGCGCGGCGCCGATGGCGCCATGACCGGCTTCGCCTGGCCGGAGATGATGGTCGATGTGGTGGCGGCGCACGGTCGCGGCGACGTCGAACGCGCCCACGACCTGTTCGATGCCTACCTGCCGCTGGCGCGCTACGAGCAGCAGGCCGGCATCGGGCTGGCGGTACGCAAGCACTTGTTGCAGCAGCGCGGCGCCATCGCCTCGTCGTTCGTGCGCAAGCCCGGACCGAAGCTGTCCGCGCAGGACCTGGCGGACATCGACCGGCTGGTGCGCCGGCAGCAACAGCGGTTGCAGCAGCTCGGCTGAACCGGCGGGTCGCGGCTGCTCGGCCGTTCGTCCGGTCCAAAAGCCGCATCGCGGGCCTTGACTGAGCCCGCGTGCGCCCTCATCTCCCTTCGCATCCATCATTTCTTGGAGGTCACACATGCACCGCTCCTGGATGCTGGCGGCGATTGCCGCCTCCCTGTCGATGGCCGGCTGCGGCAAGAAGGATGAGCCCGCGCCCGCCCCCACGCCGGCCACGAGCGCGACAGCGCCGGCGCCGACTGCCGCTGCGCCGGCGCCCGCGCCCGCCGGCGCCGAAGTCGTCCGGATCGGCCACGTCGCGCCGATGTCGGGGCCGCAGGCGCACTACGGCAAGGACAACGAGAACGGCGTGCGCATGGCCATCGAAGAGCTCAACACGCAGAACATCAGCATCGGCGGCAAGCCGGTGCGCTTCGAGATCCAGGCCGAGGACGATGCGGCCGATCCGAAGCAGGGCACCGCCGCGGCCCAGAAGCTCTGCGATGCGAAGGTCGCCGGCGTGGTGGGCCACCTCAACTCGGGCACCACCATCCCTGCCGCCAAGGTCTACAACGACTGCGGCATCCCCCACATCACCGGCGCGGCCACCAACCCGGAGCTGACCAAGCCGGGCTACAAGACGACCTACCGCCTGATCGCCAACGACAACGCGCTCGGCGCCGCGCTCGCGCTGCATGCGGCGGACCAGCTGAAGCTGAAGAAGGTCGCGGTGATCGACGACCGCACCGCCTACGGCCAGGGCGTGGCGGACATCTTCTCCAAGACCGCGGAAGGCAAGGGCGTGCAGGTGGTCGACCGCCAGTTCACCAACGACAAGGCCACCGACTTCATGGCCATCCTCACCGCGATCAAGGCCAAGAAGCCCGACGCCATCTTCTACGGCGGCATGGACGCGCAGGGTGGCCCGATGCTGCGGCAGCTCGAGCAGCTGGGCCTGACGGACGTGAAGTTCTTCGGCGGGGACGGCATCTGCACCGCCGAGATCGCCAAGCTGGCGGCCGGCGCCAAAACGCTGAACAACGTGGTCTGCGCCGAAGGCGGCGCTTCCATCGCCAAGATGCCCGGCGGCGCCGCCTGGAAGCAGAGGTACGACCAGAAGTTCCCGGGGCAGTTCCAGATCTACAGCCCCTACACCTACGACGCCACCTTCGTGCTGGTGGACGCGATGAAGCGGGCCAACTCGACCGACCCGAAAGCCTACCTGCCCAAGCTGGCCGAGACCGATTACCAGGGCGTCACCGCGCGCATCCAGTTCGAACCCGGCGGTGAGCTGAAGAACGCGGCCACCACCTTGTACACCTACAAGGACGGCAAGAAGCAAGCGATCGAGTGACGGCGGGGCTGCCACTTTTCAAACAGGAGATTCGACCATGGACTTGCGACTCAGCCTGCTGGACTCCTTCCAGGCGACCGGTTCGGACGGCGCCAGCTACAAGGTGCGTGCCTACGACCGGCTGGCACCCGACCCCTCGCTTGGCGGCGAGCATTGGGAATCGACCGGAGAGATCGAGTACCGCCTCGACGACGGGCGGCGCCTGGAAGTCGAGCGCGGGGGCAAGGCGCGGATCGTCGGCGGCAACGTGGAGCTGACGCTGCCGCGAGCCGCGGCGGTGTAGACCTGCTTTCCAGACTTTCAGGATCGCGGCAAAGCTGGCTGACGCGGGCCCGGCTTCCCGCCGCTGCGCGCGGCTTGCGCAGGGTGATCTCCAAGTGGGCATGGAGGCACAAGAACGGCCGTCTTTGGGTTTGAGGCAATATGCGCCGAATGCGACGAGCCTGCTGGCACGCGCCCCCGGCCTTGCACCCGGTACCCGGTTCCTGCATCCTCTCAGCCTCGGCCGTTCGGCCATGACCCCACATCCTCGGAGACTTGCGCATGATCGAGACCCGCCCGCTGTTCGAAATCCGGCTGCAGGTGCCGCAGATCGTCGACCTCGGCGACACGCCGCTGGGCCGGCGGCGCATCGCGACCGTCACCGGCGGCGAATTCGAGGGAGAGCGGCTGCGGGGCAGCGTGGCCGGCACGCCTGCCGGCGACTGGCTGCTCCAGCGCAACGACGGCGTCACCGTGCTGGACGTACGCCTGCTGCTGCGCACCGATGACGGGGAACACATCTACATGTCGTACCGTGGTGTCCGGCACGGGCCGGCGGAAGTCATGGCGCGGCTGGCCGCGGGGGAACTCGTGGACCCGAAGGACTACTACTTCCGCATCGTCCCGATCTTCGAGACGGCGGCGAAGAAGTACGAATGGCTGAACAAGATGGTGGCCGTCGGCACCGGCCGGCGCGAGCCGACGGGTCCGATCTACACCATCGAAGAAGTCCTGTAGCGCCGGAGCACAGAAGCAAATGCAGTTCCACCTGGATGGCTTCCGGCCCGGCGACCCGCACCTCGCCGACGCGTCGCCGCACGCGCTGCCGCACGCGGAGGCCGTGCCCGCCCAGGTCGATGTGCTGATCGTCGGCTGCGGCCCGGCCGGCCTGACACTGGCGGCGCAGCTCGCCTCTTTCCCCGACATCCGCACCTGCATCGTTGAACAGAAGGAAGGCCCGCTCCAGCTGGGCCAGGCCGACGGCATCGCCTGCCGCACGATGGAGATGTTCGAGGCCTTCAACTTCAGCGAGAAAGTGCTGAAGGAGGCCTGCTGGATCAACGAAGTGACGTTCTGGAAGCCCGACGCCCAGGCGCCGGGCCGCATCGTGCGGCATGGCCGCGTGCAGGACACCGAAGATGGCCTCTCGGAGTTCCCGCACGTGGTGCTGAACCAGGCGCGGGTGCACGACTTCTACCTGGAGGCCATGCGCAACAGCCCCAGCCGCCTGGAGCCGCACTATGCGCGGCGGCTGGTGGACGTGCAAGTGGACGGCGCCGCCGCCGACGCCCCGGTGACCGTGCGGCTGGAGCGCACCGATGCCGCCCACGCCGGCCAGCAGGAAACCGTGCAAGCCCGCTATGTGGTCGGCTGCGACGGCGCCCGCAGCGCCGTGCGCAAGGCGATCGGCAGGCAGCTGGTGGGCGACTCCGCCAACCACGCCTGGGGCGTGATGGACCTGCTGATGGTCACCGACTTCCCGGACATCCGCTACAAGGTGGCTGTGCAATCCGCCGCCGGCAACCTGCTGGTGATCCCGCGTGAAGGCGGCTACCTGGTGCGCCTCTACGTGGAGATGGACAAGCTCGCGGACGAGGAGCGCGTGGCCAGCCGCGGCATCACGGTGGACCACCTCATCGCGCGGGCGCGCAGCATCCTGCACCCGTACACGCTGGACGTGAAGGAGGTGCCGTGGTGGTCGGTGTACGAGATCGGCCAGCGCATCTGCGACCAGTACGACGATGTCCCTGCCAGTCCACGCGTCTTCATCGCCGGCGATGCCTGCCACACGCACAGCCCCAAGGCCGGGCAGGGCATGAACTTCTCCATGCAGGACACCTTCAACCTGGGCTGGAAGCTCGCCGCCGTGCTGCGCCGGCAATGTGCGCCCGCGTTGCTGCGCACCTACTCGGAGGAGCGCCAGCCGGCGGCGCAGGAGCTGATCGACTTCGACCGCGAGTGGGCGAAGATGTTCAGCGACCGCGCGGCCGGAGGACAAGGCGGCGATGCGCAGGGCGTGGATCCGAAGGAATTCCAGAAGTATTTCGAGCGGCATGCGCGCTTCACCGCCGGTGTCGGAACGCACTACCGGCCGTCGATCATTTGCGGTGAAGCGAAGCACCAGCACCTGGCCACCGGCTTGGTGATCGGCACCCGCTTCCACTCCGCGCCGGTGGTGCGGGTCACCGATGCGCGGCCGTTCCATCTGGGACATGCGGGGCGGGCGGACGGACGATGGCGGCTGTATGCGTTCGCCGGGAAGAACGATGGGATCCCCGCGCTCTGCGATTTCCTGCAGGACTCGCCGGATTCGCCGGTGCGCAGGCACACGCCTGCAGGCCAGGACATCGATGCGGTGTTCGACGTGCGCGCCGTCTACCAGCAGAACCATCGCGACCTGGCCATCGAATCACTGCCGGCCCTGTTGTTGCCGCTGAAAGGCCGGCACGGCCTGCGCGATTACGAGAAGGTGTTCTGCGCCGATCCCAAGGCGGACATCTTCGAACTGCGGGGCATCGATCGTGCGGCGGGTGCGTTGGTCATCGTGCGTCCCGACCAGTACGTCGCGCATGTGCTGCCGCTGGACGCGCACCAGGCCCTGGCGGATTTCTTTGCCGGCTTCATGTTGGCGGGCTAGCCGGCCCACCAGGAGAACGACGATGCAACTGCGCGAAAAGTTCGGCCGGCCGCTGCGCCTGGCCGTCATCGGTGGCGGGCCCGACTCCTGGATCGGCCGCATGCACCGCGGGGCGGCGGAAATGGACGGCTGGTTCCGCGTCACGGCGGGTGTGTTGTCGAGCGACCCGGGGCGCTCGCGCGCGGCCGGCGTGGCGATGGGCCTGGATCCGCAGCGCTGCTACGGCACCGTGCCTGAGTTGCTGGCCGGGGAGCGCCTCCGCCAGGACGGCGTGGACGCGGTGGCGATCATGACGCCCAACGACACGCACTACGCGTATGCGGCGGCCGCATTGGACGCCGGGCTCGACGTCGTCGGCGACAAGCCGGTGGCCCATGACTTCGCGCAGGCGCAAGACCTGGTGCGGCGCACGCGCGCGCAGCAAAGGCTGTTCGCCATCGCCCATGGCTATTCGGCGTATCCGATGATTCGGCACGCGCGGCAACTGGTGCGCGACGGCGCCATCGGGCCCGTGCGGCTGGTCCAGGTGGAGTACATCCAGTCGGGGTTGGCCACGCGGGTCGAGGACGGTCCGCTCACGAGCCGGCTGCGCTGGATCTTCGACCCCGCGCGCAGCGGGCTGGCGCTGGTCATGAGCGCGATCGGCTGCCACACGCAGCACCTGGCGTGCTTTGCGGCCGGCGCAAACGTCACGCGTGTCATGGCGGATGTCGGCACGCTGCGGCCAGGACGCCAGGTGATCGACCATGTCTCCGCGCTGCTCGAATTCGAGGGCGGCGCGCGCGGCACCTTCACCGTGACCCAGGCGGCGGCCGGCGGCGAGAACGACATCCGCCTGCGCGTGTACGGCGAGGCCGGCATGATGGACTGGTCGCATCGCGAAGCGAGTTACCTGAAGCTGGCGATGCAAGGCGAGCCGGTCCGCACGATCGGCCGCGGCGACCCCGACCTGCCGACCGGAATCCTCGCGCTGGGCCGCACGCCCCGCGGTCATCCGGAAGGGCTGCGGGAAGCTTTCGCCAACATCTACGCCGAGATGGCCCAGGAGCGCATGGCGCGCCAACTGGGCGAGCCGGTGCCGGACTTTCCTTATCCGCGCATCGAGGACGGCGCGCACACGATGGCGTTCATCGAGGCCTGCCTGGCGTCGCAGGCGTGCGGTGGGTGGGTCGATGTCGAACGTTGAGGCCAGCGGGCAAGCAGGCAATCGGGACGCTTGTTGAACGTCACTTTGCTCAAGCTCCGAAAGAGTATGCCGCGACTCCGTGAGCCACCGGGCGCCCTTTCGCAAACGCGGCCGCGAGCGTATCGTCCTGCGCTGAAGGAGAGTCCATGACCCGCCACATCATTCACACGCCAAACGCGGCCAGGCCGCCGCCCACGTACAGCCAGGCCGTGAAAGCGGCCGGGCTCGTCTTCGTCTCGGGCACGGCGCCGGCGGACCCGGAGACGGGCGCCATCCGGGGCGTCACCATCCAGGAGCAGACCAGGCAATGCCTGACCAACATCCAGGCCATCCTCGAATCCGCGGGGAGCTCGCTCGACAAGATCGTCAGCGTGACCATCGTCCTCGCGGACGAAGACGATTTTGCCGGCATGAACGAGGAATGGCTCCGGTGGTTCCCTGCCGACCCACCCGCGCGCCAGGGAGCCAAATTGCCTGCACGCATCCCCGGTTTGAAAGTCTCCATTGCTGCGATCGCCGAAGCCTAGGAGCCTGGGCGGCACTGGGCCGCGCCCGAAAGCCACCCCGCCCCGGCGCCATCAGCTGCCGACAAGGTTGCCTCGTTGACGCGTGAGGCATGACACGGAACCCGATGCCGATCCGGCTCTTGCTCGCCCTCACCCTCACCGTCGGCGCGGCCCCCGCGCTGAGGGCGCAGCCCGCCGTCGTCCCCTTGTCGACGCCGGTCGAAACGCTGGCGCGCGACGCACTGGGTTCGCAGCCCGGCGTGGCCGCCGCGGCCGCGTGGCGGGAGGGGCGCGCGTCTTATGCCGTCGCCGCCAGCGGCACGGTGACCGGGCCGCCCGTGGCGACCGGCCCACAAGCCACGCTGTTCGAGATCGGTTCCATCAGCAAGGTGTTCACCGGGCTGTTGCTGGCGCAGGCGGTCGAGGCCGGTGAGCTGTCACTGGACGACACCGTCGGCCGCGTGCTGCAAGGCAAGGTCGATTTCTCGCAGGAAGGCACCGCGCAGATCACGCTGCGCCAGCTCGTGACGCACACCTCTTGCCTGCCGCGCCTGCCCCCTGACTTCCGGCAGCAGGGCTATGTGCGCCAGGACCCCTACCGCGCCTATGACCGCGCCCGCCTCTGGAAGATGCTGGGCCAGCTGAAGCTGGCGGACCGTGCGCCTTGCGACGCGTCGTACAGCAACCTCGGGTTCGCGGTGCTCGGCGAGGCCCTTTCGGAACGCTACGGCAAGCCCTGGGCGGAGCTGGTGCGCGAGCGGATCACCGCGCCCCTGGGCATGCGCAACACGCTTCAGTCGCTGGGCCCGCACGCGCACCGGCTCGCCCAGGGCTTCGACGGCGAATTCGTGGCGTTGCCCTGGGACATGCTGGCTTTCGCCGGCGCCGGCGCGCTGCGCTCGACGGCGGAGGACCTGCTGATCTTCGGCCGTGCGATCCTCGCGGGCCGCGACGGCCCCCTGGGCGCCGCAGGGGCGCGGCTGGTGACGCCGCTCGCCCGCTTCGACGGACAGGTCGCTTACGGGCTCTTCGTCAACGGCCCGCCCTCCCGGCTGACCTATGGGCACACCGGCGGCACCGGCGCGTTCCGCTCGGTGCTGACGATCGCGCCGGACACCCAGGAGGTGGTGGTGCTCATGGCCAGCAACGCGCAATCGGCCGTGTGGCGGATCGCGAACGACATGCTGGTGGGGCGCTATCCGGTGGACAACGCCAGCTTCGATTTGCCCGCCGAGCGGATCACCGATTACCAGGGCGTGTTCCGCGAGACGCGCCACAACGCGTTCACGCTGGTCGCGCAGGACGGGCGGCTCTATCTGCGCAGCACGGGAGCCCCGTACGTGGCCCTGACCCCGTCGGGGCCCGACAGCTTCAACTACGGGACGCGCGCGAAGGCGATCTTCGAACGCAAGGATGGCCGGGTGGCTTCGCTGCGCTGGCAGGTGCGGGGCGACGACCGCGTGGCGAGCCGCAGCGACGAGGCGCTCCCCGCCGCCGCGCTGCTGCCACAGCAGGCCCTGGACGCCTACGTGGGCCGCTATCGCGCGCCACGCTTCGACTTCCACGTGCGGGCCAGTGGCGGCCAGCTCTCGGTGCAGCTCACCGACCAGGACCGGATGCTCGTCTATCCGGTCGCGGGCAGGCCCGATCGTTTCGCCTGGGATCTCATCCGGGCCGAGATCCAGTTCGAGCGTTGGCCGAACGGCGCAGTGCGCGGCCTGGTGCTGCACCAGAACGGCATGACCCGCGCGGAACGGCTGGACTGAGACCCTTCAGGGCGGCACGACCTTCAGGATGGCGCCGCCGGAGCGCAGAACAAGGCTGCGGTTCGGGCCGGCCTGCAGCGCGTCGGGGAACGCGATCGTCCCCGGCAGCGGCCCGGGACTGTTCCAGAAAGCGTCGGGGCGCCCCACCACGGTCCCCACGTGGCCGTCTTCGCTCACGGTCCGCAAGGTGTTGCGATCGGCGAACCAGAACTGGCCCGCGCTGTCGAACGCCAGCGACGTCATGCGGGAAATGCGCGCGGCCGTGGCCGGGCCATCCGTCACTTCGTCGGTCTGGAAGCCTTGGCCCGTCCAGAGCCGCAGGATGCCGTCAGCGTCCAGGCGGTGCAGCCGCAAGGCTTGCCGGTCCCAGAGCGCGACGCGGCCGGAGGGCGCCACGGCCATGAGGGCCGGATTGTTGACCTGGGTGAAGAGGCCCGGCCCGATCCGCTCGGAGCTCCCGTCCGCACGCAGCCAGCGCACCGTGTTGGTCACCGCGTCGCCGACGATCATGCGGCCCTGCGCGTCGATGCCGAAACCCACGACCGAAACGAAGTCCGCCTCGTTCGCGTCGCGGCGATACAGACGGCTGATCGCGCCGTTGGGCGCGACCCGGTAGATCTCGGTGTTCAGCGGCGCGCCCCGCGCGACGATCGGCAAGCCGGTGCTGACCGGCACGAAGCGCGCGAACACCAGGACCAGGTTGCCTTCGTTGTCCATGGCCGTGGACGTCGGCCGCTCCGAGATCACCAGGCCCTGCCCGTCCGCACCGAAGGGCACGCGGTGGCCGGCCGCATCGAGCTTGCGCAGGCGCGGCTGCGGCTGGGCCGGATTGTCGGAGGACAGGTAGGGGGCGAGGTCGGACAGCGTCCAGGTGACGCCGGAGGCATCCGTGCCCACCGGCGTCTCGGCCAGTGGCGCGTGAGGGCCGGCCAAGCCGTGCCCGGCGACGGCGGTGTGCGTTCCGTCGGACGCCAGCCGGCCGACGCCTTGCCCGCTGGTATAGAGGATGTTGCCCTGCCGGTCCACCGCGACGTCGACGCTGGTGCCCCAGCGGAAGAGGTTGTCGGCACCCGCGACGGGGCTGACCTGTCCGGCCGGGGTGATCCGCCGCAGGACGGGCGGGCGGCTCGTCCCGGGGGTCGTGTTTTCCGCCACCGCGATGAGGTTGCCGGCCGGCTCGACCGTCATCCGGTGCATGAACTCGGTGGGCGTACGCTGCACCAGCAGGCGCCGCTCGCCGCGCGCGTTGACCGCGTGGACGCCGCCGTAGTCGGCCACGTAGATGGTTCCCGCCGCGTCGACCGCGATCGACACGATGGGCTGGAAGCCGCCCGCGATGACCTCGGGTCCCTGGGCCCCAAGGCGATAGAGGCTCCCGGTGCCGTTGGCCACGTAGACCTCGCCGGCGGGCCCCGTGGCGACCGCGGCTGGCCAGTCGGGCACCTGTGCCGTGAGCGACGCGGTGCCATCGGGACTTCGCTTGCACAAGCCGGCCTGCGCAAGGAAGTAGAGCGAACCGTCCGCGGCCACCGCGAGATCGTCGGCGCCGCCGCTGCAGGCGCTGGGCCCGTTCACCGGCGGGGTGCTGACCACGCCCGCGGGGCTCACGCGCCGCAGCGGGCCACCGAGAAAAGTGCCACCGCCAACCCACGCGTGGCCGTCGGCATCGAGCGCGATCGCACGCGCGACCAGCCCCGCGGCCCGGCCCGTACCGTCGGTGGTGGTGGCGTTGCCGGGCGGGCCTTCCTCGCCGGCGATCACCGACAAGCCGACCTGGCGCACGGGCACGGGTGCAGGAGCGGGTGCTGGGACAGGCACAGGTGCGGGTACGGGCGCGGGAGCGGGAGCGGGGACCGGTGCTGGAGACGGTGCCCCGCCATCACTCCCACCGCCGCACGAGGCCAGCAACAGCGTGGCCGCGGTCCACCAGATCCAGCTTCGGTTGCGCATCATGGTTTTCTCTCCCGGTCGCGGCATTCTGGGCGAACCGGGTGAACGGCCGGTGAACCTCTTGTCTGGAAAGTTGAAGCTCGACAAGCCCGGATCAGGCGATCACTTCGTAGAAGGATCTCAGCAACGCCGGCGGCTCGAACGCTTTCCATGCCGCCTCCTGCTGCGCCAGCCGGTCTGCCAGCAGGTACAGCGTCGCCGGGTGACACACCATCCCCATGTGGCTGGAGACGATCCCGACGTTCTCCTGCTGGCGGCCCGCCGGCTGGACACACGGCCGCCAGCTGGAAAAACCTTCCACGCGGCTGAACACCGAGGTACTCGGCACCGGCATCGGCGACGGCACGTGCATCGTGCGCTCAGGCTGGCCCGTGAGCGCCTCGTACCAGGGCCAGACGTGGTTGGAGCGATGCGGCGGGTGCGCGGCACTGCCCAGGGTCACGATGCATCGCACGAGTTCGGGGCGCTGGCGCGCAAGGGCTCGCGCGTACAGCCCACCCATGCTGGCCCCCACCAGGCTCACCTTGCGGCCCGCCTGGTTCGCCAACGCTTCGGTGCGGGCGATGACGAGGTCCAATGCGTCCCACCGGCCCCAGTTCACGCCCGCATGCCAGCCGTGCGGGGCGAAGCCCTGCCGGCGCAGGAAGCGGCGCGCCAGGCTCGTGAGTTCGTCGCCGGCCAGGAAACCCGGCAGCAGCAAGACGGGATGGCCGTCGCCCCTGCGCGCCGTGGCCCGCAGCCAGGGCCAGGCCAGCAGGCTCAGGCCGGCCTCGGCGGCGGCACGCGGCCCGTCGAGCAGCAGGAGCGCAGGCGATGGAGGAAAACCGGCTTCGGCACGGCTCCGGTCGGGCGGTGGGGCAGTGGACGGCGAACGCATTTCCGGCCATGTTCTGCGGCATCCTGGATTCAGGCTGTAGGACGCCTCCCCCGGTACGTGGCGGCCGGCCCATCCGCCGCGCCTCGACCGCGATGCCTCACTTGCGGCGGTAGAGCCTCAGCGTCACGGGCGCGAGCAGCAGCGTGAGCACGGCAGGCGCCACGAGTGCCAGCAGGACCTGCTGCGCCGTCGCGCTGCCGGCCATCAGCCCGCGCGCGGCCGTCGTCATCAGCGAGACGGGGTTCACCTGAACCACCGCCTGCAGCCAGCCAGGCATGGTGGACGGGTCGACCATGATGTTCGATGCGAAGACCAGCGGGAACATGAAGCTGAAGCCGAGCGTCATCACCGTCATCGGCGTGCGCACCGTGAGGCCGATCACGATGAAGATCCAGCCCATGCCGAAGCCGATGGCAATCAGCAGCGCGAAGCCCGCGAGCACGCCCGGCACGCCGGCGCCGGGCCGGTAGCCCAGGATCAGCCCGATCGTGAGGATGATGCTGCCGGCGATGAGGTGGCGCAGGACGTCGCCCACCATCAGCCCGGCGAATGGTGCCAGGGGCCAGATCGGCAGGGAACGGAAGCGGTCGAACAGGCCCTTGTCCATGTCGGTCGCCAGGCCCATGCCCGAGTACACCGAATTGAACACCACGGTCTGCACCAGGATGCCGGGCAGGAAGACCTGCAGGTACTCGCGCGGGGAACCGGCGAGCGCCCCGCCGAACACGAACGTGAACAGCAGCGTGAACATGATCGGCGTCATGACCAGGTCGAACATCTGCTCGGGCAGGTGCTTGAACTTGAGCATGGCGCGCCAGCCGAACACCAGTGCGTTCGATGCGGCCGAGGGCCGCGCGGGTGCGGCAACCTGCCTGAGCCGCGGCACGGGCGTGCCCGCGTTGTCTGTCATGTGGGGTCTCCCTTGGCGGGGGCGCCGCCGGCCCGCCCCGTGAGCGCGAAGAAGACTTCGTCGAGACTGGGGCTGCCCAGCGCGAAGTCCACGGGCTCGATCCCGGCCGCGAGCAGCGCCGACAGCGCATCGTTCGCGTCCTGCGCGGTCCGTGCGGCCACCGAGAGGCGGGCCCCTTCGGCACCGCGCTGCACGTTCGCGCCGCAGCGCTCCTGCAGCAGGCGCGCCGCTTCTTCGAGACGCGACGCGTCGGCCAGCGTGACGTGGACGAAGCCGGAACCGGTGGCCCGCTTCAGCTCGGTGCTGGTGCCTTCAGCGATCTTGCGGCCGTGGTCGATCACGGCGATGCGTTCGGCCAGCTGGTCGGCTTCGTCCATGTACTGTGTCGTGAGCAGCACGGTGACGCCGGACTTCGCGAGCGATCGGACGATCGCCCACACGCCCTGCCGCGCCTTCGGGTCCAGGCCCGTCGTCGGCTCGTCGAGGAACAGCACGCCGGGCGTGACCACCAGGGAAGCCGCGATGTCGAGCCGGCGGCGCATGCCGCCCGAGTAGGCCTTGACCTGCCGGGTCGCGGCATCGGCAAGGTCGAAAGCGGCGAGCAATTCGTCGGCCCGCTCCTTGGCGGCGCCACCACGGAAACCCCAGAGGCGCGCCAGCATCACCAGGTTTTCGCGCGCGGTCAGGTCCTCGTCGAGCGAGGCGAACTGCCCCGTCATCGAGATCACGGCACGGACTTCATGCGGCACCGATGCGAGGTCGTGGCCCATGACGCGCGCCGTGCCGGCGTCGGGCCTGGCCAGGGTCGCGAGCATGCGCATCAGGGTCGTTTTGCCCGCGCCATTGGGCCCGAGGATGGCGAAAATCATGCCGCGCGGCACGTCGAGGTCGATGCCGTCGACCGCGCGCACCTCGCCGAAATGCTTGGCGAGGCCGCGGGCCTGGATGGCCAGACTGGTCGGTTCGTTCATTGCGCGGGTGAAGTCGAAGTCCGCGATTGTGCATCGGCACGATGGAGCGAACGTGACAGGAGGAACGCAACCGCCTGCCTATGATCCCGCCCGGTGGATTGAACAAGGAGCACCATGCAGTTCGACGACGTCATCCTCGGACGCCGCAGCATCCGCGGCTACAAGCCGGACCCGGTGCCGCGGGCGCTGATCGAGGAGATCCTGGCGCTGGCCATGCGGGCACCGTCCTCCATGAACACGCAGCCGTGGAATTTCTACGTCGTCACGGGCGAGCCGCTCAACCGCATCCGCGCGGGCAACACGGAGCGGATGGCCGCCGGCGTGCCGCAGTCGCGCGAGTTCCGTACCGGCCAGGCCTTCGCGGGCCAGCACCGCGACCGGCAGGTCGGCGTGGCCAAGCAGCTGTTCGCCGCGATGGGCATCGCGCGCGACGACAAGGAGATGCGCCACGACTGGGTGATGCGCGGCTTTCGCCAGTTCGACGCGCCCGTCTGCATCATCGTCACCTACGACCGCGTGCTCGACGGCAGCGACGACACGCCGTTCGACTGCGGCGCGGTCACCACGGCGCTGGTCAACGCCGCGTGGTCGCGCGGCCTGGGCTGCGTGATCAACAGCCAGGGCATCATGCAGTCGCCGGTGGTGCGCGAGCACGCCGGCATCGCCGCCGACCAGGTGATCATGAAGAGCGTGGCGCTCGGGTGGCCCGACGAGACCTTTTCCGCCAATGCGGTGGTCTCGGAGCGCAAGAGCGTGGCGGAGGCCACCACGTTCGTTGGCTTTGGCGGGTAGCCGGCCGCCGACCGCCTAGCGGAAGAGCACCCCACGAAGACGGGCCCGCTCCGCCGACGCCTTCACCAGTCCGGAGCTCCGTGCTTCGTCCAGGAACTTTGCCAGGTAAGCGCCTCCAGCTTCCCGCCCCTTGGGGATCGCCAGGGTCTGGTTCTCGATGGCATAGCTGCCTTCCAGGATCCGCGAGGCCGGCACGCGATCGGAAAGGTCGAACAGGATTCCCTTGTTCGTCGCGAAGGCGCCGAGTTGGCCCGCCGCGAACATTTGCGGAACGTTCTGCAAGTTGGGCAAGGGCACGAGCGTCGCCGACTTCAAGGTGCGAGCCAGGAGGCCTTGCGAACTGCTGTTCTGCTGGACGCCTACGCGCACGCCGGGCTTGTCCACGTCCGCGATGGCCATGATGCTCGACGTTCCGGGCACGAGATAGCTCGCTTCCTGCGACAGCAACGTTGGAGCCAGCCAGACTTCGGAGGCGCGCGGGGAACTCGCGTTGAACATGCCGATGTCGGCCTGGCCGGACGCCAGGGCTGCCGCCACGTCGGCAAACGTCCCGAATTCAACCAGCTGGTGCGGAACGCCCAGCCGCGCGGCGAGCGCCGTCCCCAGCTCGTACGCCACGCCCAGCGTGCGGCCGCTTGCGGCATCGCGCACCATCGACATCGGAGACCCGGTGAAGACCGCGATGCGCAAGGTTCCCGTCGGCGCCAGTGAGCGGCGAACTTCCTCGTTTGCCTGCAAGACCGGGGGCGCGGTGGCGCAGCCGAGCAACAGGGCAGTGAGCACGAAGGTTCCCAGGGCAGCACGACGGCGCATGGCGACTACTTTGAAGTTGTTTGCGCCCCAGTCTGAACGCGCGCGGCGCCTGAGTCATCGCGCATTGCGACGATTGACAGAAGTGCACGAACCTGCAGGCGCTACTGGAAGAACTCCAGCAGGATCGGCGCGAGGACTTTCGCGTCGACGTCATGGGCCTGGCCCTCCACGACCTGCCGTTGCGCCCCGGGAATGGCCTTGGCGAGCGTGTCTGCCGTCGCACGCATGAACGGCATGGGTCCGGCGCTGGCGCTGCCGTCCATCACCAGCGTGGCGGCCTGGACCCTGGCTGCGATCGCAACTGGAACGGAGCGATCCTTCCCCAGGACGGCATTGTCATAGGCCAGGGTCGGCGCCATGGCCACCATCCCCGGCCAGGCGGGCGACGCCTTCATCTTCGCCAGGACTTCGTCCGGCGCGCCCACGAATCGCATGAACTGCGAGACCGCATCGTCATGGCGTTCGCCGGCCAGCAATGCGTCCAGCTTCGCGGTGAAGTCCGCCCACTCCTTGGCGGCACCGGGCGCGTCGTTGTAGGGCGCCTCGTAAAGGGCCAGCTTCTTCACCTTGTCCCCGAGTGCCGATGCCGCCTGCAAGGCAAGCGCCGCCCCGGACGACTTGCCGTACACGAAGGCCGTGCCGCCGGCATGATCGACGAGCGCTTGAAGATCCTCGATCTCACGCGCGACGGTGGATGGCCTGGTGTCGCCGCTGTCGCCGCGGCCGCGGCGGTCATAGGTGCAGACGGTCAGGTGCGGCGCGAGCAAGGCAGCCAGCTCCGCGCCGCCTGTGCGGTCCGACAGGGCGCCGCCCACCAGGATGACCGCCGGGCCGGTCCCTTGCTGGTCGAAGGCGATGCGGGTGCCGTCGCGTGAAGTGACTTGCATGGGTTTTCCATTCATTGCCGCGCCGGCGATTGTGCAATGCACGCTTCGGGACGCGTGTATCAGGAAGAACGGTCGAGCTTCGTGCTGATGAGGTGCTGCCCCTCGCCTGGTTGCTTGGTTAGACTGTCTCCGAGCCGGTATCCAATTGCCCACCGCCCCCTCCAATCGCTATCGAGGCGACTTCGTCGCCTGGGCCGGCGTGTGCGGCTTTCTGGGGGAGGGCGGCAGCGGAGCGCCCATCGCTGCGCATTCGCACTACGCGATCCAGCTGGCACTCGGTTTGCCGCGTGGCCTGCGCGTCCAGTTCGGCGTCCGTGGCGAGTGGCAGCCTTGCGCCGCGGCGCTGGTTCCCTCCAAGGCGACGCACACGATCGACATCAGCGGCTGCGACATCAGCATCGTTCTTTTCATCGAACCCGAGACGCCCGCAGGCAAGGCGTTGACCTCCCGGTTGCAGGGTCGCCTCGAGCTGCTCGACGCGGACCTGGTCGAAGCGGCCGCCGCCCGCCTGGACCGGGCCTGGCGTGTCGAACAAGACCATGAAGCCGTGCGGGAAGCGTGCATGCAGCTCGTGCAACAGGTTTCCCAGACGGCGCACCGGGAACCTTCCGACCCGCGGGTGCTGGCCGTCGTCGAATACCTCAGGCATAGCGTCGATCAGCCAGTTTCCCTGCCTGAGTTGGCGAAGCGCGTCCACCTGTCGCCCGAACGGTTCCGCCATCTTTTCGTCGAGGAAACCGGGATGCCGCTGCGCACCTATGTGCTGTGGCGCAGGCTCCTGCACGTGTTCACCCTCCTGATGCAGGGCGACACGCTGTCGGCGGCGGCGCATGCGGCGGGCTTCGCGGATTCCGCGCATCTGTCGCGGACGGCGCGGACGATGTTCGGATTGCCGCCCTCCGCCTTCCAGATGAGCGGCCCGCTCAGCGCGCGCATGCAGGAACAGCATCGTCACTTTGCTTGAATGACAGGCCCCGTGAGGGTTCCGAGGAAGGCGGCCACGTCCCGGATCTCCGAGGCCGACAAGCGAATGGCCTGCCGCTCGGCGTGGCGTTCTCCAGCCTGCGCCAACTCGCTGTGGCCGAGCACCGCGCGGGGAGAGGCCGCGTAGTGCTGCAGCACCTGTTCCAGCGTCGCGAACTGGCCCGCGTGCATATAGGGCGCGCGTGCTTCGACGTTGCGCAGGCTCGGCGTGCGAAAGGCGGCCAGCTGGGCCGGATCGTTCCCGGCCACGAACTGCAGTTCTCCGCATTGCTCGGGCCTGGCATCGCTGTAACGCCCGAGGCAGTTGAACTCGTCCTGCAGCAGCTTCTTCACGCCTTCGGCGCGGCCACGGTCCGGGCGCGTCCGGTCCAGGGGTGGCACGCCGGTGTTGTGGAATGCGTGGTCGGAGAGCAAGGGTCCGTTGTGGCAGGTCACGCATTGCCCCTTGGTAAGGAACAGCCGCAAGCCGCGGACTTCCTGCGACGAAAGGACCTCCTGCCCCCGGCCGTCGGCTTCGACCGTGGCCTGCGCATACCGGTCAAAGCGCGACTCGCCATAGGAAAGGGTTCGCTCGAAGGCGGCAATCGCCTTGCCCATGTTCGCGAACACACGGTTCACGCCATCGCGGCTGGCTGGCGCCATCGCGGCCCAGACTGCGCGCTCGGCCTCCGATCCGGCGGGCGAAGCGTCGTCCGGGAGCTTGCCCAGGGGAGGCAGCGGCCCGAAAACCACCTGGTACTGCGTCGAGTAGTGAGACTGCAGCAGCTTGACGAAGCGCACCCGGTTGCCCCCGTGTTCCTGCGCGTCCTCGAGCGGGCCGAGCGCCTGAGACCAGAGGCTGTCCTTGCGGCCGTCCCAGAACAGGAAAGGTGAATGCGCGGCGCCCATGACGGGCATGGTCCGCCGCTGCCCCGTGCCGATGCCCTGGCCCCGCGGCCTGCCATCCTGGAACTGTTGGTCGGCCGCGTGGCAACTGGCGCACGCGACCTGGCCGTCGCGGCTCAGGCGGGTGTCGTTGAAGAGCGCCCGGCCGAGCGCCACCGCTTCGGTCTTCTGCTCGTAGGCATTGGACGGGTCTGCGGGTTGCGAGCCCGCCTCCTTCAGCCGCATTGACGCGAGCACCGCAACTTGCTGCGGCGACCACGCGTCGCGCGGCGGCAACTTGTCGAGTGCGAGCGCGGCGAGCGTCGTCAGCAGGCTTGCCGCGAGGACGGCCACGAATTTGAGGGGGCCAGGGGTCCGGACCCGCAAGGCGGTGCGTTTCACGGCCGGCTCTTCGGCGTGTCGACCACCGTATTGAACGTGACCTGGTCGACGCCCGCCGGTCCCTGGATGTCCAGCTTCACTTCCCACCATCCGGTCATGCTGAACTTCATGCCTTCGAGCAAGTAGGTGCCTGGCGCGAGCTCACGCGTGACGCGAGGCTGCGTGGGAAGCCCGTGTCCATGCTGCGGCATGCCGCCGTCGACCTTGAAATGCGCGGCGCGGACCGGACTCCCGTCGGGCGCGGCCAGCTTGACCTGCCAGGCATGCATCTGGTTGATGGCGGGAGCCTGCGCGGGCGGTTGCAGCGCGACGCGGTAGATCCCGGCGGCGGTTCGCTTGTCCAGCGACAGGTCCAGGTTGGCGGGTGGTGTGCTGCAACCGGCGGCCAGGAGAGCGAGGCCGAAGACGGCAAGTGCGCGGTGGATCATCTGGTCCTCCCTTCAGGCGCGGGCCGCTTCGAGGAAGGCCGTGTAGAACTCGCCGCGGCGCTCGGCCTCGTGAGCCGCGTGGAGTTCGGCATCAACGTGGGGACGAATCTGAATCGAGAAGTTGGACATGTGCATCGCTCCGTGTGGTGACAGAACGAATTCTTCCCCTCGAAGGCCGGCGGGGCTTGAACAAAGCGGCTGCCCTCGCAGCCTTTTCGTTCAAGCCGCAAGCCCCATCGCGTTGCTACTCTGCGCACCCGAACTTCACCACCAGCACAAATGCTCCACTTCAACGTCAAGAGGGTCTTCGCCGCCGCTCTGGCCGCAATGGCGGTGGCGGCTCACGCAAGGGTCGGAATGGTCGAACTGCCGGCCAACGCGGTTTCAGGCCCCGTCACCGTCTTCTATCCAACGCGATCGGCCCCTGCAACCGCGCAGAGGGGCAGCTTCCAACTCGACGTCGCGATCGATGCGGTCCCGACGGCGGCCAGCGCACGCCTCGTCGTGATTTCGCATGGCTCGCCTGGGTCGCCCTGGGCCCACTACGACCTTGTACGTTCGCTGGTGGACGCCGGCTTCACCGTCGTTCTGCCGGAGCACCATGCCGACAACCACAAGGACGCGAGCGATCCCGGGCCCCCCGCCTGGCGCCGCCGTCCCCTGGAGGTTTCCCGCTCCATCGACAGACTGGCGCGGGAACGGGCGTTCGCTTCGCGCCTGGATTTCGACCGTGTCGGCATGTTCGGCATGTCCGCTGGTGGACACACGGCGCTCACTTTGGCCGGCGGACGCTGGTCGCCTTCCCGGCTGCGCGAACACTGTAGACTGAACATCGCCGAGGATTTCCACGCCTGCGCTGGCCCGTCGGTGGCATTGACCGGAGGCATGCTGGATGGCCTCAAGAAGACGATCGTCAACGCCATCAACGACCGGAAGTTCGATGATCCCGCCTGGTACGAGCACGTGGATCGCCGAATCGTCGCTGTGGCGGCAGGTGTGCCATTCGCTGCTGACTTCGATCCCGATTCGCTGCGGCAACCCAAAGTCGCTCTCGCACTGATCAGCGCACAAAATGATCGCTGGCTGGTCCCCCGGTTCCACAGCGACGTCGTTGTCGCCGCGTGCCGTTCCTGCGAGCATCTTCTGAATGTCGAGTCTGGCGGGCACGGCGCGCTGCTCGGTCCGCTCCCGGAAGTAGGCGGGTTTCCGGACCTCATCCAGGATCCGCCTGAATTCGACCGCAGTACGCAAGTGCCGCGGATCAACAAGGCCATCACGGGATTCTTTCAAAGGGCATTGGCAGAAACGGCCAGGTGAGCGCCAAGAAAAAGCGCGCCGGTGGCGCGCTTCCTGGGAGCTCTGGATTCCCGCCTCCGCGGGAATGACGAGGCTGGCTACTTCGCCACCACCCGCACCATCTCCAGGCACTTGTTCGAGTAGCCCCACTCGTTGTCATACCAGGACACGAGCTTGACGAAAGTGCCGTCCAACGCGATGCCGGCATCCGCATCGAAGATCGACGTGCGCGCATCGCCGCGGAAATCGGTGGCCACCACCTTGTGGTCGGTGTAGCCCAGGATGCCCTTCAGCGCGCCTTCGCTCTGCGCCTTCATCTCCGCGCAGATTTCCTTGTAGCTGGCTTCCTTGTTCAGTTCGACCGTGAGGTCGACCACGGAAACGTCGGACGTCGGCACGCGGAACGACATGCCGGTGAGCTTCTTGTTCAGCTCGGGGATCACCACGCCGACGGCCTTGGCCGCGCCCGTGGAAGACGGGATGATGTTTTCCAGGATGCCGCGGCCGCCGCGCCAGTCCTTGTTGCTGGGGCCGTCCACGGTCTTCTGCGTCGCGGTGGCGGCGTGCACAGTGGTCATCAGGCCGCGCTTGATGCCCCACTTGTCGTTGACCACCTTGGCCAGCGGGGCCAGGCAGTTGGTGGTGCACGAGGCGTTGGAGATGATGGCCTCGCCCTTGTACGTCTTGTCGTTCACGCCGAACACGAACATGGGCGTGTCGTCCTTGGACGGGGCGGAGATGATGACCTTCTTCGCGCCAGCGGCCAGGTGCTTGCCCGCGCCGTCCTTGTCGAGGAACAGGCCCGTCGATTCGATCACGACATCCGCGCCGACGTCGGCCCACTTCAGGTTGGCCGGGTCACGCTCCTGGGTCAGGCGGATCTTCTTGCCGTTGACGATCAGCGTGCCGCCCTCGACCGAGACGTCGCCCTTGAAGCGGCCGTGCACGCTGTCGTACTGCAGCATGTAGGCCAGGTAGTCCGGCTCCAGCAGGTCGTTGATGCCGACGATTTCGATGTCGGAGAAGTTCGCCACCGCGCTGCGCAGCACGTTGCGGCCGATGCGGCCGAAGCCGTTGATGCCTACCTTGATCGCCATGTCATTGCTCCTGAAAAACGAAACCCTTACCCGGCTGTCATTGCGGGCTTGACCCGCAATCCATGGCGGTGTGGTGCAGCGCCACGATGGATCCCGGATCAAGTCCGGGATGACAAGTCATTTTTTCAACACGGCGCGAACCGTGTCCGCGACATTCTCCGGCGTGAAACCGAAATACTTGAACAGCGCACTGGCCGGCGCCGACTCACCATAGGTGTCGAGGCCGACCACGGCCGCGCAGCCGTACTTCCACCAGCCATCGGTGACGCCGGCTTCCACCGCGATGCGCGGGACGCCCGCGGGCAGCACGGCGCTTTTGTACGCCACATCCTGCCGATCGAAGGTGCTGGTACTGGGCACAGACACGACACGCACGGCGACGCCGCCTTGCGCCAGCAGCTCCTGCGCCTTCAGCGCCAGCTGCACTTCGGAACCGGTGGCGATGATCACCGCCTGCGCCTTCTTGGCGAGGCCGACTTCCGCCGGCTCCGCCAGCACGTAGCCGCCACGGCTGATCTCGTCCAGCCCCGCTTTGGGCGCATAGGGGAGGTTCTGGCGCGACAGCAGCAGCGCCGTCGGCCGGTCGGTGTTCTGCAGCGCCACCGCCCAGGCCACCGCGGTCTCGGCCGTGTCACCGGGACGCCAGACGTCCAGGTTCGGGATCAGGCGCAGGCTGGCCGCGTGCTCCACCGACTGGTGCGTCGGGCCGTCTTCGCCCAGGCCGATGGAGTCGTGCGTGAACACGTGGATCACGCGCTGCTTCATCAGCGCCGCCATGCGGATGGCATTGCGGCTGTAGTCGCTGAAGGTGAGGAAGGTGCCGCCGTAGGGGATGTACCCGCCATGCAGCGCGATGCCGTTCATGATGGCGGCCATGCCGAACTCACGCACGCCGTAATTGATGTGGCGGCCGATCTTTCCGTCTTCGGTGCGCTTCACTTCACCGGCCTGGTCGAAACGCAGCGGCGGCGTGCTCTTGGTGTTGGTGAGGTTGGAGCCGGTGAGGTCGGCCGAGCCGCCCAGCATCTCGGGCAGGGCGGCCGTGAAGGCTTCCAGCGCGATCTGCGAGGCCTTGCGCGAAGCGACGGTCTCGGCCTTGGCGTGCGCCGCCACCGCGGCATCGACGGCGACTTGCGAGAAGTTCTTCGGCAACTCGCCGTTCATGCGGCGCAGGTACTCGGCGGCCAGCTCGGGGTGCGCGGCGCGGTAGGCGGCGAAGCGCTGGTCCCACTCTTCTTCGGCCACCTGGCCCTTGGCCTTGCCATCCCATTCGTCGTACACGGCCTGCGGCAGTTCGAACGGCGTGTGCGCCCAGCCGATGGCGGTGCGGGTCAGCGCAATCTCTTCCGCGCCCAACGGCTCGCCATGGGCTTTGGCGGTGTTGGCGCGGTTCGGCGAGCCCTTGCCGATGTGCGTCTTGGCGACGATGAGCGTCGGCTTCTCGGCGCTGCGGCGGGCGTCGGCGATGGCACGGCTCACGGCTTCCACGTCGTGGCCATCGACCGGGCCGATCACGTTCCAGCCGTACGCCTTGAAGCGTGCCGGCGTGTCGTCGATGAACCAGGGCGTGACCTGGCCGTCGATGGAGATGCCGTTGTCGTCATACACCGCGACCAGCTTGTTCAGCTTCCAGGCGCCGGCCAGCGCGCAGGCCTCGTGGCTGATGCCTTCCATGAGGCAACCGTCGCCCAGGAACACATAGGTCTGGTGGTCGACGACGGTGTGGCCGTCGCGGTTGAACTCGGCGGCCAGCAGCTTTTCGGCCAGCGCCATGCCCACGGCATTGGTGATGCCCTGTCCGAGCGGGCCAGTGGTGGTCTCGATGCCGGGCGTGACGCCCACTTCGGGGTGGCCGGGGGTCTTGCTGTGCAGCTGGCGGAAGCCCTTCAGCTCGCCGATGGGCAGGTCGTAGCCCGTCAGGTGCAACAGCGCATAGAGCAGCATCGATCCGTGGCCGTTGGACAGCACGAAACGGTCACGGTCGGGCCACTTCGGGTTCTTCGGGCTGTGCTTCAGGTGACGGTGCCACAGGGCCACGGCGATGTCCGCCATGCCCATGGGCGCGCCCGGATGGCCCGAGTTCGCTTGTTGCACGGCGTCCATGGCGAGCGCGCGAATCGCGTTCGCCATCAGGGAATCGTTGGCCATTTCGGGGGCAGCTCCGGGGTGGGGATCAGGGAAACCCCTGATTTTACTTGCTGGGCGCAGCCCGGCTTTGGACACCGGCCGGCCATCCTCCATCGCATACAGTGGAGGCATGAAAGGCCTGCACCTCACCGCCGACCTCTACCAATGCCGCTGCGAAGCCGCCTGGCTGACCGACGCGCAGAAGCTGGGCGCGTGGGTCGCGGCAGCGGTCGAGGCGACGGGACTGCAGGTCGTGAACCGACTGTTCCACACCTTTCCCGGCACGGACAAGGGCCCGGGCGGGGTGACGGCCACGGTGCTGCTGGCCGAATCCCATGTGTGCCTGCACACCTGGCCCGAACAGAAGGCCGTGACCTGCGACGTCTACGTGTGCAATTTCGGCGGCGACCACACCGTGAAGGCACGCAACCTGATGCTGGCCCTGGTGGAGCGCTTCCAGCCCGAGTGGACGGAGCAGCGCTCGCTGGACCGCGGGGAAGAAGACTAGTGGCCGGGCAGGCCATGATCCTGGCGGCGGGACGTGGGGAGCGGATGCGGCCCCTGACGGACAGCTGCCCCAAGCCACTGCTCGAAGTCCGTGGCAAGCCGCTGCTGCAATACCACCTCGAAGCGCTCGCGCGGGGCGGCGTCACCGAGGCCGTCGTCAACACCGCCTGGTTGGGCGAGCAGATCGAAGACCGGTTCGGCGCGGCGTCTGGCGGCGTGCGCATCGCCTATTCACATGAAGGCCGCGATTTCGGCGGCGCGCTCGAGACGGCAGGCGGCATCGTGCGCGCGTTGCCGCTGCTGGACGAAGTCTTCTGGCTGGTGGCGGGCGACGTCTACATGCCGGACTTCGAGTTCGCCCCCGCTGCGCTGGAGCGGTTCGCGCGCGGCGACAAGCTGGCCCACCTGTTCCTGGTGCCGAACCCGGAACACAACGCCAAGGGTGACTTCGGCCTGCGCGCCGATGGCATCGCACTGAGCCAGGCAGAGGAGCGCTTCACCTATTCGACGGCGGCGTTGCTCCGCCACGGGCTGTTCGCCCACTTGGCGGCCGGCAATCCGTCGGGCTTGAAGCTGCCCCTCGCGCCCATCCTGCGCCAGGCGATGGGCCGCGAGCAAGTGACGGCGGAGGTTTACACCGGCGAATGGGTCGACGTGGGAACCCCCGACCGGCTGGCGCTGCTCAATGCGGGCGCTTGAGCCACCGGGGCGCCGCCTCAGACCAGCACGAGTTCGACTTCCGGCGCCCGCTGCAGCTCGGCCCGCGGCTCCCGCACCGGCTTGATCGCCCGCAGCTCGACGACCATCTCGCGCACCTGGTTGCGCAGCGTCAGGATCTTCTGCATCACCGCCTGCGGCGAGAGGCCTACGTTTTCGTTCTGCGGCACCATCAGGTGGATCTTCTCCGGCTGCCAATCGCCCCGGAACCCATAGTCCGCGCGCCAGTAGAAAGGCTGCGAGAAATAGCCGAAGCTGCCGTGGAAATACTGGCGCACGTGCGTGGGGTCCTCGAACGCCTCGTCAGTCGAGCCGTAGGGCACTCGCACGATGGCCAACGCGTTCGGCTGCGCGATTCGGTGCAGCTCCTGCATCAACGGCAGCGGGTGACGCAGGTGCTCCAGCACATGCGACAGCAGGAATTCCTCGACCTCGTTGTCGCCCAAGGGGAGTGGCTTCTGCGCGCACTGGTCGAGGTCCGCGACGACATCCACGCCCGGCAGCGCCGCGGCGTCGAGATTGATCCAGCCCGCCTGGATGTTGCGGCCGCAGCCGACGTTCAGCTTCTTGCCCAATTGGTGCCTTCGTTGGTTCGCGCAGCATTTTAGGGTTCGGGGCTGCGGCGAACTCGGCCTCGGGCACCGGCCGGCCGGCCGGGTCAATACCCGATGGGCCCCTGGGGCGTGCCGGTCTGCGGGGTCCGGCACTCCGAGCCCGCCGGCAGCGAACCGAACGGGAACCGCTGCACCGGAATCGGTGCCATCCCGGGGAAGCCCAGCTGGCCGCTGCAGGCAGCACTGAACGAGAGGGCGAACCTGCCGCCCATGCTCGAGGTCGGCTTCTTGTAGGAGCCTGTCAAGGTCTGCCCGCCGGTGTAGCCGAACAGGTCGCCCGAGGCACCCACCGCCGAGCCCCCCGAGAGCTGCATCGCGGTGAGATTCCAGGTCGGCCGGCCGTCATCGGCGTAGTGGAAGATGGCGACCGTCGCGACGTTGCTGTTCACCTCGATGGTGAAGCCGCGTCCGCCTTCGGCCGGGTTCCAGTAGATGCCGGTCTCCGGTTGCTGCGCCGTGGGCGCCGTGCCCTGGCCGGTCCTGAAGAAGCGCTCGGCGGTGTAGGAGCGCCCGGCAAGCTGGACCTGGGCCTGGTCGCCTTCGAACACCACGGTGACGGTGCCGGCAGGCATGCTCGTGGGGGTCTTCGGCACGGTCGACGTGGCCGTCTGGCCGCCGCTGTTGCGCTGCAGGTTGCCACTGAAGTGGAACTTGGCCCCGCCGCCATCGGAGAAGAAGCCGTTGCCGGCCACCCAGTCGGGCCGGCCGTCGTCGGCGAAGGTGTAGAAGGTGATGACCCCGGTCGAGCCCTGGGCCTCGAAGAAGAACCCTGTCCCAGGCTCCGCCGGCACCCAGTAGGTGCCGGTGCCCTGGAAGGTGGAAACGGCCGCCTTCTGCGCGCTGCCCGCCGCTGACGGGGCTTCGCCCCCACCGCAGGCGGCCAACAGGAACGCCAGGAGTACTGCAAGAAAACGGGGTGCCATGGAGATGCTCCTCGGTTTGATTGCCGAGCAACATTCTGCGCTTCGCGTGCCGAAAAAACCCATTGGGCCGACAATCGGAGCCATGAACACCACCGTGCCCACCTCTGTCTACGCCCAGCGCCGCGCCCGCATGGCGGCCCAGCTTGGGGCCAACGGCATTGCTCTCATCCCGACCGCGCCGGAGCGTCCGCGCAACCGCGATTCCGATTTCCTGTTCCGCCACGACAGCTACTTCTATTACCTGACGGGCTTCACCGAGCCGAACGCCTGGCTGGTGGTCACCGGCGACGGCACCAGCACCCTGTTCTGCCAGCCCAAGGACCTGGAGCGCGAGATCTGGGACGGCTACCGGCTGGGCCCGGACGCCGCCGTTGGCGCGCTGGCGGTGAACGCCGCGCATTCCATCGCCGATCTCGACACGCAGCTGCCCAAGCTGCTGGAGAACAAGGCCACCGTCTGGTACCCGTTCGCCATCCACACCGGGCTGGAGCAGCGCGTGGCCGGCTGGCTGAACCAGGTGCGCGCGCGCGTGCGCTACGGCGCCCTGTGCCCTGAGAACCAGCGCGACCTGTGCTCGGTGCTCGACGAGATGCGCCTCGTGAAGGACGAACGCGAGCAGGACATCATGCGGCGCGCCTCGGCCATCAGCGCCCGCGCCCATGTGCGCACCATGCAGGCTTGCGCGCGGATGCTGCGCGAAGGCAAGGACGTGCGCGAATTCCACCTCGACGCCGAGCTGCTGCACGAGTTCCGCGCCGGCGGCTCCCAATACCCCGCCTACAGCTCGATCGTCGCCGCCGGCGCCAATGCCTGCGTGCTGCACTACCGTGCCGACGTCGCGCCCGTGCGCGCCGGCGAGCTGGTGCTGATCGATGCCGGCTGCGAGCTCGACGGCTACGCCAGCGACATCACGCGCACCTTCCCGGCCAACGGCAAGTTCACCGGCCCGCAACGCACGCTGTACGACATCGTGCTCGCCTCGCAGGAGGCGTCGGTCGCCGCCACCAAGGTCGGCGCCCGCTTCACCGATCCGCACGAGGCTGCGGTGAAGGTGCTGGCGCAAGGCATGCTGGACGTCGGCCTGCTGGACAGGAACAAGGTGGGCTCGCTCGAAGACGTGATCGAGCAGCGCGCCTACTTCCAGTTCTACATGCACCGCACCGGCCACTGGCTGGGCATGGACGTGCACGATTGCGGCAGCTACGTCGAGCCCGCGGAACTGGGCAGCGTGAGCGAACGCAAGGACCCGCTGTCCGGCGAGATCATCAAGAACCGGCCCAGCCGCATCCTGCAGGCGGGCATGGTGCTCACCATCGAGCCGGGCATCTACGTGCGCCCCGGCGAGGGCGTCCCGGAACAGTTCCACCACATCGGCATCCGCATCGAGGACGACGCGATCGTCAACGCGCAGGGCTGCGAGCTGATCACGCGCGGCGTGCCGGTGAAGGCCGACGAGATCGAAGCGCTGATGCGCGGGTGAGCGCCGCGATGCTGCTGCGCGACGGGCCGCACGCGGGCGTGCTGACCCTGCGGCTGAACCGGCCGGAACGGCTGAACGCGCTGACACTGGGCTTGGCCCGCGAGTTGCTGGCCGCGGTGCCCGCCGCCAGCCAGGACCCGGCCGTCCGGGTGATCGTGCTGCGTGGCGAGGGCCGCGCCTTTTGCGCCGGCAAGGACCGTGACGATCCCGCCACCGGCGAATTCGTCGAAGCACTGCAGAACCTGGCCGCTGCCTTGATGGCGTGTCCCAAGCCTGTCGTCGCGGCGGTGCACGGGTGGGCCGTTGGCGCCGGGCTCGAACTGCTGCTCAATTGCGACGTGGTGGTGGCGTCCGCCGACGCGCAGTTCATGCTGCCCGAAGTGACCGTGGGGCTGTTCGCGACCGGCGGCGCCCTGGCCTTGCTGCCCCGCAAGATCGGGCTGGCCAAGGCCAAGGGCGCCCTCCTGCTCGGGCAGCCGTTCGGTGCCGCCGAGGCCGACAACTGGGGCCTGCTCTGGGCGGTGGAACCGACCGCCGGCGCGCTCGAAGCGCGGGTGAGCGCGATCGCCGGCCAGCTCGCCGCGGCGGACTCGCGCATCCTGGCGGAGGCGAAGCGCGGGCTGCACCAGGAGGCCGTGGGCGACTTCGCCGCGGTCCTCGCGCGCGAGGCGCAGATCCACCGGCGGCTCAGCCCGTTGAGCGCGCCTCCGGCCAATCCCTCCAGGCTTGACGAGGTGCTTTGATGCATACCGGAAGCTGCCTTTGCGGCAACATCACCTTCCAGATCAGCGCGCCACTGTCGCCCATCGAGGTCTGCCATTGCACCCAGTGCCGCAAGGCCCAAGGCAGCGCCTTCGCGGCCATCACGCCGGTTGCTGTCTCCGCGTTCCGGCTGACCGATTCGCAAGGTCTGATGAAGACTTACGAGTCGTCGCCGGGCAAGGAGCGGGCGTTCTGCGGGCGCTGCGGCTCGCCGGTGTTCAGCCGGCGGGCAGCGCTGCCCGGTGTCTTGCGGGTCCGCGCAGGCTTGATCGACGAGCCGGCGCAGGTCGGTGTGGCCTGGCATGCCTATACGGCGTCCGGCAGCAGCTGGTGGACCGTCACGGATGGACTCCCGCAACATGCTGGCGCTTATGTGCCGCCCGGGGCCTGCGAGCTCTGAAGCCCGATCACGCACCGTCGGACTTGACCTCGCAAGTCATGGGCATCCGCGCCACAATCCGATACAAGGGCCGATGCGCCACCTGCCCGCCATCGCCCTTTTTCTCGTCGGCCTGATCCACCTGCTGCCGCTCGCCGGCGTGCTGGGCGCCGCCCGGCTTGCGTCGCTCTACGGCGTGGATGCGACCGAGCCCAACCTGCAGATCCTGTTGCGGCATCGCGCGGTGCTGTTCGGCCTGCTCGGCCTGTTCCTGTGCACGAGCGCTTTCCGGCCGGCGCTGCAGCCGCTGGCCTGGATCGGCGGCTTCATCAGCGTGGTTTCATTCATTGTCATCGCGTGGGCCGTCGGCGGCGCCAATGCTCAGGTCGGCCGCGTGTTCGCCATGGACTTGGCCGCGCTGGCGCTGTTGCTCGTGGCGGCCGCCGCGGCATGGCCCGCATGGTGGCCCAGCGTGAACGCCTCCTCGAAGATCGAATAGCCGGCCCAGTCGCTGTGCGCATAAGACATGCGTGGGCCGCGCGGCGCGGCCGGCAACTGCGCGAGTGCGCCCGGCACCGGAATCGCCATCGCGTGGCCGTAGCGCGCGACCTCCACGTGCGTCAGCTGTCCCGGCAAGTCCGGATGCACCTGCGCGAGTTCCGCCACCACCCGGTCGCGCCAGTGCGTCCACGGCTGGCGCAGGACCTCGGCGCGCGCCGCCTCGCCGGGTGCGCAATACCAGCTGAGCACCGTGGGGCCGGGTGCCGGGTTCAGGCTCTGGTGCGTCGCGACCACGTAGCCCAGGCCCTGCGGCGAGCCGTACACCACGTTGTCCCAGGCCAATGCGGCGCCAGGCGCGGATCTCATCGGTCCGCGCAGGTGCAGGTTGGCGACGATCCAGGGCGCGTAGCGCGTGCGGCCCGCCAGCGCCCGCAGCGGCGGCGGCGCGTTCACCACCACGCGCGCCGCCACGAAGGCCGGAAGTGCGACGATGCAATGCGCGGCCTGCCAGCGTTCGTGCCGGCGCGCCACGGCGTCGAACACATCGACCTCCACGCCATGGCGCTGTTCGGCGATGCGCGTGACCACGCGCGCCGTGCGCACGCGCTCGCCCAGCGGCTCCGTGAGCCGCCGCGTCAGCCAGCCATTGCCCTCGGGCCAGGTCAGGAGCGGCTCGTGCTCACCGTCATCGTCCTCGCCTCCCGGAACATGGAAGCCGTGCCGCGCGGCGAAGTAGTGCAGGCCGGCCCAGGCCGACACCGCGGCCGTGCCGGAGCCGTAGTCGTCGCGGCAGCAGTAGTCGAGGTGCCAGCGCAGCTGCGGGTCGGTCAAGGCGTGCCGGTCCAGCCAATCGGAAAAGCGCTCGCCGTCCAGCGCATGCAGCACGCGCTGGTTGCGCACCGGGATCGTGAAGTGGCCGCTCTCGCGCAGCCGTTCGACCTCCTGCGAGAACCGCGTGTACTGCGCGAGCGTGGTGGCACCGACGCCCAGCACCGGCAGCAGGCCGGGCTGCCATTGCCCCTGGAAGAACAAGCGCTCCTGCGGCGCATGGCACTGCATGCGCTCGTCGTAGGTCCAGCGGCCGGCGACCCGCCGGCGCACGCCCAGGTCTTCCAGCAGGTCCTGCACTTCGCGTGCGGGGTCGCCAGGGACCGGCAGGTAGTGCGCGCCCAGGGGACAGGCGACGCCCTGGACCTGCCCAGGACGGCTGTTGCCGCCGGCGGCGTCCTCCAGGTCCAGCACGACGAAGTCTTCGATGCCGCGCTGGCGCAAGGCGCGGGCGGCGGCGAGGCCGGCGATGCCTGCGCCGGCGATGACGACGCGCGTGCGGCGCTCGATGCGCGCGCCCTGGGGCGGCGGCGGGTTGCGCAGCAGGTGGCCGCGTTCCGCGCTGGCGCCGGCGAAGGCGCCGGTGATTTCGGTCTTGGCGGTACAGGCGGCGAGCGCGGCTGGCGCCAGCAGGAAGGCTCGGCGCGCGAGCCCCCCTCCCAACCTCCCCCCGGAGGGGGGAGGAGTTTCCTGCTCACTCACGGATGCACCTTGCCCCATTCGCGCTCGTAAGTCGTCACGAGCACCTGGTTGGCCAGCCGATTCACCTCGGCGGGCACACGCGCCATGTCGTTCGGGAACTGGAACAGCGGCGGCACGCCGGCGGGCGTGAGGAAGCGCAGGCCGCCCGGCAGAGCCGCGGGCGGCTGCCAGGGCCGCCGGCTGGCGATGATGAAACCCCACTCGCCGAAGCTGGGCACGTTGGCATGGTACGGATAGGTGCGCAAGCCCACGGACTCGATCGTCGTTGCCACGGTCCAGAAGCTCTGGCGCGCCACGAGCGGCGAGGTGGTCTGCACCACGGCGTAGCCGCTCGCGGCCAGGCGCTGCTCCAGCAGCGCATAGAAGGCGTTCGTGTACAGCTTGCCGATGGAGAAGTTGGTCGGGTCCGGGAAGTCCACGACGATCACGTCGTAGATTTCGGCCGTCTCCAGCAGCCACTTGAAGGCGTCCGCATGCACGATGCGCAGCTTCGGTGACTTCAATGCGCCCGCATTCAAGGCGGCCAGCGCCGGGTCCGCTGCGAAGATGCGCGTCATGTTCGGATCGAGTTCGACCAGCGTGACGCTCTCCACGTCCGGGTAGCGAAGGATTTCGCGCACGGCCAGTCCGTCGCCGCCGCCCAGCACCGCGACCTTGCGCGGGGCGCCGTGTCCCGCCATCGCCGGGTGCACCAGCGCCTCGTGGTAGCGGTACTCGTCGGACTGCGCGAACTGCAGGTTGCCGTTCAGGAACAACCGCAGCCCGCCACGGCCTTGCGTCAACACGATGCGCTGCCAGGGCGAGCTTTCCGCCAGCACGATGCGGTCCTGGTAGAACTTGTCCTCGGCCAGCGAGGTGATCTGCTGCGAGCCGGCGAAGGCGGCGCCCAGAACGCCCACCGTGAGGAAGCAGGCGACCGCATGGGCGCCGAAGCGCCGCAGTTCGTGCCGGAACAGCCAGAGCGCCCACACGGCGATCAGCGCATTCATCAGCCCGAACAGCAGGCCGGTGCGGATCAGGCCCAGCTGCGGCACCAGCAGCAGCGGGAAGGCCACCGACACCGCCAGCGCACCGAGATAGTCGAAGGTCAGCACCTGCGACACCAGCTCCTTCAGGGCCACGTCGCGCTTGAGGATGCGCATGACCAGCGGGATCTCCAGGCCCACCAGCATGCCGACCAGCAGCACCATGCCGTACAGCAGCACGCGGAACGCGCCCGGCTGCCAGGCGTGCGCCAGGAACAGCAGCGCCGGCAATCCGCCCCCGATGAGTGCCACCAGCAGCTCGATGCGCAGGAAGTGCGCCGGCAACTGGCGCTCGAAGAAGCGCGAAAGCCAGGAGCCCACGCCCATGGCGAACAGGTAGGTGCCGATGACGGTGGAGAACTGCAGCACCGAGTCGCCGAGCACGTACGAAGCGAGCGCGCCCGCCGCGAGTTCGTAGACCAGCCCGCAGGCGGCCACCACGAAAACCGAGGCCAGGAGCGCGACTTCCAGGGGGCGCGGGGAAGTCGCCGCGGCCGGCGGCGCCTCCCCGGGGACGGCAGCCACGTGCCTAGCCGTGCACTGCGGCGGCCACGATGATGGAGACGCCCAGCGCCAGCGACCCGACGACGATGCTCAGCGCGACGTTCTGCTTCTCCACGATCTCCTCCCACAGGTTGTAGGGGGTGATCTTGTCGATGACGATGAACGTCAGCAGGAACACGACGACGCCGACCAGCGCGTACAGGATGGAGCCGAAAAAGGCACTGGCTTTCAGCCACTCAAGATTCATGATGACCTCCGGAGAAATTCATTTGTGGGAACCGCCGCTGGACCAGCTGCCGCCGGAGCGGATGCCACTGCCCGTGCCCCGGTTCTCGTCGTCGCAGGCCTTGACCATCATCACCAGGACCAGGATGACGAACACGATGATGAACAGGGTGGCGCAGCCGCACCCCAGGCCGGCCTTGCCGCTGACCGGGCCGGCATCGCCGCGCTGCAGCAGGTCCTTCTTGGCTTCCAGGCCGAACGCCTTGGCGACGGCGTCGCTTTCGATCTTGTTGCCGACCGACCAGGTGCGCTCCTTCGGCGTCTCCTCCATCGAGAGCAGGCTCTTGCCCTTGGCGTAGTCGCGGTTGAAGGAGGTGTGGCCGCGCGCCACCGGCCAGTAGAACTCGCCGGCCACGTAGGTGGTCTCGGCCTTGTACGCATACTGCTGCTGGTACGTGGTGCCCAGGTAGCTGGCGGTCTGCTGGTTCTGCGACAGCGTGGGTGCGCCGGTGGCGGGCTTCACCAGGCTCCAGCCCTCGGTGGTGTCCACCAGGAAGACGAAGCCGCGCTTGCGGTTGTAGAGCAGGTACTCGTCCCAGCCGAAATGCTCGTCGGGGTCGTCCGGCTCGGTCCCCAGCCGGTGCTGGTATCCCACCACCTGCCAGTGCACGCCTTGCAACTGCCCCGCGGTGCCCAGGGGGATGACGGGCTGCACCGGTTCGTCCTGGATCGCGTGGGACAGCTGGCCGCCGATGCCTTGCTGCAGGTCGATCAGGCTGTTGCAGGCGCGGCAAGTGATGCTCTTGCTGTCGGCCAGCATCACTTCGACCGGCGCCCCGCAATTCGGGCAATTGAACTGGCGGGCCGCCGTCTCCTTGGTGCTCTCCTCGCGCAGCCCCGAGAGCTTCAGCTCCTCCAGCTCCACCGGCCGGCCTTTGGAAAGCGCCGGCGGCTCGGCCCCGTAGTCGATGGAGAGCACCTCGTTGTCGGCGCTGCGCAGCTCCACCATCGGGAAGGTCTTGCCCAGCGGCGGGAGCTTGGGCAGTTCGCCCTGGGCCGAGACCAGCGCCACTTCCTCGTTCAGCGCGACGCTGTAAGCCTTGCCGCCCACCGCCGTGGTGGCGCCCAGGCGCAGTTGTTGCGCCTGCGGCAATTCGCGTTCCAGCCTGGCCGGCAACGCCATCACGTAGGCGCCGTTGTCTTCGGCCAGCAAGGCCTGGCTGCCGTCGTCGAACAGCGCGATCCATTCCGCCCAGTTGCCGCTGCCGCTCCTGTATTGCAGGCGCCCAACGAGCGTGAACGCCTTGCCCTGGAAGCGCCCCTGGGCCATCAGCTGCAGCGGGCTGTGGTCGTCGAACAGCTCGGCCATCTTGCCGATGCGCGACAGCGTGTCGCCGTCGCGCACCACGGTGCTCTGGCAGAAGCTGCAGACGGCGTGGGTGGACTGCGCGCTGCGGAAGGCCACAGGCGCGCCGCAGCCCGGGCAGGGCGCGGTGTAGGTGCGTTGCGTGGAAGAGGTGGCCATCTTGGTTGTCATCCCGGGCTCGACCCGGGATCCATGGCGGCATGTCAGGACGCCACGATGGATTGCGGGTCAAGCCCGCAATGACAAGCCTCTCTACACCAGCTTCTTCAGAAGCTCGGCCTTCTTGGCGTCGAACTCTTCCTGCGTGAGGATGCCCTTGGTCTTCAGCTCGCCGAGTTTTTCCAGCGTGGCCATCACGTCTTCCGGCTTCACGGCGGAGGCCGCCGCGCCTTGCGCAGCGGCGGCAGCTGCCGCCGCCTGGTTCTGCGCACCCTGCAGACCCTGCTGCATGTTCTGCGCGAGCACCTGGCCCATCGCCATCCCGGCGCCCAGGCCCATGGCGTCGCCGGCGATGCTGCCGCCGCCCGAGCCGGCGGCTTTCGCCATCTCGGGGATCGCCTGGCCCGTCTGGTACTGCATGAACTTGCCCATGTCGTTGCCGATCATGCCCATGCCGATCTTCTGGTCCATGATCTTCTGGAGCTCTTCCGGCAGCGAGACGCTCTGCACCGTCATGCCTTCCAGCCGCAGGCCGATGGCCTCGAACGCCGGCGCCATCTCCTTGTGCAGGGCCGCGGCGAATTCCATCTGGTTGGCCGCGAGATCCAGGAAGGGGATGCCGCTCTGCGCGATGGCGTCCGAGATGTGCTGCAGGATCATCCCGCGCAGCTGGCCGTCGAGCTCGCCCACCGTGTACAGCTCGCGCGTGCCGGAGATCTTGGTGTGGAAGGCCCGCGGCTCGGCCAGGCTGTAGCTGTAGTTGCCGAAGGCCCGCAGGCGCACGGCGCCGAAGTCCTTGTCGCGGATGGTGATGGGCTGGGGCGTGCCCCAGCGCTGGTCGACCTGCTGGCGCGTGCTGAAGAAGTAGACGTCGCTCTTGAACGGGGACTCGAACAGCTTGTCCCAGTTCTTCAGGTAGGTGAGGACCGGGATGGTCTGGGTCGTCAGCTTGTACATGCCGGGCCCGAACACGTCGGCGATCTTGCCTTCGTTGACGAACACCGCCATCTGCGACTCGCGCACCGTGAGCGACGCGCCGTACTGGATTTCCATGTCGCGCATCGGGAAGCGCCAGGCGAGCGTGCCCTCGCCGTCCTCCGTCCACTGGATGATGTCGATGAACTGTTTCTTGATGAAATCCATCAGCGCCATGGTCCGCTCCTCCAGGTTGAGCGGGCCATGATAGCGGCTGGGGGCTGTGTTGCAAATGCGACGCCGGCCGCCCCTCGGACCGCGGCTCGCTTGACGTCACGGTAAAGACTATTTACAGTCCGTCCATCGAATCCCATTCGCCTTCGGAAACCATCGTGAAAACCGCTTTCGCCATTGCCAGCCACCTGACCCGCCACGCGGGCCAGGCCGGGTATGGGCGGCCGCTTTGCGGCAGCGAGGATCCGATCGGCAGTCCGGAAGCGGGAGACGCGTAGCAGCGCCTCCAGCACCCTCTCTTCACAGAGGCCCGGACTCCGCAAGGATCCGGGCCTTTTTGCTTTTTCCTTTCGCCCTTCGGGGCCGCGGCAGCCGCATCGCCGGCCGCAGCGCGCGCTCATTGACAACTTGCCGCGGGGCATGACGGCCGAACCTGGTCGGCCGCCAACCCCGCAGGAGAAACCACTCCGGGTGTGCCCACGCACCACCGTCCGCGCGCAGCCGCGGGAACGGCAGGACGGGATGTGCAAGGGGTCGCGCCCCTTGTGCAGCGAGAGCACCGGGCCAGCTTGCTGGCCACTCGCGCCTGGGCACAGCCGAAGTGGCTTCATCCACTCACCAATGAAACAGGAAAGGAAAACCGCGATGACGCTGATCAAGACCCTCCAGGCCTGGTGCCGCGCGGCTTTCCTGCTGCTGCGTCATCGGCCCGGCATGGCCCATGGCGCCGACGAAGCCGATCTCGCGCAACGCGTGCGGCTGTCCGGCGAGTGGTAGCCAACACCGACGAACGACAAGGAGAAACGACATGCACCGCACCGTCCTGCAACTCGACATCCAGGGCACGCCGCAAGCCTGGATCGGGCTGGAAGAGGCGGCGCTGCACTACGCCGGTGGCTCCGTGGCGTGGCAGGAAGGCGCCGGCCCCCTGGCGGTGCTGCGCGGCGGCTACAACGTGGCCGCCGGCCGCCAGTCGCTGCTGGAAATCCATCCCATCATCGCCCTGCGCGGCCATGCGAAGCTGAACCTGTTCGAGGTGACGCCCGGCCTCACCAGGTTGAAGCTGTTCCGCCGCGACCGGCACACGTGCGCCTACTGCGGCGAAGTGTTCGCCGAGCGCGACCTGCAGTGCGAGCACATCGTGCCCGCATCGCGCGGCGGTGCCGCGAGCTGGATGAACCTGGTCGCGGCGTGCGCGCCATGCAACGGCCGGAAGGCCGACCGCACGCCCGAGGAGGCGCGCATGCCGCTGCTGTTCCTGCCGTACGTACCCAGCCGCTTCGAGAGCTTCCTGCTCGAGGGCCGGCCGATCCGCGCGGACGTGCATGAATGGCTGGCGGCGCGCCTGCCGAAAGGATCGCGGCTGAGCTGAAGCCGCAGCGTGAGAAAAAGCACCATGTGGTGCGAGTTGGGCGGGGGCGCATTGGCGCTCCCGCCTGCGCCCGGAACCCTTGCGTCCGCGGGCAATCAAGAACAAGGACAACATCATGGAACAGACCCACTACATCCAGGAACACATTGCCGGGGGCGTCCCCGTCAAGATGTGGACGCGCGGCGTGCCTGTGGAAGACGAAGCGAAGCGCCAGCTGGCGAACGCCGCTCGCCTGCCCATCGTCTTCAAGCACATCGCTGCCATGCCCGACGTGCACTTCGGCATCGGCGCCACCGTCGGCTCGGTGATCCCCACCTTCAAGGCCATCATCCCGGCCGCCGTGGGCGTGGACATCGGCTGCGGCATGATCGCCTGCAAGACCACGCTGCGCGCGGAGGACCTGCCGGACAACCTGGCCCCGCTGCGCGCGGCCATCGAGCGCGCCGTGCCGCACGGGCGCCAGCCCGGCGCGCGCGATCCCGGCGCCTGGCAGAAGACGCCAGGCGCGGTGGACACTGCGTGGGCGCAGCTCGAACCGGAATTCGAAGCGCTGTGCCGCGACTATCCCAAGCTGGCCAAGACCAACAGCCACAAGCACCTGGGCACGCTGGGCGGCGGCAACCATTTCGTCGAGGTCTGCCTGGACGAGGAAGGCGCCGTCTGGTTCATGCTGCACTCCGGCTCGCGCGGCGTCGGCAATGCCATCGGCACGATGTTCATCGAGCTGGCCAAGCAGGACGCGATGCGCAACAACGTGAACCTGCCCGACCGCGACCTGGCCTATTTCGAGGAAGGCTCGCGCTACTTCGGGGACTACGTGCGCGCCGTGGGCTGGGCCCAGAAGTTCGCCAAGCTGAACCGCGAGGTGATGATGCGCCGCGTGATCGAAGCCGCGAAGACGGTGATCCGCAAGAGCTTCCAGGCGCACATCGAGGCGGTGAACTGCCACCACAACTACGTGCAGAAGGAAACCCACTTCGGCCAGGATGTGTTCGTCACCCGCAAGGGCGCGGTGAGCGCCAAGGCGGGCGAGCTGGGCATCATCCCCGGCAGCATGGGCGCGCGCAGCTACATCGTGCGCGGCAAGGGCAACCCGGAGAGCTTCTCCTCGTGCTCGCACGGTGCCGGCCGCACCATGAGCCGTGGCGAGGCCAAGCGCCGATTCACCCTGGCCGACCACCGTGCCGCCACGGAAGGCGTCGAATGCCGCAAGGACAAGGACGTGATCGACGAGACGCCCGCGGCCTACAAGGACATAGCTGCTGTCATGGAGGCGCAGAGCGACCTGGTGGAGGTGGTGCACACGCTGAAGCAGGTGGTGTGCGTGAAGGGCTAAGCGCCCAGCCGTTGCCAGAGCTGCTCGAACTCCCCCTGGAACTGCCGCACCAGCCCGGGGTCATTGCTCGCCACCAGGTTCTCTTCGTTGTAATCGCACGCACTGCGCGTCCAGTTGTAGCTGCCGTTCAGCAGCCACACACCATCGAAGATGGCGAACTTGTGGTGCATGTGGGCCTCGGTGCGGTCCACCACGACCGGCACGCCGGCCCGGCGCAACTGCGCCACGTCGCTGCCGGCATCGAATTCCTTGGTGTTGTCCGTGACGAAGCGCAAGGCAACGCCGCGCTGGTGGGCGGCCAGCACCTCGCGCGTGATGCGGTCGTCCGACAGGGTGAACACGCACAGGTCGACGCTACGCCTGGCTTCCCGGAAGTGCCGCAGGATGGTGTTCAGGCAGTCCATGCCGGGGCTGAAGCAGGCGGTGGTGCGGCCCACCACCGGCGGCGCCCGCACGCTGTCGACCGCGCGCAGCACCCCCTCCAGCCAGCGCAGCAGCACCTGCGCATCGCCACCGCCGGCGAGACGCTCGCGCGCCAGGCCGAACGCCTCGTTGCGCAACTGGCTCATGCCCTCGGGCGGCAGCGCGGTCTCGCGCAGCGCCTGGGCGAACGCGCGCTTTTCGTCATCGGCCAGGCGGTCGTCCGCCAGCGACTGCACGAGCAGCGCGAACGGCGTGCCGGCCGAAGCGCTCATTCCCCGAGCCCCTTCCTCAATGCGGCTGCGATGAGGGATTGTTCGGGGTACGGCGCATTCTTGTCGACGCCCGCCCTGCGCCACATCTCGTTGTAGAGGTGCAGGAAGGAGCAATCCGGCAAATTCCCGGGAGCGAGCAGGCTGTGAGGCGCCGTCCACCAGTCGCTCGAATTCGCGAAGTCGGGCGCCATGACTGCGTATCCGTGCCGCGGGTGCATGTTGACGAACCCGGTCAGCAAGGTCGGGCCAAGGTCGCCCCAGGTGAGCTGTTCTTTCGGGAACACACTGGCATACGCAAAGGCCAGGTCCATCAGGTCGCCGCTCTTCGGAGCGGGGCTGTGGATGACGTTGTTGTTGATCTTCAGCTTCCCGTCGCTGGTGCGTTCGGTGACGAGGAACGGGATGGCCGGCAGCAGTCCGGCGGGCTTGATGGCGATCACATCGGAATCTGCCCACATGCCCCCCAGTTTCCTGAGAACCCCATAGCGGAAGACATTGCTGAAGCCGGCATACGAGCCACCCTGGTTGACGAAGATGGCGGACTCCGGAAGGATGTCCCGGGCATCGCGCATGTCGGCGGCCGCGGGTGCGTTGTCAACGCCGGAATAGGTCCATAGCGCAAGCCGGTATCCCTGCTGGATGAAGCTGTCCATGCAGACTGTTTCCAGCCGGCTGAGCCGTCCCGTGACCCACAGCATGTGAACCAGCGGCGGTCGCGGGCTCACTCCCCGCCTTCCTTCTTCTTGGCCGGTGTCGGTTTCACGCGCGGGTCCATCTGCATCACCATCAGCTTGGAGATGCGGTCGCGCATGTCCTTGTCGAGGTCCAGCCGTTTCTCGGTGGCGGCGATCAGCGGCATGATGATCGTGCGGTAAGTCACCGCGAGTTGCAGCACCGCGTCGGCCATCAGCCGGCCTTCGCTTTGCACATCGCTTGGCGGCTTCAAGGCGTCGACCGCGCGGCTCACGTCCAGCAAGGCATTGGTGATGCGCGTGCTGCCGTCGGCGTCAGCGCCGCCGGCCTTGCGCTGCCGCACGAAATCGGCGCAGATGGTTTGCCAGCGCGCCTGCTCGTCCGGGGTCGGCGAGCCGATCAGGTGCGCCAGCTTCAGCAGGTTTTCCTCGGCCCCGGTCGTCAGCGTCTGGGCCTCGCCGCGGTAGTGGTCGCGCAGCAGCGCATCCAGCTCGGAATCGCTCATCTGCGCGGTGATGCGGCCGGCCAGCTTGGTCATGTTGCGGTAGCTGCCCTGCAGCTTGAACGGCGGCTCGGTGCGGTACAGATCGCGCTGCGCGGCCGAGGCGATGTAGCTCGCGTTCACCTTCAGCAGCAGGTCGCGCGCGCGGAACAGGCGCCGCATCAGCTGCGTCAGCTCGTCCAGTTCCGCGCCGCCATAGGCATGCGCGAATTCGCTCGCCGGCACGCTTTCGCCCTGCGCCAGGCGCACCAGCCGGTGCACGTCCTGCGGGTCACGCGAGGCCAGCGGTTGCAGCGCCGTGTTGCTGGTGAGGCAGTTCTCCAGGTACGACAGCGCGAACAGCGCCTCGCGCCCCGACAGCACGTCGCCCAGGTTGTAGATGTCCGAGCGGTTCGCCAGCATGTCCGGAATCTTGAAGACGTCGCCCGACTCGGTGTACGGGTTGCCTGCCATCGCGATGGCGAAGCGCTTGCCCCGCAGGTCCCAGGTCCGGGCCTGGCCGTTCCACACGCCTTCGATGCGCCGCGTGCCGTCCGCCAGGCCGATGAATTTCTGCAGGAATTCCGGGCTGGTGTGCTGGATGTCGTCCAGGCACATCAGCACGTTGCTGCCCATCGCCAGGCCCAGGGTCAGCTTCTCCAGCTCCTGCCGCGCCGCGCTGTTCGGCGCGGTGGCCGGGTCCAGCGACGTCACCTCGTGCCCGAGCGCCGGGCAGTTGATGCGCACAAAGATCAAGCCCAGGCGGTCCGCCACGTACTCCAGCAAGGTCGTCTTGCCATAACCGGGCGGCGAGATGAGCAGCAGCAGGCCCATGCGGTCGGTGCGCGTGGCGTCGCCGGCCGCGCCCAGCTGCTTGGCCAGGTTGTCGCCCAGGATCGGCAGGTAGACGTCGTTGATCAGCCGGTTGCGCACGAAGGTCGGCAGCGGCTTGGCCTGGAACTGGCCGAGGCCGAGGCGCGCCTTCTCCGCCGCCAGGATTTCGTGGCGCACGCGCTGCAGCTCGGCGAAGCCGGGCTCGGCGTGCAATTTGTGCGCGGCGAAGCGCCTGCGGAAGTCGTTGAGGTTGACGGCCAATTTGCCATCGACGATGCGCGCGTGTTCGCTGCGCAGGCCAGCCACCTCCGCGTCGAGCGTCGCGTTGATGCGGTGCCGGCGCACCGGCACGGCCAACAGGCTGGCCGCATCGTCGGCCCAGACCAGGGACTGCGGCTGCGCCGATTGCGCGAAACCGCGCACCCAGCTGCGCGCCAGCAGCCAGCGTTCGGCCGGCTCGCCCGCCTCGAGGTCACGCCGCCAATCGCCCAGGCGGGCCACGCGTTCAAGTTCGCGCAGCAGGGCCTGCGCCAGGTCTTCACCGGCCCCGCTGATGCACCACACCTCCGCACCGCTTTCGTTGGCGACTTCACGCACCAGGTAGGCGGCGGCCTGGCGGCAGAGCGTGGCATCGTCGCTTTCGTCTCCGGCGCCCTGGAAATCGATCGCATCGGCAAAGGTTTCCAACGCTTGCGCGCATTCGCCTTCCAGCTGCCCCAGGGCGCTCGCGTCGCCGAACAACTGCTGGACCTGCAAGGCGGCACGGGCGCGGCGCTGCAGCGATTCGCGCTCGCCACCGAATCGGCCGTCCTGCCAGTACAGCAGCGCCAGCGCGCGCTCCGCGGGCCCCCAGGCCAGCAGCCCGGCTTCGTCCCGCATGCGCAGCAGCTCGCGCAGGATGCGCGCGGCGTCTTCGTCGTGCACGCCCTTGTCGTAGCCGTGCTGGTAGTGGCGCGCGGCGAACTGGCGCACGGCCTCAAGCAGCGTGGCGTCGTCGGCCTGGGCCGTCAGCCCGCCGGCTTCCAGCAGGTTGCCGGCCAGGTATTCCGCGCGCGACAACTGTGCCGTCTCCGACGGCAGCGCCTGGTCCCAGTAAGCCTTCAGCGTCAGCAGGCGATCGTCGCGCACCGGCGCGCTGTAGTCGGTGCCGGTGAGGTGGAACGCCAGGCCTTCGCCGGCGGGCACCAAGGTCAGGTCCAGCGGCTGGCGCTGCACGGTGAATGCATGCTTGCCGAGCTGGATGGTGTCGCCGCCACCGGACATCAGCTCGCGCTGGTCGCGCACGGACCGCAGCGCCTGGTCGCGGCTGGTCTTCAGGCGCGTTTCCAGTTCGTCGGCCGCGACGCCGGCGCCGAGCGTGCGCGCGTCGGCGATCAGCTTGCGCAGCTTGGCGATGAGGATGTCGGCCGCGAAGTAGCTGTGCACCTGCTCGGCCGACTCGAACTGCGTCGCGCGCTTGGCCGCGCCATCGAGAATTCGCCCGGCGGCTTCCACCAGGCCGCGCACGCGCTGCTGCCGCGCCTGCGCCAGCGCCTGCTTGCGCGCCGACAGCGCCTCGTACACGGCTTCGCGCTTGGCCGCGATGTCGGCGACGAAAGCCTCCTGCTCGGCGAAGCGGCCTTCCAACTCCTCCAGTTGCGCCAGCAGGCGCGTCAGCGATTCGTCGCACTTCTCCGGCGAGTCCGCGAATTCGAGTGCGTTCTCCACCGCCTGGCCGAACAGCTTGAACTGCGCGCCGAATTCGGCCGCCGCTTCCGTCGCACCCAGCGACTTGCGCTTGTTGCGCGCATCGGCGCGCAGCTTGTTGATGTCGGTGTACAGCGTCGAGATGCGGTCCAGGATCTGCGTGCGCAGCACCGCGTCGCTGCCCGGCAGGCAGGCCAACTGCTCCGTCAGCAGGTCCAGGCCCGCCGCGGTTTCGTCGAGCTGGTCCAGGATCACCTGCAGGCCGCTGGTGGTGGCGGCATGAGGCACGTCGGCGTGCAGCTTGGCCAGCGCCTGCCGGTGCGTGTCGAAAGCCGTTTCCTGCGCCAGGAACTGCAGGGCGCGTTCGCCGACGCGCTGCTGCTCGGTGACCAGTTGCTCGTCGAGCTCGGCGATGCGCTTCAGGTCGGCGAAGCGCAGCTCCTTCAGCATCTCCAGCGCGCCGCGCCGCTCGCGCAACCGGCCGATGGCTTCGATGAAATGCTCAGGCTTGCGCCACAACGCTGCGGCCACTTCGCCGATCAGCGCCTTCTGCAGCGTCTCGGCCTCGGCCAGCGCCCGCCCGGTCTCACGGCGGATCTGGTCGACCTTCTCGAACTCGGCCAGGGTCGAACGTGCGCCGTCGGCGATGGCTTTCAGATCGTCCAGCGCCGCGCCGGCTTCCGGCTCGGCCAGCCAGAAGCACGCATCGGACAAGCGGACACATTGCCGGATCAGGTCTTCATAGGCCACGCGCGTGGGCGCCTGCTCGCGCACCGCGCGCGCCACGCCCATCAGCTCGGAGATGCCGCGCACCAGTTCGGCATTGCCGATGCGGCCGAAGAAACCGGTGGCGGCCGGCGTCGCCGACGCATGGTCGATGCTCGCGAAGGGCGTGCGCCACAACTGCATCGGATGCACGCGGGTCGGCTCGCCCTTGCCCGCCAGGAACACCAGCACCCGGCCGTCGGGGTACAGCGCATAGCCGTTGGCGACGATCGGCGTCGCCAGCGTCTTGTCGATCAGGTTGTAGGTGAAGAGGGCGTAGTGGCCGCCGACCGGCTGGTAGAAGACGTAGAGCACGTCCTCGCCATTGGGTGAACGCAGCATGCGCTTGAAGCGCAGGTCATCGAGCACCTCGGCCGGCAGGTCGAAATGCTTGAACTCGCCCGACTGCAGGTAGTAGCCGCCGGGAAAAATGATCCCGTGGTCCTCGGGCAGCTGCACGCACGAGACGCCGATGCCGTCAATCCGCTCGACCTTCTGCGTGCGCGCGTTGAACACCAGGTAGCGCGTCGCGTGCTCGCGGTACGGCCGCACCCGCAGCAGCACCAGCTGGCCGGCGCGGGCATAGGCGACTTCGGCGTCGGCCAGCGACTGGGTCTTGTCCTCCACCGGCTCGCTGTAGATGCCCAGGCCGGTTTCGGTGTTGTTCTCGATCTTGACGGTGAGGTCGCCGCCGACCGTCTCGACGAACACCGTGTCGAGGATGTTGATGTGCGGATGCTTGCCGCCGACGTGGTCCTCGCGGGTGGTCGGCGTCCACTCGAAGTCATGGCTGGGCGGCAGCGCGATGTCGCGCTCACCGCGGTTGTCGACGTAGTGCAGCCCACCGTCGGGTTGCAGGGCCCAGCGGAACACACGCAGGTCGTGCGCCTGCTGGCCGATGCGGAAGGAGGCCAGCAGCTTGTCGTGCGTGACGCGCAGCTGCACCAGTTGCGCCTGCTTGTAGTAGGCGTACAGCTCCTTGAAGTCGGCGGCGAAGCGCGCCTCCTCCAGGAAGCTGCCGGCCAGCGGCACCGCTTCCAGCTCCTCGGCGCCATCGTGCGCGGCCAGCCGGTACAGCCCGAACACGTCGCCGATGGCGGTTTCCTTGCGCAGGCCGATGAAGACGTTGTAGCCGAACAGCAGCAGGTCGCCGATGCGCACGATGTCGCGGGCGACGCAGTTGTTTTCGGTGCGGGCGCGGGTGCGCAGCAGCAGCGACTGCTCGGAGCGGCCGAAGGCGGCCAGCCGCGCTTCGTTCAGCGCCTGCGCCTTGCCCCGCAGCGTCTCGCCCTGTGCAGCCAGCCGCTGCTTCAGGACGTCGTAGCTTCCGCTTTCCGCAACCAGGGATTCGGTGGCGCCGTCGGGCGCGCCCGCTGCGTCCGCCATCGCCTACCAGCCCGCGCGCAGCAGCGCCAGCAGCTCGTCGCGGTGCGGCTGCGTGTCCAGCCACTCGCGCATGCGGGCCAGTTCCTCCATGCACTCCGCGCCGTGCTTCTCACGCAACTGCGCGATGCGGCGCGTGCGGACCTCTTGCGCCTGCAGGTCGCGCTGCCAGCGTTCGCTGAGGATCTCCTCCAGGCTGGTCGCCAGCCCGGCCGAGCGCAGCGCGTCCCATTCGCCGCGGTCCAGCCACAGCAGGGCGCAGGCCGCGCAACGGTCCAGGCGGAAGTCCGGCGTGGCGCCGACGCGCACGCGCTGCATCAGCCGGGCGCAGGAGGGACAGGGCCGCGCCGCCGGATGGTCTTCGACCACCAGCAGGCCAATGGCGGCCTGGGCTGCGGCCCCGGCCTGGTCGCGCCAATGCCGGTAGTCGCCCATCGCCAGCGCCGAACCGCCGCAGGCGTCGCACGCGCGAACCGGCAGGCCACCGGGCAGTTCCTGGGGCACGAGGACATTGCGCGCCTCGCAGGCGCAGCGCAAAACGGCTTGGGTCACGGAGGTCCTCATTCGGCCGCCTTGCGGCCTTCCTTGTCCTTGCCGTCCTTGCCCACCTTGCTGAGCAGGGAGGCCAGCGTCAGGTCCTTCAGTTCGCCGGCGGAGCCGCCGAGCGCGCCGACCATGCGCTGCAGGTCTTCCACGGCGTTGCGTTCGCCGTTCAGGTGGTCCTTCAGCGCGATCTTCAGCGTGTCGCTCTTGGCGATGGCGCCGTCGATGCCCTTGCCGACCGCCAGCGCGTTGACGAAGCGCTCGAAGTAGGCGCCGTCGCCGCCGACCATCTCGATCTTGGCGTTGCCCAGCGCGGCGCCCAGCACCTGCGCCTGCTCGCGCGCGATCTCCATCTGCGCGTCGATGCCCTTGAGCGTCTCGATGTGCAGCTTCTCGAGCCGCATGCGGAATTCCTCGTGGTCGCGCGTTTCCACGCTCATCGCCTTCATGGCCTCGAACTTCTCCTGCAGCCCCTTCGCTTCCGCGCTGAACCGTGCCTGCACCGTCTGCGCCTCCGCCTCGCCCGTCTTGGCCGTCGCGTCGGCCTGGGCCGTGCGCACCGCCACGTCGGCCAGGCCCAGCTTCTCCTTGCCCTGGGCTTCGGCTTCGAGTTTGGCCTGCAAGCCGGTGGCCTCCGCCTGCGCCTTGGCGCCGATCACCTGCGCTTCGGCCAGGCCCTGCTTCTGCGTCGCTTCCGCGGTGACCAGCATGACCCGTGCGGCGGCCAGGCCCGGCGCTGCGGTCGTGGCCTCGGTGCCTTCGGCCTCACGCTTCTTCGCCTCGGCCGTCTTCTCGGCCACCTTCAGGCGCGCATCGGCCAGGGTGGTTTCTTCCGTCGCCTTGTGGCGCGCGCGGCGCTCTTGCGCCTCGGCTTCCTTCACGGCGGTGACCAGCTTCTCTTCGGCATGGCCCTCGGCGCGGATGATGGTGGATTTCTTGGTGCGGTCGGCCTCGGCCACCAGGCGCAGTTCCTTGATGGCCTCTTCCTGCTCGGCCACCGTGCGCTCGACCACGATGCGCTCGCGGATCACGTCGGCGATCGCCTTTTTCTGCACTTCGATCGCGCGTTCCTTGTCGATGCGCTGCAGCGCGACCTCTTTCTCGCGGTCCACGATCTCCAGCTCGCGGGCGCGGGTCACCTTCTCTTCCTCGATGGCCACGGCCCGCTTGCGGTTGTTCTCCGCCACTTCCTTCTCGCGCTGCGAGTTCTCCTGCTGCACGGCCAGCGTCTGCTCGGTCTGCAGCTTGGCCATCTCGGACTTGGTGCGCTCCTCGGTCTGGATCTTGGCGGTCTCGGCCTCCTCGCGGGCGCGCACGGTCGCGACCTCGCGGTGTTGCCGCGCCGTGGCGTCGGCCTGCTGGCGCTCCAGCTCCAGCAGCGCTTCCTGGGTTTCCACGTTCTTCTTCTTGATTTGCATTTCCTCGTTGCGGCGCAACTCGTTGGTGCGGACGCTCTCCACCGCCGTCAGTTCGGTGATCTTCTTGATGCCCTGCGCGTCCAGGATGTTGTGCGCGTCCAGCTTGGAGAGCGGCGTCTGCTCCAGGAAATCGATGGCCGCGTCTTCCAGCACGTAGCCCGAGAGGTCGTCGCCGATCTGGCGGATGATCTCGTCGCGGAAGTTGTCGCGGGCCTGGTAGAGGTCGACGAAGTCCATGGACTTGCCCACCGTCTTCAGCGCCTCGGAGAACTTGGCCGAGAACAGGTCTTCCAGCGCCTCGTGGTGGGAGGCGCGCACGCAGCCGACGTTCTGCGCCACCTTCAGGACGTCTTCCGCCGTCTTGTTGACGCGCACGAAGAACTTCACCTTGATGTCGGCGCGGATGTTGTCGCGGCAGATCAGGCCTTCGTTGCCCGAACGGTCGATCTCGATGGTCTTCAACGAGATCTCCATCAGCTCCGCCTTGTGGATGATCGGGTAGACCATGCAGCCGGTGAAGGTGACCGTGGGCTCGGAACGCATGGTGTTCACGATGAGCGCGTGGCCCTGTTCGATCTTTCGATAGAACTTCGCGAACATCGCCAGCAGGACGAAGGCGAGAACGACGAGGACGCCGGCGGAAATGAGGATGGGCTGCATGCAGGCTCCGTGGGAGAAAGGTTCAGGCGAAAAAGAAAGGGACGGCCGATCAGGAGTCGGCCTCGATCCGGTAGCGGGCGGTGGCGTCTTCGTAGGCGACGATGCGGGCCGAGGCGCCGCGGGTCAGGCGGTTGGGCGAGGGCGCCCACACGCGGATGTTCAGGTTGGCGCCGCGCTGCGCCACCTCGGCGCGGCCCATCTTCTCGTCCACCGTCTGGGTCAGCACCTTGCAGGTCTGGCCCACCAGGGCGACGTTGTGGATGGCGGCGTGCGTGAAGAACAGCGGGCGCAGCGGGCGCACCGCGCGGCCGGCGGCGGCCACCGCGGCCGACAGGCTCGCCAGGCCAAGGATGCCGCCGCCCACCAGCCGCAGGCTGTCCGCAGGCACCAGGGGCAGCAGCCACATCGCGCCCAGGCAGCTCAGGGTCCAGGCGAACAGCACGACCAGCGTGGCCGCGATGGAGAGGGGCACGCCGTTCAGGCCCAGGGCCGTGGCGACGCCGGCCAGCGTGCCGAGATCGGGCGCGTCGGCGGCGCCATCGACGTGCAGGTGCAGGTGGCCGTGGTCCGCGTCGACGACGCCCAGCAGGGCCAGCAGCCAGTACGCCAGCACGGCCACCAGCAACACGCTGAAGATGGCCGTGGGAAATGCGGAGGCCGCATCGACGAAGCTGCTCAAACGCCCTCCTGACTAACAGTGCTTTGGTACTGCTCGCTCGGATATTAGCCGAGCAGCCACGAAACGTTATCACTGTTACGAGGTAGGTCGCCGGCGCCGCCGCGCTGCCCATCCGTGGCGCGTGGAAGGCGGGAAAATTCCCGCCGTTCAGACCAGGTTGCGCAGCTCCCGCAAGGCCACCGACAGCATCGCAAGGTCGCCACCGGGCGAGTCGCGCAGTTCGGCCAGCAACCGTTGCGCGCGCTCCAGCGCCTGCCGGTTGTCGTGTTCCCACTGGTCCAGCACCTGCGCCGCCGGCCCGTCGTGGTGCCCCACCGCTTCCAGTGCGATCGAGCGTTGCAGGTCCGTCAGGTCGTCGCCCAGCGCCAGCTTGGCCAGGTTGGCCCAGAAGCTTTCGGCCGGCAGCAGTTCGATCTGCTGGCGCATGCGGTCCAGCCCCAGGCGGTCGCCCACACCCGTGTGAACTTCGGCGGTGTGTTCCAGTGGCCGCTTGGCGCTTTCGGAGATGTCCGCGATGTCCAGCGCATTGAACAGGCCCTCGGCCGCATCCACTTGCGCCGCCAGGGCCTCAGGCACCCCGGCCTGCACCCAGCTCGCCGTGCGTGGCGACTGCGCCGACTGGGCTTCCAGCCGCGGGCGCAAGGCCTCGACCGCCGGGGCGAAGCGCTTCACCTGCAGCTCGGTCGATTCGAACAGCCGGCGCGAGCGCAGGAACCAGGTGGTGGCCCGCGACACCAGGCCGCGCAGCGCGATCACCATCTCGGCCTGGGTCGCGTCGGGCACCTGGCTGTCCAGCGCCTCGATCTTCTGCCACAGGCCGACCAGCCCGAACACCTCGCGTGCCGCCAGATAAGCACGCACGATCTGCGACGGCGTCGTGCCGGTGATCTCCATCAGCCGGTGCGTGAAGGTGGGCCCCACGCGGTTGACCATGCTGTTGAGCACGTGCGTGGCGATGATCTCGCGCTTGAGCGGGTGGCGCGGGATGTAGGCCGCGAACTTCTCCTTCAGCTTGGAAGGAAAGTAGCGTTCCAGCGCCGTCGCCACCCATGGATCTTCCGGCAGGTCGGAGTCGATCAGCTCGTCGTTCAGCCACATCTTGCTGTACGCCAGGAGCACCGCGCGCTCGGGATTCGTCAGGCCCAGGCCCTTGGCCTTGCGCTCGGCGATGGTCTCCTCCGACGGCAGGTACTCGATCTCGCGATTGAGCTGCCCCTGCTTTTCCAGGTAGCGCATGAAGCGCGCCTGCTCGTCCAGCTGGCGCACGGCCAGCCGGCCGCCGATCGACAGCGCCTGCGTCTGGAAGTAGTTGTCACGCAGCACCAGCGCGGCCACGTCGTCGGTCATCTGCGGCAGCAGCGTGTTGCGCTGTTTCTGCGTCATCTCGCCGTCGGAGACCGCGATGTTCAGCAGGATCTTGATGTTGACCTCGTGGTCCGAAGTGTCGACACCGGCGGAGTTGTCGATGGCGTCGGTGTTCACCTTGACCCCGGCGAGCGCCGCCTCGATGCGGCCGCGCTGCGTGAAGCCCAGGTTGCCGCCCTCGGCGATCACTTTGCAGCGCAGCTCGCTGCCGTTGACCCGCAGCGCGTCGTTGGCGCGGTCGCCGACGTCGGCATGCGTTTCGGTGGAAGCCTTGACGTAAGTGCCGATGCCGCCGTTGTAGAGCAGGTCCACCGGCGCCTTCAGGATGGCGGAGACCAGCTCGGTGGGCGTCAGCTGCTCGGCCTCGATGCCCAGCGCGGCGCGCGCCTGCGCCGACAGCGGCACCGACTTCTCGGAGCGCGCCCAGATGCCGCCGCCTTCGGAGATGAGCCTGGCCTCGTAGTCGGCCCAGGAGGAACGCGGCAGCTTGAACAGGCGCTCGCGCTCGTCGTACGAGGCGGCAGGGTCCGGTGAGGGGTCGATGAAGATGTGCCGATGGTCGAACGCGGCCAGCAGCTTGATGTGCGGCGACAGCAGCATGCCGTTGCCGAAGACGTCGCCCGACATGTCGCCGATGCCGACGACCGTGAAGTCGGTCGTCTGCGTGTCGTGGCCCATCTCGCGGAAGTGCCGCTTCACGCTTTCCCAGGCGCCGCGGGCCGTGATGCCCATGACCTTGTGGTCGTAGCCGAGGCCGCCGCCGGAGGCGAAGGCATCGCCCAGCCAGTGGCCGTATTCCGCGCTGACCGCGTTCGCGAAATCGGAGAAGGTCGCGGTGCCCTTGTCGGCGGCGACGACGAGGTAAGTGTCGTCGCCGTCGTGGCGCACCACCTGCGGCGGCGGAACCGTCTTGCCCGCCACCAGGTTGTCCGTCAGGTCCAGCAGGCCGCGCAGGTAATCCTGGTAGCAGGCGATGCCTTCCTTCATGAACGCCTCGCGGTCGCTCGCGGGGGGCGCCTTCTTCAGCACGAAGCCGCCCTTGGAACCGACCGGCACGATGACGGTGTTCTTCACCATCTGCGCCTTCACCAGTCCCAGCACCTCGGTGCGGAAATCATCCGGCCGGTCCGACCAGCGCAGGCCGCCGCGCGCCACCCGCCCACCCCGCAGGTGGATGCCTTCGAAGCGCGGCGAATACACGAAGATCTCGTAGAGCGGCACCGGCTTGGGCAGGCCGGGCACCTTGGCCGAATCGAACTTCATGCTGAGGAAGCTGCGGCGCGGGCCCGCCGCGCCCGAGTGGCCGGTGCCGGTGCGCCAGAAGTTGGTGCGCAGCGTCGCCTGCACCAGCGCCAGCAACTGGCGCAGCACGCGGTCTTCCGTCAGGTTGCTGACTTTTTCCAGCGCCTTTTCCAGTGCGTTCACCTGGGCGAAAGCGCCGGCGTCGTCACGCTTCTCGGGGTCGAAGCGCAGGCGGAACAGTCCCACCAGCATGCGCGCCAGGCGCGGATGCGTCGCCAGCGTCGTGGTGATGGTCGCCTGCGTCTGCGGGAAGCCGATCTGCCGCAGGTACTTGGCATACGCGCGCAGCACCACGATCTCTTCGGCCGACAAGCCGGCGAGCAGGACCAGGCGGTTGAAGTTGTCGTTCTCCACCTCGCCCCGGAACACGCGCGCGAAGGCGTCCTCGAACAGGCGCGCCAGGGTCTGCTGCTCGATCTCGGCGGCGGGCTGCGCCTGCAGCTCGAAATCGTGGACGTAGACCGCGGCCGCCTCATCGTCGCTGGCGGCAATGCGGTAGTTGGCCTCGCCCAGCACGCGCACGCCCATGTGCTCCAGCATCGGCAGGCTGTCCGACAGCACCACGGGCGCGCCCAGGCGGTAGACCTTCAGGCCGAGCGTGCCCGGCGCGGCACCCAGTGGCCAATAAAGCGCCAGCGCCAAGGAATCCTCGGGCGTCAGGCCGTTGAATTTGCGGATGTCGTAGACGGCGGCGCGGGCCGGCACCTTCTCCCGGAAGGACAAGGGGAAGGCGGTGCTCCAGCGGCGGTCCAGCGCCAGCCCGGCGGCCTCGCCTTCGCTGTCCACCAGGGCTTCGCGCAGGTCGTCTTCCCAGCGGCGGGCGGCGGTGGCCAGCTTGCGCTCGATGTCCTTGCGGTCGAAGGCGGGCATCTTGCCCGGCGCCACCCGCACCGTGAAGTGGACGCGGGCCAGCTTGGTCCCCGACAGCAGCACGTCGAACTCGACGCTGGACCCTTCCAGCGTCTGCATCAGGATGCGCTGGAACTTGAGCCGCAGGTCGGTCGAATACGACTCGCGCGGCATGAAGATCAGGCAGGAAACGAAGCGTTCGAACGGGTCGCGCCAGGTGAACAGGCGCAGCCGGTGCCGCTCGCCCAGCGCCAGCACGCCCATGGCCGTCTCGTACAGATCGTCCTCGGGGATCTGGAACAGGTCGTCGCGCGGATAGGTCTCCAGCGTGTGCTGCAGTGCCTTGGACAGGTGGCCGCCCGGGGCCAGGCCGGCGCGCTGCGCCACCGCGGCCACTTTCACGCGCAGCAGCGGTGTTTCATCCACGCGCGCGGCATAGGCGGTGGAGGTGAAGAGGCCGATGAAGCGATGCTCGCCGATGACCGCGCCGTTGTCGTCATAGCGCTTCACGCCGACATAGTCGGTGTAGCCGTCGCGGTGGACGGTGGAGCGCGTGTTGGCCTTGGTCACCACCAGCAGCGGCAGCGGCGCGCGCGCCTGGGCCCGCGCGGCGATGGGCAGGGCTGCGAAGCTGGCGGACACGGTCTCCGGCTTCTCGGCCTTCAGCACGCCCAGGCCGGTGCCCGGCACGGGCCGCAACGACGTGTCGCCGCCCTCGGCCACCAGGTCGTGCCGGCGGTAGCCGAGCAGCGTGAAGTGTTCATCCGAGAGCCATTGCAGGAAGGCGCAGCTTTCGGCGACTTCGGCGGACGGCACGCTGGTGGGCGTGCGCGCCAGCTCGTCGATGGCTTCGTGCATGCGCGTCAACATCGGTTGCCAGTCCGCCACCGCGGCGCGCACGTCGGCCAGCACGCGTTCGATGCCCGCGGCCAGCGCGGCGCGCTTCGCCGGGTCGACGATGCGGTCGACCTCGATGTACATCCACGATTCGCGCGGCAGGTCCGGCGCTTCCCCGCGCGGGCGGATCGCCTTCAGCATGCCCTTGTCGTCGCGCTCCACCGCGTAGATCGGGTGGATGATCAGGTGCAGGCTCAGGCCGTGCCGGCTGATCTCCATGGTGACCGAGTCCACCAGGAAAGGCATGTCGTCGTTGACGATCTCCACCACGCTGTGGCGCGAACCCCAGCCGTCCTCGCCGGTCGAGGGGCTCAGCACGCGGACCTTGGGCACGCCCGGCGAGCGCTGCGAGCCGAACTGCCAGTGCGACAGCAGCGCCCCCAGCAGGTCGTCGGCGGTGCGCTCCGTCAGGTCTTCGATGTCGACCTGGCGGAAATACTCGTGGGCGAAACTGGCGATCGGCTTCTTGTCGGCCGCGGCCTGGCGGTTGGCCGCCAGCGCCAGGACGGCTTCGACGCGCTCGCCGCGCTGGCTTTCGGTGTTGTGCATGTTGTCGTCTCTCCTCCGGAACGAGCCGCGCACTGTAGGCGGGCGGGGCGGCGCGGGCCAATGCCGTTTGCTTATGCGCATCCGGCATGACCCACCCCCGTCCCGCGTGCGAAGCTTGGCGGTTCGACGGTGCGCCGCTACGCAGATTCCCGTACTAGGGTTTTCCCGGCACGCGCCCTACAATCGCAACCCTTCAAGAACAAGCGGCCAGCTGCCGACACGGTAAGCTGGCGACCAGGAGACTGCATCCATGCCCCCCAGCGAAGAGGTCACCGCGGCCGACAAGCGCGCCGAACTGCGCCAGGCCGCCCTCGAATATCACGAGTTCCCCGTCCCCGGCAAGATCGCGATCGCCGCGACCAAGCAGCTGGTCAACCAGCACGACCTGGCGCTCGCCTATTCGCCTGGCGTGGCCGCGCCTTGCGAGGAGATCGTCAAGGACCCGGTCAACGCCTTCAAGTACACGGCCCGCGGCAACCTGGTGGCCGTGATCACCAACGGCACCGCCGTGCTGGGCCTCGGCGACATCGGCCCACTGGCCTCCAAGCCGGTGATGGAAGGCAAGGGCGTCCTCTTCAAGAAGTTCGCCGGCATCGACGTGTTCGACATCGAGATCGCCGAAAAGCACGACCTCGACAAGCTGGTCGACATCATCGCGTCGCTCGAGCCCACCTTCGGCGGGATCAACCTGGAGGACATCAAGGCACCGGACTGCTTCTACGTGGAGCGCAAGCTGCGCGAGCGCATGAAGATCCCGGTCTTCCATGACGACCAGCACGGCACCGCCATCTGCGTGGGCGCGGCCATCCTGAACGGCCTGAAGGTCGTGGGCAAGGACATCCGCAAGGTCAAGCTGGTGACCTCCGGCGCCGGCGCCGCCGCGCTGGCCTGCCTGGGCCTGCTGCTCAAGCTCGGCCTGCCGCGCGAGAACATCTTCGTCACCGACCTGGCCGGGGTGGTCTACCAGGGCCGCAAGGAGCTGATGGACGAGGACAAGATCCAGTTCGCCCAGAACACGGATGCGCGCACGCTGACGGAGGTGATCGAGGACGCCGACGTGTTCCTTGGCCTGTCGGCCAGCGGCGTGCTGAAGCCCGAGATGGTCAAGAAGATGGCGGCGCACCCGCTGATCCTGGCGCTGGCCAATCCGAATCCGGAAATCATGCCGGAAGAGGCCAAGGCGGCTCGGCCCGACTGCATCATCGCCACCGGCCGCACCGACTACCCGAACCAGGTCAACAACGTCCTGTGCTTCCCGTACATCTTCCGTGGCGCCCTGGATTCCGGCGCGACCACCATCACGGTGGAAATGGAGATCGCGGCGGTGCACGCCATCGCCGACCTGGCGCAGGCCGAACAGAGTGAAGTGGTCGCCGCGGCCTATGCCGGCGAGCAGCTGGCTTTCGGCCCCGAGTACCTGATCCCCAAGCCCTTCGATCCGCGGCTGATGATGAAGATCGCACCGGCGGTGGCGCAGGCGGCGGCCGACAGCGGCGTCGCGCTGCGTCCGGTGAAGGACATGGACGCCTACCGCGAGAAGCTGCAGAGTTTCGTCTACGCCTCCGGCACCACCATGAAGCCGATCTTCACCGCGGCCAAGGCGGCGGCGAAGAAGCGCGTGGTGTATTGCGAAGGCGAAGAGGAGCGCATCCTGCGCGCGGCCCAGATCGTGGTGGACGAAAGCCTGGCGCGGCCCACGCTGATCGGCCGGCCACCGGTGATCGCCGAGCGCTGCGAGAAGTTCGGCCTCCGGCTGAAGGAAGGCCGCGACTATGACGTCGTGAACACCGAGCACGACGAGCGCTACCGGGATTTCTGGCAGACCTATCACCGCATGACGGACCGCAAGGGCATCACGGCGCAGATGGCCAAGATCGAGATGCGCCGGCGCCTGACGCTGATCGGCGCGATGCTGCTGCACAAGGAGCAGGTCGACGGGATGATCTGCGGCACCTGGGGCACGGCCCCGATGCACCTGCACTACATCGACCAGGTGATCGGCAAGCGCGCCGGCGTCGCCACCTACGCCTGCATGAACGGGCTGATGCTGCCGGGCCGGCAGGTGTTCCTGGTGGACACCCACGTCAACTACGACCCGACCGCGGAGCAGCTGGCGGAGATCACGGTGATGGCGGCCGAGGAAATGATGCGCTTCGGCCTGCGGCCCAAGGCGGCGCTCCTCAGCCATTCCAACTTCGGCAGCAGCTCGCAGCCCAGCGCCGTGAAGATGCGGCAGACGCTGGAACTCCTGCGGATCCAGGCGCCCTGGCTGGACGTGGACGGCGAAATGCACGGCGACGTGGCCCTGGACGGCGACGCCCGCAACCGCATCATGCCGCGCAGCACCCTGGCCGGCGACGCGAACTTGCTGGTGCTGCCGAACATCGATGCAGCCAATATTTCTTACAATTTGCTCAAGACGGCGGCCGGCGGCAACATCGCGATCGGCCCGGTGCTGCTGGGCGCGGCCAAACCGCTGCATATCCTGACTGCGAGCACCACGGTGCGCCGCATCGTGAACATGACAGCATTGACCGTGGCGGATGCCAACGCGGCCCGTTAAGGCTTTTTTAGACAGCTGGCACTAACTTTTTTGCCCCCTGGGGGCGCCGGAATGGCCTTGTTCGCTGCCCAAAAATTGGGCACGCGCTTGCCTTTTGCGCACACATGCGTCACACTACCGGCCTAGATTTTTGCGGGTTTACCCGGGGCTGAAAGGCCCTCGCGAGACCCGCGATTGCATTCCAGAAGGTCTCCCCAGAAGGTCCGGTTCATGGCCCGTTTGATGGCTGGTTTTGTGGCTGTCAAGTTTGCGCTCACTAGCTGCTTGCTGGCAGTCGCGGTTGCCACGGTTCCGGTGCAAGCCAAGGGGCCGCCGGCCACGGCGACGATCGCAGTGGCCGAACTGCCGCGACAAGGCCGGGAGACTTACGAGCTGATCCGCCAGGGCGGACCGTTCCAGTACGACAAGGACGGCACGGTGTTCGGCAACCGGGAGCGTTTGCTTCCTGCCGAGAGGCGCGGCTTCTACCGCGAATACACCGTGCGGACACCAGGATCGCGTGACCGGGGCGCCCGGCGCATCGTGTGCGGAGGGCCGGCGAGGGCCCCGCACGCCTGTTATTACACCGCTGACCACTACGCCAGTTTTCGAAAGATCGTCGAGTGAAACCCAGATGAAGCGGGACCTTTTTTTGACTACCGAGAAAGATACGGAGATGGAAACACCACTTCGTTCCACTGAACGACCGGATGCCCTGAAAGGCGTCCGGACCAACATCGTGCAGAGCATCCGGGCGTTCCGCGTCTCGGACCTGCAGGAGGCCGCGACCGCGCTCGGCCAGCATTTCCTGTATGCCAACCTGGCCACGGCCCAGAGCAAGCAGGACGTGCTGGACATGATCGCCCAGCAATTCACCTTCCCGTCGCACTTCGGCAAGAACTTCGACGCGCTGTACGACTGCATGACCGACCCGTTGCACAAATCGGGCCCGCAGCCCGGTTTCATCGTGGTGCTGGAGCACATCCCCGCGAACGGCAAGTTCGACAAGGAAGCACGCGAGCAGCTGCTCGACATCTTCCGCGACACCGCGGATTACTGGGCAGACAGGAAGGTCCCCTTCCGATGCTTCTATTCTTTTCCGTAGCCCGTTCCGCGCAACAAGGCCAAGCGGAACGGGCGGTAGAGGCCCAAGGCGATTCGGCACCCGTGCCCCTCGCCTCCACGACGACGGACGGGGGCGAGAAGATGCCCACGGACAAGCTGCTGGATGTTTCTCCGCTCGCGTTGCGGATGAGCAGCCCATTCAACGCCGGCTACTGGCTGGCGGCGGCGTAACCCACGCGTGTCATTCCTGCGCAGGCAGGAATCCAGGAGAAGCCCCGCGATGCGGGGCTTTTTTCATGGCGGCAGCGACGGCCAGGTACTCCTCCACCGGCACTTCCTCGGCCCGCCGCTGCACATCGAACGCCCCTTCGAAGCCCTTCTCCTCCAGCCACCTCCCCAGCGTATGCCGCAGGATCTTGCGGCGCTGGCTGAACGCCACGCGCACCAGCTCCGACAACAGTGCAGGATCGACGCTCGCCGGCGCCGCGCGCGGCACCATCCGCACCACCGCACTGTCCACCCGCGGCGGGGGATCGAACGACTCGGGCGGCACGAACAGCACGCTCTCCATCACGTAGCGCCACTGCAGCATCACCGACAGCCGCCCGTAGTCGCTGCTCGCGGGCAGGGCCACCATGCGGTCCACCACTTCCTTTTGCAGCATGAAGTGCTGGTCCTCGATGTGGTCCACATGATCGAGCAGGTGGAACAGGATCGGGCTCGAGATGTTGTACGGCAGGTTGCCGGCCACCCGCAGCGTGGGCGCACCCAGCCGCCCGGCCAGTGCGCCGAAGTCCACCTTCAGCACGTCCGCCTCGACCACGTCCAGCAAGGGGTGCTGGCGCAGCCGTGCCGCGAGATCGCGGTCGAGCTCCACCACCGTGAGCCGGCCGAGCCGCTCGACCAGGGGCTGCGTCAATGCCGCCAGCCCGGGACCGATCTCCACCATGGCCTGGCCCGGCCGCGGGTCGATCGCCCGCACGATCGCGTCGACGATGCCCGCATCGGCCAGGAAGTGCTGGCCGAACCGCTTGCGCGCGATGTGCTTCATGCGGGGCCGCTCACCGCGGCGGTCATTGCGGCGGTTCGCGGAACTCCACGTAGGCCCGCCCGCGCACCTCGCGCGCCCAGGTCGCATAGGCCTCGTCGAGCTTGCGTTCCCGCACCAGGTTGCGCACCACGTCGCGCTGCTCCTTCTGGCTCAGCGTGGACTGCCGGCGCTCCTGCAGCTGGATCAGGTGCACGCCGAAGCGGCTGACGATCGGGTCGGCGATCTGGCCGGGCGTGAGCGAGTTCATCACCTCTTCGAACTCCGGCACGAACATGCCGGGGCTGGTCCAGCCGAGGTCGCCGCCGTTGCGCGCGCTCGCGTCCTGCGAGTTCTCGCGTGCCAGCTGCGCGAAGTCGGCCTGGCCGGCCTGCACGCGGCGCTTGAAATCGGCCAGCTTGGCGCGCGCCTGCGCCTCGGTGGTGCGGCCGTCCGGCCGGATCAGGATGTGCCGCGCGCGGCTCTGCGTGACGCTGACGCCCGGAGTGCCGCCCTGGCGCCGCTCGATCACCTTGACGATGTGAAAGCCGGCAGCGGAGCGGAAGATGTCGCTGATGCCGCCTTCGCGCACGTCGCGCGTGGCGTCCACGAACAGCGGCGGGTAACGGTCGGCGGTCCGCAACCCGATCACGCCGTTCGAGGCCGCGGCGCCGGCGGCTTCGGAGTTCTCGCGTGCGAGCCGCGCGAAGTCCTCGCCGGCGCGCGCGCGCTCCAGCAGGCGCTGGGCCTTCGCCTGCAGCGGGGCCAGCTGGGCCGGCGTTGCGTTCTCCGGCACCGCCACCAGGATGTGGGCCAGGTTGATCTCGGTCAGCGCCGGATCCCCCGCGCCCTGCTGCTGCTCGCGCAGGAACGCGTCAATGTCGAGGTCGGTCACCTTGACCCGCGCCTCCAGCTCGCGGTCCCGCAGGCGCTGCAGCAGGATCTGGTTGCGCAGGTCTTCCCGGAACTGGGCGACGTTGATCCCGTCGGCCGCCAGGCGCCGGCGCAGCTCGGCCACCTCGACCTGGTTCTGCCGTGCCACGTTCAGTTCCGCCTGGTCGACGTGGGCGTCTTCCGCCTTGATGCCGGTCTCGCGCGCCAGCTGGAGCTGGGCCTTCTCGATGATCAGCCGCTCCAGCACCTCGCGCGTCAGCTGCGCGCGCGGCGGCATCGGCGAGCCCTGCTGCGCGAGCTGCTGCTCGTAGCGCAGCAGGCGCAGCCGGACTTCGTTGTTGGTGATCGGCTCGGAGTTGACCACGGCCACGATGTAATCCGCGGGCCGGGGGCCGGCGGGCGCGGATCCGAAGCCCGGGGGCTGGCTGCCGCCGAACAGCGGCGTCGGGCGCAGGCCCTGGGCGGCCGCGGGCCCGCACAGCGCGGCCAGCTGGGCGGCGCAAGCGAGGCCCAATGCCAGGGAGCGGAAGGTCGGTTTAGTCATAGTTGCTGAAGCGGCTGGGCGTGCGGACCTGCTCGCGCAGGAACTGGTAGCGGGGGATATTGTCCTTGAGCGACTGCAAGGCATTGGACCCCAGGCGGGTGAAGCCCAGGAACTCGAGCTGGAACAGCACGCGCTTGTTGGATTGCTGGGTGCCCGCCTGCAGGCGCTCGAACACGATGCGGCCCAGCCAGCAACCCGCATCGTATTCCAGGCCCACCACGGCATCCACCACGCGCCGGTCCTTCATGCTGTAGTTCAGCCGGCCCACGCTGTACCAGCGGCCTTCGCCCTCGCCCATGCCAGGGCCGAGGTTCTGGCCGCGGTCGCCCCACAGGTCGTTCAGCGGCCACTGCCAGCCCAGGTCGAGCTGCTCGCTGGAGCCGCGCTGCAGGCGGTAGGCCGCACTCACCACCCGATAGTTGCCGGGGCTGTAGCGCCCGCCGATGGTCGAGCGGATCGAGCGGCCTTCCTTCGGGTTGTACTGGATGGTCGAGTCGACCGTCCATTGCGGCACCCAGTTGACCGAGGCGCCGAACAGGATGTCCGACAGGCGCTCGCTCACCGGCGCCCCGCCGGGCAGCGTCACCCGCTGGTCCTTGAAGCGGACGCGCTGGGCGACGCCGAAGCGTGCCGCTTCCGCGCCGGTGTCGGGGTCCAGCAGGCGCGTGGTGAGCCCGAGGGTCAGCAGGTTGTTGTCGGCGATGCGGTCATGGCCGCCGAACGCGTTCTCGGTCCAGATGGTTGCGAAGTTGAAATCGTGCGCGGCGGAGTCGTAGTTGGGCAGCGCATTCTGGTCGCGGAACGGCGTGTACACGTAGAACGCGCGCGGCTCCAGCGTCTGGCGGAAGGCGCGGCCGAAGAAGCTGGCGTCGCGCTCGAAGACGAGGCCGCTGTCCAGGCTGGCGGTGGGCACGGTCACACTGGCGCTGCCGGCGCCGGTCGCGATCGGCGTATCGAAGTCGTAGTGCCTCGCGTGCAACTGCACCTTGGGCGTGACGAACCAGCCCGGCGCCTGCCACGGCCGGCTGACCTGCGCATAGGTGAAGGTGCGCCGCGCATTCGGTTGGCCGTTGAGCGTGCCGTCCACGCTGAAGCGCGTGTGGTCCGTTTCGATGCTGGTTTCCAGGCCGCCCCAGAGATTGGACTTGCTGTAGCGGCCGATCAGCTGGGGCGCCCGGTCGTACGGCGGCACGATCGGCGCCGACAGGTCCTGCAGCGTCTGCCACTTGGTCGCGCGCGCCACGAACGAGAAATCGCCGCGGCCCCACGACACCGAACCCTCCCCGGCGAGCAGGCGCTGGGTCAGGCTGACACCGCTGCGCGAGAAGTCGCGCCAATAGTTGTCGTCCGAGACCCGGTTGACGTTCAGGTTGAGGCCGACGCCGCCGATGCCCGCGGGCAACTGCAGGTACTGGTCGTGCCGCACGCTGTAGCCCCAGCGGTCGCGGTCGCGCAACCGGTCGTTGGGCAGGACGTTGGCCCGCCAGGTGCCGCTGTAGAGAGGCTCCAGGTAGCGCGCTTCGCCGGCCAGGTCGACGCCGCGCTTCGACATCAGCGTCGGGTAGAACGTGGCATCGCGGTTGGGCGCGATGTTCCAGTAATAGGGCACCGTCAGCTCGACGCCGCTCACGTTGTCGAGGCCGAAGGTGGGCGGCAGCACGCCCGACTTGCGCGCGTCGCTGAGCGGGAAGCTCATGGCAGGCACGGGCAGGATCGGCAAGCCCATGAAGCTGAGCACCGCGCCCTCCGCGTGGCCGACCTCGGTTTCCTGGTCGATGCGGATGCTGGACGCGCGCAGGATCCAGTCCGGCAACCAGCTCGGCCCCGGCTTGCGCTGGCAGGTGGTGTAGGTGGCGTTGCGGATGATCGCGCGCTTGTCGTCGATGAAATCGATGCGGTCCGCCTCGCCATAGGCGTTGTTCTGCAGGAACCGGTAGCGCGGCTCGTTGAAGAAGCCCTCGAAGGCATCGATCTTCAGGTCCAGCAGCGGCCCCTCGAAGACGGTGCCCGCCTTGTTGATGCGCACGTCGCCGCTGGCGCGCGCCCGGTCGGTCGCCTGGTCGTACTGCAGCTTGTTGGCGCGCAGGATCGTGTCGCCGCGCCGCAGTTCGGCGTTGCCTTCGATCTCGGTTTCCAGGTCGGTCCGGCCGCGGATGCTGTCGCCGCGCACGAAGGTGGGCAGCTGGTCGCGGGTGGGGGCCGGGATGTCCTCGCGCAGCGCCGGGCTGGGCTTGAGGCTGGGCGAGGGTTCGGCGGCGGGTTGCGGGCGAGCCTGCGCCACATCGGCAGCCGGCTGCGCCTGCACCAGGTTCGGCTGCAGCAGGCCGGCCACCACCAGCGCCACCGGGCTCAGGGCAAAGCGGGCGCGGGACGCCTTGGATCGCAAGTCGTGCATCGGGGCAGGGGTTCACGACCCGCCGGCAAGCCGGGCGGGCCAGGTTGGATTTGTAGAATCGATTATCCATGAGCGATTCCACGCCGCCGCGCGCCCCGTCCATCTCCGTCCCCTGGGCCGACCCGCAGCGCGAAGCCGCCTTCCATGCCTGGCTGGCCGGGATTGCGCCGACGCATGGCCTGGTGCCCGCCAGCCTGCGCCCCGCCTCGGCCGACGCCAGCTTCCGGCGCTACCTGCGCCTGGATGGGCAGGGCGGCAGCTTCATCGTGATGGATGCGCCGCCGGCCCTGGAGGACTGCCGGCCGTTCGTGCAGGTGGCCGAGCGGATGGCGGCCGCCGGCCTGCTGGTCCCCCGTGTGCTGGCCTGGGACGAACCGCTGGGTTTCATGCTGCTGGACGACCTGGGCGACCGCACCATGATCGAGGTGGTGGATGCCGGCCGGCCGGCCGCCAACCTGCCGCTCTACCAGCGTGCGATCGACGCGCTGATCGGGTGGCAAGCGGCTTCGCGGCCCGGCACCCTGCCCGCGTACGACGCGCCGCTGCTGCTGCGCGAGCTGTCCCTGTTTCCCGACTGGTACCTGCAGCGCCATCGCGGCATCGCGGTGGAAGGGGCCGTGCGCGAGACGCTGGACCAGCAGTTCCGCCTGATCGTGGAGCGCAACCTCGCCGCGCCCGCCGTTCACGTGCACCGCGACTTCATGCCGCGCAACCTGATGATCCCGCGCGATCCGGCGGAGAAGCGCCTGGGCGTGCTCGACTTCCAGGATGCCGTGCACGGCCCCATCACCTACGACATCGCCTGCCTGATGCGCGATGCCTTCCTGAGCTGGGACGAGGAGTTCGTGCTCGACGTCACCGTGCGCTACTGGGAGCAGGCGCAGAAAGCCGGCCTGCCGGTGGACCGCGATTTCGGCGAGTTCTACCGCGCGGTGGAGTGGATGGGCCTGCAACGCCACCTGAAAGTAGCCGGCATCTTCGCGCGGCTCACGCTGCGCGACGGCAAGCCGAAATACCTGGCGGACGCGCCGCGCTTCATCGGCTACATCCGCGCCACGGCCAGCCGCTATCGCGAACTGGGACCCTTGGCGAAGCTGATCGACGAGGTCGAGGGCACGGACGCGGTCAGCGGTTACGCCTTCGGCCGGGTCTAGCCCATGCCGCGCTTCCACTGCCCCACGCCGCTGGCTGCGGGGCTGGTGATCGACCTGCCCGCCGGCGCCGCCCGCCACGTCCAGGTGCTGCGCATGCAGCCCGGGATGGCGCTCACGCTGTTCGACGGCCGCGGCGGCGAATACCAGGCGGTGGTGGAGCAGATGGGCCGCAGCGACGTGCGCGTGCAGGTCGGCGCGCATGACCCGGTCGAGCGCGAGCCGGTCCGCGCCGTGCACCTGGCCGTGGGCATGCCCGCGAACGAGCGCATGGACTGGCTGGTGGAGAAGGCGGCTGAACTCGGCGCGGCCAGCATCCAGCCGCTGCAGGCGCAACACAGCGTGCTGCGGCTGCAGGGCGAGCGCGCGCAGAAGAAGCAGGCGCACTGGCAGGGCGTGGCGGTCGCGGCTTGCGAGCAGAGCGGGCGCAACCGGGTGCCCACTGTGCATCCGGTGCGCGCCTTCAACGAATGGCTGGCGTCGCAACCGGCGCCGGGCTGGATGCTCTCGTTGCGCGATGGCGCCGTGCCGCTGGCGCAAGTCAAAGCCTCTGGCGAGGTCACCCTCCTGAGCGGTCCGGAAGGCGGGCTCGCCCCGGCGGAGGAAGACGCCGCCATCGCGGCCGGCTGGCGGCCCGCGCGGCTGGGCCCAGCGGTGCTGCGCGCGGAGACGGCGCCACTGGCTGCGCTCGTTCTCCTTACACTGGCCCCATGAACCGCAACCTCTGGCTGCTCGCCGGCCTGCAGGGCCTCTTCCTCACCAACAACGTCACCTTCATCGCCATCAACGGCCTGGTGGGGCTCGCGCTGGCGCCTTACGCATGGATGGCCACGCTGCCGGTGATGGGTTATGTGGTGGGCGGCGCCGTCTTCACGGGGGTGGTCGCACGCACGCAGGCGCGGCTCGGGCGCAAGCGCTCCTTCCAGATGGGGCTGGCGGTCGCCATCGCATCGGCGCTGCTGTGCGCCTTCGCCGCGGTCACGCGCAATTTCTGGCTGCTCTGCTTCGGCACCGTGGTCTCCGGTTTCTATGCCGCCAATGCGAGCCTGTACCGCTTCGCCTCGGCCGAACTCGCGGCGCCGGCCGCGCGCGAGAAGGCCGTGTCCCTGGTGATGGCCGGTGGCCTGCTGGGCGCCATCGTCGGGCCCAACCTGGCGGCCATGACGCGCAATGTCAGCGCCGTGCCCTTTGCCGGCGCCTATGTCGCGCTCGCGGGTGTGGCGCTGCTCGCGTTCGCCGTGCTCGCCTTCATCGAGTTTCCGCCGGTGCCGGTCAAGCAGGCCGGCGACCCCGGCGGGCGGCCGCTGACGGAGATCATGCGCCAGCCGATCTTCGTGGTCGCCGCGATGTCGGGCGCGCTCGGCTTCGGTGTGATGAACCTGCTGATGGCGGCGACGCCGCTGGCCATGCAGCAATGCGGCCTGCCGTTTTCGGACGCCGCGCTGGTGCTGGAGTGGCACGTGATCGGCATGTTCGCACCCGGCTTCTTCACCGGTCATTTGATCAAGCGGTTCGGCGCGCTGCCCATCATGGGCGTGGGCGTCGCGCTCAACTTCGCCTGCATCGCGATCGCGCTCTCCGGCGTGGACCTGCACCAGTTCCTGGCGGCGCTGTTCCTGCTGGGAGTGGGCTGGAACTTCCTGTTCACCGGCAGCACCACGCTGTCGCTCTCGGCCTATGCGCCCGAGGAGCGCGACCGCGCCCAGGGTGCGCTCAACTTCTTCGTGTTCGCGACGCTCGCGGTGTCGTCATTGGCCTCGGGCGTGCTGGTCACCACGCAGGGCTGGACGCTGTTGAACTACGGCTCGCTGGTCCCGGTGGTGGTGACGGCGGCGGCGCTGGTGTGGCTGGCGCTGCGCGCTAGAAACGCGCGTCCAGCCACTGCCTGAGCGCGGCGTAGACGGGCGCGGCCATGTCGGGCGGCTCGTTGAGGATCTCGTGGTACAGACCCTCGAAGCAGTGGGACGTGACCACCTGCCCCGGCGCCGCCGCCGCAAAGGCGCGGCTGCCGGCCGGGTCCACCAGCTGGTCGGCGCCCGCGTACAGCAGCAGGGTCGGCACTTTCCAGTGGGGTGCCTGCGCGATCACCTTGGCGCCGCCGTCGGCGATGAACAGGCCCAGCCGGCCCGAGACGCGGTCGTGCACCAATGGATCCGCCTGGTACGCGGCCACCACCTGTGGGTCATGCGAGATCAACTGGGGGTCGAGTCCGTTGCCGACGGTGAAATTGGGTGCGATCTTGGGCACGATGGCCAGCAGCAGTTTCTGCAACGCGGTGGTGCGGGTGCCGAGCGCGGGTGACGACAGCACCAGCGCATCGACCTGCATGATGCCGCGCGCCACGAAGCGGCTGGCCACCAGGCCGCCCATGCTGTGCCCCAGCAGCACGACCGGGATGCCGGGCATGCGCTTGCGCGTGCTTTCCACGATGTCGGCCAGGTCGTCGAGGAAGCGGTGCTTGCGGGGCAACGCGCCCCGCACGCCGCCGGATTCGCCGTGGCCGTACTGGTCGTAGCTGCGGACGGCGTAACCCCATTCGTTGAGCCGGCGCGCGACATGGTCGTAGCGGCCGGCGTGTTCGCCCAGCCCGTGCACGATGATGACGAGGGCGCGCGGGCGCACGTCCTCGGGCAACGGCCAGTCCTGCACGGCGAGGTTGTCGCCGTCGCTGGCGGTGTAGGTCGTCAGGGTGGAATCCGGGGGGTCCTCGCTCATCAAGGCGCGATCATGACCCGCCCGCGTGGACTGTCAATCCCCGCGACTGGGGTTGACAGTCCGCTGTGCGCTAAGTCACACGAATAAAAATCAGGGCAGCTGCGCCATCACCTCGGCGACCGCCGCGGTCAGCCGCTTGGCATAAGGCACGTGCAGGAACTCGTTGGGGCCGTGCGCGTTGCTGCGCGGGCCGAGCACGCCGCACACCATCATCTGCGCCTTCGGAAAGCCCTGGCTCAGCATGTTCATCAGCGGGATCGTGCCGCCCTGGCCGATGTAGCCCACCGGCGCGCCGAAGTGCGCCTGCGATGCCGAGTTCAGCGCGCGTTCGAACCAGTCGGTGGTGGCCGGTGCGTTCCAGCCGGTGGCCGCGCCGTTCGCCGTGAAGGTCACCTTGGCCTGGTAGGGGGCGTTGTCCTCCAGCAGCGTCTTCAGCTCATCCACGGCTTGCGCAGCATCCACCAGGGGCGGCAGGCGCAGGGAGAGTTTGAATGCGGTGTAGGGGCGCAGCACGTTGCCGGCGTCCTGCAGGGCCGGGAAGCCTTCGGCGCCCGTCACCGACAGCGTCGGCGTCCAGGTGCGGTTGACCAGGGCCTGCACGGGGTCGGTCGTGGTGGGCAACGCGAATGCGGTGGAACCGCCGCAGTCGGCGTGGGCCCAGGGGAAGCGCTTGTAAACCTCGTCGCCCAGGATCTTCGCGGTGGCCTGCGCCTGGGCCAACCGGTCCGCCGGCATGTCGCAATGGAAGCTGGCCGGCAGCAGCCGGCCCGTCTTGCTGTCTTCCAGCCGGTCCAGCACTTGCCGCATGATCCGGAAGCTCGATGGCACCAGGCCGGACGCGTCGCCGGAATGCACGCCTTCGGTGAGGATTTCCACCTTCAGCGTGCCGCCCGCCAGCCCGCGCAGCGACGTCGTCAGCCACAGCTGGTCGTAGTTGCCGGCACCCGAGTCCAGGCAGATCACCAGTGCGACGTCTCCCAGGCGGTCGCGCAGGGCGTCCACGTAGGGCAGCAGGTCGTAGGAGCCCGATTCCTCGCAAGTCTCGATCAGGCCCACGATGCGCGGATGCGGCGTCTTCTGCGCCTTCAGCGCCTGCACGGCCGCAACGCTCGCGTAAACCGCGTAACCGTCGTCGGCGCCGCCGCGGCCGTACAGCTTGCCGTCCTCGTACTTGGGCGTCCAGGGGCCGAGGTCGTTGCGCCAGCCGGTGAATTCGGGCTGCTTGTCCAGGTGGCCATACATCAGGATCGTTTGCGTCGACCCGGCCTTGGTGGCCGGCACCTCGAAGAAGATCACCGGCGTGCGGCCGGGCAGGCGCACGACCTCCAGCACCAGGCCTTCGACCTTCTGCGCCTCGACCCAGGCGGCGGCATTGCGCAGCACGGTGTCGATGTGGCCGTGCTGGGCCCAGTCCTTGTCGAAACCGGGCGACTTGGCCGGGATCGCGATGTAGTCGGTGAGCTGGCGGACGATGTCACGGTCCCATTGGTCGGTGACCTGGGCCAGGGCGGCGGCGCTGTCGAGCAGCGTGGGGGGCATTTCGCGGTGCAGGGGGGCGTTCATGCCCCGCACTCTACGCCGCGCGACGGCGCTCGGCTAGGATGCAGCGGCTTTCCCAATGCCGTTTCATGGTCAAGTTTCTCGTCCTCGCACTTTTCTATGGCGATCACCCCGAGCTGGCCCAGCGCTGCGGCCAGACCTTGCGCGCGCTGCGGAACACCGGCCAGGTGGACTTGGCGGTCGGGCTGAACGAGGTGTCGCCCCGGTCCCGCGCGGTGCTGGACGAACTCCTGCCGGACGTGGAGACGGAATCCGCCGATCCGCAGATCTACAAGTGCCCCATGATGCGCCGCCTGCTGGCTGGCTACCGCGGGGATGCCACGCACCTGATGTGGTTCGATGACGATTCCTGCCTGCAGCCCGGGGTGCAGGCGGCGCCTTGGCTGCGTGCCGTGACGGCCCGGGCCGAACACGCCCCCGCGTTGGGCGCGCTGTACACGCAGCACCTGACGCCGGCCCAGCGCGACTGGGTGCGGCAGCAACCCTGGTTCACGGGCCGGGAGGTGCCGGAGACGATCCTGTTCCCAACCGGCGGCTGGACCGTCGTCCCGCTGGATCTGATTCGCCGCTTCGACTGGCCCGGCGAGGCGCTGGGCCACAACGGCAGCGACCTCGTGCTGGGCGCCCTGCTGCACCAGCAGGGCCTGGAGCCGCAGGCCTTCCGCATGGGCCTGGCCATCAACGCCGACGCGCAGCTGCGCGAGTCGGAAGCGCCGCGCCGCGGCTATGTCGAAACCCCCGACCAGCACACCTGGGGCACCTGGAGACCGGAACCATGAACCCGCAACTTCGCGTCGGCATCGGCGGCTGGACCTTCGAGCCCTGGCGCAACAACTTCTACCCGCCCGGCCTGGCGCACGCCAAGGAGCTGACCTATGCCAGCCGCCAGCTCACGGCCATCGAGGTGAACGGCACCTTCTACAGCACCTTCAAGCCGACGACCTTCGCCAAGTGGCGCGACGAGACGCCCGAAGACTTCGTCTTCTCGTTGAAGGCGCACCGCTTCACCACGCACCGCAAGGTGCTGGCGACGGCCGGCGAGGGCATCAACAATTTCATCGGCAGCGGACTGGCCGAACTCGGCGGCAAGCTGGGCCCCATCGTCTGGCAGTTCATGCCGACCAAGGCCTTCGACGCCGAGGACACGGCGGCTTTCCTGAAGCTGCTGCCGCGCGAGGTGCAGGGACGCGAGTTGCGCCACGTGCTCGACGTGCGGCACCCGAGCTTCGCCACGGAGCAGTATCTCGACCTGTTGCGCGCGCATGGCTGCACCACCGTGTACACCGACTCCGACAAGTTTCCCGGCATCGCGCACGCACTGAGCGAGCTGGCCTACCTGCGCCTGATGCGCAGCCGCGCGGAGCTGCCCACCGGGTACCCGGAAAGCGAGCTCGCGACCTGGGTCCAGGGCGCGCAGGAATGGGTGGGGCAAAGCGGGCGCCACCAGGCGTTCGTGTTCTTCATCAACGGGGCCAAGGAGAGGGCGCCGGCGGCGGCGCAGGCGTTCCTGAAGATGCTTCAGGCATAGGCCCACGCCGACAGCCGGGGTCGGCCGTCTCCGACGCCCCGTAGCCCAGCCGTGTGATGCACTGCATCGCATGTTCGACCTGGAAATCCCCGTCTGGGAACTGATGGTTCGCGCAGCGGCGGTCTACCTGGCCGTGCTGGCGATGGTCCGCATCACCGGCAAGCGCACCGTGGGCCAGTTCACCCCGTTCGACCTGCTGGTGGTGATGCTGATGTCCGAGGCCGTCGGCGACTCGCTGCGTGGCGGCGACAAGTCACTGGTGGGCGGGCTGATCGCCTGCGCGGTCCTGGTGGCGCTCGACATGGGGATCGCCGTCTTCACCACGCGCAGCCGCAAGGCCGACGCGGTGCTGCAGGGCACGGCCGTTCTCATCGGACGTGATGGCGTCATCTACAAGGACGTGCTGAAGAAGGAGCGCGTGCCCGAGTCGGACGTGGAGAAGGCGCTGCGTGGCGCCGACTGCCAGGTGGAGGAGATGCGCATGGCCGTGCTGGAGGTGGACGGCACCATCAGCATCCTGAAGCAGCAGGGCTAGAACCCGCGCGCCTAGTCATTTTCGCGGCTCTGCCAGCGGCGCAGCCAATCCAGGCCCTGGCTGGTCCCGCCCGCGGCGGCGCCGCGCGCGGGCCGGTACTCGCAGCCGACCCAGCCCTGCCAGCCGCTCTCCCTGGCGACTTCGTCGATCACCGAGAACAGGTAGGGGTAGTTGACCTCGCCCAGGTCGGGCTCGTGCCGCGCCGGCACGCCCGCGATCTGGAAGTGCCCGACGCGCCCGGTGGGCAGGTACTGCCGGATCTTGCTGGCCACGTCGCCTTCGACGACCTGGCAGTGGTACAGGTCCATCTGCACCTGCAGGTTCAGCGCGCCGACCTCGGAGAGCAGCTCGTGCGCATGGTCCTGCCGGTTCAGGAAATAGCCCGGAATGTCGCGCGTGTTGATCGGCTCGATCAGGAGGGCCACGCCCTGCCGCGCCGCCAGGCCGGCGGCCCAGCGCAGGTTGGCGAGGTAGGTCGCACGCATCGTCGCGCGATCCATCCCTTCCGGCACCAGCCCGGCCATGACGTGCAGGCGGGGGCAGGCGAGCGCTTCCGCGTACTCCAGCGCCTTCTCGACACCGGCCCGGAACTCGGCCTCGCGGCCCGGCAGCGCGGCCAGCCCGCGTTCCCCGGCCTGGAAGTCGCCCGGCACCGTGTTGAACAGGACTTGCTGCAGCCCGTTCGCCTTCAGCCGGGCCGCGAGCTCGGCGGCCGGGTGCTCGTACGGGAACAGGAATTCCACGCCACGGAAGCCATCGCGCGCGGCGGCCTCGAAGCGGTCCAGGAAAGCATGCTCCGGATAGAGCATCGACAGGTTGGCGGCGAAACGGGGCATGGCGAAAGCATACGCCGACATGGCCGCTTGACGCTTACGACCAACCGCTCACCCGCAACACCATCCCGACCACCGCGCAGCCCGCGATCACCGGGATCACGCCGATCTTGTAGCGCAGCAAGGCCACAGCCGCGGCCGCGGCGATCCCCAGTGCCACCCAGTCCACCGGCCAGCCGGCCGGCCGCGCATCGCGTGCCACGTGCACGAGGAAGAACAGCGCCAGGGTGGCGATCACGCCGACCACCGCCGCCGTGATGGCGGTCAGCGGCGCCGTGAACCCGAGCTTGCCGTGCGTCGCCTCCACCAGCGGGCCGCCGGCCAGGATGAACAGGAACGACGGCAGGAAGGTGAACCACGTGACCACGGTGGCGGCCAGCGCGGCGCCCAGGAACAGCGCGTCGGGGCCCAGCACCTGGCGCGTCCAGCCGCCGACAAAACCCACGAAGGCCACCACCATGATCAGCGGCCCGGGCGTGGTTTCGCCCAGCGCCAGGCCGTCCATCATCTGCGCGCCGGTCAGCCATTGCTGGTGTTCGACGGCGCCCTGGTAGACGTAGGGCAAGACCGCATAGGCGCCGCCGAAGGTGAGCAGCGCCGCCTTGCTGAAGAACCAGCCCATCTGGGCCAGCGTACCGTCCCAGCCGCCGTGCGCGACGAGCGCGCCCATCGGCAGCAGCCACAGCACGGCTCCCGCCAGCACGATGGCCAGCAGGCGGACGCGGCTGAAGCGCGCGTGGTCCGGCGAGGGCGTGTGGTCGTCGATCACGGCCGGGCCCCAGTCCTTGGCCGCCCCGCCGTGGTTGCCACCGGGCGCGAACTGCGCCGGCGCGAAGCGTGCGCCCAGCACGCCGGTCAGCGCCGCGGCCGCCACCACCCAGGGGAAGGGTACTTCGAGCACGGCGATCGCGACGAAGCTCGCCACGGCGATCGCCCACAGCAGCGGCACCTTGCGCGGATGCTTCAGCGTGCGGCTGCCGATGCGCCAGACCGCCTGCAGCACGATGGCCGCCACGGCGGGCTTGATGCCGTAGAACAGGCCAGCCACCCAGGTCACGGAGCCGAAGGCGACGTAGACCCAGCTCAGCCCGATGAGGATGACGAGCGACGGCAACACGAACAACCCGCCGGCCACGATGCCACCCCAGGTGCGGTGCATCAGCCAGCCGATGTAGGTGGCCAGTTGCTGCGCCTCGGGTCCGGGCAGCAGCATGCAGTAGTTGAGGGCGTGCAGGAAGCGCCGCTCGGAGATCCAGCGCTTTTGCTCGACCAGCTCGCGGTGCATGATCGCGATCTGGCCGGCCGGTCCGCCGAAGCTGATGAAGCCCAGGCGCAGCCAGAACTTCAGCGCTTCCGTGAAAGTGATGGGGCTCAGGACTGCGCTCATGCCGTAACCACCAGCTGGTGGGCCTGCCAGCGGTGCGTTTCGCCGCTTGCATCACGGCACCAGGCGTAGAGCGCGTCGTAGATCGGCATTGCCGCTTCGAGCATCGCGTGATCGTCCCCGGCATTCAGGTGCGACAGGCCGAGTGAGATCGCCAGCAGCCCGGCCGCCTGCGGCGCCAGCTTCATCCGGTCGGTGTCGGCTGCGCGCACGATGGTGGCCAGCGCATGCAGCGCCGGGTCTTCCAGCTCGAAGGCCGCGAGCAAGGCGTCGAAGCTGCCCTTCTCCCAGGCATGCGTGATCGGCGCATCGGGCACGTCGTAGGGCACGGCTTCCAATACGCGCGCCTGCGCGAAGACCTGTTCGGCGGGTACGTAGTGGAATTCGGCGCGTGCGTCGATGAAGCGGCGGATCAGCCACGGGCAAGCCACGCGCTCGACCTTCGGTCGCGCACGGGTGACCCAGCGCGAAGCCGCCTCGCCCGCCACGCCCAGGTCGGGGCGCTTGCGGATGCGCGGCAACGGGACGGCGCGCCAGGCTTCGACATCAGCCGCGGCATCGACGCCGGGTTCGCCGCCCTCGAAGCCACCGGCCAGCAGCCGCGCGTCCCAGCCGGCGGCGCGCAGGGTGCGCACCGCGTCCTCGCTCACGTTGTGGCCGTACACGCAATAGGCGATGGCTTCACCGGGCGGCTGGCTGGCGGCGAGCGCCGCCACTTCTTCGGGCGCGCAGTAGCGGGCGCCGGCGAGCAGGTGGCCGCTGGCGGCGAAACGCTCACGCCGGCGCACGTCGAGCAACAGCGGCGCGCCAGGGCGGCCCAGGCGGGAAGCAAGTTCGGAACGGGAAATGGATGGCAATGCGGTGTCCACGGGGAAAACTCCAACTGGGGAAGTTGCCAGCGCTTGGATGGGACACCATCTGCCTTGAAGGACCGGGAGGCTGTTGTTCCCGATGCCGCGATTCTAGGGCCTGTCGCTCAACCGCGTTCGAACTTGAACACCGCGGTGCTCGCCGTGAGGTTCGGCAGGAAGCGCCGTTCCCGCCCGTCCTGCAGGCCGAAGGCATCGAGGATCGCCAGCCGGTTCTTGGTGGCCAGCACCTCGAAGTCCTTGAACGTGCCGACGCGGATGTTGGGCGTGTCGTACCACTGGTAGGGCAGTCGCTTGGTCACCGGCATGCGGCCGCGCAGGATGGAGAAGCGGTTCGGCCAGTGCGCGAAATTGGGGAAGGTGACGATGCCCAGCTTGCCCACCCGCGCCGTCTCGCGCAACATGGTCTCCGCATTGCGCAGGTGCTGCAGGGTGTCGACCTGCAGCACCACGTCGAACGAACCGTCATCGAACAGCGACAGGCCTTCGTCGAGATTCAGCTGGATGACGTTGACACCGCGCTTCACGCAGGCAAGCAGGTTGTCGTCGGCGATCTCGATGCCGTAGCCGCTGCAGCCGCGCTCGCGCTGCAGGTGGTCCAGCAGCGCGCCGTCGCCGCAGCCGAGGTCGAGCACGCGCGAGCCCGGCGGCACCAGGCGGGCGATGGACTGGAGCGTCGCCGGATCGCTCATGGCTTGGCACCTTCGGCGGTGATCCGCTCGAAATACGAACGCACCAGCGCCAGGTAGCGCGCGTCTTCCAGCAGGAAGGCGTCATGCCCGTGCGGCGCATCGATCTCGGCGTAGCTGACGTCGCGGTTGTTGTCGAGCAGGGCCTTGACGATCTCGCGGCTGCGCCGCGGCGAGAAGCGCCAGTCGGTCGTGAAACTCACCAGCAGGAATTTCGCGGTGGCCGCCGCCAGCGCCTTGGCCAGGTTGCCGTTGGTGGCCCGCGCCGGGTCGAAGTAGTCGAGCGCGCGCGTGATCAGCAGGTAGGTGTTGGCGTCGAAGTACTCGCTGAACTTGTCGCCCTGGTGGCGCAGGTAGCTTTCGATCTGGAACTCGATGTCCTGCGTGGAGTACTTGAGATCGATGCCTTCTCGGAGTTGGCGGCCGAACTTCTCGTTCATCACGTCGTCCGACAGGTACGTGATGTGGCCGATCATCCGGGCGATGCGCAGGCCGCGCTTGGGGATCACGCCGTGCTCGTAGAAGTGGCCGCCGTGGAAGTCGGGGTCGGTGACGATGGCGCGGCGCGCGACCTCGTTGAAGGCGATGTTCTCGGCGTTCAGGTTGGGCGCGCTGGCGACCACCACGGCATGGCGCACCCGCTCGGGATACTGCAGCGTCCACGACAGCGCCTGCATGCCGCCCAGGCTGCCGCCCATCACGGCGGCCAGGCGCTGGATGCCAAGGCCGTCCAGCAAGCGGGCTTGCGCGTCGACCCAGTCCTCCACCGTCACCACCGGGAAATCGGCGCCGTAGACCTTGCCCGTGTCCGGGTTCACATGCATCGGACCGGTCGAGCCGAAGCAGGAGCCCAGGTTGTTGACGCCGATGACGAAGAAGCGGTCGGTGTCCACCGGCTTGCCGGGGCCGATCATCGTGTCCCACCACCCTTCGGATTTTTCCTGACCCGCGTAGACGCCCGCCACGTGGTGCGAGGCATTCAGGGCGTGGCAGATCAGCACGGCGTTGTCGCGCGCGGCGTTCAGCGTGCCGTAGGTCTCGTAGGCCAGTTCGTATTGGCGCAGGGACGCGCCGCTCTTCAGCGGGAGCGGCGCTTCGAACGGCATGGAACGCGGTGTGGCGACGAGGGACATGGAACCCAGATAAAAGAAAACCCGGCTTTGCTAAAGCAATGCCGGGCGGTTCCAGGCTGTCTTTAGCTGAATTTATTGAGCGCCCGCAAGCGAAGGCAAATCGGCGCTGGCACGAAGTATAGCGGGAGGTTTGGGCTTCGTAGGCTGGGTTGGGGGGGCGCCCCCCCCCCCCCCCCCCCCCCCCCCCGGGGGGGGGGGGGGGGGCCCCCCCCAAGACAGCAACGCCCCCCCCCCCCCCCCCCCCAA
>NZ_VOBQ01000009.1 GCF_007833165.1 Caenimonas sedimenti | reverse complement strand
GGTTTGGGCTTGGTAGGCGGGGTTCGCGAAGCGACCCCAGCACCCTCGGCAAGCACCCGCTGGGGTCGCTTCGCGAACCCAGCCTAAGACAGCAAGGCCACGACCCCCAGCACCAGAAAAATCGCCGCCCCGACCCCATGCACCAGCCGGATCGGCACGCGCCGCGTGATCCGCTCGCCGAACCAGACGACCGGCGCGTTGGCCAGCATCATGCCGAGCGTCGTGCCGGCCACGACCGCCGCCCAGGCGTCGTAGCGCGCCGCCAGCATCACGGTGGCGACCTGGGTCTTGTCGCCCATCTCGGCCAGGAAGAAGGCGATGAGCGTGGCGCCGAAGACGCCGAAGCGCGGCTTGGCGTCGGCATCGTCCTCATCCAGTTTGTCGGGGATCAGCATCCACATTGCCATGGCGATGAACGAGACGCCCAGCACCCAGCGCAGCACGTCCGGGCCCAGCGCCTGCGTCACCCAGGCGCCGACGGCGCCGGCCAGGGCGTGGTTGGCCAAGGTGGCCACGAAGATGCCCGCCACGATCGGCCACGGCCGGCGGAACCGGGCGGCGAGCACCAGCGAAAGGAGTTGGGTCTTGTCGCCCATTTCGGCCAGCGCGACGAGGCCGGTCGAAACCAGAAAAGCTTCCATGTGGGCCCCATCCTAGAGCCTCAGGCTGTCAGCTGGCTGGCGCGCACGATTCTGGCGCGATTTTTGCTTGCTTTTGGTGCAATCGCCGGGAACACGGCGATGACGCACCACAAAGACGCAATTCATCCAAAGGAAACGCAATGGAAGCACTAAAACAGGGCTCGGACGTTCTGTTCATCCTCCTGGGCGCCATCATGGTCCTGGCCATGCACTCCGGTTTCGCCTTCCTCGAACTCGGCACCGTGCGCAAGAAGAACCAGGTGAACGCCCTGGTGAAGATCCTGGCGGACTTCGCCGTCTCCACTGTCGCCTACTTTTTCGTGGGTTACGCGGTGGCTTACGGCACCAGCTTCCTGGTCGGGGCCGACCAGCTGGTGGCCAAGAGCGGCTACGAGCTGGTGAAGTTCTTCTTCCTGCTCACGTTCGCGGCGGCGATCCCGGCCATCATCTCGGGCGGCATCGCCGAGCGCGCGCGTTTCGGGCCGCAACTGCTCGCCACGGCAGTCATCGTCGGCCTGGTCTACCCGGTGTTCGAGGGCATCGCCTGGAACCAGGGCTTCGGCATCCAGGCCTGGATCAAGTCGGTGGCGGGCGAGGAGTTCCATGATTTCGCCGGTTCCATCGTCGTGCACGCGGTCGGCGGCTGGCTGGCGCTGCCGGCCGTGCTGCTGCTCGGCGCGCGCGCCAACCGCTACCGCAAGGACGGCGGGATCTCGGCGCATCCGCCGTCCAGCATCCCGTTCCTGGCGCTGGGCGCGTGGATCCTCACGGTCGGCTGGTTCGGCTTCAACGTGATGAGCGCGCAGACGATCGACAAGGTCTCGGGCCTGGTCGCCGTGAACTCGCTGATGGCCATGGCCGGCGGCACCATCGCCGCCCTGCTGCTGGGCCGCAACGACCCCGGCTTCGTCCATAACGGCCCGCTGGCCGGCCTGGTCGCGGTGTGTGCCGGCAGCGACCTGATGCATCCGCTGGGCGCCCTGGTGACCGGCGGCGCGGCGGGCGCGATCTTCGTGGTGATGTTCACGCTGACGCAGAACCGCTGGAAGATCGACGACGTGCTGGGGGTCTGGCCGCTGCACGGCCTGTGCGGCCTGTGGGGCGGACTCGCGGCCGGCATCTTCGGCAGCAAGGCCCTGGGCGGGCTGGGTGGCGTGAGTTTCCTGGCGCAGCTGATCGGCAGCCTGATGGGCGTGGCCTGGGCGCTCTTGACCGGCTTCGCGCTCTACGGCCTGTTGAAGGCGGTGATGGGCCTGCGTCTCACGGCCGAAGAAGAGCACGAAGGCGCCGACCTCGCCATCCACAAGATCGGCTCGACGCCGGACCGCGAAGTCAACTGGTGACCGGCAGGGTGGCCGCGCCTTGGAGGCGCGGCCAGACCAGGCGCTCGGCCGACCATTTGCCCGGCCCGTAGACGGCGATGCCGGCCAGCAGCGCGCCCCAGAAGACGTGCTGCTGCAGCGCCGCCGGCGCGATCTCCTGCAGCGACAGCACGGCGACCACATTCACCACCGACAACCCCAGGGCGGCGAAGCGGCCGCCCAGCCCCAGGACCAGCAGCACCGGCAGCACCAGTTCACCCGCCGTCCCCATGAAGGCCGCGAGCGCGGTCGGCAGGAGCGGCACCTTGTACTCGTCGGCGAACAGCGCCAGCGTGGTGTCCCAGTCGCGGATCTTGGTCAGGCCGGAGAGGAAGAAGACCTGGCCCACATAGACGCGGGCGGCCAGGGCGGCAGCGGGCTGCAGCGCGTCGAGCGCGGCCGAGAGGCGGTCCCACAGGCGCACGGCGCGCGCCAGCAGGGAAGATGAATCGGTCATGGACGCTCCTCGTTGATCAGGGTCACGCCGGTCACCAGGCCGGACTGGACGGCGGGCGCCAGCCAGGCATCGAAGCGCAACGCAGGGGCCGCCTGCAGCGCACCGGCGAGCGGTTGTTGTTCTTGCAGGGCGGCGAGGAAGGGCGCCTCACCGGGAGCCAATTCGCGCAGGCGCACCGCCCAGCCTTCGCGCCAGACCAGCGCGGACTCCGCCACGTCGGCCCGCAAGCGCGCGCCGGCCTCATCGAGCGAGGGCGTGCCTTGCAGATGCGCCTGCACGATGCTGACGACCGGATGCACACTCGCCAGGCACTGCATGCCGGGCGCCAGGCGCAGCGTGATGCGCTCCGGCGCCTGCGCGGCCAGCAGCGCGAAGCTGGCGGCGTCCACCGGCGCATCCGCAGCGGTGGCGGCACGGTGCAGCGCCCATTCCAGGCGCGCGACATCGGCCAGGTAGGGCTCTTCCTGCGCGAGATCGGGCAGCGATTCGATCAGCGCCGGCAGTTCGGCGCCCCACCGCCCCACGTCGCCCGAGGTGGGCGGGTGGCGCAGCCACAACTGGTGGGCGAGGGCGTCGAAGTTCTCCTGCCCGAGCAGCTCGGCAACCACCGGGTGCGCGGCCGCCAGCGCGCGCTCGGCCAGCGCGCGGCCGTTGCTGCGATACGCGCGCAGGCCGCGCTCGCGCGTGAGCAGCGGCAGGGCCGAGTCGCCCAGCAGCAGCAATGCTTGCGCGGGACGCGGTGCCCACAGCGCGGCCAGCATGGCTTGCTGCTGCGCGGCAAGGCTCAAGCAGCCTCCAGGACCGGTTGCGCCGCCGCCACCGCCGCGGCGATGGCGTCGGCGCGCCGCGCTTCGCCCAGCAGGACGTCGAGTGCCGGGATCGCCGTGTCCCACTCCACCAGGGTCGGGACCCGGGCGCCGAAGCGCTCCAGAGCATGGCCGTAGAGCGTCCACACGGCCTCGTCGACGCGGCTGCCGTGGTCGTCGATCACCAGCTCCGGCGTCCGGCAATGCCCCGCCACGTGAAGCTCGCCCACGAAGGCCGCGGGGACGGCGTCCAGCCAGGCCTTGCAGGCGGCGACCGGGTCCGCCAGGTCGCCAGCGAGTTCGGCGTTGAGGGCGTTCACGTAGATGTTGTTCACGTCCACGATCAGACCGCAACCGGTGCGCACGGCCAGCGCGCGCAGGAATTCGGTTTCGCCGCGGTCGCTGCCGGCGGGCGCAAGGTAGGCGGAGAGGTTCTCCACCAGCAGACGGCGCCGCAAGCGGTCCTGCACGCGCTGGATGTTGGCGGACAAGACGTCCAGCGCCTCGGCGTTGAACGGCAGCGGCAGCAGGTCGGCCGCATGGGCCATGCCGCCGCCGGCGGCCGCGAATTCGAAGAGCGCCCCGCCCAGCGGCGCGCGGGCGAACGCCGCGTGGTCGCTCACCGCCATCGGCTCGATGCGCTCCACCAGGCGCGCCAGCTGCTCCAGGTGCCAGGGGTCGATGCCCGCCGCCGAACCCAGGGCCAGGCCGACGCCGTGCAGGCTGACGGGGTAGTGCGCCCGCGCCTGCTGCAGCACGGCCAGCGCCGCCCCGCCGTCGGCGAAGAAGTTTTCCGAATGGACCTCGAGGAAGCCCGCGGCGGGCCGCTCGCGCAGCACCTCCGCGTAGTGGGGGTGGCGCCAGCCGATGCCGGCCGCTGCCACGCCCCCCACACTTCCCACGGCCGGGGCCGCGGCCATCAGCTCTTCTTGACCTTCATCTTGGCCTCGTCCGCGGACATGCCCTTCATGCCCTTGCACGTTCCCTTGGCCACGTACTTCCACTCGCCCGCGTCGTCGCTCACCTTGGACTGCCCGGCGCAGGAATGCGTGCCGGCGAGGTTGGCGCAGTCGTTCTGGCCGGCCTTCGCGATGCCGTAGCACTTCTCCTTCTCCTGGGCGACGGCGGGCGTCGCGGCCAGCACGGTGGAGAGCAGCGTGGCTGCGGCGGCGGCGATCATGGCGCTTTGGTTCATGGGTTCACTCCTGTCAAAAAGGTTGTTGGGACGGCCAGCGCGTGCTGCGACGCCGCTGGCTGCGCATGGGTCGGGCGCCCATGCCGCTTCTTACATACGAATCATGGGCGCGCGACGGATGCAGGGAAAACGCTCACAGGAGTTCCGCGATCTTGTCCCAGGCCTCGGCGGGGATGCGGCCCTGGTACTTCTCGACCACCTTGCCGCTCTTGTCGATCAGGAAGCTGGCCGGCAGCTGCACCGCCGGGGTGCCCAGGTTGTCCTTGTAGCCCCCTTCGCCGGCCCACAGCTGCACGAAGCGCTGCTTGAGCGGCACGGTGCGCGTGATGATGGCCTCGTAGTCGTCCAGGTCCTTCATGCGGCGGTCGGTGGAGACCAGCACCATCTCGAACGGCTTGCCGGCCCAGCCCTGGTAGTTCTGGCGCAGCTCCGGCATCTTGTCGCGGCAGACGGCGCAGCCGGTGGACCAGAACATCAGCAGCACCACCTTGCCCTTGAGTGACGCCAGCTGGAACGGCTTGCCGTCCACGGTGCGGCCCTCGACGGCCGGCGGCGCCTGGGCGGCGGCGAACGGGGCGACTGCGAGCAGCGCGAGGGCAAGGGGCAGGGCGGCGAGCGTGGATTTCATGGCCATGGGTCGTATGCGATCATCCCGTCTTACACCTTCCACCCATGGCCATCGAAAGTCAACTGGCGGAGCACCGCGCCTACCTGCTGCGGTTTGCCCGCCTGCAATTGCGCAATGACGCCTGGGCGGAGGACGCGGTGTCCGAGACGCTGCTGGCGGCGCTGACCAAGCCGCAGTCCTTCGGCAACCGCAGCCAGCTCAAGACCTGGCTGGTCGGCATCCTGAAGCACAAGGTCATCGACATCCTGCGCCAGCGCCAGCGCGAGGTCTCCCTGCAGACCGAGGAAGGCGAGGAAGACGACGCCCTGGACGCCCTGCAGTTCAAGGCGGACGGCCACTACGCCGTGCAGCCGGCGGACTGGGGCAACCCGGAGCAGGAACTGGCCAGCCGGCAGTTCTTCGTGGTCCTGGAAGCCTGCACCGACAAGCTGCCGCCCGCCATGGGGCGGGTGTTCCTGATGCGGGAATGGCTGGAACTCTCCAGCGAGGACATCTGTAAGGAACTGCGTCTCACGCCGACGAACCTGTACGTCCAGCTGCACCGTGCCCGCACCCGGCTGCGCGAATGCCTGGAACTGAACTGGTTCGGAAACAAGAAAGCCTCCGCCTGATGCTGCTGCGCCTCACCTGCAAGCAAGCCACCGCGCTCCTGGTGGCCCGGGAAGACCGGGAGCTGCCCACGCTCGACCGGCTGGCCCTGCGCATGCACGTGGCCGCCTGCCGGGCTTGCCCCGTGGTCGAGCGGCAGCTGCTGACCATGCGCAATGCGCTGCGGCAGTGGCGAAATTACACCGCCTCCGGGGCCGATTGAGCCCGGTCGCTGACTTTTGCAACACGTTGAGCCGCAAAAAGGCATAATGCGGGCGCGGTCCCCCAAGGGGCCCGCAGGTTTGCGGTGATTGTCGGTTTCGCGTGGTTGGTTTGATTGCGTCGGCGGACTCCATCGCTTTGTGCGTTTTTCTCTAGGAGTCCCTCGAATGGGCAACAAACTTTATGTGGGGAACCTTCCCTACTCGTATCGCGACAATGACATGCTGCAGGCCTTCAGCCAGTTCGGCACCGTCACCAGCGCAAAAGTCATGATGGAACGCGACACCGGCCGCTCCAAGGGCTTCGGCTTCGTGGAAATGGGCAGTGACGAAGAGGCGCAAGCCGCCATCAAGGGCATGAACGGCCAGCAGATCGGCGGCCGTGGCCTGGTGGTCAACGAAGCGCGTCCCATGGAGCAGCGCCCCCGCACCGGCGGCTACGGCGGTGGTGGCGGCAGCGGCGGTGGCGGTGGTGGTTACGGCGGCGGTGGTGGTGGCGGCGGCTACGGCGGCGGCGGCGGCGGTGGCCGACGCGACGGCGGCGGTGGTGGCGGCGGCTACGGCGGTGGCCGCGGCGGCTACTGAGCCAGTCGCACCGCGCACCTCCAGCGCGCGTCAGACAAAGGGCCTACGGGCCCTTTTTTTGTGCGCGTTTCGCAGGGGTGTGGGGCACACCGATCGCGGCCCGGCCCCTTGCCAAGAAAAAGGGGTTCTGCTTCATAATGGAATCGCGTGGTCAAGCAGTTTCACGCGGGTCGCGGTGAACAGGTGCCTTTCGCGTCGCTTTTGAGCTCCCCCAGGTCCGGGCCAGCCCGGCCCGCCCCCCAGGGGGTCAGGCAAAGTGGCAAAGCCACATTTGCTTGAGAGTTGAATGCGTTTTCGGGACTCCATCGCTTTGGCTTTCATACGTTTCAAGGAGTCCCGGTTTCATGGGCAACAAACTCTACGTGGGCAACCTGCCCTACCAGGTGCGTGACAGCGACCTGGAGCAGGCTTTCAGCCAGTTCGGCGCCGTCACCAGTGCCAAGGTGATGATGGAGCGTGAAACCGGCCGTTCCAAGGGCTTCGGTTTCGTCGAGATGGGCAGTGACGCCGAAGCGCAGGCGGCCATCAGCGGCATGAACGGCCAGTCCATGGGCGGCCGCAGCGTCGTCGTCAATGAAGCCCGGCCGATGGAGCAGCGCCCGCGCACGGGTGGCTTCGGCGGCGGCGGCGGCGGCGGGGGTTATGGCGGTGGCGGCGGCGGCGGTGGCCGGCGCGAAGGCGGCGGCGGCTACGGCGGCCGCGGCGGCGGTGGCGGCCAGGACGGCGGCTTCCGCAGCCCGTATGGCGCGGGCCCCCGGGGTGGCGGCGGTGGCGGCGGTGGTGGTGGCCGCGGCGGGTATTAGGTCCACCCCCAAAGCGGCCTGAGGCCGCTTCCCCCAAAGGCTCCCCTGGGAGCCTTTCCTTTTTCAGGTCTGGTTGTGCCGCGGCTTGCGCGCCCGGCCTTCCAGCAGCTTGTCGTACAGCGGATTGGGCAGCACGCGCAGCAGCTTGGCCACCACGCTCATCTGCCAGGGAATCACGCGGTAGCTGGTGCCCGCCGCGATGGTACGGAATGCGGCATCGGCGAAATCTTCGGGCTGCATCAGGAAGGGCATGCCGTAGCGGTTCTTCTGCGTGAGGGGGGTGTCGACGTAGCCCGGACAAATCGTCACGACTTTCACACCGCTGCCGCGCAGCTCGCCGCGCAGGCTTTCGCAATAGCTGACGACCGCGGCCTTGCTGGCGCAGTAGGCGCCGTGACCGGGCAGGCCGCGGATGGCGGCGACGCTGGCGATGCCCACCAGCGCGCCACTGCCGCGCGCCCGCATGGGGCCGACGAAGGGGTGGAAGGTGGCTGCCAGCCCGACGTTGTTGATCGCCAGGGTGCGGGCGAGCACATCGATGTCCTCGCGTTCGGCCGTGTCCATGCCCACGCTGATCCCGGCGTTCGCGATCACCGCGTCCGGCACCCCCTGCTGTTCGATGCACTCCTGGCCCGCGGCCACGATGCTGTCCGTTTCGGCGACGTCGGCGCCATAGACACGCCAGCGGTCGGGCGGGATGCCGCGGCCCTGGGCCCACTGCGCGATCTCCGCGCTGCGGCGCGCCACCAGGGCCAGCCGCCAGCCGGCCTGGTGGTAGCGCCAGGCCAGCGCCTGGCCGATTCCGCTCGAAGCGCCGGTGATGAAGGCCAGCTTGCCGTCGCTCATGGGCTGGGCGCTCCCCGTTGGCCGCCGGGCTGGATCACGCCGCGGACGCGGCCTTGCAGCGCCAGCACGCGTTCCAGATTGTCGTAGTCCAGGCTGTCGGCCGTGAATGCGTCGCCACCGCGCGTGATGTGCACCGGCTTGTGCGACTTGACCCTTTCGGTGTCCATGTAGGCGTGCAGGAACTCGCCGCGGATCTCCAGGCGCGGCGCGCTCTGGGCGGCCTCCCGCGTGACGACGGCGTCACCGATCAGCTGGACCTGCGAGCCATCGGCATTGCTGATCGCGCGCTGCGCCGTTGCCACCGTCAGGAGGCCCTTGTCGTTGAACGCGCGGATGCGCGGCTGGTCGATCTCCAGGGTGTCGGTGTCGGGGTAGTGGCGGGCCTCGACACCGCGGACTTCGCTCTTCAGGCGGCCCGTGGGATCGAACGACTTCACCGAAAACCCGCGCATGAAGTAATCGGGGTCATGGGTCGGCTTGCTCTCCGCCTGCGGCGCGGCGGTGGCCGGGGTGTTGCGCGCCAGCCAGTAGGTGCCCAGCGCCAGCAGGCCCATGAGCATGACGGGCAGGTAGACCGAGAGCCGGTCCCAGGCCCGCCAGAGGCCGCGCCCCGTCATGCGTAAGCCTCCAGCAGCCCGGCATAGCGGCCGGATGCCACCAGCAGCACATCGCAGAACTCGCGCGCCGCCCCCTGGCCGCCGGCGGCCTGCGTCACGTAGCGCACACGGGCGCGCACTTCGGCATGCGCATGCGGCGGGGCGGCGGCAAAGGCGCAACGGGTGAGCACCGGCAGGTCGGGCCAATCGTCGCCGATGGCCGCCGCCTGCGCCCAGTCCAGGCCGAGCGCCGTGAGCGTCGCCTCGGCGGCCGGCCGCTTCGTCTCGGTGCCGTAGTGCACGTGCGTCACGCCCAGGGCCGCCAGCCGCGCGCGCAGGGGCGCCGAATCGCGCCCGGTGATCACGGCCGGCGTGATGCCGGCGCGCTGCAGCAGCTTGAGGCCCAGGCCGTCGAGGATGTTGAAGCGCTTGAGCGTCTCGCCCTGTTCCGACAGGAAGACCCCGCCGTCGGTGAGCACGCCATCGACGTCGAAGAAAGCGACGCGCACGCCCTGCGCGGCGAGCAGGAGTTCGGGCGGGAAGTTGAGCACCGCGCTCAAATGACTTTCGCCCGCATCAGGTCGTTGGTGTTGACGGCGCCGCAGAGGGCACCAGCCTCATCCACCACCAGCAGCCGCGTGATGCCGAACTGCTCCATCATCTGCGCCGCTTCGACCGCCAGCGCGTCCGAGCGGATCGTGCGCGGGCCGGCATGCATCACGTCAGCGGCGGTCTTGCCGCGCAAGTCGGTCCCGGCCTCGACGAGGCGCCGCAGGTCACCGTCGGTGAAGATGCCCAGCACCTGGCCCGCGCTGTCGACCACCGCGGTTGCGCCGAAGCCGTGCAGGCTCATGCTGCGCATCACGTCGACCAGCACGGCACCTGGCGCGACGCGAGGCACGGCGTCGCCGGTGCGCATGACGTCGCTCAGGTGCGTCAGCAGCTTGCGGCCGAGCGCGCCGCCCGGATGCGAACGCGCGAAGTCTTCCTCGCGGAAGCCACGCGCGTCGAGCAGCGCGACGGCCAGCGCATCGCCCAGCGCCAGCTGCGCCGTGGTGCTCGCTGTCGGCGCCAGGTTCAGCGGGCAAGCTTCCTTCTCGACCCCGCTGTCCAGCACGATGTCGGCGTGCCGGCCCAGGGTGGAAAGGGCATTGCCCGTCATGGCCACCAGCGGCACCCCCAGCCGCTTGAGCACGGGCAGGATCACGGTGATCTCGTCGCTTTCGCCACCATTGGAGATCGCCAGCACCAGGTCGATCGGCTTGATCATGCCGAGGTCGCCGTGGCTGGCCTCGGCGGGGTGCACGAACATGGCGGGCGTGCCGGTCGAGGCCAGCGTGGCCGCCACCTTGCGGCCGACATGGCCGCTCTTGCCCATGCCCATGACGACCACGCGCCCGCGCACCTGCAGCATCGCCTGGACGGCGCGGGCGAATCCCTCGCCGGTGCGTGCCTTCAGGCCCAGCACGGCAGCGGCTTCGATGTCGAACGTTTCCTGCGCCAACCGCAGTGCGCGCGCGGCGTCGAAAGGCTCCGGGGCGGCGGTCATCAGCCGGATTCTATCGGTCCGTCATTCGCGCGAGATAGCATAGGGCCGATGTCCTCCCTGGAACTCACGCTGCTCTACCTGCTGGCCGCCGTGCTGGGGGTGGTGGTGTGCCGCTTCCTGAAGTTGCCGGCGATGCTCGGTTACCTGGCCGTCGGCGTGGTGATCGGCCCCAACGCGCTGGCGCTGGCGCAGGATTCCGAGAGCGTGCGCCACCTGGGCGAGTTCGGCGTGGTGTTCCTGATGTTCGTGATCGGGCTGGAGTTCAACATCTCCAAGCTGCGCGCCATGCGGACGCACGTGTTCGGGCTCGGGCTGTTCCAGGTGGTGGTGACCATCGCCGTCGGCATGGCCGGTTCGCTGTTCCTAGCCGCGCTGGCGCCCCGCCTCTGGAACATGAGCTGGCAGACGGCGCTGGCGCTGTCGGGCGCTTTGGCCATGAGCAGCACCGCGATCGTGGTGAAGATGATGTCCGACCGGCTGGAGCTGGAGTCGGAGCACGGCAAGCGGGTGATGGGCGTGCTGCTGTTCCAGGACTTGGCCGTGGTGCCGCTGCTGGTGCTGATCCCGGCGCTGGGCAGTCCGCCGGAGGCGCTGCTGGGGGCCATCGGCTTGGCCTCGCTGAAGGCGACGGTCCTGGTGGGCCTGCTGCTCACGGGCGGACAGGCCGCCATGCGCTGGTGGCTGACGCTGGTGGCCCGGCGCAAGAGCGAAGAACTGTTCGTGCTGAACCTGCTGCTGGTGACGCTGGGGCTGGCCTGGCTGACGGAGCTGGCCGGGCTGTCGCTGGCGCTGGGCGCCTTCATCGCCGGCATGCTGATCTCGGAGACGGAATACAAGCATCAGGTGGAGACCGACATCCGGCCGTTCCACGACGTGCTGCTCGGGTTGTTCTTCATCACCATCGGCATGCTGCTGGACTGGCGGCCGGTGGTGGAGCATTGGGCGCTGGTGCTGCTGCTGGTGACGGGCCCCGTGCTGTTCAAGCTGGGCCTGGTCACGGTGCTGGCGCGCATGTTCGGCGCGAGCATGGGCGTCTCGCTGCGGACCGGCCTCCACCTGGCGCAGGCCGGCGAGTTCGGCTTCGTGCTGCTGACGCTGGCGCAGAACGAGAAGCTGGTGCCGCCGGCGCTGCTCAACCCCATCCTCGCCAGCATGGTGCTGTCGATGCTGGCCACGCCCTTCATCATCCAGTGGAGCAACCGCATCGTGATGAAGCTGGTGGCCAGCGACTGGATGCTGCAGTCGCTGCAGATGACCAGCATCGCCCGCAAGTCGATCAACGCCAACAAGCACGTGATCATCTGCGGCTACGGCCGCTGCGGCCAGAACCTGGCGCGCATGCTGGAGCAGGAAGGCATCCCCTACATGGCGCTCGACCTCGACCCGGACCGCGTGCGGCAGGCGGCCGCGGCCGGCCATTCGGTGGTCTTCGGCGATGCCTCGCGCCTGCAGGCGCTCGTGGCCGCGGGCCTGGCCCGCGCCAGCGCCGTGGTCGTGACCTACCTGGACGTCGCCGGTGCGATCAAGGTGCTGGCGCGCGCGCGCGAGCACGCGCCGCAGGTGCCGGTGATTGTGCGCACCCAGGACGACCTGGACCTGGAAAAGCTGATGGCCGCCGGCGCCACCGAGGTGGTGCCGGAAACGCTGGAAAGCTCGCTGATGCTGGCCAGCCACGCGCTGGCGCTGGTGGGCGTGCCGATGCGGCGGGTGATCCGCATCGTGCAGGACCAGCGCGACGCCCGCTACAACCTGCTGCGCGGCTACTTCCACGGCGCCGACGACGACACCGTGCAGGAACTGGAGCAGGAGCGCCTGTCGTCCATCACCCTGCCGCTGGGCGCGCGCGCGCTCGGCCGTGCGCTCAGCCAGTTCGCGCTGCACGCGCAAGGCGTGCGGGTGGTCAGCCTGCGGCGCAGCAATGGCAAGGCGGTGGATCCGGACACCGACCCGCCGCTGGAAGACGGCGACACGCTGGTGCTCTCGGGCCGGCCGGAGCCGCTGGCGATGGCGGAGGAGATCCTGTTGCGAGGGTAGGTGCGCTGGGGTTCGCCTGCGGGCTCACCACCAGCCTACGCGTAGTTCGCAGCCCCTCGTAGGCTGGGGTGAGCCCGCAGGCGAACCCCAGCTTTCTAGCTGAAGTGACCGACCAGCACCGCTTCGCGCATGCGAATCGCCAACACCGCCGCCAAGCCCTTGATCAGGTCCACTGCCAGCCGCGGCTGCTTGTTGGCCAGCGCGTTGAAGCGGTCCCACTTCAGCCCCCAGGCCACACCGGCCTGCGAAGGCACGACGGTGGCGCTGCGCGGCTGGCCCGAGAAGAAAGTGCCTTCGCCGACCACGCTGCCCGGTTTGATGGTGGCCAGCACGTGGCCCTGGGCCCGGACTTCGAGTTCGCCGTCGGCCAGGATGAACAGTTCGCGGTCGCTGTCGCCCTCGTGCATCAGGGGTTCGCCGGCGCGCAGGAAGCGCACCGACAGGTAAGGCGCGATCGCCTTCCATTCGTCAGCCGTCAGCTTGCAGGGCAAGGCGTCCTGCGCTTCCAGAGCGCCGATCGCCTGCGCGAGTTGTTGTACGTTCATGCCACCTCCAGCCCGGGCGGGCGCCCAGGGGCGGGAGTGTAAGCGAAAAGTAAGCTCGCGACCGTGCGCGAGACGGCGCTAACGTAACTCGCCGTATTGCGTGGCGCTGAGGCCGGTGGGTTCGGGCTGCTCCGGCATCTCGGTGTCTTCGAAGCCGGTCAGCAGCGTGTAGCTTTGCGGGCCGCTCTTGGCGGAGCCGTCGAAGGTGCGGGCGGTGGCATGGGCGGCTGTCGTGGCGAGCCCGATCTCCGGCTTGGCGGCGGAAGCGGCGGCCGGGCGGGCGGCGGCCGGCTGCGGACGCGCCGCAGGTGTCGCGGGCGTGGCGACCGCCGCCGGCAGCGGCTGGTTGCGCACCGCCGCCGTGGCCAGAGCGCGCTTGAAGGCCTCGACTTCGTCGGGGTGGAGCGGGTCGAATTGCGCCCGGCCGCGTTCGGGCGCCGGCGCCAGTTCGGCGGGCTGGGAGACGCTTTCGGGCTGCGCGACGGGCGGCAGCGAATCGGCGAACGGCATCGAATCCAGCGCGGCCGGCCGTGATGTCGGCCCATGCGAATGCGTGTGGATGGGAGAACGTGACGCCGGGTCGCCGACGGCCACATGCTCGTTGGAGCGCCAGTACACCGCGGTCACGAGGATGTCGTAGCGCGACTTGGCGCCCTGGGCGATCAGCGCTTCGATCTCGGCGAGCCGGCCGGTCTCACCGCCCGCGCCGCGCGACAGGTCGATCATCACCAGGAACTGGCGGCCCCTCGCATCGAGCGACAGCACCTTGAACTTGTAGCTGGAAGACAGCACGCCAGCCCGGACCATGGCCTCGCGGACCACACCGTAAAGCAGTTCGCGGCGCGCCATCCGTTCGTTCTTGCGGTTGGCGGGCTGGGCGTTCGGCTGCAGCATCTGCGCCTGCTTGCTGCCGCTGAACGGCTTGGTGGAATCCATGCGCGAGAGGCCCGAGCTGGAAGGCGGCGGAGCCACCTTGGCGGGCTTTTTGGGCATCAACCAGCTGAAAATGGACATGAGCGGGCTCTCCGGCAACGGCGCCTTTGATAACTTTGGTGTTCGGGCGCCGGAAACTCCAGTGTAAGTGCCGCACTGCGACATTTCAGGGAGATATTTCACGTTGCCTGGCGCCGGGCGCGCGTTGGCGCCCCGTAATGTGAAAAAGTTGCCAGCCGGAGCGGGCCGATCACGTCACCGCGACGCGCTTGGGCCGGTTGGCCAGACGGCGCGACACCAGCGACCCCAGCGCCATGGCGACTTCCAGCGCCAGGGCGGGTTGCCGGTTGCTCAATTCGGTGAAGCGGATGGGCGGCAGCGACCAGACTTTGGCCTGCCCGGCCGCCTGCACGGTGGCCGTGCGCTGCTGGCGGCTGAAGAAAGCGCCTTCGCCGACCGCGGACCCAGGCCCGACGGACGCCAGCCGCAGCCGGCCCTTGTCGTCCTCGTAGTGCACCGTGAGCGTGCCGGTCTCGACGAAGTACACCGTGCGGTCCGTCCCGCCTTGTTCGATCAGCACCTGCCCCTGCTTCATGGCGAACGGCTGGAGATAGGTGCCCAGCAGCTCCCATTGCGTCTGCGTCAGGTTGGGCTGGAACGCGTCGGGCGAATGGTTGTGCGACGCGGCCTGCATCAGGCCATGGATGTCGAAACGGGAGGGAGTGGCGACAGCGTTCATGAGGCGCTAAGGTACGTGTGCGCGCGAACGCCCACAAGCGCTGTTTACTTAGCTTACAGCTGATACGCCGCAGCCACGGTTGTAACCGGGTGCGCTCAGGCTTCGAGCGTCTCGGCCGGGTCGAAGTCCAGCTCGACCTTGGCGCCATTCGGGTCGTGGCAGAACAACTGCCAAGTGAGCGCGCCGGCCTGCCGCTTCAGCTGGTAGGGCACACCGCTGGCGTCGAACCGGGCTTTCGTCTCGGGCAGTCCACGCGCCGAAAACGCCATGTGGTCGATCACGCCGGCCCGTCCCGCGGGCACGGGCCGGTCGCCGTACACATGCAGGATGGGCCGCCCGTCCGCGTACAGCCAGGCGCCGGCGAAGCCCAGGTCCGGCCGGGGCCCCTGCTGCAAGCCGATGAGATCGACGTAGAACTTCACGGTCTCGTCCAGGTTCTCGGCGATCACGGTGAAGTGGTTCATGCCATGGATCATTTTTCTTCTTTCGATTTGCTTCAGGTCACCAGCACCAGCGAGCCCGTGCTTTCCCGCGATTCCAGCCGCCGGTGCGCCTGGCCGGCCGCGTCCAGCGAAAACCGCTCGATGGCGGGCGGCCGGACGGCGCCGCTGCGCAGGGCGTCCCAGACACGCTGCGCGCGCTGCTGCAATTCTCCGCGCCGCGTGACGAAGTCGAACACCACGGGCCGGGTGAAGGTCATCGACTTGGCCAGCAGCCGGTCCACCTCCAGCGGCGGCAACGGTCCGCCCGCCTGGCCGAGGCTGACCCAATGGCAGCGCCGGTCGGCGGCCGCCAGGTTCTCCGCGACGGCCGGCCCGCCCAGGCCATCGACGATGAAGTCGGCGCCGCCGCAGTGGGCCTGCACCGCATCCGCGAAGCGGCCATCGCGCGCGACGATCACGTGCTCGCAGCCGTGGTCGCGGGCGAAGCGCGCTTTCGCTTCGCTGGACACCGTGCCGACGACCGTCGCGCCGAGCGAGCGCGCCCAGCCGCACAGCAGGGAGCCCACGCCGCCCGCCGCCGCGTGCACCAGCATCCGCGTCCCCGGCCCGACGCGGCCCAGGTCGCGCAGCAGGTAGTCCGCCGTCACGCCCTTCAGCAGGATGGCCGCGGCGGTTTCGTCGTCCACCTCGGCCGGCAGCCGCACCACATGCGAGGCCGGCAGCGTGCGGATGCTGCGGTAGGCGCCCGGCTCGGGGCACAGGTAGGCCACGCGATCCCCTGGCAGGAGGCCGCCAACGCCGGTGCCGGCGTCTTCCACCGTACCCGCCGCTTCCATGCCCAGCACGCCGGGCAAAGGCAGCAGGCCGGGGATCCAACCGCGCCGCAGGTAGACATCGATGAAGTTCAGGCCGATGGCGCGCTGGCGGATGCGCACCTCGCCCACGCCCGGCGGCGGGCAGCTGCCGGCGCTCGCTTCCAGCTCCGCGGGGCCGCCGTAGCGGGCCAGCCGCACTTCGCGGCTGGGGAGTGCCATGCCGGCCGCACCCGCCGCGCTGCCGGTGGCGGCGCCGGCGCCCCGGCTAGCAGGCGTGGCTTGCAGGTAGCGCCGCAAGTTCGCGAAGCCGGCCTCGTACACGCCTTCGGCCACCATGTCGCGCAGCTCGCGTTCCTGCCCGGGCGGCGTCGCGAAGCTGGACTCCCAATGCCAGAACGTCCGGTCGCCGTCGGTGACCGGCTTGAGCGTGACCGTCGCCACGTAGCGCAGCAAGGGCACGGTGGCCTCGACGATGGTGTAGGTCGACTTGTATTCGGTATCCGACAACGCCAGCAGCTGCTCGCGGATGCGGTTGCCGTCCTTCAGCGAGAAGCTCCGCACGCAGCCCACCTGGGCGGAGGACTCGCCGTTCTCGATGCAGCTCGCGTCGACCACGTCGTGCCACTGGTCATGGCTGTTGAAGTCGCGCAGCACCGCCCACACGCGCTCGATCGGCGCGTCGATGATGGTGGAGCGGACGACCTTCTGCAGCATCGCGATGCGCTCCTCAGCGGCCGCGGAAGTGCTTCTTGAGCGCGTCGAAGCCGCCCTGGAACACCTGGCCGCCGATCAGGTCCGACAACTCGCGCTCACGCGCCTCGTCGCAATCGAACTCCGCGCTCCACTCGGCGAAGGTGCGGCCGCCATCGGTAACCGGCGTGAGCTTCAGCGTGGCGGTGTAGTTGTCGACGCCCATCGGACTCTCGAGGATGGCGTAGCTGCAGCTGTATTCGAAGTCCGAGAGCGCCAGCAGCCGCTCGCGGATCATGCCGCCGTCGCGCGTGTGGAAATTGCGCACGCATCCCACCTTGTCGGGCGCCTCGCCGTTCTCGATGCGGCTGTCGGCGATGCCCGGGTGCCATTGCGGCAGCGCATTGAAGTCGCGGATGCGCTGCCAGACCGCATCGGCCGGCGCTTCGATCACGCTGGAGACGTAGACGCGGATCATGCGCTCAGCCCTTCTTGGGCGCGTCGGCCGGCGGCAGGGCCGCGCCGTTCGGCGCAACGCCGGTGGCACCGCTCACCAGCTGGTTGATGTTGGCCCCATCGAGCCCGATCTCCTTCAGCAACTGGTCGACGATGGGCGCCTGGGCCCGGAAGCGCAGCGCCGAGTTGACGACACCGTCGGCGAAGTTGTTCTGCGCGCCCACCGGCACGACGCCGCCACCGCCGCCACCGCCCAGCAGGCCATCCACCTGCAGGATCTTGATGCCTTCGATGCGCTCCATCGGCTTGACGGATTCGCGGATGATGCCCTCGGCCTTGTCGACCACGCGCAGGCGCAGTGCCGACGCGCGGGCGTCCGGCGACAGCACGTTCTGCGCCTCGTTCATCAGGCGCACGGCCTCGGCCTCGACCTCGGAGCGCACGCGGATCGCGATCGAGCGGATCTTGTCGGCGCCGGCGTCGGCTTCCGCCTGTGCCAGCACCGCCGCGCCACGGTCGATGCTCGCGGCCTTCTCGGCGCCGGCCGCGCTGGTGAGGCGCAGGGCCTCCCGTTCCGCCGCCTGGGCTGCGCTGATGAGGTCGATGGCCTTGCGGCGCTCGGCCACTTCGACTTCGCGTGTGGTGAACACGCGTTCCTCCGCCGACACAGCAGCGGCGCGCGCGATGTCGGCTGCCGCCTGGGCCTCGCTCTGGTTCTTGCTTTCCAGGGCGACCGCGATCGCGCGCTGCTGCTCGGCGAGGTCCATCGCCTGGCGCCGCAGGATCTCGGCGGCCTGCAGCGCCTTCTCCTTGGCGATGCGCTCCTCCTCCAGCGACTGCTCGGAGCGGATGCGGGCCTGCTCGATGGCCTGGCGGGCGGAAATCTGAACGGTCTCGGCGTCCTGCTCGCGCTCGGCCCGCTCGGTGGCGAGGTCGGCGCGCTGGCGCGCCCGCGCCACTTCCACCTCGCGCTGCTGCGACAGCCGCGCGTACTCGCTCTCTCGGTCGATCTCCAGCGAGAGCTTCTCGGCTTCCAGGTTCTTGTTGCGGATGGCGACCAGCGTGTCCTGCTCGACGTCGTTGCGCTGCTTCTTGCGGTGCTCGATCTGCTCGGTCAGCCGGGTCAGGCCTTCCGCGTCGAAAGCATTGCTGGGGTTGAAGTACTCCATCGAGGTCTGGTCCAGCTGCGTCAGCGAGGCCGCTTCCAGCTCCAGCCCGTTCTTGGTGAGGTCACCGGCGACGGCTTCGCGCACGCGCTTCACGAACTGGCCGCGCTTCTCGTGCAGTTCCTCCATCGTCATCTCGGCCGCCGCGGTGCGCAGGGCGTCGACGAACTTGCCTTCCACCAATTCCTTCAGCTGCTCCGGCGCCAGCGTGCGCATGCCGAGCGTCTGCGCCGCCGCGGCGACGGCCACCGGATCGGCCGCGACCCGCACGTAGAACTCGGACACCACGTCCACTCGCATGCGGTCCTTGGTGATGAGCGCCTTGTCGCGCCCGCGCGCCACCTCCAGCCGCAAGGTGTTCATGTTGACGGGGATCACCTCGTGCAGGATCGGCAGCACGAAGGCGCCGCCGTCGAGCACCACGCGCTGCCCGCCGAGGCCGGTGCGCACGAAGGCGCGCTCCTTGCTGCTGCGCAGGTACAGCCAGTGCAGCAGCCACACCGCGATGCCGACCACGATGGCCGCCACGATGAGTCCCAGGATGAAGGTCCCGAATTGGGCGCCGGTCATGGTTGTCTCCTTGTCATTCAGTTCGTTAGCGCTTGATCTCGACGAAGCGCCGGACGTTGTCGGTGAGGGCCACCTCGGTGGGCAGCCGCTCCATGGAACTCGCGCCGTAGAAGCCGTCGCACTCCAGGCAGCGCTCCAGGATCCAGCGGGCGTCGGCCGGCTCGGCGATCGGGCCGCCGTGGCACAGCACCAGCACGTCCGGGTTGACGGCCCGCGCCGCGGCCGCGTAGGCGTTGATCGGCTCCACGCAGTCGGCAAGCTTCAGTGCGGTCTCCGCGCCGATGGCGCCGCCGGTGGTCAGGCCCAGGTGGGCCACGATGATGTCCGCACCCGCCGCCGCCATGTCGCGCGCGTTCTGTTCGCTGAAGACATAGGGCGTGGTCAGCAGATCCAGCGCGCGCGCCTTGGCGACCAGCTCCACCTCCAGGCCGTAGCCCATGCCGGTCTCTTCGAGGTTGGCGCGGAAGGTGCCATCGATCAGGCCGACCGTGGGGAAGTTCTGGATGCCGGAGAAGCCCAGCGAGATCAGCCGCTGCAGGAAGTCGTCGGCGATCATGAACGGGTCGGTCCCGTTCACACCCGCCAGCACCGGCGTGTGCTTCACCACCGGCAGCACCTCGTGCGCCATCTCGCAGACGATCTCGTTGGCGTTGCCGTAAGCCAGCAGGCCGGCCAGCGAGCCGCGGCCCGCCATCCGGTAGCGGCCCGAGTTGTAGATGACGATCAGGTCCAGGCCGCCCGCTTCCTCGCACTTGGCCGACAGCCCGGTGCCGGCGCCGCCGCCGATGATGGGTTGGCGCGCCTGCACCTTGGTGCGCAGGCGGTCGAGGATGGCTTGGCGGGAGATGCGGGGCATGGGTGCTCCTCTTGGTTTCAGGCCCTGAAGGTGCTCGAGATGGGCCGGGCGGGCTCGCGCGGCGTGGCGACTTCGCGCCAGGCGGCGACCAGCGCGTCGGCGAACGCCTCGTCGTTGATGTGCAGGGGCAGCCGCAGCAGCTTGCGGTCGGGGCCCGGGCGGAAACCCGCTTCGATGGCGGAGAACAGCGCGCGGTCGGCGTCCGGGTTGTGGAACGGCTGTCCCGGCTTGTCGATGGCCGACACGCCGGCCTCGGGAATCAGGAAGCGCACCGGCCCGGTCATCGCGTTCAGCTTGCGGGCGATGAATTCGCCGATCGCCTTGCATTCCTCGGGCGTGGTGCGCATCAGCGTCACCACCGGGTTGTGGCGGTACAGGTTGCGGCCGCGGAAGCGCTCGGGCACCGTGTCGATGGCGCCCCAATTGACCATGTCGAGCGCGCCGCAGGAGCCGACGTAGGGCAGTGCGCGGCGCGCGAACACGTCCATGCGGCCGGGGCCGGCGGACAGCGTGCCGCCGACAATCTCGTCGGCCACTTCCGTGGTGGAGACGTCGATCGCGCCGGCCAGCAAGCCCGAATCGGCCAGCTTCTCCATCGACTGGCCGCCGACCCCGGTGGCGTGGAAGACCAGGCAGTCGTAGGCCTCGCTCAGGCGACGGGTGACGGCCTGGACACAAGGTGTCGTCACCCCGAACATCGTGAGCCCCAGCGCCGGCTTGGTTTCGCTCACCTCGTTGCTGGTGTGCGCCATCATCCCTGCCAGCGCGTGCGCCGCGTTGGACAGCACCTTCTCGCTGATGCGGTTGATGCCGGACACGTCCGTGACCGAATACATCATGCAGATGTCGCTGGGGCCCACGTACGGCCGGGTGTCACCCGAAGCCATGGTGGACACCATCACCTTGGGCAGGCCGACCGGCATGGCGCGCATGCCGGGCGTGACGAGGGCCGTCCCGCCGGAGCCACCCGCCCCGAGCACGCCGCCGACGTCGCGCCGCGCCAGCAGGAAGCGTTCGAACGCCACGGCCATCGCAGTCACGGCGCTGCCGCGGTCGTTGGTGAAGACGGCCGATTCGCCCTGCGGGTGGTGCCGCGCGACCTCGCGCGGGTGGACGCTGGCGGCCGACGGCTTGCCCGAGGTCGACAAGTCCACCGTGACGACGCGCAGGCCCAGCTTCTCCAGGCGCTGGCGCAGGAAGAACAGTTCGCGGCCCTTGGTGTCGAAGGTACCGGCGACGTAGGCGGCGCGGCCGGCGCTGGCGGCGACGGGGAACTCGAAGACTTCGGCGGACTTCGGCCCGTCGGCCTCTTGGGTAGGCTGGGGTGAGCGCGCAGCCGAACCCCAGCGGTGCGGCTCGTCAAGCTGGGGTTCGCGCGGCTCACCCCAGCCTACGGGTGGCGAGCGTTGATCCCACCGGTTCACACCACCCACACTTCGCAATGGCACCACCGGCACCGCATCCGCCTCCGCATGCGCCCGTCGCACCGTGAACACCCGTCCCGGCGATGCCGGCGCCTCAGGAACCGGCGCGGCCTCTTCCTCCTCATCGTTCGAGCGGATCCCCAGCAGCTTCTCCTGCAAGCCCTTGTCCGCCGCCAATTCGTGCGAGGGCAGTTCATGCGCGATGCGCCCGTTCACCATCACGCCGATGCGGTCGGCCACCGCGATGGCCACGCCGAGGTTCTGCTCGATCAGCAGGATGCCGATGCCGCTGTCGGCCGCCAGCTTGCGCAGGGCCTCGGCCACCTGTTCGACGATCACCGGGGCCAGGCCCTCGGTGGGCTCGTCCATCACCAGCAGGCGCGGCTCCAGCAGCAAAGCGCGGCCGATCGCCAGCATCTGCTGTTCGCCGCCGGACAACTGCGCCCCGCCGTTGGCCTTGCGCTCGGCCAGCCGCGGGAACATCGTGTAGACCCGCTCGACCTCGCGCTTGTGCTTTGCCACCAGGCGCAGCGTTTCGTCCACCGTCAGCGACGGCCAGACGCGCCGGCCCTGCGGCACGTAGCCGATGCCGCGCTTCGTGATCTCGTTGGGGTTGCGGCCGAGGATCTCCTCGCCCGCGAGCTGCACGCTGCCGCCGCTGGCGCGCACCAGGCCCGTCACGGCGTTGCACAGCGTCGTCTTGCCCATGCCGTTGCGGCCGACCAGGCCGTACACGCCGTGGTCCAGCGTGAACGTCACGCCTTGCAGCGCGTGGGCGCGGCCGTAGTACACGTCCAGCTCGCGCACGGCCAGCAGCGGCGCGCCGTTCGCCAGGGGTCCGGGGGCGTCTTTCTTGAAGAGGGCCATCAGTGCTTGCCCCCCATGTAAATGGCTTGCACCTGCGCGTCGTTCTCGATCTCGTGGGGCGTGCCATGCCGCAGCACGCGCCCGTTGTGCATCACGGTGACCTGCTCGACCACGCGCAGCGCGATGTCCAGGTCGTGCTCGATCAGCACGTAGCTCATGTGGGCGGGCAGCGAGGTGAGAAGGCTCACCAGCTCGCGCCGCTCGGCCGGCGACAAGCCCGCGGCCGGTTCGTCGAACAGGATCAGCCGCGGCGCGCCGGCCAGCGCCATGCCGATCTCCAGCTGCCGCTGCTGGCCATGCGCCAGGTTCGCGACGAATTCGTCGGCGATGTGGCTGAGGCGGGCGCGTTCCAGCAGCTCCTCGGTGGCGGCGCGGGACGCATGGGCGGCCCCGGGCCGCAGGAAGCTGTAGCGGCCGCCGGCCTGCCCGCGCACCGCGAGGAACAGGTTGTCGCGCACCGACAGCTCACGAAAAAGAAGGGAGGACTGGTACGTGCGCCGGAGCCCCTTGCGGATGCGCTCGTAGGGCGGCAGCTGCGTGATGTCCTCGCCGAAGAAACGGATCCTTCCCGCCGTGGGCGGGAAGTCCCCGGTGATGGCGTTGAACAGCGTGGTCTTGCCCGCGCCGTTCGCGCCCAGGATCGCGCGCTTCTCGCCCGCGGCCACCGTCAGCGTCACCCCGTCGACGGCACGCAGCGCGCCGAAGCTGCGCGTCACGTCGTCGAGCACCAGGGCGTCGTTCGACGCCAGCGCCACCGGCGGCAGCGGGCGCGCCGCGCGCGCACCGGCCGCCGGCCGCAGGGTGGTGATGGAAGCCACGGGTTCGCGCCCTTTCGCTTACGGGCAGGCCGGCACGTCGCGCGAGCCGATCTTGAACTCGGCCTTCGGGATGCCGAGCGTCTGCTCGACGCCGTCGACCTTGGCCAGCACCTTGTTGAACAGGTTGCCTTGGGCGTCCTTCACCACTTCGGTGACGAAGGTGGTGCCGATGGCCTGGCGGTTGGCGTCCAGCTTGACGTCGCCAGTGGGCGTCTTCAGCACCATCTTGTTCAGGCCTTCGCGGTACTTGGCGTGGTTGCCCGAGAGATCGCCGTTGGCGGCTTGCAGGCCTTCCAGTGCCGCCTTCATGTTCACGTAGTAGACGTAGGCGAACAGGGAGGGGCTGGGGTAGCCGCCGGCGGAGACCGGGTAGTTGGTCTTGTAGGCCTCGACGAATTTCTTCCAGTCGGCACCGTCGTAGGCGTCGGCCAGCGGGCCGGCGGACAGCGTGCCGACCAGCGAGTCGCGCCGCTTGCCGCGGTAGTTCAGCACGTCCTGGCTGACCGTGATGGAACCGCCCAGGATCGGCTTGTCGCCGCCGGCCGCTTCGTACTGGTTCAGGAAGTTCACCGCGTCGGCGCCGCCCAGCACCAGCATCAGCGCATCGACATCCTTGGGGATGCGCGCGATGACGGACGCGTAGTCCTTGCCGCCCAGCGGCACCCAGGCCTTCAACGGCACCTTGCCGCCGGCCTTGCAGTACTCGGTCATGAAGCCCTGCACCTGCGAATAGGGGAAGGCGTAGTCCTCGGCGATGACCATCACGCGCTTGTAGCCCTTGGCCATCGCGGCCTTGCCCAGGCCCACCATCCACTGCGCGCCCTCGGTGTTGAAGCGGTAGAAGTTCATGCTGGGGTTTTCCAGCGTGGTCGCCTGCGCCCCCGAGCCCCCGTTGATGAAGGTCACCTGCGGCTGGGTCTTGGAATAGTCCTTGACCGCGATGCCTTCACCGCCGGACAGCGGGCCGACCAGGATGTCGACCTTGTCCTGCTCCACCAGCTTGCGCGCCGCGTTGACCGCGACATCGGGCTTGGCGTCGGACGAGGCCTTGATGATCTCGATCTTGCGGCCGGCCACCACGCCGCCCTTCTCCTTGACCGCCAGTTCGGCGCCGCGCATGCCGTCGGCACCGCCCGCCGCGAACGGCCCTTCCAGGGTCGCCAGCAACCCGATCTTCACGGGCGCGCCCTGGGCCCAGGCGCTTCCGCCGACGGAAGCGGCAAACGCGGCCACCGCCAGGCCGCTCAGCAGGAATCTCTTCTTGACCACGCTTGTCTCCTTGGGAATGTGCGCATCAGCGCATCGATGAAGTGACGGACCCATTGCGCTGCAGGCGGGCGCGAACGCTCGCCCACAGGCCCAGCAGGCCGTCGGGGGAAAACAGGACGATGGCGAGGAAGACCCCGCCGATGACGAGATTGAAGCGTTCGCGGTCGATCACGTCGATGGCGAACGTCTGCAGCAGCACGAAGATGAGGGCGCCGAGAAACGGGCCCACCGGGTGACGCATGCCGCCGAGCACCGCGATCACCAGGATGTTGATCAGCCACGAGGTGCCGATCGAGCCGGGGGTGATGAGGCCGTTGTACCAGACGAGCAGGATGCCACCGACCGCCGCGAGGACACCGGCCACCGCGTACGCCGCGACCCGGTGCGCCGTCACGTTGTAGCCCAGTGCGTTCATGCGGCGCGGGTTGTCGCGGATGCCTTGCAGCGCCACGCCGAAGGGCGCGCGCGCGATGTACTTGACCGCCAGGTAGCCGGCCAGCGACAGCGTGAGCACCAGGAAGTAGAAGGGCAGCGGCGAGCGCCAGTCGACGTCGAACACCGTGGGCGGGTAGACCTTCTGGAAGCCCTGGAAGCCGTTGAACACCGAGTAGTTCTGCAGCGCCAGGTAGTAGAAGGCCACGCCCATGGCCAGCGTGATCATGATGGTGTAGATGCCTTCGGTGCGCACCGAGAGCCAGCCGATCAGCGCGGAGGCGAGCACCGCGATGGCCAGGGCGAACGGCAGCACGATGCCCCAGTGCCAGCCCAGGCTGAGCGAGGTGCCGCTCGTGCCGAGAATGGCCACCGTGTAGCCGGCGACGCCGGCCACCGTCATCTGGGCCAGCGACACCATGCCGCCGTAACCGGAGAGGAACATCAGCGAGAGCGCGACCAGGCCGAGCGCCAGCGATTGCGCGCCGACCTGGAAGGTGATGAAGGGGGAGGCGACGAAGGGGAAGAGGACGAGGCCGAGGAACGTCAGGACGTGGCGTGCTTCGAGGTGACGCCAGAGGAATTTGAGCCAGCGGGGGGCGTCTTGATCCGCGTACGGATCGGTTTCCGTAGGCTGGGGTGAGCCGCGCGAACCCCAGCTTGGCGCGGCCGCCCCGGAGCGCTGGGGTTCGGCTGCGCGCTCACCCCAGCCTACGGAGCCCGCACCGCTGTTCATCGCCTTGCGCCAACGAGCTGCGCTCATGCCGCCTTCCCCATGATCCCGCGCGGCCGGAAGGCCAGCACCAGCACCAGGATCAGGAAGGTGAAGACCACGCTGTAGGTCGGCGCATAGGCCAGGCCATAGGTCTCCGCCAACCCCAGGATCGCCGCGCCGATCGCCGCGCCCACCACGCTGCCCATGCCGCCGACGATCACCACGATCAGCGACGCCAGCAACAATCGCGTGTCCTCGCCCGGCACCATCGACAGTTCCACCGCACCGATCACCCCGCCCAGGCCCGCCAGGCCGGCGCCCAGCGCGAAGGTGATGGCGAACACCAGGTTCACGTTGACGCCGGCCGCCGCGAGCATCGCGCGGTCGTCCACACCCGCGCGGATCATCATGCCGACGCGGGTGCGGTTCAGCAGCAGCCAGAGCCCGACGCCGATCACGATGCCCATGGCCAGCAGGCTGAGCCGGTAGGCGGAGTAGGCGTTGATCAACGGAATGCCGCGGATCGGCCCTTGCAGCCAGGCGGGCGCCTCCATCTGGTGGACTTGCGCGGTGAAGATCCAGATCAACAGGTCCGCGATCACCACCGAGAAGCCGATCGTCACCATGGTCTGCCGCAGGTCCTGGCCCTGCATGTGCCGCAGCACCAGTACCTGCAACAGGATGCCTGCGACCGCCGCCACCAGGAAGCCGGCGGCGATGCCGAGCACCCAGTAGCCCGTCTTCTCCGCGACGATGAAGCCGATGTAGCCGCCCAGCAGGTAGAGCGAGCCGTGCGCCAGGTTGACGTTGCGCATCAGGCCGAACACCAGCGTGAAGCCGCTGGCGACGATGAAATACAGCGAGCCCAGCGTGAGGCCGTTCAACAGCGTGATGAGGAACAGCTTGGCGTTGTCGAACAGGGCCCAGATGGAGAAGACCAGGATGGGGCCACCAATGAGCACCCAGGGGATGGCGCGGCGCTGCCAGCCGGGCGCCCAGCCGCGCTGAAGGTCGTTGGTGGGAAGGACGGCGCTCATCGTGGCACCTCCTGGATCCCAGCCTGCGCTGGGATGACAGCCCGTCGTGCGTCATTCCTGCGCAGGCAGGAATCCAGGGGCGCGCAGCGCCAAAGTGCAGCGCTCATGCCGCCCACCGCATCTCGCGCCCCGCATCCGTCTCCGGCATCTTCGCGAACTGCCCGTCCTTCATCACCGCCAGGATCCGCTTCGGATCCCGCAGGATCCCGATGTTCGCGAGCGGGTCGCCGTCCACCAGCAGCAGGTCGGCCAGGTAGCCTTCCTTCACCTGCCCCAGCTCGTGCCCGCGCATCATGATTTCGCCGCCGTACACCGTGGCGCAGCGGATCGCCTCCGCCGGTGTGAAGCCCAGGTACTTGACGAAGAATTCCAGGTCGCGTGCGTTCTGGCAATGCGGCGTGAAGGCGAAGCCGTAGTCGCCGCCGAACAGGATGCGCACGCCGCGCCGGTGCATGGCCTTGAGCGATTCGATGGCGGCGTCCCATTCGATCTGGTAGCCCATGGCCACCGCCTTCTGATGCGTGATGCCATAGGCCTCGGCCTCGTGCAGCATCGCGTAGAGGATGGCGATGCCGGGCGCGACGAAGACGCGGCCCTTCGCGGCCTCCAGCATGTCCAGCGTTTCCTCGTCGGTGAAGCTCGCGTGGTAGATCACATCGATGCCATGCCGCAGCGCCTGCTTGACGGAAGCGGCGGAGCGCGCGTGCGCGGTGCCGCGCTTGCCGCGCACCCGAACCTCGTCCATGGCGGCGGCCACCTCGGCGTCGCTCATCCAGGTGGTCTCGGCCGGCGAATCGGGCGTGAAGTTGTCGCCGGAGAGATTGAGCTTGATGGAATCGACACCGTACTTCAGGAACATGCGCACGGCCTTGCGCATCTCGTCGGCGGAGTTCACGTTCACGCCGAAGCTGAATTCCGGGAACGGCAGGTGCGGCAGGGTCTCGTCGCCCAAGCCGCCCGGCACCGTGATCTCCTGGCTGGCCGCCAGGTAGCGCGGGCCCGGAATCTGGCCGCTGTTGATCGCGTTGCGGATGACGACGTCGAGCCGCGGCTTGGCGCAGGCGGCGCCCACGCAGGACGTGAAGCCCGCCTCGAGATAGCGCTTGGCCACCTTGGCGCACCACAGCACGTGTTCTTCGAGCGGCATGCTCTGGATGGCGCTCAGGGTTGCCGCGTCGTTCCAGGAGAAGTGGGTGTGCGCCTCGCACATGCCCGGCATCAGCGTGGCGCCGGCACCATCGATCACCGTGGCCGGGCCACCGCTGATCGAACTGCCGCTGCGGCTGACGCGCTTGATGCGGTTGCCTTCGACCAGCACGCTGCCCAGCCAGGGGGAGCTGCCGACGTTGCCTTCGAGGATGCGGACGTTGGTGAAGAGGGTGCTGTCCATGTTCGTGCTCCTCCTCAGGCGGCCCAGCGGGTGGTTTCGGGCCGCGCGCCCGCTGCGGCGTTCGCCCGCATCGGCGGCGCGCGATGGAACTTGCCGTCCTTCATCACCGCCAGGATCCGCTTCTTGTCCTGCAGCACCGTGATGTCGGCCAGCGGGTCGCCGTCGATCAGCAGCAGGTCCGCCAGGAAGCCCTCCTTCACTTCGCCCAGCTGGCCCTTGCCCATGCGCATCATGGGTGCGCCCCAGGCGGTGGCCGACAGCAGCGCCTCGGTGGTCGACATGCCCAGGTGCTTGACGAAGTACTCGAGGTCCTTGGCGTTGCTGCCATGCGGCGTCCAGGCGAAGCCGTAGTCGCCGCCGGGCAGGATGCGCACGTCGCGCCGGCGCAGCGCCTTCATGGATTCGATGGCGTGCTCCAGCTCCTTGAAGTAGCCCATGCCGCGCGCGATGGCCGGCGTGATGCCGAACTCGCTGGCGTGGTGGCAGGTGTTGATCAGCCAGGCCAGGCCGGGCGCGATGAAGTGCGACTTCTTGTTCGCCTCCAGCAGGTCGAGCGCTTCCTCGTCGGCGAAGCTGGCGTGGTAGATGACCTCGATGCCCAGGCGCACGCATTGCTTGATGGAGTGGGTGGACCGCGCATGGGCGGCGACACGCTTGCCCCAGACCTTGGCCTCCTCCACGCAGGTGGCGACTTCCGTCTCGGTGAATTGCGACCGCTCGCTCGACATGCCGGTGATCGATTCGCCCGACAGGTTGATCTTGAGCGTGTCGACGCCGTATTTGCAGAACATGCGGACGCAGCGCCGCATTTCCTCCGCGCCGCTCACCACCGCCCCGAACGCGAACTCCGGTTGCGGCAGGTGCGGCTGCGTCGTGTCGCCCAGGCCGCCCGGCACGGTGATCTCCTGGCTCGCCGCCAGGTAGCGCGGGCCGATGATGGTGCCGTCATTGATGGCGTTGCGGATCACGACGTCGAGCCGCGGCTTGGCCGTGGCGGCACCGACGCACGAGGTCCAGCCCATGTCGAGGTAGACCTTGGCGACCTCGGCGCACCACAGGATGTGTTCTTCCGGCGGCATGCGCTGGATCGAATCGAGCGAAGGCTGGTTGTTCCAGGAGAAATGCGTGTGCGCCTCCACCATGCCCGGCATGAGGAACGCCCCCGCCGCATCCACGGTCGTGACGCCGTTCACCGGCGCTGCGCGCTGGCCGAAGGCGCTGCGCTGCACGCGCGTGATGCGGTTGCCCTGCACCAGCACGTCGCCCTGGAAGGGCGCGTCACCGGAGCCGTCGAAGACGCGGGCGTTGGTGAAGAGCACGTCGGCCATGTTCGGATTTCCTTGTTCAGCGCTGCGCGGGCAGGAAGGACTTGAGTTCGCGCACGCAGTCCTCAGCACGCTCCACCGGCGTCCAGTGGCCGCAGCGGGGCAGGACGACGGTGCGGACGCTCTTGGCGCCGGTCAGCCGCTCGGCCATCGCACGCACGGACTGCGGCGGCGCGACCACGTCTTCGTCGCCCGTCATCAGCAGCACCGGCGCTTCAATGCGCTCGACGGCGGCGGCCGGTGCGGCGGCCAGCGCTTCGCAGCTGCGCGCATAGCCTTCGGGGTCCTGCCGCGTCAGGCTTTCGCGCACGAAGGCGGTGGGGACGGGCAAGCGTTGCCGGGTGTCGGCCGAGATGGAAGCATTGACGAGAGCCAGTGCGATCTCGTGCATGCCGCGGACGCCTTCGTTGCGCGCCTTCTCGGCGCGTGTGCGGATGTTGCCGCGCGCCGTTTCGGGCGGCGCGATCAGCGGCCCGAACAGGGCGAGACTGCGCACCAGGCGCGGCTGTGCGGCGGCCAGGTGCTGGCAAACGATGGTGCCCATCGAGTGGCCGAGGAAGTGCGCGCGCGAGACGTTGAGGCGGGCACAGACGGCGAGCACCGCCTCGACCAGCTTCTCGATCGTGAGCGTGCCTCCAGCTGCCGCGGACCGCCCGCTGCCCGGCAGGTCCGGCCGGATCACGCGGTAGCCCGCCAGCGCCTGCATCACCGGCGTCCAGGTGTTGGACGTCCCGCCCAGCCCATGCAGGCAAACCACGGCATCGCCTTCCCCTTCGTCTTCCACGGCCATGCGATCGATGATGTGCAGCGTCACAGCGTCGGGCCTCAGGCGTAGTCGAAGAGGTTGTCGATGGCGCCGATGCCATCGATCTCGATGCGGAAGCGATCGCCCGCCTGTAGCCACTTCGGCGGGCTGAAGCCCATGCCCACGCCCGAGGGCGTGCCCGTGGCGATGATGTCGCCCGGCAGCAGCGTGATGCCGCGCGAGCAGGTCTCGATCAGCGTGGGGATGTCGAAGATCATGTCGCGCGTGCGGCCGTCCTGCCGCAGCTCGGTGGCGCCGCCTTTGGGCCCCTTGGGAATTAGCCAGCCGCGGATTCGTGTGTCGCGCCCGTCGAGTTCGTCGGGCGTGACGATGCACGGCCCCATCGGGCAGAAGGTGTCGAAGCTCTTGCCCAGCACCCATTGCTGGTGGCGCACCTGGATGTCGCGCGCACTGATGTCGTTGAGCACGGTGTAGCCGAACACGTGGTCCATCGCGCGGCTGCGGGAGATGTTCCGTCCCCGCGTGCCGATGATCACGGCGAGCTCCGACTCGTAGTCGATCTCGCGCGTGATGGCCGGGTCGGGCAGGCGCACGGTGTCGTGCGGCCCGATCACCGTCTCCGGAAATTTCGTGAAGAGGATCGGCCACTTGTCCTCGGCCGGCAGGGTGTCGCGAAAGACGCTGGTGGCGAGCTCCGCCGCGTGCGCGCGGTAGTTGCGGCCGGCGCAGAAGATGTTGCGGCGGGGCAGGGGGATGGGCGCCGCGAGGGTGACGGCTTCCATCGGCAGGCGCGGCCCGGCCTCGCGCGGCAGGCCTTCGCCCGCGGCCAGGCGCTCGATGATTTCGAGCGCGCCGGCGGCCGCGTTCGCCACGGCCAACGGCGTGACCTCGCGGCCATCCGACGAGACGGTGCCCGCCTGGAGCCGCCCGCCCCAGTGCCACGTTGCGATGCGCATGGGTTTGTCTCCTCCGCGCTGCCAATGAAGCCTTGCGCGCCGGCTCCCGGGTGGTTTGAGACTCCAGGGCCATAATGAGACTGGAGTCTCAAAGCGCGCCGGTGCATGATACGCACAAGCGCGGCGCAGCAGCAACCCGGAGAATGCGGTCCGCGCCTACGGAGTTACCCTTGGCACGAGCTAAAAAATACCAGCCGACCGAAGCGCCGCCACCACCGAACACCGGTGTTCGTGCATCGACCTTCAAGTTACTGCTGGATACAGCGATGGACCTGATCCAGCAGGACGGCCACATCCCTTCCATTGCCGAGGTGGCGGTGCGCTCGAACGTCTCGCGTGCCACCGCCTACCGCTACTTCCCCACGCGCAGCGCGCTGATCACGAGCGTGGTCGATGCCTCGCTCGGCCCGGTGCGCCAGCTCACGGACGACGATCGCGATGGCCGCGAGCGCGTCCATGCGATCTTCAAATCCACCTTCCCGCGCTTCCGCAAGTACGAGCCGCAGCTGCGCGCGGCGGCGCAGTTGTCGCTCGAGCAATGGGCACTGCAGCGCGCGGGCCTGCTGGAGGAGGAGCCGTACCGGCGCGGCCATCGCATCCGTATCCTGGAGCACGCGCTGGAGCCGCTCGCGATGCCAGAGGCGGCGCGCGACCGGCTGCATCGGTCACTCTCCGTGCTCTACGGCATCGAGTCGTACGCCATCCTCAAGGACATGTGGGGCCTGGGCGACCGCGAGCTGGAGAAGACGGTGATGTGGATGGTGGATGCGTTGATCGATGCGAGTGTGCGGGAGGGGAAGAAGAAGTAGGCTGGGTTCGCGACAGCGACCCCAGCGTTTTCGGCGCCCGGTGTGCTGGGGTGCGCTGTCGCGCAACCCAGCCTACTTGCCGATGCAGAAGCGGCTGAAGATCACGCCCAGCAGATCGTCGGCCGTGAATTCTCCGGTGATTTCGCTCAGCGCGTTCTGGGCGAGGCGCAGTTCTTCGGCGAGCAGGTCGAGCGACTGCGCCTGCAGCGCCAGCAGGGCCGCCGCTTCCATCAGGTGCGCATCGACACGGCGCAGCGCTTGCAGGTGGCGTTCGCGCGCGATGAACACGCCTTCGGGGGCGGCGTGCCAGCCGGCGATTTCGAGCAAGCGCGTGCGCAGCGCGGCCAGGCCTGCGCCGGTCTTCGCCGAGAGGGTGACGGGCGCGTGCCCCCACCCCGACCCTCCCCCAGAGGGGGAGGGAGGAAATTCAGGCTCCTCCCCCCTTTGGGGGGAGGTTGGGAGGGGGGCGCCGTCCGGCACAACGTCCGCCTTGTTCCACACATCCACCACCGGCACGTCCCCCGCGAGCTTGTCGCGCAGGATCGCCGCAATCCCCGCATCCGCCGCCTGATACGCCGCCTCCCCCGCCCGCGTCAAGTCATGCAGGAACAGCACCGCATCCGCCTTCTCGATCTGCCCCCAGGCCCGTTCGATGCCGATCTGCTCCACCTGGTCCACGCTGTCGCGCAAACCCGCGGTGTCGATCACATGCAGCGGCACGCCTTCGATCTGGATGGTCTGCCGCACGATGTCGCGCGTGGTGCCCGGCACCGGCGTGACGATCGCCAGCTCCGCGCCGGCCAGCGCATTCAATAGCGAGCTCTTTCCGGCATTCGGCTGGCCCGCGATCACCACCTGGATGCCTTCGCGCAGCAGGGCGCCTTGCCGCGCGCGATCGAGCACGCGCGCCAGGTTGTCCTGCAGGCGCTGCAGCTGCCCCACCGCGTCGGCTTTCTGCAAGAAGTCGATCTCCTCTTCGGGGAAGTCGAGCGTCGCTTCGACCAGCATCCGCAGGTTCACGAGCGCGTCGCGCAGGGTGTGGATCTCTGCAGAAAATTCGCCCGCGAGTGAGCGCGTGGCACTGCGCGCCGCCGCTTCCGTCGATGCATCGATCAGGTCGGCCACGGCTTCGGCCTGCGCCAGATCCAGCTTGCCGTTCAGGAAGGCTCGTTGCGTGAACTCACCCGGCTCGGCGACACGCAATGCCATGCCGGCGCCGGCTTCCAGGCAGCGCGCCAGCAACAGTTGCAGGACCACCGGCCCGCCGTGGGCCTGCAGTTCCAGCACGTCTTCGCCCGTGTAGGAGTGGGGTGCGGGGAAATGGATCGCCAGCCCCTGGTCGATGGCGCTGCCATCGGCGGCGCGAAACGGCAGGTAGGTCGCTTCGCGCGGCTTCAGCGGGCGGCCGCAGAGCGCGGCGATGACCGGCTGGATGTTCTTGCCCGAGACGCGCACGATGCCCACCGCACCGCGGCCGGGGGCGGTGGCGATGGCGGCAATGGGGGCGTCGAGGCGGGCAAGCATGGGTCGGTCGATTTCAGGGCAGCCGAAACAGCAGTTCGCGCTCGTGCTTCAGAGCCAGGAGGACCACGAGGTCATCTCCGTGCGCATAGAGCAGCACGTACGGCTTCACGACAAGTTCGCGCAAATGAGGCACACCGTGCGCGGCGGCGAGTGTCCGGGCGCGAGCTGCCATCATCTGCCCCTGCGTCGAACCAGCGCCGAGGAAGCGGGCGGGACGCCCGCCTGCAGGGTTCCAGCGCAGGTGCTCTCGTGCATCCTTCAACTGCGCCAGCAGCACGTCGTAGCGTGCCGCGGCAGTGGTGCTGTCTTGCTGGTGTAAGAACTCCGCAGCGGAGCGGATGTCGCGGACGAAGGATCGAGCAGCCTGAATGCGCGCATCGACCGGCAGCGTCATGCGGTCTCAAGCCTTGTTGCGGGACTCGGCGGGAGCAGGCGCGACAGCCCGGTCGAGTTCAGCTTCATTGAGCACGCGACCGGCTGCGATGTCTTCCAGGCCCTCGAGCGCACCCTGGACCAGCACCAGCCCCGCGTGCTCAGCCTCGAGCGCATGGTAGTAGTCCAGCTTGCGGGCATCCACCAGCGCCACGTAGCTGGCACCGTTCTTGGTCAGCAGCTTTTCGGAACCTTGGCCGACGACGTCTTCGGCCAACTCGGTGAGCCGCGCGCGGGCTTCACTGATGGGAACCACATCACTGGCGCGCAGGGCCATGGCACCTCCTTAATGGATTCATTAATGAATAGTTTAGCCCAAGCACCCTCCTCAGTGCGGCAGCATTCCGGCGTGTCCCGCCCGGGCCACGGCTTCGGCGCGCGTGGCGCAAGCTAGCGCCTTGATGGCGCCCGCCACGTGCATCTCGACCGTGCGGGGGCTCAAGTCCAGCTCGCGCGCGATCTGCTTGTCGGTCTTGCCCGCCGCGACGTGACGCAACACCTCGATCTGGCGCACCGTGAGCCTCGCTCCCGCGGTCCCAGCCGTGCCGCTGTCGCCCAGAAACTCCCCCATCTCCTGGAACACGCGCGGCCAACAGGCCTCGGCCTGCAAAGGCAGATGGTTGTCGCTGTCCAGCGGCACGAAACGCGCGCCCGGGATCAAGGCAGCGACCTTGCGGCCCTGCTCGAAATTGATCGACTGGTCGTTGCGGGCGTGGAAGATGAGTGTGGGGCAAGTGACCTTGCGGGCCTCTTCCTTCACGTTGATGCTGTACATCGCCCGCAGGCTTCGCACCGCCGCATCGGGCGTCGCCGTGGCCACCTGGTAGTCATTGAACTCGCGCTGCAGTTCGGGGCTGGCTCCGGGCATCAGCTTGGAAACGAACACCCGGCTGAATGCAGAACCGCCGCGCCCCCATCCCAGTTGCATGACCTTGAGCAGCGTCTCGGCCTCTTCCAGGATGCGCGGGTCCGGGTTGCCCGAAGTGAAATAGGAAGTGGCGTAAGGCCCGACCAGCACCAGCTGGCTGACCCGCTCCGGATGACGCGCCGCGTAGGCAATGGCAATGGGCGCGCCCTGCGACATTCCCAGCAGCGGAAAACGCTCCAGTCCGAGCACGTCCACCACCGTTTCCAGGTCGTTGACCCAGGCTTCGAAGGAAATGTCGGTGACTTGCCGCGACGACAAGCCGCAGCCGCGCGCGTCATAAGTCACATACTGGCGATTGCGGCTCAGCTCCTTGATCCATGGGCTGTTGAGTCCACTCGCCGGGTCGCGTTCAACATGCGTGAGCCAGGTGGCCGCCTTCACCAGCGGGGCGCCGCTGCCGTACAGGGCCATGGCCAGCTGCACGCCATCGGCGGTGCTGCAAAAGCGGATGTCCTGCCGGATGCTCAAGAAGCGCTCCTGTGGGAATCGGACCAGTGTAGCTGCCCCATGAAAAAAGGCCGCGGAAGCGGCCCCTCTGGCTGGCGACGCGCAACGCGCCGATTCAGGAAACCCGCGCCGACGAGGCCGCCAGACCGTGCACCAGCATGCGACCGGACCGCTCGCTGTGATACGTATCGCCGGCGTCGAGGAGCACGTCCTTGACGTCGCCGTCGTGCGTGATCCACAGGCTGCCGCTCACGCAGGTGACGCTGGTACCGGCAGCGCGCCCGACCACCAGCGTGGCGCCCTTGTCGATGGTCAGCGGGCCTCGCACCGCAGGGACGATGCGCTGGCCGGCCAGCGACCCCGTGCCGCGCAGCGCGCGCACCCAGCTGCTGAAGGGGAACGCTGCGAGGGGGTTGAGGGCGATGTTCATGTCTGTCTCCAAGGTGTGTGTGCGATGGAGAAAGTATGGTTTTCAGGCGCCCGCCCGAGTAGTGTGCGAACTACGGTAGCCGCACCTGGCGGCTACGGTACCGACCCCCGTACCGGCCGCGTCAGTGGGGCAGCAGGCCGGCTTGCGTGGCCCTGGCCACGGCTTCGGCCCGCGTGGCGCAATCCAGCGCCTTCATCGCTCCCGCCACGTGCATCTCCACGGTGCGGGGACTCAGGCCGAGTTGCCGCGCGATTTCCTTGTCGCCCCGGCCCGCGGCGACGGCGCGCAGCACCTCGGACTGGCGCGGCGTAAGGTGCGCGCCCGCGCCGCGCGACTCGTCGCCGAGGAACCTGCCGATTTCCTCGTAGAACACCTGTTCGGCGGGTTCATTCGACAGGATGTGATGGCCTTTGCACTCCAGCGGCAAGAAGCGCGCGTCCGGGATGTAGCCGGCCATCCTGCGCCCCTGCTCGAAATCCACCATTTCGTCTCCGCGCGAATGGAAGACCAAGGTCGGGCAAGTCACCTGCCGGCAGGCGTCCTTGACGTCGATGGCGTAGTTGTTCCTCAGGTAGGCCACGGCCATCTCGGGCGTCATGGAGAGCTGCATGCGCCGCGCCATCTCCTCTTGCTGCTGCACCGTGGCGTTGCCCAGCATCTGGGCCACGAACACATGCCGGAAGACCGACTTGGCGTTGCCCCAGCCGAGTTCGGCGTTCCTAAGCAGCAGCTCCGCTTCCTCCCGCGCTCCGGGCGGCGCTTGTCTGGCGCTGAAGTAGGAACGCGCGAAACCGTTCATGAGGACCAGGTGCGAGACCTGCTCGGGATGGCGGACCGCGTAGGCGACCGCGATGGCCGCTCCCATCGAAATCCCCAACAAGGCGAAGCGGCGCAGCCCGCGGGACGCCACCACCGCCTCCAGGTCCAACAGGAAATCGTCGAACTTGAGGGGTGGGATCCGCCGGTCCGACAGGCCGCAGCCGCGGGAGTCATAGCGCAGGAAGGTGTGGCGCCTGGAAAGTGCCTCGATCCTGTTGGCGCTGTCATCCTGCACATCGCGTTCCAGGTGACTCAGCCAAGTCCCTGTGCGCACCAGCGGCGACCCGCTGCCGGTCTGGGCGGTCGCGATGCGAACCCCATCAGCGGTGGTGCAAAAGCGGATGTCCTGGGGAATGGCCATGGCGGATGGCCAGTGTAGGGGCTGACCTCAGCGCAGCCTAGCTGAACTTCGGCAAATTGAACTCCGGCGGCACCCCCATCCGCACGTTGATCAGCCACTGCTGCGCGATCGACAGCACGTTGTTGGTGATCCAGTACAGCACCAGGCCGGCCGGGAAGAAGAAGAACATCACCGAGAAGATCAGCGGCATGAACCACATCATCTTGGCCTGCAACGGGTCCGGCGGGACCGGGTTCAGCGCCGTCTGCAGCAGCGTGGTGCCGGTCATGATGACGGGCAGGATGTAGTACGGATCAGGCGTCGAAAGATCGCGGATCCAGCCGATCCACGGGGCGTTGCGCATCTCGACCGACGACAGCAGCACCCAGTAGAGCGCGATGAACACCGGGATCTGCACCATGATCGGAAGGCAGCCGCCGAAGGGGTTGACCTTCTCGTCGCGGTACAGCTTCATCATCTCCTGCTGCATCTGCTGCGGGTTGTCCTTGAAGCGCTCGCGCAACTGCATCACGCGCGGGTTCACGGCCTTCATCTTGGCCATGCTCTCGTAGCCCTTGGCCTGCAGCCAGTAGAAGGCGATCTTGATCACCAGCACCAGCGCCATGATCGACCAGCCCCAGTTGCCCAGGACGCCGTGGATCTTGTCCATCAGCCAGTAGAGCGGCTTGGCCAGGATGGTGAAGATGCCGTAGTCCTTGACCAGGTCGAGGCCGGGCGCCACGCGCTCGAGCATCTTCTCTTCCTGCGGGCCGGTGAACAGCTTGCCTTCCACCGCCTGCACGCCCTCGGGCGCCACCGGCTGCAGCGGCGCGATCATGCCCACGGAGTACAGGCTACCGTCGACCTTGCGGATGAAGTTCTCGCGCTTCACGCCGTCCGGCAGGATCCACGCGCTGGCGAAGTAATGCTGCACCATGGCGACCCAGCCGCTGGTGGCGTCCTTCTGGAACTCCATCTTGTTCTTGTCGACGTCGCTGAACTCGATCTTCTGGTACTTCTTCTCTTCCGTGTACACCGCCGGGCCGGTGAAGGTGCCGGTGGGGTTGGTGATGAAGGAGCCGCCCGACGTGCCGGCGCCGCGCACCAGCTGCACGTAAAGCTGCGGGCTCACCGTCTGGTTGCCGACGTTCGCCACCTGGTGCTTGACACCCACTTCGTAGCTGCCGCGCTTGAGCGTGTAGGTCTTGACCAGCTTCACGCCGCCTTGCGCGGGCGACTCGAACTTCAGCACCAGGTCGTTGGCGCCGTCCTTCAGCGCACGGTCGCCGCTGAACGTCATCGGCGACTTGTGGTTGGGGAAGTCGCCGCCGATCAGTCCGCTCTGCGCCAGGTAGATCTTGTCAGGGCTCTGGTCGAGCAGGACGAAGGTGCTGGTCGTCTTGTCGGCGGAGGAGTCGGCCGCATGCTTCAGGAATTCGGTGCGGACCACCGAGCCGCCTTCGGTGTCGAAGGTGACGCGCAGCACGTCGGTGGAGACGGTGATGCGTTCGCGCGGCGTGGCGGGTGCGGCCGGGGTCCCGGGCACGGCACCGGGCAGGACGGCGGTCGCGCCGGCGGTGGGCGGCACGCCCGGCGTGGCCGTGGCCGAAGCCACCGGGGCCGGCAAGCTGGTGTTTCCGCTGGCGGTCGGGGCGGGCGCCGTGGCCTTGGGCGCCGACGGGAAGAACGTGGCCTGCTTGCCGGAGTGGACCTGCCATTGGTCCCACAGCATCACCATCGAGAAGCCGAAGATCACCCAGAGGATGGTGCGGCGGATGTCGTTCATGGAGTTTTCTTTTGTTGTGAGGGCGTGCCCCAGCCGGTGAACAACCGGGGCTTGTCGGCCGGGACGGGATCATGCCCGCCCTCGCACCAGGGATGGCAGCGCGCGATGCGCGCCAGCGTGAGGTAGCTGCCGGCGGCGGCGCCGTGGGTTTCCAATGCCTCGATCGAATAGACGGAGCAGGTGGGCGTGAAGCGGCAGGCGGAGCCCAGCCAGGGCGACAGGAACAGGCGGTAGGCCTTGACGATGCCGACCAGCAGGCCTTGCACGATGTTCATGCCACGGCCTTCTCGAACAACTGCAGCAGTTCGCCCCGCACCGCCTTCTTCAACGCCTCCGACCAGGCACTCGGAAACTGCTCGCGCGGAAAGCCCGTGCGCAGCCGCACCACATGGGCGGCGGTTGGCAGACGGGCTTCGAAAGTCTCGCTCAAGCTGTAGATCTGGCGTTTGATGCCGTTGCGGGTGACGGCGCGCTTGGCCCAGCGTTTGGGGATGACCACGCCCATCCAGGGCGCGCGGACAGCAAACAGGGCCTGCGCTCCAGTCACGGAGTCAGGCCCTGTAGCTTGGGACGGCATCTCCAGCATCAAGCGATGCAGCACGAAATGCGCTGTCCGGGAGATGGTGCCGCCGGCCATGGCTGCCTCGTACTGGGCCCGGTTCTTGAGCCGTTGCACGACAGCCGCGCCAGCTGCGCCCGCGAACGCGGGCTTAGGCGGCCAGGCGCTTGCGGCCCTTGGCGCGGCGCGCATTGATGACGGCGCGGCCACCGCGGGTCTTCATGCGGACCAGGAAGCCGTGGGTACGCGCGCGGCGAACCTTGGAGGGTTGGTAAGTGCGTTTCATATTCGTTCTCGGAACTAGGACTCGGGGGAACCCGGCATTATCGCGGAAAACCCTCAGGACGGCAATTGCGAGGCCTTGCACAGGGCCATGCGGCAAGCTCTGCCGCCCCTCACTTAGCACGCCGCCCGGGGCTTTTCAAGGCCAATTCGCGTTTGTGGATAAGGTGTTTACCGCCTAGAATCCGCCGTTTCGCGCAACAACCATAATCCACAAGGCGAATGAGAGCATGAGCGAGGGGCAACACAACAGCCTGGCGGCACACGCCAGCCTGGGCGCGGGCGACAGCCTGTGGCAAGCCTGCGTCGACCAGTTGGCCCAGGAACTGCCCGAACAGCAGTTCAACACCTGGATCAAGCCCCTGGTCGCCCAGGTCTCCGAAGACTTTTCCCGGGTCACGCTGTTCGTGGCCAACCGCTTCAAACTGGACTGGGTACGGGCCCAGTATTCCAGCCGCATCAGCTCGATGCTGGAGAAGATCTACGGCCAGTCGGTGCAGCTTGAGTTAGCCATCACTCCTCGGGAAGCATCGGCCAAATCTTACTCCAGCCCATCCAGCCCGGTGCCGTCCGCGGCCGCCGAGCCGGCCGAGCTGCAGGAGGACGCCGGCCCCGGCACCTTCAAGAACCGGCTGAACACGGCGCTGACTTTCGACAGCCTGGTCGAGGGCACGGCCAACCGCATGGCGCGCGCCGCGGCCATGCATGTGTCCGGCACGCCGGGCCAGCTCTACAACCCGCTCTTCATCTACGGCGGGGTCGGCCTGGGCAAGACCCACCTGATGCACGCGGTGGGCAACAAGCTGCTGTCCGACCGGCCGGCCGCCAAGGTTCTCTACATCCACGCCGAACAGTTCGTGTCGGATGTGGTTAAAGCCTACCAGCGCAAGACTTTCGACGAATTCAAGGACAAGTACCACTCGCTCGACCTGCTGCTGATCGACGACGTCCAGTTCTTCGCCAACAAGGACCGCACGCAGGAGGAGTTCTTCAACGCCTTCGAGGCCCTGCTGGCCAAGAAGAGCCACATCGTGATGACCTCGGACACCTACCCCAAGGGCCTGGCGGACATCCACGAGCGCCTGATTTCCCGTTTCGATTCCGGCCTGACGGTGGCCCTGGAGCCGCCCGAACTCGAGATGCGGGTGGCCATCCTGATCAACAAGTCGCGCAGCGAGGGCACCGAAATGCCCGAAGAAGTCGCCTTCTTCGTCGCCAAGAACGTGCGCAGCAACGTGCGCGAGCTCGAAGGCGCGCTGCGCAAGATCCTGGCGTACAGCCGCTTCAACCAGAAGGAAATCTCCATCCAGCTGGCCAGGGAGGCCCTGCGCGACCTGCTGTCGATCCAGAACCGGCAGATCGGGGTGGAGAACATCCAGAAGACGGTGGCCGACTACTACAAGATCAAGGTGGCCGACATGTACAGCAAGAAGCGTCCGGCCAGCATCGCCCGGCCGCGCCAGATCGCCATGTACCTGGCCAAGGAACTGACCCAGAAAAGCCTGCCCGAGATCGGCGAGCTGTTCGGCGGCCGGGACCACACCACGGTGCTCCATGCTGTGCGAAAAATCTCGGCGGAGAGGCAAAACGTCACCGAGTTGAACCAGCAATTGCACGTCCTGGAACAGACCCTCAAGGGTTGACGGCCGGGGGCGGGTGGGCCCGCCCCAAGGGTGCGAAAATGCCGGTTTGGCTGAAAAATCCGGCCGAAACTACAAAGATTAGAGGAAGACGATGATCGTTCTCAAGGCAACCCAGGAAAGGCTGCTCTCGGTGCTGCAATCGGTGGCCGGGATCGTGGAAAAGCGCCACACCCTGCCCATCCTGGCCAACGTGCTGCTGCGCAAGACCGGCGGCAACCTGCAGTTCACGACCAGTGACCTCGAAATCCAGATCCGCACCACCGCCGATCTCGATGGCGACACCGGCAACTTCAGCACCACGGTGGGCGCGCGCAAGCTGATCGACATCCTGCGCACCATGCCCGGCGACCAGACGGTGAGCCTGGAGTCCAGCCAGAACAAGTTGATCCTGAAAGGCGGCAAGAGCAAGTTCACGCTGCAGACGCTGCCCGCCGAAGACTTCCCGCTGGTGCAGGAAGCCCCCAGCTTCGGCCCCAAGTTCAGCGTGCCGCAGAAGACCCTGAAGGATTTGCTGAACCAGGTGAGCTTCGCGATGGCGGTGCACGACATCCGCTATTACCTGAACGGCATCCTGTTCGTGGCCGAGGCCAAGCAGCTTTCGCTGGTGGCGACCGACGGGCACCGCCTGGCTTTTGCCTCTTCGGCCCTGGATGTGGAAGTGCCCCGGCAAGAAGTGATCCTCCCGCGCAAGACCGTGCTGGAGCTGCAGCGCCTGCTGTCCGACAAGGAAGGCGCGATCGAAATGCAGTTCGCCAACAACCAGGCGAAGTTCGCTTTCGAAGGCATGGAGTTCGTCACCAAGCTGGTCGAAGGCAAGTTCCCCGACTACAACCGCGTCATCCCCAAGAACCACAAGAACGCGGTGACATTGGGCCGGGCGCCTTTGCTGGCCAGCCTGCAGCGCACCGCCATCCTGACCAGCGAGAAGTTCAAGGGCGTGCGCCTGAACATCGACGGCGGCACCCTGCGCGTGGCGAGCAACAACGCCGAGCAGGAAGAAGCCGTCGACGAACTCGACATCGACTACGCCGGCGACGCCATCGAGATCGGCTTCAACGTCACCTACCTGATCGACGCCCTGGCGAACATGGAGCAGGACATGGTGAAGCTGGAGCTGGCGGATGCCAACAGTTCGGCGCTGTTCACGGTGCCGGACAACGCGGCGTTCAAGTATGTGGTGATGCCGATGCGGATTTGATGCCCCGATGCCTGTCATTGCGGGCTCGACCCGCAATCCATGGCGGCATGGCACCCCTCCACCATGGATCCCGGGTCAAGCCCGGGATGACAGGTTCGCCGGGATGACAAGTACCTACCAACCCGCCGTCACAGGCGGGTTTGGTCCTTCAAGAGATTGAGAAAAAGCCGTCTATGTCCGAAGAAAACAATGTGAACACCGGCCCCGCGGGCGAGGGAAGCTCCAATTTCCAGCCCAAGATCGACACCAACCAGGCCGGCGCGAGCGCCGGCTATGGGGAAGGTGCCATCCAGATCCTGGAAGGGCTGGAGGCGGTGCGCAAACGCCCGGGCATGTACATCGGCGACACGTCGGACGGCACCGGCCTGCACCACCTCGTCTTCGAAGTCGTGGACAACTCCATCGACGAAGCACTGGCCGGCCACTGCGACGACATCATGGTCACCATCCACAGTGACAACTCGATCAGCGTGGTGGACAACGGCCGCGGCATCCCCACCGGCATCAAGATGGACGACAAGCACGAGCCCAAGCGCTCGGCCGCCGAGATCGCCCTGACCGAACTGCACGCCGGCGGCAAGTTCAACCAGAACAGCTACAAGGTCTCGGGCGGCCTGCACGGCGTGGGCGTGAGCTGCGTCAACGCGCTCAGCAAGATGCTGCGCCTGACGGTGCGGCGCGAAGGCAAGATGCACGTGCTGGAGTTCTGCCGCGGCTTCGTGCAGAACCGGATCGTGGAGACCATCGACGGCATCGAAGTTTCCCCGATGCAGATCCTCGGGGACACCGACAAGCGCGGCACCGAAGTCCACTTCCTCCCGGACAACGACGAGATCTTCAAGGAGAACAACGATTTCCACTACGAAATCCTCTCCAAGCGCCTGCGCGAACTGAGCTTCCTGAACAACGGCGTACGCATCCGCCTGCTCGACGAACGCACCGGCAAGGAAGACGACTTCTCGGGCGCCGGCGGCGTGCTGGGCTTCGTGCAGTTCATCAACAAGGGCAAGCAGGTGCTGCACCCCAACGCCTTCCACGCGGTGGGCGACCGGCAGAGCGACCAGGGCACCAACATCGGTGTGGAAGTCGCCATGCAGTGGAACAGCGGCTACAACGAGCAGGTGCTCTGCTTCACCAACAACATCCCCCAGCGGGACGGCGGCACGCACCTGACGGGCCTGCGCGCGGCCATGACGCGCGTGATCAACAAGTACATCGAAGAAGGCGAGATGGCCAAGAAGGCCAAGGTCGAAGTCACCGGCGACGACATGCGCGAAGGCCTCACCTGCGTGCTGAGCGTGAAGGTGCCCGAGCCCAAGTTCTCCAGCCAGACCAAGGACAAGCTGGTCTCCAGCGAAGTGCGCGGCCCGGTGGAAGACATCATCGCCCGCATGCTCACCGACTACCTGCAGGAGCGCCCCAACGACGCCAAGATCATCGTCGGCAAGATCATCGAAGCCGCACGCGCGCGCGAAGCCGCACGCAAGGCGCGCGAGATGACGCGCCGCAAGGGCGTGCTGGACGGCATGGGCCTGCCCGGCAAGCTGGCCGACTGCCAGGAGAAGGATCCGCGCGAGTGCGAGATCTACATCGTCGAGGGCGATTCCGCCGGCGGCTCCGCCAAGCAGGGCCGCGACCGGAAGTTCCAGGCCATCCTGCCGCTGCGCGGCAAGATCCTGAACGTGGAGAAGGCGCGCTACGAGAAGCTGCTGACCAGCAACGAGATCGTCACGCTGATCACCGCGCTGGGCACCGGCATCGGCAAGGCCGCGGTGGAAAGCGGCAAGAGCGGCGTCGACGATTTCGACGTGGCCAAGCTGCGCTACCACCGCATCATCATCATGACCGACGCCGACGTCGACGGCGCCCACATCCGCACGCTGCTGCTCACCTTCTTCTACCGCCAGATGCCCGAACTGGTGGAGCGCGGCCACATCTACATCGCGCAGCCGCCGCTGTACAAGGTGAAGGCTGGCAAGGAGGAGCTGTACCTGAAGGACGGCAGCGAGCTCGACGTCTTCCTGCTGCGCGTGGCGCTGACCGGCGCCAAAGTGGAAACCGGTGGCCCCACCCCCACCACGCTGCAAGGCGACACCCTGGCCGAACTGGCGCGCAAGCACCAGGTGGCCGAGAACGTGATCGCCCGCCTGGGCGGTTACATGGACGCCGAGGCGCTGCGCGCCATCTCCGGCGGCGTGCGGCTGAACCTGGACACCGTGCCCGACGCCGAGGCCAGCGCCGTGGCGCTGCAGGCCGCGCTGCAGGAGATCGACAAGCTGACCAACGCCGCCCCGGCCGAAGTGGCCGGCGAGTTCGACGTGCGCACTGACAAGCCCATCCTGCGGATTTCACGCAGGCATCACGGCAACGTGAAGTCGTCGGTGATTACTCAGGACTTCGTGCACGGTGCGGACTATGCGGCGCTGGCTACGGCTGCGGACACCTTCCGCGGGCTGCTGGGCGAAGGCGCCCTGGTGAAGCGCGGCGAGGGCGAGCGCGCCAAGGAAGAAAAGGTCAGCGACTTCCGCGAGGCCATGCACTGGTTGATCAGCGAAGGCGAGCGGGCGACCTCGCGGCAGCGTTACAAGGGGCTGGGGGAGATGAATCCGTCGCAGCTGTGGGAGACGACGATGGATCCGACGGTGCGTCGCCTGCTGCGGGTGCAGATCGATGACGCGATCGAGGCGGATCGGGTGTTCACGATGCTGATGGGGGATGAGGTGGAGCCGCGGCGGGAGTTTATTGAGACTAATGCGCTGCGCGCGGCGAACATCGACGTTTGAGCGACCGCTGTGAGCTTGGCTGAGTATCAGGACAAGTTCAAGCGCCTCGTCGTCAATATGGCTGGCGGTCGGGCCAGCCCTCATAAGATTTGCATGCTGCTCGCGCTGCTCGATTTGGCGCGTGCTGGTGGCGTGCGTGCAAACCGGATCTACTTCGCTCCGCCGCTATTGGAGCGCTATCACCAGTTCTTCAGCGCAGTTCGCACGCCCGGTGATCACGCGAATCCCTACTTTCCATTTTTCCATTTGAGTGGAAACTTGCGCGGCGGTCAGCCGAGCTTTTGGCACTTGCGGCCATTGCCAGGCCGAGAGGACGTCGTTCGAGCGATGAGTACTGCCCGTAGCCTTGGGGATATCACCGAGAACATCGCGTACGCCGAGCTGGATCAAGAGCTGTTCGCACTGCTCCAAGATCCCGTCTGTTTGGATGCGCTGGGTGAGAGCGTCGCGACTCACTGGCTCGATCGGGGGCTACAGGAGCTGCGGGTCGTAGCGTCCGTCAGCGCTCAAGCGAGCACCTATGAGCGTCAACTTCGAACTGAAACAGTGATCGCAAGTGAAGGGCCACCACCGGAATACGTTCGCAGCCCCGCCTTCCGCAGATTGGTAACAGAGGTGTACGACTATCGCTGCGCAGCAACTGGGGTGCGCATAGTGTTGTCGACCGGGGAGGCCATGGTGGAGGCGGCACACATCCACCCGTTTAGCGAAGCAGGCGACGACGACCCTCGGAACGGATTGGCACTCTGTCCTGATATGCATTGGGCCATGGACAAGCGGCTGATCGCACCCGGCCCGGATCTGAACTGGCACGTTAGTACGACGCTTGACAGCCGCGTGCCAGATTTCGCGCTCCTGGTGGGGTTGGAAGGCAGGCCTATCATCCTTCCTCGTGAGCCGCGATTCACGCCTAAGCGAGAATCGCTTGAGTGGCGGATCAAAAGACTGCGACCATTCCCTAACTCGCCCTAGCCAGATCACGGAGCCAAGATGCGGAGCCGAATCGAGCCTAAACGTGGTTGGCATTGATCATATGAGTCGCGCCTACTACTCGGACTCAATCGAAGCATTCCTGCAGCGGCACCCAGATCACGTACTTGGAATCCTGCTTACGTCTTCGGAGTTCTCCGTTGAACTCCCGCAGCGATTCGCGTGGCAGGAGCAGGTTCGAATCCTCCAGCAGTTGCTCGTTCCTTATTCCGGGCAAGGCAATGTGTACTTTGAGTACGCCGTTCCTCGCCTCGGAAAGCGCATCGATGTCGTCGCACTGATCCGCTCCACTTTGTTCCTGCTGGAGTTCAAGGTAGGAGACCAGCGATTTACCGGGCACGCGCGGGACCAGGTATGGGACTATGCGTTGGATCTGAAGAACTTCCACGAATCATCCCATGACAAGGTTCTTGTCCCTGTCCTAGTCGCCACCGCCGCGCCCGACGGTCTTATCAAACCTGAGAAGAGCGCTATTGATGATGGGGTTTTTCGACCCTTGCTCACGAACGAGCGTACCCTTCCATTGGCATTGCGGGCAGTACTCGAATGGGCAGCTCCAGAACAGATTTGCGCAGAAGAGTGGGAAGCAGGTCGATACAAGCCGACCCCGACCATCATCGAGGCCGCAATGGCGCTCTACGCCGAACATGGCGTCGCGGAGATCTCGCGGAGTGACGCTGGCGTCAAGAACCTCACGGCGACGTCTGCCGCCATCGAGAAGATCGTCAGCGACTGCCGCGCCGGCGGGACAAAGGCCATCTGCTTCGTGACGGGTGTCCCTGGTGCAGGCAAGACACTCGTTGGCCTCAACATCGCCACGAAGCACGCGGAGAAGGGTGAACTGCACAGCGTCTTCCTTTCTGGCAATGGCCCTCTCGTCGCTGTCATGCAGGAGGCTTTGGCTCGCGATCAGGTTCGGCGCGCCAGTGAGGTGGGAGGTACCCTCCGAAAGACCGAGGCCAAGAGCCGAGTCAAGGCCTTCATTCAAAATGTTCATCACTTTCGCGACGAGTACCTACGCGATGGAGGTGCTCCCTCGGATCACATTGCAGTATTTGACGAGGCCCAGCGCGCTTGGAATCTTGAGCAAACAGCTTCGTTCATGCAGCGCAAGAAGAACAGGCCGGGTTTCTCTCAATCTGAGCCTGAATTCCTCATTTCCTGTCTCGACAGGCACAAGGATTGGGCTGTGGTGGTTTGTCTGGTTGGGGGCGGCCAAGAGATCAACACCGGTGAGGCTGGAATCAGCGAATGGGTGCATGCCGTCCGCCGGTCGTTTCCCCACTGGCATATCCACATCTCTCCGGAGCTTGAAGGAAATGAATACGCGGCGCGAGATACGCTGAAAGAGGCAACCAGGCACGCGCTACTTCATGCCGACAATGACTTGCATTTGGCGGTGTCCGTGCGCTCGTTTCGCGCCGAACATCTCTCGACCCTGGTTAAGAAGCTCTTGGACTTGGACGGCCCGGGCGCGCGTGAAATGTTCCTTTCACTTCAGGATCGGTACCCGATCATGCTTTGCCGTAGTGTCCCTCGAGCAAGGGCGTGGATCCGGGAGCAAGCCAGAGGGTCCGAGCGTTACGGTATCGTTGTGTCGTCGCAGGCCCAGAGGCTCAGGCCACATGCCATTCACGTGAAGGCGCCCGTTGACCCTGTTCACTGGTTCTTGCACGACAAAGACGATGTGCGTTCTTCGTATTATCTTGAAGACGTAGCGACGGAATTTCATGTCCAGGGGTTGGAGCTGGATTGGACTTGTGTGGTGTGGGACGGCGACTTTCGGCACAACGGCTCATCCTGGGAACACCATTCGTTTGTGGGCTCGAGATGGCAGCGAATTCTGGCGCAGGAGCGTCGGGGGTTTCAAAAGAATGCCTATCGGGTCCTGCTAACTCGAGCGCGTCAAGGGATGGTCATTGTTGTTCCTGAAGGCGACGAGAGTGACGCAACGAGATCTGCACTCTTCTACGACGGCACTTTCAACTACCTTTCTGGTATGGGCTTTCCCGTGCTTGCATGACACGTACACAGGCGGTAGCAATCACGGCGCCGGGGCATGGCCCGAAGACCGGATCAAATCTGGGGCTTATGGGGGTGACAGCATCTCGCCGAAAGCACCCGTTCCGCTAGCCGTCACGATCAGTCGGTGGGTCGCCCGAGTCGCGGCGACATAGAAAACTCGCGCTTCCTCTTGCGCGTCCTCATTCGCTTCCGGGAGCTGTCCAACACCAGGGAGCGCCACGACCGGGAACTCAAGTCCTTTGCTCGCGTGCATTGTCATGACCTTGACGGTGTCATCCAACGGGCGGAAGTCTCCAGAGCGGTGCCTCACTTGGTGCGGGACACCGTTACGGGCCAACTCCCGCGCGCATTCGTCCATCATCTCGTGGCGGCGGCACAGGACGGCCATGTCGCCCCAGGCGTGCCCTTCGGCATGGGCGTTGGTCAGCAGTTCACGGATGGTTCGCAGTTCGTCCTTCACGGACGGTAGGCGAATCACCATGGGTGCTTGGCCGTCGCGGCCACAGCTGATCGGATGCAAGAGCGGTGTGCCGTCTTCGTCCGCCGCGTCAGGTTGCAGCACGCCCGCCGCCACTTTGCTGGCCAGGTCCAGGATCTGCCGCGTATTGCGATAGTTGATCTTCAAGATGGTCGTGCGGCCCTGAGCCTGGATGCCAAGGCTCTTGAAGCTGAAGCCGCGCTTCTTTCCCGCCTTCTCGTAGATGCTCTGCGCGCTGTCGTACAGCACGAGCAAGCTGTTGGTGGTGGGATCCACCATCTGGACCACGAGCTTGAACCATTCCGGCTGGAAATCGTGGCCTTCGTCGATCAGCACCGCCATGTACTGGCCAGACGGGACCTGCTTGCGGTCAACTGCCTGGATGACGTTCTCGACCATCTTGTCGAACATACGTGGGCCCTGTGGCGGCACCGGCTGACCATACGCGACGAGCTGCTGTCGGCACCACTTGTGGAAGTTGCGCACGTGCACGCGATCCTGCAACCCCTTGGCGTCCATCATGGCGGCCAGCTTCACGGCCAGCGGCTCGTTGTAACAAAGGACCAAGACCGGTTTGGCCGCCGCCGCCTGCGCCAGCTGCAGCGCGCGGTAGCCCAGGATCATGGTCTTGCCGGAGCCCGCCACGCCATGGATGACGCGATGACCGTCGCCCAGGCTGCGGGCCAGCTGCTCCTGTTGGAGGTCCATGACCCGCATGATGTCGGGGAGTTCAGCCTCGACGCTGGCATCGTTGTCGAACAGACCCCCTTGTGAGACGACCCGGACTTCCGGAAACATGATCCACCGGACCCGATCCAGTTGCGGAAGTGAAAGGACTTTGCCGAAGGCATGGGGAAACATGTCCCACAGCCGTTGCTGGAAGGCTTCGGGCTCCACGGATTCCAGCATTTCATCTTGGCAGATGACGAGATGCGGTTCGATCGCTTCGCCGAGACCGGCCGCATCGAACTGCCTGCGCGTGATGCGTGTGAAGACAACGCCGTGTCCCCAGGGAAAGATCAACTTGCCCTGGTGCGGCCCTTCGGCATGAATGAGTTGCTTGTCGCGCTGCAGCGCGTCGATCACTTGGATGGCGCAGTGCCGCGCTTGCGCCAGCGGATTGATCACCGTCTTTGGAATGCCATCGGGCGCGATGTCGAACCGCTGACGGGTGGCACTTCGAATTGTCTCGAGATGCCAGTCCTTCGTCTCCAGGATCAGCGCGCCACGGCGCGGATGGATGATGACGAAATCGGGATGCGTCTGCTTTGGCCCGATGGGCACGTTGTGCCAAAGCAAGTAATCGTCGTCGAGCTTTTGTTCCAGACGCTCCGCCAGGCGCCGCTCGCCGGTCGAATCGAACCTACAGGATCCGAATGCGGGAATGAGTACAGCCACTTCCTCTTGCCTCCACTGCTCGGTGAATCATCAGTTGTCTTGACCGAGTGTGCAAGAGGTGTTGTCGCTTTGGCGCGCCGCGCGATGCCAGCAGCGAGAGGCGCGTAGGGGTGGGCCGGATGTATCCTTCTGCTCCAGGGAGGCTCTCAATGGACCTGGAGCAGCTGCAGAAGACCTTGCGCCAGTTCGCGGCGGAGCGCGGCTGGGAGCATTTCCATACGCCCAAGAACCTCGCCACGGCGATCATGGTGGACTCGGCCCAGTTGGCGCGCACCTTTCTCTGGATGTCACCGGAGCAGTCCGTGGCGGCGACGCGCGACAAGGTCGTGCAGCAAGGCATCGGTGACGAGATGGCGGAAGTGCTGCTGAACATGCTGCAGCTGGCCGATGGCTGCGGCGTCGATTTGCAACGGGCCGTCGATCGGAAGCTCGATCGGAACGCAAGCAAGAACCCTCCCACGCGACCGGGCGTGCTGGCCGGCCCGGCCCGGCCGGCCGTCGAGGAGGTGCACGTCCTGATCGATTGGGAAAACGTGCAACCCAACGACGCCAGGCTTCGCGCTCTCGTGCCCGACGCGTCCCATCTGTGGGTGTTTCATGGCAAGACCCAGAAGGCGCAGGAGCATCACACCGGATTCGGGGAGCGGCGCACGCTAGTGCCGATCACGCGGCCGGGCAAGAACGCGCTGGACTTCCATCTGTCGTTGTACATGGGCTACATCATTTCCAGACATCCCGAAGCGCGCATCGTCGTCATCTCGAACGACAAAGGCTACCTGCCGATGCTGGAGCACGCGAAGGAGCTGGGCTTTCGTGCCGCGTTGATCGGCCTCCCGCATCCTGCGGTCGGCGCCGCGGCGGCAAAGGCCGCGCCCGCCAAGAAGGCTGCGGCGAAGAAGGTGGCAGCACCCGTGGTGGGTGCGGCCAAGAAGGCGGCGGCCAAGCCCCCTCCTGCTGCTGCAAAGAAGGCTGCACCCGCGAAGGCGACAATCGTCGTTACCGACAAGCCGGTCCGGGTCGCTCCGAAACAGACCTTGCCAGTGGCCGCAGCAGCGGGCGCCAGCGTGGTGACCGACAAGGAATACGCGCATGTGCTGGCGGGCGTCCGCAACCACAAGCACCCGCCGACAAAGCAAGCGCGTTTGCTCGGCATGCTGCGGTCGCTGCTGGATGGTGGCAAGCCACCAGCGGAGAAGGTGGCAGCGGCACTCGCGCGGCTCACCGCGGATCGGCATGTGGAGATCGATGGGAATGGGGTCGTGCGAATCACGAGAGATTCGGCCATTGCTTGAGCCGTGCCGGAGGCACAGGTATCCCGACGCATCACAATGGCGCTCTCGAGGCCGATGGACTTGCTGGTGAGCGTGCGGTAGCCATTGGCGTGCAGCGCGGCCATCGGCAGTTGCATGATGGCTTTGTAGGCAGCGTCGAAACGGTTCTAGGCTCTGCATCACCGCGATGCCCGCGCGCTCCAGCATCGCCTGCAGCTTCTCCAGCGGCCACCACTGGCGCGCCAGCACGGCCATCTCGCCCAGCCGCCGGCCCTCCGCGTGCATCGCCTGGATCGTTTCGCTGACGGAGCGCAGCTCGGCGTCGACGCTGGCGAACTTGCGCAGCATGGGGATTGGCCCGCTGCGGCCGGCTGAATCGGGCAGCACCAGCGGCACCTCGTCGCCGTCCGTCAGCTCGCGCGCCTGCAGGATGGGGCGCGCGCACTCCAGCGCCACGGCCAGCACCTCGCGGGTGTTGCGGTAGTTGATCTTCAGCACCTCGGTGCGGCCGCGCGCCTCCACGCCCAGCCTGGCAAAACTCAGCTTGCGCCGCGTCTTCTGGTAGATGGATTGCGCGTCGTCGTAGAGCACCAGCAGCGACTTGGTCGCCGGGTCCACCATGCGCACCGCCGCGGCGATCCAGGCGTCGGCCAGGTCGTGCGCCTCGTCGATCAGCATGGCGGCGTATTGGCCCGGGGGCACGCGGGCGCTCGCGATGCCGTTGCAAGCAAGCTGCGCCACCGCTTCGTAGAAGGCGTTGTCCCGTGGGCCGTCGACGCGGCCCAGCTGGTAGGTGCGGACCAGCTCCGCCGCCCAGCTGTGGAAGGTGCGCACGTGCACTTGCGGGCCGGCGCCCTTCAGCCGCAGGATGGCATCGATGCGATCGGCCAGCGCCTTGTTGTAGCAAAGCACGAGGATGGGCTTGCCGGCCCGCGCCGCCGCCTGCAGCTGGATGGCGCGGTAGACCAGCAGCATCGTCTTGCCGGAGCCGGCCGGGCCGTGGATCAGCCGGTGGCCTTCGCCCAGCGTGCGGGCGATGGCTTCCTGCTGCAGGTCCATCACCTGCAGCACGTCGCGCACGACCAGCGCGGGGATGGGCGCATCGAGCGGCAGCGCCTTCTGTTCGCCAATGCGCAGTTCGGGGAACAGCAGGGCGCGCACCAGCGCCAGCTGCGGCAGCGTGAGCGCGGGCCGCCAGTGCACGACGAACATGCCCCACAGGCGCTCCTGGAAGCGCAGGGCGTCCACGTCGTCCGCCAGGTCGTCGGCCAGCAGCACTTTGACGGGTTCGAAGACCGCGTCGAAGTTGGAAGCGTCCGGGAGGTCGGCGCGTTTGATGTGCGTGAGCGCGGCGCCCCAGCCCCAGGGGATGATCACCTTGCCCTGGTGCGGGCCGGCGGGGTGGCACAGCTCGGGGTGCTTTTCCAGCAGGCGGTGCACGTCCATCGCGTAGCCGCGCGCTTGCGAGAGCGGGTGGGCCACGGCCACCAGGCCGCGCTCGGTCTGCAGCTCCACGCGCATGGGGTTGGCGTCGCGCAGGGTGCTCAGCTTCCAATCCTTCACTTCCAGGATCAGCAGGCCGCGCTGCGGATGCAGGATGACGAAGTCGGGCTCGCGGCTGGAGCCCAGGATGGGGATGTTGTGCCAGACGGTGTAGTCGTCCTCGAGGTGGCGCGCCAGCGCTTCGAAGAGCTTTTTCTCGCCGCCGCGGATGCGGTCTCGGATTCGTGTTTTGCCTTGGGGGAATACTGCCACCGCCCGTGCCTCCTGGGGGGAGTCTAGCCAGGGTGGGGGTTGCGGCCAAGGGGCATGTCGCTACTATTCAGCTGATTGGAGGGGCTCGGATGGGCAGTGGAACGAGCGCGGGTGAGGTCAACGTATCGGTACGAGAAATGTTGCCGACCCTTGGATTTGTCGAGGACTGGCAGGCATTTGCCGATCGGCTACCTGCCTACACGCTCAAGTCAGGATCGCTGGACATTTGCGTTACCGAAGTGAACAACTTGAGATTCGAACGGCTTACTCGTGACTGGGCGCTATGGGTCGAAGGGCGTCCTGTTTGAGATGCCTCTGGAGACTAGAGGGCTTGAGGAGACTGTGCTTCGACTCTCCACCGGAATAGGGCTGAGTTCAGACGAGCTTGGTCCTATCGGTTGGGTCGTACGAGACGAGAGCTAGCAACGCGGCGATCACGTGCTCAACACAAGTACGATGCTCTTGCGGACGGTGAGGGGTGGCACGCGTGCATCCGTCGATCTACGGGGAGTTGAGTCGGTACTACGAGCTCAGTCCGGCGGATTGGTTCGGAGTGTCGGTGCTCTCGTAGGAGGTTTCACTCTTCCAAGGACGGCTTAGTCTCCGCTCTTTCCCCCGTGACCCAGTATCGAATTGCCAACTCACCAGCTTGGTCGACGACCATTTGCTCACGCGTACAGAGAAACAGGATTTGCCCGACCAAGCGGGTTCCCAAGGTGCCGACATCGTCCTGACCCTGTCCAAAAACGTGCCCGTTCATTTGCATGCCCCGGATGAGAAAAGTGACGTCGCGCTGCCGCACACGCAATCCGGCGGACGAGAGGCAGGCCTCGCAAACCCGGGGGGCAGTCACATTGAGCTGAAAGGGCGTGGTTGCCAGGTCGACGCTCAGCGCCTTGAGGACCTCCCTCATGTCCTTCGGGGCGAACATGGGTGCCTTGGTGAGTGAACACACTTCCTTCACCACCTGAAAGACTTCCCCTTCTCCTGCCCAGCGTGAATCCGGCTCGTCTGGCAGCGGCCGCCCTTCCACCTCATGGCGCGCGGGGTCCAGCAGCCGGCCTCCCGATCCGCTTGCCCATGCCAGGCGGGCCAGGTTCAAAGAGGTGAAGAATGGGCGGAAGCCGGAGCAACCGTTCCAATTCTCAAGAGAATCCGGGAAGTCGGTCTTCAATCGCGATGCGACCTGACCTCCACTCAGCCCCACTGGGGACTCATCCACCAGCTGCCAGAGTAGATGCGCAATTTCGGACAGCTCGCTGGCGCTGGCGGGCCTGGAGACTCTCGGCGGTGGGGCAAGCGGCTGCGTGGTCGGAGCAGAGGCCGGGGCCTTGGCAACCGATGAGGTTCCGTTCGTCGCGGTAGATTCGGCGCGTTTGGGTTCGACTGTCGCCGGTGAAGAAGGTGTCGCGTCGCTGGCGACCGCCGCGGGGTAAAGCGCCTCACCGACAAAGAGCCGCTCGGGAATGAGAATGTCTGCCGATGCCTGGTAGGCGGCGGACGGAAATCCAATCGCCAGCACCGTCGTCCGACGGTCATGCCGGCGAAGCTTGCGCAGGAGCGGTGTGAAGTCGGCGTCGGCGGAAAAGACGATGAACTCTTCATACCCAGTGTCGTGCTGCAGCAGATCCACGGCGTCGAGGACGAGGTGAATGTCCGTGCTCGTCTTGCCTTGGCTGGTGACGGGAGGGCAATCGACAATTTCAAAGCCGGCGCGCAAGAAAGCATGCCGGTAGCTTTGATACCAGGTGGGATTCAGGTAGCACCTTCTCACCAGCACGCGGCGTCGCGCGCGCTCGTCGTGAGGTTCTGGCAAAGGCAATGAGTCCGTCAACCACCGGAGCCACACGTCAGGGTGGCGGGCAAACCGTTCTGCGGCACCGGGCTGCAGCTGCCGCAGCGATGTGAAGACATTGTCGAAGTCGACGAAGAGGGCGCTCTTCATGGGTGAGTCTGATCTTAGCGCCAGAGTGCCAGCCAGCCTACCCAGGAAAGCGGGCGCTGGTTGCGCGCGCTCAACCTGTCAGTTTCGCGGCCCGAAGCTGCAAGACGATGGCAGCGTTGTCCTTGTCTCCATGGCCATCGGCGACGGCTGCCTGGAGCACCGCCGCGTGTGTGTCCGAGAACGGCAGCTGCACCCCTGCTCGATCCGCGGTGTCCAGCATCAACCGCACATCCTTCAAGTGCTGCCTGATCCGCGACCGCGGCGCAAAGTCCCCGCTCACCATCAATGGCCCCTTGACCGCCGCCGCATCCGACCGCGCCGGCGTCGCCAGCACCAGCTCCAGGAACTTCTGCGGCGCAATCCCCTGGCTCTCGGCGAACACCAGGCCTTCCGCGAACACCGCGCGGTTCAGGCCCAGCACCAGGTTGGTCGCCAGCTTGGCCTTGGCGCCCATGCCGGGAGGGCCTGCGTGGATGCACTGGGCGGCGAGTAGGGCCAGTAGCGGTTGGGCTGACTGCCAGGCTGCGTCTTCGGCGCCGACCAGGGCGGTGGCTTCGCCGGCGGCGATTTGCTGGCTGGAGCCGGAGAGGGGGGATTCGATGAAGGTGATGCCTTGCTGCTTCAGGCGCTCGTTGAGAGCTTCGAGCTGCGCGGGGTCGCCGGTGCTGCAGTCGATGATGCGGTGGACTGAGACCTCCTGGATCCCAGCCTTCGCTGGGATGACATCCTTTTCTGGGGAGCCCTGGATTCCCGCCTTCGCGGGAATGACGGGGCAGAGCAGCCCACCCTCACCCTCCACCACCTCCAGGACCCCCTGCGTGTCGAAGACGGCCAGCAGCACCGTGCGCACCCGCGCGCCCAGCTCCGCGAGTGAATTGGCGGCCTCGCCGCCCGCCTGCGCGAAGGCCGCCATCGCCTCCGCACTGCGGTCGTAGCCCAGCGTGCGCAGGTCGGCGGCGCGCAGACGCGCGCCCAGCGCCTGGCCGACCAAGCCCAGGCCGACGATGCCGATGGTTTCTTCATCGCCCATGGGTCGCGTTCCTCAAAGCAGGTCGGAGCGGTGGCCTTGCAGCCAGGCGCGCACGTGGTCCTGCAAGTCCCTTGCACTTTGCAGCGCCTCGACGGCCGCCGCTTCAGGCACCAGGTCGCCGGAGTAGTCCGCCAGGTTGCGCTGCTTGCGCAGCGCGTCAAGCACGATCACCTTGGCGTTCTCCAGGCCGATGGAGCTGGGCAAAGTCTGGATCGCGGTCTGGTGGTGGCCGGGCTTGCTGGTGAGCGTGCGGTAGCCGTTGGCATGCAGCGCGGCCATCGCCAGTTGCATGATGGCCTTGTAGGCCGCATCGAAGCGGTTCTCGGTGCTCAGCCCCGGCAGCTGCGCGTCCGCAATGTTCCGTTGCGCGGCCGCCAGCAGCTTGGCGATCTGCGCCTTGTCTGGCTGGACGGCATCAAGGCTGATGCCCAGCAAGTTCTTCAAGGTCATCTTCGCCTCCGATGAGGAAGATCTTGGGCTTGGCCAGCACATCGGCCAGGAAGGCGTCTTTCTGGTTTGCCTTGTCGGCGAATTCCAGCGGCGACAGGATCTTGGCGTTGATCTCCCGGCCCAGCACTGCTTCGGTGGGGTGCAAAGCTTCCACGATCCGGCGGAAGCCGGTGTCGCCTACGATCATCATGTCGATGTCGCTGCCCGCCGTCTCCTGGCCCCGCGCCATCGAGCCGAACACGAACGCGACTTGCAGTGAAGCCGCCAGCGGCTCCAGGGCTTGTGCCAGCACGTCGGCCATGCCAGAGGTCTTGCGCAGGATGCTGGCCAGCTCCTTGAAGACGGGCGAGGCGGTGTTGGCGCTGTACACGCGTTGGTTGCCGCGCGTGTCGCGATTTAGCAGCCCCACCTCGGCCAGCTTGGTCAGCTCGCGCGTGATGGTGCCGGCGGGCAGGCCGGTGCGACGCGAGATTTCGCGGCCGTGGAGGGCCTCTTCCGGGCGCAGCAGCAAGAGGCCGAGCACGCGCCGCCGGTACTCGGGGAAGAGGATGGTTGCGAGGCTCATATGATGCAATGAAGGCGCCAATTGTCGCTTTATTTGCAGCAGTTGAGAAGGTGCTCGCGCGACGTTTCGTCATTTTCGGTACGGGTCGGTATTGCCGCAACAAATACCGAAAGTCCAAATAGATCAACAACTTAGAGATCCCATTCAGCCAGGAATGAAGGCCTCTGGAATCTGAGCACCCGTCGCATCGCCGATGCGTTCATCCCCTCAAGCCTCCAGCGACGCGCCGCCGCACACCTGGATGTCCTGCCCCGTGATCGCGCCCGCGCTCGGGCCGAGCAGGAAGGCCACCAGCGCCGCCACCTCCTGCGGATCGATCAGCCGGCCCATGGGCGTGGGGCGCGGCGGGACGGCCTGGCGGGCCGGGTCTTGCAGCATCGCAGTGGCGGTGGCGGCCGGGGAGACCACGTTGACGGTGACGCCGGCGGGCGCCGCCTCGGCTGCCCAGCTGCGCGCCAGAGCCACCAGGGCCGCCTTGGTGGCCGCGTACTGACTGCGCCCCGCCATGCCGCGCGCCACGCGGCTGCCCACCAGCACCACGCGGCCGCGGCGCGCCTGCATCATCGGCGGCAGCATGCGGTTGGCCAGGCGCGTAGCGGCCTGCACATGCAGGTTCCACATGCGTGCGCCGGCATCGCCATCCAGCTCGCCCAGGCGCGCCACGCGCAGGATGCCGGCGGCGTGCACCAGGGCCTGCGCTGGTTCTTCGCCCGCTGCTTGCTGCGCAGCGGCTTCGCAGGCGGCGGCATCGCACAGATCCACCGTCGTCGCCTTGAAGTGCGGGTGTTCGATCTGCGGCGGCGCGATGTCGAGGCCGGTGACGCGCCAGCCGCCCTGCAGCAGCTGCCGCGCGATGGCCTGGCCGATGCCCGAGCTGCTGCCCGTGACCACGGCCAGTGGGCTTGCTTCAGTTGACTTCACAAGGCTTCACTCCACACGGATGTTGCCTTCGGTGATGATCTTCTGCGCCTTGGCCATGTCGGCCTCCTGGAACTTGGCGAAGTCGTCCACGCTGCCGGGCGAGAACACCAGGCCTTGCGCGCTGAACTTGGCCTGGATCTCGGCGGCCAGCGCCTTGTTGGTTTCGGCGTTGAGCTTGTTCACGATGTCTTGCGGCGACTTGGCCGGCGCCCACAGTCCGTACCAGCTGTAGAACTCGTAGCCGGGCAGCGTCTCGGCCACGGTGGGCACCTCGGGCAGGTTGGGCGTGCGCTTGTCGGAGGTGACGGCGATCACGCGCAGCATGCCGCTCTTGTGGTACTGCAGGGAGCCGAGGATGGGATCGATGAAGCCGGCGATCTGCCCGCCGATCAAGTCCTGGAACGCCGGCGCCGTGCCCTTGTAAGGCACCACGGTGTATTCGATGCCGGCTTGGCGCTTGAGCAGCTCGGTGGCCATGTGGCCGCCCGAGCCCACCGAGCCCACGGCAAAGGTCAGCTTGCCCGGGTTGGCCTTGGCATAGGCCTGCAGTGACTTGATGTCGGTGACCGGCAGGTTCTTGTTGATGGCCACCGAGAGCGGCGCCTTGGCGACCAGGGCAATGGGCGCGAAGTCCTTGTTGACGGCGTAGGGCACCGACTTCATCGTCATCGGCGCACTGATGAAGGTGCTGGCGTTGAAGAGCAGGGTGTAGCCGTCGGGCGCGGCCTTGGCCACGTAGTCGGCGCCGATGATGCCGTTGCCGCCGGGCTTGTTCTCGACGACGAAGGGCTGGCCCAGTTGCTCCTGCAGCTTCTGGGCGAGGGCGCGGCCGAGGGTGTCGAGCGTGCCGCCGGGCGGGAAGGGGATGACGACCTTGACCGGCCTGGTCGGATAGCTTTGCGCCGTGGCGGTGAGGGTGGCGAAGGCGAGGGCGGCCGCTGCGAGGATGCGCGCGATGGGCATGGGACTTGTCTCCTGATGCTGGATTTGTGGTGCCATCTTGGGCGGCGTCTGGGATCAAGTCAATTCATGCTTTTTGATCCAACTATCATCCGGCCAGATACCAGCGCGCCCATGGACTACCGCCAGATTCAGTACTTCGTGTGCCTCTATGAAGAGGGCTCCGTCACGCGCGCCGCCAGCCGGTTGAACATCGTGCAACCGGCCTTGAGCATGCAGATCGCGCGGCTCGAGGAAGCGCTGGGGCGCCAGCTGTTCGTGCGCAGCAACCGTGGCATGGTGCCCACCGCGCACGGCACGCAGATGTATGCGCTGTTCATGCCGGTGCTGGCCGACTTCGAGCGGGCGCGGGCGCAGCTGCTGTCGTCCGGGGGTGAGCTGGCGGGGCACGCGCGCATCGGGCTGCCGGCGAGCATCGCGCAGGACGTGCTGGCGGAGGCGCTGGTGGAGTTCTCTGCGCGGTTTCCGCGGGTGACGGTGTCGGTGACGGAGGCTTACAGCGAGGCGCTGATCCAGGGCGTGGCGAGCGGGCAGCTGGATACCGCGATCGTGAATCGGCCGCGGCGTTTGGCGTTGCTGGCGGAGCCGGTGCTGGACGAGGAGTTCGTGCTGGCGGTGGGGTTGGCGCATCCACCCTTGCCGGTCCGCATGCCCTTGCGCGATGCGCTGAAGCTGCGCCTGGTGCTGCCGACGCGGCAGCATGGCTTGCGGGCGGCGCTGGAAGGGTTCGCGGATGCGGCGGGGCTGCAGATCGCCTGCGCGGTGGAGGTGGATTCGCTTGGCGCGATCGCGCAGATCGTGGAGCGCGGGGAGCATGCGACGCTGCTGCCGCGCACCGCGTTGCGTGGGTGGCTGGCGGCGGGGAGTTTGCGCGAGCATCACGTGACGCGGCCGGTGTTGCGGCGGCATCTGGTGTCGCTGGCACATCCGAGAAGGCCGGTACCGGCGCAGGCCGCGGGGTTGCTGGAGGTGGTGGTGCGGCGGTTGCGGGAGAAGACCTGAATCCGCGAGGGGCCGCTTGAAAACGCGCCGGTGAAGCTCATGTACTCTTCGTACCAACTGCAGGGCGATGTGGCCATGCGCAAGCTGTCTTCGTTCGCGGCCTCCCTCCTTCGCGCGGCGAAGCACCGCGCCAGCGCCTGGCTTCCCGCGGGCTCCTCGGATACCGAGTTGCCGGCGCAATGGCGGTCGTGGCTGGACCAGCATGTCGAGTTGCGCGCCAGGCTGCCCGAAGCGCTCCGGCTGCGGCACGATTCGCTGGTGCTGGAGTTCGTGGCGCGCAAGCCCTTCATCGGTTGTGCCGGGCTGGACGTGACGGAGCAGATGCGCGTGGTCATCGCGGGCCACGCCTGCCTGCTCGTGCTGGCGCGGGGCATGCGCGCCTACTCGCACGTCCGCGAGATCCTGCTCTACCCAGGTCAGTTCGTGGCCAGGCGCCTGGACGCCGTTGGCGATGGCCTGGTTCATGAACACGTGCAGGTCCTGCAAGGCGAGTCGTCGTCCCTCGGCCAGGTCGTGCTGTCATGGGCCGACGTGCAGCATTCCACCGGCTTTGGCCACAACCTCGTGGTCCATGAGTTCGCGCACCAGCTGGACCAGGCCAAGGGCCGTGCCAACGGCGCGCCGTTCACCGTTGCAAGCCAGGCGCGGCGCCAGCGGTGGGCCACTATCATGAGCCGCGAATTCGAGCAGCACCAGCGCAACGCCGCGTTGGGCGAGCAGACGCTGCTCTCGCACTATGGAGCGACCAACCCTGCCGAGTTCTTCGCGGTGTGCTCCGAGGTGTTCTTCGAGTTGCCCCAGGCGATGCGCTACGTGCATCCCGCGATCTACGAGGAGCTGAGCCAGTACTACGGGCTCAGCCCGGCGGAATGGTTCGGAGCGGCGGTTCGGCCCGTCACATTGCCACACATCCAAGCCTCGGCCGGAGGCGCTCGGCCCATCTGGTAAAGTAAGGATTCCTTACTTCGGGGAAATCCTGCCGTGCTCGCCAAGATCACCTCCAAGAACCAGCTCACCTTGCCCAAAGCGGCCATCGCCGCCGTCGGCGCGGTCGACTACTTCGACGTCGAAGTCCGGCAGGGGCAGATCGTGTTGACCCCGGTGCGCATCCAACGGGGCGATGCCGTGCGGGCCAAGCTGGCCGAGCTGGGGCTCAGCGACACCGACATGGCGGATGCCGTCACTTGGGCGCGCGGCGGCGCTCCGGCTCACGGCGCAGCCGAGCCGTCCACGGGATACGCGCCGGCAGCAGCGCCCAAGGCGGCCGGCAAGAAGCCCGCGCGTCGGAAGTGACTGCGCCGCCGCGGGTGGTGCTCGACACCAACGTGATCCTGTCAGCGTTGCTGTTCGCTGGCGGGCCTGCCTCGCGCTTGCGGGCCGGCTGGCAAGAGGGGCGCTTCCTCCCGCTTGCCAGCACGGCGACCGTGCGCGAGCTGGCTCGCGTGCTGGCCTGTCCGAAGTTCAAGCTGTCCGCGAGCGAGCAGCAAGACCTGCTCGCCGACTACGTGCCCTGGGTGCAAGTGGTCCGCGTGCCCGACCCTCCACCAGTGGTGCCGGCGTGCCGCGATCCGTTCGACTTGGTGTTCCTGCACGTGGCCGTCACGGGAAAGGCCCGAATGCTCGTGACCGGAGACAAGGATCTGCTGGTGCTCGATGGGTCGCGCGGCTTGTGCCCGGTGGTGACCGTCGACGCGTTTTGCCGGGAAGTGATGGTGCGATAGGTCGGGGGAGAGGGAGCAAGGCCCGTCAGACCTGCTCTGAATCTTCGCGCGCGTAACGCCTGCTGCCCGATCCTGGGTTGGCATAGTGGAACGGCGGCACGAACACCGCCGGCCAGGGCTCGTACGCCACGCTCGGCGGCAAATCCGGCGGCAGATGTGCGCGCACCCCACCGGCCGGCGACTTCGCCTTCGCCCATCCTTCATCGAAGGGCGTGTGGTACGTGCGATAGAAATGCAGCTTGCGGATCCGCCAGATGCCATCCTCGCCCTTGCGGTACCGCATCTCGTAAGGCCCTTCGCCCCACACGGCGCTCTTGCCGAACTCGGCGATCTGCATGAAGCAGCGCCAGCGACCGCTGGCGTTGCGGCCGTCCTGGTCGATGTTCACGATGCCCTGCACGATCAGGTGGTTGTACAGCTGGCCCCACAGCAGGCCGTTCTCGTCGCTCTTGGCCGGGCCCTTGCCCAGCAGCTCCTTGAACAGCACGGCCGCCTGCTTCTTGCCGATGTAGACGCCCAGCGCCGAGATCTCGATGCTGCAGTCGTCGGTGAACAGGTCCAGCGCTTCGTCCCACAGCGCCTTGTCGAGGTAGTAGCCGTAGGCGCGCGTGAGCTTGTTGATGGCCTCGGTGTCTTCGGCGGTCTGCACGCGGCGCTCCAGCGCGTCGATGCGTGCCAGCAGCGCCTGCATGGCTTCTTCGGTGATCGTCGTGGTCATGCTCACTGGTCCAGCTTGATGCCGGTCTGCTTGATGATGCGGCCCCACACCTCGTGGTCGTTGCGCACGAGCGTGGCGAACTCGCCCGGCGTGGTGCCGGTGAAGTCCACGCCCTGCGGCTCGAACTGCGCGCGCAGCTCCGGCTTGCGCAGCACCGCCACGATGGACTTGTTCAACTTGTCGAGCGTGGCGGGCGGCAGGTTCGCCGGGCCGAAAAAGCCCATCCAGCCGGTGATGTCGAGCGCCGGGAAGCCTTGCTCGCGCGCCGTCGCCACGTTCGGCAATTGCTTGATGCGCGTGGTGCCGGTGACGGCCAGGGCCTTCAGCTTGCCGCTCTGGATATGCGGCAGCGAAGTGACGAGCGCATCGAACTGCAGCTTGGTGAAGCCGCCCAGCAGGTCGCGCATGGCGTCGGCCGAACCCTTGTAGGGGATGTGGTTCAGCCTGGCACCGGCCTGATTCAGCATCTCGATGTAGAAGTGGCCGTTGGTGCCGGGGCTGGGCGAACCGGCGGGCACGGCGTCGGGCTGCGTCTTGCTCCAGGCGACCAGCTCCTTCAGGTCGTTGACCGGCACCGACGGGTGCGCCACCAGCACCGAGCCGCTGCGGTAGACCTGCGTGATGGGCGTGAATTCGGCGAACGGGTCGAACGGCGGCTTGCTGAACATGTGCGGCACCTGGGTGTGCGTGGTGTTCAGGCCCAGCATGATGGTGTGGCCGTCGGCCGGTGCGCGTGCGACCGCCAAGGCCGCCGGCACGCTGGCGCCGCCGGGGCGGCTCTCCACGATGATGGCGACGTTGTCGAGCAGGGGCGCCAGGTGGTTGGCGATCGCGCGGGCCAGGATGTCGGCGGGGCCACCGGGTGGGGCGGGGATGACGATGCGGATGGGGCGGCCGGCGACGGGGAAGGTGTCTTGCGCGCGGGCGTTGATCGCGGCAAAGGGTGCGAGGGCGGCGGCGCCGAGCGCAAGGATGTCGCGGCGGCGTGGTGCGGCGCGGTGGGGATCGTGCATGGCTTGGTCTCCGCTGTTCTGGTCTTGCCGGGATCGTAGGCGCCGGGCTCGGCTGCGCATAGCGCGCTTTTCTCGTGGGGTGTCAACCCGCCGTTAACATGGCCGCATGGCCACCGCCCCCAGCAGCGTCCCCCTTTCCATCGGCCGCCGCCTGCGCTTCGCCCAGCTGGAACTGGTGCATGAAGTCGCGGAGTGCGGCAACCTGGCCGAGGCGGCGCAGCGCCTGCACATCACGCGGGCCGGCGTCAGCAAGGCCATCAAGGAGCTGGAGCGCTCGCTGGGCCAGGTGCTGTTCGAGCGATCGCGGCAGGGCATGACGCCCACGGCCGCGGGCTTGCGCGTGGCCAAGCACGCGCGGCTGCTGGTCAACGAGCTGCGGCACTTGACGGAGGAGGTGGCGGCCAGCGGCGCCAGTGCTGGCGGCTTGTTGCGTCTCGGCATGCCGCCCTTCGTGGCGGAGCACGTGGCACCCGCGGTGCTGCGCCGGCTGCGTGATGGCGCCGGCGGCGCCGTCGACACGATCCAGGTGCACGAAGGCCGGCTGCATTCGCTGATCGAGCAGCTGCTGCGCGGCGAGGTGGATGCCGTGCTGTCGCTGTATTCGCCGCGCGCGGTGGATGCGCTCGATCTCTCCATGCTGGACATCCGGCCGTTCCTGAAAGTGCCGATGGTGGTGATCGCGTCGCCGCAATTGGGCGTGGCGCGCAAGAAGCACCGCTGGCCGGACTTGCTGCGCTACCCCTGGATCCTGCCGCCGGCCAGCACGCACCAGCGGCGCTCGCTCGACGAGATGTTCACCGCGCGCGGCAACCGGGCTCCGGCTCCGGCGGTGGAGTCGGGTTCGCTCGCGGCCAATGTGCGGCTGGCTTCCGCGGGGCTGGGGCTGGCCGTGGTTCCGTTGATGGCGGCGGAGGCCGAGATCAAGGCCAGGCGGCTGGTGGTCGTGGACGTGGGACCCGCGTTGCCGGAGACCGTGGTGGCCCTGATGTATCGCCGGGTGTCGGCGATCTACATGGATGCGTTGCGGGCGCTGGATGCGGCGGTGATGGCGCGTTGACTCCCGGCACAGAATCATCCGCATGATCCCGCGGCCACTTTCCCAGCTGCTCTGGCGCACCCTGGCCGTTGCGTGCGTCGCCCTCGGCATGATCGGCGTGGTGCTGCCCGGCTTGCCGACCGTGCCCTTCCTGCTGGTGGCCGCCTGGGCTGGCGGCAAGGGCTGGCCGCAACTCGAGGCCTGGCTGCTGGCCCACCCGCGCTACGGCGCATCGATCCGGCAATGGCGGGAGCGCGGCGCGGTGCCGCGGCGTGCCAAATGGGCGGCCTCCGGGATGATGACGCTCAGCGCCGTCGTGCTGCTGCTGTCGCCCCTCGCGCTGTGGCTGCGCGTGGCGGTTCCGATGGCGATGGCTTGCGTGGCGGTGTGGTTGTGGATGCGGCCGGAGGCTTGAGGAGAAAGTCCCGCCTCAGGTACCGGTGTTGAAGACCAGGCGCTTCAACGGGATCTGCCTTCCGCCTGGCAACGTCAGCGTCGCCGTGGTTGCGCTGGTCGCCTGGAACGTCACCGACCCGATCGGCGCGAACAGCGCGGCGGGCGCCTTGTAGTTGCCATTGAGCGACTGCCCGCCGGCGTTCTGCACCAGCGGCAGCGTGAACGACGACGCGCTGGCCAGCGAACCCGTGGCCAGGTACCAGACCGGCTGGCCGCTCGCTTCGTACATGAAGCTGCCCAGCATCACGGTGTTGCCCTGCACCTCGAGCACGAACCCGCGGCCGCTTTCCGATTCGTTCCACCAGGTGCCGTTGTTGAACTGGGCGTTCGACGCGGCAGGGCCGCTGCCGGCGCGGAACAACTGGATCTGGATGTTGCGCCCGCCACCGCCCGTCATCTCCACCACGATCGTCCCGGTGGTGCCCGTGGTGAACAGCAAAGTCACCTGCGCCACCGTCTGCGTGGTGCCGGGCGCCTGGTAGCTCCCGGTCAGCGTCTGCCCGCCCGCGTAGCGGATCAGCGCGCCTTGGTAGGTGCCGTCGGCCTGCAGCGTGGCCAGGCCGGTGTACCAGGTGGCCGAGCCGCTTTCTTCGTACATGTACGCGCCCAGCGAGATCTGGTTGCCCTGCCGGTCGATGAAGAAGCCGCGGCCGCTCTCCTGCGGGTTCCACCACATGCCGTTGGCGGGGGCCGCCAGCCCATAGTTGCCGGCGGTCACCGAGGACAGGCTCACGTCGTCGATGTAGAACGTGGTGGGTCCGCTGCCATCGGTGATGGCACTGAAGCGCAATTCCACCGTTTGCCCCTTGTAGGCGCTCAGGTTCACCGCGCCCTGCTTCCAATTGGTGGCCGCGTTCAGGTTCGAGTAGCCATCGCCCAGGCTGCCCAGCCTGGTGCCGGCCTGGTCATACACCTCGATCAGGAACTGGTCGTACAGGACCGTCTGCGTTTCGCCGGTGACGATCCAGTACCAGAACACCGCAGACGGCGTCGCCGGGGACGGGGAAGGCCGCCTTCAGAACCACCTCGGGCGCGGGTGCGGCGGATGGTCCACCACCGCCGCAGGCGGCCAGGACGACAGCGGCAAGCGCCGCGGCAAGAAGCGTTCTGAAGTTCAAGTGCCGGCTCCCGCAACAAGGCTGCGTGCGCCATTGTCGGGCTCGCGGGCCCCGCCTCGCGGCCTTTTTTGGCGCGAAGGAAGCGCGTCAGTCGAAGGTGAAACGCTGCAACGGAACCTGCCGGCCGTCCGGCAAGGTCATCGTCGCCTTGGTCGCCGTCCTCGCCTGGAACGTCACCGACCCGAGCGAGGCCGACAGGGTCCTTGGCTGCTGGTACGGCCCGGTCAGCGTCTGCCCGTCAGCGAACTGCGTCAGGGTGAGCGTGAAGGACGAAGTGGTCGCCAGCTGGCCGGTCGCCCGGTACCACACCGGGCTCCCATCCTTGTCGTACATGAAGCTGCCCAGCGTGACGTTGTTGCCCTGCACTTCGATCACAAAGGCGCGGCCGCTCTCGTCTTCGTTCCACCAGGTCCCGTTGGCGAAAGTCGCGTTCGACGGCGGCCCGCCATCGCCGCGGAACTGCTCGAGGGTGATCAGGTGTTTGTCGTCGCTGCCGGTCAACTTCACTTCCAGCGTGCCAGTGGTTGCCGTGTCGAATTCCAGGACCATGGTGGCGATGGCGCTCGACGTGTCGGGCGGCCGGTAAGAGCCCTCCAGCGTCTGCCCGCCGCTGTAGCGGGTCAGCGTGCCGGTGTAGCTGCCATCGGACTGCTGCGTCGCGAAGCCGGTGGACCAGGTCGCCCGGCCATCGTCGTCGAAGACGTAGGCGCTCACCAGGATCCGCTCGTCCTGCCGCTCGATGAAGAAGCCGCGGCCGTTCTCCTGCGGGTTCCACCAGAGGCCGGTGTTGGGCTCGGCCAAGTCCTTTTCGGCCTGGCAGACCGCGGCAAACAGCGTGGGGTTCTCCGAGCCCTCCTCGCCGCAGCAGCCCGCGAGTGCGAAGGCGGCCAACACGGCGGCACACAGACCGCGGAAGTTCATGCGGCGTCTCCTGACGGTTGAATCTGCACGGGATGCAGCAGTTCCTCCCCCGCGCCGAACCGGCGCACGTTTTCGACGATCAACGCCGCGAGCCGCGCCACGCCCTGCGGATTGCCCGCGCCGCCCACGTGTGGGGTGATCAGCACGCCCGGTGCTTTCCACAGCGCGTGGTCGGCAGGCAGCGGCTCGGGGTCGGTCACGTCCAGTCCCGCGCCTGCCAGGTGCCCCGAGTGCAGCGCGGCCACCAGGCTGGCCGTGTCCACCACGGTCCCCCGCCCCACGTTCACCACCAGCGCGCCGCGCTTGCAGGCCGCCCATTCGGCCGCGCCGAACAGGCGATGCGTTTCTGCCGTGCCGGGCAGCGAAAGCGACACGGCATCGGACTGCGCCAGCGCCTCGTGCAGGCGCGCGAGCGGCAGCACCTGCTGCACGCTGCCCACCACGTCGCCGACGCCGCTGCGGTTGACCGCAATGCAGCGCATGCCGAAGCCCTGCACGCGCCGCGCGGTCTCCTTGCCGATGCGGCCGTAGCCCACCAGGCACAGCGTGCGGCCATCCAGCGAATCCATGCGCGCCGCATAGGCACGGTTCCACTCGGCGCGGGCGCCCTGCACGGCGGCATCGCCCAGGCGGCGCCCCAGCGCCAGCAGCAGGGCGACCGCGTGCTCGGCCACCACGCCGGCGGCGGTGTCGCCCACGCTGGTCACGGCGACGCGCGGCGGCAGGCCGTGCTGCTCCACCGCCTCCTGGCCGGTGGAGATGAGCTGCAGCCAGCGCAGCCGGGGCGCCTGCAGGACGGCCTGGGCGAGGGCGGGGCTGTAGCCTTGCGCGACGCCGGCGAACAGGGCGCCGTCGGCGCTTGCCAGCGCGGCGATGGCTTCGGCTTCGCTGGCCACGGCGACCAGCTCGCAGGCGGCGTTGCGCAAGCCTTCAGCCAGCATGCGCTGCTGGCCGGTGAACGGCGTCCAGAGAAGGATGGTGGGGCAGGTGGGCATCAGGCGAGATTGTGGCGTTAAGCTCGCCGCCATGCCCATCGCCGTCATCGACTTCGAAACCACCGGCCTCTCACCCGCCATGGGCGACCGCGCGACGGAGATCGCCATCGTCATGGTGGAAGGGGACCGCGAGGTTGGCCGTTTCGAGTCGCTGATGAATGCCGGGGTGCGCATCCCCGCCTTCATCGAGGCCTTCACCGGGATCACCAACGAGATGATCGACGCGGCGCCGCCGGCCGATGAGGTGATGGCCGCGGCGGCGCGCTTCGTCGGCGACGCGCCCCTGGTCGCGCACAACGCATCGTTCGACCGCCGCTTCTGGGCCGCCGAGCTGGAGCGGCTCGGGCCCGACGCGCCGGCAGCCAACCCTTTCGCCTGCACCATGCTGCTGTCGCGCCGGCTGTACCCGGAGGCCATGAGTTTCCGACTCGGTTCGCTGGCGGCGTTCCATGACCTGTCGTATTCCTCGCGCGCCCACCGGGCGATGGCCGATGCGGAGGTCGCTGCGGCGCTGCTGAAGCGCATCCGGCGCGACCTGGAGCGGCGCTACGACGCGTACGAACCGGGGCACGAGTTGCTGGTGAAGGTGGGCAAGGCGCCGAAGAAGAGGGTGGGCGAGGCGATTGCCAAGTACCTGGGCGCCCGCGGCGAGCCCCGCCCCGGAGCGGCCGCCTCGGTCCCCGCCACCATGAAATTCGAAAGTCAGGCTTTCCTTTTTCCTGGTCCGTAAGGTACCATCGGTCCATGCTCCCCCGCCCCGCACTGGAAGCCGCGGTCCGGCGCGCGCTGGCGCGCTCGCGCGGCGTGGTGCTGGTGGGCCCGCGCCAGGCCGGCAAGAGCACGTTGGCGCAGGCCTTCGTGCGGCGGGATTCGCCCCAGTATTTCGACCTGGAATACCCGCCCCACGAACGCCGGCTGGCCGAACCCGCGCTGGCGCTCGAGCAAGCACGGGGGCTGGTCGTCATCGACGAGGTGCAGCGCCGGCCGGACCTGTTCCCGTTGTTGCGCGTGCTGATGGATCGCTCCGATGCGCCCGGCCAGTACCTGCTGCTGGGCAGCGCCTCGCCCCACCTGGCACGGCAGGCCGGCGAGTCCTTGCTGGGGCGGGTAGAGGTCGTCGAGGCCGCCGGCTTCGACCTGCGAGAGGTCCTGCCCCGCACCGCGCCGTGGCACGATGAAACGGCCAGCCGCCTGTGGCTGCGCGGCGGCTTTCCTCGCTCCTGGCTGGCTGCCACCGATGACGACAGTTTCGCCTGGCGCCAGCAGGCCATCGCCCAGCATCTGCAAACGGACCTGCCGCAGTTCGGGCTCAACATCAGCGCCCCGGGCATGCTGCGCTTCTGGACCATGCTCACGCACTACCACGGCCAGACCTGGTCGGCCGCGGATCCCGCGCGGTCCCTCGGCGTGTCGGAACCGACCATCCGGCGCTACCTGGACATCCTCACCCAGACCATGATGCTGCGCCAGCTCCAGCCCTGGCACGAAAACCTGGGCAAGCGCCAGGTCAAGGCGCCCAAGCTCTACTTCCGCGACACCGGCTTGCTGCACGCCTTGATGGACGTGCGTACGATGGCCCAGCTGGCCACGCACCCGCGCGCCGGCGCCAGTTGGGAGGGTTTTGCCCTGGAGCAGGTACTGCGCCTGGCGCGTCCGCAGCAGGCCTACTTCTGGGCCACGCACCAGGGCGCGGAGCTCGACCTGCTGATGTTCCAGGGCAGCCGCCGGATCGGCGTCGAGTTCAAGCGGGCGGACGCGCCTGCGGTGACGCCATCGATGCGCATCGCCATCGACGACCTGAAGCTGGATGCCCTGTATGTGGTGCACCCGGGCCAGCACCGGTTCAAGATGGCCGAGGGCATCGAGGCGGTGCCGCTGTGGGCCATGCTGCCATGAAGGCGCCGGGCGACAGCCTGTTCGCCGCCTTCATCCCCCTGTTGCCGCTGACGCTGGCCGTCTTCACCGGCTACTTCGCCATGGGCATGGCGATGCCGGTGGTACCGCTGCACGTGAGCCAGACGCTGGGCTTCAGCACCGTGATCGTGGGCGTGGTGATGGGCAGCCAGTTCGCCTCGTCCTTCTTCGCGCGCATGTGGGCGGGGGAGGTGTCGGACGCGCGCGGGCCGCGCTTCGCCGCGATGGCCGGGTTGCTCGTCACCTGCTGCGTGGGGCTCACCTACCTGGCTTCGCTGGCCTTCACCGGCCAACCCACCGTCTCCGTCGCCATCCTCGTCGCCGCACGCCTGATCACGGGCGTGGGCGAGAGTTTCATCATCACCTCCATCCTCAGCTGGGGCATCGCACGCATGGGCGCGGAGCATGCCGGCAAGGTGATCGGCTGGGTGGGCATGTTCCTCTTTGCCGCCTACGCGGCCGGCGCGCCGGTGGGTGTGGCGGTGCACGGTCGGTTCGGCTTCGCGGGCATCGCGGTCGCCACCATCGCCATTCCGCTGCTGGCGCTTGCGCTGGTGGCGGCGTTGCCGAGGCTCAAGCCCAGCACGGCGCCGCGGCTGCCGTTCTACAAGGTGTTGGGTGCCATCCAGCTGCCCGGGCTGGGGCTCACGCTGTGTTCGATGGGCTACGCCATGGTGGTGGCCTTCATCGCGCTGCTGTTCGCGCAACGCGGCTGGGGCGGCGCGGCGCTGGCCTTCACCAGCATGGGAGCGGGCTTCATCGCTGCGCGATTGCCGTTCGGGCACCTGCCCGACAAGCTGGGCGGCGCGCAGGTGGCGGTGTTCACGGTGTTGCTGGTGGCGCTGGGGCAGCTCGCGATCTGGCTGGCACCGGGGCCGGTGCTGGCCTGCGTGGGAGCCGCGCTCACCGGCGCCGGCTATGCGTTGGCCTTCCAGGGATTCGGCGTGGAGGCGGTGCGGCGCACACCGCCGCAAAGCCGCGGCGCGGCGATGGGCGCCTATGTCGCCTTCCAGGATCTCGCCATGGGCTTGTCGCCGCCGCTCGGCGGCGCGCTCGCGCATGCCGCGGGGCTTGACGCTGTGTACCTGGCTGCAGCGGTCGCGGCGCTGGGCTCCGCCGTGGTCGCGGCCGTGCTGCTGAAGGCACGCTGACCAAGCCGGCTGCGTTGCGGCAACGCCACCGCACCGCCTGACACAAAAAATATTCAGTACGCACAAGCCTGTGGAGCAAACCGGCACAACTGCCGGGTTGTCCACACGGGCGGCGGCGCCGCCGAAGTTGTCCCAGATGCACGACAGCAGGGACAGGGCGCCGCCCACATGCCTGTCCCGTTCGTAACTGCTTGATCCGCAAGGGGCAAAGGGCGGTTATCCACACAAGTGGCCGGCGCCTATCTACTACTGCTATCTTGAATCTGAAGAGAAACCAGGAAGAGAGTGCGCAGCCGGAAGCGGCGCCAGGGAGGCTCTTGCGCTTCGCGCGGCTTGGCCCACAATCCGCCCCTCGGGTTGACAAGCGCAACTGACAAGTCCCGGCCGGCCGGGCCACTACGCTGCGGCACTCAACACATCCTGGAGGCACTTCCCATGGCCACGCAACTCCCCGACAGCGTCCTCTCGCACGTCTCGCTCGGTACCAACGACTACCCCACCGCCAAGGTCTTCTACGACGCCCTGCTGGCGACTCTGCAGATCAAGTGCGTGATGGACTTTCCCGGTGGCGCGGGCTACGGCCGCAAGTTTCCCGAGTTCTGGATCCAGGCGCCGCATGACGGCGGCCGGGCCAGCGTGGGTAATGGCGTGCACATCTCCTTCCTGGCGAACTCGGTGGAAGAGGTGAAGGCCTTCCACGCCAAGGCGCTGGCCCTGGGCGGCAAGGACGACGGCGCGCCGGGCTATCGCAAGGAATACGACGACAAGTACTACGCCGCCTTCGTGCGCGACCTCGACGGCAACAAGATCGAGGCGATGCTGATGGTGGAATGAGCGCGGGGCCTTGTCCGACACACAGGGGCACCGGGCCTGCCTAGATTGGGTTCATCTGCAAGGAGAAATGCAATGGATGAACTCAAGGCTCCCCGCCCCCTCGCGGTCGTGACCGGCGCCTCATCGGGGATCGGTTACCACCTGGCCCGCTGCGCCGTCGAACACGGCTACGACCTCGTCGTCGCGGCTGACACTTCACTGGATGCGGCGGTCAGCGACCTGAAATCGCTCGGCGCCGCGAAAGTCGATGCGGTCGAGTGCGACCTGGCCTCGACGGACGGCGTCAAGAAACTCATCTCGGCGATCGGCGGGCGCGAGGTCGACGCCCTGCTGGCGAATGCCGGCCACGGGCTGGGTGGCGCCTTCCTCGACCAGGACTTCCCGGCCATCCTGCACGTGATCAACACCAACATCACGGGCACGGTGCACCTGATTCATCAGATCGCCAACCGCATGCGCGAGCGCGCCAGCGGCGAAGGCCATGGCCGCATCCTCATCACCGGATCCATCGCGGGTTTCCAGCCAGGCAGCTTCCAGGCCGTCTACAACGGCACCAAGGCCTTCATCGATTCCTTCTCGCTGGCGCTGCGCAACGAGCTGAAGGACACGCGCATCACCGTGAGCTGCCTAATGCCCGGCCCGACGGACACCGAGTTCTTCGCACGGGCGGACATGCTGGACACCAAGGTGGGCACCGACAAAAAGCAGGATGCCGAGGAAGTCGCGCGCATCGGTTTCGACGCCATGCTCAAGGGCGAGGCCGATGTCGTGGCGGGTTGGAAGAACAAGATGCAGGTCGCCATGAGCAAGGTCATGCCGGCGCAGGCGACGGCGGAGATGCACCGCAAGCTGGCGGAACCCGGCACCGGCAAGTCCACGGAATCCAAGGAGCAGTGATGACCCACCAGTACAAGAACCAAGCCCAGGACAAGCAGGCCGCGTTGAGCGGCAAGGTCGAGAACGACTTCAACAAGCAGGGTCAGCAGAAGCCCACGCAGAAGAACGAGGGCCAGCGCACGCCGCTGAGCCGGCATGACCGGGAAAGCCAGATCGGCAACAACCAGTCGCAAGCCAGGCGCGGTGCCCCGAACCAGGGCAACAAGGCCGGACCGCGCTGATCAGCCCTGCGGGGCCGGGCCGAGCAGGTCGGCGTAGTCGAAGCACTGCGCCAAGCCCAGCGAGCAGCCGCGCGGCCGCCAGCGGCCGTCGGCCTGCTTCACGAACAGCTGGTGCCCACCCAGCAGGCGGCGCAGCATGGGATCGAAATCCAGCAGTGCGTGGGGAGCCAGTTTGGCTTCCACTACGTGGCCGGGATCGAACGTGTCGGCTGCGGGCGTGTGCATTGCAGCATTTTGAGGCGTTTTGCGCCGCCCGCGCTGTCCAACGGACGACATTGCGGCTTGTGCGCAACGCCTTCCGTCGGGAGCTGCCTCTAAAGAGGGCGCTTGCCTGGCTTCTTACCTGGTACTGACAGGCAGACCGGCCAGGGTGTCGCCGAAAGCGTTCCGCGGTGCAGCCTGGGCCAACCAGGTGCTGCCGCTGTCTTCACCGGTCAGGGCGGCCACCTGGTCGCGGCTGGCGAGGTATTCGCCAACCACTTGGGCGCGCGTCCTGGTGCCCTGCACGAAGCGCAGCGGGTTGTACTGGGTGGACCAGGGGTTCACGCCGGCCTGCTTGAAGGCCACGAGTTCGGCATTCACCTGCGCGCGGCTGGCGGTGGAGACGAAGTCGTCCTTCACCACGGTGGGAGTTTCAGCGAAGGCGCTGCCGGCGAAGGCGGCAGCGGCGACGACAAAGGCGGCGGCGATGTGGCGGTTCATGATCAGGTTTCTTTCCATCGAGCGGTTGCTTTGAATCCGGGCATGGCGGGCCGCGCTCGTCGCCCGTCTGTCCAGCCTCGGTGAGTCTTGGGTCGGCTCATCGATGCATGGCAGATGGGAAGGAAAGACGCGCCGACAAGCGCGCGTTTTCGGGATGCAGTGTTTCGCGGATGGAAACAGCAGAGACTAGAGGAAGCCGACCCGCTTGGGGAACAGCTCGCGCTCCAGGTTGGCCAGCATCTGTGCCCAGCCCTTGCGCGTGGCGTCTTCCATGGCCTGGGCTTCGTTGTGGTCGCCTAGTTCGTGGGTGAGCGTCAGCTCGCTGGCGTTGGCGCCCTGCGCCGCAAAGTCCAGCCGCACCCGCGTGGTTTCGTCCGAATAGGAGGCCACCAGGAAATCGAACACGATGAGCCGGGGCCGCTCGATGGTGACGTAGTTGCCGCGATGCACGACGTCGAACACGCTCTCGTCGCCGTCGGCCAGCGGCCGGCGGTCGGTGACGACGAAGCCGCCGCCCACGACCGGGTTGATCTCGCACTGCATCACGTTGCCGGTGCGGGTGGCGAAGAGGAACCGGGAGGCCTGCGAGGGCGTCAGCCAGGCGTCGAACACGCGCTCCGCGGGCGCGCTGTAGCGGTGCGCCACGCGCACCATCACGGGAGGGCTCATCGTGCGGTTATCGCGCCGACCAGCCCGGCCGTCAAGAAACGAAATGTTAGCGTGCCACCTTGGCTTGAGTTCTGCTCCGCGCAGCGGCCCGTGGATGGCGCGGAACATCGTGCAGCGACGTCCCCCTTGCGAGGAAGAACCGGCTTTGCCGGGCTTCCTTGCACTGATCAACCACTTGGAAAAGTCGCGCAGCGAGCTTTTCCAAGTGAAACCATCTAGCGTGCCACCTCGGGCAGCTCGATCTTCACTTCCAGCACGTCGAAGTTGTCCTGGCGCTCCAGGTGCACCTTGATGTCCTGCGGGTCGATCTTCACGTACTTGCCGATCACGGCGACCAGGTCGCGCTGCAGCGCGGGCAGGTAGTCGGGCTGGCCGGGGTTGCGGCCGCTGCGCTCGTGCGCCAGGATGATCTGCAGCCGCTCCTTGGCGACGCTGGCGGTCTTCTTCTTCTCGCCGAGCAGGAAGGAAAGCAGGGACACGGCTCAGCCCCTTCCGAAAATGCGCTTGAAGAACCCCGCCTTCTGCGCGTCGATGAAGCGCAGCGGCTTGTCCTCGCCGAGAAAGCGCGCCACGACGTCCTGGTAAGCCTCGGAGACGTCGGTGCCCTTCAGGTGCACGGCGGGCAGGCCCTGGTTGCTGGCCTGCAGCACCGATTCGCTTTCCGGGATGACGCCGATCAGCGGAATGCGCAGGATGTCCTGGATGTCCTCCAGCGACAGCATCTGGCCCTGGTCGACCCGGCTCGGGTTGTAGCGCGTGATGAGCAGGTGCTCCTTGATCGGCTCCTTGCCCTCGATCGCGCGCCTCGTCTTCGACGACAGCATGCCCAGGATGCGGTCGGAGTCGCGCACCGAGGACACCTCGGGATTGGTCACCACCAGCGCCTCGTCGGCGAAGTGCATGGCCATCAGCGCGCCGGTTTCGATGCCGGCCGGCGAATCGCACACGATGTACTCGAAGCCCATGGCCGCCAGGTCGTCCAGCACCTTCTGCACGCCGTCCTTCGACAGGGCCTCCTTGTCGCGCGTCTGCGAGGCCGCCAGCACGTGCAGGTGCTCGTTGTGCTTGTCCTTGATGAGGGCCTGGTTCAGCGTGGCCTCGCCGTGGATCACGTTGACGAAGTCGTAGACCACGCGGCGCTCGCAGCCCATGATGAGGTCGAGGTTGCGCAGGCCGACATCGAAGTCGATGACGGCGGTCTTGTGGCCGCGCAGCGCGAGGCCGCTGGCGAAACTGGCGCTGGTGGTGGTCTTGCCGACCCCGCCCTTGCCGGACGTGACGACGATGATCTTGCTCATGGGATTCCCTGGATGCGGAGCTTGCTGCCTTCGAGGCGGATCTGCTTGGGCCGGCCCTGCAGGTCCGCCGGCAGCGGCTCCTCGAAGCTGCGGTAGATGCCGGCGATGGACACCAGCTCGGGTTCGAGGCACTGCGTGAAGATGCGTGCTTCGGTGTTGCCGCGCGCGCCGGCGATGGCCTTGCCGCGCAGCGGTGCGTAAACGTGGATGTGGCCGTCGGCGATGACTTCGGCGCCGGCGTTCACCATGGCCAGGACCACCAGGTCGCGGCCGCGCGCATAAGCCTGCTGGCCGGAGCGCAATGGCTTCTCGATCACGAGCGCGGACGGGTTGACTTCCTCCCTCCCCCCCTGGGGGAGGGCGGGGGCGGGGGCGCGCGCGGCGACAACGTCAGCCTCCTGCGACAAGGCCAGCCCTGCTTCCTGAGCCGCCCGCAATTGCCCCGCATTGCCGCCCTTCACCGCGACCGGCACCACACGGTAGGGCTTGAGCACCTCGAGCAGCGCATCGAAGTCCACCATCGCCTCGGCCGGCAACGGCGCCAGATCGATCACCAGCGGATCGTGGTCGAAAAAATCGGGCATGTCGCCGAAACGCACCTGCATTTCCTGCGCCAGCTGGCCCAGGTCGGCCGTCTTCAGCAACAAGGCCAGCAGCGGCAGGTTCGCGCTCTTGAGTTCGAACGTGGCGGGCGCGCGGCCCGCGAGGGAAACCGTCATCGGTACAGCGGTGGCACAGCGAAAGCGGCGCAGTGTAGCAGCGAGGTGTTACCGGGTTGTCTCCATCTTCCTACGCGGGTTGTGGCACCCCGCCGCCTGGGCGGGGCCGCGCGCCGGACCGACACTGTCCGCAGTCCCCAGGAGTCCGCCATGCGCATCAAGCACCACCCCACCCACTGGCTAGGCGTCGCCGCGATCGTGGCACTGGCCCTGCTCGCGTTCGAAGCCGCGGGCCAGAGCACGGGCGCGGGCGCCATGTTCGAAGGCCGGCCCGCGATGGCCGGTGCGCAGGGCGGCCAGGGCGCGCAGGCGGGGCCGCCGCAAGGGGGCATCGGCCTGCAAGGCACGGAGGGCGCCGAGCTCCGGCTGCGCCGCCCGGCCATCATCGAGCAATCCATGAATCCGCCGCCGGCCGCCGCCTGCGCGGACCTCCCGCGCACCTCAGCGGCGGAACAGCCGCTTTGCCTGCCGCAGGTCCGCGACGAACGGATGGAACGCCGCGTCGCGCGACTCGGGATCGACGCGCAGCAGCGCTGACGGGTGCAGCGTCACCAGCACCTCGCGGCCGTCCGGCCGCGGGAGCCAGTGGCCGCGCTCCGCCATGACCGGCACCGGGCGCCCCAGCAGCGAGCGCGCGGCCGTCGACCCGAGCGCCACCAGCGCCTTCGGCTGCACCAGGGCGATCTCGTCTTCCAGCCAGTGATGGCAGGCCGCGATCTCGCGCACCGCCGGGCTCTTGTGGATGCGGCGCTTGCCGCGCAGCTCGAACTTGAAATGCTTCACCGCGTTGGAGACGAAGGTCTGGGCCTGCGGAATCCCGGCCGCTTCGAGCGCGCGCGCCAGGAGCTTGCCGGCGGGTCCGACGAAGGGATGGCCTTCGAGGTCTTCCTTGTCGCCCGGCTGCTCGCCCACCAGCATCAGCTTCGGCTTGAGCTTGCCTTCGCCCGTGACCGACTGGGTGGCGAACTCGCCGATGGGGCATTCGCGGCACGCCATGGTGGCGGCCTTCAGTTCCGCGAGCGAGGCCACCCGCACCGGTGCCGGCGCGGGCCGTCCGTCAGGCACCGGACGCGGGCACCACCTGCTGCGGCCGGAACAAGGTGTCGAACCAGTCCTGCCACAAGGCATCGGGTGCCATCTCGCCGGGCGCGCGGGCGGCGGGGATGCCCGGCGCGTAAATCAACTGGCCGGCGTCGCAGCGCACGCTGCGCTCCGGCGTGAAGATGGCCCAGTGGGCCGCCACGCTGCGCTTGGCGTACCAGGGCGCCACGGTCTCGACCACATGGTGCGTGGGCTCGTACCAGGCGACCTGCAGGCATTCGCCTTGCTCATCCGGCGCGAGCGCGATGAAGCGCAGGTTCGACTTCATCTTGTGCACGTCGCGCCGCACCGCATGCGCCATGTGCTGGGCATGCAGCATGTCGGGGTCGGCGGCATCGTTGCGCAGGCCGGGCTCGTGCACCAGCCGCCAGAGCAGGCGGTAGAGCAGGGCGAAGCGCTCGGGGTCCTGGTGCAAGACCACGAACTCGGACAGCCGCAGGAAAGAGGCCGGGACGATCGCGGTGGCGGCCCGCGCGACATTGCGTGGGCGGCTGGCCGAGGCCAGTGCCGGCTGCAGGTACTGGTCACCCGCCACCGGATGCAGGCTCCACACGACTTCTTCCGGCCGAACCTGACGCGCGAGCAGATGCGTGGCTTCATCGCGGAAGCCTGCGAGATCGATCGGGCCTTGCAGTTTTGCTTCCATGGGCGATTGTGAGCTGTTTGCACTCACTTAGGGGCGCTGCGGCACGGGCAGTTGTTTGCGTGCACGCAACTCGACACTGAGATACATCACGGCCGCCGCGAGCAAGGGGCCGATGTAGTAGAGCGCGCGGTAGCCCAGCAGCGCCGCCAGCAACTGGGCATCGGGCACGCGGTGCGACAGCAGCGCCACGAACACCGCTTCCAGCACACCCAGGCCAGCCGGCACATGCGTGATGACCCCAGCGACTGCGGCCACCAGCAACACGCTCAGCACGTCGCTGTAAGGCACCTTGCCTTGCAGCAGGACATGAACCGCGCCGGCCATGATCATCCAGTTGGCGCACGACATCGCCAATTGCACGATGGCCATGGTCGGCCGGGGCAACAGCAGTTCGTGGCCGCGCAGCGTCCAGCTGCGCTTCTTCGACCAGCCGCACAGCAGCAGGTAGGTGAGCGCCAGGGCCAGCAGAACGATGCCCAGCAACTGCAGGCCTTCGCTGTCGAGCTTCCAGTCCGGCGGCAAGGCGAGCGGTGCCACGGTGAAGACGATGCCGGCCAGCAGCAGATAGCCCAGCCAGTTCGTGAGCATGCTCAGCGTGAGCACGCGCGTGATGGTGGCCGTGGCCAGGCCCAGCCGCGAATACATGCGGAAGCGGAAGGCGACGCCGCCGACCAGCGAACCCATGTTGAGGTTGAAGGCGTAGCTGATGAAGTTGACCTGCATCACCTGCGGAACCCGAAGACGGTGGCCGGTGTAGCGCCGCCCGACCAGGTCGAAGCAGCTGTACAGCAGGTGGCTGCAGGCGCACAGGGCGGCCGCCTCCCACAGCACGTGGCGCGGCAAGGCGAGCAGGCTCTCCTTGACGTCGCCCCAGTCGACCCCCCGCGCGTACTTGACCAGCAGCCCGATGACCAGTGCGAAGAAGGCGAACGTCAGCGCGCGCTTCAGCCAGGGCCACCAGGGCTTGTCACGGATCACGATCGTCCTTGGGGGTCGCGAATGCCGGGATCAGGGACGCCGGCAACAGGCGGGGCAGCCGGCTCGGCAGCCAGCTCGCGATCTGCGGGTAACGGCGCGTGAAGTGGTAGGCCAGGAAGCTGTGCACCAGCGACCAGCCCTTCAGCTCGCCCATGCCTTCCAGGGTGACCTGGTTGCAGCTGTGGCACATCAGCTTGTCGAGGCGCTCCGACAGCAGCGCGTTGAAGGCCCGGTCGCGGATCACGACGTTGGCCTCGAGGTTCAGCGCCAGGCTCATGGGGTCGAGGTTGCTGGAGCCCACGGTGGACCACTCGTCGTCCATCAGCGCGACCTTGCCGTGCAGCGGGCGGTCGCAGTATTCGTAGATGCGCACGTCCGACTTCAGCAGGTGGTGGTAAAGCATCATGGCCGCCGTCTTCACGAAGGCCATGTCGGGCTGGCCCTGCAGGATCAGCCGCACGTCGACCCCACGCCGCGCGGCGCGGCGCAGCTCTTTCATCAGCCGGTAGCCGGGGAAGAAGTATGCGTTGGCGATCACGATGCGCTTCTTCGCCGCGCGGATCGCGATGCGGTAGTGGCGCTCGATGTCGTTGACGTGCGAGTTGTTGTCGCGCACGGCGAACAGCGCGTCGGCGCCGCCGGCGGCGGGCAGCGCGGCGGGCGTGGTGCGCAACTGCTTGCGCCAGCGCCACCACTGACGGTGCTGGCGCATGTAGCGCTGGCCCTGGGCCAGCGAGGTGTGGACGAAGCGGTGGATCTCGGCCACCAGGGGGCCCCGGATCTCCACCGCGTAGTCCTGCTTGGCCTCGGGTCCGAAATCGCCCAGGTGGTCGGCCGAATAGTTGATGCCGCCGACGAAGGCGACCTCGCGGTCCACCACGACGATCTTGCGGTGCATGCGATGGAAGAACTGCGGCCGCCAGCCGAAGGGCCGCGGGCCGGGGTCGAACACGTGCAGCCGCACGCCGGCGTCGCGCAGGACCTGCTGGTAGTGCTGCGACAGGCTGGGCGAGCCCCAGCCGTCGATGGTGAGGTCGACCTGGGCGCCGCGCTTGGCCGCCGCGACCAATGCTTCCTGCAGCTGCAGCCCGACCTTGTCCTCGAACAGGATGAAGGTTTCCAGCACCACCTCGGTCTTCGCGTTGGCGATGCAGGCGAACACGCGCGGATAGAACTCCTCGCCGTTTTCCAGCAGCCGGATGTCGTTGCCAGGAATCCAGCGCCCATGGCTCATAAGTGAATCTCCGCGGCCAGCGGCGCATGGTCGGACAGGTGGGCCCATGGGCGGCGCGGCAGCACCACCGGCAGGTGCACCGAGCAGTTGCGCACGTAGATGCGGTCCAGCGACAGCACCGGGAAGATCGCGGGGAAGGTCTTGGCCGATTCGCCATAGGCGGTGACGAAGATCTCCCTGAGCCCGGCCTCGCGCCAGAGGATGTCGTGCGCGCGCTTGCGCCAGTCGTTGAAGTCGCCGGCGACGATCAGCGGCGCCTCCGGTGGCATCTCGGAATGGGTGATCTTGCACAGCAGGTCCAGCTGCTGTTGCCGGTGGTTCTCGGCCAGGCCCAGGTGCACGCAGATCACATGCACGTCCTGCGTGTGCCCGGGCACGCGCACCACGCAATGGAGCAGGCCGCGCTTTTCCGGCCCGGCGATCGACACGTCGTGGTTCTGGTGCCCGACGATCGGGAACTTGGACATCACGGCATTGCCGTGGTGGCCCTTGGGATAGACCATGTTGCGACCGTACGCGAACTGCGGCCAGATGCTGTCGGCCAGGAACTCGTAGTGGGGCGCGTCCGGCCAGTCCTCGATCTTCTTGCCGTGGTCGTCGTGCGTGCCCAGGACCTCCTGCAGGAACACGACGTCGGCTCCGACCTTGCGGACCGCGTCGCGCAGTTCCGGCAGGATGAATTTGCGGTTGAAGCTGGTGAAACCCTTGTGGATATTGACCGTCATGACGGTCAGCTGCGGGGCTGAAGACACAGTCTCGCTCATGGGCGCTCGGCTCTCGTTCTGGTGGGAGAGCCTGTTGTACGGCCCGGCTCACTGCCGAGGCGTAGGACGGCAGGCTAAGTTGCTGTCGTGCGGGCTGGCGCGATGTTGCGCGCGGTGCCGAGCCAGGTCGCGCACAGCGTGACGTGGCCGTCCGCATCGATGGCGAAGACGTCGGCCGCGCAGACCGTGAGCAACTGGCCCGCATCGATCACCCGGCCGCGGGCGCGCAAGGCCGCGCCCCGTGCCGGTGCCACCAGCTTGATCGCGCCGTCGATCGTCGCGTTGACCCAGCCCGCGGGCAGCAAGGTGCCGGCCGCCGACACGGCCGCGAAATCGGCGATGGCGAAGACGGCCGTCGCCTGCAACTGGCCCGGGCGAAAGCTGAAGGCGTCGGCCACCGGCATTTCCAGCTCCACGGCGCCAGGCTGTGCATCAAGGAAGCGCAATCCCAGGGTGCGCGCCATCGGCATGGCGAGCACCAGGCGCTGCAGGTCGGCGAAAGCGGCGGCAGATGTCATGCGGACAGCTTAGGATCGCAGCCGTGGCACGGCGGTTGCATTGGCGACTCGATGTCGCGCAGGTGGCGGCTGTAGGACGAAGGGCCGAGGCGGCGTCGGTTCCTGCTGACCCCTTCCCCCCAACCTCAGCGGTTTGTTGCAGACTGGAGCCCGATGAACAACAGCAAGATGCGTCTCGCTTCCCTCATTCCGCCCTTGTTGGCGGCACTGTTCGTGGCCCCGGCCGCCGCCGACTGGCAACCCGACGCCTACTACCTTCAAGGTGGGTGGAGCCGGCATCACGCCGCCAGTGCCACGGTGGGCGCGGTGTGGGACGCTGACTGGCGGCATTCCGTTTGGGGCCTGCAGGCCAGTGTGCAGGGCGAAGTCTTCCTGAGCGCGTGGCGCGCCGAGGACTTCAGCAAAGGGCACCAGTGGTTCTATCAAGCCGGACTGTTGCCAGTGCTGCGGCTGCGGCCGGCCGAGGGCCGCTCGCCCTGGTTCCTGGAAGGTGGGATCGGGCTCAGCTACACCAACCGGCCTTACATCACGCCCATCAAGCAGTTCAGCACCAAGTTCAACTTCTACGACATCGTGGGGTTGGGCTACAGCTTCGACGGCGGGCGGCAGGAAATCGGCTTGCGCTACGTCCACATTTCGAACGCCGACATCCGCAAGCCGAACCCCGGCGAAGACTTCGTGCTGCTGCGCTACGCGCGCCGCTTCTGAAGGCCGGGGCCTGCGCGGCGGGACGCGGCGTCCTACGGGGGCGCCCGGGCGCGTCCGATAGGGCCGGGCAGGCAGTGCTCCAAAGTGGGAGGTACGTACCCGGCACGCCCGGGCCTTCCCCCACAAGATACGGAGCTCATCATGAACAGGACCACCATCACCCGTGCGTTGCTCGCCGCCGGCGTGCTCGCCACCGCGGGCCTGGCCCAGGCGCAAACGACCGACGTGCCGATGCAGGCGGGCGAAGCCAGCACCTTCAGCGGCGGCGTGCCCAATGCCGCGACCACGAACTCGCCTTACGAGGACAGCGGGATCCTGGCGCGCTCGTACACCTACAGCGTCGCCCCGCCGGTCACGTACAGCGTGGCTCCTTCCACCACCTACATCATGGGCGCGGCACCGGTCTACACCAGCCCCTATCCGCTGACCGCCGACCGCACGCATGACACCTACCAGCAGGGCAGCGCATCGGCCACCACCAACGTGCCGGGCCGCGCCGGTGAGGCCAGCACGATGACCGGGGGCGTGCCGAACGCCTCGACCAACAACTTCGCTTCCGGCGGCACGACCATCCTCCACGGGCCGCTCTACGACCAGTTTGGTCACCGCGTTTACGTTTACTGACGCTCTACGCGGGGTTGCAGGCCGGCTCCTGCCGCGCCTGCCACCACGTGTCCTACTTCAGCCGTCTGACGCGTCCGATGCGAGCGCGCAAGGCTCAGCCCCAGAGTTGCGCTGTTCCCGGCACCGCCGGGCTTTCAGCGCCAACTACCCCAGGGAGCACCACCATGACCAAGACCTCTTTCACCCGGACCCTGCTGGCCGCCGGCCTCTTCGCCGCCGCCGGCCTGGCCCAGGCCCAGCTCACCACCGACCTGCCGACGCGTGCCGGTGAAGCCAGCACCTTCACGGGTGGCGCGCCCAACGTGGCCACGTCCAACTCGCCCTACGGCGGGCTGCCGAGCAACCCGACCTACATCACGGTCTCGCCCAGCAACACCGCGGTGCTGGGCGCCGGTCCGCTGACCCCGGTGTACGTGAGCCCGGCCTCCGTGGCGACCGACCCCACGGACGACAAGTACCGCATGGGCCGTGCCGCCGCCACCAACAACGTCCCCGGCCGCGCCGGTGAGGCGAGCACCTTCACCAACGGTGCCCCCAACGTCTCGACCAACAACTGACCGTTCGTCGCTGGAATGAAAAAAGGCCTGGGCCGCGAGGCCCAGGCCGAACTTGCTTCTTCGTCCCCGAAGCTGGTTCGTGATCAGCCGTGGTGGCCGCGGTGCCCGCGATGGCCCTTGCCCATGCGCAGGGTTTCCGCGTCGAACACCTTCTGCTGCGCCGCCGACAGCACGCCATAGAAGCTCTTGGTGACTTCGGCGCGCTGGTCCATGGCGGCCGCGCGCTCGGCACGGCGTGCGCGCATGAAGTCGATGCGCTGGGGCGTGGTCATCGCCGCGAGGTCCGGACGCTGGCCACGGGCGCGCGGCTGCATCGCCGCGACCCACGCGTTCCAGGCGGTTTCCTGGGCGGCGTGGATCTGCAGCTTGGCCTTCAGGTCGGCGAGCTTCTGCGCATGGCGCTCCTGCATCTTGGCGATCCGCTGCTCGTGGCGGGCGGGGTCATGCCGGCCGCCCGCGGGCGGCGACTGGGCGAACGCCGCCGAGAGGCCGAGGCCGGCCACCAGGCTGGCGGCGAGCAGGTGCTTGTGCAACTTGTTCATGAGAGGCTTCCTTTCAAGGTGGAGCCAGTGTGCGCACGATCTGTAACACCCCCATCGCGCTCCCGTTGCTGCGCGGTAAAGCTGGGCCAGCCACGGCGCCCGCCGGAGAGCACAAGCCGGGTCGCCCGCCTCCTACGGCAAGCTGGCACGCCGGGCCACATGGCGCACGGCCGGGCACGCGCACAGTGGCCTCAACCAATCAGGAACATCCCAAGGAGTGCACCATGACCCAGGCTTTTGTGCGAGCGGCCGCCACGGTGCTGGCCACCACACTGCTGTCCGCCGGCGCCGTGCTGGCGCAGGCGCAGGCCCCGAATACGCGCATCGATACGGCGCCGCCGCCGGCCGAGGAGCGCAACAGCGTCGGAACCGTCGAGATCGAACCGGTGCTGGCGAAGAAGCGCTACCTCGAGCAGCTGGCCCGCAGCAGCGGCGAGCCCGACACCCGGACGATGGGTGCCGGCCCGGCCAACGTGGTGCGGCGCGCGCAGGCCGGTGAAGACTTGAAGCTGCAACGCGCTGTGGATGCCGCCCACCGCCGCAGCCACAGCCCGATCGCCCCCTGACGGGCCGTCAGGCCGGGCCGCCGGCCAGGTCTTCGAGGATCGGGCAGTCGGGGCGCTCGTCGCCCTGGCAGCAATGAATGAGGTGGTGCAGCGTCTTGAGCATCTCCTCCATCGCCACGATGCGCGCCCCCAGTTCGTCCGCATGCCGCTGGGCGACCCGGCGGACGCTGGCGCTGGCCCGGCGCCGGTTCTGCCAGAGGCTCACCAGTTCGCCGATCTCCGCCATCGAGAAGCCCAGGTCGCGCGAGCGCTTGATGAAACGCAGCGTGTGGACTTCCGCCTCGGAGTACTGCCGGTAGCCGGCGTCCGTGCGGCCCACTTTGGGCAGGAGGCCCAGCCCTTCGTAGTGCCGCACCATCTTGGCCGAGACGCCGGACAGGCGTGCGGCTTCCCCGATGTTGACGGGCCAGGCCATCAGCGGGCCACCTGGTAGCCTTCTTCCTCGATGGCCCGCGCGATGGCTGCGGGATCTCCGCCCGATTGCACCTGCACCTGGCCGCTGGCCAGGTCCACCTTCACCTCGGCCGCGGGGTCGACCGACTGCACGGCCTGGGTGACGGCGCGGACGCAGTGCCCGCACGTCATGCCCTGCACCTGGAAACTCTGGTTCATGATTCGTCCTTCCTGTCGATGAGCGTGCCAGTCTGAACTTTGCCATGATGGCAAGGTCAAGCGGGCATGCAACCCAACCCTTTGGCGAGAAGGGTTGCCGCACCGGGCTTGACCTTGCCATCATGGCAGGCTTGACCATGGCGCCATGACTGATTCGACCGCTTCCACCGCCACCCTGGACCTCGGCGTCGCCGGAATGACCTGCGCCACCTGCGTGAACCGGGTCGAGCGCGCCCTGAAGAAGGTCCCGGGCGTGCAGGATGCCAACGTGAACCTGGCGACGGAGTCCGCGCGCATCCGCTACGACGCGGCGGGCGACACCGAGGCGCGCATCCGGCGGGCCGTGCGCGACGCCGGCTACGAGCCGCGGGCGGCCGAGCAGGCCCTGGCTCCCGACGCATCGCCCTGGGCCGGCTTTGCGCCGGTGGCGCTGGGGCTGGTGTTGTCGCTGCCCCTGGTGCTGCCCATGCTGGGCGACCTGGCCGGCCGCCACTGGATGCTGCCGGCCTGGCTGCAGTTCCTGCTGGCCACGCCGGTGCAGTTCGTCCTGGGCGCGCGCTTCTACCGGGCCGGCTGGCATGCCCTGAAAGCCGGCACCGGCAACATGGACCTGCTGGTGGCCATCGGCACCACGTCGGGCTGGGCCCTGTCCATGTGGCTCTGGCTGGGCCAGGGCGCGCAGCACCTCTACTTCGAGGCCTCCGCGGTCGTCATCACGCTGGTGCTGCTGGGCAAGTGGCTGGAGACGCGCGCCAAGCGGCAGACCACGGCGGCGATCCGGGCCTTGCATGCGCTGCGGCCGGAGATCGCCCACGTGCTGCTGCGCACCGGCGGCGAGGCCGACCTGCCGTTGTCCGAGGTGCTGGCCGGCGACCGTCTGGTGGTGCGCCCCGGCGAGCGCGTGCCCGCCGACGGCGTGGTGGAGCAGGGCGAGACGCAAGTCGACGAATCCATGCTGACCGGCGAGCCGCTGCCGGTGGCCAAGGGCGTGGGCGCGCGCCTGACCGGCGGCAGCATCAACGGAGACGGCCGCGTCGTGCTGCGGGCGACGGCAGTCGGTGGCGAAAGCGTGCTGGCGCACATCATCCGGCTGGTCGAAGACGCGCAGGCGGCCAAGGCGCCGCTGCAACGCCTGGTGGACCGGGTGTCGGCCGTGTTCGTGCCGGTGGTGCTGGCGATCGCCGGGGTCACGCTGGGCGGCTGGCTGCTGGCGGGCGCCGGCTTCGAAGCCGCCCTGATCCACGCGGTGGCGGTGCTGGTGATCGCGTGCCCTTGCGCGCTCGGCCTGGCCACACCGGCAGCCATCATGGCCGGCACCGGCGTGGCGGCGAAGCACGGCATCCTGATCAAGGATGCGCAGGCGCTGGAACTGGCGCACCGCGTCGACGTGGTCGCCTTCGACAAGACCGGCACGCTGACGCTCGGCCGGCCGCGCCTGGTGGCATTCAGCGTCGCGCCCGGTGTCGATGAGGCGCAGGCGCTGGCGGCGGCCGCCAGCCTGCAGAGCGGCAGCGAGCATCCACTCGCGTCGGCCGTGCTGGACCACGCGCGCGAACTTGGCATGGCGATCGCGTCGCCGGATGCGGTGCGGGCGGTTCCGGGGCGCGGCACCGAGGGCGAGGTGGCGGCGCGCAGCTACCTGATCGGCAGCCTGCGCTGGCTGCACGAACTGGGGGTCACACCGGGGCTTCTCCAGGGCGAGGTCGACCGGCTCCAGCGCCAAGGGGCGACGCTGTCGGGCCTGGTCGAGCGCGCCACGGAAGGCCTGGTGCTGCGGGCGCTGCTGGCGTTCGCCGACGAGCCCAAGCCGGGTGCCGCCGAGGCCCTGGCCCACCTGCGCACCCGCGGTGTGCGAATCGTGCTGCTCTCCGGCGACAACCGCGCCGCCGCGCTGGCCATGGGCGCCCGGCTGGGACTGCGACCGGACGAAGTGCGCGCCGAGGTGCTGCCGGGCGACAAGGCCGCGCAGATCGAACAGCTGCGGGCCACGGGCCAGGTGGTCGCCATGGTGGGCGATGGCGTCAACGACGCGCCGGCGCTGGCCGCCGCCGATGTCGGCATCGCCATGGGCACGGGCACCGACGTCGCCATGCATGCCGCCGGCGTGACGCTGATGCGCGGCGACCTCCGGCTGGTGGAAGGCGCGCTGGCGATCTCGGGCCGCACGGTCGCGAAGATCCGGCAGAACCTGTTCTGGGCCTTCGCATACAACGTGGCCGGGATCCCGCTGGCGGCTCTGGGTTACCTCAACCCGGTGCTGGCAGGGGCAGCCATGGCGCTGTCGAGCGTGAGCGTGATGGCGAATGCGATGTTGCTGAAGCGCTGGCGGCCCTGAGCAAGCTGGGGTTCGCCTGCGGGCTCACCCCAGCCTACGAAGCCCGCGGGGTACGCCGGCGATGCAGCGCGGTCGAACGCGTAGGCTGGCGGTGAGCCCGAAGGCGAACCCCAGCGTGCGCACGCTCACCCCTTCATCAACGCCGGATAGTCCGTGTACCCCGCCGCCCCGCCGCCATAGAACGTCGCCCGGTCCGGCGTGTTCAACGGCGCATTGGCGCGCAGGCGCTCCACCAGGTCCGGGTTGGCAATGTACGGCCGGCCGAAAGCCACCAGGTCGGCGCCCGTCGCCAGCGACAGCTCGGCCAGCGGCTTGTCATAGCTGTTGTTCACCATCCAGGCGCCCTTGGCACCGGCGTCGCGCCAGGCCTTGCGCAACGCCACATAGTCGAACGGCCGGCCCTCCACTTCACGCGGCCCGCCGGTCGCGCCTTCGATCACGTGGAGGTACGCCAGGCCCAATGGCGCCAGTTCACGCACGACGTGGTCGAACAGCGGCTGCGGATCGGCGTCGACGATGTCGTTGGCCGGCGTCACCGGCGACAGGCGCAGCCCGACGCGGCCGCCGCCGATCTCGCCCGCCACGGCGCGCATCACTTCCAGCAGCAGGCGCGCGCGGTTCTCGATGGAGCCGCCATAGGCATCCTGCCGGTGGTTCGCGCCGGTCTTCAGGAACTGGTCGAGCAGGTAGCCGTTGGCGCCGTGGATTTCCACCCCATCGAATCCGGCCGTGGCCACGGCGTGGCGCGCGGCATGGCGGAAGTCCTGCACGATGCCCGGGAGCTCGGCGGCGTCGAGCGCGCGCGGCTCCGAGGTGGGCGCGAAACTGCCCACGCCGTTCTCGATCAGGTAGGTCTTGGTCTTCGCCGTGATGGCCGAGGGCGCCACCGGCTGCTGGCCGCCGGGCTGCAGGCTGGTGTGCGAGACCCGGCCGACATGCCAGAGCTGCACCACGATGCGACCGCCTTGGGCGTGCACGGCATCGGTGACCTTCCTCCAGGCGGCGAGCTGTTCGGTGGTGTACATCCCGGGCACGTCGGCATAGCCCTGGCCCTGCGGGCTCACCGGCGTGGCTTCGGTGATCAACAAGCCTGCGGTCGCGCGCTGCGCGTAGTACTCCGCCATCAGCGGTGTCGGCACGGCGCCGGGGGCGCGGTTGCGGGTCAGCGGTGCCATCACGATGCGGTTGGGCAGGTGCAGCGTGCCGGCTTGCAGCGGATCGAACAGGGAGGTCAAGGACGGGCTCCGGGGTTGGGTCGGGGAAGGGCATCAGCCTAGCGGCTTGCGTTCAACCTTGCCGGCGTAGGGTGGTGCGGGGCCGCAGCGACAATGGCCGGGCATGCCGCCCGCTTCGCTGCTCCCCCTGGCGCTCGCGCTGTCCCTGGGCGCGGCGGTGTCGCTGGGCATCACCCGCTTCGCCTACGGCCTGTTGCTGCCGCCCATGCGCGCGGACCTGCAGTGGAGCTACACCCTGGCCGGGGCGATGAACACGGCGAACGCACTGGGCTACCTGGCGGGCGCGCTGGTGACGCCGCGCTTGCTGCAGCGCTGGGGCCCGGGCGTGCTGCTGGTCGGCGGCTCGGCGCTGGCCAGCGTCTTCATGGTGCTCAGTGGATTCTTCACCGCGGCCGCACCCTTGCTGGCCCAGCGCCTGCTGGCCGGCGTGGCCAGCGCCTTCGTCTTCATTGCCGGCGGCTTGCTCGCGGCGCGGCTGGGTGCACAGCAGCCGTCGCGCAGCGGCTTCCTGCTGGGGCTGTACTACGGCGGCACGGGCTTCGGCATCGTGGCTTCGGCGCTGCTGGTGCCGGCGGCCATGCAGGCGGCCGGCGAGCGGCCGCACGCCTGGGCCTGGGCGTGGTGGGCACTGGCGCTGGCGTGCGCGCTGGGAACGCTGGCGTTGCGCTGGCCGGCGCGCGTGCTGGCGCAGGGCCAGGCAGCCCCTGATCCCGCCGCCGCGGCGCCGGCGGAGGCTCCCGCCGTGTGGCGTCCTTTTGCCTGGGGCCTGGCCGGCTACTTCATGTTCGGCGTGGGCTACATCGGCTACATGACCTTCGTGGTGGCGCTGCTGCGCGAACAGGGTGTGACGCCCGGCGCGGTGACGGCCTTCTATGCCTTGCTGGGTTGTGCGGTGATCGCATCGTCGCGCATCTGGGCCGGCCTGCTGGATCGCTTTCGCGGCGGCGAGTCGCTGGCGATCCTGAATGCGCTGCTCGGATGCGCGACCTTGCTGCCGGTGCTCACCTCGGCCTGGGCCGCGCTGCTCGCCTCCGGCCTGCTGTTCGGCGCCGTCTTCCTCTCGGTGGTCGCCTCGACCACCGCGCTGGTCCGCCACAACCTGCCAGCCGCGCACTGGGCGCGCGGCATCAGCGCCTTCACCATCGTGTTCGCGGCCGGGCAGATCGTCGGGCCGACGGTGGTCGGCTGGGTCGCGGATGGGCCGGGCGGGCTGCAGCGCGGGTTGCTGCTGTCGGCGGTGGCCCTGTGGCTGGGCGCGGGGCTGGCGTGGCGGCAGCGCCCCTTGAGTTGACCTGGGAGGTCATGGACGGCGCACCGTGGCTGCCCAGAATGGGCGCATGACCGCTCCCATCTTCGGCAGCACACGCCGCTTCCGCACCGTCATGCACCTGTGGCCGCCCTACTGGGGCACGGGCATTTCAGTGGGCGAAGTCGCGCCCGACTGGCGGCGGCTGGTCGTGCGCATGCGCCAGCGCTTCTACAACATGAACGCCTTCGGCACGCACTTCGGCGGCAACCTGTACGCGATGTGCGACCCGCATTACGCGCTGCTGCTGATCCCGCTGCTGGGACGCGGCTACCAGGTGTGGGACAAGGCGGCTGCCATCGATTTCGTCCAGCCGGGGCGCGGCACGGTGCAGGCGGTGTTCGACTGGGACGATGCGCAGCTGGAGGAAATCCGCGCCCGCACCGCCGATGGCGCGAAGTTCGAGCCGCAACGCGTGGTGGAGGTGCGCGATGAAGCGGGTGCCGTCGTCGCGCGGGTGCACAAGACCTTGTACGTGCGAAGGCGGGCCGCTTCGTAGGCTGGGGTTCGGCTTCGCGCTCACCGCCAGCCTACTTGCTACGCCTGCAGGCCTTCCACCTTCAACGCCTCCTGCACCGCCGGCCGGGCGCCCACGCGCTCCTGGTGCGCGACCAGGTTCGGATACGGCCCGAGGTCGATCCCCAACGGCTTGGCCCAACGCGTCACCACGTACAGGTAGGCGTCCGCCACGCTGAAGTGCTCGCCGAGCAGGAAATCCTTGCCGGCCAGTTCGCCATCGAGCCAGGCCAGGCGTTTGAGGCCGCGATCGCGGAACACGTGCTTCGCCTCCTCCGGGAGGGCCGGGTTGAACAGCGCCCCGATGGAGCGGTGCAGCTCCATGCCGATGAAGGTCAGCCACTCCTGCAACCGGTAACGCGGCAGCGTGCCGGCGGCCGGCACCAGGTTCTTCGTGGGCACCTGGTCGGCGATGTATTGCAGGATGACCGGCACCTCGCGCAACCGGGTGCCGTCGTCCAGTTCCAGCATGGGCACATAGCCCAGCGGATTGATCGTGTAGTAGTCGGTGCCGTCGTCGAGCTGGTGGGTCTTGGTCGGGGCCTTGACCGGTTCAAAGGCGAGGCCGGCTTCACGCAGCACGATCTGGGGCGACAGCGAACAGGCGCCAGGCGAGTAGTACAGCTTCATTTGTGTTTCTTTCTGTGTATGCGGGGGGTAAAGACGCATGCTAGCGTTTCCCTGCGGATTTTGCAGAGCCACAATGTCGGGCATGGGACGGATCCTGAAGTGGCTCGTAGGCGCGCTGGTGCTGTGCGCGCTGGCTGCTGCCGCGGCCGTGCTGTCGGTTCAGCAGTGGCTGCGCACGGACGACTTCCGCGTGCGGATGCAGCAGCAGGCGACGCAGGTGCTGGGCGTGCCGCTGCAGATCGGCAAACTCTCCGTCGACATGTAGCCGTTGCCGGCGGTGGCCGCCGAGGACGTGCGCATCGCCACCAACCCGCCGATCACCATCGCCCGTCTGGAAGCCCGGCCGGACTGGACGTCGCTCGCGGCCGGTGACGTCGAGATCGACACCCTGATCGTCGAAGACGCGGTCGTGCCGCAGTCCAGCGTGAATGCGATCGGCGCGACCCTGCAGAAGCGCGCCAAGGCCACCGAGCCGGAGAAGCGCGCACGGCAACGCCGCAGCGGCATCCGCTCGCCGCGCCGCGTGCAATTGAAGAAGGTGACCTGGTCCGACGGCCAGCAGCGGATGACCGTCGAGGCCGAGTTCGGCCTGGGCCGCGACGGCCTGCTGGATGTCGCGAACTTCAAGGTGGTGGACGGGCGGCTGGCCGGCGCCAGCGGCACCATCAAGCGCAATGGCGACGACTGGCCGGTGCACGTGAAGGTGGGCGGCGGGACGATCGCCGGCAAGCTGCAGCTGGACGAGTTGCCCAGCGGCGCAGTGTCGCTGACCGGGCAGCTCACCACCGAGGGCGTCGAGGTGGCGGCGCTCACCGCGCCGAGCAAGACGCTCACCGGCAAGCTGCGGGCGCAGACGGCGCTGCGCGCGGAGTTTCGCGACATCGGGCAGCTCGGCGATGTGCTGGCCACGCAGACGCACTTCAACGTGAGCGATGCGCTCGTCCGCGGCATCGACCTGGCGCGGGCGGTGGAGACCGCGGGCCTCAACCGCGGCGGCATGACCCGGCTGAACGCGCTGGCGGGGCAAGTGCACACCCAGGGCAAGACCGTGCATCTGACCCACCTGGTGGCCACCTCGGGTCCGCTGGCGGCCAACGGCAACGTGACCATGGCGGCCAACCGCAGCCTCAGCGGCCGCATCAACGTCGATGTGCCGACGGCCAAAGGCGCGGTCGGCGTGCCGCTGGTGGTGAGCGGCACGGCCGATGCGCCGGCGGTTTCGATGACCCGCGGGGCGCTGCTGGGCGCGGTGGTCGGCACGGTGATCGCGCCGGGCGTGGGCACGAGCGTGGGCGCCAGTGCCGGCGAAAGGGCGGCCGACAAGCTGCGCGGCCTGTTCGGCAAGTAGCCGCGTCCTACAAGCGCTGGCGGCGGCTGCCGATCAGCAGCGAGTCCGGGCGGCTCTACATTGGCCGCATGAAGACGCACCTCTCCACCGTGGAAACGGTGCTCGAGTACGAGATCCTGTCGCCCACGCATTTCTGTTTCAACATCGAAGCGGCGCACTGGCCGACGCAGAAGATCCGGAGCGAGCGGCTCGCCATCTCCTCCGGCGTGGCGCCCCATAGCTTCGAAGACCCGCGCAGCGGCAATCGCTTCATCCGGTTCGACGCGGCCCCGGGGCCGTTGCTGGTGAACTACCAGGCCGAGGTCGAAGTCGAGACGGTCGAGATCGACCCCGCCTTGACGGAGACGCCGGTCGGCCAGGTGCCGGATGCCGTCTTCCGCTACCTGTTGCCGACCCGCTATTGCGAGTCCGACGTGATGGGCAGCGCCGCGCAGAAGATGTTCGGCCAGTTGCCGCCCGGCATCGGCCGCGTGCGCGCGATCGAGGAATGGGTGCGCAACGAGATCACCTACAAGCCGGGCAGCAGCACGTCGACGACAACGGCGCAGGAAGTGTTCGTGCAGCGGGCCGGCGTCTGCCGCGACTTCGCGCACCTGGGCATCACGTTCTGCCGCGCGCTCAACATCCCGGCGCGGCTGGTGGTGGGCTATGTGTGGTTCGACGAGCCGCCGCAGGATTTCCACGCGGTGTTCGAGGCGTGGGTGGGCGGCCGCTGGGTCCTGTTCGATCCGACCGGCATGGCGCCGGTCGACCGGCTGGTGCGCATCGGCACCGGCCGCGACGCCAAGGACGTGGCGTTCAGCACGATGTTCGGCTCGGTCCGGATGACGCGCAAGGAGGTCAGCGTGCTGGAGCACGACCCGCGTCCGCCGAAGCCTGAGCCCCATGCGCAGGTCGACCACCGCGACGCAGAACCAGCCATCCAAACAGCGTAGCGGTCAGGTACATCACCACTGAATAGATCGCTGACGGCAGGGCGAGCTGGAAGTTGTTCAGCACCGACAGCGCGATGAACAGCGACAGCGTGGAGTTGTGGATGCCGATCTCGAAGCTGATGGCGGTGGCCAGCGGCTTGTCGAGGCCCGCCGCGCGGCTCAGGTAGTAGCCGGCCAGCAGGCTGACCAGGTTGAACAGCACCACCGCCGGGCCGATGCTGGAGAAGCTGGCGGTGAGCGCCGACCATTCCTTGCCGATGGCGATGAGCGCGAAGGCTGCCAGCACCAGCGCGCTGAAGATCTTGAACGGCTTTTCCATGCTGGCGGCGAAGCCCGGACGCTGCGCCGCCACCGCCATGCCGATGGCCACCGGCACCAGCACCACGCCGACCACCTCCAGCACCTTGCCGACCTGCAGCGGCACGACCTGGCCGCTCTGGATGAAGGCGTTGATCGCGAAGTTGGCGATCAGCGGCAGCGTCACGATGGAGAAGATGGTGTTAATGGCCGTGAGCGAGATGTTCATCGCCACGTTGCCGCCGAACAGGTGGCTGAACAGGTTGGCCGACACGCCCCCGGGCGAGGCCGCGAGCAGCATCAGCCCGACCGCGTACACCGGCGACAGCCCCAGGCCGACCACGATGCCGTAGCAGGCCGCGGGCAGCAGCACCGCCTGCAGCAGCAGCGCGATGAAGACCGCCTTCGGGTGCTGCAGCAGCCGCTTGAAATCGGCCAGGCTGAGCGACAGGCCCAGCCCGAACATCACCAGCGCCAGCGCGACCAGCAGCAGCGTCGGCAGGAGCTGGATGAAGTCCAAGGCCGGCCCCGGCTAGTTCTTGTACGAGGGGTCGGTGCGCTCCACCTTGCGCAGCAAGGCCGGCCAGACCAGGTTGGAGCCCTGGCCCATGGTGACCTTGCGCCGCGCTTCGGCCACCCCGTCGATGATCCGCGGGTCCACGGTGGTGAGCTCCCCGCCGCCGGCTTGCGCGTCGATCTGGATGCGGCAGGTGTTCTCGAACGTGTACATGGAGAGGAAGGCATCCGCCACCGTGGGGCCCACCGTCAGCAGGCCGTGGTTGCGCAGCATCAGGAAGGTCTTGTCGCCCAGGTTCTGCTGCAGCCGCGCCTTCTCCTCGTCGCGCACGGCCACGCCCTCGTAGCCGTGGTAGGCCAGCGAGCCCAGCACGAAGGTGCTCTGCTGGCTGATCGGCAGCACGCCGTTCTTCTGCGCGCTGACCGCGATGCCCGCGCGGCTGTGCGTGTGCAGCACGCAACCCGCGTCTTCCCGCACCGCGTGGATGGCGCTGTGGATGACGAAGCCGGCCGGGTTGACGGGGAAGGGCGAGTCGATCAGCTTGTTGCAGGCCAGGTCGACCTTCACCAGCGACGACGCGGTGATCTCGTCGAACATCAGCCCGTAGGGATTGATCAGGAAGTGGTGCTCGGGGCCGGGGATGCGCGCGGTGATGTGGGTGAAGATGAGGTCGCTCCAGCCGTAGAGCGCGACCAGGCGGTAGGCCGCTGCCAGGTCCACGCGCAGGTTCCACTCGGCTTCACTGACGACTTCCTTGAGCGATGCGATGTTCATGCGGCTTCCTTCTTCAGGTAGATCGAGTTGCGGGGCTGTGCCATCAGGCGGCGCAAGAGGGGTTCGAATTCGGCCAGCGGCAGCGTCTCGGCCTTGGGGTCGAAGGCCGGGTTGTCGTAGAGCGCGCAGAACTCCTCACAGCGCGCGAAGTGCGGGTGATCCCGGAACTGCTCGCGCATGTCGCGGTCGAGCCCGACGTGGTGGAAGAAGTAGTGGCCCTGGAAGATGCCGTGGTGCTGCACCATCCAGTGGTTCGCTTCGCTCACGAACGGCTTGAGCACGGCGGCGGCGATGTCCGGGTGGTTGAACGAGCCCAGCGTGTCGCCGATGTCGTGCAGCAGCGCGCAGGCCACGTATTCGTCGTCGCGGTTGTCGCGCAGCGCGCGCGTGGCGGTCTGCAGCGAGTGCGTGTAGCGGTCGACCGGGAAGCCGCCGTAGTCGCCCTCCAGGATCTGCAGGTGCTTCATCACGCGATCCGGCAGGGATTGGGTGAACTGCATGAATTCGCCGCCGATGACTTGCCAGTCGGCGGCGGTGCTGTCCTGCATGCGGGTGAATTGGGCGCGGGCGTTCATGGGGGGCTTCGTGGCTTCCTTGGAGTGTGCATTCTTGGCCCGGGCTTGACCATCAACTGTCAATATTTGGACAATGTGCGGGTTGTCCCTGCCCTTGGGAGTCGCCACCGTGTCACTGTCCGCCAGCGCCGAGCTGCTGCACAGGCTGTCCGCCAACCCCTGGTTCGGTGCGCTGGCCCTGGGCGACCGCCGCGCCGTGCTGGCCGCCTGCGACCGCGTGCGCCTGCGGCCGGGCGAGATGCTGTTCCGCCAGGGCGACGCGGTGCCCGCCGGTACGGGCGCGTTCTACGGCTTGTCCAGCGGCTCCATCAAGGCTTCCAGCCTGCGCGAGGACGGCAAGGAAGCGATCCTGGCCGTGCTGGAGGCGGGCAACTGGTTCGGCGAGATCTCGCTGATCGACGGCCAGCCGCGCACGCATGACGCCACGGCCTTGCGCGAGTGCGAGGTCCTGGCGCTGCCGCGTGCCGACTTCGATGCGCTGATGAAGAAGCCCGCGTTCTCGCATGCCGTGAGCCGCATGCTGGCGGCCCGGGTGCGTTCGCTCTACGGCATGGTGGAAGATGCGACGCTGCGCTCCACCCGCGCCCGCATCGCCCGCCGCCTGCTGCTGCTGGCGCGCGGCGACGCGACCCAGTCGCCAGGCGCGCGGCCGGTGGTGCCGGTGTCGCAGGAGTCGCTGGCGATGATGCTGGGCGTCACGCGCCAGACCCTGAGCAAGGAGCTGCGGGTGCTGGTGCAGGCCGGCGCGGTGGTGCTCGGCTACGGCAGGATCGAGATCGCCTCGACGGAGAAGCTGCAGGAACTGGGCGTGGACCACTGAACGGCGGCCAGCGCGTCAGTCCTGCACCTTGCCGCGCCCCGCCTTGATGCCGGAACGGATGGATTTGCCCTCCAGCCGCCGCTGCCTGGAGCCGTAGGTCGGCTTGGTCGCGCGCCGGCGCTTCGGGACATGGGCCGCGGCGGCCACCAGTTCCTCCAGCCGCGCCATCGCTTCCAGCTTGTTCTGGTCCTGGCTGCGCGTGGCCTGGGCCTTGATGACGACCACGCCGTCCTTGGTGATGCGCTGGTCGGTCATGGCCAGCAGCCGGGCCTTCACTTCCTCCGGCAAGGACGACGCGCGGATGTCGAAGCGCAGGTGCACCGCGCTCGACACCTTGTGCACGTTCTGCCCGCCCGGGCCGCTGGCCCGCATGGCGGTGAATTCGATCTCGTGGTCGGGGATGGGAGGCATGGCGCGGTGCCGCGCGGCGGCGTCAGCCGCCGCGAAACTCGCTCGGGCTCTTGCCGGTGTGGTCGCGGAACACCCGGCTGAAGTGCGAAGGATTGCCGAAGCCCCAGGACAGCGCGATGTCCGTGATCGGCCGCGCGTGCGGGCCGGCCTGCTGCAGGTCGCGGATGCAGGCCTGCAGCCGCAAGCGCTGGATGTACGCGGCGATGGACTCGCCCTCGCCGCCGAACGCGTTGTACAGGTGGCGCCGGCTGCAGTTCAGGGCGCGCGCGATCGCGTCCACCGACAGCGCCGGGTCGCGCAGGTTCTTCTGCACGTGGGACCGGATGCGGTCGCGCAGGGCTTCGCGCTGGGTCACGGCGGTTTCGAGGCCGCTCAGTTCCTGCAGCGACAAATGCACCAGCTGCTTGATCAGCTCGCCCGCGCCCTGCGCGGCAGCCGGGCTCATGTTCGGCAGCTCCTGGTAGGTGTTGCGCATGGTCTCCAGCGCCACCCGCGAGATGCCGCTGGTGCCGAGGCGGCGCGCCATGACCCCGTCGAAGCGCAGGTTGCGCTCGGCCAGGCCGTCCTTGGGCACCATCACGATCAGGTGGTCCACCCGTTCCGGGTTGGCGATCTCGTAGCTGCCGGTGGTGTCGTAGATCACCCAGGCGCCGTCACGCGCGCAGGCTTCGCGCCCCTGCTGCTGCACGGTGGCGCTGCCCTGCCAGGGCGCGACGATCTTCAGGTAGGCCGTCTCGCTGGTGCGCGCCATCGAGGGCGTGCGCAGCACGCGGTGCCGGTTGGCTTCGAGGCGGGTCAGGATCACGTCGCCCGCGTGCGAGGCCTGCATGTGGCCATCGAACTCGCTGTCGCCGTACAGGTCGGACTGCAGGCCGCCGAAATGCTTCGACACCCACTCGCGCCATTGCGGCGCCCGGTCGCGCGGGGCGACGACGTCGGTGCTCAGCAGGGTGGAATCGGCCATGGATCGCAGGATTATGGGGTGCGCATGGGCGGGTGACCCAGGGAAAACCCGGAGCGACTTGCACACCCAGACAAGCGAATGTGCGCGTTCAGCACAGCGGCGAGCGGCCGCGGTTTCTACGATGCAGGCACCGCCGCAAGGTGCGGAAGGAGACATCCCATGCAAGCAGTGAAGGCCATGAAGAATCGCCGCCAGTTCATCCAGGGCACGGCGGCCGCGGTGGGGGCGCTGTCCGCCCCGTCCCTGATGGCGCAGGCCGGCCCCGTGCGCGTGGGCTATGCGATGGCGCGCACCGGCCCCTGGACCGGCGGGGCCCAGGTGAGCCAGGAGCCGAACTACCTGCTCTGGGCCGAGCAGCAGAACGCCGCGGGCGGGCTGGACGTGAAGGGCACCAAGCGCCAGATCGAACTGATTTCGTCGGACGACCGCAGCGACGTCGAGACCTGTGTGCGCACCTACGAGAAGCTGATGGGCAGCGACAAGGTCGACCTGGTGCTGCCGCCCTGGGGCAGCAACGCCAACTTCGCCGTGGCGCCGCTCGCGAATCGCTTCGGCTATCCCTTCCTGGCACCGACGGCACTCTCGCGCCGGCTGGCCGAGATGAAGCTGCCGTACTTCTTCCTGCTGCTGCAGCAGCCCAAGCCGATGTGCGACGCGCTGGTCGACATGCTGAAGGCGAACGGCGCCAAGAGCGTGGCCGTGGTCTACGTGGACGACCTGTTCGGCCTGGAGAACTATGCGGCGCTGAAGGTGGCGTTGGCCGGCAGCGGCATCAACCTGGTGCAGGACACCAGCTACCCGGGTGGCGTGAAAGACCTGTCGCCGGTGCTGCGTTCGATCAAGGACAAGAACCCCGACGCCTTCATCGGCTTCACCTATCCGCCCGACACCATCCTGGCGTCGCGCCAGGCCAAGGAGATCGGCTTCAACCCGAAGTTCTTCTACGCTTCGGTGGGCACCGCCTTCCAGCTGTACCGGAACGTGATGACGCCGGCCGGCGCCGAGGGCGTGCTGGGCATGGGTTCGTGGAATGCCAAGACCAGCCCGGGTGCCAAGGCGTACTTCGACGCGCACGTGAAGAAGTTCGGCGCGCAGAAGGAGCCGGATCGCTGGGCGAGCGGCCATTGCTGGGCCGGCCTGGAGATCCTGACCAACGCGGTGAAGCAGCATGGACTGGACCGCAAGGCGATCCGCGACTACGTGGCCAACACCACGCACAAGACCATCATCGGCGACGTCAAGTTCACCGGCAGCGAAAACACCGCGACGCCGGGGACGGTGGGGCAGTGGCAGAACGGCGAGATGGAGATCGTGTGGCCGCAGAAGGTCGCGACGGCGAAGTTGAATCCGGCGAAGCCGGCCTGGAAATAGCCCCCCATCAACCTGCAAGGACACGCCCCGGACACGGGGCGTGTTGTCCTCCGTGCTCTCACTTGGTGCCTGGCTCGAACTCCTCACCTCCGGGCTGATCACCGGCGGCATCTATGCGTTGGTGGCGCTCGGCCTCAACCTGCAATACGGCCTGATGCGCATCCTGAACATCGCCCACGGCGAGTTCCTGATGGTGGGTGCCTACCTGACGTGGATGATGCAGACGTCGTTCGGCTTCCCGCCGCTGCTGATGGTGCCCGTGTCGTTCGCCATCCTGATGGTGCTGGGCCTGGCCATCCACTGGCTTTGCTTCCGCCGCCTCACCGCGACCTCACCGAATCTCGACATCTTCGAGGCACGCGGGCTCATGGTCGCCTTCGGCCTGATGTTCCTGGTGCAGAACTTCGTCAGCTGGGGTTGGGGCGGCGACTTGCGCGGCTACGACTTCATGACCGAGCCGGTGAAGTTCGGCGGTGCGCAGTTCGCCGGCAACAAGCTGCTGGTGTTCTTCCTGGCGCTGGTGTTCGCCATCGCCATGATCGTGCTGCTGCGCATGACCTTGCTGGGCAAGGGCGTGCGGGCATTGATGCAGTCCCCGGTGGGCGCTCAGCTGGTGGGCATCAACACGCGGGTGTTGCATCCGCTGATGTTCGGCATCGGGCTGGGGCTGTCGGGCGTGGCGGGCGCGTTGCTGTCGATGGCGTACACGATCTCGCCGTCGATGGGCGAGCCCTACACGGTGACGGCGCTGATCGTCATCACGCTGGGTGGCTTCGGCAGCATGGGTGGAGCGCTGGCGGGCGGGCTGCTGCTCGGCGTCGTGGAAGCGATCGGCATGCACTACACCAACCCGTCATTGAAAGCCCTCTTGTCGTACTGCGTGTTCATCGGGGTGCTGTTGCTGCGGCCTGAAGGGCTGTTCACGCGAAAGAGCCGCAAAGCATGACGAGCAGACAACTCCTCGTGCGCGACCTGCTGGTGCTGTTCGGCGTGGCGGGCTGGTCCCTGGCCTTGCCCTACTGGGGCAGCGAATTCGTCGTGTCGATGGCGCTGACCTGCCTGATGTACGTGGCGCTGTCTTCGAGCTGGGCGCTGTTTTGCGGCTTCACGCGCTACCTCTCGCTGGCGACTTCGGCCTTCTTCGGCATCGGCGCCTATACCTGCGCGCTGTCGCTGGAGAAGCTCTCGTGGGTGCAGTCGGTGGCGCTGGGCGCAGGCATCGCGATGGTGATCGCGCTGATCATGGGGGCCGCGGTGCTGCACTTGCGCGGCACCTATTTCGCGGTGCTGACCTTCGGCATGACCGAGCTGATCCGCCATGCCATCACCTATTTCGAGAAGAGCGTGACGGGGACGGTCGGCCGCGTGCTGACGGTGGTGCCGGAGCGCGACACGATCTACCTCACCGTGCTGTCGCTGGCGCTGCTCGCCGTGGGCACCTCCATCGTCGTGCGGCGCACGCGCTTCGGCCTGGCGCTGGCCGGCATCGGCGCCGACGAGCAACGCGCCCAGACGCTGGGCGTGAACACGCGCTGGGTCAAGCTGGCCGGCTTCGCGATGACGGCCGGTTTCGCCGGCGCCATGGGCGCGGCCATGTCGGTGCGCTGGACCTACATCGACCCGCACACGGTGTTCAATCCGTTCATCGGCTTCCAGACCGTGCTGATCGCGCTGATCGGGGGCGCGCTCACGCTGTGGGGTCCGCTGATCGCCGCCATCGTCTTCAGCCTGCTGGCCGAGACGCTGCGGCTGAAGGCGCCGCAGGTGTACATGATGGCGCTGGGGCTGCTGCTGATCCTGTCGGTGCTGTACCTGCCCGGCGGCCTGGCGTCGCTGCGCTGGGAGACGTTCCGCGGCTGGCGCGATGCGACGCGAGCCTGGTGGAAGGAGCGCCGCTACGAATGGAGCGGCGACAAGCAGCGCGACAAGGCACGCGCACGGAAGAACCGCTATGCATGAGGGCACGCCGCTGCTGCTGGCCGAATCGGTGACCGTGCGCTTCGGCGGCCTGGTTGCGGTGGATGCCGTCAGTGCGCGCTTCGACGCCGGGGAGCTGGTCGGGATCATCGGCCCCAACGGCGCCGGCAAGACAACCTTCTTCAACGCCATCACCGGTGTGCAGGTACCGACCTCCGGGCGTCTCCTGGTGAGCGGCGACGACCTGACCGGCAAGGGGCCGCACCGCTTCGCCGCGCACGGCTTGGCGCGCACCTTCCAGACGCCGCGCGTTTTCGCCGACCTGCCGGTGCGCGACAACATCGAATTCGGCCTGAAGTTCGCCGGGCGCCGGCCGCGCAAGTACTGGTTGTGGGGCGAGGAGGCCACCGTGCCGTGGACGCTGCGCGATGCGACGCGGATCCTGCAGCTGATCGGCCTGTCGGACCAGGCGGCGCTGCCGGCCGGCGCGGTGACGCCGTCGCAGCAGCGGCTGCTGGAGATCGGCATGGCGCTGGCGACCCGCCCGAAGATGCTGCTGCTCGACGAAGTCGCGGCGGGCCTGACCGAATCCGAGATCGAGGAGATGGCGCGCCTGATCCGCCGCCTGCGCGACGAGCTCGACCTGACCGTGGTCTGGATCGAGCACGCGGTCACTGTGCTGCTGCGCCACGTGGAGCGGGTGCTGGTGCTGCACCAGGGCCGCAAGATCGCCGATGCCACGCCGCGCGAAGTGGTACGCAACCCGGAGGTGGTCGAGGCCTACCTGGGCGACGAGATGGTGGAGGGCGTGTCGTGATGCACTACCGCGATCGACCGTTCGCGTTGGCAGGTGGCATCGCGCCGGCACACCTGAAGGTGCGCGGCCTGCGCGCGGGCTACGGTCCCTTCCTGGTGCTGCGTGACGTGACCTTCGAGGTGAAGCCGGGCCTCACCGTGATCCTCGGCCCCAACGGCGCGGGCAAGACGACCTTGCTGCGCGCATTGAACGGCCTGATCCCGCGCGGTGGCGAAGTGCTGCTCGACGGCGAGGAGTTGGCCGAGAAGACCCACGAGATCGTCCGCAACGGCGTGACGCTGGTGCCCGAAGGCCGCCAGCTGTTCCCGCAGATGACCGTCATGGAGAACCTGGAGCTGGGCGGCTGGCTTGTGCCCAAGGCGGAGCGCGCCTCACGCATCGAGCGCGTGTTCGCCGACTTCCCCAAGCTGCGCGAACGCATCACGCAATTGGCCGGCACCATGAGCGGCGGCGAGCAGCAGATGGTGGCGGTGGCGCGCGCCATGGTTTGCGCGCCGCGCCTGCTGATGCTCGATGAACCGTCGCTGGGCCTCGCACCGCGCATGGTCGACGAGCTGCTCGCGATTGCCCGCCGCATCGCCGACGCCGGCACCACCGTGCTGATGGTGGAGCAGAACGTGAAGAAGGCGCTGGCCGTGGCCGACCGCGGCTACGTGCTGGAACGCGGCGCGCTGGTGGCCAGTGGTCCCGCGAAGCTGCTGGCGCGCTCCACCGTCATCCGCGAAGCCTACCTGGGTGCCGCGAGCAGTGAAACGACGACTGCGGCCGATGCGGCCCGGCGCGAAAAGGCTGCCGCGTGAACAGACACCGAACAGCACCGTCATTCCCGCCTTCGCGGGAATGACGACAACCAAGGAGTACCCCATGTCCGATCTTTCCATGTTGATCAACGGCCTGAAAGTCACGGCCGAGAACAACGCCACCTTCGAGCGGCGCAACCCGCTGGATGGCACCGTGGCCACGCGCGCGCCCGCGGCGTCCGCCGCCGATGCGGTGATGGCGGTCGAGGCCGCGGCCGAAGCCTTCCGCACCTGGAGCGAGACCGGCCCCGGCGAGCGCCGTGCCTTGCTGCTGAAGGCCGCGGAAAAGCTGGAGGCGAAGCTGCCGCAGTTCGTGGAAGCGGTGTCGGCCGAGACCGGAGCCACCGGCATGTGGGCCGGCTTCAACGTGATGCTGGCGGCGGGCATGATCCGCGAAGCGGCGTCGCTGACGACGCAGATCGCGGGCGAGGTGATCCCGTCCGACGTGCCCGGTTCGCTGGCGATGGGCGTGCGGCAGCCGGCCGGTGTGGTGCTCGGCATCGCGCCCTGGAACGCGCCGATCATCCTGGGCGTGCGCGCGATCGCCACGCCACTGGCCTGCGGCAACACCGTCATCCTGAAGGGCAGCGAGAACTGCCCGCGCACGCACCAGCTGATCGTCGAGGCGTTCCAGGAGGCAGGGCTGCCGGCCGGGGTCGTCAACTACATCACCAATGCCCCGGCCGACGCGGGCGCGGTGGTGGAGGCGATGGTGGCGCACCCGGCGGTGCGGCGCGTCAACTTCACCGGCTCCACGCGCGTCGGCCGCCTGATCGCGATGACCTGCGCGAAGTACCTGAAGCCCGCCGTGCTGGAGCTCGGGGGCAAGGCGCCGCTGGTCATCCTGGACGACGCCGACCTCGACGATGCGGTGAATGCGGCGGCCTTCGGCTGCTTCGCCAACAGCGGGCAGATCTGCATGAGCACCGAGCGCATCATCGTGGACCAGAAGGTGGCCGACGAGTTCGTGCGGAAGTTCGCCACCAAGGCGAAGTCCCTGCCGCTGGGCGATCCGCGCAAGCCGGAGCCGGTGGTGCTGGGCAGCGTGATCGGCATGTCGACGGTGGAGCATTGCAATGCACTCATCGATGACGCGCTGGCGAAAGGTGCCAAGCTGGCCTGCGGCGGCAAGGCGGACTCGACGCTGATGCCGGCAACGCTGCTCGATCACGTGACGCCGGCCATGCGCATCTATCACGAAGAGACCTTCGGGCCGGTGAAGGCAATCGTCCGCGTGCGCAACACCGAGGAGGCGATCGCCTGCGCCAACGACAACGAGTACGGCTTGTCGGCTGCGGTCTTCGGGCATGACATCGCGCGCGCGTTCAATGTGGCGCGCAAGATCGACTCGGGCATTTGCCACGTCAATGCGCCGACGGTGCACGACGAAGCGCAGATGCCCTTTGGCGGCGTGAAGGGCAGCGGCATCGGCCGCTTCGGCGGGCGCGCCGGGATCTACGAATTCACCGAGCTGCGCTGGATCACGATCCAGACCACGCCGCGGCACTATCCGTTTTGATCACTCTGAAATCTGCTGCGCAGATTTCAGAGTGGCTTGATCAGCAGGAAAAGCTTCGGGCGGCCGGGCGCTTTTCCTGCGAAATGAACAGCCACGAGTTCTTCCTCGCCAGGGCGCATGATGGACCTCCGGGCGGTGTCAAGAAGTCCGTGCCTCCAAGTCGGCGAGGTAGAACATCGCGTGCTCGCGCGAGTCACCGCACATCTCCGCCGACGGCCGAAGCCCCGCGCAGAATGTCGGCCGTTCCGGCCGCCCGAAGATCCGGCATCGGTTCGCTTCGTCGAGCTGGACGCACCGCACCCCCGCCGGCTTCCCCTGCGGCATGCCGGGAATCGGTGAATTGATGGAGGGCGCCGTGCAACAGGCGCCACACCCGGTGCGACAATCCATTGCTATGGTTTCAGAAGCAAACTACTCAGCCTGCAAGCGGCTCGCCGCCCAGAGGACCTGATCGATCACGTCCTGGACCCGGGCCCGGTTGCCCTCCTCGGCCAGTTTCCCCTGCTCGTCGAAGGCGGTGTGCGCGCGGCCCAGTCCGAACACCTTGGGCGACACCCAGCAGTGCAGGTTGAACAGCAAGGGAACGAGATGGCTCTGCGAGCGCAGTCCGCCCAGCGCACCGGGCGAAGCGCTCAGCACACCCACCACCTTGCCCCGGCTGAACCGGAAGTCGTCCTTCCACACCGGGTCGGACTTCACCGGACTCGACAACCAGTCCAGCGTGTTCTTCAACAGGGCCGGATAGCTCGCGTTGTATTCGGGCGTGCAGATGATCCAGGCCGGGTGCTCGTAGAACAGCTGCTTGAGCTTCATCACATCGGCCGGCGTGCCCTGGGCTTCCAGGTCGGCGTTGTACATGGGGACGTCGTAGTCCCCCAGTTCGAGATGGGTGACGTCGGCACCGGACGCCGTGGCGAGCGCGGCGACTTCGCGCGCTAGCTTGCGGTTGTGCGACTGGGCGCGGGTGCTGCCGGCAAAGACGAGGAGCTTCATCGCCCGATTGCATCACATCGCGCAAGGACTCACCCCGCCCGGTAAAATCGTGGCCTTTCGGCCACAAGGCCGCCCCGCGCCCGGATCGGCGCTTTCCCAGTCTCCCCATGCTTTATCCCGAAGAGTTCGATGTCATCGTGGTCGGTGGCGGCCACGCCGGCACCGAGGCCGCGCTGGCTGCCGCCCGCATGGGTGTGCGCACACTGCTGCTGACGCACAACATCGAGACCCTGGGGCAGATGAGCTGCAACCCGTCCATCGGCGGGATCGGCAAGGGCCACCTGGTGAAAGAGGTGGATGCGTTGGGCGGCGCGATGGCGATCGCCACGGACGAAGGCGGCATCCAGTTCCGCATCCTCAACTCCAGCAAGGGCCCGGCCGTGCGGGCGACCCGTGCCCAGGCCGACCGGATTCTCTACAAGGCGGCGATCCGCCGGCGCCTGGAGAACCAGCCCCATCTCACCTTGTTCCAACAGGCCGTCGACGACCTGATGCTGGAGGGCGACCGCGTGGTCGGTGCCGTCACGCAGGTCGGCATTCGCTTCCGGGGCAGGGCGGTGGTGTTGACCGCTGGGACTTTCCTGGATGGCCGCATCCATGTCGGACTCAACAATTACGCTGCCGGACGTGCGGGTGACCCCCCGGCCGTCTCCCTGTCAGCGCGGCTGAAGGAGCTGAAACTCCCGCAGGGCCGGCTCAAGACCGGGACGCCGCCGCGCATCGACGGGCGGACCATCGATTTCGCGCAGTGCGAGGAGCAGCCGGGAGATCTGGACCCGGTTCCGGTGTTCAGCTTCATGGGTCATGCCAGCATGCACCCGCGCCAGGTGCCGTGCTGGATCACGCACACCAACGAGCGCACGCACGAGATCATCCGCTCGGGGTTCGACCGCAGCCCGATGTTCACCGGCAAGATCGAAGGTGTGGGTCCGCGCTACTGCCCGAGCGTCGAGGACAAGATCAACCGGTTCGCCGACAAGGACAGCCATCAGGTGTTCCTGGAGCCGGAAGGGCTGACGACCAACGAGTTCTATCCCAACGGCATTTCGACGAGTCTGCCGTTCGACGTGCAGCTCGGCTTGGTGCGGACGCTGCCAGGCTTGGCCAAGGCGCACATCCTGCGGCCGGGCTACGCCATCGAATACGACTACTTTGACCCGCGGGCGCTGAAGAGCAGCTTCGAAACCCGGCAGATCGCCGGCCTGTTCTTCGCCGGGCAGATCAACGGGACGACGGGCTACGAAGAGGCGGCGGCCCAGGGCTTGTTCGCCGGGATCAATGCCGCTCTGCTCTGCAAGGAAGAGGAAGCCTGGTTGCCCAGCCGCGACCAAGCCTACCTCGGCGTGCTGGTCGACGACCTGATCAGCAAAGGGGTGACGGAGCCGTACCGCATGTTCACCAGCCGGGCCGAGTTCCGGTTGCAGCTGCGCGAAGACAATGCCGACCTGCGCTTGACCGAGGATGGCCGGCGTTTGGGGCTGGTCGACGACGCCCGCTGGGAGAGTTTCAGCCGAAAGCGCGACGCCGTTTCACGTGAAACCGAACGGCTGAAGGCGACTTGGGTGAACCCGCGCAACTTGGCAGACGCCGAGGCCCAGCGCGTCTTGGGCAAAGGCATCGACCACGAGTACAACTTGGGCGATCTGTTGCGCCGGCCGGATGTGCGGTACGAAGGCTTGATGAGCCTGGAAGCTGGCCGCTTCGCAAGCCCTGCTGTTTCACGTGAAACGCTGGGCGATCTGCTGGAGCCGGTGGTCGAGCAGATCGAGATCGCGGCCAAATATTCCGGCTACATCGAACGGCAGAAGGGTGAGGTGGAGCGGGCGGCCCATTACGAAAACCTGAAGCTGCCGGCCGAGCTGGACTACATGCAGGTGGCCGCCCTGAGCATCGAAGTCCGGCAGAAGCTGAGCAAGCATCGCCCCGAAACGCTGGGCTTGGCTTCGCGCATCTCGGGCGTGACCCCGGCGGCAATCTCCCTCTTGCTGGTCCACCTGAAGCGCAACAGGTTCCAGGGCTTCGCAGACGCGGCGAACCAGCCGAAACAGGTCGCGTGAGCTGGTGATCCCGGAGTCCAGTCCGCAGGTGCGCCATGCCGGCGGCCGATCATTGACCGAGGGACGAGGCTCGCCCTTTGCAGCCCAGGTGGATTTCAGGTGACTGCTGACGCATTGGAGCCTCAGCTGCGCGCGGGATTGGGCGCCCTCGGGCTTGACCTGGACGATGGCCAGGTGGCCCAGCTGCTGGCCTACCAGGCCCTCATCCACAAATGGAACAAGATCTACAACCTGACGGCGGTGCGCGAGCCGGAGGCCATGCTGCGTCAGCACCTGCTGGACAGTCTGGCCGCGGTCCCACCCTTGCGGCGATTCGCGGCCGGCCGGCCGTTGCGCGTGCTGGACGTCGGATCCGGCGCCGGACTGCCGGGTGCGGTCTTTGCCATCTGCAACCCGGAGCTGCAGGTCGCATGCGTTGACGCCGTCCACAAGAAGGCGGCCTTCCTGCGCCAGAGCGCGAGCGAACTCAAGCTGAAGAATTTGCAAGGCCTGCATGCGCGAGTCGAAACTCTGGCGGGCCCCTACGACCTGGTCTGTTCGCGGGCCTTCGCTTCCCTGGCGGACTTCGTCACCTGGTCGGCGGGCGCTCTGGCGGAGCAGGGCACCTGGATGGCCATGAAAGGCAAGCTGCCCAAGCAGGAACTGGCGGACCTGCCCACGGACATCGAGGTGTTTCACGTGGAACGTCTGCAGGTCCCGCTGCTGGATGCCGACCGCTGCATCGTCTGGATGCGCAGGGCCGCCGGCGCCTGACGGTACACTCGCCCTTCACCCGGAGGGCTTTCCCATGCTTGGCGTTGCAGACTACGGCGCGTTCGTCGCCGCGATCCTGATTTTTCTGTTGATTCCGGGTCCGGGCAATCTCGCGCTGATCACCTCCACCGGCAAAGGCGGAATCCGGGGCGGCTTGGCCGCAACCATGGGCGTGATCGCTGGCGACCAGGTGCTCATGTGGGCCGCCGTGGCCGGCGTCGCGACGCTGCTCGCCACCTACCCCGCAGCCTTCCGGGTGGTGCAATGGGTGGGTGCCGCCTACCTGGCATGGCTCGGCTTCCGCATGCTGATCGCCAAGCCCGGCGACGCGCCGGTGCTGCACATCGAGCCGCGCCACTACTTCAAACAGGCCGGACTGATCACGCTCCTGAACCCCAAGGCCATCGTGTTCTACATGGCCTTCTTCCCTCTGTTCGTCGATCCGGCCCAGCACCAGGGCTTCGTCACGTTCGGCGTGATGGCCGCGACCATCGCGGCGCTGACGTTCGCCTACGGGCTGGTGGTGGTGCTGCTCACGCACTTCCTGGCCGAACGCATGCGCGCCAACCCCGTCATCGCGCGCGTGCTCGAGAAGCTCGCCGGCATCTTCCTCATCGGCTTCGGCGTCAAGCTCGCGGTCTCCAAGTAGGGCGCCGCGTGGCCAAGATCTTTTGCGTCGCCAACCAGAAGGGCGGGGTCGGCAAGACCACGACCACCGTCAACTTGTCGGCCGGCTTGGCCAAGGTCGGCCAGCGTGTGCTGATGGTGGACCTCGACCCGCAGGGCAACGCCACCATGGGCTCGGGGGTCGACAAGCGCGCGCTCAAGCTGACGGTGTACGACGTCCTGCTCGAGTCGGCGTCGGTCGCGGAGGCGCGTGTCCGCAGCGACCGGCTGATCGAGGCCGGCTGCGCATATGACGTCCTCGGCGCGAACCGCGAACTCGCCGGCGCCGAGGTCGAATTGGTCGACATCGAGCGCCGGGAGAAAAGACTCAAGCTGGCGCTTGCCGAAGTCGCGAAAGACTACGACTTCGTCCTCATCGACTGCCCGCCTTCGCTTTCGCTGCTGACGCTGAACGGCCTGTGCGCGGCCCACGGCGTCATCGTCCCGATGCAGTGCGAATACTTCGCCCTCGAGGGCCTGTCGGACCTGGTCAACACCATCAAGCAGGTGCACGCGAACCTGAACAAGGACCTGGAGATCATCGGCCTGCTGCGCGTGATGTTCGATCCGCGCATCACCTTGCAGCAGCAGGTGAGCGACCAGCTCAAGTCGCACTTCGCCGAAAAGGTCTTCGACACCGTGATCCCGCGCAATGTCCGGCTCGCGGAAGCACCCAGCTACGGCCTGCCCGGCGTCGCTTTCGACCCGGCCGCGCGCGGCAGCCAGGCCTTCGTGGACTTCGCGCAAGAGATGGTTCAGCGCCTGGCCAAGATGAAGTGAGCCCGCCAGGCCGCCTGGACACTGCATGTCAAGCTATCGAAATCAGAGCAGATGAAGCCCGCCAACGTCCTCATCCTGCCCGGCTGGGAAAACAGCGGCGCGGGCCATTGGCAGACCCTCTGGGAAAGCCGCTACGGCTACGTGCGGGTCGAGCAACACGACTGGATGAAGCCGTTGCGCGGCGACTGGTCCGCGCGGCTCGAGGAAGTGCTGCTGACCCGCGATGAACCAGCCGTGCTGGTCGCCCACAGCCTCGGCTGCATCCTGGCAGCCGCCTGGGCCGCGCACTCGCAGAACACGCATCGCGTCCGCGCCGCCTTGCTGGTGGCGCCGGGCGACGTCGAGCGGCCGGACATCCGCGCGCAGATTCCCACCTGGTCACCGATCGAATTGCGCACCTTGCCATTCCCGAGCGTCCTGCTGGCGAGCCGCAACGATCCGTACTGCGAGTTCGACCGGGCGCGCCTGTTCGCCTATGCCTGGGGCTCGCAGTTCATGGACTACGGCGATTGCGGCCACATCAATGCCGACTCGGGCCTGGCCAGCTGGCCCGAAGGACACGTCCTCCTGCAGGACCTCATGAAAGACTAGCCAAGAATATGGTGACGAAGAAACCCAAGGGCCTCGGCCGGGGCCTCGAAGCGCTGCTGGGACCCAAGGTCGACGAGAGCGCCGGCGCGGACCAGCAATCACTGGCCAGCCCCGGCCTGCCGGCCTCGCTGTTGCTCGACGACATGGTGCCGGGCCAATACCAGCCGCGCACCCGCATGGACGAGGGCGCGCTCTACGAGCTGGCCGAGAGCATCAAGGCCCAGGGGATCATGCAGCCGATCCTGGTGCGCCGCCTGGCCGAGGGCGCCAATGCCGGCAAGTATGAAGTGATCGCCGGCGAGCGCCGCTTGCGCGCGGCACGCCTGGCGGGACTCGACAGCGTCCCGGTGCTGGTGCGCGACGTGCCGGACGAATCGGCGGCTGCCATGGCCCTGATCGAGAACATCCAGCGCGAGGACCTGAATCCGCTGGAAGAAGCGCAGGGTCTGCAGCGCCTGATCAAGGACTTCGGGCTGACGCACGAACAGGCCGCGCAAGCCGTGGGCCGATCCCGCAGTGCCGCGTCGAACCTGATGCGCCTGCTGAACCTGGCCGACCCGGTGCAGACCATGCTGATGGCCGGCGACATCGACATGGGCCACGCGCGCGCGCTGCTGGCCCTCGAACGCGCGTCGCAGATCACGGCGGCGCAACAGATCGCGCAGAAGAAGCTCTCGGTGCGCGAAGCGGAGTCGCTGGTGAAGAAGCTCGGCGCCGAGTTCAGCCTGGTCTCGCCCAAGCCCAAGAAGGAAAAGTCGCGCGACCTGCGCCGGGTGGAAGAAGAGCTGTCGGACCTGCTCACCGCGCAAGTCGACGTGCGCGTGAAGAAGCGCGTGAAGCGCCATGGCCGCATGGAAGAACTCGGCGAGGTGGCGATCCAGTTCGGCTCGCTGGAGGAGCTGAACGGGCTGATCGACCGGCTGCGCTCCGGCTCATGAAAAAGCGCCCCGATGGGGCGCTTCTTCGTTGCGGGTGACTGCCCTTACTGGTACGTGTACCGGATGGTGTAAGGCAGGGTCACGGCCACCGGCGTCGTCATGGTGAGCGTGGCGGCGATGTTGCCGACGTTGCCCGAGTAGCTGCAGCTGTTGATCGTCAACGTGCCGCCTTGCGCCGCGAGCGACTTGAAGGTGGTGTCCGCCGCGAGGTCGGAGCAGAACTGCGCTTCCGTCGACGGCTGGGGCACGTTGTTCACCGTGACGGTTTGCTGGACACCGGACACGGTCACCAGGATGACCAGCGTCTTGTTGCCCGACGGGACGGGTGCCGGTGCCGGTGCAGGCGTGGGAGCCGGCGTCGGGGCCGGGGCCGGCGCGGGGGAGGGCGCGGGCGTCGGTGCCGGCGAAGGCGCCGGGGTCGGCGACGGTGCCGGAGAAGGGGCGGGGGTCGGTGCCGGTGTGGGCGCGGGGGTCGGTGCGGGCGTGGGCGCCGGCACCGTCAGGTTGAAATTGGCCGCGGCGCCGGCGTTGGCCTGCGCGAAGGCGGTGTTGAACAGGGTCTGCAGCGAAGCGGCGTTCGCCGCGTTCAGCGTCATGAAGGTGTTGAGCGATCCACCGTTGGCGACCAGTTGCGAAACGGCGCGCAACACGCGCCCGTATTGCTGAGTCGTCGCCGGGGTCGTGACGGGTAGCGTCGTGGTGATGCTCACCCCACCCAGCTGGAACATGTTGTTCAGCGCGCTGGCGGAGCTGCCGAAGTTGAGGCTGGTCACGCCACCGCTGGCGGTCTTCGACATGTTGTAGGCGACCGTGGTCAACGGGGTGACGATGCCGGTGGTGGTACCACCGTTGGCGGCGACCACGACCTGCATCGGGTCCGAGAGGGTCTTCGTCATGCCCGTGGCTTCGTCGACATACGTGCCGTCCTTGGCTTCGATGACGATGTCGCCGGCGTAGTCCACCTGCAGGGTGTAGGCGCCGGTGGCGCCGGTGGTCACGCATTTCAGCTGGTCACCCTTGCCGGCGGCGACGGCCTTGTAGGCGCACACGTTGGCGTTGGTCACAGGACCCTTCACCACAGAGCCGGAGACGTCGGTCGTCACGGGGTCGTCGCTCCCGCCGCAGGCGACGAGCAGGCCGGCGGCGGCCAGGCACGTGCACAGGAGGGAAAGGGACGGGCGTTTGGCAAGGATCATGGGGAACAACTCCAGATGGGGGACTGACGGAAGCGGTGAGGGTACCCGGATGGGTTACAACCGGATACCCCTCGATCGAGGGGGCTCGCTTCTTGTCACAGTGTGTCGCGCGCATGCCACGTACCCCGACGGGTACCGGCGATGCTGCGGGCCTGCCAGGGGACGGCGCCCGGGCTACAGGGCGAAGATCTTTCCCGGGTTCATGATGTTGCGCGGATCCAGCGCCCGCTTGATCGTGCGCATCATGTCGACCGCGCCGGCGCCGGCCTCGTCGACCAGGAAACCCATCTTGTGCAGGCCCACGCCGTGTTCGCCGGTGCAGGTGCCTTCCAGCTCGAGCGCGCGCGCCACCAGCTTGTGGTTCAGCGCCTCGGCGATCTCGCGCTCCTTCGGCTGTGCCGGATCCAGCAGGTAACCGAAGTGGAAGTTGCCGTCGCCCACGTGGCCCACCAGGAAGTAGGGGATGCCGCTGGCGTCCGCCTCGCTCACCGAATCCAGCAGGCAGTCGGCCAGGCGGGAGATCGGCACGCAGGTGTCGGTGGAGATCACCTTGCAGCCGGGGCGCGACTGCACGGCCGCGAAATAGGAATTGTGGCGCGCGGTCCAGAGCCGCGTGCGTTCCTCCGGCGTCTTGGCCCATTCGAAGGCATTCCCGCCATGCTCCGCCGCGATCTCCTGGACCGTCTCGGCCTGCTCCTGCACGCCGGTCGGGGAGCCGTGGAACTCCATCAGCAGCATGGGCTCCTCGCGCAGGCCCAGCTTGCTGTGCGCGTTGACCATGCGCACCGTGTTGTGGTCGATCAGTTCCACGCGCGCGATCGGCACGCCGAGCTGGATGACCTGGATGGTGGTGCGCACCGCGGCCTCGATGCTCGGGAACGAGCAGATCGCTGCCGAGATCGCTTCGGGAATCGGGTAGATGCGCAAGGTGACCTCGGTGATCACGCCCAGCGTGCCTTCACTGCCGACGAACAGGCGTGTCAGGTCGTAGCCGGCTGAGGACTTCTTGGCGCGCGTGCCGGTCCGGATGGTTTCCCCGCTGGCCGTGACGACCTCGAGCGCCAGAACGTTTTCGCGCATGGTGCCGTAGCGGACTGCGTTGGTACCGGAAGCGCGGGTTGCGGCCATGCCGCCGATGGAGGCGTCCGCGCCGGGATCGATCGGGAAGAACAGGCCGGTGCTCTTGATCTCGTCGTTCAGCTGCTTGCGCGTGACGCCCGGCTGCACCGTCACCGTGAGGTCTTCGGCATTGATGGCCAGCACCTTGTTCATGCGCGCCACGTCGATGCTGATGCCGCCCTGCACGGCCAGCAGGTGGCCTTCCAGTGAAGAGCCGACACCGAACGGGATGACGGGCACGTCGTGCTGCGCGGCCAGCCGGACGGCATCGGCGACGTCCTGCGTGGACTCGGCAAAGACCACGGCCGCGGGCGGGGGCACCTGGAACGAGGACTCGTCGCGGCCGTGCTGCTCGCGCACCGCCATGGCGGTGGAGCATTGCGCGCCGAAGCGGGCCTTCAGCGCGTCGAGCAGGACGGCGGGAACCTCGCGCTGGTGGACTTCGGGAACCAGGTGCGAGAGGGCGGCAGGTGCATTCATGGGGCTTGTCTCCGGGGCGCAGCGCCCAGTGTAGACCGCCCCAGCCCGGCCGTCAGCCCGCATCGCCCGAGCGATCACGCTCTCTCCACCAAAGTCTTACAGCGCCCCGGCCTCGTACTCCTGGGGCGTGAGGACGCCATCCTTGTTCGCATCCAGATCCTCGAAGCTGCGCGGCAGGATCGCCAGTTGCTGCGCCTCGGCGCGGCTCAGCTCGCCGTCGCTGTTGCTGTCGGCCTGCTGGAACGAGGTGCGGACGGCGGCCAATGTCCAGCGGCCGGCCGGCACTGGCGACGCGGCCGCGGGCGCGACCGCTGTGCGTGCCGGCGCTGGCACCTGCTGTGCCACGGCCCCCGTGGACACGGCCGCAGCGAACGCAAGCGCCAGCAGCGTCCGCTCAGCGGATGCCATCCTCATACTCCGCGCGCGTGATGACGCCGTCGAAATTGCGGTCCAGTTCTTCGAAGCTCACGCCGCGCGGCAGGATGCGCAGGGCTTCCGCCCGCGACAGCTCGCCGTCGCGGTTGCTGTCGCCGTTGATGAACGAGCGAGCCACTTCGACCGGGTTGGCCCCCGAATTTCCCATCGTGACCGTCTGGCTCGGCCCGCGTGCCACGTTGGCGGCGACCCCCGCGCCGGGAATGGTCGTGTTGCCGGTGACCGTGGCCGAGCTGTCGGTGATCACGGAATTGAACATGGAGGACGTGGTCGTGGTCGTGCCGCCGGCGTCCGTCGTCGTCGTCGTGGCGGTACCGTCGCCATTGACGACCGTGGTCGAGGTGGCGCCGGGACCCGTGATGGCGTTCGCCGCGACGCCGGGATTGCTGGAGACGCGGCCGCCGCTGCCCGCCGTCAGGCCCGCGGGCGCCTGCGAGTTCAGCCCGGCGGGGTTGGTCGGGGAGGGCGTGACGGCAGCGCTGGTGCCCGCGGTCAACCCGCTGGGCTTCGGCGCGGCGAAAGAGGCGATCGCCGCCGCCGATGGTGCGGCGACGGGAGCCTTGGGTGCGACGTGCTGGGCCTGGGCGGCGGTGGCACACACGCTGAGCACGGCGGCGCAAAGCGCGGCCGTGCGGAAGTTGCGATGAGCTTGCATGGACGGACTCCTGGTGTCATGGGGGCACGCGAAGCGCGCCATTCGACCCATGATTGCCAGGAGCAGCTGCGCGGGCTAGCCGCCGGTGCCTCGAACATTTGTAGGAACCGGCGGACCGCGGGTGGCTCAGCGCTTGGGGCTGGAGGCCGGCGGTTTGGGAGGGGTCACGACCTGCGTCGTGGAGTTCTTGGAGGGCGTGCTCTTGACGGTGGGCGCGGGGCCGAAAGTCTGGGCACGGACGGTGGGGGCGTTGATCATCGCCACGAAAGCGAACAGGGCGAGGCTGCAAGCCTCGAAGTTGGGAAGCTGGATGGCTCTGCGTTGGGTTCGCATCGGATGGTTGTCCTTTCGGCAGTGGAGGGAGAGCGCATTGCAGCCGAAAGGCTTTTGTGAAGCGAGCCTTTTTGCCGGGTGTTGCGCGGGAAACATCCGGGTGCGCGGCGTAACCGGGAGGGCCCCCGCGTGCACAATGCTTCCATCCAAGGAGAACCCTCATGGGCAAGCGCCTGACGCAGATCGCCACGCGCACCGGCGACGACGGCACCACCGGCCTCGGCGACAACACGCGCGTGCCCAAGGACAGCCTGCGGGTGCACGCGATGGGCGAGGTGGACGAACTGAACTCGCACATCGGTCTGCTGCTCTGCGAGGAGATGCCGCCGGAAGTCCGCACGCTGCTGGTGACCATCCAGCATGAGCTGTTCAACCTGGGCGGTGAGCTGTCGATCCCCGGCTTCGAATTGCTGAAGTCCGACGCGGTCGCCGCATTGGACGAGGCACTCGCCACGCACAACGCCGAGTTGCCCAAGCTGCAGGAGTTCATCCTGCCGGCCGGCAACCGCGCGGCTTCGCAGGCGCACGTGTGCCGGACGGTGGCGCGGCGCGCCGAACGCGCGCTGGTGGCGCTGGGGCAGGGCGAGACGCTGCGCGAGGCGCCGCGCCAGTACCTGAATCGCCTGTCGGACCTGATGTTCGTGCTGGCCCGCGTGCTGAACCGCACGCACGGCGGTGACGACGTCTACTGGAAGAGCGAGCGGCTGAAGCGCGACGCCGAAGGCAGCTAAGCCGCCAACACGGCCATCGTGATCCGTGACACGCAGGTGGGGCGGCCCTGGTCGTCCTGCATGTCGATCTGCCAGACCTGCGTGCTGCGACCGATGTGCACCGGCCGGGTGGTGCCGCTCACCCAGCCGGCGGTGGCGCCGCGCAGGTGATTGGCGTTGATGTCCAGGCCGACGGCGCGTTGACCTTCGGGGCAGCAGTACGCGGCGCCGCACGACCCCAGCGTTTCCGCCAGCACGACGCTCACGCCGCCGTGCAGCAGGCCATAGGGCTGCTTCGTGTGCCCGTTCACCGGCACCCGCGCGCGGATGAAATCGTCACCGACCTCGATGAATTCGATGCCGAGCCGCTGCACGGCCGTGTCGACGTGGATCCCGGTGAGGATCTCGATGGAGATGGGTTTGGTCCAGATGCGCATGAAGACGATGCTAGCGCAGGTCCTAGCGCAGGCGCGGCCGCGTCTCGTTGCCCTCGTCCTCGGCGGTCCGGCGCGGCCGCACCGGCTGCGCCGGTTGGGCCGTCGTCGGCGCACCTTCGCGGTTCAGCAACGCATAAAGCAGGATGGCCCCGAAGGTTGCAGTACCGATGCCGCCCAGTGCGAAGCCGCCGAACTTCAACGTGAAGTCGCCAGTGCCCAGCACCAGGGTGATGGCCGCGACGATCAGGTTGCGGTTCTGCGAGAAGTCGACCTTGTTGTCCACCCAGATCTTGGCGCCGGCGACGGCGATCAGGCCGAACACCACGATGCTCACGCCGCCCATCACCGGCAAGGGGATCGCCTGGATCACGGCGCCGAACTTCGGCGAGAAGCCGAGCACGATCGCGAGGAGGGCGGCGACGAAGAAGATCGCCGTGGAATAGATCTTGGTGGCGGCCATGACGCCGATGTTCTCCGCATACGTCGTGACACCGGTGCCGCCGGCCGCGCCGCTGACCACCGTCGCCACACCATCGCCGATGAAGGCCCGGCCCATGTACTGGTCGAGGTTGCGGCCGGTCATCGCGGTCACGGCCTTGATGTGGCCCAGGTTCTCCGCCACCAGGATCACCGCCACCGGCGCGATCAGCAGCATCGCCGGGCCGCTGAACACCGGCGCCGCGAATGCCGGAGCACCGATCCACGCGGCATTGAGGATGCCCGACAGGTCCACCGGTTTGCCGAGGCCCAAGCCATTGGTGAGGATCGCGTAGAGCACGCTGGCGATGATCAGCCCCACCAGGATCAGCAGGCGCTGCACCATGCCGCGCGTCATCACCGCCACCAGGCCGACGCAGGTGAAGGTCAGCGCCTGCATCCAGGCGTCGAAGTTGCCGGCCGCCATGTTCTTGACCGGGATGCCGGCGAGATTGAGGCCGATCACCGCGACCACCGCACCGGTGACCACGGGCGGCATGAAGCGCTCGATCCAGCCGGTGCCCACCGCGTGCACGATGGCGCCGATGATCGCGTAGACGATGCCGCAGGCGATGATGCCGCCCAGCGCGACGCCGATGTTCCCGTTGGGGCCCTTGCCGGCATAGGCCGATGCGGCGATCACCACCCCGATGAAGGCGAAGCTGGAGCCCAGGTAACTGGGCACCTTGCCGCCGGTGATGAAGAAGAAGATGAGCGTGCCTACGCCGCTCATGAGGATGGCGATGTTGGGATCGAACCCCATGAGGATGGGCGCGAGCACCGTGGCACCGAACATGGCGATCACGTGCTGCACGCCCATGGCCGCGGTCTGCGGCCAGGGCAGGCGTTCGTCCGGCGCGATCACGCCGCCTTGTTGCAGCACCGCCGCCGGCCGCTCGGTCCAATCGAACATTCCCATCGCTCGCTCCTGAAGTCCGAGCGATGCTAGGGGCAATGCCGCCACCGTGCAAGGCCGGAGCAATCCAGCCCGTGCGGCTTGCAGGGACTCAGCGGCCGAACAGGGCGACCTTGCCGACCACGTGCGGATCCTTCAGGATCTTGCGGTGGCCCAGGCCTTCGGTGCCCAGCAACTGGGCGCCGCGGATGGCATGCGCGAACGCCTGGCCATCCTCGTACCGGTTGATGCTGTCCGCGCGGTCGTGCACCACGAGCGTCGGGACCCGGATGCGCGAGCCGACGGCCGCGGGTTCGAACTGCGGCATCAGGATGCCCTCGCGCGCCTCGAAACGCTTCTGCATGGCGAGGCGCGTGGACTCGCTCAGCCCGAACACGCGCGCGAACAGCCGCGTGTACTCGCGCGGCGACGCCGGCGGCGCCAGCAGCACAAGCCGCTCCACCGGCAGCCCGCGGCTGGCCGCGAATGCGGCGGCGTTGGCGCCCAGCGAGTGCGCCGCCAGCAGGCGCAGCACGTGGCCTTCCTGCTGCAGGCGGCCGGCCACGTATTCGATGGCGCGGGCGAACTGCGGCAGGTTGCTCACCGAGCCTGCGCTGCGCCCGTGCGCCGGCATCTCGACGATGACGGGCCGCAGGCCCTGCTGCGCCAGCGATTCCGCCAGCGGCAGCATCTGCCGCGCATGGCCACCCCAGCCATGCACCAGCAGGGCGACTGGCCCGTGCGGTGCGACCGGCATCGAATACACGGTCACTTCCGCGTCCTCGAAGGGCCAGCGTTCGATGCGCCAGCCGGGCTCCCAGGACACGCGGCGATTCAGCCACTTGGGCGGCAATGGCGTGCCGAAGAGGCGGGCTGCCGCGCGGACGGCGAGGGCGGGCCACAGCTTCTCGGAGGCGCCCAGTGCCAGCCGGAACAGGCGGATGCCGGGGCTCGCCTGGTAGTAGTCGGAGGTCACTTCGAGCGTGGTGCGCGTCATGCGTGCTCCTTCAGAAGAAGACCATGTCTTCATTGCGCCGCGGCAGGGCGCGCAGCGACAGCCAGGCCGCGCGCGCGGCGCGCCAGCCCCCGTAGAGGCCAAGCAATCCAATCAGGGTCAGCATGGGAGATCCTTTCTTCGCACACATGTGCGAAATGTCGACAATCGAACAGGCAATACGTCTGTCTCCGTGCGCTTCAGCGCTTGTAGGTATCCAGCAGCCGCCGCCAGGTGGCGGTGGCACGCTCAGCTGCCTTCTGCTCGCGCAGGAAGCGGCCGTCGTGCAGCAGCCCCAGGATGAGCGAGTTGATCTCGCTCACCAGCTGCTCGGGGTCGGTGTCGGGGCGCAGGTGGCCCGCCTCGACGGCCTGCTGGACGGTGCGGCGCAACGCCGAACGCCAGCGCGTGACTTCGCCGTGCAGCATGTCGCGCAACGGGCCTTCGCGGTCGTCGAGTTCGAAGGCGCCCGCGCTGTAGATGCAGCCGGCATGCACGTCGACGTCGCGCGTGCGGGTGATCCAGCGGCGCACGATCTCGTCGAGCCGGGGCAGGCCCTTGGGCAGCTGCACCGCGGGCACGAACACATCGGCGATGAAGCGGCGGCCGAACTCCTCGATCACCGCCTTCTGCAGCGCCTCACGCGAACCCACCCGCGAGAAGACGCCGCTCTTCGACAGCCCGATGCGGTCTGCCACGGCCTGCAGCGAGATGGCCTCCAGGCCCTGCTCGGACGCGAGGTCGAGCCCGGCGCCGACGATGGCGGCACGGGTCAGTTCGCTTTTCTGGGTTTTGGCGTCCACGGCGCAATATTAGCACGCTCGTGCGAAAGCTGCAAACTGATGGGCTGGTCCTGCGTCCGGCCGGGCTGACCGCCTACGCTTTCAGGCCATCCGCAGGCGCCCCATGCATGAGGCACTTTTGCCCCATGCATTCCGGAGACATCCATGAAATCAACCCTCATTTTTGCCGCGGCCGTCCTGGCCTGCGGCGCCTCGTTCGCCCAGTCGACCCCCGCCGTCCAGGCCGAATCCAACGCCACGGGCAAGGCGGAGAGGGCAGCCGATGCCAAGGTCGCCAACCGCAAGGGCAGCACGACCGCGACCATGGGCAACAACGCCATGGACACGAACGGCGACGGGATGATCTCGCGCAAGGAATGGAACGCCCACCACGGCAAGATGTGGAGCGGCATGAAGGCCGACAGCAACGGCATGGTCCCGTGGTCGGAAGTCGAAGCCGGCATGGGCCGCGGCACGCCGAAATAAAGCTGGGGTTCGCGGCGTGGCGGCGGCAGCGCCGCTGCGCTAGGCTTGCGGCCCATGGCCCCAGCGTACACCCCGAGGATCCGCCAGTACCAGGACTGGCTGCGCGAGCAGCGCGGGCTCACGTTCACCGGCTACGCCGCGCTCTGGGCCTGGTCCGTGCGCGACCTGGACGCGTTCTGGCAGAGCATCTGGGACCATTTCGCCCTGGAGTCGCCGACGCCGCATCGCGCGGCGCTGGTGGACGCCTCCATGCCGGGCGCCCGCTGGTTCGAGGGGGCGCAGGTCAACTACACCCGCCAGGTGTTCCGGCATGCCGATGCCGCGCATGCCGCCGGCTTCCCCGCCATCGTCAGCCGCAACGAGAAGGGCGAAGCGCGCGAGATCAGCTGGCCCGAACTGCGCCGCCAGGTCGCCGCGCTGGCGCTGCACCTGCAAGCGCAGGGACTGCAGCCCGGTGACCGGGTGGCGGCGTACCTGCCCAACATCCCGGAGGCGATGGTCGCCTTTCTCGCCGTCGCGAGCATCGGCGGCATCTGGAGCCTGTGCGCGCCCGACATGGGCACGGCCGCGGTGCTGGACCGCTTCAAGCAGATCGAACCGAAAATCCTGATTGCCTGCGATGGCGTCAGCTATGGCGGGCGTGACTTCGACCGCACGGCGGTCGTCATGGAATTGCGTAACGCGCTGCCGACGGTGCGCCACGTGATCGTCCACCTGAATCTCGGCCGCAGCGGCGATGCGTTGGCAACGTTGCAGCCCTGCACCGGGTTCACCGCGGCGACGTCGCGTGATGACGAGGAGGTCGCCGCCTTCGAACCGCCGTGGCTGCCGTTCGACCATCCGCTGTGGATCGTCTACTCGAGCGGGACCACCGGCTTGCCGAAGCCGATCGTCCATGGGCATGGCGGCACCGTGATCGTCGCCCTGGCTCTGATGGGGCTGCACAACGACATCGGCGCCAGCTACGAGCCCAACAGCTGGGGCGAGCGCTTCCACTGGTACAGCTCCACCGGCTGGGTGATGTGGAACTGCCAGGTGGCGGGCCTCCTGCTCGGCGCCACTTGCTGCATTTACGACGGCAACCCCGGCGGCAGCAAGGAGAAGCCGGACTGGACGGTGCTCTGGCGCTTCGCGGCGGAAACGAAGGTGACCTTCTTTGGCGCCGGCGCCGCCTTCTTCGCCAATTGCATGAAAGCGGACGTCGATCTCACCCGGATCGTGGGGCTCGAGCGGGTCCGTGCGCTCGGCACCACCGGCTCCCCGCTGTCCGAGGAGGCGCAGCGCTGGGGCACGCAGCAGTTCGAAGCGCTGGGTGTCCCCGCCATCTGGTGGTGCAACATGTCCGGCGGCACCGACTTCGCGGGCGCCTTCATCGGCGGCAACCGCGAGCTGCCGCTGGTGCCGGGCGAAATGCAGTGCCGCCTGCTCGGCTGCGCCGTGGAAGCGTGGAACGAGCAGGGCCAACCCGTGATCGACGAGGTGGGCGAACTGGTCTGCACCCGCCCCCTGCCATCCATGCCGCTGTACTTCTGGGGCGATCAAGGCAACAAGCGCTACCTCTCCAGCTATTTCGACATGTACCCCGGCGTCTGGCGCCATGGCGACTGGCTGAAGATCCGCCCGCACGGCGGCTGCATCATCTACGGCCGCAGCGACGCCACCATCAACCGGCACGGCCTGCGCATGGGCACGAGCGAGTTGTACAGCGCGGTCGAGGCCTTGCCCGAGGTGCTGGACTCGATGGTGGTCGACCTCGAATTCCTGGGGCGCGAGAGCTACATGCCGCTGTTCGTGGTGCTGCGGCCCGGCGTGATGCTGGACGACGCGATGCGCGAGCGCATCAACGGCGCCATTCGCACGGCGCTCAGCCCGCGCTTCACGCCCAACGCCATCCTGCAGGTGGCGGAGATCCCGCGCACGCTGTCCGGAAAGAAGCAGGAGCTGCCGATCAAGAAGCTGCTGCTCGGCCAGCCGCTGGAGAAAGTCGTGAACCAGGACGCCATGGCGAATCCGGGCTGCCTGGACTGGTACGTCGCATTCGCCCGCGAGCGGGCGGCGGCCGCGGGACCGTGAACGGGTGGACGTTCCGCCCGCTGCAGCGTGCCGACTTTCCGTTGCTGTCGCGATGGCTGCAAGAGCCGCATGTGGCGCGCTGGTGGGCCGACGACGTGTCGCTGGCGGGCATCGAAGCGGACTACGGCGGCTGCATCGACGGCACCGAGCCCGCGGACGTGTTCATCGCTCTGCTCGACGGCGTGCCCACCGGCTTGGCGCAGCGCCTCGCATGGACCGCCTACCCCCAGTACCTGGAAGACGTGCGGCCGCTGCTGTCCATGCCCGCCAGCGCCTGGAGCATCGACTACCTGATCGGTTCGCCACGTGACACAGGCCGTGGCCTGGGGACAGCGATGCTGCACGCCTTCACTGACTTGCTCTGGCGCGATCGCCCGGCGGCCAACGCTGTCGTGGTTCCGGTGCATGAGGAAAATGTCGCGTCCTGGCGCGCGCTGGAGAAATGCGGGTATCTGCTTGTGGCGAGCGGTGACCTGGCGCCGGACAATCCGCAGGACAGCCCGCGGCACGTCATCTATCGCATCGACCGGCCCGCGGTTGCAAGGAGTGCGGGATGTTCCTGAAGAACTGCTGGTACGTGGCCGCCTGGGACCACGAACTGATCGACGGCAAGCTGCTGCCGCGCACGCTGCTGGACGAACGCGTGCTGCTCTACAAGGGCGACAGCGGGCGCATCGTCGCCTTGAAGGATCGTTGCTGCCACCGCGGGGCACCCCTGTCGTTGGGAAGGAGAGAGGGTGACTGCGTGCGCTGCATGTACCACGGCCTCAAGTTCGACCCCACCGGCAAGTGCATCCAGATCCCGGGCCAGGACAACATCCCTGCCAAGCTGGGCGTGCGCAGCTACCCGGTGGTGGAGCGCGACCACCTGGTGTGGATCTGGATGGGCGAGCCCGAACTGGCGGACCCGGACGACATCATCGACTTCCCCTACCTGCGCGATCCGCAATGGAAGGGCATCCCCGGCTACCTGCACTACGACGCCAACTACCTGCTGATCGTCGACAACCTGAGCGACTTCGCGCACCTGGCCTTCGTGCACACCAAGACACTGGGCGGATCCGAGGAGTACGCGTACGTCACCAAGCCGCTGAACATGGAGCGGCTGGAGCGCGGGTTCCGGGTGGAGCGCTGGCACATGAACGCGCCGCCGCCGCCGTTCCACCGCAAGGTGATCCCGGTGGCCGAGCGCACGCAGCACGTGGACCGGCGCAACATCGGGCACATGCACATCCCGGGGACCTTCTTCCTGGACACGCTGTTCTCGCCGGCCGGGACCGGCGCCGAAAAAGGCAACCTGTCCGGGGCCCGGCAGTACCGCAACTGCCAGTTCATGACGCCGGAAACGGAGCGCACCACGCACCATTTCTGGATCTACCTGAACGACTACGAAGGCGACGACGCCAACATCTCGCGCTCGCTGCATGCCAGCCTGATCGAGGGCTTCCTCGAAGACAAGCACATCATCGAGGCGCAGCAGCGCGCGATGGACGAGGACCCCGAGTTCAAGCTGCTGGCGGTGATCGCGGACGCGCCGCTGGCGCATTTCCGGCGGGTGCTGGACGGCCTGATCGCGAAAGAGCAGGCCGATCAGGCCTTGCGGTTGACAAGGACGATCCCGATCGCCACGCCGCAGAGCGCCAGCACGAGCTGAGTCGTCAGGGGCTCCTTCAGAAGCGCAACGCCGAAGACCAGCGCGAACATCGGCGTGAGGAAGGTGAAGGACGACATCTTCGTCGCGGGGTAGTGCCGCAACAGCCACATCCAGGCGAGGTAGCTGGCGAAGGCGCCGACGACGGTTTGCAGCCCCAGCGAGAACCAGGCGTAGCCGGAGTACGAGAACGACCACTTCTCACCCAGACCCAGCGACAGCAGCGGCGCCACCAGTGCAGTGACCGCGACCTGGTAGAACAGGGTCTTCTCGGCGCTCGCCTTCGCCATGGAAGAAGCGCGGATCACCAGCGTCGTCAGGCCCCACAGCGTGCCGGCCGCCAGCGCCAGCGCGTCGCCGCGCAATTGGCGCGCCGTCGTCTCGCCGGTGAAGCCTTCGCTGAAAGCCACGGCCACGGCGGCGAAGGCGATGAACAAGCCGACCCATTGAATCGGCCGCAGGCGTTCCGCGGGGACGATGCGCGGCAGCAGCAGCGCGACCACGAAGGGCGATGTGTAGAGGAACACGGTGAGGCGCGACGCCGTCGTGTCGCGCAATCCCAGGTAGATGCACGAGAACTCCGCGGCGAAGAGCACACCCGCCAGCAGGCCGGGCCGCAGCGTGCCGTCGCGCGTGAAGAGATCGACCTTGCGCCAGACGCACCACAGCCACAGCAACGCCGTGGCACCGGCGAAGCGCAGCGCCGCCTGCCAGAGCGGCGGCACTTCATCGACGGTGGTCTTGATCAGGATCTGCTGGAGGCCCCAGAACAGGCAGCAGAAGAGAAGCAAGGTGATGGCGAGGGGATCGAGATGTTCTTTTCGGTCGGGCATGTGGCGATGCTAGCGGCAGCCCCGGCGGGACAGGACACTAGCGCTTGAACACGATCGCGGAGTCGACGGCGTACAGCGTGCAGCCCGCACCATGCCAGTGGACGCAGAGTTCCATGGCGCGCACCGACGGATCGGGCGAACTGGAAAGGTGGGGGTGGGACGGCCGGCCCCCTTGCCACGCGCATCGCCCCCGGTCGGCCACGGCGAATGCACGAGGCTGGGGATAAGCAAGGAACTTGCGGTATTCCTCCTTGCACTTGGCGTGAACCGGGACCGCGTCGACGTCTGTCAGCTGGGGCGGCGAGGCAGCAGCAATGGAGGACGACGCGGCTGGCTGAGCCGCGCTGCGCGCCGCCAGGTCGCGCTGCCAGTTGATGGGGATCGCGAAGTTCAGGTTCTGGCCTTCACGCTGGATCAAGGTGGTGATGCCGATGAGGCGCCCGGCTGCATCGAACAGGCCGCCGCCGCTGGAACCCTGGGAGATCGGTGCCGAGGTTTGAATCAGCACCAGGTTGCGCCGGTCGGCGTCACGGCGCAAGGCCGACACCAGCCCGTCGCTGAGCGTGAGTTCGAGCCGCTGCGGATTGCCGAGGGCGTAGACCTTCTGCCCCACAACCACCTGGTCACTGTCGCCCAGTTCCACGGCCGGCGCGTGCAAATTGCGGGCGTGGATCTGGCACAGGTCGCGGGCGGTGTCGGCGTGCTGCAGGCGTGCGTCGTATTGCACGTTGTCCTTGCGGACGACGAAGCGCTTGGCGCCACGGACCACGTGGCAGTTGGTCAACAGGGTCTCAGGGGCAATTACCACGGCACTGCCGGTGCCGCTGGCCAGGTCGTCGGTATCGTAGGCGCGCACGAGAAAGACGCTGGGCCCGAGCAGCCGGTAGAGGGCCTCCGGCGTCAGTGTCTGCGCCTGCGCTGCAGGCAACAGCGCGGCGGCCACGGCGGCCAGCAAGGCGATGGGGATGCGGAACTTCATGGCGAAAAGATCTCGCGGAACACTTCAGGCAGCCCGTCCGTGCGGGAGCGCGCCGGGGTGACCGACGTCAGCGGTCGGCAGGCGTTGTCGGTGGCGGCCAAGCCCACCCGCTCGCGACGGAGGGTGCTCGGCTCATCCGCCGGCTGGTCCGGGTTGGTTGCATCGATCAGCTCCACGGAGCATCCATCGCCACCGGCGCGGTTGCGCATCAGGTAACGGCCATTGGCTTTGGGCTGGAACGAGACAATCACCTCGCAGGCGCGCCGGTCATTGCGCATGTAGACGAAGCTCAGGCTTTGCAGGCGATTGGCCCGCAGCGTGAACTCGCTGCGCGCCGGCTCCGCCGCGGTGGTCCGCTCGAGCAGTTGGCGTCGCGAGCAGGCGACGGGTTGCTCGAACGTGGAAATGCTCACGGTGCCCTGGCCCGGGTGAAGGGTGCGGACCAACAGGCGTGCGCTGGGGCCACCCGTAGGCGGCGTGTAGTTCGGGGCCGGGGGAACCGTAACGCAACCGGCGGTCAGCACCAGGGCGAGGACCGGCGGCACGAAGCGGAGGACCATGCGAAATTATGGTCGCGCTGGGGCCGGGGCGCCCGGCCAGAATGGCGCGCCTTGTCGCGGCCGCGCCACAGGCGGCTAAGGGGAGGCCGACGCCAGCTTTGCCAGCAGCCGTTTGAGCGCGTTCTGCTCGGACGCGCCCAGGGCCCGCAGCACGGACTCCTCATGAATACGCGCTTTATCGATGAGCGGGCGTACCAGGCGCCGGCCGGTGGCTGTGATGCCGACGAGCGTGCGCCGCTGGTCCACCGGGTCGGCCAGCAACTCCACCCACCCGTGGCCGGCCATCCGCTGCACGAGCTTCGTGACCGTCGGCTGCTTGGACAGGACTTCTTCCGCCAGCTGGCTCACCGTTTGCGGGTCGCTGTCGTGCAATGTCGCAAGCACTCGCCATTCAATGGAGCTCAGGCCCGCGGCGCGAACCTGCGCGTCGAAATCCTTGTACACGGCGTGGTTCGCCTGTCCCAGCAGGTATCCCAGGTAGCCGTCGACGAAGCGCGGCGTGCTCACAATGGCAGCTCCGTGTAGTAGCGGCCGCCATGAAACAACAACGGTGAGGCGCCCTCGCGCCAGCGGCACCGCTCGACCTCGCCGACGAAGATGACATGGTCGCCTTCCTCGTAACGGCTGCGGTTGAAGCATTCGAAGACGGCAGCCGTGCCGCGCAGCAGTGGCGCGCCGCCCACGCCCTCGTCGAACTCGACGCCGCTCCAGCGGTCCGCGCCCTTGGAGGCGAACCGTTCCGCCTCGGCCTTCTGGTCGGAGGCCAGCACGTTGATTGCGTAGTGCGAGCCGGCGGCGAACACCGAGAGCGAAGCGGCCGCGCGCGCCAGGCTCCACAGCACCAGGGGCGGCCCCAGCGACACCGAGTTGAACGAGTTGGCCGTGAGGCCGATCAGCTGGCCGTCGGCCGAGCGCGCGGTGACGATGGTCACACCCGTGGCGAACATGCCCAGCGCGCTGCGGAACTCCTGCGAGGAGAAGCTGGGCGGCTGGGCTTGGCGCGGCGGGCTCATGAGGCGGATTGCATGAATTTTCATGTATTATGGTTCCGAACTTCCGTGACCGCAAACGCATGCTGCAGGAAACCATCGAGCCCGCGTGGCTGGACGCCTTCGAATCCGTCCTGCGGCGCTGCGCGGTGCGCGCCGGTGACACCGTCTGCGTCCTGGGTGAAAGCCAGAGTCGCCCGGCCCTGCTGGAACTCTCCCGACTGGCCGCGGCGCGCCTCGGGGCGCAGGTCTTCAGCCTGGTGCTGCCCAGTGCCTTCAGTCCCGATCTCCCGGTGGCCCGCAGCACGGGCGCGTCGCCGGTGCTGCGCCAGCTGCAACCCGTCGTCAGCGCATTGGCCGCCAGCACGCTGGTGCTGGATTGCACCGTGGAAGGCCTCATGCATGCGCCGGAACTCCCCGCCATCCTGAAGGGTGGCGCCCGTGTCCTGTACGTGAGCAACGAGCATCCCGAGGCGCTGGCGCGGCTGGTGCCTGACGACGCGCTCGAGCCGCTGGTGAAGGACCACATCAAGCGGCTGCGCGCCGCGCACGAAATGCATGTGACTTCGGCTGCCGGCACCGACCTGCGCATCGGCTTGGCGGGCGCCATCTGCGGTGGCAACTGGGGCTACACCGCGCGCCCAGGGACCATGAGCCATTGGCCCGGCGGCCTGGCGCTCGCGTTCCCGGCCGCCGGCAGCGTCAATGGCACGCTGGTGCTGGCCGAGGGCGACGTCAACCTCACCTTCAAGCGCTACCTGGAACGTCCGATCACGTTGCGCGTCGAGAACGACTACGTCACCCGCATCGAAGGCGCGGGCACCGATGCCGAGTTGATGCGCAGCTACATCGCCGCCTGGGGTGACCGCGAGGCCTACGCCGTCAGCCACGTCGGCTACGGGCTCAACGCACGCGCGCGCTGGGACAGCATGGCGCTGTACGACAAGCGTGACTTCAACGGGACGGAGCTGCGGGCATTCGCGGGCAACTTCCTCTACAGCACCGGGGCCAACGAAGTCGCCGGCCGCCACACCCTGGGCCACTTCGACCTGCCGTTGCGCGGCTGCACCGTGCGGCTCGACGGCGCCACCGTCGTGGATGCGGGAGTCCTCGTCGCATGATGACCGTGCCTGCCTTCACGGTGCTGGGCGGTGGCCCCACGGTGTTGATGCTGCACGGCATCGGCGGGGGCCACCTCTCGTTCGCCCCGCAGGTCGAGACGCTGGCCTCCGCGGGGTATCGCGCGGTGGCCTGGGACATGCCTGGCTACGGGCACAGCGCGCCGATCGAGCCCTATACCTTCAAGGGCCTGGCGGAGAGTTGCATCGCCCTGATCGAAGGCCTGAAGTGCGACGACGTCACGCTGGTCGGCCACAGCATGGGCGGCATGGTGGCGCAGGAGGTCGCGGCGCGCCGTCCCCAGCTGGTCAACAAGCTGGTCCTGTGCGGCACCTCGCCATCGTTCGGCAAGCCGGACGGCGATTGGCAGCAGGAATTCATCCGCCAGCGCACCGCGCCGCTGGACGCCGGCAAGAGCATGGCGGAGCTGGCCGAAGTGCTGGTGCCGCAGATGGTGGGCCCGGGCTCGCTGCCCGAGGGGGTGCGGCTCGCCACGCACTGCATGGGGCTCGTCCCCGCGGCGACCTACCGGCGGGCGCTGGAGTGCATCGTGACGTTCGACCGCCGCGCCAACCTGCCGCAGATCCGCGTGCCCACATTGCTGGTGGCGGGTGAGCACGACCGCAATGCCCCGCCGGCCGTGATGAAGAAGATGGCGGATGCCATCACGCACAGCAGCTTCCTGGAAATGAAGGGCGTCGGCCACCTGCAGAACCTGGAAGCCCCCGAGGAGTTCGACGGCCTGCTGCTCAACTTCCTGGCGCTGCCGAAAGCCTTGCTGCACTAGCATGCGCGCATCGACCCTCCTCGCCTGGGCCGTCCTGCTATGCGGTCCCGCGCAGGCAGACCCCGATGCGACGGCGCTCGGTCAGGCGCAAGGCTATCCCCTCGGCACCGCGACGACCTTCTACCGTGAACCCTACCGGGTGGGATCCTGGTCAGCGCTCGATCGCGTGCCAGGCGTCGTGGTCCGGCGCGTGGCCGCTTCGGCAGCGCCCCTTTCGCTGCCGCCCTTCGCCCATCCGCCGCCCATCCGCTATCGCTTCCGCAACATCGAGTACGGCCTCGCCGACTACCTGGCCCGGCAGCGCACCACGGGCTTGCTGGTCCTGAAGGACGGACAGGTCGTCGCCGAGCACTACGGCTATGGCAGGACGCCGGAAGCGCGCTTCCTCTCGATGTCGATGGCCAAGAGCGTCACCTCGCTGCTGGTGGGCATTGCGCACCAGCAGGGCCTGATCGCCTCCCTCGACGACCCCGCCGTCCGCTACGCGCCGGCCCTCGCGGGCATCGCGTATGGCGACGTGCCGATCCGGCACCTGCTGCGGATGTCGTCCGGGCTGACCTTCACCGAACGCTACGAGCCGGGGGACGACCGGGCTCGGCTGTCCGCGGCGTTCGCCACCGCGCCGGGTGGCACGCTGGAGGTGTTGCGCACCATCACCGACCGGCACAGCCCGCCGGGAACGGTGTTCCGCTACGCCGGCGCCGAGACGGATGTCCTGGGGCGCGTCCTCGCGGGTGCGACGGGACGCACGCTGGCGCAGCTCACCACCGAATGGCTCTGGCAGCCGATGGGTGCCGAGCACGAGGCCTTCTGGCGTCTCGGCCGCGACGGCCAGGAAGGCGCCCAGGGCAGCTTCAATGCTTCGCTGCGCGATTGGGGCCGGCTGGGCCTGCTGCTGGCGCGCGACGGCAAGGCCGGTGACCGCGAGATCGTCCCGCGCGGCTACCTGCTGGAGGCCACCGACATCTCCCGGCAGCCGCCTGCGTTCCGTCCCGGGCGCGCCACACCAGGCTTGGGCTACGGCTACCAGTTCTGGCTGTTGCCGTACCGGGAGCGGACGTTCGCTTTGCAAGGCATCCACGGCCAGGCCGTTTATGTGCAGCCGGCAACCGGCATCGTGATGGTTGTCACCTCGGTCTGGCGGCAAGCCAGTGGCTATCAGGATCCCCTGCCGGGCCAGGAGCGCCACGCGCTCTGGCGCGGCGTGCTGCAGTCGCTCGGCGGCAGCGTCGATGGAAGCTGAACGGACAACCAACATGCCTACGCCCACCCCGCTCGCCTTCACTCCCGCCGTGGGCGACCATGCTTTCACCCCGGCGCAGGCGAGCCTGCTCACCACCGCGCATCGCCTGGGCGAAGAGAAGTTCGCCGCGCGGGCGGCGCAGTGGGACGAGGAGGCGAGCTTCCCGTTCGCGAACTACGAGGACCTGCGGGCCGCCGGCTTCCTGGGCCTGTGCGTGCCGGCTTCGCACGGCGGGCTCGGTGCCGATTACGCGACGTACATGATGGTCGCCGCGGAAATCGGCCGCTTCTGCGGCGCCACCGCGCTCACGTACAACATGCACATCTGCTCGACGATGTGGACCGGCATGCTGGCCGACGGCATCGCGATGACCGACGCGCAGCGCGCCGAGCATGCACGCCGGCGCGAGTTGCATTTCGCCCGCGTCGTGAAAGACGGCGCCATCTATGCCCAGCCGTTCTCCGAAGGCAGCGCCGCCGCCGCGGGGCGCGCGCCCTTCGGGACCACGGCGCGCAAGGTCGAAGGCGGCTGGCGCGTCAACGGCCGCAAGATCTTCGCCTCGCTGTCCGGCGCGGCCGACTACTACGGCATCCTCTGCACCGAAGACAAGGGCGACGAGCACCCCGATGCCCGCGACACGCTCTACCTCGCCGTGCCGGCGAAGAGCGAAGGCTTCGCCATCAGCGGCGACTGGAATCCGCTGGGCATGCGTGGGACGGTCAGCCGCAACCTCACCTTCAAGGACGTCTTCGTCAGCGACAACGAGCAGCTCATGCCGCGCGGCGTGTACTTCAAGGGCGCGCAGACCTGGCCCGCCATGTTCTTCACGCTCGCACCGACCTACCTCGGCATCGCGAACGCGGCCTACGATTTCACCGTGCGCTACCTGCGCGGGGAAGTACCGGGCGAGCCGCCGGTGAAGCGCCGCATGTACCCGACGAAGCAGATCGCCGTGGCCCAGATGCGCATGCAGCTCGAGCAACTGCGCAGCATCTTCCTGCGCGCCATCCTGGAGGCGCGGCCGAATCCTTCCAAGGACGAAAAGATGCGGCTCTATGCCGCCCACTACACCGTGATGGAAGGCGCCAACGACATCGCGCGGCTGGCGATCCGCACCTGCGGCGGCCAGAGCATGATGAAGCACCTGCCGCTGGAGCGCCTCTACCGCGACAGCCGCTGCGGCTCGCTGATGCTGCCCTGGACGGCCGAACTGGTGCTGGACCGCATGGGCCGTGAAACCCTGTACGAAGCCGGGGAGAAAGACGAGTGATGCGCTGCTGGATGCTGCTGGCGGCCGCGGCGGCTTGCGGTGTGGCCGCCGAGCCGCGGCTGCCGACGCCGCTGGGCCCGTGCCAGCACTTCCTGGGCAATCTGCCCAACGTGACCGCCGCCTTGTGCGAAGGAGCGCAGCTGCGCGACAGCGGCACCCGTTCCGTGCGGGGCGTGCCGCTGTTCGCGCGGGACATCGCCGCACCGCAGGCCAAGGTGCGGGTGCTGGTCACGGGGGCCATCCACGGCGACGAGCTCTCGTCGGCTTCGCTGGCGCTGCACTGGATCCAGTTCGCGGCGAAGGAACCCCTGCAGACTCCCCAGCCCGTGCACTGGCGCTTCGTGCCGGTGCTCAATCCCGATGGCGCCCTGGCGCGGCCGCCGCGCCGCACCAACGCCACGGGGGTGGACCTGAACCGCAACTTCCCCACGCCCAACTGGGAGCGCGACGCCACCGTCTACTGGGAACAGCGCACCCGCAAGGACCCCCGCCGCTGGCCCGGCCCCAAGCCGTTGTCGGAGCCGGAGTCGCGCTTCCTGCACGACCAGATCCAGCGCTTCAAGCCGCACCTGATCGTGGCAATCCACGCGCCGTACGGCGTGCTCGATTTCGATGGGCCTTCGGTGCCGCCGTCCAAGCTCGGCCGGCTCTACCTCGACCAGGTGGGCATCTTCCCGGGCTCCCTGGGCAACTACGGCGGCGTCCACAAGGGCGTGCCGGTCGTCACCATCGAGCTGCCGAACGCCACCCGCACGCCGCTGGACGCCGAAATGCGCCAGATGTGGCTGGACCTGCACCGCTGGATGGCCGCGCGGCTGGGCAGCGACGCGCAGGGCGCCCGCTAGAAGCCTGGCCGCCGGGGTGCAGGCAGCGGCGAAATCGGCGAGACTTCGCCACCATGAACACGCCAACCACGGACATCGCGCAACGTTTCGGCAGCGGCCAGTCGGTCCGCCGCATCGAGGACGAGGGCCTGCTGAAGGGCCAGGGCCAGTACACGGATGACCTGGCCCCGGCCGGCGAACTGAAGGCGGTGTTCCTGCGCTCGCCGTACCCGCACGCGCGCATCGTCGCGATCGACACGGCGGCGGCCGGGGCGATGCCCGGCGTGGTGAAGATCGTCACGGGCGCTCAGCTCGTCGAGGCTGGGGTCAAGGCGCTGCCGGGCAATCCCGCGTTCACCCGCGCCGGCCGGGCGCCGGGTGTCACCGCGCCGCGCCGCGCGCTGGCGCACGAACGCGCGCGGTTCGCGGGAGAAGCCGTGGCGCTGGTGGTGGCCGCGACGCTGCAGCAGGCGCGCGATGCCGCCGAAGCGATCTTCGTCGACTACGAAGAATTGCCGCATGTGGTCGACCTGGAACAGGCCGTCGGGCCCGCGGCCGCTGCCATTTGCGACACGGCCCCGGACAACATCGCCGCCGAGATGCGTCACGGCGATGCCGCCAGGGCCGAAGCCGCCTTCGCGCAGGCGGCGCACGTGGTGCGGCTGCGCGTGCGCAACCAGCGGGTGAGCCCGCTCTCGATCGAGCCGCGGGCCGTGCTGGCCTGGGTGTCGGAAGAGGGCCGGTTGACCTTGCGCATGAGCACGCAGATGCCGTCGGGCGTCCGCGATTCGCTGAGCGGCGCGCTGGGCTTGCCGAAAGAGCAGCTGCGCGTCACGGTGGGTGACGTCGGCGGCGGCTTCGGCATGAAGACGGGCATCTATCCCGAGGACATCGCGCTCGCCTGGTGCGCCTGGACGCTCAAGCGGCCGGTCAAATGGTCGGGGGAGCGCAGCGAGGAGTTCCTCTCCACCACGCATGGCCGCGACCAGCTGGCGCGCGCCGAGCTGGCGCTGGACGCCGGGGGCCGCATCCTCGCCCTGCGGCTGGATACGCTCGCCAACACCGGCGCCTACGCGACCGGCACCGGCCTGGCCATCCCGCTGATGATCGGGCCCTGGGTGCAGACCAGCGTGTACCACGTGCCGGTGATCGACTTCCATCTGAAAGGCGTGATGACGAACACCGCGCCCATCGGTGCCTACCGCGGCGCCGGCCGGCCCGAGGCGATCTTCATCATGGAGCGGCTGATGGACGAGGCGGCGCGCCAGACCGGCATCGACCGCATCGAACTGCGCCGCCGCAACTTCATCCGGCCTGAACAGATGCCCTACACCAACCCCATGGGGCAGACCTACGACGTCGGCGAGTTCGAGAAGATCATGGACGAGGGCCTCGCGCTCGCGGACTGGTCAGGCTTCGAAGCGCGTGCCGCGCAGAGCAAGGCGGCCGGCAAGCTGCGCGGCCTGGGCATCGCCACCTTTCTCGAATGGACCGGCGGCATGGCGCTGTCGGAGCGCGTCACGGTGGAAGTGCGGGCAGACGGCATCATCGAGGTCTTCTCCGCGGTGAACCAGATGGGGCAGGGGATCGCAACAACCCTGGCGCAACTCGTGGTGGACGTGTTCGGCGTGCCCATCGACAAGGTGAAAGTGGTGCTGGGCGACACCGACCGCGGCGATGGCTTCGGCAGCGCCGGCTCGCGTTCCATCTTCGCCGGCGGCTCGGCCTTGCAACTCGGCGCCGAGAAGGTGCTGGAAACCGCGCGCGGGCTGGCCGGGCAGGCGCTGGAAGCGTCCGCGGCCGACCTGGACTACGTGGCGGGGCGCTTCAAGGTGCGCGGTACCGACCTCGGCATCGACCTGTTCGAGGTGGCCGCGCGGCAGCCGGAGCGCCGCATCTTCCTGGAGCACACCAACACCGTCGCGGGCCCCAGCTGGCCGAACGGCTGCCATGTGAGCGAAGTCGAGATCGACCCCGCGACCGGCGAGACGCAGGTCGTGCGGTATGCCAGCGCCAACGACGTCGGCCGTGTGGTCAACCCGATGATCGTGCGCGGTCAACTGGACGGCGGCGCGGTGCAAGGGATCGGGCAGGCGCTGTGCGAGCAGATGGTCTACGACGCCGAAAGCGGCCAGCCGGTGACCGGCAGCCTGATGGATTACACGGCGCCCCGGGCCGACATCATCACCGGCGACTTCGTCACCGAGATGAACCAGACGGTGCCGTGCAGGAACAACCCGCTGGGCGTCAAGGGGGTTGGCGAGCTCGGCACGATCGGCGCCACGCCCAGCGTGGTGAACGCGGTGGCCGACGCGCTGGCGCGCGCGGGCCGCAAGGACCTGGCGCCGGGCCTGGAGATGCCGCTCACGCCGTCACGCGTGTGGGAGATGCTGCAGCAGCCGGCAGCCTGAAGGCTGCGCCGCGACCGCGGCGGATTTGCAACGGAAACACTTCCGTCTTCTTGGCGGCACGGCCCGACGTGGGTAGCATGCCACCGTTGTAAAAAGAAGTACGGTTGTATGAAGCAGTCCCTGTCGCGCGCGCTGCGCCTTGTCGTTGGTCTTGGCGCGGTCGCGCTGGCGTCGTGTGGAGGTTCCGGCGCGCCGGGCCCGGCCGCCGGCGCCGTCCTCAAAGCCACCCCCTCCAGTTCGCCCGCGCTCACCGGCACTTATTGGAACGCCGCGGAAGGTGGCACCGGCTTCTTCTTCGAGCACCAGGGCAACATCGGCGTCGTCACGTTCTTCATGTACGACGACAGCGGCAAGCCGGTCTGGTATTCCGCACCCGGGACATTCACGCAAAGCGGCGATGGAAGCGCCAGCTTCAGCGGCACGCTGCAGCGCATGCAGGGCGGCCAGGCGGTTGCCGCACCGACGTACCGCGCGCCGGTGGCAACGGCGGTCGGTGAAGCGACACTGGCCTTTGCGAGCAACGGCACGGTCCGGGCGCAACTGCCCGGCGGCCGGCGCATCGATGCGACGCGCATCCGCCTGGGCGGCGTCACCCCCGTGGACCGGCCCGAGACGGGCATCTACTGGAATCCGGCGGAGAGCGGCCGCGGCTACACGATCGACACCCAGGGCACGACCTCGGTGCTGACGATGTTCCACTACAACCCCGACGGCTCACCGACGTGGAACATCGTCACCGGCAACATCGCGTCCGGCGTGTTCACCGCCAATTTCGACGCGTTCTCCGGCGGCCAGACGTTGACCGGCCCCTACAAGCCGGCGGCAGGGCCGGTGGCACAGGGGCGTTTCACGATGCGCTTCGGTGATCCTTGCGGTGGCTTTGTCCAGTACGAAGGGGCTCCCGCCGTCGCGGTGCGCCGCTTCGCGTTCGGGGCCCTGCCCACCGGCGGCGAATGCCGGGCTCGAGAAGCGACGCTCAACGGCCGCAGCTCCTATGCCAACCAGAACCGGCCGGAGAACCTCGACATCGGCCACCTCATGCATCCAGTGATGGGCCCGGCCCACTTCTACGACGCGCGCGCGTTCGTGGACCTCGACGGCGACGGCATCAGCGAGCTGGTGATCGCGCCGGGCCTGGGCACGACGGAGCCAACGCCGATGCGTGTCTATCGCTTGCGCAGTGATGGGACGTATCTGCTGGACACTGCAGCCTTTTTCGACGGCGCGGTCCCCGGCACGATTCACCCCCGCAAGATGCTCGTGGCCGACTTCAATGGCGACGGTCGCCCGGACGTCTACGTGGCAGACCACGGCTATGACCACGATCCGTTCCCGGGCGCGGGCAACCTGCTCCTGCTCAACACCGGCAGCAAGCTCGCGGTGAAGGCCATCGCCAACAGCCCCGTCCAATACCACCACTGCGCCGCCGCCGGTGACGTCGACAACAACGGCACGATCGACCTCTTCGCCTGCGGGGCGGCGTTCCAGTCGCGGCCGGGTGCGCCCAAGTCGTCGTACCTGCTCCTCAATGACGGCCACGGGAACATGACGGTCACGCGCGCCGGCATCCCCGCCAGCAACACCGACACGGGAAACTCGGGGGCGGCGGAGCTGATCGACGTGGATGGCGACGGCAACATCGACCTGCTGCTGGGCGACCGTGTCTTCAACCGCACGCTGAACCGCGAAGAGCTCCGTGCCTCCATCTACTGGGGCAACGGGAAGGCCCAATTCTCGGACAGCTCGGTGACACGGCTCGCGCTGAATCCCGACTTCCCGCTGGTCTACGACTTCAAGGCGGAAGACATCGACGGCGATGGCAAGCGCGAGGTGATCCTGATGGCGCCGCGGACCAACTTGCAGAACTACTGGATCCAGGTTCACAAGGAAACGGCACCGCGGCAGTACGCCGACCAGTCGCTCGCCCGGATCATCAAGAATGCCTCGAGCTGGGAAGGGAACAACGGTGCCTGGTTTCCGTGGCTGCGCCTCGCGGATGTCAACGGCGACGACCGGCCGGACATCGGCATCGGCGAGAGCAGCGGGATCTGGTCGCGCCGGGACATGCGCTGGCTGAACGACGGCAACGGCAATTTCCTGCGGCAGTGACAAGCAAAAAGGGCGCCGCGGCGCCCTTTTTTTCGCCCGCCGCCGCTCAGGTGCGCAGGGAAATTTCCACTTCAGTCCCGCCGAAGTCCCGCCGCGGTTCAAAGCCGTGGAAGTTGAACGCCATGCGCGGCCGGCGGCCATCGATCAGCTCGGCCATCGCCTTGCCCGAGCCCGCGCCGTGGGTCCAGCCCAGCGTGCCGTGGCCGGCGTTCACCCACAGCCCGCCGACCCTGGTCCGGCCAATGAACGGGATGTTGGTCGGCGTCGCGGGCCGCAGGCCCGTCCAGAACCGCGGGTTGCCGCCTTCCGCTTCGGTGCGGGTATCGCAGACGCCCGGCAGCACCGTTTCGATCCGCTCGGCCAGCATCCGGCAGCGCGCTTGCGCCAACGGGGTGTCCAGCGTCGCGTCGTAGCCTGACAGTTCGATCGTGCCGGCCACGCGCAGCTCGTTGCCAAGCCGGCTCATGGCGATCTTCAGCTCGTCGTCGATGGTGCTGACGGAGGGCGCGAGTTCCGGGCGATTGATCGCGAAGGTCGCGCTGTAGCCCTTGCCGGGGTAGATCGGCAGGTCGATGCCGACCTGGCGCAGCAGCGGCGCCGAGTAGGAACCGCAGGCCACGACCACATCATCCGCCGTCAGGCGTTGCATCTGGCCCGTGGCGCGGTCGCGGATGCGCACGGCGGCGACGCGGCCACCAGCTTGTTCCAGCCGTTCGATGTCATGGCCATAGAGGAACTGCACGCCGCGCTCGGCGCAACGGGCGGCCAGCGACTGGGTGAAGACACGGGCGTCGCCGCTTTCGTCGCTGGCGGTGTAGGTGCCGCCGACGATGCGGTCGAAGCGGGCGAAGGCCGGCTCGATCTTCAGCAGCTCTTCCTTGCTCACGACCTTGCGGTTGACGCCGAACTTCTGCATCAGCTGCGCCGCTTCCGCCGCGCCGTCGAAGGAGGCCTGGTCGGTGTAGTAGTGGGCGATGCCGCGCTCCAGGCGCTGGTAGTCGATGCCGGTGGCGCGCACCACGTCCTTCAGGGCGGCGTGGCTGTAGGCGCCCAGGGCCACCAGCTGTTGCACGTTGCGCTCGAAGGCGGCGTCGTTGCACTGGCTCAGGAATTGCAGGCCCCAACGCCATTGCTGCCAGTCGAGCTGTGGGCGGAAGACCAGCGGCGCGTCATTGCGGAACATCCACTTCACGAGCTTGGCCGGTGCGTGCCTGTTGGCCCAGGGCTCACAGTAGCTCACCGAAATCTGGGCGGCATTGGCGAAGCTGGTTTCGCGCGCCGCTTCCGGCTGGCGGTCGACCACGATCACGTCGTGGCCGCGCTCCAACAGGTGCCACGCGGTGCTGATGCCGATGATGCCGGCGCCGAGTACGAGAGTCTTCATGCCCGGAAGTTTGGCGCCGCTTGCCCTCTTTGAAAAGAAAAATTAAACTCTCAGTGAAAACATCAGGCTTGCTTATATGAATACCTTCGACCCCGCCGCGCTGGAATGCCTGGCCGCCATCGTGGAGGAAGGCGGGTTCGAGCGGGCGGCCCAGCGCTTGTCGATCACGCAATCGGCCGTGTCCCAGCGGCTGCGCGCCCTGGAGGCCCAGGTGGGCACCGTCCTGATCGTGCGCAGCCGGCCGCTGAAGCCGACCTCGGCCGGCTACCTCCTGCTCAAGCATACGAAACAGATGCGCCTGCTGCGCGCCGACCTGGAGCGCGACCTGCGCGAACTGGCGCCCAGCTCAGCCGGTGGCGCGCGCGAAGAGGAGCGGGTTTCGATCGCCGTGAATGCCGACAGCATCGCCACCTGGGCGTTGCCGGCGTTGAATGACCTGGCGCGGCAGGGCTTGCCGATGGAGATCATCACGGACGACCAGGACTTCACCCACGAATGGATGCGCGAAGGCCAGGTGCTGGGCTGCGTCACCACCGTCAAGCAGGCGTTGCGCGGCTGCAAGGTGGTGCCGTTGGGCGCGATGGACTACGTGGCCGTCGCGCAGGTGGATTACGCGAAGGCGAATTGCCCGAAGGGGCTGACGCAGCACAACTTCCGGGACCTCCCCTTCGTCGCCTTCAACCGCAAGGACGACATGCAATCCGAATTCGTCGGCAAGGCCTTCGGCCTGAAGCGCGTGTCGCTGAACCAGCTGTTCGTGCCGAGCTCGGAAGGGCAGGTGCGCGCCGTGCTGGCGGGATGGGGCGTGAGCGTGGTGCCCGAGTTGCTGGCGCGCGGCCTGATCGAGCAGGGGCAGCTGGTGAACATCGCGCCACAGGCGGCGTTGCCGATCCAGCTCTACTGGCACTGCTGGAACCTGGCGTCGGAAGTGCTGGACCAGTTGAGCGCCGCGCTCACGCAAGCGGCGCAGGAGGCCTTGTCGGCCGCCTGAGGGGTCAGCGAGGGGTGGTGGCGCCGTGCGGCAGCTCGATCTCGAGGGGGCCCACGCTGGTGAAACCGTCCGGGCCCGCCAGTGCGAACACGAGGGCGAGCAACGCAGCGGCAATCCAGGCCAGCGTTTGCGTCCACAGCGGTTTCATGGCGATCCCTTTTCCAGGTTGTTGTAGCCCTGGAGTGTGGGGTCGCCGCGCGTGGTGCGGAGCGTCGGGGTTGTAAAGTCCCCGTCCCGTTTGTGCGAAGCCGTAACGCGCGCAGGCCGCGCGCGAACTTCCTACCGTATGAGCAGCACCGGCACTCCGCATTGCGCGAGCACCTGCGTCGTCACCGACCCCATCACGAGGCGCGCGAGCGACCCATGCCCCTGGCTGCCCATGAGGAGCAGTTCGTATTTGCCTTCGTCGGCAAAGGCGGCGATCGTGTCACCGGCGGAACCGACCTTCCACTGGCTGTCGGCCTTCAAGCCGTGCGAGGTGAGCGTCGCGAGCGCGGGCTCCAGCACCTTCGCCGCCTCGTCGGCGTGGTAGTCCTTGACCACGGTCGCGCCCAGGGCGTTCCGCGCATGCGGCGGCAACGGCGTCTGCGCGTGAAAGAGCGTGTAGCTGTGGCTGTCGTCGAAGAGGGTGCGGTTCGCGCACACGTAGTCGAGCATCTTTCGGGTGTACGGGCTGCCGTCCACCGTGAGAAGGATCTTCATGCTTCCTCCTGGGTTGCGATGCGCCAGCCTAGCATGCCCTGGGTGCGGGCGGCAGCTCCAGCAGCCAGTTCTCGCGGAAGGCAGCCTGTTCGCCCTTGGCGGCATAGCCCAACGGATTGGCGAGCACGCGGCAGCCGCGCTCGACGTAGTCGTGCGGGCAGTGCAGGTGGCCATGCAGCCAATAGTCCGCATGGGCGAGCAGATGGTCCAGCGAATTGCAGAAGCCGGCCGTGCCTGGCGTGAGCCCGTAGCGCGGGTCGGCGCTGCGCAGGCTGGGCGCGAAATGCGTGATGACGACGGTGGTGCCTTCGAACGGCTGTGCCAGCGCGTCGGTCAGCCACGCCTGGCATTCCAGCGCGAGTTCGCGCCAGCCTTCGGCCAGCCACAGCGCGCCATGGCGCATCGTCGCGGCCTTCTCGAGATAGAAATTGGCGGCCCGGTATGACTTGTGGCGCTTGCGCAGCAGCGTGGCCAGCGTCGGCTCCGGCTCGCCCGGCTGCAGGGCCAGGGCATCGAAATCGGCCCACAGGGTGGTTCCGATGAAGCGGACGCCCTGCAAAACCAGGGTTTCCCGTTCCAGCCACTGGATATCGAGCGCGTCGCACAGGGCCCGCAGGCGGGCATGCGTCTCGTCGAAATCGAGGTGGTCGTATTCGTGGTTCCCCGGGACGTACAGCACCGGCACCGGCCACCCGTGGCGCGGCGAGAAGCGTCCGAGGCCGAAGTCGTCCTCGCGCAGGCGCGACCCACGCTGGTAGGAACCGATGTCGCCGGCAAGCACCAGCAGGTCGGCGCCGGGCGCGGGCCGGGCGTGAAAGCCGGGCTGGGTTTCGAGGTGCAGGTCGGACAGCAACTGGATCTTCACCCGGCCATTTTCCCCTGCTTCCCGCGGCGCGGGCGGCGCGATCAGGCGCTGGCGGCTTCCATCGCGCCCAGCTGCATCACGTCGGACAGCAGGCCATAGGCGGCGGTCCAGGCTTCGCGCACTTCGTCCGTGAACTGCGGGCCGAGGCCTTGCTCCAGCGTCCAGAGCAGCGCGGCGCCGACGGTGGCGTAGTGCTCGGTGCGTACGCCGTAGCCGGCGTGGCGGGCGCCGAGATCCCGCACCACCGGCGCGAGCCGCTCGAGGTTGCCCAGGCCCAGCACGGCCGCGCCGATCATGGACATCAGCATCTGCCCCTGGCGCGCGATATCGCCCTTGAACATGGGGCGCAGCGCCGGGTCGAGGCTGAACAGGCGGTTGTAGAACAGTTCGGCGGCCGTAGCCGCGATGGGGCGCACCTGCGCGAAGCTGGCCTGCACGAGCTTGATCTGGCGGGGGGTCATGGAATCTCCGGGTGAACGGTGGCTGGACCCATTCCAGAGATCAAGTCCCGTGCCAGGCGGTCAGTCCAATGAAATCAAGGGCTTGCGCGCGGCTGCCCGGGACGGACCGTCGGCGATTGCCGACACCTGGGGCTGCGCGCCCGGCCGTTCGCCAATGAATTGGGCTGTCGGCGTTCCCCGACAGGCGCGCCCGTGCGGATTTCACAGGCCAGGCTTGAAGGCCGCGGGCTCCAGCTGGTGCCGCCCGAGCAACGCATAGAAGTCGGTGCGATTGCGCTGCGCGAGCCGCGCGGCGTGGCTCACATTGCCGGCGGTGAGCTTGAGCAGTTGGACCAGGTAGTCGCGCTCGAACTGCCGCCGCGCCTCGTCGAACGGCAGCAGGTCGCTCGCCTGGTTGGCCAGCGCACGCTGGACCAGGGCCTGGGCGACCTGCGGGCCGGCGGACAGCACCACGCACTTTTCCACCACGTTCTGCAACTGCCGCACATTGCCCGGCCAGGCCGCCGCCACCAGGCTTTCGAGCGCGCCCGGGCCGAACCCGGCCAGCGGCTTGGCGTAGCGCTGCGCCAGCGTCGCCAGGAAGTGCTGCGCCAGCAACGCGATGTCCTCGCGCCGCTCGGCCAGCGCTGGCAGCTCCAGTGCCACCACGTTCAGGCGATAGAACAGGTCTTCGCGAAAGCGACCCGCCGCGACCTCGTCGTCCAGCCGCCGGTGCGAGGCCGAGATGACGCGCACGTTGGTACGCACCATGCGGTCACCGCCCACCGCGCGCACTTCGCCTTCCTGCAGCACCCGCAGCAGCTTGACCTGCGCCGCCAGCGGCAGGTCGCCGATCTCGTCCAGGAACACCGTGCCGCCGCGCGCTTCGACGAACAGGCCGGGCCGGTCGCGCACGGCCCCGGTGAACGCGCCCTTGACGTGCCCGAACAGCTCGGACTCCACCAGGTTTTCGGGGATCGCGCCGCAGTTGACCGCCACCAGCGGCGCGCCGGCGCGCGCGCTCGCCGCGTGGATGGCGCGGGCCAGCAGCTCCTTGCCGCTGCCGCTGGGGCCGTGCACCAGCACCGCGGCATCGGTTTGCGCCACCATCCGCGCTTCGGCCAGGACCTGCTCCATGCGCGGGCTGCGCGTGAGGATCGCCTCGCGCCACGACTCGCCGGGTTCAGCGCCGGGCATGTCCGCGCCCAGCGTCCGGGCCGCCGCCAGCGCCCGGTCCACTTCGGCCATCAGGTCATGGGCCTCGAAGGGCTTGGGCAGGTAGCCGAACACGCCGCGCCGCAAGGCCAGCACGGCATCGGGGATGGTGCCGTGCGCGGTGAGCATCAGCACCGGCAACAGGGGCAGCCTCCGGTGCACGGCGTCGAACAGCTGCAGGCCGTCCATGCCGGCCATGCGCAGGTCGGTGATCAGGAGTTGCGGCAAGCCCTGGTCGAGGCAGGCCAGGGCCTCCTTGCCGCTGGCGGCCTCAAGCGGCTCATGTCCTTCCTGGCGCAGCCGCAGCGACAGCAGCCGCAGCAGGGCCGGGTCGTCGTCGACGATGAGGATGCGCGCCATCAGGGCCTGTTCACGCCTAGCCGTAGACGACGGGCGCGTGCAGCCGGACGCGGAAGATCGTGCCGCGCCCCGGTTCGCTGTCGACCTCGATGCTGCCCTGGTGCAGGTCCACGCACTCTTTCACGATGTGCAGGCCGATGCCGGTGCCCTGGATGTTGCCGACGTTGGTGCCGCGATGGAACGACTGGAACAGGCGCGGCAGGTCCACCGGCGGGATGCCGATGCCGCGGTCCTGCACGACCAGGTGCAGCCGGTCGCCATCGGCGGAGGCCGCGCAGGTCACGGGGCTTTCCGCAGCCGAATATTTCAGTGCATTGCCCAGCAGGTTCATCAGGATGTGGCGCAGCAGCTGCGCATCGACCAGCCGGCGGTCCTCGAGCCCCTCGCACTGCATGGCGATGCGCGCGGCCTGGGGGTTCGCCTGGTCCAGTTCCGCCGCCATCTGCGCCAGCAGCGAGGGCACGGCGGCCGACACCGGATCGAAGACGAAGCGGCCCGACTCCAGCTTGCTCGTCACCAGCACCTGCTCGATCATCCCGTTCATGCGCGTGACGGCGGTCTTGATCAGGCCGACGATCTCCTTGCGCTCGTCGTCGGGCAGGCGGTTGCCATAGTCGTCCAGCAGTTCCACCGAGGACAGGATGGCCGCCAGCGGCGTGCGGAATTCGTGGGACGCGACCGCGACGAAGCGCGACTTCATCTCCGACAGTTCGCGTTCCCGACGCAGCGAATGCTGCATGTCTTCTTCCGCCTGGCGACGCTGGGTGACGTCCGTCAGGAAATTGAGCGTCGCCGGCGTGCCCATCCACTCGAACAGCACGGCGGAAATTTCCAGCCAGCGGGAGCTGCCGTCGTTGTGCAGCACCCGGAACTGGTAGTAGTTCTCGACCGGCTCGCCTTTGATGCGCCGCATGTGGTTGGTCAGCACGCGCTCGCGGTCGTCGGGGTGGATGAACTCGATGAAGGGCTTGGACATCGCCGTGGCTTCGTCCAGGCCCGTCAGGGCCAGCGCCTTCGGATTGGCGTAGAGGATCCGCCCGCCGGCCGTCACGAGGATCCCCTCGTTCACGTTCTCCACCACCTTGCGGTACTTGGCCTCCGAATCGCTCAGCGCCTTCGCGGCTGCCTTGCGCCGCGAGATGTCGCGCACGAACGAGCTGAATGTGAGGCCCTCGGCGGTGCGTACCGGCCAGATGGAGATCTCGACGTCGAACTCTTCGCCATTGCGGCGCAGGGCCCGGGTCTCCACGCGCCGGTTCATGATCTGGGGTTTGCCCCCATTCAGGTACCTGGTGATGCCGCCCAGGTGGTTGGCGCGGTGCCCGCGGGGGATGATCAGCTCGGTCAGCAGCTGCCCAAGTGCTTCGGCCCGGCTGTAGCCGAACATCCGTTCGGCGGCCGTGTTCCAGTCCATCACGTGGCTGTCGGTGTCGATGGTGATGACCGCGTCGTTGGCGGTGGCCAGCAAGGCCTGGAGCCGCGCGTTGGCATCGTTCAGGTTGCGCTCGGCATCGGTGCGCCGCGAGATCTCTGCACGCAGGGCGGCGGTGGTGTCGAACTGCCAGGTGACGTCCTTGGCGATGTGGACGACCGTCTGGCCGCCGGCGGCATTGGGCACGCAGAGCGCCTGTTCGCGCAGGCGCACCAGCCGCGGCCCGCGTTCACGCGTCCCGGGTTGCTGCACCTTGTATTCGATGACGTAGCCCGGCCCGGGCAGTGCGGCGCGCGCGGCGCGAACCCGCGCGATGTCGTCGTGGGCCACGAGCTCGACCAGCGCGAGGGGGCCCCTTTCCAGGTCGGCGGCCGTCCGGCCCCAGTAGCGCTCGAATGCGGCATTGACGAACGTCACCCGGCCGGAGGCGGCGTCCCATAGCCAGAGCATCTCGTCCACGGCCGCGGCGATGGCGGCCAGGGCGTCATTCGCCGGAAGCGCAGGCGCGGGGGGCGAGCTCATGCAGGGAGCATAGCGGCAGACCGCCGGAACGCGCCACATGTCGCGGGCCGGCGCTGCTCATGCCGGATCGGCATGGGAACGGCCAGGCTTTAAGGTTGCAACCCTAGGGATAACCCTTAGTCTTCGGTCATTGCCACTCACGCACTGCTGCAAGTGCCCCTCGCCATGTTGGATTTTTTCGCCCAGATCGCCCGCTTCCTTTCACCGGCCGCCCCCGATGGCGCCGACTTCCCGAACACCCTGCTGGAAGAGGCCGGTGCCCGGGCCGGCCGCGACCCCCAGCAGGCCCAGGAACTGCGTGACGCGGCGCACGCCGCCATGCGCGTCGTTCGCTAGTGTCCTGTCCCGCAAATATCTAGGCACTCGCTGCCCCGACTCCGGGGCAGCCCGAAGGGTTCGGCGCCCTGCGGGGCGCTCGACGGGCGTGCAAAGGGGGTCAAGACGCCCAGTCTTGACCCCCTCTGCCCACCCGCCGAATCATCCCCGCAGGGTCCGAACGAGTGCCTAGATATTTGCGGGACAGGACACTAGAGCTTGACCCCCGCGCCTTTGACAGTGGGCGCGAGCTGTCCGACCTGTTCCTTGACGAATCCGGCAAAGGCCGGCTGACCCACAGGCGAGGTCGAAATGCCGAGGTCGGCCATGCGTTTCTTCACGTCGGCCAACGCGAGCACTTCGTTGACCGCCGTGTTCAGGCGGGCGACGACATCCGCCGGCATCCTGGGTGGCCCCGACAGGCCGAAGAAGTTGTCCAGTACCAGCTTGCGATGCCCGGACTCCACCACGCTGGGCACGTCCGGCACCAGCGGTGAACGGTTGGCGGACGTCACGGCAAGCGGCGTGATCTGCCCGCTCTTGAAGTAGGGCACGAACGCGGTCACGACGTCGATGCCCATGGGCACGATGCCGGCGATCAGGTCCGTCGTCATCGGCGCGCCGCCGCGGTACGGCACGTGGACCATGTTCAGTGCCAGCGTGTTCTTCATCAGCTCGCCGTAAATGTGCCCGATGGAGGCTGGGCCGCCTGAGCCGAAGTCGAGGCGTCCCGCTTTCTTCGCCACGGTCTCCAGGTCGGCCATCGTTTTCATCCCGGCCTTCGGGTTGGCCATCACCACGCACGGCGCCGTGCCGATCAGCGCGATGTGGGTGAAACCTTCGATCGGATCGTAAGGCTGCTTCTCGAGGGCGAACGGGCCGATGGAAATCGGCGTCGAATTCGAGAGCATCAGGGTGTAGCCGTCCGCCGGCGCCTGGTGCACGGCCAGGCCGCCCACGCTGCCGCCCGCGCCGGGGCGGTTGTCCACCACCACGCCTTGCCCCAGCTTGGTGGCAAGCTGCTCCGCCATGACGCGCGCCACGATGTCGCTGGCGCCGCCGGCCGGGAACGTCACCACGATCTTGATCGGCCTGTCGGGCCAGGCAGCCCAGGCGGGCAGGGCGACGGTGGCAGCGCCGGCGCCCAGGGTGCGCAGGAAGCGGCGGCGGGAAGGGGTGGGTTTGGAGATCATGAAATTGCCATGCAACCCCCGTGCCATCAGGCGTTGGGGTCGCCAAAGGCCTTCCGGGCCACCGCCGCCACCGCCAGGCGCAGCCAGGCATGGTCGCTGCGCTGGCTCTGCCGCCGGTGCCACAACGCGTCCACGTGGACGGGCGGCACCTTGAACGGCAGTTCCCGCAGGACGAGCTCATGAGCCATTCCCGTGACGCTGACGAAGTGCCGTGGCAGCACCGTCAGGAGATCCGAGCTGGCCACCACGCGGCCGGCGGTGAAGAACTGGTTGACCGTCAGGACCACGCGCCGCTCGCGTCCGAGCGACGCCAGCGCCTCGTCGATGAAACCGAACGGCCGGCCCGAGAAACTCACCAGCAGGTGGTGCGCCTTGCAGTAGCGGTTCAGCGTCATCGGCCCGCTGGCCAGCGCATGGCCCTTGCGCATGACGCAGACATATTCCCCGTCGTACAGGCGCTGGTGGTCGAAGGCGGCCAGGCCGCCGGACTGAGCCTGTGATGTCAGGTCGGCCAGCACCGCGGGAAAGTACCCCACGGCCAGGTCGATGTGGCCTTCGTCCAGCAGGCGCCGGGGGTCGCGCGTGGTCAGCGGCAGCACCCGCATCGAGACGCCGGGGGCGTCGCGCTCGATGATCTCCACCAGTCCGGGCATCAATTCCGCGGCCGTGGCGTCCGCCATGGAAATGGTGAAGGTATTGCTGGCCGAGGCGGCGACGAAATCGCCGGGGGTGATCGAGGCCTCCAGCTGGCGCAAGGCGTCGCTGATGGCCGGCCATAGGGCCTGGGCGCGCGGCGTCGGCTCCACGCCGTAGCCGCTGCGGCTCACCAGCTTGTCGCCGAGCGACTCACGCAGGCGGTTCAGGGCGTTGCTGACGGCGGGCTGGGTCATGGCCAGGTTGCGGGCGGCGCGGGTCAGGTTGCGCTCCGTCATCACCTGGTCGAACACCCGCAGCAGGTTCAGGTCGAGCGTCCGGAAGTTGGGGGCATGCATACGATCTGTGAATGATAGACATCACTAAACTAAATTGGCAACATATCAGTAATTACCCTAGTATTGCCCTACGCCTTCACAAGAGGCGCAACCTACCAAGGGGAAGAGTTCATGGCACGTTTCATCCAGCCCCAATTTCCGACCGAACACGCGGGCATCGCCCGCTTCGAGCGCGGCTTGCAGAGCGTGGCCGCCGGTGTGCGCAATTTCGACGGCGCCCGCGGCGCCGCCACCCTGATGCTGGCCGCATTGGTGTCCGCCGTGCTGGTGGTCGCCAACCAGGTCATCGACACCTGGACCGAAGGCCACCTGCTCGCGGCCTGGGTGTTCACTTGGCTGGTCGGCTTCGCCGCCCTCGCCCTGCTGGCCGGCCCGGCCCGCCGTTTCGCCGGCGCGCTGCGCAGCGGCCTCAAGGCCTGGAGCGTCTCGCGGCGCCTGGCGCGTGAAGACGCGCGGCTGTGGGAAGTGGCGCTGACGGACGCCCGCGTGATGGCCGACCTGGGCCGCGCGATGAGCCGGGACGCGGCCCGCGACGCCCGGTATTACTAACCCCCCCGAAGCGCCTGCGGCGCCTCCCCCCAAGGGGGGCCCGCGAAAAAAAGCCACCCAAAGGGTGGCTTTTCTCATGGGCCGGAGACCGTCACGCGGCCAGCCGCTTTTCGATCATGGCCTTCGTCTCCGTCAGCTCCTGCGGCAGGTGGTAGGCGAGCTGCTGGAACAGTTCGGCATGCAGCTCCAGTTCCTTCTGCCACGCGGCCTTGTCGATGCTGGTGACCTTGTCGAACTGCTCCGCGCTGAAATCCAGGCCCGTCCAGTTCAGCTCCTCATAGGAGGGGCTCACGCCGAAGACGTGCTCGGTGCCGGCGGCGCGGCCTTCGATCCGGTCGATCATCCACTTCAGCACGCGCATGTTCTCGCCGTAGCCCGGCCAGACGAACTTGCCGTCCTCGCCCTTGCGGAACCAGTTGGTCGTGAAGATCGCCGGCAGCTTCGCGCCGCTCGCCTGCAGCTTCTTGCCCAGCCCCAGCCAGTGCTGGAAGTAGTCGCTCATGTTGTAGCCCGTGAAGGGCAGCATGGCGAACGGGTCGCGCCGCACCACGCCCTGCTGGCCAAAGGCCGCGGCCGTGGTTTCGGAGCCCATGGTGGCGGCCATGTACACGCCTTCCACCCAGTTGCGGGCCTGCGTCACCAGCGGCACGGTCGTGGAACGCCGGCCGCCGAAGATGAAGGCATCGATCGCGACGCCACGCGGGTCGTCCCAGGCGGGGTCGAGCGCCGGGTTGTTGATGGCGGCCACGGTGAAGCGGGCGTTCGGGTGTGCGGCCTTGGCGCCGGTCTCCTCGGCCAGCTTCGGCGTCCAGTCCTTGCCTTGCCAGTCGATCGCGTGCGCGGGCGGCGGGCCCATGTTCTCCCACCACACATCGCCATCATCGGTCAGCGCGACGTTCGTGAAGATCACGTTCTTGTCGAGGCTGGCCATGCAGTTCGGGTTGGTCTTGGTGTTGGTGCCCGGCGCCACGCCGAAGTACCCGGCCTCCGGGTTGATGGCATACAGGCGCCCGTCGGCGGCCGGCTTGATCCAGGCGATGTCGTCGCCGATCGTCGTCACGCGCCAGCCCTCGAAGCCCTTGGGCGGGATCAGCATGGCGAAGTTGGTCTTGCCGCAAGCCGACGGGAAGGCCGCGGCCACGTGGTACTTCTTGCCCTCGGGACTGGTCACGCCCAGGATCAGCATGTGCTCGGCCAGCCAGCCCTCGTCACGGCCCATGGTGGAGGCGATGCGCAGCGCGAAGCACTTCTTGCCCAGGAGCGCGTTGCCGCCGTAGCCCGAGCCGTACGACCAGATCTCGCGCGACTCCGGGTAGTGGACGATGTACTTGGTCTTGTTGCAGGGCCAGGACACGTCGGCCTGGCCCGGCTCCAGCGGGGCGCCGACCGTGTGCACGCAAGGCACGAACTCGCCCTCGACCCCCAGCACGTCGTACACGGCCTTGCCCATGCGCGTCATGATCTTCATGTTGACGGCGACATAGGCGCTGTCGGACAGCTCGATGCCGATGTGGGCGATGGGCGAGCCGAGCGGGCCCATGGAGAACGGCACCACGTACATCGTGCGGCCGCGCATGCAGCCGTCGAACAGCGGCTGCAGGGTGGCGCGCATCTCGGCGGGCGGCATCCAGTTGTTGGTCGGGCCCGCGTCTTCCTTCTTCTCGGAGCAGATGTAGGTGCGGTCTTCGACCCGGGCCACGTCGCTCGGGTCCGACCACGCCAGGAACGAGCCGGGGCGCTTCACCGGATCCAGCTTGCGGAAGGTGCCGGCATCCACCAGCTGCTGGCACAGGCGGTCGTATTCCTCCTGGCTGCCGTCGCACCAGTGCACGTGCTCGGGCTTGCACAGGGCGACCATGTCGGCCACCCAGGCGATCAGCCGGGCGTTCTTGACGTACGCGGGGGCCTGCACGTTGAGGCCCTGCATCACGGGTGAGTTCATCCAAAGCTCCTAAGTTGAAAACCTGTTTTCAAGAAGGAGCGTTGCGGCAGATGCTGCTGGCGGCGCGCCCTTTTGAAAGCAGGCTTGGCGCAGTCGGCTGGCGGGGTTGCGGGATGGGCAACAGTGGAACGCGATCGGGTGGAACGCTTCCGCTAGGGCGGCTGGTTGCGGCCATTTTAAGAACGGAGGCCCTCCGCCCGTCACGGTTCAGCCGCAATTCCATGCAAAACATGCATGGGGTTATGCGCACCAAATCTCGGCGCACCAAAACACAACGCCCGCCGGGCTTGCGCACGGCGGGCGTCATGAATTCTTGAGCGGCGCCATTGCGCCGCAGGCTCAGGCCATGTAGATCGCGATGAAGGCCAGCAGGAACATCAGCACGCCACCCGCCACGGGCAGCACGATCGGGATCGCGGGCACGATGTCCTCGACGCCGTCGTGGAATTCCTGGGGTTCATCGCCATGGCTGTGGCGCGGCTCGGGGGTGGACATGGTTTCCTCGTGGGGCAATCTGCGGGAGATGCCGCGATTCTAACGGCAGCCGACCGGGCGCTCAGAGCAGGGCATAGGTCGTCGTGGCCCGGCAGGCGCTCTTGCCGTCGTCGGCGCCGCGGATGTCGATTTCGCCGAATGCCAGCGACTTGCCAGCTCGCACGATGCGCGCCTGGACCAGCGCATCCTGCTTCGACAGCGGCTTCAGGAAGCTGGTATTCATCTGGACCGTGGTGCAAGGCCGGAACTCGCCGAACTGGTTGATGAGCGCCAGCACCATGGCCGTATCGGCCGCCGCCATCATGGCCTGGCCGCAGAGCATGCCGCCAATCCGGGAGAGCGAGTCGCTCTGCGGCAGCCGCAAGGTGACGCTGCCCTCGTCAAAGCTTGCCACCCGCAATCCCAGGGCCTGGACCCAGGGCGCGAAATACTCGGCCAGGGCCGACTGCAACACTTCCGCGTTCATCTTCTATTGCTCCTCTGCCTGAAAGCCGCCGGCATGCAGCGCGTGCAGCACCGCCTGGATGTGGTCGCGGCCGCGGGTCTGGATCACCAGCTCGATCTCGACGTTCTGGGCCGCCAGCATGGTAAACGCCCGCTGGTGGTGGACTTCGTCGATGTTGGCGCCCGCTTCGCTGACGATGGCCGTGATGCGCGCCAGCGAGCCCGGCACGTCGCGCGCGCTCACGTGGATGCGCGCCAGACGGCCCGCCCGCACCATGCCGCGCTGGATGATGGCGGCCAGCAGCATCGGGTCGATGTTGCCGCCGCCCAGGATCAGCCCGACCTTGCGGCCCGCGAAGCGCCCTGGCTCCTTCAGGACGGCAGCCAGCGCCGCCGCGCCGGCGCCTTCGACCAAGGTCTTTTCGATCTCCAGCAGCATCACGATGGCCTGCTCGATGTCGCCCTCGTCCACCAGCAGGATGTCGTCCACGTGGCGTTCGACAAGCGCCTGGGTGAACACGCCCGGCTTGCCCACCGCGATGCCTTCCGCGATGGTGGAGCCGCCCTGCGGCAGCTCCGTGTGCTTGATCGCATTGAACATGTTGGGGAAGCGCAGCGTCTGCACGCCCACGACCTCGATGCCCGGCTTCAGCGCCTTCACCGCCGCCGCCACCCCGCCGATCAGGCCGCCCCCGCCCACCGCGACCACGATGGTGTCGAGCCCCGGCACGGCATCCAGCATCTCGATGCCCACCGTTCCCTGGCCGGCCACGATGGCTTCGTCGTCATAGGGGTGCACGAAAACCAGCCCCTGCTCGTCCGCCAGCTGCCGGGCATGCGACCGCGACTCTTCCAGCGTGTCGCCGTGCAGGACGATTTCGGCGCCGAAACTGCGGGTGCGCTCCACCTTCACCCCCGGGGTGAAGCGCGGCATGACGATCACGGCCCGCAGCCCCAGGCGCTGCGCGTGATAGGCCACGCCCTGGGCGTGGTTGCCCGCGCTCATGGCGACCACGCCGCGCCGGCGCTCGTCCTCACCCAACTGCGCCAGCTTGTTGCAGGCCCCCCGTTCCTTGAAGGAAGCCGTGAACTGCAGGTTCTCGAACTTCAGGAACACCTGGCAGCCGGTCAGCTGCGAGAGCGTGCGGGACTCCACGCAGGGGGTTTCCAGCACCTGGCCCTGCAAGCGGGCGGCAGCGGCCCGGATTTCAGCGAGTCCGATCATCCGGGAATTGTCCACGCCTTCCGGGGGGTCCTGCGCGCGGTCCACACGGATGAGTGTCTTCCATGTAGCATCAACTCGCGTTATCGTAAGAGCGCATCCCACGGAGGTCGATTGGCCAAGCGTCTGGTGGACTTGCAAGTACTTCCCTCTCCGGGCCTGAAAGACGCCCCGGTGCTGGACTTGATGTGCTCGCATTTCGTGCTCACGCTGGCAGCGAAGCAGGGCGCCAAGTTCAATGTGCGGCGCGACCTGAACGGGCTGCTTTCCCTGGCGGGCCGCCACCTGGCCTGGCCGGCACCGGCGCTCGACCGGCTGCGCGAATTCCTGGGCCGCCGCTGCAAGGACAACGAGTTCTGGCGCGGCCACGAACAGCTGGCCACGCGCGAATTCCTGGACCGGCACGGCGTCTGGCGTGGCCCCTACGAAGAAGGCACGCTCTTCTTCTACCTGGACGAATACGCCAAGGACCAGCCCAAGGACCTGCTGTCCGTCCTGTCCGTCACCGGCGAGTGGCTGACGCACGCGCTCAAGAAGCATTCGACGCTGGTCGAAAAGAACATCGACGCCCTGGCCAGCCTGCTGCAGTTGAACAAGGCCGAGCGCGCCCTGTTGCTTTACGGCACGCTGGCGCGCTACCAGCGCGACCTGCGCAGCCTGCTGGTCGAGTTCAAGGTGAACAACGCGCCCGAGGCCTATGCCGCCATCGCGGAGGTCGCGGGCGTCAACGCCGCGGAAGTGGGCGAGGCCCTGCGCGCGGGCTCCCGGCTGGAACGCATCGGTCTGGTCGAGAACCTCATCTCCGAGCACAACATCACCGACCTGGCCGACCTGATGAAGGTCAGCGAGAAGCTGCCGCCGGTGCTGATGCGCGAATACCGCGACCACAACGAGCTGATGGCGGTGTTCACGCGGCCTTCGGCCAAGAGTTCGCTGGCGCTGGATGATTTCTCCTTCGTGTCCGAAGACGCCCAGGTGTTGCGCGCCATGCTTCGCAACGCGGTGGACCGCAAGGAGCCTGGCGTCAACGTGCTGCTCTACGGGCCGCCGGGCACGGGCAAGACCGAACTCGCCAAGGTGGTCGCGCACGCGGCCGGCCTGGAGCTGTTCGAGGTGGAATACGCCGACCGCGACGGTAACTCCCTGAGCGGGCGCGACCGCTACCGCTCGCTGCAGATCGCCCAGGTGTTCCTGAAGGGCAGTGCCCAGGCCGCGCTCCTGTTCGACGAGGTCGAGGACGTCTTCCCGCCGATCTCCAACGAGGCCGCGCAGATCATGGCGCGGGCCGAGCAGGTGGTGGCGCCGCCGTCCGGCAGCGTCAGCGGCAAGGCCTGGGTGAACCAGATCCTGGAATCGAACCCGGTGCCGACCATCTGGGTCACCAACCGCATCGAGCAGATCGACCCGGCCTTCCGCCGCCGCTTCGCCTATCACCTGGAACTGAAGTCGCCGCCGCCCGGCGCGCGCGAAGGCCTGGTGCGCAAGACGCTCGAAGGCGTGCCGGTGTCCGAAGGATTCGTCGCCAAGCTGACGGAACGCAAGGGTCTCACCCCGGCGCAGATCCGAACGGCAGTGCGTTTCGCCGGCTTGGCCCAGGCGGAAGGGGCCTCGACCGAGGCACTGATCGAACGCCAGTTGCGCAACGCCGACCAGGCGCTTGGGACGCGCAGCCAATCGGCGGGCGAACGGCGCAGCGTCACCACTTACGACCTCGAGATGCTGAACGTGGAGTCCCGCTTCGAGGTGCCCCGCATCGTCGAGGCGCTGAAGGCGCGCGGCCATGGCTCGCTGTGCTTCTTCGGCGCGCCCGGCACTGGCAAGACGGCGCTGGCCGAGCACATCGCCCGCAGCCTCGACCGGCCGTTGCTGGTGAAGCAGGCCAGTGACCTGATGAGCAAGTTCGTCGGCGAGACCGAGCAGAACATGGCTGCCATGTTCCGCGAGGCCGAGAACGAGAAGGCCGTGCTGCTGCTCGACGAGGCCGACAGCTTCCTGCAGGACCGCCGCGGGGCGCAGCGCACCTACGAGGTGACCGAGGTCAACGAGATGCTGCAGGGCATGGAGCGGTTTGCCGGCATCTTCATCTGCACCACCAACCTGATGGACCGCATCGACCAGGCGGCGCTCAGGCGCTTCACCTTCAAGATCAAGTTCAAGCCGCTGACCATGGCGCAGCGCGAGCGGATGTTCGTCACCGAGGCGCTGGCCGGCGACGCCGCGTTGCTCACACCCGAGGCGCAGGCCCGCCTGATGAAACTCGACCAGCTGTGTCCCGGCGACTTCGCGGCCGTCAAGCGCCAAGTGGACATCCTGGCCACGGCGTTCAGCGTTGAGGAATTCCTCGAGCAACTCGAGGCCGAGCACCGGATCAAGCCGGAAGTGCGCGAGGCGCGCAGCATCGGCTTCATGCAGTAGCCGCGACAGCGGCTGCAGGCGTCAGGGCCTGGCGCGGTGCGCCACCATGCGCTCATGCAGGCGCGTGACGATGCGGCTGCCCGTCTTCACCATGAGAAAAGGAAACACGCTGTGGATCAGCGCGGCAGCCGCGCCGAGCAGCATCGTGCCGGCGAAGGACAGCGACGCGGCCATGTGCTCCCAATAGTTTTCCCCAACGCTTTGCGGGTGTTCGGTGAAGGCGTTCATGGGGATCAAGTCTAGGCATTCAGGCGCGCAAAAGGCTTGCGAGTTCGGACTGAACGCGATCCATCCTGAGCAATCATTGCTCTAGAACGGCAAGATCGTAGAAAATTGCCGCCATGGACAAGAAAGACCTGCAACTCCTTGCCCTGCTGCAGCAGGACGCCGCCACCCCGCTGGCGCAACTGGCGCAGGCCGTGAACCTCTCGACCACGCCTTGCTGGCGCCGCGTGCAGAAGCTGCACGAGGATGGCGTGATCCGCAAGCAGGTGGCGCTGTGCGACCCCGTGCGGCTCCATGTGCCTGTCACCGTCTTCGTGTCCGTCCGCACCAGCCAGCACAGCGACGCCTGGGTCAAGCGGTTCGTGCAGGCCACGCGCGACATCCCGGAGATCATGGAGATCTACCGCATGAGCGGCGACGTCGACTACCTGCTGAAGGTGGTGGTGCCTGACATCGCAGGATATGACCGGGTCTACAAGCGGCTGATCAAGGCAGTCGATCTGCAGGACGTGAGCTCCAGCTTCGCCATGGAGGTCCTCAAGTCGACCACTGCCCTGCCGCTGGACTACGCGGACTCGACCACCCGCAGCACGTCCTCGCCGTAAGCCTCGAGCTTCTTCGCGCCGATCCCGCTCACGCCTTCGAGCTCACGCAGGGTCTGCGGCGCCAGGGCCGCGATCGCGGCCAGCGTCGCGTCGTGGAAGATCACGTAGGCGGGCAGGTTGTGCGCGCGGGCCACCTCGGCGCGCCACAACTTGAGCGCGGCGAAGCGCTGCTGGCCGGCCTCCGTCAGCCCTGCGGTCGTGGCGCTGGCCTTCGCCGCTTTGTCTCCTGTCTTGTCGCGGTTGCGGACACGTCCGCCGGGCTGCGACACCGATTCGCGCAGCATCACCGGCTGCTCGCCCTTCAGCACCGCGCGCGAACCCTCGGTCAGCTGCAAGGTGTTGAAGGCCTCCGAGTTCACCGCCAGCGCCCCGGTGGCGATCAGCTGCCGCAGCACGCCGCGCAACTGCTGCTCGCTCAGGTCCGCCGCGAGGCCGAAGGTCGAGATGCGCTCGTGGCCGAACTGCGCGACCTTTTCGGTGGCCTTGCCGCGCAGGATGTCCATGATGTGACCGGCGCCGAAGCTGATGCCGCTTTGCTGCTGCACCCGGTAGATGGTGGAGAGCAGCTTGCGCGCGGCGTCCGTCCCGTCCCACACCGCCGGCGCTTCCAGGCAGTTGTCGCAGTTGCCGCAAGGCTGCGAAGCCTCGCCGAAATACGCCAGCAGGCGCACACGCCGGCAGTCCGTCGCCTCGGCGAGCGCCAGCAGGGCGTCCAACTTGCCGCGCAGCACCTGCTTGAATTCCTCGCCCGCCGGGCTCTCGTCGATCATGCGGCGCTGGTTCACGACGTCCTGCAGCCCGTAGGCCATCCAGGCGTCGGCCGGCAGGCCGTCGCGGCCCGCGCGGCCCGTCTCCTGGTAGTAGCCTTCGATGTTCTTCGGCAGGTCCAGGTGGGCGACGAAGCGCACGTCGGGCTTGTCGATGCCCATGCCGAAGGCGATGGTGGCGACCATCACCACGCCGTCGTCGCGCAGGAAGCGGTCCTGGTGGCGCTGGCGCACGCCGGCGTCCAGCCCCGCGTGGTAGGGCAGCGCGTCCAGGCCCTGCTGGCACAGCGTCTGCGCGATCTCTTCGACCCGTTTGCGCGACTGACAGTAGACGATGCCCGCGTCGCCGTCGTGCTCGCGCTGGATGAAGCGCAGCAACTGCTGCGTGGCGTCCTTCTTCTCCACCAGCGTGTAGCGGATGTTGGGCCGGTCGAAGCTGCTGATGAAGCGCTGCGCACCTTCCAGTTTCAGGTGCGTGACGATGTCTTCGCGCGTGATGTCGTCGGCGGTCGCGGTCAGCGCGATCCGCGGCACGCCGCCGAAGCGCTCGTGCAGGACGGCCAGCGCCCGGTACTCCGGCCGGAAATCATGGCCCCACTGGCTGACGCAATGCGCCTCGTCGATGGCGAACAGGGCGAGTTGGCCGCGCTCGTGCAAGGACTCCAGCTGCGCCAGGAAGCGCGGCGTGGTGATGCGCTCCGGCGCGGCGTAGAGCAGGGTGATCTCGCCGCGCAGCAGCCGCTTCTCGACCGCGTTGGCTTCTTCGCCGCTCAGGGTGGAGTTGAGGAAGTCCGCCTCGATGCCGGCTTCGCGCAGTGCCCCCACCTGGTCGTGCATCAGCGCGATCAGGGGGGAGACGACGACGGTCACACCCCGGCCGGCCCGGTGCTGCGCGATGGCGGGGATCTGGTAGCACAGCGACTTGCCGCCTCCCGTGGGCATGAGCACCAGAGCGTCGCCGCCGCCGATGACGTGCTCGACGATGGCCTGCTGCGGGCCGCGGAAGCTTTCGTAGCCGAAAACCTCGTGGAGGATGGATGCGGGCGTGCTCAAGATGGGGTCATTGTCCCGAAACATGAAGCTCCAACGCTTTCTTCTTAGAATTGGATGACCATGAAGCCTGTGACCTATACCCGTGGACAAGCCCTGCCGGCCCTGCTGGCGCAACGCATCGCCATCCTCGACGGGGCGATGGGAACCATGATCCAGCGCTTCAAGCTGAGCGAAGCGCAGTACCGGGGCGAGCGTTTCCGCGACCACCACAAGGACGTCAAGGGCAACAACGAGCTGCTGTCGCTGACGCGCCCGGACGTGATCCGCGACATCCACGAAGGCTACCTGGCCTCGGGCGCCGACATCATCGAGACCAACACCTTCGGTGCGACCTCGATCGCGCAGGCCGACTACGACATGCCCGAGGTCGCGCGCGAGATGAACGTGGCTTCGGCCCGGCTGGCGCGCGAAGCGGCCGACAAGTTCAGCACGCCGGACCGGCCGCGCTTCGTGGCAGGCGCCCTCGGCCCGACACCCAAGACCGCCAGCATCAGCCCCGACGTGAACGACCCGGGCGCCCGCAACGTCGACTTCGAGCAGCTGCGCGCGGCGTACTACGAACAGGTCGCGGGGCTCGTCGAGGGCGGCTCCGACCTGCTGCTGGTGGAAACCATCTTCGACACGCTGAACGCCAAGGCGGCGCTGTTCGCCATCGAGGAGTTCTTCGCCGACACCGGCGAACGCCTGCCGCTCATCATCAGCGGCACGGTGACCGATGCCTCCGGCCGCATCCTCAGCGGCCAGACCGTCACGGCGTTCTGGTACAGCGTGCGGCACGCGCGGCCGCTGGCCGTCGGCCTCAATTGCGCCCTCGGCGCGGCGCTGATGCGGCCCTACATCCAGGAGCTGCACAAGGTTGCCGCCGACACCTTCATCAGCTGCTACCCGAACGCCGGCCTGCCCAACCCGATGAGCGACACCGGCTTCGACGAGACGCCGGAGATGACCTCGCGGCTGCTGCGCGAGTTCGCGGCCGAGGGGCTGGTGAACATCGTGGGCGGCTGCTGCGGGACGACGCCGGAGCACATCGGCGCGATCGCCCAGGCGGTGCAGCCGCTGGCTGCCCGCTCCGTGCAAAAAGAGTTCTTCTACAAAGAGGCCGCCTGAGGCTGTTCACTCGGAAATCGCTGCGCGATTCCCGAGTGGTCTGATCAGTGCGAAGAGGACCGGCGAAGCCGGATCCTCATCGCAAAAGGGGCCGCCCTGCGCGATGCTCCGTTCGGCCCACGGGCCGCTGCGCGGAGACTGGGATTCTTCGCCACTCCTTTTGGGATGTCTGGCCAAGGCGAGCCAGCGGGCGGTAACCCGCTGGCCCCTTGTCGCGGCGCCCGGCCGGTAAGCCGGGATCCAACAGAAGCAAGTGTGCGGGCTGGGCCGACGAAAGTCTTGCTGATCTTCTGCGACTCCTGGCCTTTGGCGGCAAAATGAGCTGATGATGGCAAAAGGGAAGATAATCTTCCTTCATGGACGCTATCGACCGGAAAATCCTGAGGGTGCTGCAAACCGACGCGCGCGCCAGCCTTCAACAGATCGGCCAGCAGGTGGGCCTGAGCACTTCGCCCTGCTGGGAACGCATCAAGAAGATGGAAACGGCGGGCGTGATCGAGGGCTACACGGTCCGCCTCAACGCCCAGGCGCTGGAGCTCAACGACACGGTGCTGGTCCAGGTGACGCTGGACAGCCACTCGGACAACACGCTGGAGAAGTTCGGCGAGACGCTGGCGGCCATCCCCGAGGTGATCGAGGCCTACCTGGTCTCCGGTGAGTACGACTACCTGCTGCGCGTCGCGGTGAAGGACACCCGGGACTACGAGCGCCTGCTGCGCGAGCAGCTCTACAAGATCAAGGGCATCCGCCACAGCAAGTCTTCCTTCGTCCTGCGGACCTTGAAGAAGGCGGATCTGCCGATCTGAGCATCACGTAAAATCAGGCCACCTCAAGGAGCGCTGCAGCGGCCACGACGCCGTCAGGCTTGAGATGTCTTTCAACCGCGCTCACTTCTGAATCAAAGAGGTGAGTGATGCGTCAGCCCGATGTCCCCCCGATGAAGCTTTCCGGCCTGGAGCCTGTCCAGCTCGGCAAGGGGACCCTGTTCGTCAATGTGGGCGAGAGAACCAACGTGACGGGGAGCAAGGCGTTCGCCCGCATGATCCTCGCCGGTGAATTCGAGCAAGCGCTCGCGGTGGCGCGGCAGCAGGTGGAAAACGGCGCCCAGGTCGTGGACGTCAACATGGACGAAGCCATGCTGGACAGCAAGGCCGCCATGGTCCGCTTCCTGAACCTGATGGCGAGCGAGCCCGACATCGCGCGGGTGCCGGTGATGATCGACTCGTCCAAATGGGAGGTCATCGAAGCGGGCCTGCGTTGCATCCAGGGCAAGGGCATCGTCAACTCGATCAGCATGAAGGAAGGCGTGGACGCCTTCAAGCACCAGGCCACCCTGGTCAAACGTTACGGGGCCGCGGCGGTGGTGATGGCCTTCGACGAAAAGGGCCAGGCCGACACCTTCCAGCGCAAGACCGAGATCTGCCAGCGCGCCTACCGCATCCTGGTCGACGAACTCGACTTCCCGCCGGAAGACATCATCTTCGACCCCAACATCTTCGCCATCGCCACCGGCATCGAGGAGCACAACAACTACGCGGTGGACTTCATCGAAGCCACCAAGTGGATCAAGCAGAACCTGCCGGGCGCGAAAGTGAGCGGCGGGGTTTCCAACGTCAGCTTCTCCTTCCGCGGCAACGACCCGGTGCGTGAAGCCATCCACACCGTGTTCCTGTACCACGCCATCCAGGCCGGCATGGACATGGGCATCGTGAACGCCGGGATGATGGGCGTGTACGACGAGCTGGAGCCCGAACTGCGTGAGCGCGTCGAAGACGTGGTGCTGAACCGCCGGCCCGATGCCGCCGAGCGGCTGATCGAAGTCGCCGAGTCGGCCAAGGGCGCCGCCCGCGATGAGGGCAAGAAGAACGAATGGCGCCAGCTGCCGGTGGGCCAGCGCCTGTCGCATGCGCTGGTGCACGGCATGAACGAGTTCATCACCGAAGACACCGAGGAGATGTACCGGGAGATCCTGGCGAAGGGCGGCCGCCCGCTGCACGTGATCGAAGGACCGCTGATGGACGGCATGAACATCGTGGGCGACCTGTTCGGCGCCGGCAAGATGTTCCTGCCGCAGGTGGTGAAGTCGGCCCGGGTGATGAAGCAAGCCGTGGCCCACCTCATCCCCTACATCGAGGAGGAGAAGCGGCAGCAGGAGGCCGCGGGCGAGGACGTGCGCACCAAGGGCAAGATCGTCATCGCCACCGTCAAGGGCGACGTGCACGACATCGGCAAGAACATCGTGACCGTCGTGCTCCAGTGCAACAACTTCGAGGTCATCAACATGGGCGTGATGGTGCCCTGCCACGAGATCCTGGCGATGGCCAAGGTCGAGGGCGCGGACATCGTCGGCCTGTCGGGGCTGATCACGCCTTCGCTGGAAGAGATGCAGTACGTGGCGGCCGAGATGCAGAAGGACGCGCATTTCCGCGTCAAGAAGATCCCGCTCCTGATCGGCGGCGCCACGACCAGCCGCGTGCACACCGCCGTCAAGATCGCGCCGCACTACGAAGGCCCGGTGGTCTACGTGCCCGATGCTTCGCGCAGCGTGAGCGTCGCGCAGGGCCTGCTATCGGACCAGGCGGCGAAGTACATCGCCGAGGTCAATGCCGATTACGACAAGGTCCGCACGCTGCACGCCAACAAGAAGCAGGTGCCGCTGTGGCCGCTGGCGAAGGCGCGCGCGAACAAGACACCGGTCGACTGGTCGGGCTACACGCCGCCGGTGCCCAAGTTCATCGGCCGCCGCGTCTTCAAGAACTACGACCTGGCGGAACTGGCGCGCTACGTTGACTGGGGCCCGTTCTTCCAGACCTGGGACCTGGCCGGTGCCTTCCCCGCGATCCTGAAGGACGAAGTGGTCGGCGCCGAGGCCGTGCGCGTGATGTCCGATGGCCAGCGCATGCTGAAGCGGCTGATCGAAGGCCGTTGGCTCACGGCCAACGCGGTGGTCGGCTTCTGGCCGGCGCAGAGTGTGAACGACGACGACATCCGCCTCTACACCGACGAATCGCGCACGCAGGAGGCGCTGACCTGGTACGGCCTGCGCCAGCAGGCCGAGAAGCACACGATCGACGGCGTGCAACGCCCCAGCCGTGCATTGGCCGATTTCGTGGCCCCCGCTGGCGGGCCGAAGGACTACGTCGGCATGTTCGCCGTCACCGCGGGCCTGGGCGTGGACAAGAAGGAAAAGTACTTCCTGGACGACCACGACGACTACTCGGCCATCATGCTCAAGGCCCTGGCCGACCGGCTGGCCGAGGCGCTGGCGGAATGCCTGCACGAGCGCGTGCGCAAGGACCTGTGGGGCTACGCACCGAGCGAGCAACTGGACACCGAAGCGCTCGTGGCAGAGAAGTACCGCGGCATCCGCCCCGCGCCCGGTTATCCGGCCTGCCCCGACCACAGCGTCAAGCGCGAGATGTTCGCGCTGTTGCAGTGCGAGGAGATCGGCATGGGCATCACCGAGAGCCTGGCGATGACGCCGGCCGCCAGCGTGAGCGGGTTCTACCTGAGCCATCCGGACAGCACCTACTTCAACGTCGGCCGCATCGGCAACGACCAGCTGCAGGACCAGGCCGCACGCCGCGGCGCGCCGGTGAACGAGCTGGAGCGGTTGCTGGCGCCGAATCTGTGACATCCGGCAGCACTTTGGCCGTGCGGTGTCTTGCGCTCCCCCAGGCTCAGCCGTTCCAATAGCGGGCAGGAGATGACCATGCAGAAACTTGCCTTCGCCGTACTCGCCGCCACGCTGTCCGCCGGTGCGCTCGCGCAATACGACGGCCCCGAGAGAAGCTACAAGCAGAAGCCCGAGCCGCTGTCGCTGGAAACCTGCCAGCGCTGCGGCACCGTCGAAAGCGTGCGCGAAGAAAAGCGCAAGGGCGAGGCCAACGGCGCCGGCATGGTCGGTGGGGCCGTCATCGGCGGCTTGCTCGGCAACCAGATCGGCAAGGGCAGCGGGCGGGCGGTCGCCACCGTGGGCGGCGCGGTCGCTGGCGGCTACGTCGGCAACGAGGTGCAGAAGAACGCCAACAGCCGGATGGTCTGGGTCACCGAGGTCCGGATGAAGGACGGGACGCTGCGCACCTTCGAGCAGGACGGCCGGCCCCGCTGGCGCTCCGGCAGCATCGTCCGGGTGCGCAACAACAGCCTGAGCTTCTAGCCTGCCGGCTGCCGGCGCCGTCCCGGTCGTCGGCATGCTCCTACCGACGGCGCCCGTGTGCGCCGATAGCGGATGAGCCTGCGGCCGCTAGCCTGCCGGTATGACCTGGTCCGATCGCGTTCCCCTGGCCCTGCGCAAGGCGCTCAAGCCCGCCCGGCCCGTGGCGCGCGCTGTGCGGCTGTGGAGCGACGCCGGCGGCATGACCATGAGCGCGGCCGTTTCCTTCTACGGCATCCTGAGTCTGGCGCCCTTGCTGCTGGTGGTGGTCGCGCTGCTTGGATGGTGGATGGACCGCGAGGTGCTGGAAAAGGGCATCCTCAGCCAGCTGGGCACCATCATCGGCGAGCGCGGCACCGGTGTGATCGCCGACACCCTGGCCAGCGCCCGCGCCCCCTCCGAAAGCATCATGGCCAGCATCGCCGGTTTCATCGTGCTGCTGTTCGGCGCCACCGGCGTCTTCGGCGAATTGCAGGATGCCTTCGCACGCATCTGGGCCACGGGGCAGCCGGGCCACGGCCGGCAGACGTGGCGCCACACGGCCACCCTGCGGCTGCGGGGCATCGGCTACGTGCTGGTGGTCGGATTCCTGCTGCTGGTCTCGCTGGTGGTGTCCACCTTGCTGAACATGTTCTCGGGCTGGCTGGGCCAGGGCCTCCCGCTCGAAACCCTGTTCCGGGTGCTGAACGAGATGCTGGCGTTCGCGGTGTGCACCGGCCTGTTCATCGGGCTCATGCGGATGAGCGCGGGGCCGAAGCCGCGCATGCGCTACCTGCTGATCGGCGGCTTCGCGGCGGGTATCCTGTTCACCCTGGGCCGGCAACTGCTGTCGATCTACCTCTCGACGGCTGCCGTCGTCTCGGCCTACGGAGCGGCCGGTTCGCTCATCGTGCTGCTGATGTGGCTCTATTTTTCCTGCGCCGTGCTGCTGCTGGGCGCCGGCTTCGCGCGTGCCGTGGAAGAGGGGCAGCTGGCGCCATCGACACCCGGCAGCCCGGACTCAGGTGAGCGCCTTGCGCTGCGCACCCCATAGCGCCAGCGCGGAGATCACGGCGGCGGCCAGCAACACCGCCAGCCCCCAGCGGTAACCCACTTCGCGCGTCCACAGCAGTCCCAGCATCCAGGGCGCGACCGCGCGTGCCAACGCGGTCGGCAAGCCCAGCGCGCCGTTGAGGGATGCGACGTGGTCCCGGTTCACGTATTGCGCGATGGCCGTGCCCTTGACGATGGTGAGCATGCCGTTGCCCAGGCCGTACAGCGCCACGAAGACCAGCGCGGCGATGGGGTTCGTCGTGCCCGCGAGCAGCGCGCCCAGTCCCAGCGGGATCAGCCAGGGGATCAGCCGGTTCGCCAGGTGCAGGTCGAAGCGGTGCTCGAAGAAAAACAGCAGCAACCGGCCCAGTACCTGGACCAGGCCGATGCTCGCCGGAATGGCGATCACCCAGGCGGCCGGCAACCCGCTTTCGCGCAGCAGGCTGATCATGTGCGGCGGCAGGGCCGAGGTGACGCCCATCATCCCGATCACGAACACGCCGATCAGCAGGAAGGGCGCGCTGCGCACCAACTGGCCGGGCGTGTTCGTGCTCCCTGCCGTCGCCGGCACGGGCTTCGGGGCGCCGCGCAGCAACACCGCATGGAGCGGGACACAGACCAGCAGGTGGATCGCCGCCAGGCCCAACAGCGCCTGGCGCCAGCCGAAGGCCTCGATCCACCAGGCCGACAGCGGGATGAAGACGGTGCTGGCGAGACCGCCGAGGAAGGTGAGCGTGATGATCGCGCGGCGGAAATCATGCGGAAACCGCCGCGTCACCACCGCGAACACCGGCGAATAAAGGGTGCCGGCGAGCGCCGCGCCCAGCAGCAGCCACACCGCGTAGAAGGCGGCGGGGCTGCGCACCAGGCTGTGCAGGGCGAGGCCGAGCGCGACCAGCAGCGAGCCACCCGTCATCACGGCGCGTTCATGGCCGCGATCGATCCAGCGCCCGACCGGGTAGGCCAGCAGCCCTTCGGCCAGCAGCGCCAGGCTGAAGGCCAGCGACGATTCCGCACGTGACAGCCCCAGTTCGCGCTCGACCGGTTCGAGCAGCAGCGCGAACGTGTAGAACACGCTGCCCCAGGTGATCAGTTGCGCCAGGGACAACCAGCCCACCAGCCGGCGGTCGTGGCCGGCCGTCGCCGTCATGCGGCGCCGGTGCCCGCGTAGTTCCAGCCGACTTGCCTTGCCGCCGCGATCAGGCGCGGATTCAGCCGCAGGCGCTGGCGCCCGGCGGCTTCCATCGACACGCCGAATCGCACGCGGCCCTCGTCCAGGAAGAAGCTGAGCACGCTGCCGCGCGGGTGCGCGCCATCCGAGTCGGCGACGGTGAGCACGCCGTGCGGCACCGCGGCCAGCAGGTCCGTCACGCGCGCCGGCGAGGTGGCCTTGAAGTAGAGGATGTGGAAACCGGTCAGCGGATCGCCGGGATTCAGCCGCACCACCTGAACGGGCCGGCCGTCGCGGTCGCGGTCGCGCGCCAGCTCGCTCAGGTCGCGCCACACGAGCTCGTCACCGAGGATGCCGATGCGCAGCGGCGTATCCGCCTTGGCGAAGGTGCCATCGGGCCAGTCGACGAAGCTGGCGAACTTGTGCAGGAAGGCCGCCTTGACCAAGGTGTCGCGCGATGCAGCGGGGACGCCCTGGGCCGCAAGCCGCGGCGCCGCTGCCGCGACGAGCGCGGCGACCAGCACGGGGCGCCGCCGCAGGCGCGCTGGTGAAGGATCGTGGAGCGGGCGGGACGGCATGCTCGCTCTCAGAGGCGCCACACGGCCTTCAGGAAGATGGCGCGCTCGAGCTCTGCCCGCGAACCGGGCGCGCCCCATTCCGGATGGCGGCGGTCGCCGACGTTGCGCGCGGTCAGCGACAGTTCCAGGCCCGGCCGCACGTGCCAGCCCACGCGCAGGTCGAGCGCGGTGTACGAAGGCACGGCGGGCAGCGGCAGCGAGCCGACGTGGCGCAGCCGCGCGTCCAGCTCCAGCTTCGGCGCGACGTCCCACGAGAGGCCCAGGTTGACACGGTTCCGCGGGTCGTTGCCCAGCTGGCTCTGGCCGCCAGGCAAGGGGGCCGTCCCGGCACGGGCTGCGAGCTTCAATTTCTGGTGGACATAGCCGGCGTCGAATCGCAGGGTGTCGGACACCTTCCACCGGCCCCAGGCCTCCACCCCGGTCAGCTGCCCTTCATAGCTGTTGCCGAAGCCCAGCCCGCCGGGCTGCGTGTCCACCGAGCGCAGGCGGTCAAAGTCGTGATGGAACAGGGTCACCGAGTAGCTGACGGCGGCACTGGGTTGCGAGCGCCAGCCGATTTCGGCCACGCGCGCGATTTCCGAATCGAAGTTGGGGCCGCCCAGGTTCAGCTGCGGCGTGAACGCGTCGCGGTCCACGCGGGACGGGACGCGCACCGCGCGTGAGACCGCGGCCCACAACAGTGACTGGGGCGTGGCCTGCCAGGCGACACGGGCGTTGGGCAGCCACTCCAGCCCGGTGTAGCTGTTGTGCTCGGCCTTCAGGCCGGCGGTGAAGCGGATGTCCGGCGTGAGCGCGAATTCGTCCTGGGCAAAAACGTTCCAGAGATTCATGCGCCGGTGGTTGGGGAGCAGCTGCAATTGCGCCGGCGCCAGGTTGCGCAGGCTGTCCTCCTGCCGCCGGTAGCCGGCGCCCCAGAGGAAATCGTGCCGCTCCAGCGGCCGGCTGGTGTGCTGGAATTCGATGTCGATGGTGTCCAGGCGGTCATCCACGGACCCGGGCTGGTCGCGGTTGGCCCGGTCGAAGTAGGCCTGCAGCTGGGCGCGCTCGCCCGGTGCGATGTCGCGGGCCCAGCGGCCGAGCAGGCTGGTGCCGGAAATCCGGCGCTCGGTGGGACCCTGCGTGAGTTCGGCCTGGTAGACGTCCCCCTGCAAGGTCCACTGGTCCTTGCCCCTGGCGTGGTCGGCGCGGAAGCCGGCGGCGTTGCGTTGGGAACTGTCGCGGATCGGCGCTCCCGCCGCGTTGTGCGTCTCGTCCATGTTGAGCCGCTTGGCGTAGAAGCGCCAGTGCACGTCGGGGTGCGGCGAGCCGCCCCAGCGCCCAGCCAGCAGGTTCTCCCGATTGCCAGCGCCGGACTTCAACAGCGTGCCCGTGGTCTCGGCGGCGTTGCGCGTCACGATGTTGATGACGCCGTTGACCGCGTTGGAGCCGTAGAGCGTGCCGCCGGCGCCGCTCAGCACCTCGATGCGCTCGATGTCCTCCAGCACGAGGTCCAGCGACTCCCAGAAGACACCGGAGAAGAGCGGCGAGTACATCGTGCGGCCGTCGACCAGGACCAGCATCTTGTTGGCCAGCACGCTGTTGAAGCCGCGGGCGCTGATGGCGTACTGGTTGGCGTCGGCGCGGGCAACGTGCAGGTTGGGTGCGAGGCGCAACACCTCCGGCAGGGTCACCGCGCCGGAGCGGCGGATGTCTTCCTGGTTGATGACGTACACCGAGCCCGGCACGTCGGCCAGGCGCTGGACGCGCTTGCCCACCGAGGTGACCTCGATGCTGGACAACTGCTCCAGCGAGAGGTCGGTGAGGCTGGGCGCCGTCTGCGCCGCCAGGGCGAGCGGCGCCAGGGCCAGAAGGCCGCAGGCCAGCGAGCGGCGGCGCGCGGCGGCGGGCACCGGAATCGGGTTCATCGGGCGATTATTCATGAGCCGGCGCGCGCCGCGCATCGGTCTTTGTCCTCAGTGGGACGCCCACAACAGCCGGCGGGCACGCAGCACCTGCGCGATGTGCGTCGCATGCACATCGCGCCTTGGATCAGCGGCCGCTGGCGTTCACCCAGGCTGGAGCGGAGGGAGGTCGACTGCGCGCAACGTTGCCGTCGCGATCGCCGCGAGTTGCTCCTGGCCATCCGCGGTGGTCATGACCTCGACGCTGGCCACGCAGATGCTCGCTCCCATCCGGACCGCGCGAGCCTTGGCCACGATGGCCTCGCCGCTGGCCGGACTGAGGTAGTTCACGTGCAAGTCCACCGTGACGGCGATGCGACCCGGAGGCAGGGCCGTGGTGACGGCGGCGCCGGCCGCGTGATCCGCCAGCCCCGCGATGACGCCACCATGGAAATGGCCGTTGAACTGCAGCAGGTCGGGCCGCCGGGCCAGCCGCAGATGAACGCTGCCGCGCTCGACCAGGGCCACCTGGGTGCCGACCGCGCTCGTGTAGCCGGGGCTGGAAGTGACGCGCTCCACCAGCGCGCGGGCCGCGATGTCATCGTTCATGGCCTTGATTCTTGGCCCGGCCCCACCTGCGGACAAGCCCTATGGCACAACTACCTCGCTATCGATACCGTCTATCGCACATGGACATCAAGCAGCTGCGCTACGCGATCGCGGTCGCCGAGGCGGGAAGCTTCAGCGCCGGCGCTCGCCAAGCCTTCGTCACGCAGCCGACGTTGTCGGCGGCGATCGCCGCGCTGGAGGCCGATGTCGGGTTCAAGGTGTTCGACCGGCACCCGCGTGGCGTGGTTCTGACGCCGCAGGGGAGCCGCTTGATCGCGCATGCGCGGTCCGTGCTGTCGGAGCTGGCGGCGATGAAGACGCTGGCCCGGTCACCCGCGGTCCAGCGCCGGCGGCTGCGCGTCGGCCTGTTGGCGACACTCGCTCCGCAATTCGTCGCGGACACGATCGCGGCGCTGACCCGGTCGGCCGGCTTGCCGGGCTGCCAGACGGAAGACGGTTCATTGAGCGCCTTGCGCCGGCGGCTCGCCAGTGGCCGCCTGGACGCGATCCTGACTTCACTGGAAGCGCAACCAGCCCCGGGGGTCTGCCAGCTCGAACTCGCGGCGGACTCGCAAGTGCTGGCGCTGCCCGAAGCCTGGGAAGTTCCGGCGCAGGTGACGCCCGCGATGCTCCATGGCCAGACGCTGATCGTGCGCATCCACTGCGAGTTCCTCCAGGCGGCCTCGCGCATCCTGGACGAATGCCGCGTCGCGCCCATCGTGGTCGCCAGGACGGAGAGCGACGCGCATGCCATGGCGATGGTGGGTGCGGGCCTGGGCGCCTGCCTGGTGCCGGACAGCCTGTCGGCTCCCCGCGTGAAGCTCGTGCAGGTCCAGCAGGTGCGGCTGCAGCGCCGGCTGGGTCTCGAATGGATCAAGGGTGCGGCGGGAGGTGCGCTGGACCGGATGCAGCGACTGGCCTGAGACCTCACTGCGACGCCGACAGCAGCCGCCGGTACTGCACGGCCTCCGCGATATGCGTGGTTTGCACATCCCGCGCCGCCGCCAGGTCAGCGATGGTCCGCGCGACCTTCACCACGCGATGCGTGGCGCGCGCGCTCCAGCCCAGGCGCGCCGCTGCGGTGCGCAGGAAGTTGCTGGCCGTGGCGTCGAGCGCGCCGTGCGCATCGAGCGCCTGGCCTTCCAGCGCGTGGTTGGCATGCCCCTGCCGCTGTTCGGCCCGCGTGCGCGCCGCCACGCAACGCGCGTGGATGGCGGCCGTGCTTTCGCCGGGCGGCGTGTTCAGCAGCAACTCGGGCGGCAGCGCCGGCACTTCCACGTGCAGGTCGATGCGGTCCAGCAGCGGCCCGCTCAGTTTGCCCTGGTAGCGGGCCACCTGGTCCGGCGTGCAGCGGCACGGCCGGGCCGACCCCAGCCAGCCGCAGGGGCAGCGGTTCATGGCGGCGATGAACTGGAAGCGCGCCGGGAATTCCGCGCGGCGCGCGGCCCGCGCGATCGTGATCCGGCCGGTCTCCAGCGGTTCGCGCAGGGCTTCCAGGGCGCTGCGCGGAAACTCGGCCACTTCATCCAGATAGAGCACGCCATGATGCGCCAGTGAAATCTCGCCTGGCCGCGGCGGCGAACCGCCACCCACCAGCGCCACCGCGCTGGATGAATGGTGCGGCGAGCAGGTCGGCCGCTGCGACCATTGGGCCGGCGCGAAGCGGCCCGCCAGGCTGGCGATGGCCGCGCTTTCCAGCGCCTCCTGGATGCGCATCGGCGGCAGCAACCCGGCAAAGCGCGTGGCCAGCATCGACTTGCCGGCCCCAGGCGGGCCGACCAGCAGCAGACTGTGGCCGCCGGCGGCGGCGATCTCCAGTGCCCGCTTCGCCGCCGCCTGTCCTTTGACGTCAGCCAGGTCCGGATAGCGCGGTGGCGCGCCAGGCGCCCCGGCTTCCAGCCGGACCCAGCCATCGCCCGGCTCGGACGCATCGGCCTGCGGCTGCGGCAGGAACTGCCGCACCACGTCGAGCAAGTGCACCGCACGCAGCACTTCGGCGCCGGGGACCAGGGCCGCTTCTTCCGCGCTGCCCGGCGGCAGCACCAGCCGCACCCGCACGCCGGCCGACTGCAGCGCCAGACTCGTCGCCAGGGCGCCGCGCACCGGGCGCAGCTGGCCGGACAGCGACAGTTCACCCGCGAACTCGTGCCCCGCCAGCCGGGCGCCGTCGATCTGGCCGCTGGCGGCCAGGATGCCCAGGGCGATCGGCAGGTCGAAGCGGCCGGAATCCTTGGGCAGGTCGGCCGGCGCCAGGTTCACGGTGATGCGTTTGTTGTGGGGGAACTGCAGGCCGCAGGTCAGCAGGGCCGAGCGGACGCGCTCGCGCGCCTCTTTCACTTCGGTGTCGGCCAGGCCGACCAGCGTGAAGCTGGGCAACCCATTGGCCAAATGCACCTCGACCGTGACCGCTTCGGCCTCCAGGCCCAGCAGTGACCGGCTCTGCACCAAAGACAGGCTCAAAGCGGATTCCCTCCCCATAGATGTGCATGACACGCCCTGGTGCGGCCAAAAAAACAAGATGGCACCGAGTTGGTGCCAACTGGCCGCGAAAACGAGTACCTCAGCGGCATAACGCCAAAAGCAGGGTTCACGCGGACCGGGTGTTCCTCCTTGTGACATTTGGCACGCGTCCTGCTTAGTCAGCTGAGCGTCCCTTCCTCAAATCACGGAGAACCCATGAAATCCAAAGCCCTCGTGCTGCTGTCCTCGCTGGTCTTTGCCGGCAGCGTTTTCGCCCAGACCGCCGCGACGCCCGACTACACGCTGTCCTATAACGTGGGCGTGGTCTCCGACTACCGCTACCGCGGCATCTCGCAGTCGCGGCTCAAGCCGGCGCTGCAGGGCGGCGTCGATTTCGCCCATTCCAGCGGCTTCTACGTGGGCACCTGGGCGTCCACGATCAAGTGGATCAAGGATGCCGGCGGCGACTCCAACGTCGAGATCGACGTGTATGGCGGCTACAAGTTCAACGCGGGCCCGGTCGGCGTCGACGTGGGTGCCCTGCGCTACTTCTACCCGGGCTCCAGCCTGGGCGTCAACCCCGACACCACCGAGCTGTACGCGGCCGGCACCTGGGGCCCCGCCACGTTGAAGTACTCGCACGCGGTCACCAACCTGTTCGGCTTCGCCGACAGCAAGGGCAGCTACTACCTGGACCTCACGGCCACGTTCCCGATCGGTGAGAGCGGCTTCTCCGTCACGCCGCACATCGGCTACCAGAAGGTCAAGAACAACTCCGCCGCAAGCTACACCGACTATTCGATCGCGCTCGGCTATGACTTCAAGAACGGCCTGACCGCCAGCCTCGCCTGGGTCGACACGGACAACAACAGCTACCTGGCGCCCAACGGCAAGAACCTGGGCAAGTCCGGCGCCGTGCTGGGTCTCAAGTACGCGTTCTGAAGCTGGCGCTGCCAAAGGAGAAAGCATGAAACTCGTCACCGCCATCATCAAACCCTTCAAGCTCGACGAGGTGCGCGAAGCCCTCTCGGGCATCGGGGTGCAAGGCATCACCGTGACCGAAGTCAAGGGCTTCGGCCGCCAGAAGGGCCACACGGAGCTGTATCGCGGCGCCGAATACGTGGTCGATTTCCTGCCGAAGGTGAAGATCGAGGCCGCGGTCCCCGACGAGTTGGTGGAGCGGGTGATCGAGTCCGTCGAGGGCGCCGCCCGCACCGGCAAGATCGGCGACGGAAAGATCTTCGTCTACGACCTGGAGCAGGTCGTCCGCATCCGCACCGGCGAGACCGGCAAGGAAGCTCTCTAAAACCCCTATCGCATCAAAGAGAGACACTGACATGAGGAAATTTCTCGCCACCCTGGGCCTCGGCCTGGGCCTGCTGATCGGCAGCGCCGCCGCGGTCGCGCAGGCGCCTGCCGCGTCCGCACCCGCCGCGCCTGCCGCGACCGCCACGACGACTCCCGCGACCCCTGCCGCAGCCGCGGCTCCCGCGGCTGCCACCGCGGCACCTGCTGCTGCTGCCCCTGCCGCCGCGGCCCCCGCAGCAGCGCCCGCCCCCGTCCCCAACAAGGGCGACACCGCCTGGATGACGGTCTCCACGCTGCTGGTGATCCTGATGACGATCCCCGGCCTGGCGCTGTTCTACGGCGGCCTGGTCCGCAGCAAGAACATGCTGTCGGTGCTGATGCAGGTGTTCGTGGTCAGCTCCATGATCTACGTGCTGTGGATCATCTATGGCTACAGCGTCGCCTTCACCGGAGGCAGCGCCTTCATGGGGGGCTTCGGCAAGCTGTTCCTGTCGGGCGTGACGCCGGAATCGATCGCCGCGACCTTCAGCAAGGGCGTCGTCATTCCCGAGCTGAGCTTCGTCGCCTTCCAGGCCACCTTCGCGGCCATCACCTGCGCGCTGATCGTCGGCGCCTTCGCCGAGCGCATCAAGTTCTCGGCGGTGCTGCTGTTCTGCGCCATCTGGTTCACGTTCAGCTACCTGCCGATCGCCCACATGGTCTGGTACTGGGACGGCCCGGACGCGATCACCGACGCCAAGTCGCTGGAGACCGTCACGGCCGCCGCCGGCTGGCTCTGGGCCAAGGGCGCGCTGGACTTCGCGGGCGGCACCGTGGTGCACATCAACGCCGGTGTCGCCGGCCTGGTGGGCGCCTACCTGGTGGGCAAGCGCCTGGGCTACGGCAAGGAATCGCTGACGCCTCACAGCCTGACGCTCACGATGGTCGGTGCCTCGCTGCTGTGGGTGGGCTGGTTCGGCTTCAACGCCGGCTCCAACCTGGAAGCCAACGGCGTCGCCGCCCTGGCCTTCATCAACACGCTGGTCGCCACCGCCGCCGCGACGCTGTCCTGGATCGCCGGTGAAGCCCTGTCCAAGGGCAAGGGCTCGATGCTGGGCGCCGCCTCCGGTGCCGTGTCCGGTCTGGTCGCCATCACCCCGGCTTGCGGTTTCGTCGGCCCGATGGGCGCGCTGATCATCGGCCTCGCGGCCGGCCTGGTCTGCCTGTGGGGCGTGAACGGCCTGAAGCGCATGCTCGGCGCCGACGACTCGCTGGACGTCTTCGGCGTCCACGGCGTGGGCGGCATCCTGGGTGCGCTGCTGACCGGTGTGTTCGCTTCGCCCTCGCTGGGCGGCACCGGCGTCTACGACTATGTCGCCAACAAGGTGAACCCGGACTACTCCATCGGCGGCCAGGTCTGGATCCAGTTCCAGGGCGTGCTGACGACCATCATCTGGTCGGGCGTGGTGGCCTTCATCGCCTACAAGATCGTCGACCTGCTGATCGGCCTGCGCGTGACCGAAGAGGAAGAGCGCGAAGGGCTGGACATCAGCAGCCACGGCGAGACCGCATACAACCGCTAGAGCGGGACGGATGGGCCGCGGTGGCACGCCGCGGCAAGTCAAAAGAACCAAGCAAGATCTCCTTTGGATGTTCGGCCCGCCTCGGCGGGCCGTTTTTTTGGTGAGCCGCCAAAGCCGCCGCGCCCTCAGTGCAGAATGGGGGCACAACAGGAGACAGCGGTATGGTCGAACTGGTCGCTGGGGAATTGCGTTGCGAGATCGAACCCCGGCTGGGGGGCTGCATTTCGGGCTTCTGGATGGGTGACGTCCCGGTGCTGAGGTCGGGGCCGGCTTCCGAGCTGGCTTCAGCCCGGCAGTCAGGCAGCTATGCGCTCGTGCCCTTCTCGAACCGCATCGCGAATGCCAGCCTGGTCTGGGATGGGACGCAACACCCGCTGGTCCGCAACAACGGCGATGAACCGCACGCCATCCACGGCGTCGGCTGGCAGCGGCCCTGGTCCGTCCTCGAAAGCGATGCCCAGACCGCCATGCTCTCCTACGAGCACAAGGCGGACAGCGCCTGGCCGTTCGCCTTCGACTGCTCCCACACGATCCGCCTGCGCGAAGGGGCGCTCGAATTCACGCTGGCCCTCACCAACCAGTCCGCGCAGGCCGCGCCCGCCGGGCTGGGCTGGCACCCGTTTTTCGTCAAGCGTTCGCGCAGCCGCATCGCTTTCGACGCCACGGGCCGCTGGGAGATGGGCCCCGACAAGCTGCCCACCGTGCGCAAGGGTTCGCGCGGCCTCGACAGCGATTGCGCTTTCCTCGACGTCGACCACTGCTTCGACGGCTGGGATGGCGTGGCCCACCTGCGTGACGAGGCGATGCACGTGCGCATCCGTTCCAGCCTGTCCCGGCTGGTGGTGTTCACCAACGACACCCGCGACCACATCGCCGTCGAACCGGTGAGCCACGTCAACAACGCGGTCCACCTGGTGTCCGCCGGCGCCAAGGCCGCCGACCTGGGCCTGCGTGTGCTGGCGCCGGGCGAGACCATGGTGGCGCAGATGACGCTGGAAGTGGAGCCCGCGCGATGAAAGCCCACCCCCGAAACGCCTTCGGCGTCTCCCCCAAAGGCACCCCAGAAAATTGCTGCGCAATTTCCCGGGGACCCCGCCCAAGGGGGCGCACCCAGCGGCCCGGCAAAGCCGGTTCCGCGGGTGCCCACGACGGCGCTTCTTCTCTCATGCACCACGGCGGATGCGCGGGGTTGTGAGGAACTGATGTGGATACAGGCCGTCGCGGAACCGGACGCCTTGGGCGAGTCGCCGTTCTGGCATCCGCAGGAGCAACGGCTGTACTGGGTGGACATCGACGGCCGCCGAATCCGGCGGGTGCGGCCGGGTGAAGCCGCCGAAAACTGGCCCTTGCCGCAGCAACCCGGCTGCATCGCCCCCGCCGCCGGCGGTGGCCTGGTGATGGGCCTGCGCGACGGCATCTATCGCGCGCGTGAATGGGGCGGGACGCTGGCGCCCATCGTGCGGTTCAACCACGCGCAGACCTCCCGCTTCAATGACGGCAAGGCCGACCCGCTGGGCCGCTTCTGGGCCGGCACCATCTACGAACCGCGCGATGCCCGCAAGGCTGACTTGTACAGCGTCGATTGCCGCCCCGGCAACGGCGAAGGCGGCAAGCCGGTGGTGCAGCTGAAGGCGCACAACGCGACCACCGCCAACGGCCTGGCCTGGTCGCCCGATGCCCGCACGCTCTACTGGACCGACACGCCGCGGCATGTGATTCACGCCTGGGACTGGGATGCGCGCGCCAACGTACTGCGGCGCCACCGCATCTTTCACCAGTTCCCGCCCAAGCCCGCCGGCTGGCGCCCGGGCGACCCGGGCTACGGCGGCCGGCCCGATGGCGCGGCGGTGGACGCCGAGGGCAACTACTGGTGCGCCATGTACGAGGGCGGCCGCATCGTGCAGCTGTCGCCGGCCGGGGTCCTGCTGCGGGAGATCGCGGTGCCGGCGCGCTGCCCGACCATGCCGTGCTTCGGCGGGCCGGAGGGGAAGACGCTGTTCCTGGCGACCGCGCGCCACGGGCGCCCGCCCGAGGAAGTGGCGGCCCTGCCCCTGTCGGGCCACGTTCTGGCACTGGAATCGGACATCGCCGGGCTGCCCGTCAATTTCTTCATCGACTGAGCCCCGAAAATTTCAGGGCCCCGGCGGCCGTCGGGGCCGCGGCAGGCCCGTAACATCGCCCGCATGGCCATCCTGGACGACCTGATCGCGCGGATCCGCACTGCCGCTGAAAGCGGCAGTGCGCTGCGCATCCGCGGCGGCGGCAGCAAGGACTTCCTCGGCGAGCGTTTCGAGGGCGAGGTGCTGGACACCACCGGCCTGCGTGGCATCGTGAGTTACGAACCGAGCGAACTGGTGGTGACGGTGCTGGCTGGCACGCCGCTGGCTGAGCTGGAAGCGCTGCTGGCCGGGAAGGGTCAGTGCCTGCCCTTCGAACCGCCGCATTTCGGCTCCGCCGCCACCGTCGGCGGCATGGTCGCCGCCGGCCTTTCGGGGCCGGCCCGAGCCAGTGCCGGGCCCGTGCGCGACTACGTGCTGGGCCTGCAACTGGTCAACGGGCGCGGCGAGTTGCTCACCTTCGGCGGCCAGGTGATGAAGAACGTGGCGGGCTACGACGTGTCGCGGCTCATGGTGGGCGCGTTCGGCACGCTGGGGCTCATCACCGAGATCAGCCTGAAGGTGCTGCCAGTGGCACCGGCAGAAGCCACGCTCCGGTTCGAGCTGGACCAGGCCCAGGCCTTGCGCCAGCTGAACGCCTGGGGCGGCCAGCCCCTGCCGCTCAACGCCAGCTGCTGGAAGCGCGAGGACGGGGGCGAGGCCCTGTACGTCCGGCTGCGCGGCGCGCAGGCCGCGGTGGAAGCCGCCTGCCGCACCATGGGAGGCGAACGGCTGGACGGCGCCGGACCGCATTGGGTTGCTTGCCGGGAACAGCAGCAAGCGTGGTTCGCGGACCGTGGCGAACGGGAGCTCTGGCGCCTCTCCGTGCCGCAGACCGCGCCGGTGCTGGACCTGCCGGAGCCGCCACTGGTCGAATGGCACGGCGCCCAACGCTGGGTGCGCGTGGCGCCCGGCGGCGGGGATGCGCTGCGCGCCGTCGCGCGCGAGGCCGGAGGCCACGCCACCCTGTTCCGGACCGCGGGGCCCGTGTCCTTTCCCCGTTTCACGCCGCTCGCGCCGGCACTCGCCACCATCCAGCGCGAGCTGAAACGCCAGTTCGACCCGGCCGGCACCTTCAACCCCGGCCGGCTCTTCCCGGACTTCTGATGCAGACCCAGCTCGCCCCCGAATTCCGCGACACCGCCGAAGGCCGCGAGGCCGAGGCCATCCTGCGCAAGTGCGTGCACTGCGGCTTCTGCACCGCCACCTGCCCCACCTACCAGGTGCTGGGCGACGAGCTCGATGGCCCGCGCGGCCGCATCTACCTGATGAAGCAGGTGCTGGAAGGCGACGCCCCGACGCGCAAGACGCAGCTGCACCTGGACCGCTGCCTCACCTGCCGCAACTGCGAGAGCACCTGCCCGAGCGGCGTGCAGTATGGGCGGCTGGTGGACATCGGCCGGGCGATCGTCGAGCGCAAGGTGCCGCGCGGTGCCGGCGCGAAAGCCGCGCGCTGGGCGTTGAAGGAAGGTCTCACCTCCGCCGCGTTCGCACCCGCCATGAAGCTCGGCCAGGCTGTGCGCGGCCTGCTGCCGCCGCTGTTGCGCGACAAGGTGCCGGCCGCCCGCGACGCCGGCCGCTGGCCGACGGCGACGCACGCGCGCAAGGTGCTGTTGCTCGCGGGCTGCGTGCAGCCGGCGATGATGCCCAACATCAACAGCGCGACGGCCCGCGTGCTCGACGCCGCCGGCATCCAGGCGGTCGTGGCGCCGGCGGCCGGTTGCTGCGGCGCCCTCAAGTTCCACCTGAACGACCAGGACGGCGGGCGCGCGCAGATGCGCGCCAACATCGACGCCTGGTGGCCGTTCGTCGAGCGGGGCGAAGTCGAAGCGATCGTCATGAACGCCTCGGGCTGCGGCGTGACGGTGCGCGAATACGGCCACCTGCTGCAGCACGACAACGCCTACGCGGAGAAGGCGTCCCGCATCGCGGAGTTGACCCGTGACCTGAGCGAACTGTTGCCGGAACTGGTGCCCGCACTGCGGGGCCGGGTCCGGGCGCCTGCGGGCCTGCTGGCGTTCCACCCGCCTTGCACCTTGCAGCACGGGCAGCAATTGCGCGGCGGTGTCGAGCAAGGCCTCACGGCGCTGGGGTTCCAGGTGCGTGTCGCGCTCAACGAGTCGCACCTGTGCTGCGGATCGGCCGGTACCTACTCGGTGCTGCACCCGGACATCGCGCACACCCTGCGTGACCGCAAGCTGGGGCACCTGGCCGAACTGGCGCCGGAGGCCATCGTGTCCGCGAACATCGGCTGCATCACCCACCTGCAAAGCGGGACGCAGACACCGGTTCGGCACTGGGTGGAACTGCTGGACGAGGCCCTGGCGCCGGCTTGACAGCCGAACCGCGGAGCGCGAACCTCCGGTGGCGGCCGCAGGCCGCGAAGGAGCTTGCAATGGCCAGTGTCGGCAATGCCTGGGCGGCCGGGTTCGTTCTGGCCACGGCGTGTCTCCCGGCCGGCAGCCAGGCGGCCGATCCGCCGCCCGCCCTGGTCATCGACATCGTGAACATGGGCGGCAACGATTGCCCGCCTTGCGTGACGTGGCGCCAGACCGAGCTGCCCAAGCTCCAGGCGGCGCCCGAATTCAAGTCCATCCGGTACACGCACGTCACCAAGAGCATCACGTCGGCCGTGCCGCCGGGGTTCTTCTTCCCTTCCGGCTCGCAGCACCTGCAGCCCGCATTGAAGGAAGCTTCGAACGGGCTGAGCGGATCGCCGCAGCAGGCCATCCTGGTGAATGGCCGGCTGGTCGACTACTGGTTCGGCACCGGAAAGGGTGAAGCCGGCAAGCTGGTGGAGATGGTGCGCGCCATCCAGGAGGGCAAGGGGCTGCCGCGGCCGACCTGCCTGAAGCTGAAGACCCACGGCACTTGCCAGACGCCCGGTCCGGACAAGGTCTCCTGACACCAGCTTGTCAGGAGCATGGCGGCACAGTACTGTCCCTCCATGCGCCGCGCCGACCGCCTCTTCCACATCATCCAGCTGATCCGCGGCCGGCGCCTGACCACGGCCGCGTACCTGGCGCAGCGGCTCGAAGTGTCGGAACGCACCATCTACCGGGATGTGGCTGACTTGCAGACGCAGGGTGTGCCCCTGGAAGGCGAGGCGGGCGTGGGTTACCGGCTGGGCGCTGGGTTCGACCTGCCGCCCATGATGTTCACGCAGGATGAGGCCAAAGCACTGGTCGCTTCCGTGCGCATGGCCCAGGCGTGGCTCGACCCGGCGCTGGCGACCAGCGCGCAGGATGCGCTGGGCAAGATCCTCTCGGTGCTGCCGGTCGACGCGCGGGTGGCGGCCGAGGCCCTGGCCGTCTACGCACCGCAGGGCGGCCTGTCGCCGCCGGCGCAGCGCACCTTGCAGACCCTGCGCGAAGCCGCCCAGGAACGCCACAAGATCTTCCTGAACTACCGCGACCTGAGCGAGAAGGCCAGTGAACGCACCGTGCGGCCGCTCGGCTGCTTCTACTGGGGCAAGGTCTGGACGCTCGCCGCCTGGTGCGAGCAGCGCAACGATTTCCGCAGCTTCCGCGTCGACCGCGTCACCTACGTGCGCCGGCTCGACGACCGCTTCCGCGACGAGCCCGGCCGCACGCTGGCCGATCTGGCCCGCATCGACCGCGAGTGGTCGCATGCGCAGGGCTGGACGAACTAGCCGCCCAGCGCGTCCCGGAAGCGCCGGCTGCAAGGCACCTGGCTGCCATCCTTCATCTTCAGCCGCGCGTCGCCGGCATCGAGCGGCTCGATTTCGGCCACCCGGTCCAGGTTGACGGCATAGCTGCGGTGCACCCGCACGAAGCGCGCCGGATCGAGCTGCTCCAGGAAATCCGCCAGGGTGGAACGAAGCAGGTAGTCGTGCCCGTTCACGTGCAGGCCGACGTAGTTGCCCTGCGCCTGCAGCCACTCGATGTCGGAGGCAGCGATCAGGAATTCCTTGCGCAGCTTGCGCACCAGGAAACGCTCTGGCCGGGTGGGCGCCAAGGGCGGCGGTTCCGCCGGGGCACCTGCGGCGGGCTCCTGCGGGTCCAGCACTCGCGCTTCCCCCTGCAGCCGCACCAGCACCACCCGGTAGCTCCAGAAGGCCACCAGGATCATCGCGTAGGCCCGGGCGTCCTTCAGGTATTCGTAGAACAGCATCTGGCCCCAGTCCGGTACCGCGTAAACCAGGCCGGCGGCGGCATACACCGCCTTGCGCAACACCACCATGCCGGCGACATGCAGCAGGCAAAAGACCAAGGTGAACGCCAGATGCAGCGGCAAATGGCGCCGCCAACTCCGCAGGTCGAGCGGAAAGCGCCGAACCGCCAGCAGCAGCAGCGGGATCAGCGCGCCGATCACCACCGTGCTGGTGACCTCCCAGGCCAGCGGCTGCCAATACGGCAGGCCGGCGCCGGCACGGCGCAGGTCGTGCCAGCTCACGATGCTGTTGGCGAGCACTTGCACGCCCAGCACGACCACCCAGAAGCCGATCTCGGCCGTTCGGCGCCAGGGCTGGTAGCGGGCAAGCAGGTCAGGCATAGGCACGAAGTCTAGGGGGCAGGCGCTTCCAGCCCGTCCCAACCGGCCACCACTCGTCCCAAAGCGGGGGCAATTCGTCACCTGGCAGGGCTCGGTGCCAGCCATGCCGACCAGAATCCGCCCCCACGCCACCGGAGAACCCATGGAACGCCGCCACGACATCGACGCCCTGCGCGCCTTCGCCTTTGCCCTCGTGATCCTGTACCACGTGGCCATGTACTACGTCGCGGGCTGGCACTGGCACCTGAAGAGCCCGCACGAGCTCAGCTGGCTGCAGTGGCCGATGCGCGCCATGAACCTGTGGCGGATGGACCTGGTGTTCCTGATCAGCGGGCTCGCGCTGGGATTCCTGCGGCCGGCGGACGGCCGTGCCCGCCTGTTCGGCCAGCGCAGCCTGCGCCTGCTGCTGCCACTGGCCTTCGGCATGGCGATCGTGGTGCCGTACCAGGCCTATGCCCAGGCGGTGGCCAACGGGTCAGTCGCCCCCGGATTCCTTGAATTCATGATGCGGTACCTGCAAGGCGGACCCTGGCCGCAAAAGGCCTTCGACGGCTCGGACTTCGGCGTGACCTGGAACCACCTCTGGTACCTGCCGTACCTCTGGTGCTACACGGCCCTGCTGCTGCTGGCGCTGCCCTGGTTGGCCACCCCCGCCGGCCTGCGGCTGCGCCAAGCCTTTCTGGGCCTGCGCGGCCCCGCGCTGCTGCTGCCCGCCCTGCCGCTCATGGCCTGGTCACTCACGCTCTGGCCGCGGTTTCCGGCCACCCACGACCTGATCCAGGACGGCTGGCTCCATGCCGTGTACTTCACCCTGTTCCTGTACGGCTACTGGATCGGGACCGACCGGGACTGGTGGCGCGAAGTGGCGCGGCTGCGCTGGGCGCTGCTGGGCGGAGCCGTCACCCTGCTGGCGCTGCACAGCGGCTTGCGCGCCGCCTGGCCGCCGGCCGAACCTGGGCCCTGGCGGTTGGCATTGCGCTGCCTGGCCGACCTCTACCTGTGGACCGCCATCCTGGCGATCCTCGGCTGGGCGCATCAGCACCTGAACAGGCCCTGGCGCTGGCTCCCCTGGGCGAACGAGCAGGTCTATCCGTGGTACATGTTGCACCAGACGCTGATCATCGTGCTGGTGGTGTGGCTGGCGCCCTGGCAACTGCCGGCGGGCGTGGAGGCGCTCCTGCTGGTGGCAGGCACCATCGGCGGCTGCTGGGCGGGCACGGCGATCATCCGCCGAACCGGCCTGTTGCGGCCATTGTTCGGGCTCAAGCCGCCAGAGCGGCCTCGATGTCCTTCGCCAGCGAGGCCGGCGGATCCTGCGGCGCGTAGCGCTTGAGCACCTGGCCGTCCTTGCCGACCAGGAACTTGGTGAAGTTCCACTTGATGTTCTTGCTGCCCAGCAGGCCCGGCGCTTCGCTGGAGAGCCAGCGGTACAGCGGGTGCGCGCCGGTGCCGTTGACGTCGATCTTCGACATCATCGGGAAGCTGACGCCGTAGTTCTTCTGGCAGAAGGCGCCGATCTCGTCGTCGCTGCCGGGATCCTGCGCGCCGAACTGGTTGCAGGGGAACCCGAGGACGACGAGCCCCTTGCCTCCGTACGCCTGGTGCAGGCCTTCCAGGCCGCCGAACTGCGGCGTGTAGCCGCAGGCGCTGGCAGTGTTGACGATCAGCAGGACCTGGCCCTCGAATTGCTTCAGGGAAACGGTCTTGCCATCGATCTGCTGGGCTTCGAAGTCGTAGACGGTGCTCATGTCTCCATTGTGCGCCCGCTGGTTGCCACGCGGGGCTCCGGCCAGGCCGACCACGCCGCGGCCGCGACAATCAGCGCGCCGCCCGCCAGCACCCGCGGACTCAGCTCCGCCGCGCCCAGCGCCACCGACGACAGGCTGGCGAAGACGACTTCCGACAGCATCACCAGCGCGGTGGTGTGCGCGGCCAGCCGGGCCGCGCCGTATTGCAAGGCCAGGTTGCCGACGAGGAAGGCCGCCGAGAGCGCGAGCCCCACGCCCAGCCAGCTGGCCTGAAGCGCCGGCAAGCCCGGAATGGTCCCTTGCGCCAAGCCCCAGGTGGCCACCGTGCCCGCCAGCGCCGCGCCGCCGCCGAACATCGCCAGCACCCGCGACTCCGGGGGTGTCGCCTGCAGCTTGCGCAGCAGCGCGTTGGTCAGCGCGAAACTGAAGCCGCCCGCCAGCGCCAGCCAGTCGGCCAGCCCCTGCGGCCAGGGCCAGCCCATGGCCCCGCCATCCAGCACGATCGCGACGCCCACCAGCGCCAGTGCGACGCGGGCGAGTGCCGTTGCGTGCGGCTTCTCGTCCAGCAGCAGCCACGCCAGCAGCACCGACCAGGCCGGCATCAGGTAGAACAGCAGCACCACGCGCACCACGTCGCCGATGGTCACGGCCCAATTGAAGCCCACGTTGGTCATGCCCGCGGCGGCGGCAAGCAGCCAGAGCCAGGGGCTTTGCCACCAGCCGCGCACCGCGCCAGGCCGCACGGCCAGCAGGCAGGCCAGCGAAACGAGGTAGATCAGCGCCGTCGACCAGAGGGGATGCAGGCCCTGCGACTGCAGTTCGCGAAAGGGCCACCACGACAGGCCCCAGACGAAGGCATTGAAGACCAGCGCCAGCGCGGGCCAGGGGCCCACGCGTTCAGCCATGCCCGTGGTCGTGCCGCGCGAGTTCCTGCAGGTGCTCGATCTCGTCCTTGTACTTCACGCAGTTGGACTTGTGCCAACGGTGGATGATCCACATGAAGCCGGCCACGATCAGGCCGAAGCCCGTGACCGCGCCGAAGGCCGAGAGGCCCATGCCGGACGACACGCTGTACAGCGCGCCCAGGCCCAGGATGCAGGCCTGCTCGTTGAAATTCTGCACGGCGATCGAGCGGCCCGCGCCCATCAGGTTGTGGCCCCGGTGCTGCAGCAAGGCGTTCATGGGCACCACCATGTAGCCGGCCAGCGCCCCGAGCAGCACCAGGAAGGGGGCCGCCACCCAGACGTTGTCGATGAAGCGCAGGCAGATCACCAAGAGCCCCAGCGCGATGCCCATGGGGATGACCCGCGTGGCGCGGTCGAGCCGGGTGCGCATGGAGGCGACCACCGCGCCCACGGCGGTGCCCAGCGCCACGACGCCGGACAGCGCCGACGCCTGGGTCGTCGTGTAGTGGAGCGCGGCCGCGCTCCAGGCCAGCATGATGTAGCGCAGGTTGCCGGTGACGCCCCAGATCAGCGTGGTGCTGGCGAGCGAGATCTGCCCCAGCTTGTCCTGCCACAGGCGTGAATTGCAGGCCCAGAAATCAGGCACCAGCTCCATCGGGTTCTTGGGGATCGGGCGCATCTCGACGCCGGTGTGCGGGATGCGGGTGTTGAACCAGGCGGCGAGCGCGTAGATGAAGATCAGCAGGAAGATGGCGGCTTCCGGCGGCGTGTCCACGCCGGTGTCGATGACCGGGAAGTCCAGGGCGAGCATCCGGCTCGCGATCGCGTTCCCCACCAGCTGCCCGCCCAGCAGGATGCCCAGGATGATGGAGGCGATGGTGAGGCCCTCGATCCAGCCGTTGGCCTTGACCAGCTGCGACGACGGCAGCAATTCGGTCAGGATGCCGTACTTGGCGGGCGAGTAGGCGGCGGCGCCCAGGCCGACGATGGCGTACGCCAGCAGCGGGTGCACGCCGAACAGCATCATCAGGCAGCCCACCACCTTGATGGCATTGCTGAAGAACATCACCTTGCCCTTCGGCAGGGCATCCGCGAACGCCCCCACGAATGGCGCGAGCACCACATAGAACAGGGCGAACATCGGCACCAGTGCGGCGGCTTGCCAGCCGGGGGCCTTGGAGGTCTTGAGCAGTTCCACCGCCGCGATGAACAGCGCGTTGTCGGCGAGCGACGAGAAGAACTGCGCCGACATGATGGTGTAGAAACCGCGCTTCATGCGTCTTGGGCGTGGCCGCGGCACCAGCATCAGGTTGGCTGATGGGCCGGGCTCATTTCTGCTGTCTCCTGGCGACACGGGGTTATATCACGCGATGTAATGACAAAATCCGATCCACTTGGACTCGTCATGCCCCGTCCCATCCAGGCCACCATCCACCACGAAGCCCTGCGCCACAACATCGCGCGCGTGCGTGCGTCGGCGCCGGATGCCAGGGTGTGGGGTGTCGTGAAGGCGAACGCGTATGGCCACGGCATCGAGCGCGTCTTCGATGCGATGCGCGCCGTCGACGGCTTCGCGCTGCTCGACCTGCAGGAGGCCGAGCGGGTCCGGGCGCTGGGCTGGCGCGGCCCGATCCTGCTGCTGGAAGGTGTGTTCGAGCCGCGCGACCTCGAGCTGTGCTCGCGGCTGGGCCTGTGGCACAGCGTGCATTGCGACGAGCAGATCGACATGCTGGCCGCGCACAAGACGCAGGTGCCGCACCGCGTCTTCCTCAAACTGAACTCCGGCATGAACCGCCTGGGCTTCGCGCCGCAGCGGTACCGGGCCGCCTGGGCGCGGCTGGACGCCTTGCCGCAGGTGGAAGAGATTTCCCTGATGACGCACTTCAGCGATGCCGACGGCCCGCGCGGCATCGCCCACCAGCTGCGGGTCTTCAACGAGATCACGCTCGACCTGCCGGGCGAACGGTCGCTGGGCAACAGCGCGGCCGCCTTGCGCCATGCCGCGGACCCGGCGGTGCGCGGTGACTGGATCCGCCCGGGCATCGCCGTCTACGGCAGCGCGCCGGACTACCCGGAACACGACAGCGCCCACTGGGACCTGCGGCCCACGATGACGCTCGCCAGCCGGCTGCTCGCGGTGCAGGCGCTGCGGGCCGGCGACACTGTGGGCTACGGTTCGAGCTTCACCGCCACGGGGCCGATCCGTATCGGCGTGGTCGCCTGCGGCTACGCGGACGGTTATCCGCGCCATTGCACGACGGGCACGCCGGTGCTGGTGGAGGGCGTGCGGACGCAATTGATCGGGCGGGTCAGCATGGACATGGTCGCTGTCGATCTCACGCCGGTTCCGCAGGCGGGGTTCGGCAGCGAGGTGACCTTGTGGGGCCGGGCCGGCAACGGGGCCCTGCTGTCCATCGACGAGGTGGCGCACAGCGCCGGCACGCTGGGCTATGAGCTGATGTGCGCGCTGGCGCCGCGGGTGCCGGTCGTGGTGGCTGACTGAAGGGCGCGATGAAGCACAAGCGCAGCCTCGCCGATTGGCGCTCGGTGCGCGTCTGGGAGTCCGACACCCGCCACCACCTGCGGCGCAAGCACGCGCTCTGGTTCCATGGCTGGTGCATCGGCGCCATCGTGCTGGTGTGCATGTGGGCGACCGCGCACCTGCAACTGGTGATGGGGTCCGATTCCCTCGCGCTGAGGTACCTCATCACGCTCGGGGTGGGCTACCTGGCCTTTCTGCTGGTGCTGCGCTGGTGGGCCGGCCTGCTGGTCGGCGAATCGAGCGGGCTCGACCAGGTGGATCCGGGCAACGCCGCCGACCTCGGCGTCGACCTGGCGTCGAACGCAGGCGATGCGGCGGGGCCGGCCATGCGCTCCGGCGGTGGCGGGGATTTCGGCGGCGGCGGTGCCGAGGCGAGTTTCTCCGACGGCGCCGACATCGGCTCCGTGGCGGGCGACGTGGCCGGCGGAGCGCTGGAAGCGGCGGGCAGTGCGGACGAAGGCGCCGTCGTGCTCGTGCCGGTGGTGGCCGTCTTCCTGATCGGTTGTGCCGTCGTGCTGGGCGGCGGCTGGCTGATGCTGCTGTATTTCGGCTGGGACGTGCTGCTCACCGTCGCCGTGGAGCTGGCCTTCGGCTACGTATCGGCGCGCACCGCGGTCCGCGTGGCGCGCGAGGGCTGGCTGTCGGCCGCCGTGCGTCTCACGTGGAAGCCGCTGCTGGGCGCACTGGCTTGCGCCGTGCTGCTGGGCGCGTTGATCGACCACTTCCTCCCGGCGGCGCAATCGCTGCCGGAGGCGATCCGCCTGCTGCGGCGCTAGGCGGGCCAGCCATGACGCGCTCGGAGACCCGGATCGCGGCGCTGGTGCTGGCGCTGTTCCTTCCTGGACTTGCGGCCGTGTTCTGGGGCTCGCAGGAAAGGGCCGGGGCGGACCGGCCCGGACCCTTGCGCGGCTTCACGCAGGCCGGCGCCGAGCGCGCGGCCGTCATCTTCCATGGCGCACTGCACCTGCTCGACGCCGAAGGCCGGCCCCTGGCCAGGCAGCCCCTGCGCGAGCTGGGCCTCGCCGAAGAGCCGACCGACATGGACTGGACGGCCACCCCGGATGGCCGGCTCCAGGCCTGGTTCTTCGAAGACACGGTGCCCCGCATCGTCCGCTGCGACCTGCGCGCGACTCCGCCTGGCCTGCACGCATGCGCGCAGGTGGTCGCAGGTGAACGGCTGAAAGTGAACCCAACTTCGCGCGCGGTGCACATTGCCGTCGACCCGGCGAACGAGCGCCTGTTCGTCGCCGACGCCCAGGGCCACGCGGTCCGCGCGCTGTCTTTCCAGGGCGAGGTGCTGGGGCAAAGCGCGGCCGGTGAACTGTTGTTCCCCAACCGGCTGCGGCTGCAAGCCGGGCTGCTGGTGGTGGCCGACAACGACCACCAGCGTGTGGTGTGGCTCGACGTCGCACCACCGCGCCCGGCTTTCCGCGCCGAGCGCAGCGTCCAACTGGCGAGCCATCCGCAGTCGTCCGCCGGGCGGAAGGCGGCCGACTTCGCCTTCTTGCCGGCACCGGACGGTGCGGCTCCCATGCTCTGGACGCTGGCCGTCGCGCAAGGGCAGAAGCGCGGGCGCCTGCTGGCCTACGACGCCGCGTACGCGCCACGGGGCGCGGCGGACCAGGGCGGCCATGCGGATCCCTTGATCATCGACCGGCTCGGCAACGCCCTGCTGGTGGCCGACTTCGAAGGGATCGGCTACTTCCGGGTGGCCGCCGACGGCCGGTTTCTCGGCGCGTTCGGCCAGGGCGCCTTTGCCGAAGAAGTGCAGGGCGAGCGCGACCGCGTCCGCGCCGGGCAGCTCTGGATGGCGGTGGGCCGGGCTGCGATGGTGCTGGCGTTGCTCGTTGGCCTGGCGCTGGGTTGGCGCGATCGCAGGAAATGACAGGCGCGTTCACGGCGGGACAGCGCCCGGCGTGAGTTCCGTTCCCGCCTGCTGCTCGACCCATCGCACCAGTTCACTCACGCTCGCGTCGGGTGCCGAGGCCTCGGCCGCCTGACCCCAGAGCTGCTGCGCCAGATCCCATAGCGGCACCGGCGCGCCGTTCTCGTGCGCCAGTTGCACGGCGATGCCCATGTCTTTCAGCATCAGCGCCAGCTTGAAGGGGTCGTCGAAGGTGCGGTTGAACACGCGCTGCTTGAAATGCGTCTGCGTGATCCAGGAGCCACCGGTGGAGGCATTCAGCACGTCGATCATGGCGACGGGGTCGAGCCCGTAGCGCTTGCCGGCAATCAGGCCCTGCGCCGTGTTCGCCAGTGTCACCGCGGTGATGCAGTTGTTGATGCACTTCATGGCGTGGCCCGCGCCGGGGCCGCCCAGGTGGAACACCGCCCGCCCCATGACATCGAGCAAAGGCCGGACGCGGGCGACATCCGGCGCGTGGCCTCCCACCATGAACACCAGCTGGGCATCGATCGCGCCCCACTGCGCCCCCGAAACCGGCGCGTCGACCATCGAGGCGCCGCGGCCGGCCAGCGCCGCTCCGGTCTGCTGCGTCAGCCAGGGCTCGCAGGAGGAGGTGTCCAGCAGCAGGGCGCCGGGCCGCAGGCCATGGATCAGTCCCGCTTCGCCCAAGGCGACCTCTCGCACCACCTCGCCATTGGGCAGCATGGTGATGATGATGTCGCTTTGCCCGGCCACTTCGCGCGGCGTGGCCGCGACTCGCGCACCCGCGCCGCAAGCTTCGGCGGCGCGCTGCGCGGTTGCATTGTCCTGGTCGAGCAGGGTGAGGCTGTGCCCGGCGCGGGCCAGATGGCCGGCCATCGGCGTGCCCATCACGCCCAGCCCGATGAATCCGATGTCCATGCCGTTCTCCTTCGCGCTTCAGCGCTTGCGCAAGCCCAGCGCCATGACGGCGCCCACCACCAGCAACGCGCCGGCGACCTGCACCGGCGCGATGGATTGCCCGAGCACCAGCCACGCCAGCACCAGTGCGAACACCGGCTCCACGTTCATGATGGCGGAATTGCCCACCACGCCCAGCCTCGGCAGGACGGTGAACATGATGGTGAACGCCGTGCCGTAGAGAAAGGTGAGGGCGGCCAGGCCGCCCCAGCCGGCCGGGGCGTTCGGCAGGTGGAAGCCGCCTTGCAGCGCCACGGTGGCCAACGCCATCAGTCCCGCCATCATCATGGTGGTGGCGGTGCGGACGCGGCCGTCGACGTCACCGGCTTCGTGTTGCGTCAGCACCAGGGCCAGGCCAAACGTCGCGCCGGCGGCCAGCGCGAATCCGACGCCGGCACCGATGCGCGCCCACTGCCCGGAGGCGCCCAGTCCGGAAGCGGCGCCGAACACATCGAGCGCGATCGCCAGGCCGACCAGGATCACCGGCATCGCGACCAGCATCGCCTTCTCGGGCTTCTGCCGGTAGACGATGGCCGCCCACAGGGCCGTCCAGATCGGATAGGTATTGAAGGCCAGCAGCGCCAACGCCACCGGCAAGCGCGCGACCGCCGAATAGAGGCACAGGCTCTGCACACCGATCAAAAGGCCGATGGCCGGCAGCATGCGCTTGTGCCGCGCCGTGAAGGTGACGCGCACGCCCTGTACGGCCAGGATCGCGACGATGACCAGGGCCGTCACCGCGCTGCGGAAGACGACGGCGGTGGCGACGTCCGCGCCGTGATTGAAGGCGATGCGGGCGGCGACGTGGTTCGCGCCCATCATCAGCGCGATCAGCAGCAGCGTGGCGAAGGCGGCGCCGCTGATGGCCTTGGCGGAGGCAGCCGTCATCCGCCGTTAGTAGAGGCCGTGCACGCGCGCATGCAGGCGGCTCAGGCCCAGCAAGGCGTCGGTGAACGGCGTCGGCACCTGCGTGAATTCCCCCAGTTCCTTCACCACGGTCACCAGCGCATCCAGCTCGACCGGCTTGCCCGCTTCCACGTCCTGCAGCATCGAAGTCTTGAAGGCACCCAGCTTGCGTGTGACCTGGTGGCGGTCTTCCGGCTGTTGCGCGATGGGGATGCCGATGCGACCGCCGATCTCGCGCGCCTCCAGCATCACGGCGGAGATGAAGCCGCGCACCAGGTCGTCGTTGAGGATCAGGTCGGTGGTGGCGCCGGTCATCGCGCTCACCGGGTTCACGGTCATGTTGCCCCAGAGCTTGTACCAGGTGTCCTTCTGGATCTGCTCGGAGATTTCCACCTCGTGGCCGCCCTTGGTGAGCAACGCCGCCAGTTGCTGCACGCGTTCAGACTTGACGCCGGAAGGTTCGCCCAGGATCAGCTTGTTGCCGAAATGGTGCTTCACGTGACCCGGGCCGTTGAGCGAGCAGCTGGCATGGACGACGCAGCCGATCACATGCTCCGCCGGGATCGCGCGCGCGATGCTGCCGTCCGGGTCAACGGCTTTCAACGCCGTGCCGGCGAAGGACCCCCCGAAGCCCTGGAAGAACCACCACGGCACGCCGTTCATGGCGGTGAGGACCATGGTGTCGGGCCCGAGCAAGGGTGCGATGGCCTTGGCGACCTCGGCCAGCGCCGGCGCCTTCACGGCCACCACAATGAGGTCCTGGACGCCCAATTCGGTTGGCGAGGAACTGGCTTTGACCGGGACCGCGTGCGTGGCTTCGCCTTCCTGCAGCCGCAATCCTTGGGTGCGCAGCGCGTCGAGCGTCGCGCCGCGCGCGACCACGCTGACCTCGCAGCCTGCGCGGGCCAGCTTCACGCCGATCCAGCCGCCGATGGCGCCGGCGCCGTAGATGCAGACTTTCATCGCGTGCTAGTTCTTGTACGAAGCGTCGATGCGGTCGACCTGGCGCACCAGCGCATCGAACACGTCCTGGCCGGCGCCGAATTTCTGGTCCCACTGGAACGAGTCGTGCGTCGTCTTGATCGCGACAGCTTCGGAAACAGGGATCGCCGGGCCCAGGCCGGCTTGTGCCACCTGCACGTCGCAGGCGCGCTGCAGCGTCCACAGCCGCACGAAAGCCAGCGGCAGCGTCCGGCCCCAGGACAGCAGGCCGTGGTTGCGCAGGATGACGACCGGCTTGTCGCCCATGTTCTTCAGCAGGCGCGGTGCCTCGTCGGCGTGCACCGTGATGCCTTCGAAGTCGTGGTACGCCACCATGCCGTGCAACTGCGCGGAGTAGAAGTTGTTCAGCGCCAACCCGCCTTGCGTGCAGGCCACGGCGAGCCCGTTGGTGGTGTGCGTGTGCATCACGCAGTGCGCGTCGGGCAGGCCGTCGTGGATGGCGGAGTGCACCGTGAAGCCTGCGGGGTTCACCGGCCAGGGGTTGTCGGCATCGAGCTTGCGGCCCTGCAAGTCGATCTTCAGCAGGTTGCTGGCCGTCACTTCGCTGTAGTGGAGGCCGAAGGGATTGATCAGGAATTGCTTCTCGCCGCCCGTCACGCTGTCGGGCAGGCGCACGGTGATGTGGTTGTAGATCATCTCCGTCCAGCCCAGCAGCGCGAACATGCGGTAGCAGGCGGCGAGTTCCAGCCGGGTCTTCCATTCGTCGGGGTGCATCGCGGCCTGCGCCGCCGGCTTCATCACGGCATTCATGTCTTGCTCCTTGGGTCTCAATACGTCTTGCTGGGCGCCATCGCTTGCACGCCACTCTTGAATTTCGCCGCCAGCTCCGTCGTCCCGCGTGCGAGGATGTTGTTGTCCAGGCCGACCGCCACGAACAGCGCGCCGAGTTCGAGGTAGCGGCGCGCCAGCTTCTCGTCGGTCATCAGGATGCCCGGGGCCTTGCCGGCCGCGGCGATGCGGCGGATCGCGTCTTCGATCAGTGCCTGCACTTCCGGATGGCCCGGGTTGCCGACATGGCCGAAGGCGGCGGAGAGGTCGGCGGGGCCGATGAACACGCCATCGACACCTTCGGTCGCAAGGATCGCGTCCAGGTTGGCGATGGCCTCGCGCGTTTCCACCTGCACCAGCAGGCAGACCTGCGCGTTGGCTTCCTTGCCGTAGTTGGCGTAGCGGCCCCAGCGCGAGGCACGCGCGCCGCCCATGCCGCGCACGCCGTCGGGCGGGTAGCGCATGGAGCGCACGAGTTCCTGCGCCTGTTCCGCCGTGTCGACCATCGGCACCAGCAGCGTCTGCAGGCCGAGATCGAGGTACTGCTTGATCAGCGCCTGGCCGACGTGGCCGTGGCCCTGCGGCACGCGCGCGATGGCGTGCGTGCCCGGATAGCCCGCGATGATCTGCGCCTGGTGCAGGATGCTCTGCAGGTCGTTCGGTGCATGCTCGCCGTCGATCAGCAGCCAGTCGAACCCGGCTCCCGCGCAGATTTCCGTGCTGTAGGAGCCGGCGAGGCCGAGCCAGAGGCCGATCTGCGCGCGCTTGTCGCGGATGGCCTGCTTGAAGGAATTGGCGGGAGTCTGCATCGTGGCCTTTCAGGCGAAAAGGAATTCGAAGCGGCCGAGCGGGCCGTAGTCGGCGTCAAAATGGTCACCCTTCTTCGCGGCGACCGGACGGGTGAAGGACCCGGCCAGCACGATCTCGCCCGCCTCCAGGCATTCGCCCCAGGGCGCCAGTTTCATGGCGAGCCAGGCGACGCCGATGGCGGGATGCCCCTGCACCCCGGCGGCCAGCCCGGTCTCTTCAACGGCGCCGTTCTGCCGCAGGATGGCGCCGCACCAGGGCAGGTCGACTTCCCTGGGGTGCACCTTGCGCCCACCCAACACGATGCCCGCGTTGGCGGCGTTGTCGCTGATCGTGTCCTGCACCTTGCGCATCACCTTGGTATGGCGATCGAACTGCTCGATGCGGGCGTCGATGATCTCGATGGCGGGCGTCACGTAGTCCGTAGCCGCCAGTACGTCATCGACGGTGATCTTGTCGCCTTCGAGCCTGCGCTTCAAGATGAAGGCGAGCTCGACCTCGACCCGCGGCGCGATGAAGCGCTGGGTGGGGATGTCGCCCGGGGCGAACAGCATGTCGTCCAGCAGCGTGCCGTAGTCCGGCTCGTCGATCTGGCTGGAGATCTGCATGGCGCGCGAGGTCAGCCCGATCTTGTGGCCGATGGATTTCCGGCCGGCGGCGATCTTGCTGGCGACCCAGGCGCGCGAGACGGCGTAGCCGTCCTCGACGGTCATGCCGGGGTGGCGCTTGGAGAAGTGCTCGACCTGCACGCGCGATTTTTCGCTTTGGTCCAGTTCGGCCGCCAGTTGGGCGATGAGTTCGTGAGTCAGCATGTGCGTCATTCCCGCGGAGGCGGGAATCCAGAGCTTCCGCCTTCCGGTTTAATGCCCTGGATTCCCGTCTGCGCGGGAATGACGGCAGGATGGAACAGCGGGTGCAGCGTGCTGTGCTTCGCGTCATACACCTGGCCGGGACTCTCATCCACCTGCACGGTGATCCCGATCAGGCTCTTCTCGAAAATCGGCGCGAAGTGCCTTTGAACCGTGGCCAGCACCGTGTCGCCCGACTGCTTCTTCACCGCGTCGCTGCGGCCCGCGCCCATGCGCAGGTTGAGGTACATGAAGCCATAGTCATTCTTGCCGTCGGCCACGGCGTAATGCGCCGCGGGGAAGGCCAGCACGCGCGTGCCGCCCGTCGGGAAGACCTGCTGGCCGTCCTCGTCGCGCACGGCCAGCATGGCGTCCGCGAGCGACCGGCAAAGGGCGTCGAGATTCGTGCTGCCCTCGAGATTGGGCGTGTAGAGGATGACGAGATGGGGCATGGGGGGCCTCGCCTATTGGATGCTCATCGTGGCCGCCGTGCAGGTGACCGCGAAGATGGGGATGGGCTTCATGTGCAGGACCGTGCCTTGCCCGCGCGCGGCGGCCGCCACGGTGATGAAGGTCCGGATCTCGAAGCCGCCCTGGCCCGCTTCGCGGTAGGTGGCCTCGTCGTTGTAGCGCTCGCGCGAGAGCAGGGCATCGCGGTCGTTGGCGCACCAGCGGTCCATGAACTCGCGGTCCCAGTCCCAGTTGACCTTGCCGGAGTCGGGCGTGGCGGGCCAGTGCGAAATGCCGCCGGTACCCACCAGGGCGATGCGCTCCGGCGCGGCGTCGCAGGCGCGCCGCAACGCTTCGCCGAACGCCCAGGCACGGTGCAGCGGCGTGAGCGGCGGGCCCTGGCAATTGATGTTGACCGGGATGATCGCCTTGTCGTATTTGGGCGTGAGGAAGTGCAGCGGCACCATGATGCCGTGGTCGAACTTCCATTCCTCGGCGTAGGACACGTCCACGGTCTGCATCACTTCGCGGATCAGGCGCTGCGACAGCGCGGCGTTGCCGGGGACGCGGGTCTTCTGGATGCCCAGCCACTGCGGGTCTTCGATCGGGCCTTCGTAGCAGTCCGCCATGCCGATCGCATAGGCCGGCATGTTGTTCATGAAGAAGTTGGCGAAGTGCTCGGCCGCGATCACGATCACCGCTTCGGGCTTGGCGGCTTCCAGCTCTTCGCCCATGCGGCGGAACTGGGCGTGGAATTCATCCTTGACGGCTGGATCGGCCAGGTGCGCCCGGCCGGTGATGCCGGGGGCATGGCTGCAGACGCCTGCGAATACCAGGGGCATGCTCAGACTCCCGCGACTTTCTCATTGGTGCCGGTCGTCATCGCGTAGATGCCTGCGCGCACGGGACCGTATTTGCGCACGCCATCGCGCATGGCCTCCAGGTAGTCGGCCCAGGGGATGCCGAGCAGCGGCGCGAAGTGCATCAGCAACTGCCCATTGCAGCCCAGCACGTAGAGCTTGCCGATGTCGCCGTCGCGGATGGCCGCGCGTTCCTCGTCGTCCAGGTCGTATGCCGCCAGCAGCGCGTCCTTGTCTTCTCGATAGCGGCGCTGCACCGCGGCGTCGCGGTTCAGGTCGTACAGGAATTTCTGCGCGGCGTAGAGGGACATCACACTCCCCAATGCGGGATGTGGTGCGAGCCGAGCGACACAGCGATGTTCTTCGGCTCCAAGAAGACTTCGTAGCTCCAGGTCCCGCCTTCGCGGCCCGTGCCGGATGCCTTGGTGCCGCCAAAGGGCTGGCGCAGGTCGCGCACGTTCTGGCTGTTGACGAAGCACATGCCGGCTTCGATGCCGGCCGCCACGCGGTGCGCGCGGCCGATGTTCTCGGTGAACACGTAGCTGGAGAGGCCGTAGGGAATGTCGTTGGCCTTGGCCACCGCATCGGCTTCGTCGTCGAAGGGAATCAGGCACGCGACCGGCCCGAAGATCTCTTCCTGCGCGATCCGCATGCGGTTGTCCACGTCCGCAAAGACGGTGGGCAGCACGTAGTTGCCCTTCTTCACACGGTCCGGCAGCAGCGGCGCATCCAGGCCGCCGCACAGCAATGTCGCGCCTTCCTTCGGGCCGAGCTCGATGTAGCTGCGCACCTTGGCCAGGTGGCCCTGCGAAATCATCGGGCCGATGGTGGTCTTCTCGTCCAGCGGATCGCCGACGACGATCTTGCGGGCGCGCGCCGCGAATTTCTGCGCGAAGTCGGCGTAGATCGACTTCTGCACCAGGATCCGGCTGCCGGCGGTGCAGCGCTCGCCGTTGTTGGAGAAGATCATGAAGACTGCCGCGTCGAGCGCGCGCTCGAGGTTCGCGTCGTCGAAGATCACGAAGGGGGACTTGCCGCCCAGCTCCATGCTGAACTTCTTCAGCCCGGCTTCCTTCACGATGCGGTTGCCCGTGGCGGTGGAGCCGGTGAAGGAGATGGCCCGCACGTCCGGGTGGCGAACCAGCGGCTCGCCGGCGTCCTTGCCGTAGCCGTGGACGATGTTCAGCACGCCGGCGGGAATGCCCGCTTCCAACGCCAGCTCACCGAGCCGGGCCGCCGTCATCGGCGACAACTCGCTCATCTTCAGCACCGCCGTGTTGCCGAAGGCCAGGCAGGGGGCGACTTTCCAGGTGGCCGTCATGAAGGGCACGTTCCAGGGCGACACCAGCGCGCAGACGCCGACCGGATGGAACAGCGTGTAGTTCAGGTGCGTTTCGGTCGGGTAGGTGTGGCCGTCGACCCGGGTGCACATCTCGGCGAAGTAGGTGAAGTTGTCGGCCGCGCGCGGGATCAGCTGCTTGCCGGTTTGCCCGATCACCTGGCCGGTGTCGTTGGTCTCCATTTGCGCGATCTCCGGCACGTGCGCGGCGATCAGGTCGCCCAGCTTGCGGATCAGTTTTGCCCGTTGCGGGGCGGGCAGCGCAGCCCACTTCGGGAAGGCCTCTTTCGCGGCAGCGACCGCGGCGTTCACTTCCGACTCGCCGCCGGAGGCGACTTCCGCCAGCACTTCCTGCGTGGCCGGATTGACGGTGGTGAAGTAATCCTTGCCGGAGACCGTCCGGCCGGCGATCAGGTGGTCGATGCGCATGGTGCTATTGGATGGTGTTCATGAGGGCACCCAGGCCCTCGATCTCGGTCACGACGACGTCGCCCGCCTTGCAATCGACCACCCCATCCGGCGTGCCAGTCAGGATCAGGTCGCCAGGCTGCAGCGTCATGAAGCTGGAGAAGTACTCGATGAGGAAGGGCACGTCGAAGATCATGTCCTTCGTGTTCCCGCTTTGCGTGACCTGGCCGTTCACCGTGGTCTGCAGCGCCAGCCCCATCGGGTTGCCGATGTCCGCGCGGTCCACCAGCCAGGGGCCCAGCGGTGTCGCGCCGTCGCGGTTCTTCACGCGCAGATTGGGCCGGTACCAGTTCTCGAGGTAGTCACGAATCGCGTAGTCGTTGGCCACCGTGTAGCCGGCGATGAAGTCGTAGGCGTCGTCGCGCCTGACCTTCTTCGCCATCTTGCCGATCACCACCGTGAGTTCGCATTCGTAGTGCATGAACTGCACGCCGGCCGGGCGTTTCGTGAACTGGCGGTGGCCATTCAAGGCGTTCTCGCCTTTCAGGAACACCAGCGGCTCCTCCGGCGGCTTGAAGGCGAGCTCTTTCGCGTGATCCGCGTAGTTCAGGCCCAGGGCGAGGATGGTGCGCGGCCGCGCGAGCTTGGACAGCGGCGGCAGCCAGGTCACGGCGTCCTGCGCGACCAGCCGGCCGTCGTCCAGCAGCAACTGGCCGTCGCGCTCCTGCGCGCCGTGCATCACGCCTTCGAACTGCACGCGTGCGTGTTTCATGCGGCCTCCGCGGCGAGGGTGTTGGCCAGCGTGCCCAGGGCCGGCATGCTGATCTCGATCCGGTCGCCGGCGCGGGCGCGCGGCCGGCCGGTGTCGCAGCCCAGCATCAGCATGTCGCCGGGGCGCAGCGACATGAACTCGCTCACGTCGGCCAGCAGCTTGTCGGCCGAACGCACCAGCTCGGCGAAGCGCACGGTCTGCTTCAGTTCACCGTTGACTTTCACCTGCAGCTTGAAGACCGCCGGATCGCCTGCCTCATTGCGCGCGCGCACGCGGTCGCCGATGGCGAGGAAGCCGTCCAGGCATTTGGTCTTGACCGGCGGACGGAAGAAGTTGTCGTGCGGCACCGAAAGGTCGTTCAGGAGGATGTAGCCGGCAACCTCGGTGGCCGACTTCATCACCATCGCCACGGTGGCGCCGATCTCGACCTCGGGCACGTGCGCCGGCAGGTGGATCACCGCGCCGTTCTCGCTCCACGTGTTCGCCGGCTTCACGTACAGCACGGGCGCCTGCGGCGGCGCCTTGTACGGCGGCTCGCTCATCTTCGCGCCGATGGCGTCGAGCTCGCCGCGAAAGTTCATCAGCGTCCCGTAGACAGTCCCGCGTTCGATCACGCTCATGGTTGCTCCAGTTCGATCAGCTGGTCCAACAGCTGGTAGAGCTGCGCCAGCTTCTGCTTGCCGAGCGACTTCTCCAGCCACTCGTAGTGCGTTTCGATGGTGTCCGACAGCCGCCCCACCATCTTCATTCCTTTGGCGGTGGCTTCGACGACCGTACGGCGCTGGTCCGCCGGGTCGCGTTCGCGCCGGATCAGGCCGTCGCGCTCCATGCGCGCCAGCACGCCCGTGAGGCTGGGTCCGAGGATGTAGGCCTCGCGCGCGACCCGCCCCGTCTCCACCGTGCCATGCTCCCCAAGAACGCGCAGCACGCGCCACTGCTGGTCGGACAGGCCGTGCTCGCGCAAGCTCGGCCGCGTGTGCGCCATCACGGACTCACGTGCCTGCAGCAGCAGGCGCGGCAGGTTGCGATGGACGAAGGTGGTGCTCACGGTTCGGTTGCGAAGCTGTTATTTAACATGTTAAATGAATTGGCGATCCCGTTCAAGCCCCGCCGCCCACAACCCTACACTCCGCCCATGGCGAAAGACAAGACGGTTTACAGCTGCACCGAATGCGGCGGCACCAGTCCCAAGTGGCAGGGCAAATGCCCCCACTGCGGAGCCTGGAACACGCTCATCGAAAGCACGGCCGAGCCGGCGGCGGCGGCCCGCCACCGGTTCGCGTCGTTGGCACCCGCCTCCGAGGTCGCCGTGCTGGCCGACATCGAGGCGGCCGACATCGAGCGCACGCCCACGGGCATCTCCGAGCTCGACCGTGTGCTCGGCGGTGGCATCGTGGAAGGCGGCGTCGTGCTCATCGGTGGCGACCCCGGGATCGGCAAGTCGACGCTGCTGCTGCAGGCGCTGGACGGCCTGCAGCGCGCTGGCGTGCCCACGCTCTACGTCACGGGCGAAGAGAGCGGGGCGCAAGTCGCGCTGCGCTCGCGGCGTCTCGGCATGGACCGCTCGCAGGTGAAGGTGCTCGCCGAAATCCAGCTGGAGAAGATCCAGGCGACCATCGCCGCGCAGCAGCCGTTGATCGCGGTCATCGACTCGATCCAGACGGTGTATTCGGACCAGCTCACGTCGGCGCCCGGCTCGGTGGCCCAGGTGCGGGAGTGCGCGGCCCATCTCACGCGTGCCGCCAAGGCCGGCGGCACCTGCATCGTGCTGGTGGGCCACGTCACGAAGGAGGGTGCGCTGGCCGGCCCGCGCGTGCTGGAACACATGGTCGACACCGTGCTGTATTTCGAGGGCGACACCCACAGCAGCTTCCGCCTGGTGCGCGCGATCAAGAACCGCTTCGGCGCGGTCAACGAGATCGGCGTGTTCGCGATGACCGAGAAAGGGCTGAAGGGCGTGAGCAACCCCAGCGCCATCTTCCTGTCGCAGCACAGCGAGCCGGTGCCGGGCAGCTGCGTCATGGTCACGCTGGAGGGCACCCGGCCGATGCTGGTGGAGATCCAGGCGCTGGTGGACAGCGGTGGGCCCAGTCCGCGGCGCCTCTCCGTGGGCCTGGACCGCGACCGGCTGGCGATGCTGCTGGCCGTGCTGCACCGGCACGCCGGTGTGGCCTGCATGGACCAGGACGTGTTCGTCAACGCCGTAGGCGGCGTGCGGATCAGCGAACCGGCGGCCGACCTGGCGGTGATGCTGGCCATCACCTCGTCCTTGCGTGGTCGCGCGCTGCCCAAGGGCTTTCTCGCCTTCGGCGAAGTGGGCCTGGCGGGTGAAGTGCGGCCCGCCCCACGCGGCCAAGAGCGCTTGCGCGAAGCCGCGAAGCTCGGCTTCTCGGTCGCGATCGTGCCCAAGGCCAATGCGCCGAAAGCGAACAGCCGCGAATTCGAAGGGCTGACGATCCACCCCGTGGAACGCATCGAACAGGCGCTCGAGGTCGTCCGGGGACTCGCGTGAAGCTGGCCGCCATTTCCGACATCCACGGCAACCTGTCCGCGCTGGAGGCGGTGCTGGATGACATCGCCGCGCAGGAGGTCGATCAGATCGTCAACCTGGGGGACATCCTCAGCGGTCCCCTGCAGCCGGCCGAGACGGCCGGCCTGCTGATGGCCAAGGGCTTTCCGACGATCGCCGGCAACCACGAGCGGCAGCTGCTCCGGCTGCGAGACACCGGCGCCGCGCCGGACCTGGCAACGAGCGACGGCTACACCGCCGCGCAGCTGACCGACGAGCACTGGACGTGGCTGCGCGGCCTGCCCCCCGTGCTGCAGCTGAGCCAGGACGTGCTGTTGGTTCACGGCACGCCCTCCAGTGACCTGCTGTATTGGCTCGAAACCGCGACGCCCGGCTTCGGACGAGACGGCAGCAACGGCCTGCGTGCCGCCACCGACGACGAAGTGCGTGCCAGGCTGGGCGAAACACGCGCGTCCTTGATCCTTTGCGGCCACACCCATGTCGCTCGCGCCGTGCAGTGCGGTGGCAGCCTGGTCGTCAATCCCGGCAGCGTCGGCCTCCAGGCCTTCCACTGGGACCAGCCGCATGATCACCACGTCGAAAATGGCACGCCGCACGCTCGCTACGCGCTGCTGGAGCAGCGTGCGCAGGGCTGGACGGCGCGGCTGTGCGCGGTCCCCTATGCATGGGAGCCGCAGTCCCGGCTGGCCGCCGAGCGCGGCCGGCCGGACTGGGCCTACGCATTGGCCACAGGCCGGATGCCGCCGCGCCCCGCGACAATCGCCGCATGAACTGGCAGAAGATCGCAATCCCCATCCTCGGCGCCGGCCTGGTGGCCGCGGCCTGGCAAGCGGCCGGCTGGCAAGGCGTGGCCCTGGCCGCCGGCGGCATCGTCATGTGGGCGCTGCTGCACTTCACCCGCATGATGAAGGTGCTGCAGCGGGCGTCGGCACGGCCCATCGGCTATTGCGACAGCGCCGTCATGCTCAACGCCAAGCTGCGGCCCGGCGTCAATCTGCTGCACGTGCTGGCCATGACGCGGTCGCTGGGCGAGTTGCAAAGCCCCAAGGAGGCGCAGCCGGAGATCTTCCGCTGGACGGATGCCGGCGGCTCGCACGTCACCTGCGAATTCGCCGACGGCAAGCTCACCAAATGGGAGCTGCATCGCCCGCCGGTCGCGCCGGACGGTCCGCCTCCCGCCGCGCCTTAAAATTGCCGGTTTCAGCGATTCCACCCAAAGGACGAACATGAGCCCGGTAGTACCAAGCATGGCCGACCGCGACGGCAAGATCTGGATGGACGGCGAGCTGGTCGACTGGCGCGACGCCAAGATCCACGTGCTCACCCACACGCTGCACTACGGCTGCGGGGCGTTCGAGGGTGTCCGCGCGTACAACACCGTCAACGGCACGGCGATCTTCCGCCTCACCGAGCACACCGACCGCCTGTTCAACAGCGCCAAGATCCTGCGCATGCAGATTCCCTTCTCGAAGGAGCAGGTGAACGAGGCGCAGAAGCAGGTGGTGCGCGAGAACAAGCTGGAAAGCTGCTACCTGCGCCCCCTCACCTGGATCGGTTCGCAGAAGCTGGGCGTGAGCCCGCGCGGCAACCAGATCCACCTCATGGTCGCGGCCTGGCCCTGGGGCGCCTACCTGGGCGAGGAAGGCATGCAGCGCGGCATCCGCGTCAAGACTTCCAGCTACACGCGGCACCACGTCAACATCACCATGACGCAAGCCAAGGCGGTCAGCAACTACAGCAACTCGATCCTGGCGAACATGGAAGCGCTGGACGACGGCTACGACGAAGCGTTGTTGCTGGACAGCTCGGGTTTCGTCTCCGAAGGCGCCGGCGAGAACATCTTCGTCATCAAGGACGGCCAGATCTATACGCCCGACCTGTCGGCCGGCGCGCTGAACGGCATCACGCGCAACACCGTGTTCCACATCGCCAAGGACCTCGGCCTGGAGATCGTGCAGAAGCGCATCACGCGCGACGAGGTCTACATCGCCGACGAGGCCTTCTTCACGGGCACCGCCGCCGAAGTCACGCCGATCCGCGAACTCGACCGCGTGGAGATCGGCGCTGGCAAGCGCGGCCCGATCACGGAGAAGATCCAGAGCGGCTTCTTCGACATCGTGAACGGCCGCAACCCCAAGTACGCCCACTGGCTGACCAAGGTCTGAACATGAGCAGCACCGCCGAGCGCAAGCAAGCCGTCGTCGAACTGCTCGCCAAGGATTTGAACGGCAATGGCGGCATCTTCTGCCCCAGCCCCAAGGCCGACATGAAGATCTGGAACAGCCATCCGAAGGTGTACCTGGACGTGGCCGCGAAAGGTGCGGCGAAGTGCCCGTATTGCGGAACCCTCTACCAGCTGAAAGAGGGTGAGCACTTCGGCGGTCACCACTGACCCCCTGCCTGTCATCCCGGACTTGATCCGGGATCCATCGATGCGTCGCACCTTGCCACCATGGATTGCGGGTCAAGCCCGCAATGACAACACTTGCCCAACGCGCTGATCATCGCCCCCCAATGGATCGGTGACGCGGTGATGACCGAGCCGTTGCTGCGCCGCCTGCACGCGCGCGGCGAGCGGCTCACCGTGGGTGCGCTGCCCTGGGTGGCGCCGGTCTACCGGGCGATGCCCCAGGTGCACGAGGTCGTCGAGTTCCCGTTCCAGCACGGCGGCCTGCAGTTGAAGGCGCGACGCAGCCTGGGCAAGCAGCTCCAGGGCCGCTTCGACGCCGCCTACGTGCTGCCGAATTCGCTGAAGAGCGCGCTGCTGCCGTTCCTCGCGGACATCCCCAAGCGGATCGGCTACCTGGGCGAAGCGCGGGTGGGCTTGCTCACGCACCGCCTGAAGAACCCGAAGGCCAAGCCGCCGATGGTGGCGTTCTATTCGGCGCTCAGTGGCGAGCCAGGCATCGAGGCTGACCGGCCGGCCTTGCGGCTGCCTGCCCCCAACGTCGACGCCGTGCTGCAGGCCCACGGCCTGGCCGCCGGCGGCTACGTCGTCTTCGCGCCCGGCGCCGAGTTCGGCCCGGCCAAGCGCTGGCCGCACTACGGCGAGCTGGCCGCGTCGCTGCAGCAAACCATCGTGCTGCTCGGCTCGGGCAAGGACGTCCCGTTCTGCGAGGAGATCGCGGCCCGGGCGCCGGATCGTGTCCTGCAGCTGGCCGGCAAGACTGCGCTGCTCGACGCGTTTGCGCTGGCCGCCGGCGCGCGCCACGTGGTCAGCAACGATTCGGGCCTGATGCATGTGGCCGCCGCCTTCGGCGTGCCGCAGGTGGCGCTGTTCGGCTCGTCCAGCCCCTTGCACACGCCGCCGCTCAGCGATCGAGCGCAAGTGGTCTGGTTGAAACAGGACCCGGCCTACCAGCCGCCGCTGGACTGCGCGCCGTGCTTCGAGCGGGTCTGCCCGCTGGGGCACTTCCGCTGCCTGACGGACGTGTCCGCGGAGCGCGTGCTGGCGCTGCTCTAGCCTTCCAGCAGTTCCTGCAACCTTTGCAGTGCCGTCGACGGTGTCCCGTGCCAGACGAGGTGCGTGCGGTTCTTGCGGATGCGCGCCGGCAGCTCGTGCTGCCGCACCTCGTTCGCCGCCTTGAGCGCCACCAGCAACGAACGCGGGACCACGGCGAATCCCGTGCCGGCGGCCACGCAGGCAATCATCGCCTGGTACGACGCGAGCTCCAGCGTGCGTGCCGGGGCCACACCCAGCCATTCCTCGACGCGCTTGCGATAGGAACAGCCCGAGAAGAATGCGATCAGCGTCATGCCATCCAGGTCCGCCGTGCGGCGCACCGCCGGCACGTCCTTGCCCGTGATCAGCACCAGCTCCTCGTCGAACACCTTCATGGACGACAGGCCGTTCGGCGTGAAGGGCTCGGAGACGAAGGCGGCCTCCATCTCGAAATTCGCCACCCGCTGCAGCAGCGCCCCGGTGGTGCCGGTGGCGAGTTCGACCACCACGCCGGGGTGCTGGCGATGAAAGCGCGAAAGGAGCGGCGCGAGCCGGCTGCCCGCCGTGCTCTCCAGTGACCCGATGCGCAGCACGCCCATCGCGCGACCGCTCATCAGCTCGTTCTCGGCCTCGTCGGCCAGGCGGAACAGCCGTTGCGCGTACGACAGCAGCAGCTCGCCCTCGGGTGACAGCACCAGACCGCGCCCCTGCTTGCGGAACAAGGTGCGGCCCAGGCGCTGTTCCAGCTGCTTGATGCGGGTCGTGACGTTCGACTGCACGCGGTTGAGCTTGTTGGCGGCCCGGATCACGCCGCCCTCCTGCACCACCGTACGGAAGATGTCGAGGCTGTCGAGATCGATGGTTCTCATGAAAAGAACGATGCTCCAGTTTTATTCATTTGTCACGCAGCACGATTCTGGATTCAATCGACCTCCATGACAAGCCGCTCCCTGCCCGCGCCCCCCTGGGCGGTCGTCCTCGCCGGCGCGCTGTCGCTCGCGGCCGCGATGGGCATCGGCCGCTTCGCGTTCACGCCGCTCTTGCCGCTGATGGCGCGCGAGGGCCAGCTGGACGTGGCGCTCGGCGGCTGGCTCGCCGCAGCCAACTACGCGGGCTACCTGGCGGGTGCGCTGACCGCGGCGCGCATGCCCTGGACCGCGCCAACGCTCGCGCGCGTCGCGCTGGCCGCCACCGCCGCGCTGACGGCGGCGATGGCCTGGCCGGGCGTTGCGCCGTGGCTGGTGCTGCGCTTCCTGGCCGGTGCCGCGTCCGCCTGGGTGTTCGTGGCCACCAGCGTCTGGTGCCTGGGCACGCTCGCGCGGCGGGAGCGGCAGCAACTGGGCGCATGGGTCTACGCGGGCGTCGGCTGCGGCATCGCGCTCACGGGCCTCTATTGCCTGGTGGGCGCGGCATCCGGCTGGCCGGCCGCGACCCTCTGGCTGCACCTGGGCGCCCTGGCATTGCTGCTGATGGTGCCGGTGGTGTGGGTGCTCGTCCGGCTGGAACCAGCCGCTGGACCGGCCCAAGCGCCATCCGCAACACCGACACAGGGCGACGGCGCCATGCGCGGACTGGTCGTCTGCTACGGACTCATGGGCTTCGGCTACATCCTGCCCGCCACCTTCCTGCCGGCGCTGGCCCGCGGCGTGGTCGACGATCCGCGGCTGTTCGGCTTGGCCTGGCCGCTCTTCGGCGCGACGGCGGCGTTGTCCACCTTGCTCGCCAGCTGGGTCCAGCGCCACGCATCGCGGCTGCAGGTCTGGGCCGCCTGCCAGTTCGCCATGGGCGTCGGTGTGCTGCTGCCCAGCCTGTGGCTGAACGGCGCGACCATCGCCGCCTCGGCGCTGCTGGTGGGCGGCACCTTCATGGTCATCACGCTCGCCGGCGTGCAGGAGATGCGCGCCCGTGCCCCGGCGCAAGCGGCGCTCTGGGTCGGCCGCATCACGGCCGCCTTCGCGGCCGGCCAGATCGCGGGCCCCGCCACGTCGGCATTGCTGGTGCCGCGTTGGGGCGCGCAAGGCCTTGACCTCGCCTTGCAGGCCGGAGCGCTGGCACTATTCGGCAGCGCCGTGTGGCTGTGGCGCCGTACCCTTCAGAAAACCGCAACCCAGGAGACCGCGAATGCCTGACCCCTCGACCCAAGGCCTGCCGCAAGGCGGCAGCCAGCCCGGCGGCGATCGCCTGCCGCTGCCCGCCACGGCCGCCATGAACGATGCCCAGCGCCAGGCCGCGCAGGCACTGATCGACGGACCACGCAAAGGGGTCTATGGCCCCTTCCTGCCGTTGCTGCGCAGCCCGGTGCTGCTCGACCGAGTGGCCAAGGTCGGCGAGTACCTGCGCTTCGACAGCGTGCTGGACGTGCGCATCCGCGAACTCGCCACCTGCGCCGCGGCACGTCACGTGAGCAACCAGTTCGAATGGACCATGCATGCGCCGCTGGCGGTCAAGGCGGGCGTGAGCGCCGCCGCGGTGGAGGCGTTGCGCGCCGGGGCCCGGCCGCGCGACCTGGCCGCCGACGAGGAGACCGCCCTCGACTTCACGCGCGAGCTCCTGCAAAGCCACGGCGTGTGCGACGCCACCTATGCGCGCGCGCTGCAGCAGTTCGGCGAGCCGGGCGTCGTCGAGCTGGCGTCGCTGCTCGGCTACTTCGTGATGGTGTCGTGGGTGATGAACGTGGCGCGGACACCGGCGTTGGCCAGTGCGGCAGGGCCCGGCATCGACCCCTTCCCGCAGTAGGCGAGGCCAACGGTTTCGGGGCGGGTCCTTGCTGAGGTTCCGGCTTCTCTTGCACTTGGCGCTTGCACCTCAAGCCACTTGAGGTCCTATCTTCCTGTCGTGGGCGGCTTGCCCTCGCATCAAAGGTCGTTTCACATGAAGCCTTGGAAACTCGTTCTCGGCGCCGCAGCCGCATGCGCGGCCTGCTGCGCGGGGCCCATCATCGGCGGGATGGCGGCACTGGGCGTCGGCTCCGGCCTGCTCGCCGGCGGGGCGGGAGCCCTCGGCGCGTACCTCGATTCGTGGGTACCGCTCGCAATCGCCGGTGTTGCACTTGCCGCCGTGGCTGTTGTCGTCGCCTGGCGGCGCAGCCGCGCCACCCAATCCGCCTCGGGCGGATGTGGCTGCCCGGGCACGTCCTGCGGCTGACATTAGGATAAGGGCATGAGCGCACTTCTGGCGAACTCCATCGGTGCAGCGGCCAAGCAGACCGGCTGCAGCGTGCCCACCATCCGGTACTACGAAGAAGTGGGCCTGCTGCCGCCCGCTCCGCGCACCGAGGGCAACCAGCGGCACTACGACGATGCGGCCATCCGGCGACTCGCCTTCATCAGGCGGTGCCGGGACTTCGGATTCACCATCGAGCAGGTACGCGAGCTGGTGGGTCTCGTCGATGAGCCCGACCGGGATTGCGTCGAGGTGCGGGACATCGCCCAAACCCACCTGCAGGAGGTGCAGAAGAAGCTCGCTGAGCTCCAGGCTTTGCAGGCCGGCCTCTCCGCATTCGTCCGCAGTTGCGACGCCGCGTGCGCCGGAGGTCTGGCGGCGGACTGCACCATCCTCGAGGACCTGGCGGCGCCCGACCATGGACCGAGCACGCGAGCCAACTCCGCACGCTCGTGCTGCTCTTAGCGCAGGGCTGGGCGCCAGGCCCGATGAGTGGTGGTCGGGCGATTCACACAACCCAAAAAAACAGCCACCTCGCGGTGGCTGTATCAAGTCCTTGGAAGGACGTCGTTGGGAGACTTGAATCCGAAGGTCCGAAGCGGACCGATGCGTGACAGGCTGAGTGCAACTCTAGAGGACGGCGCCAAACGCCGCATCCTCCATTTATGGGAAAAGCTCGCCGCCTGCCCCATCCATGGCATCGATCTTGGTGATTTTTTTTACCGGGGTCGAGGGCTGCATGATTCTTTTACACGCCACAACAATTAGTTGCAGGGCAGCGTGACGATGAAGCAGGCGCCGCCGCCCGGGTTGTCCTCGCAGCGCACCGAGCCATGGTGCCGTTGCGCGATGGATTGCACGAGTGCCAAGCCCAGGCCGACGCCACCTTCACGCTCGCTCGCGCCCTTCATGCGATAGAAGGGCTCGAAGATCCGGTCGCGTTCCGCCGCGGGTACACCGGGGCCGCGGTCGCACACTTTCAGTATGGCGCTGGCCCCCTGCCGCTGCACGAAGACATGCACCGGGCCGTCGGCATAGCGGCGGGCGTTCTCCAGCAGGTTGCGCACGATGCGGCGCAGCAGCTTGGCCACGCCGGGCACGACGACCGACTGGTCCGATTCGCCCAGCTCCAGTTCGGCTCCGGCGTGCGCGCATTCCTCGGCGGCCAGCCCGGTGAGGTCCACGGGCTCGACGGTGCCGATGTCGGACTCGCGCGCGTCGAGCCGGCTGGCCAGCAGGATCTCGTCGATCAGCTGGTCGAGTTCGGCGATGCTGCGCTTGATCTCGTCGCGTGACCGCGGCGACGGCTCGGGCACCATCAGTTCGAGTCCCATGCGGATGCGCGCCAGCGGTGAGCGCAGTTCATGCGAGGCATTGGCCAGCAGCGACTTGTGCGACTGCAGCAGCACCTCGACGCGTTCGGCCGCATGGTTGAAGCGGCGCGCCAGGAAAGCCACCTCGTCGTTGCCCTTTTCCTCGACGCGCGTGCTCAGGTCGCCATCGCCCCAGCGTTCGACCCCACGCCGCAATTCCTCCAGACGCTGGGTCAGCCGCCGGATGATGGGATAGCTGCCGACCACCACGGCAAGTGCGACGATGCCGAGCAGCCACAACATGCCCGTGGTGCCACGCGGCAGCCAGGACCGGCCCGACGGACCTTCACCCGGCCGGCGCGGGCGCGGCGGGATCTGCACCGTGAGCGTGCTGCCATCCTTCATTTCCACGTCGAACTCGAGACCGCGCCCGGGCGTGCGCGTCGGGCGCACCTTGCTCTGGCCGATGACTTCGTCGGCCTGGTTGAGGATGATGATCTCGCGCTCCGGCGTCTGCTGCCGGTTCTGCTGCCAGAGCCAGCCGAAGGCGAAGGTCAGGACCCCCACCGCCACGATCACGGCGATCCAGATCCGCAGGTAAAGCGGAAACCGCCACTGGGCGTTCCAGGGGTTCATCCGGGGCTTGCGGGCTTCAGTCCTGCTGCTTGGCGAACACGTAGCCCACGCCGCGCACGGTGAGGATGCGCTTCGGGTTCTTGGCGTCGGCCTCGATGGCCGCGCGGATGCGGCCCATGTGCACGTCGATCGATCGGTCGAACGCTTCCAGCTCACGGCCGCGCACGGCTTCCATGATCTGGTCGCGCGTCAGCACGCGGCCGGCGCGCTCGGCCAGCACGACCAGCAGGTCGAACTGGTAGGACGTGAGTTCGCAGGGCGCGCCGTTCACCGTGACGGTCCGGGCGTCGCGGTCGATCTCCAGCGAGCCGAAGCGCATGGTCTTGGCAGGCACCGGGGCGCCGTCCGTGCGGCGGCGCAGGATGGCACGGATGCGCGCCAGCAGCTCGCGCGGCTCGAAGGGCTTGGGAAGGTAGTCGTCGGCGCCGAGTTCCAGCCCGACGATGCGGTCCATCGGGTCGCCCTTGGCCGTGAGCATCAGGACCGGGACCTTGCCCGTGTCGCCCGGCAGTGCGCGCACGCGGCGGCACACCTCGAGGCCGTCGATGTCGGGCAGCATCAGGTCGAGCACCACGAGATCGGGCGCGGCGCCGGTCGGCGGTTCGGTCAGCATGTGCAGGCCGGCCTTGGCGTCGGCGGCGTGCGACACCCCGAAGCCGGATCGCTCCAGGTACTCACCCACCATCTGCGCGAGGCGGGTGTCGTCTTCGATCATCAAAAGTTGCTGCATGGCGGAATGGTAGTGAATTGGCCGCCACATTGGCGGCCTGTCTTTACATGGTGAAGTTGGCCCGACTCCCAGAGGCGAAGAGCCAGTAAAGTTAGGTAAATGGCCGCTTCGAACCCGGTATTTCCCCACATATTGCGCCATCACGGGGATTCGCAGGCCTTGGTCTTCGATCAGCGGACATGGCGCTACGACGAACTGCACGCCTGGGCCGGGCGCGCCGCGGCGGTCGCCTGGCATGCCTGGGGTGTGCGCCCCGGCGACCGCGTCGCCTGGCTCGGTGGCAACCATCCCGCCATGATCGCGTTGCTGTTCGGCCTGGCGCGCATCGGCGCCACGCTGCTGCCACTCAACTTCCGCCTGGCACCGGCCGAATGGGACCAGCTCCTCGCCGACTGCACGCCGCGCCACCTGGTGCATGACGCGACCTGGTCCGCGGCGGCCCAGGCGCTGGCCGGGCGCGCCGGCATCGCAGCCCACGGCGTAGAAGCCCTCGACGCCGAGGCGCCGGAGGCGCCCGACCACGCCGCCGAGGACGCGCCCGTCCTGCTGGTCTATACCTCCGGCACGACCGGCGGCCCCAAGGCCGCGGTGCACACGCAAGCCAACCTGCTGGCCAACATGCGGCTGGCGGCGGCGGCGCAGCAACTGGGGCCGGCCGACACGGTGCTCACCGTGCTGCCGGTCTTCCACGTCGGCGGCCTGTGCATCCAGACGCTGCCCGCGCTGCATGCCGGTGCCCGCGTGCTGCTGCACGCCCGGTTCACGCCGGAGGACACCCTGGACGCCATCGAGCGCGACCGGCCGACACTGACGCTGCAGGTGCCGGCGACGATGAAGGCGCTGGTCGATCACCCGCGCTGGGCCGCGACCGGCCTGGGTGGCCTGCGCGCGGTCTGGGCCGGCTCCAGCCTGCTGCCGGCACCGCTGGTCGAAGCCTTCCACGCGCGCGGCGTGCCGGTCTGCAACGTCTACGGCGCCACCGAGACCGGGCCGTTCTCCATCGCCCTGCCGCCGGAGCGCGCGTTCGACCACGTGGGCTCCTGCGGCTGGCCGGTGCCCGGCGTCGAGGCGCGCCTGGGCGACCGCCACGGCGACGCGGGCGAACTGCTGCTGCGGGGGCCGAACGTGGTGGACCGCTACTGGCCCGACATTCCCGCGCGTGACGCCGATGGCTGGTTCGCCACCGGCGATCTCGCGCAGCAGGCCGCCGACGGCAGCTACACCATCGTCGGCCGCGCCAGGGACCTCATCATCTCCGGCGGCGAGAACATCCACCCGGCGGAGATCGAGCAGGCGCTGGCCTCGCATCCGGCCGTGGCGGAATGTGCAGCCTTCGGGCTCGCGGATGCGCGCTGGGGCGAGATGGTGGCGGCCGCCGTCGTGCTGCATGCCGGCGCTGCCGCCAGCGACGAAGAGCTGCTCGCGCACTTGCAAGCCAGGCTGGCGCGCTTCAAGTTGCCGCGGCGCTGGTTCCGGCTCGAGTCGCTGCCGAAGACGGCCTTGGGCAAGCTGCAGCGGCAGGCGCTGGCGCGCGCGGTCGGCTCGCCTACCTGACCGCCTCCGCCCCCACCGGCGTGGCCTTGGACGCCAGCCACACCAGCAGCAGCACCGGCACCCCGAGGAAGGCGGTGGCGGTGAAGAAGTTGACGTAGCCGTGGGCGTTGACGTATTGGCCGGAAAAGCCGGCCAGGTACTTCGGCAACAGCAGCATGACCGAGGAAAACAGCGCGTACTGCGTGGCCGAGTAGCCGATGTTGGTGAGCCCCGACAGGTAGGCCACGAAGGCGGCCGAGGCGATGCCGCTGGAGAGGTTGTCGGCCGAGACGATCAGGACCAGCGCGGTCACGTCATGGCCGCGCGTGCCCAGCCAGGCGAACAGCAGGTTGCTGGCGGCGCTCAGGATGGCGCCCAGCATCAGCACCCGCATCACGCCGAAGCGCATCGACAGCACGCCGCCGACGAAGGCGCCCACCAGCGTCATGATGACGCCGTAGATCTTGGTGACGGCGGCCACTTCGTCCTTGGTGTAGCCCATGTCCACGTAGAACGGGTTGGCCATGATGCCCATGACGATGTCGCTGATGCGGTAGACCGAGATCAGCGCCAGGATCAGCAAGGCATGCCAGCCATAGCGGCGCAGGAACTCCGCGAAGGGCTCGACCACGACAACCTGCAGCCAGGCGACGCCCGGCGCGATGGAAGCCGGCACGTTCACGTGCTGCGGGCGCGCCGCGCCCCAGCCTTGCCACAACCCCGCCCCGCCGACGACCAGCGCCAGCACGTAGAGCCCGGCTTCCGGCCAGCCGATCGCGCCGAGCGGCGCGCGCACCATCGCCACCATCAGGCCCGCCAGCCCCACGAACAGGAGCGCCTGCGGCCAGCTGAAGTTCAGCCCGTGGCGCGCGAGCTGCTGCGCCACGCCGGCCCGCAGCGAGCGGTCCGCCTGCGCATCGCGCGGCAACGGTTCGCGCGAAAAGAACACCGTGAGCACACCGACCAGCATGGAGCCGGCCATCACGAAGTAGGCGGTCCGCCAGGCGGCGTGCTGGTAAGACGTGACGTCCGCCACTTCGGCGCGGGCCGCGATCCACAGCACGCCGGCGCCGGCCCAGATCATGGCGAGCCGGTAGCCCGTCTGGTAGGTGGCCGCCAGCGCGGCCTGCTGGTCGCTGGCGGCGGACTCGATGCGGAAGGCGTCGAGCGCGATGTCCTGGGTGGCGGAGCCGAAAGCCACCAGCACGGCGCACCAGATGATCGCCTGCAGGCCCTCGCGCGGGTCCGCCATGGCCATGCCCACCAGGCCCGCGATGATGGCCAGCTGCGCCGTCAGCAGCCAGGCGCGGCGCTGGCCCAGGGCGCGGGACAGCAGGGGGACCGGCACGCGGTCGACCAGGGGCGCCCACACCCACTTGAATGCGTAGGCCAGGCCGACCCAGCTGAGGAAGCCGATGGTCGCGCGGTCGATGCCGGCTTCGCGCAGGCGGAAGCTCAAGGTGCCCAGCACCAGCAGCAGCGGCAGGCCCGCCGCGAACCCGAGGAACAGCATGCGCAGCATGGGCGCCTGCAGGTAGACGCGCATCGCGTCGCTCCAGCGGGGTGGAGCGGTCGCGGTCTGGGCTGAGCTTGCGGTGCGGTCTGACATGGTGGTGAAAACGCGTCGATATGATTCGCGGATGTGCCAACTGTGCCACGCCAAATCATCCCCGTGGGCCGGCCGCCGCGGCTTCCTGCTGGCCGCCGGCGCCCTGGCCGCCGGGCCGGTGCTGGCGCAGGTCGACGTTGGCGACGCTTCGGGGCTGCGCAAGCTGGTCCCGGCCGACCAGCTCGAGCACGCCGCGACCCAGCAGTACAGCCAGATGCTGGAGCAGGCCCGCGCCAAGCGCGCGCTCGCGCCCGAGAGTCACCCCCAGGTGCAGCATCTGCGCGCCATCGCCAAGCGGCTCATCCCGCACGCGGCGCGCTGGAACGACCGCGCCCGCAAGTGGCAATGGGAGGTGAACCTGATCGGCAGCCAGCAGATCAACGCCTTCTGCATGCCCGGCGGGAAGATCGCCTTCTACACCGGCATCCTCGACAAGCTGAAGCTCACGGACGACGAAACCGCGATGGTGATGGGCCACGAGATGGCCCACGCGCTGCGGGAGCATGCGCGGGCGCGCATCGCCAAGAGCCAGGGCACCGGCGCGCTGCTGTCGCTGGGCGCGCAGCTGTTCGGCCTCGGCCAGTTGGGCGACCTCGCGGCGAACGTCGGCACCCAGCTGATCACGCTGAAGTTCAGCCGCGACGACGAAGTCGAAGCCGACCTGGTCGGCCTCGAGCTGGCGGCGCGGGGCGGCTACCACCCGGACGCTTCGGTGACCTTGTGGGAAAAAATGGCGAAGGCGGGTGGCGGCAACGTGCCTGGCTTCCTGTCCACCCACCCGACCGGGCCCGACCGCATCAAGCGGCTGCAGGAAAACGTCCCCAAGGTGAAGGGGCTGTACCAGCAGGCGACCGGGCGCCGCTGAGGCGCCGCCTCAGGGCAGGAGCTGCCAGACCCGGCCGGTATGGTCCGCCACCATGGCGCGCCGGCCTCCGGCCGCGCCCGGGTCCAGCGCGATGCCGAACGGCTCACCCATCAGGCGCGTCAGCTGGCCGGGTGCGGGAAGCCGCGGGACCACGGCGCCTGCGTAGAGCGTCGTCACGCCTTGCGGCGTGATCTTGAAAACGCCCTGGTAGATCATCTCGGGCGTGGTCTCGCTGCCGCTGGACAGCACATAGAGGTTCCCGTTCTCGTCCACCGCCAGGTCCGTCGGGTCGATGAGCGGGCGCGTGCCGTCCACCGTGTCCGGCAGCGCCACCATCCGCCCCGCGGCGTCGAACTTGCGCAGCCAGCCGCGCAGGGCGGTGTCCAGTTCCGTCACGTAGACGTTGCCAGTGGCGTCCACCGCCACGCTCTGGACGATGTGGAAACCCGCGTTGGCGCCATCGCCGAGCAGCCGCTGGTTCACCGACAGGCCACCCACCAGCGCGGACACCATGCCGTCGGTGCCGATCTTGCGGACACCACCGCCTTCGGCCACGTAGAGGTTGCCGGCCGCGTCGATCTTGAGCCGGCCCGGGCGGGAGAAGCGGGCACTCGCCAGCGGCCCGTTGACGACCTCTGGCAGGTGCGGCCGGCCCGCGAGGGTGGTCACGGTGCCATCCGGAAGGATCTTGCGGATCGCGTTGTTCTCGCGGTCGGACACGTAGAGCACGCCCTGCGCGTCGACGGCGATGCCCGCGGGCTTGGCGAAGCGCGCCCCCGTCCCCCGGCCGTCGGCGAAGCCGCTTTCTCCCGCCAGCCCGGCGATCGTCGTCGTGGTGCCGTCGCGCGCCACCTTCATGACGGTGTGGGTGCCTTCGTCGGTGACGTAGGCATTGCCGGCCGCGTCGACCGCCACGGCCGTGGGCTGCGAGAAACCCTTGGAAGCGCTGGCCAGGATGGACTGGAGGTTCGCGACCAGCGGTCCCTCGGCCGCGGTGCGGGCCGCGGGGCCGCTGTTCCAGCGGCATTCACCGCCGGCCGGCAGGCCGCCGAAGCTGAAGCGCCGGACGGCCAGCGAGTCCATGCCGGGCAGCCAGAGGTTGGCGCTGCAGGCATGCACGAAGCTGGCGCCCAAGGCCCCCTGGAGCAGGGGCTGGGCCGGCGCGCGGTAAGGGCCGTCCAGGGTCTGGCCGCCGGAATAGCGCATGAACCCCGCATTGAAGCCGCCCGCCCGCATGGGACCCGCGGCGAGATGCCAGGTCGGTTCACCGCGTTCGTCGTAATGGAACATCGTCACGGTCAGCGTGTCGCCGAGGGCCTCCACGGTGTAGCCGCGCCCGCTCTGGTCGGGGTTCCAGTAGATGCCGGTTTCAGGCTGCAGGCCGGCCACGGGTGTGGCCAGCGTCGAGAACTTCTGTGCCGTGAAGCTGCGCTGCGGCAGGGTGACCTGCGCGCTGGTGCCGCTGAAAGCGATGCTGACGTTGCCGACGGCCGTGGCGGTCGGCAGAACGTGGTAGACCACATTCGCCGCCTGTCCGCCGCGAAAGCGCTGCAACCCGCCCTGGAAGCGGAAGCCCGCGCCTTCGGCGATGAAGCTGCCTGCCGCCGACACCCAGGTCGGCCGGCCTTCGGCGTCGAAGACGAAGAAGGTGGCGACGCCGGTGGCTCCCTGCGCTTCGAAGAAGAAGCCGGTGCCCGGCTCGGTGGGCACCCACCAGGTGCCGTTGCCGCTGAACGCGGGGGCGGCGTCGGCCTTGAGCGCGGTCGCCACCGTCGGCTGCGTGCCTGCGCCGCCACCGCAGCCGGCGACGAGCAGCGCCAACGTCAATGCGGCGGCGCCGCGAATCCATTCGTACTTCAAAAGAGCCCCTCCAGGCGGGCGGCACCCGCTGGATACATTTTCTCACGACCCGTTCAGGTACCGCGCACGTAGGGGTTGGTCTTTCGCTCCGCGCCGAAAGTGCTTTCGGGACCATGGCCGGGGATGAACACCGTCTCGTCCCCCATCGGCCACAGGCGCTGCGTGATGCTCGCGATCAGGGTGGCGTGGTCCCCCTGCGGGAAATCCGTGCGGCCGATGCTGCCGGCGAACAGCACGTCGCCCACAAAGGCGCGCCCCATCTCCGGCGAATGGAAGACGACGTGTCCAGGGGTGTGGCCCGGACAGTGCCGCACGTGCAGCACGTGACCCGCCAGTTCGACCGTGTCGCCGTCCTGCAGCCAGCGCGTGGGCTGGAATGCGTCGACCGCGGGGAACCCGAACATCGCACCCTGCTGCGGCAGCGCATCGATCCAGAACTGGTCGGCGGGGTGCGGGCCGATGATGGGGAGCTGGAGGCGCTGGGCCAGTGCCGCCGTGCCGCCCGCGTGATCGATGTGCGCGTGCGTGAGCCAGATCTGCTCGAGCTTCAGGCCCTTGCCAGCGATGGCGGCCAGCAGCCGGTCGATGTCGCCGCCGGGGTCGATGATGGCGGCCTGCAATGTGCCGTCGTCATAGACGATGGAGCAGTTCTGGGCGAAGTGGGTGACGGGGTGGGTGAAGTAGCGGAGCATGCTGGCGATGATGGCCGCTCAAATCATAGTCAAACGCTAGGACGGGCCGCGCTCCCGCGCCTGCCGCAACAGCGCCATCAGCGCATCCAGCTCCACCGGCTTGGTGAGGTGCGCGTCGAAGCCCGCTTCGCGGGTGCGGCGCTTGTCCTCCTCGTTGCCGTAGCCGGTCATGGCGACGAAGAAGGGCCGCCGCACGCCGGCCGCCGCGAGCCGTTCGCGCGTTTCGTAGCCGTCCAGTCCCGGCATCGCCAGGTCGAGCAGCACGACGTCGGGACGGAAGCGCGGCGCCAGCGTCAGCGCCGATTCGCCGTCATAGGCGCATTCCACCCGGTTGCCGAGCAGCCGCAGCACTTCGCTGGCGCTATCCGCCGAGTCGCGGTTGTCGTCGATCACCAGCACGCGAAGCGCGCCGGCCTCGAGCGCTTCCGCCGCGCTGTCCTCGGCCACCACGGCATCGGGTGCGGTCGGCAGGCGCACGGTGAAGGTGCTGCCCTGCCCGAGGCCGGGGCTGCTGGCATCGATGGTGCCGCCGTGCATTTCGGCCAGCGAGCGCGCCAGGGTCAGCCCGATGCCCAGGCCGCTTTCCACGGGCGACGAGGGACCGGTCTCGGTCTGCATGAACAGTTCGAAGATGCGCGCCAGGTTCTCGGGCGCCAGGCCACGGCCGTTGTCGGTCACCGAGATGGCGGCCAGGCCATCCTGCACCTCCACGCGGAGCTGGACACTGCCGCCATCGGGCGTGTACTTGGCCGCGTTCACCAGCAGGTTCTGCAGGACCTGCGCCAGCCGCGTGAGGTCGCCGTGCACCAGCACCTGCTGCTCGGGCTCCTGCACCGTCAGCGTGTGGCGCCGCGCGGTCATCACCGGCCGGATCGCCTCCACGCTGCGGGTCACCACGTCCGCCAGCCGCACGATCTCCTTGCGCAGCCTGATCTTGCCGGTGGTGAGGCGGCCGACATCCAGCAGGTCGTCGACCAGCCGGGTGATGTGGGTCAGTTGCCGGTCGATCACGTCGCGGCAGTTGCGCAGCGCCGGGCTCGCCGTCGGCTCCAGCTGCATGATGGTGACCGCATTGCGGATCGGGGCCAGCGGATTGCGCAGCTCGTGCGCCAGCATCGCCAGGAATTCATTCATGCGCCGGCTCGAGCTTTCCAGCTCTTCCAGGCGGCGCCGGTCGCTCATGTCGCGCGTGACCTTGGCGAAGCCCACCAGCGCGCCGCTGCGGTCATAGACCGCCGTGACCACCACGTTCGCCCAGAAGAGGGAACCATCCTTGCGAACGCGCCACCCTTCGTTTTCGACCCGGCCCTTCTCGCGCGCGACGCGCAGTTCAATGGCCGGCTCGCCGGCCTGGCGGTCCTGCGGCGTGTAGAACAGGCTGAAGTGCAGGCCGATCACCTCGTCCGCGGTGTAGCCCTTGATCGCCTGCGCACCGGCGTTCCAGCTGCGGATGATGCCCTCGGGGTCGAGCATGAAGATCGCGTAGTCGCGCACACCGTTCACCAGCAGCCGGAAGCGCTCTTCGCTGGCGCGCAACTCCTCCTCGTGGCGGCGCCGCTCCGTCAGGTCGCGGGTGATCTTGGCATAGCCGGTCAGCTCGCCGTCGGGCGCGTGCAGTGCCGTGATGACGACGTTGGCCCAGAACCGCGAGCCGTCCTTGCGCACCCGCCAGCCTTCGTCCTCGAAACGGCCGCGCTCCTTGGCGAGGCGCAGCTCTTCCTGCGGCCAGCGCGATTCGACGGCTTCCGGGGTGTAGAAGGTCGAGAAGTGGCGCCCGACGATTTCGTCGCGGCTGTAGCCCTTGAGCCGGGCGGCCCCGGTGTTCCAGGACTGGATGTAGCCCTGCGAATCCAGCGTGAAGATCCCGTAGTCGACGACGGAATCGATCAGCAGCTGCAGGCGCTGGTCGGACAGGGCGGAAGGGCTGGAGGGGTCGGCGTTCAATCCGGGGGACCGGGTGCGTGGCAGGAAGCCATTATTTCAGGCGCGGCTGTGCCGTGGCCGAGCCCGGATCCGGATTCGCGGTGCCGTCCTACAGCCGCCTACCAGCCGGCGCTCTCGGCCAGGAATCCGTCCAGCAGCGATCGCAACTCGGGCCACTCGTGCTGCAGGGCGGCATGCTGGCCGTCCTGGGCCAGCGCTTCCATGTGCCGCGCCTGCCGGTGCAGTGCATCGGCGCCGACCATCCCTGACGAGCCCGCCAGCGAGTGCAGGTGCCGGTGCAAGTCCGTGCCGCGGCCCTCGGCCAGCGCCTGCGCGGCCTGCGCCAGCACGCCGGGTGCGTGCTGGCGGAATGAGGCCAGGGCCACCTGCAGCAACTCGGGGTCGCCGCCCAGCTGCTCGAGGGCGCGGGCCCGGGCGGCACCCGGCGCCGTTGATGGTTCGCGCGCCGGCCCTTCCGGCGGCGCGGACGTCCAGGTCGCCAGCACGCGGGCGAGCCGGAGGCTGTCGATCGGCTTGGTGAGGTAGTCGTCCATGCCCTGCGCGAGGCAACGCCGCCGCTCGTCCTCCGAGGCGTTGGCGGTGAGCGCGATGATGGGGGTGCGGCAGCCGGCCGCGCGCAGGCGCGCCGTGGCTTCGTAGCCGTCCATCACCGGCATCCGGCAGTCCATCAGGATGGCGTCGAAGGCCTCGCCCGTGGCCGCCGCCACGGCCTCTTCACCGTTCTCCACCAGCCGCACGTTGCGGTAGCCGGCCTGGGCCAGCAGCCCGCGCACGACCACCTGGTTGGTGGGGTTGTCCTCGGCCACCAGCAGGCGCTGCGGCCGCTCGACGCGGGGCGCCGGCCCCTGAGAGGGCTGCGGGGCGACGGTGTCCGGAGCCACGCCCTGCAACGGCAGGCTGCAGTGAAAGATGGAGCCCTGGCCTTCGACGCTCTCGACTTCCACCTGGCCGCCCATCTGGGCGCACAACTCCTTCACGATGGCCAGGCCGAGGCCGGTGCCGCCGTACTTGCGGGTGGTCGAACTGTCGGCCTGCGAAAACCGCGTGAACAGCCGCTGCCGCGCCTCCGGCGCGATGCCGATGCCGCTGTCATGCACACTGAAGCGCAGCAGGTCCTGCGCGCCCGCGTGGGCGCGTGCCACGCGCAGCCCGAATTCGCCTCGGGCGGTGAACTTGAGGGCGTTCGACAGCAGGTTGTTCAGGATCTGGCGCAGCCGCCCGGGGTCGCCTTCCACCGCCAGGGGCACGTCGGCGGCCAGGGCCACCGTGAAGCGCAGTTGCTTCTCCTGCGCCCGCAACCGGTACAGCTCGCCCAGTTGCGCCAGCAATTCGTCCAGCCGGAACGGGATGGCTTCCAGCTCGATCCGGCCGGCCTCGATCTTGCCCAGGTCCAGCAGGTCGTTGATCAGCTCCAGCAGCGACGCCGCGCTGGCATCGGCCAGCTGCACGTATTTGCGCTGCTGCGCGGTCAAGGGCTCGGCCAGCAGCAGCCGCGTCATGCCCAGCACGCCGTTCAGGGGCGTGCGGATCTCGTGGCTCACGTTGTCGAGGAATTCGCTCTTGGCGCGGTTGGCTTCCTCCGCGGTTTCCCGGGCCTGCTGCACCTCGGCCTCGGCCGCCTTGCGCGCCGTGATGTCCTGGTTGGTGCCGGTGGCATGCAGCGCCCGGCCCTCGGCATCGCGCTCGGTCACCTTGCCTTCGCTGTGGATCCAGATCAGGCTCCCGTCCGGCCGGCGCACCCGGTGCTCCACCGCATACCGGTCGCTGTGGCCCTGCAGCAGCGCGCCCAGCGCGTCGGTCAGCGCCTGCTGTTCTGCGTCCGGCACCAGCAGGACGAGCGCTTCCGGCGTGGTGACCTGCGGGAGACGGGGCCCGCCCATCCATTCCGACCAGTGCTCCGACAGGTACAGCTTGCCGCTGGCCAGGTCGAGGTCCCACAGGACCAGCCGCGACGCATCGAGGGCGCGTTTTTGCCGCTCCTCGCTTTCGCGCAATGCCTGCTCGGCGGCCTTGGCCAGCGTGATGTCGGCGTAGGTGGTGACGAAGCCGCCGCCCGGCAACGGGGACCGGCGGATCTCCAGCGTCTCGCCGCCGGCGCGCTGCATCTGGAAGTGGCGCGTCTCGCGGGCGGTGGCGTCGGCGATGCGCGCCGCCACGGTCGCCTCGACCGGCCCCGCGCCATACACGCCGCGCGCGGTGTCGAAGCGGATGAAGCGGTCCAGCGTGGGATCGCTCTCGAACAGCCCGTCGGGGAAGTCGAGCAGAGTGCGGAAGCGGCTGTTGTGCAGCACCAGGCGTTGCCGCGCATCGAACACGCTCACGCCCCCCGGCAGGTTCTCCACGATGCTGGCCAGCAGCTGGTGCGCCTGCTCCAGCGCGTCGCGCGATTCCTTCTGCTGCGTCACATCCTGGAGTGCCCCCACCAGCCGCACCGGCACCCCCCGCTCGAACTCCGCCTGGCCGACCGAGCGCACCCAGATGGCCCGGCCCTGCGCCGTCGTCATGGGCAGCTCCAGGTCCCAGGACTCACCATGCGCGATGGCCCGCTGCGCCGTTTCGTCCATGCGGCGCAGGGCCTCGGCGTCGAAGAAGCGGCGGTGCTCGTCGAATGCCGGCTGGTGGCCGGCAGGCAGCTCGTAGATGCGGCAATTCTGGTCGGTCCACCGGACGGTGCGGCTGCGCAGGTCCACCTCCCAGCCGCCGACGCCGCTCAGGCGTTCGGCCCGCTCGAGAAAGCGGTTGGCGCGCAGCGTCCGGTGCTCGCTCTCCTTGCGCGCGGTGATGTCGCCGGCCACGCCGATGAAGCCGCTGCGCGGTGGCTCGCCCCAGCGGGCCGGGCGCGCCTGCAGGTGCACGGCGCAGACCCTGCCGTCCGGATGCCGCACCTGGAATTCCTGGTCGAACGGCTGCGCCGCCGCCACGGCCCGGGCCCAACCCGCGCGGAGAGCGGCCTGGTCCGGCGCCACGACGGCGTCCTGCCAGCCCGAGCCCAGGTTGCGCTCCATCTCCAGCCCGAACAGTTCCTGCCAGCGTCCGTTGACGTGGAACACGGTGCCGGCTTCATCCGCCTGGAAGATGCCGAACGGCGTGGCATAGGAGATCGCCTGGAAGCGCGACTCGTCGCCCACCACCGTCAGGTCGTGCAGGCGCTCGCGCTGCAGCAGCGCCCACTGCACCACCTGCGCCAGGTCGCGCAACGCCGACAACTGCTCCGTGCTGAGCTGCCCGGGCTGCCGGTCGATCACGCACAGGGTGCCGATGCGTTCGCCGCTGGGCATGGTGAGCGGCGCACCGGCGTAGAAGCGGATGTTGGGATCGGACGTGACCAGCGGATTGGTATCGAAGCGGTCGTCGCGCGTCGCGTCGGCCACTTCCATCACCTGGCCCTGGCGGATGGCGTGGTCGCAGAACGCCACGGCGCGCGGCGTCTCGGGCACGCCATCGAGGCCCAGGTTGGCCTTGAACCACTGCCGGTCTTCGTCGATCAGGCTGATCAGCGCGATCGGCACGCCGCAGACCGAGGCGGCGATCCGCACGAGCGAGTCGAACACCGGCTCCGGCTCGGTGTCGAGCACGGCCAGCATGCGCAGCCGGGCGAGCCGGCGGCGTTCGTGTTCGGCGTCCGTCATGCTGGCGGGAGGGGCGGCGTCCATGCTGCGGAGATGATAGACGCGGGCCCGCGACGGCCTCTCCGTTCAGCGCCGCGCCGGCCAGAGCACGGAGCCGATGGACACGACCATCAGGACCACCGCCGCCCAGTCCTGCCAGTGCAAAGGCTCCTTCAGCCACACGGCACCGCTGAAGACCCCCAGCACGGGGATGAACATCACGCTCAGCGTGGAGGCCACTGGCGGGAGTCCGCGCGCGAGGTAGAACCAGGTCGCGTGCGCGAACCCGAAGATCAGCACGGCATTGAACACGATGGTCCAGCCGGCATCGCCATCCGGCCAGCGCCACTGCGGGGACTCGAAGACGGAGGCGAGGGCGGCCATGACGCCGGTCGTGAGCACCGTCATCCAGAACGAGATCGTCAGCGTGGGCACGTCGATCGTGGTGCGCCGCAGCAACTGGGTGCCCAGCGCCCAGGTCGCGGCCGCGACCAGCGCCAGCGCCACGCCGGCTGGCCGCCCCGCCAGCTGGGTGAACTCGTGCCAAAGCAGCAGGGTGACCCCCAGGGCGGCCGCGCCGACGCCCAGCCAGCCGCGCCGCGACAGCGCGGCGGAAAACAGCAGCGCGCCGAGCACGGCGGAGAAGATCGGCATGGTGTAGCCAAGGATCGCGGCACGGCCGCTGGAGAGCGTGCGCACGGCGAGGATGATGCAGACGTGCCAGACGAACATGTTGGTCGCGGCCAGCAGCAAGAGCTCGCGCCAGTGGCGGCGCGGCAGCGTGAACGGCACGCGCAGCGCCAACAGGCCGAGTGCCAGCACCGGGATCCCCAGCACCATCGACAGCGCGCGAAAGGTGAGGGGCGGGTAGTTCGTCACGCCCAGTTTCATCACGGGCCAGTTGATGCCCCAGACGATGGTGAGCAGGGCGAGCAGGACCAGTTGCCGGGGTGTGAGAGCGACCATGGAGTCCCGATGGTGAAGAACCTAGAATCCTCCCATGAATTTCATCGACATGCTGCGCGGCGCGCAGCAACGCAACGGCTCGATGCTGTGCGTGGGGCTGGACCCCGAACCTTCGCGGTTCCCGGCCGACCTGAAGAACGACGCTTCCCGGATCTACGAGTTCTGCGCGCGCATCTGTGATGCCACCGAGGACCTGGTGATCGCCTTCAAGCCGCAAATCGCGTATTTCGCCGCGCACCGCGCCGAAGACCAGCTCGAACGGCTGATGCGCCACTTGCGCGACAACCTGCCGCACGTGCCGGTGATCCTCGACGCCAAGCGCGGCGACATCGGCTCGACCGCGGAGCAATACGCGCGGGAAGTGTTCGAACGGTACGGGGCCGACGCGGTGACGCTCTCGCCCTTCATGGGCTTCGACTCGGTCCAGCCTTACTTGAAGTACGAAGGCAAGGGCGCGTTCCTGTTGTGCCGCACCTCGAACCCCGGCGGCGACGACCTGCAGAACCAGCGGCTGGCCTCGGTCGAAGGCCAGCCGCTGCTCTACGAGCACGTCGCGCGGCTCGCCCAGGGCCCCTGGAACCTGAACGGTCAACTGGGCCTGGTGGTCGGCGCCACCTATCCGGCCGAGATCGAAAGGGTGCGCGCCATCGCGCCGACGGTGCCGCTGCTGATTCCCGGGGTCGGCGCGCAGGGCGGCGATGCGGTGGCGACGGTGCGCGCCGGCTGGCGCGCGGACGCGCCCATCGTCGTGAACTCCGGCCGCGCCATCATCTATGCATCCGATGGCGAGGGCTATGCGGAAGCCGCGCGGCGCGAGGCGCGCCGCACCCGCGACCTGCTCGAGGCCGCCAAAGCGTCCTGAACGTTACCGCGCGCGGCCGCGGAACAGGCTGATCACCAGCAGCAGGACCATCGCGCCGAGGATGGACGCGATCCAGCCGATCGGGTCGCCTTCGTTGTAGATGCCGAGCGCCACGCCGGCGTAGCGCGCGATGAAGGAACCGGCGATACCGACCAGCGTGGTGAGGATGATGCCCATGCTGTCGTTGCCCGGCTTGAGCGCGCGGGCGAGCAGCCCGACGATGAAGCCGATGACGATGGTGGTGATGATGCCCATTTCCTTGCGCTCCCTGCGGATGTGTCGATGCAGGGATGCTAGGGTCGGCCAACCGCCGAGCTTGTAGGCGTGGGCGCGTTTCGGGGGTCCGATTCAGCCCCGCGGCGCCGTCGCGGCGCGCGAGGCATCCAGCACGGCCTTCGCATGCTGCGCCAGCGCCATCTCGCCGGGGGTTTCCGGCGTCCAGCTTTCCACCGGCAGCGGCCGCCCATCCGAATCGACGGCCACGAACACGATCAGGCATTCGGTGGTCATCTCCATCTCGCCGCCCTTCATGTCGCCGCTGCGGACCTCCACCGTGATGTTCATGCTGGTGTTGCCGGTGTAGGCCAGCCGCGCCTCCACCTCGACCAGTTCGCCGATGCGGATCGGCCGGTGGAAACGGATGCCACCCACGTAGACCGTGACGCAATAGCTCTTGGACCACCGCGTGGCGCAGGCGTAGCCGGCCTCGTCGATCCATTTCATGACGGTGCCGCCGTGGACCTTGCCACCGAAGTTGATGGTGTGGGGCTCGGCGAGGAAACGCAGGGTGATGGCGGACATGGTTGGGGTGGTCTCCCAGGCCCGTTATAGGCGCGCGGCGCTCAGAGGTAGCGCTGAAGGTACCGGCCGGTATGGCTGGCGGGATGAGCGGCGATGTCTTCCGGCGTGCCGGCGGCCACGACCTGGCCGCCGCCGTCGCCACCTTCCGGCCCCATGTCGATCACCCAGTCCGCCGTCTTGATCACGTCCAGGTTGTGCTCGATGACCACGATGGTGTTGCCGGCGTCGCGCAACTGGTGCAGCACGCGCAGCAGCAGGTCGATGTCGGCGAAGTGCAGGCCGGTGGTGGGCTCGTCGAGGATGTAGAGCGTGCGGCCGGTGTCGCGCTTGGAGAGTTCCAGCGCCAGCTTGACCCGCTGCGCCTCGCCGCCGGACAGCGTGGTCGCCGATTGCCCCAGCTTGATGTACGACAGGCCCACGTCCAGCAGCGTCTGCAGCTTGCGCGCGATGGTGGGCACCGGCTTCAGGAAGGCGAGGGCGTCTTCCACCGTCATGTCGAGGAGCTGCGCGATGTTGCGGCCCTTCCATTGCACTTCCAGCGTTTCGCGGTTGTAGCGCTGGCCCTTGCAGACGTCGCACGGCACGTAGACGTCCGGCAGGAAGTGCATCTCCACCTTGACCACGCCGTCGCCCTGGCAGGCTTCGCAGCGCCCGCCCGCGACGTTGAACGAGAAGCGGCCCGGCCCGTAGCCGCGCTCCTTGGCCACGTTGGTCTCCGCCATCAGCTCGCGGATCGGCGTGAACAGGCCGGTGTAGGTGGCCGGGTTGCTGCGCGGCGTGCGCCCGATCGGCGACTGGTCGACGTTGATGACCTTGTCGAAGTGCTCGATGCCTTCGATGGCCTCGTGCACCGCCGGCTCTTCGTGCGCCCGGTACAGCTCGCGCGCCACCGCGGCATAGAGCGTGTCGTTCACCAGCGTCGATTTGCCGGAGCCGGAAACACCCGTGACGCAGGTGAACAGGCCGACGGGGATGTCGACCGTCACGCCCTTCAGGTTGTTGCCGGCGGCGCCCGCAATCCGCAGGACCTGTGGATCGAGTTGTTCGCCCAGGCGATTGCGCCTGGCCGGCACCGGGATCTTCAGCTTGCCGGACATGTAGCGGCCGGTGAGGGACGCTTCACTCGCCTCCACCTCGGCCGGCGTGCCTTGCGCCACCACCTTGCCACCGTGGATGCCGGCGCCCGGCCCCATGTCGACCACATAGTCGGCGGCGCGCACCATGTCCTCGTCGTGCTCCACCACCAGCACGCTGTTGCCCAGGTCGCGCAGGTGCTGCAGGGTGGCGATCAGGCGGTCGTTGTCGCGCTGGTGCAGGCCGATGCTGGGCTCGTCCAGCACGTACATCACGCCGGTGAGCCCCGAGCCGATCTGCGAGGCGAGGCGGATGCGTTGCGCTTCGCCGCCCGACAGTGTTTCCGCGCTGCGGTCCAGGCTCAGGTAGTTCAGGCCGACGTCGTTCAGGAACTTGAGCCGGTTGCCGATCTCGCGCACCACCTTGTCGGCGATCTCGCCCTTGGCGCCTTGCAGGTGCAGCGCCATGAAGTAGGCGTGGCTCTCGCGCAGCGTCATGCGGCCGATCTCGTAGATGGCCTTGGCGCCGGCGTCCTCGCCCAGCTTCACGTGCCGCGCCTCGCTGCGCAGCCGCGTGCCCTGGCATTCCAGGCAGGGCTGCATGCTGCGGTAGCGCGCGAGTTCCTCCCGCACGGCCGACGAATCGGTTTCGCGGTAGCGCCGCTCCATGTTGGGGATGATGCCCTCGAAGGCGTGCTTCTTCGTCAGCTTGCGGCCGGCCGAGTGGCCCGACTCCAGCGTGTACGTGAAGCGGATCTCCTCGTCGCCCGAGCCGTGCAGCAGCGCCTGCTGGACCGGCAGGGCCAGCTCCTGGAACGGCACCTCCGGGTTGAACTTGTAGTGGCGCGCCAGGCTTTCGACGAAGCTGAAGTAGTAGGCGTTGCGCCGGTCCCAGCCCTTGATGGCGCCGCTGGCCAGCGAGAGTTCGGGGAAGGCCACGACCCGGTCCGGGTCGAAGAACTCCATGGTGCCGAGGCCGTCGCAAGTGGGGCAGGCGCCCACCGGCGAGTTGAACGAGAAGAGCCGCGGCTCCAGCTCGCTGATCGAATAGTTGCAGATGGGGCAGGCGAACTTGGCGTTGAACCAGTGTTCCTCGCCCGTGTCCATCACCACGGCCAGCGCGCGGCCATCGGCCAAGCGCAGCGCCGCCTCGAAGCTTTCGGCGAGGCGCTGCTGGATCTCCGCCTTCACCTTGACGCGGTCGATCACCACGTCGATGTCGTGCTTCTCGGACTTCTTCAGCTTGGGCAGGTTGTCGAACTCCACCACCTCACCGGCGACGCGGAAGCGCACGTAGCCCTGGCCCTGCATCTCGGCGAACAGTTCGACGAACTCGCCCTTGCGGTCGCGCGCCACCGGGGCCAGGACCATCAGCCGGGTGTCTTCCGGCAGCGCCAGCACCGCATCCACCATCTGCGACACCGTCTGCGACTGCAGCGGGATGTTGTGCTGCGGGCAGAACGGCGTGCCGGCGCGCGCGAACAGCAGGCGCAGGTAATCGTGGATCTCGGTCACCGTGCCCACGGTGGAGCGCGGGTTGTGGCTGGTGGCCTTCTGCTCGATCGAGATCGCGGGCGACAGGCCCTCGATCACGTCGACGTCCGGCTTGTCCATCAGCTGCAGGAACTGCCGCGCGTACGCCGACAGGCTCTCGACGTAACGCCGCTGGCCCTCGGCGTACAGGGTGTCGAAGGCGAGCGAGGACTTGCCCGAGCCGGACAGGCCGGTGATCACCACCAGGGCGTGCTTGGGGATGTCGAGATCGATGTTCTTGAGGTTGTGCGTGCGCGCCCCGCGGATGCTGATCCGCTGGCCGATGGCCGCGGCAAGGTACTTGCCGCTTTCCGGGCTTTCAAGGTACTTGCCGTCGGTGCTGGAGTTCAAGGGAGGAGGGGTGCGCGGGACAACCCGGCATCATAGACCGCGCCCCGCGGGCTTGCACCTGCCACCCGCGGGCCGATGCCTCAGAATGCGGGGTTTGCCGGCCCCGCCCCGGCCCCTGTTTCCGGCTGTTTCGCCTTTTTCGTGACTTCTTCCCCCCTTCCGCCCACCCGCATGACGCCGGCCGAGCGCCGCGCCAGCGGCTCCCTGGCCACCATCTTCGCCGCCCGCATGCTGGGGCTGTTCCTGGTGCTGCCCGTCTTCGCGCTGGAAGCCGCGCGCTATCCGGGCGGCAGCGACCCGGCCCTGGTCGGCCTCGCCATGGGCATCTACGGGCTGACCCAGGGCCTGCTGCAGATTCCCTTCGGCATGGCGTCGGACCGGTTCGGCCGCAAGCGCGTCATCGTCATCGGGCTGCTGGTGTTCGCGGCCGGCAGCTTCCTGGCCGCTTCCGCCGACAGCCTGTGGGGGCTCATCCTCGGGCGTTCGCTGCAGGGCGCGGGTGCCGTGTCGGCGGCGGTGACCGCCTTGCTGGCCGACCAGACCCGGGATGAAGTGCGCACGAAGGCGATGGCGCTGGTGGGGGCCAGCATCGGCCTGATGTTCGCGCTGTCCCTCGTCGCCGCGCCCGTGCTGGCCGGCAGCATCGGCCTCGCGGGGCTGTTCGCCGTCACGGGCGTGCTGGCGCTGGCTTGCATCGCGGTCGTGCTCTGGTGGACGCCGCCGGCACCGGGGCAGCAGGTGAACGCCCCACGCGGGCGCCTGTCGGAAGTGCTGAACCACGCCCCGCTGCTGCGGCTGGATGTCGGCGTCTTCGTGCTGCACGCGGTGCAGCTGGCCATGTGGGTGGCGATCCCGGCCTTGCTGGTGCAGGCCGGGCTGGGCAAGGACGCGCATTGGCAGATCTACCTGCCGACGGTGCTGGTTTCCTTCTTCGTGATGGGCATCGTGTTCCCGCTCGAGCGCCGCGGCTACCTGCGGGCGGTGTTCCTGGTGGCGATCGGACTGGTGCTGCTGGTCCAGATCGGCTTGCTGTTCGCCAGCCGCCAGCCGGGCATCGCTGCGCTGGCCGCGCTGCTGTTCTTCTTCTTCTGCGGCTTCAACGTGCTGGAGGCCACGCAGCCCAGCCTGGCCTCGCGCGTGGCCCCGAAGCACGCGCGCGGCGCGGCGCTGGGTGTGTACAACACACTCCAATCCCTGGGATTTTTTGCCGGCGGCGCGGTCGGCGGCTGGCTCGCCAAGAACGTTGGTGCACAAGGCCTGTTCGCCGCCTGCGCCGCCCTCATGGGGTTGTGGCTGGTGGTGGCCTGGCCCATGCGCGCGCCCCATGGCAGGAAGACGGCCGAGGAAGTGCTGGCCGACGAGGCGCAAGCCACGTAGATAATCAGATCAACTTCAGGAGGAACCCCCTCATGGCATCCGTCAACAAAGTCATCCTGGTCGGCAATTGCGGCCGCGACCCCGAAGTCCGCTACCTGCCGTCCGGCCAGGCCGTCGCCAACGTGAGCGTGGCCACGTCCAGCAAGCGCAAGGACAAGACGTCCGGCGAAATGGTGGAAGAGACGCAGTGGCATCGCGTCACCTTCTTCGACCGGCTCGCCGAGATTGTCGGTGAGTATGTGAAGAAGGGCACCCCGATCTACGTCGAGGGCCGCATCACCTATCGGAAGTACACCGACAAGGACGGCGTCGAGAAGTCCGCCACCGACATCGTCGCCAACGAGATGCAGCTGCTCGGCTCCAGGCAAGGCATGGGCGGTCCGTCGGGCGATGACGATGGCGGCGGTGCGCCGCGCCGTTCGGCGCCGCCGCAGCGTCCGCCGGCCGGCGGTGGCGGTGGCGGTGGCGGTGCACGTCCCGCGCCTTCGAAGCCCGCATCCGGCTTCGACGACATGGACGACGACATTCCGTTTTAACGCGGATGCCCCGCTACGTCGCGCTGCTGCGGGGCGTGAGCCCCATGAACGCGAAGATGGCGCAGCTGCGCCAGTGCTACGAGGACGCCGGCTTCACGGAGGTCGTCACGGTGCTGGCCAGCGGCAATGTCGTGTTCGATGCGAAGTCGGCCTCCGAGGCGGCGGTGCACCGGCAGGTGGTCGCGGCAATGGAAGACCTGCCGCACACCTTTCCGGTGATCCTGCGCAAACAGTCCGCGCTGAAGAAATTGGTGGCCGAGGACGCTTTCGCGGCGTTCAAGCTGAAAGCCCAGGAGAAGCGCGTTGTGACCTTCCTGGGCGGCAAGCCCCAGGCGGCGCTCGAACTGCCGATCACCAAGGACCAGGCCCGCATCCTGGTGCAGCATGGCCGGGAGATCTACACGGCCTATGTGCCGCAGGGCAACGCGAGCTTCATGGCGCTGATCGAGCGGACCTTCGGCAAGGAGGTCGTCAGCACGCGCACCTGGGACACGGTCAGGAAGTGCGCCGTGGCGTGAGCGCTTCGGCGCCGGCGATCACGCCGCCACCGAGGCACACCTCGCCGTCATAAAGCACGGCGGACTGCCCGGGCGTGACGGCCCACTGCGCATCGGGGAAGTCCAGGTGGAACTCGCCGTTGGCCCGTGGCGCCAACGAACAGGGAGCGTCAGCCTGGCGGTAGCGGGTCTTCGACGCGTAGTCGCCCGCGGCGGGCGCCGAGCCGGAAACCCAGCTCGCATCGTCCGCGTCGAGCGCGCCGGAGAGCAGCCAGGGGTGGTCGTGCCCCTGCACCACCCACAGCGTGTTCTTCTCCACATCCTTGCGCGCGACGAACCACGGCGCGTGCTCGCCCCCGCCGCGCTGCGCGCCCTTTTCCTTCACGCCGCCGATGCCCAGCCCCTGCCGCTGCCCCAGCGTGTAGAACGACAGCCCCTGGTGCTGGCCGATGGTGCGGCCGCGCTCGTCCTTGATCGGGCCGGGTGCCTTGGAGATGTAGCGGTTCAGGAATTCACGGAACGGCCGCTCGCCGATGAAGCAGATGCCGGTCGAATCCTTCTTCTTCGCGTTGGGCAGGCCGATTTCTTCCGCGATCCGCCGCACTTCCGTCTTCTCGAGTTCGCCGACGGGAAACAGCGTCTTCGACAACTGGGCCTGGGTCAGGCGGTGCAGGAAGTAGCTCTGGTCCTTGGCGGGGTCCAGCCCTTTCAGCAGTTCGAAGCGGCTCGCGCCGGCTTGACCGGCGCCTTCTTGTTGTCGTTCCCGCACGCGTGCGTAGTGGCCGGTGGCGATCTTGTCGGCGCCGAGGCGCATCGCGTGGTCGAGGAAGGCCTTGAACTTGATCTCCGCATTGCAGAGCACGTCGGGGTTCGGCGTGCGGCCGGCCTGGTATTCGCGCAGGAACTCGGCGAAGACGCGGTCCTTGTAGTCGGCCGCGAAGTTGACGTGCTCGATCTCGATGCCCAGCACGTCCGCGACCGCGGCGGCATCGACGAAGTCCTCGTTGGAAGAACAGTATTCGGAGTCGTCGTCGTCCTCCCAGTTCTTCATGAAGATGCCGATGACCTCGTGGCCCTGTTCCTTCAACAGGTGCGCGCTGACCGCGGAGTCCACGCCTCCGCTCAACCCGACCACGACGCGCGGCTTGCCGACCATGTGTGCGATTATCCCAGTGCCCTCTTGTCCCATGCTCGCCAGGCCCTCTCCCCTGCAACTGCCGCGCCAGCGGATGTCGCCGACCGCGCTGGCCGCTACCGGCGTACTGCACGTGGCGCTGCTGTGGCTGCTGCTGCAGCACGCGCCGGTGCAGCAGGCGGTGCGCTACGTGGTGCAGGCCGTCGTGCGGCCACTGGCGCCTGAATCCAGCAGCACCGGCAGCAGCAGTGCCAGTGCGAGCGCGGCCGCCGCCGCCGCAGCTGCGCGGACCAGCCGAGCGATCACCTTGCCGGCGCCGGGGGCCGCCGATGCGGACAACCTGCCGATCTTCTCGAACACACCGGAGTCCAGCCTGCCGTTGCAGGCAACCACGCAGTTGTCGGACCCGCTGCGGCCGCGCAAGAAGAGCCGGCGCGCGCGCCAGCGCGAGGCCGAGCAGCCGAGGGATGAGGCGCCCGCTTTGCGGTCGGCGCCCACGCTGACGCTGCCTCCCGCGGCGCCCGAACCCGCCCCTGCGCCGGAGCCCGTGCCGGAGCCCGCGCCGCCCGTGCCGCCCGTCCCGGCGCCCTTGCCGCAGCCCGCGCCGCTGCCCTTGCCTGCGCCTGCTCCCGTTCCGGCCCCGGCTCCTGCCCCCGCGCCTGAACCGGTGCCGGTCCCCGCGCCCGCCCCGGTGCCCGCACCCGCCCCGGTCCCCGCGCCAGTTCCCGCTCCTGCACCGGTTCCGGCGCCAGCGCCCGTGCCGGCCCCAGCGCCAGTTCCTGCGCCAGCTCCTGTGCCAGCGCCTGCATCCGTGCCGGCCCCGGCGCCAGTCCCCGCCCCGGTCCCCGCGCCAGTCCCCGCGCCGGCGCCCGTTCCGGCGCCAGCGCCTGCGCCCGCCCCGGTGCCAGCGCCGCCCGCACCCGCGCAGCCGC
>NZ_VOBQ01000008.1 GCF_007833165.1 Caenimonas sedimenti | reverse complement strand
ACCAACGCGAATTTCCCCCGACGATGGTCCAAGGGAAACACGGGGATCGGCACTCGGTCCCGGGCCAGAGCCATCCGGAAAGCGGTGGCGGACGGATATCCCAGGGCAGCATGCAATGCGGCTCCGCCGATCATGGGTCCGTGCCGCGCGAACAGGTCCTCTTCGAGTCGAGCCGCAAGATTCGCGTACTCAAGACTCGAGTCTGGTTTCGCCGGGTGACCTGAGGACACGCCTGGATGCTAGAGGCCACCCCGATGGAGAGCTACGCGGTAAAACTGGCAAAGAAATTACCGCATAGACAATCGCCAATGCCTGTGCTAAGGCGAACCATGGCATCCACTGCCGAGCTGTGCAAGTCGATGGTGGAGGAGAACCTGAAGGCCCCGGCGTCGTCGGAGTTGGAGCGGTGGCAGCAGGTGAAGAGACTGCAGGCCTTGAGCCTTTATGGATTGCTCCGTCAGGTCGGCCGCCGCGGCGGCGTCGCGCAGGTCGAGAGATTTTTCGAGTCCACTTGGAACACGCCGCAACCCTTGGGCAAGACGAAGGGCTGCGCGCGTAGTCTGAAGCGTGGCGCGCACATGCCCACTGACAGAACGCTTTCCATGCTGGACGATCGCATCGGAGACGTGCGGCCAGACGAGTGGCGGGATAAGCGCCCCAATTGGTCGCTCAAGGCCGATCTTTTCCAATCGCTTTGGCTTGCACTGTTGGTGGACCGCCCCATAGCAGGCATGGAGCAGCGGTTGCTCGATGCGCATCCTGTCGAGAACCTCGGACATTTGCAAGCCATGCTGCACACGGGATGGATAGGTGGTCTTGCTGAGACGCGCCAAGCTTCACTGCCCTACCTGTCCGGCTGCATCGTTCTCCTACGGCATTTCCACGAGGCCAACAAACCTGAATCGGCACAGTTGATGGCCGAGCGCGCGTGTCACTCATTGGTCATGCTTGCCGTGGAGCTTCATGATCGAGGCATCGGCACGGCGCTGACGCGGTACTGTTCTGAGCACATCTTCCCGCTGGGAGGTCTTCACGTGGACGCGCTCGAAATCGCCTACGCATCTGCCTGTCTCAATGCTGTGGGAATGGCCGCCTGGATGGCGCCGGACGAACATGAGCTCACCTGGTTTCCTCGAGAGAACACCATGGCAAGCGTGCTGAGAGGTGAATTTGGTGAGGAGCTCAAAGAAATTTGCTCGCCCGCCTCGACGTCGCGCAGGCGTGCACGCTTGCATCGTTGGGCACGATCCGCGCCAACCTTGCGATTTCCGTGGCGGGATGCTCCGAAAACGATGGTTGTCAACATGCCGAAACTGTTGGCATACCTTCCAGAGTTCTCTCAATGGATTCTGCGCAAACCAGGTCGTCCGACGGCGCGACCGAATGCCCGAGTGCCGCGAACCTGGTTCCAGGGTCTTGGTGAATCCAGAATCGAAGACGCGGCCCATTCTTGATGCGGCGAATGCCGCGCGCACCCGCCACTGGAAAAACGTCCGGTCGCGGCGATGACTCAACCGACGATGGCCTAATGTCTTCGTAGCCTCCGCATCGTCACCCACCGGGGCGCTCAGCGAGCAATGCTTGTTCTGTCCAAATGTTGGCGAGACTGAGATGCCTTTGGTCAAATGGTGGTCAGCCAGACTGATTTTTGGCGAATGCTGGTCGGGTCGTCTGCCGCTCTCTTGGGAGGCACACACGCCAGCTAAAGTCAAAAAGTTCTTTGGAATCAGTAACTTAGCTAGCTTTCGACCTGAACACTTTCACTGCAGTCGTACAGCACCGCCGGACGGTCTGTGGCCTTTGATGCCCGACGGCAGCAACTCTGGTCTGCATCGCGGAAGTAGACCTATTCCGGATGGCGTTTTCGTCGCGAAAACTGCGGCAGAGTGCTGAAGTTCATGCCGTCTCCGCCGACGGCGGACCTGAGTGACTGCGATCAAGGTGCGTGCTGGAGTTACTTCCGACGCCGCGACAGCGCGCCAAGCTTGCTGCCGTCAAGGCGACCGCAAGCGTCAACTACTGCCGCCTAGCCGACGCGCGCCGATTTTGCTGCCGCCGAGGGAACTGCGGTGCGCCACCGATTTTCCCGATTGTTTGCTCCCGAGCGGCGAGCACAAATTGCGTGGTTGCGGCGTTCGCCCGACAATTCTTCACCCTCGCCCAGCACCCGCATGCGACCTCAAGTCGAGCGACCGGGGGCCCCGCGGCGAAGTGCGCCCGGCGTCACGGCGAGTGGATAACAAGGGGGACAGACGAATCCCCTATAGAAGAAAAGGAGGCCACCTTGGATCGCTTTACCGCTTTTCTGATGGCGCTCGCCCAGTTGTTGACCGCGATCGCGGCCATCATCCATGAGGTCGCGCCGCTGTTGCCACTGGTGTAACGGCGTAGTAGTACAGGGCCGGTGTGAGGGGAGACCCTTGCACCGGCCCTTTTTTCTGGCCCGCAGATCTACCGCGAAAGGCCAGGGTCTTCCCGACGACGCTGGACCGTTGGCTGCTGCTTTGGCGGCACAGCAGGTTCGCCGACGAATAACGTATACCGGGTCAAATCCACCTCCGCCAGCTTCGGTTGAAGGCCCGGCAAGGCGGTTGCTACATTGAGAAAGAACATAGGTGGAGCCGCCAGCTTTCCGGAGCCCTTGGCTGTCGAAACTGCCTCCGGACGGTGGTCCAAGTCAAAGCCGCGCAGCACGTTGCCCAAGTCGGAGATCCAGGGGCGCGTCAGGTGCATCAACAAGCGCCCGCCGGCAAGTCCTGCAGCAACGGCTCCTAGCGCAATTTGCGCGGCCACCGAGCCGACATGGCCTCGATCTCGCGTGCCGTCCCAGTCGTAGAGTAGAACTCTGGCGGTAGCGGAGTTTGCGGCTATGCGCTGAATCTGTTCAGGCGCGAGCGCCATGAAACCGCGAGCCTTGCCCTCCTGGTCAAAGTACTGCCTCTTTGCTTCGTAGAACGCTACGCCGTCGACGAACACTTTTTCAGCGATCCAGGTGCGCACCAAGACGCAGACATCGCCGTGGTCATGCTCAGGAACGCCGGAGAGCTTGGATGCGTTCCACGCGATGGGGCGTTCACCCCAAGTCATCAATGTTCCACACCCTCCGATGGAAAGCAGCAGGCGCGTGGTGACGTAGTTTTCGTACCATGAGCCTTGGTCCTCTCCCTCCCGGCACTCTCTCAAAGTGTCCTGAATGGATTCTTCGGCCGCAGCCAGCCAGTCGCTCATCGCGATTGAATCAGCCATGCGCCCCCTCCTCCCATTTGTTGGGTCCGCAAGGAACGTCGCGACGCATCATCCCTTCGACCGCTTCGGGTCCGCCTTGCCCGGGTAGGTGCGCTCTTCCTGGATCACGTGCTCCTTGGTCTTGATACGCACCGAGCCGCCGCCAGGCCCCACGGCCTTTTCGAGGACGCCGCCCTTGGTGGCTACCTGCTTGGTCTCGAAGCGTTCGACGACCTGGCCGGTGCCTTGCTTGCTCAACTTCCAGTCGTCCTCTTTCTTGTCGTAGTCCAGGGTGTACTTCGGAATGGCCATAGTGAGCTCCTTTCAGTGACAAACGTGGTTTACGTACCCAACCGGATGCGTGTGCGCAGTTCGACGGGCAACAGCTGTGTGTAGCGCTGGCGAACGAGCTGGTAGATCTGCTCGCCCTTGGCGCTGGCCACCGTCACCACCAGCACGTACGGAAGCGACGCGGTGTGCTTGTTCTCCACGGCCATGCCGCGGCGCCGCGCGCCGTGGTCGACATCGAAGTAGGTATCGAGCAGCTCGGAGGCCTCGAACTGCGCCGTCTTGTGCAGCACCGTCTCCCATTTGTTGCCGTCCGCGCGCAGCTCCTGCTCGCCCTCGTGGTCACCCAGGGAGAAGAATGGAACCGGGTCGTCGTCCTTGCGCTTGAAATAGATCGTCAGGCCGTGCTGGGTGTAGCTCACCGGGTCGGCCGGGTCGACGGGCGAGCTGAAGCAGAAGGTCGCCGTGATCGTGAGCTTCACGCCCATGGCCACCGGCGGCACCGGAACACGGATGCGCATGCGCCCGCCCGCCTTGATGTGACCCTGGTACAGGATGCTCACTTCATGGTCGCCACACGTGAGCAGGTCTTCCGGGTTGCTGGCGAAGCGCCCCCAACCCACCTGGCGTCGATCATCGTTTTCCGAGCGTTCCGCCTTGTGGATCATGAGCGCCCGCAGCGCGGTGGCTGTCAAGGGCTTCGCGCAAAGCGCCCGTGCACCGGCTGCCGTACGGAGCGCCAAAGGCGCTGCATAGCTGGTCCCCTGTACGCCGGTCAGGCCGCGCGCAAAGGGATTGAGCAGCACGAGTGGCTCTTGCGAGGTGCCGCCGAAAGCCAGTCCATCGGGCTTGACCAGGCCCGGGGTGCGACCGGGGCCGTAGCAGCTGTAGTCGGCGCGACCCCACATGAACTCGCTGCGCGACGAAGCCGATCCAACGGTCAGGGCATTCACGGCGTCGGCCGGCGGCTGGATACGTCCCTTGTCGTTTTGGAGAGTACCGTCGTTGCCGACCGCCACGGTCATGAAGGTGCGCCCTTTGCCGAGATGGCGGTCAAGCATCGCCGTCCAGGCATGTGGCTGGTCGTCGTCCATGCACATGCGGGGGCCCAGGGAGAGATTGGCAAAGTCCACCTCGCCCGAGCGCAACACGGCATCCACACGATGCATGCAGTCGTAGAGATCGACGTCAACTTCGTTCGCCGATCCAATCACGCGATGGTGTTCGACGTTGAAATACGGCTGCGGCAACACCGCGCCCTGGTCCGCGGGCCCGAACAAAAGCGCCGAGGTCACTTCGTTGCCGTGCAGCAGGTAGTCCGCTTTGGTGGAGTCCAAGAGGGCCGGAACTTCTTCCTTGCACCAGCGACCGAAGTCCTTCACGCCCAGACCCCCGTCGAAAACGACAACCCGCAGCGATGGGTCGACGCAGTCCAGCTGCGGCAGGGCGGGCGCCTCGCCCTCGGCCTGCGTACGGATCGTGGGTCTGTTCATGCGCAACTCGGGAAGCCGCCGCACAGCCCGCAGGGCCGTAAACAGCGCAAACGAATCCAGCTTTGCGCGGGGCGCGACTGCCGGCATGAACACCAAGCCGCGCACGCTCAGGAGCTTGGAGCGGCCAACCTGAACGCCGCAATCGGCGGCATACGCCTCCAGGGAGTCCAGCAACACGTCATCGCTGCCCTCACCATGAAGGACGATCTCCAGGTCCACCTGGGCATCATCCCCCTCCAGATTGAGCAGCCGCTCGGCCGGCTGCAGCAGACGAATGCGCTCGATGGTGCGGAAGTCGCGCTGCAGTTCCTTGTTGGCCTGGTCGTCCATCAACAGGCGCTTGAGCATGCGCAAGGTGTCGCTTTGGGCAGCCAAGTAGACCTCTGCGGCCGCCTGCGGCGTCTGCTTTTCGCGCCCGGGCAAGTCGCGCTCCGGCACGATCCACGCGCCCTTGCTGCCCAGCATTTTGAGGTTGGCGTACTTGAGCAGGTGATGCGGCATGCGCGTCTTGGCCAGATGCCGCGGATGGATGGTCATTACGACCGTCCCTTGGCCGTATGGCTTCGCACCTGCGGGGAGCTGGTCCAGGGCGAGCGCAATCTCCGCCAGCGCGGGCGCCAGGCGCGCGCGAGCTTGCTCCATGGTGTAGACGAACCGGCTCGGATTGGAGCCACCCGTTTTTCGGTCCGTGGGCTTGGCCAGAACTTCGCCATTGCCGATAAGCAAGTTGGGGCCGGCCATCTGATTCCCTATGCGTTTGACTTGATGGAGCGCAGCACAGTCGTGTGAGAAACGCCGATCGCGTCGGCGATTTCTCGCGCGGGCATGCCCTGGGCTTGATGCAAGAGGACCTGCAGGTCCCGGCCCGCCGAGCGCAACACCTTGACAGCCATTCCATGCTGCTGACTGGCTTCCATGGCGGCGTTCACCAGCGCCTGCTCGAACTTGACTCCATGCAGAACGTGCTCCTTGCGGCTGGCGTCCACGACACGCGCAACCGCCGACATGGACTGGCCCGCAAACAGCTTGGCCAGCAAATCAGCCATGGCGCGCTCGACGCCCTTGGCTTGAAAGGCAAGGGAGATGAGCGCCGGCGACGGCAACTCAAAATTCATCCGCATGTCGAAGCGCCGCCAAACCGCCGGATCGAGCAATTCGCCATGGTTGGTCGCCGCAACCAATAAGGACATGGGCGTCCAGTCGTCGATGGTCTGCAGGATCACGGTGACCAAGCGCTTGAGCTCCCCGACGTCGCTGTCGTCGTCGCGGCGCTTGGCGATCGCGTCGAACTCGTCCAGCAGCAAGACACAAGGCTCCCGCTGGGCATGCTCGAGGACGGCCCGCACGTTCGCGCCGGTGCGGCCAAGAAAACTGCTCATCACACTGGCCAAGTCCAGCGTGTAGAGCGGCAAGTGGAGTTGGCGAGCCAGCCACCTGGCGGTCATCGTCTTGCCGACCCCCGGGGGCCCGCTCATCAGGACGGAGCGGATCGGAACCAGCCCGGCCGCGGTCAACTTATCGGCCGACTCTCGCTCCTTGAGGAGCCGGGTGACGGCCACCGTCGCTTCCGGGCTCAGCACGGGCTCGGCTGCGGGCTGGTCCGGAGACTCGAAGCGCACCAGGGGCAGCTTGGTGTCGGAATCGACCGGGGGGGCCGACGATGTATCGTGGCGGCGCATTGCGGTTCCGGTGACCATGGGCATCACCGCGGCGGCAAGGGCCTCGTCACTCTGTCGGACCAGACTGGTGAAGCGGCGCACCCGCATCTCAATCGCCGCCCCTCCCACCTGGATGGCGTCACGGAAGAGCTCGATCAGTTCTTTTTGTGCTTTGGGGTCCATCGCGGGCCGTGGGGATTGTTGGAACGAAGTTTACCGTCATTCGATTGAAAATGTTCCAGATCTTAAATTAGCGCCGACTTAGTCTCCTAACCCATTGATTTTATTGAAGTCGACAAATTTAAGTCTGGAACATTTTTCAAACACTCTTCGGAAAAAATGTTCCAGGCCCTTGATCCCCCCTCCTCCGGCCTGTAGAGTCGCCTTCGTAAAAGTTCGTTATCGTGACTAAACGGGTGTCCAGCCAAGGCAGGAACGGGACCATGCGACTACCTGACCTTCGCAGCGAATCGACGCTGCAGCCGCAGGAACTGTCTCAAGCGACGCAAGATGCGGTGGGCTAACTACTGCGCGAAGGCGAATCAAAAAACACCGTAGCGAACTATCGCTCTGCCCTTCGCTACTGGGCGGCCTGGTTCCTGCTGCGCTATGGCGCGGCCCTGAGCCTTCCGGTGCCGCCCGCGGCAGTCATCCAGTTCATCGTCGATCACGCCGAGGGCTCCACCGAATACGGCCTGTGCCACGAGCTTCCCGCCGCGATCGACGGGTCCCTGGTCGCCAATGGGTTCAAAGGCAAGCCCGGCGCGCTTGCGCTCACCACCATCGTTCACCGCCTGACTGTCCATTCCAAGGCGCACCAGCTGCGCGCGATGCCCAACCCCTGCGAGGACCCCCAGGTCCGCGAGTTGGTCTCCAAGACACGACGCGCGTACGTGAAGCGAGGCTATCGGCCAAGAAGAGGACGCGCTGACGAGCCATCCCCTGCAGGCGTTGCTCGCCACCTGCGACGACTCACTGCGCGGCAAGCGCGATCGCGCCTTGCTACTTTTCGCGTGGAGCAGCGGTGGTCGTCGTCGATCCGAGGTCGCCAACGCCGACGTCGGGATGCTCACAGCTACGACTTGGATTTCTCCGAGACCAACCGGTCCGGCACGGAGCGGCCTGAGAACCACAAGCCTGCGGTCGGAGCTGCGGCCGAAGCCTTGGCCCGGTGGCTGTACGCCGCGGGCATCCAGGAAGGACGCATCTTCAGGCGCGTACTGCGCGGCGAGCACGTGGGCGCCCCACTCTCGCCCGCGGCGGTGCGCGGAATTGTCCTGAGCCGCAGCAAGGCCGCGGGCTTGGAGGGAGACTTTTCTGCGCATTCTCTGCGCAGCGGGTTCGTGACGGAAGCGGACCAACAGGGCATTGGCTTAGCCGATGCCATGGCCTTGACTGGGCACACTAGCGTGCAGACCGTTCTGGGCTATGCCCGGGCCTCGCGCACCGGCCGTGGCGTGGCGCTCAAGGCGCTCGCTGCCCTGACCGAACCGAAAACCAAGCAACCGGAGTAGCGCAGCCGCGCGATCCGAGACCGCACGCGCCCTTCGTCAGAAGGGAATGTCGTCATCCATGTCGTCGAACCCGCTCGCCGGTTTCTGGACATGGGCACGGGAGGTCGGCGGGGCCGCACGTGCCGGGCTCGCCGCGGCCACCGCGCGAGCGCCGCCCTCGTCCTCCGCAGCGCGCCCGATGGCGTCTGGCCCGACATTGATGAGGGCCTGTTCGAGCGCCTTCTCTACGGCGTCGATGCGTTCCTTGCAGACCCGATAGGCGCTCACCGACTCCTCGACGATGGAAAGCAGGTTGTCGATATTGGGTTCCGACTGGTTGCGCAACGTTTCAGCGTGTCGTTGCAGGACACCGTAGGCTTCCCTGAAAGTCGTCATCTCATTGGCCATTTGCCCCTCCATGCGATTCATTTTCCGTCCGGCTCAACACGAGCACGCACTATCCCGTCGTTGAAGGTGACGTCCATGCTGCCGGCTTGCTTGGCACCGTGGACGGTGGTCACAGGCTTACCGTCTCGCCCTTTGACGACCGCGAAGCCGCGAGCGAGCGTCTTCTTCGGCCCCTGGGCCACGACTTCGCGCACGAGGGCTTCGCTGGTAGATCGGGCAGTCGTCACCGACACTTGTGCTCGCTCGAAAAGACCTTGCCGCTCCACCTCAAGACCCCTACGAGCACGCACTATGTGGGCGCCAGATTGCTCCAAGACCGCCGGCAGCAGACCTCGCACTTCGGACCTTAATGATCTGACCGTCGCGGTGGAAAGCTCCCGAATGGTGGACATCGCCGCGGGAGCTTCATGCTTTGCTTGCCGAAGGGTCGTCCTTGCATCCTCTCGTATCTCGCGAATGCACATCTCATTGCGTTGCCGGGCGCGGTTAATCTGGGCCGCCGCCATCATCTGAACCTGATGAATCGCGGCCGCGCCAGCGCCCCGGGCGGTCGCCACGGTTGCCTGCGCAGCCGCGCGGATCTCGGCGTCCAGGTGTTCGCCAGCGGCCAACGCGCGCTCGATGTCCCGGCGGGCGTGCAGCATGATCCGTTCGTAGGCGTCGCTCGCCTCGCGCGTCCGCTGCGCGATGTGGCTTTCAATGGCGGCGATCACCTTGCTCGGCGTGTCGAAGCTTCGAAGTGCGACTTCATCAAGGATCGTGCTGTCTTTCTTGTGCCCAATTCCCGTGAAGACAGGGTAGTCGCAAGTGCAAATGAAACGGGCCAACTGGTAGTCGTTCAGCCAGGCCAGGTCGTTCACCGCGCCGCCACCGCGGATGATGATGAGGGCATCCCAGGGCTGGCTTCCGCCTTGCCGCAGGGCGCCTTCCATGGTGGCAACAATCTCCGCGCTCGCACCATTGCCTTGAAAGCGGCTGTATGCGTAGATGAACTCGCACACGCCGCCCAGGTGGAGGCGCTTGGCCTCCACCTCAAAGTCACCGAGTCCCGCGCCTGCTCGAGGGGCCACCACGAGAACCCGTCGAAAGTCCCACGGCCAGGTCAACTGCCGGTTGCCGTCAAAGATCTGCTCTTCCCGCAGTTGCTCGCGGATTCGCCGCTTCTGAGCTTCCAGGTCGCCAACTGTGTAAGACGCATCGATGGAGGTGATGTCGAGAGAAAAGCCGTACTGCGCATTGAAGACCGGCTTGGCCAGAACGAGCAGCTTGATGCCGGGCGCTAGCTGCGCCCCCGAGGCGCGTTCGAACTCTGGGACGATGCGATCAGCAGTGCGAGCCCAGATGGTGCCTCGCGCCTGGGCGACGACTGCGCCTTCCTCGTTGCGCTCCGAAAGCTCCAGGTAGACGTGCCGATTCTTGACGGTCGCGTTCACCACGTCGACGCGCGTCCAGACCCCTTCCCGGTACGCCTGGGCTACGGCGCGATCGACACCGGCCAGCAGTTGCGACAGGCTGACGCCTGCGGGCTCGGTAGTGGGCGTGATGGCCTCGTTCGGCCCGCGTTCACGGGAATCCGAGTCAGGTATGCGCTCGGCGGGAAGCCAAGCTTCGAACGGCGCGATGTCCATGCCGGCCGGGACGAACCACTGCCGTTGGTCGGCATCCCACCGCGCGCCCAGCGCCTTGGCCTTGTCCTTCTGCGCGAATGGCACGACCAAAAGCGTGTTCGCCATGAGCTTCAGCGACCTGCGATCAGCAGCGCAGCGAGCAGAGCGAATCCAACCACCAGTGCGCCGGCGTCCTCGGGTTTCTCGTGCTGGACCTGTACACCCTGGGCGCGCAGTTGGTGTTCCACCGCATCCGCGCGCTTCAGCACGTCCGAGGGTGCAACTTCGAGTTCGGTGCAGACCCTGTGCAGCTGCGCGAGGTTCATGACAGATTCGCCCTTCTCAAGCCGGGAGAATGCCGACTGGGACAAACCAACCCGCAAAGCAAGGTCGCCCTGCTTCACGTTTCGCTGTTCGCGAGCCTGGGCTAGGAGCTGCCCCACGATCGCTGGGTATGCCAATGCCCCTTCAGGCCGGTCAACTGTTGAGTTTCTGCGCATTTTTGTGTTTAATGCAATCTTGAGTCAAACGCCGGGAGTCATTATGGACCGAATCGCTGGGCCTTCCAACCTTCAGCAACTGCTGCCAGGAACCGTGCTGCGTGTCCCGCGCGGTCTATACGACCACGTGGTCATTCTTGGCGAGCACACCTGGGCCACCGAACGGCAAGTGCTGTCCTTCGGGCCTGGCGCACAGGGTTTGACCGAGATTCCCTACTCTCGTTTCGGTGGCACGAACACCGTGAAGGTGGATGGGTATTTGGGCCAGCTCGACCCGTTCGAGGTGCTGGCCCGCGCGCGGCGAATTGGAGGCCAGCAACGTTATTCGTGGATCGATTTCAATTGCGAGCACTTCGTTCGTGCCTCGCACGGGCTTCCAGCGGAAAGCCCTCAAGTCGCATTTGCGGCCGTCATTGCGTTTGGCGCGCTCTTGCTCAGAATGGCGAGTTAGGCTCATTGCTCGCTCCAGGGCCGTGAAACCTTCTGGCGCGTTGGCAAAACTTGAATTTCCTGGCGTAGACACTCATAACGGTCCCAATGAAAGCCGTGATCGACTGGCGCCTCGACGAGGATCCCCGATGGGGTTCGATCTGGGACTACAGGCGCGTTTTGTACACGTACTCGCATCCCAAGACGGGTGAGATCCTCTACCTTGGCAAGGCAGATCGATGTTCGGTCGGCGAGCGCCTGCGCGGCAAGCACAAGCGGCAGATCTTCAGCCAGCTGACCAGAGTTGAGGACGTCGGAATGCTCGATGTTCGGGTAGGGCTTGTTCACATCGAGCAGCGCTTCAGCAGCGCGCTCCTGGGCGACATCGAATCCTTGCTCATCCAGCGAATCCGGCCTCGCTACAACGTTCAATCACTCAACTCACGCACGGCCAGGCCTGGGTTGTTGGTGGTGTGCTCGGGCGACTGGCACTCCAGTCGGCGCCGCTTCCTAGACGCCTAGCGCCCGCAGATGGGCGTGTAAGTCGGCCACAGCTGCGAACCGCGGGGTGAAGGTACGTTCCTCGCGCGCCGCTTGGCCTGAACCTGTGAGAAGGCCCTGCGCCTGAAGCTGTAGAAAGTACATCTGCAACGCCGCCGCCGTGCGGGTGTATCCGTTGAGGGATTTCTTCCCTTCCTCTGTCTCGCAGCGGTCCGGCATTGCGACACCTGACCATTCGCCGGCGTCATGTGCCGAAAACGGCTTGCTGCCCAAGCAGAACTTCATGAAGAGGGGAGGTTGCCACGAGTAAGGGTGATGGCCGAACGCCGTGGGCGGTTTCTCGGGTGGCAGTGACTGCTGCATGAAAGCGGGCAGTATCTCAGGGTCCAACTTCATGGCGGCGCAAGCGATCGCCACCCGGTCGGTCTTGTGCTGCTCGCCAAGCCAGATGGCAGCATCCCACGGCTCCAGAGATCGATGACGGATGCTAAGGAGCGAATCCTCCGCCCAGAGCAGGCGCTTCTTTGCCTGCTTCAGCTTTTGCGTCGCCGGTCGCGCTTGCGGCGTCTTGTTGAACGAGAATCCTGCGCGCCAAACGGTTTTGGCCCACTCCAGATTCATTCGCACTCGGCTTTCGGCGAATCGAATGCGCGGATTCACCAGCCATTGCCATCTGCGCGACTGCGCCAGAATCGTTTCGAGCTGTTCTCTTGAAATCCCTTCGGCCGGAAGGTCGGATACATCGAGCTCGACCGCCGCGTGATAATTGTCCTGGAGCCGTCTCTGCTTCTCCAGGTCGACAGCGTGCGTGTATTTGACCTCAAGGGCCAAAGAGAGCCCATTTTTGAGCTCGTACACAACGTCCGGTTGCACGCCCGCTCCGCGCTGCTCGGCCTGCCCCGATTTCATGTCGAAGCTCTCGGCCGGTATCGTGACCCACTCCGAAACCAGCTCGCCAAATACCTCGATGGCACTGAAAATCTTCAAGCTCGGCACGCGCAACGAGGTTCGCGCGGCTAGATCGTCCCGAACGAAGGCGTGAAGTAGCGACATGGGCTTTGGATTGCAGTTCGCGTCTTCAACGTGGTGCTGGTAGTGCCACGCCTTCTGCTCTCCCAAGTGCGCCTGCAACGTCCGGGCGCACTGCGGGCAAACACATGCGCATCGAAGCCCGCGATGTATGGACTCGTCCAGATCCCGGACGTGAATCAATCGTCCATCACGGCGGCCATAAGCAAAGCTGACTGGCATTGCCGCAAGTCTGCCAGCCGGGAAGCTTGGACGCTCCTGACATCTACTGCCACGCAGTAGGGTATAGAACCACCTGCTGCTATGGCTTCACGCCCCCATGCGCTTCGCCGTGCGCGCCGCCAGCGCCAGTGCCGCGCCTAACGCGAAAACAACGCCTACCAGCGCAAAGCCCCAACCCGATTCGGGAATCCACCACGTAGGAAGCGTCGGGTATGCCTCGGCGAGCGATCGGGGCGCGTCCACGCCTACCTTGGCCAAGCGCCGATCCAGCACAGCCAGAAGCTTGTGACCTCGCCAACCAAGGAGTGCGGCGGCGACAGCCAGGGTCATGAGCAAGCGACCGATTGCTCGTGCCGCATCAGGGAACTCGAAGACGAGCATCCAAAGGCGCTTCATCACTTGGTGGCCGGCCGCGCGCGGCGTTGTCGTACCGCTTTGGCCGGGCGGCCGACGTTGACCTGGACGTGCGGGAACTGCTGGTGTTCGACGGCCACATCCCCGCGAGCCACACCGCCGCGCAGCCGCCGTCGCCGCAGAGGACCTACGAATCCTTGGCCGTCGACCCCGTCGAAGAGGCGAAGTCGGCGCCGAACCTGGTGTACCTGTTTGATGACGTGCTGAAGTCGGGCGCGAATCTCTTGGCCGCCATGCGGCGGCTGCGCGAGGTCTTCCCGAACCAGCCCATCATCGGCAATTTCGACGCGCTGCACGCGCCCGGAGCCGCGCGCGCGCCCGAACTGCTGGAGGACGCGCAGGTGCCGTGAAGCCGTTCGCATGATGCCGCTGCTTATCCCGCGGTGAGAAACCCAGCGGGCACGGGGCCATCGCTCAGCGGGGCACCGGTGCGATGGCGCAGGTCTTTCATCTGCAGATCGAGGACGGCGTGCGTCCCACCACCATGCAGCGGCCGCACGACCTCGGCCAGCACCAGGGCCGCTGCCAATACGCCCACGAACGGCGTCGCCACCGCCCGGGAGGCGAGCTGCGTCATGCCGCAAAGATCGTCGCGCTCCTGCGCCAGCTGGCGGTAGGCGTCGTTGAGTTCGACCGCCGGTTGCGCCCCAGCCTCGGCGGGCCAGACGGCCGCCGGCGAATGCGGTCCGGGGAAAGTATGGGTGCGGATGTTGCGAAAGTCCCGGTGGCCGCTGCCGAGCCCGGCCTCGACCACCATGCCGAACCCCGCCGACGCCAAGTCGCGGCGAGCCGCCAGGTTGTCGACACCGAAGAGCGCCGTCGTGGGCTCGCCCGGCAGCACGCGATGGTCGGGCCCGAAGCGCCGTTCAACCATCGCGGTGGTGAAGCCTGCCGCTTCCAGCCGGCGCGACACGACGCGGACCTTGCGTTGCCCTAGGTCGCCCTGGTCCAACAACAGGCAGGTGCTCAGGTTGGATGCCGCGGCCTTGTCGAAGTCCTGTAGCACCAAGTGAGGCCGCTGGGCGCCGTAGGGCAGCATGCCCAGGGTCCAGGCATAGGCCTGACCCAGGTGCCCGAGCCCAACCAGCCACAGCGCGTCGGGCAAGTAGCGCAGCGGCGGACCCGAGTGCTCGTCGTTACGCCAGCCTGCCACGGCCAGCGGGGTCCACAGCGACAGGCCGACCGTGCGGTCGCCCGCCGCCGGCATGTCGCCGCGGATGTGCAGGAAGGCCTCGTTCACCCCCAGCGCCGCGGCGGCGACACCAGCGAGCGGGTGGTCATGCGCGAGCGACGGCGTGATATCAGAAGCGCCCGGCGCGAGCCAGGCCCGCCAGCCGTCCCAGCGAAGGCTCACGCAGAACCTGGGAAGCGTGGCAGGGACCCACCCGCCCAGCACCAGCGTCGGCAGCTCGCCCTGTGCCGGCGCCGTGATCGTGGCGCCGAGCTCGGGCGCAACCGTGGCCGCATTGCGCCCTTCAAACAAGGGGATGCGCAACATCGCGTCCAGCTCGCCGCAGACCTCGACACCGCCAAGAAAGGCGCGAGCGGCAGTGTTCACGGCCGTCACAAAGCAGGCCTGGCCCGCGAGGGTGTCGGCCCAGCCGCGCCCGAGCACGATACGCAGTCGGTAGCCGGAAAAGAGCGCGACGGCCTCCTCGGGCGAGGCGACTTCGCCGGCATCGAGCGCGAGCTTGGCCAACCGGTGCATGGAGTCCGCGTCGAAGCCCGTCATGAAGTACCTCCGGAAAGGCGGAACAACCGGCTTACCGCCGGTCCCGCGTGGGTGGTCCATCGATGATTGCCCAGATAGACGTACATGCCGAGGTCGGGCAAGCCGACCTGGCCCTGCGCGAAGTGGGGCGCGATGAAGGCGATGTGGCCCGGCTGTGCCACCATCGGGTTGGCGCGGTCGGACCGACTCTGGCCGGCGCCGAAGCGGTGCGTGTGGATGTCGGCGACGACACTGAGGTTCTGCTCGCGGCAGTGGGCCCACAGCTTCGCGAAGCTCTCGGCGTTCAGGCTCACATAGTCGTCGTGAAGTGCATCGGCCTGCAGCCGCTCGTACGGCAGCACCGCGGTCATCACGCGGCGGCCCGTATCCTTGCGGCCCAGCAGGAAGGCGCCGCTTTCGCGCACACCACCACCCTGCGTGCGCAAGTGCTGCAGCAAGGCCGCCCACAAGGCCGCGGGGGCCTCAAGCAGCGGCGCAGGCGTAGTCACGGCTGTGAAGAAGGTCATGAACGACTCCCAGGTAATGCGAGATGCCCTTGGCCGGGTTCCAGATCAACTGCGGGTACTGGGCCGGCCACTGGTCGTGGCCCGCGATGCTCTCGCGGTCGCACGGGATATACAGCGCGGCGCCGTCCTTCCAGCCCGGCTTGAAGGCCAGGCTGATGCGCTCGCCGCCCGTGGGCCACCGGGGAAACGGCAGCCTGCAGTCGGCCGCCAGGTCCCAGAACGTGCCCGTCGGCGCGCCGGCGGGGAAGCCGGCACAGTCCAGGCGCAGCGTGAAGCGCCGCCCGTCCGGCGCGGCCACGTCCGCGAAGAGGTGGGGCCACCGCAGGTCCCGCAGGGCCCAGCGGCCGCGGTCCTCCCCCGCCAGAAACCGCGCCGACGCGAGGTCGGCTCGCAGCGAACGTTCGTCCGGTGCCATGCCGCTGCGCCCTAGCCGTTGATGCGGTGCGCCGGCACCAGATCGAACACGATGGCGCAGGCGGGGCAGCGCGTGAGCGTGCCGATGTGGACGTCGACCTCGGGCTGCACGTTGGTCTCCGCGATCTGCAGGACGTGCTCAGCGATGTCGCCGGGCTTCATGCCCAGGCGGTGGCCCGCCCACTGCCGCACGCGGCCCACGGTGGCAGCGGGCTTGAACATGTGCTCCACCTTCTCGGCGCCGAAGCGCACGGCCACATCGACGTGCTTGCAGCGATGCAGGTGCACACGCACACCGTGCTCGCCGCGCAGGTCCTTGACGCGTTTGGCCTTGTCGTGCGCTCCGTCCTCGTCGTCCTCCACGGTGAGGATCAGGCCGTCCGCGTCGGCGCCCGCGGGCAGCAGCGCGATCGCGGCGCGCTTGAGGTCTTCGATGCTGGCGTTGTCGTCGATCTCGACCAGCTTGATGTCCGGGAAGTGCTCGGACTGCACGTAAACACGGATTTGCATGTCTGCGCTCCTATCGTCTTGGGTGGCACACCGCGCGCCGCCCATGAGGGATAAATCGCAGGATCAGCGGGAAATCGGAAGCAGCTTCAGGCCGGGCAGTAGAGAAAGTGGCGGCACCGGTGGCAGTCGCGCGCGCTGGGCCGCGCGGCGAAGTCGCCGGCCTGCAGATTGGCAGCGACGCCGTCCAGAAACGAATTCCAGCCCGGCCAGGCGGACTCGTTCTGGCCGGTGTGCAGCACGTGGATTCGCGCGCTGACGGACAACTCGGGACGCACGTCCGCCAGGTGCTTCATCAGCCAGCGCAGGACCTTCTGCTGGCGCTGCCCGCCGCTGGACGGGCGGGCCCGCACGAAATTCAGGGTGACAACCTGGCCCGCCTTGTCGATGCGGTGCGGCGTGACGCGAACCGGCAGGCCGGCGCACGTGACATGAAAGGGCTTGGCCATCTCGCCACGTTCGGCACCCAGCCACTCGCGCCCCGCCGCCAGCAGCTGGTCGGCATAGGCCTGCAGATGCGGAAGCGAGTCCCGGTAGTCGGTGCCGAGCTGCCGCAGGATGCGCGCGACCTCACCCGGGGGAGTGCCGGGCTCTTCACCGTGCTCGGCGAAGAGGTCGCGGAACACGGCATTTTCGACGAGCGCCGCCGGGTGCATGCCGGACGCGGGCGTTAGCGCCTTGACGACGTCGTAGTAGTAGCGGCGCGGGCAGATTCGGTAGGCCAGGAATCCGTTGAGCGGTACGGCCTGCGGCTGGTCCGTCGCGAGGGCTGGGGCCACCGCGATCTGCTGTGCGGGCAGCGAGATGGTTCCTTCGACGCGTTTGAGCAAGTCCGGCATCTGGCTGACGGCGTCGACACAGGTGGCGTTGTAGCGGCCCGTGTTCTCGTACAAGATCAAATCATTCTTCGCCCGCGACAGGGCCACGTACAGCTTGTTGGACGCCTCGGCGTGCGCCTCCTTGACCTCGTCCTGCTGCGTGACTGACTCGAGCAGCGTGGCGGGCACGAGCGCGGACTCGGGCCCCGCGCGGAAGTGCCAGGCGTCGATGTCGACTAGGTGCACCGCCTCGAACTCCAGGCCCTTGCTGCCGTGGATCGTCATCACGGCCACGGCGTCGAGCGCGTCCGCCTCCGGCGGAGGAATGCGCAGCTCGCGGTCATCGCCGATCCTCAGGCGCCGACGCAGGGCGGTCAGGAAGCCGCCCACGGTCTGAAACTTCGACGTCCCGTCCGGCACGCGCAGGTGGTAGATGAACTGCCAGAGGGCGAGCCGGCGCGTGATGTCGGGCATCGTGTCGCCGGGCAGATGGGCGCGAAGCACGTCGGTGCGGTCGAGCAGCAGCGTGCATGCGACCTCCCACGGCGAGTCGGTCGCCTTCAGGCCGTGCAACAGCGTGCCGTAGCGCGCCAAGCCTTGTGCGCCCTCGGCGCTCAGGTCTTCCGGGGGCGCCCGCAGCCACGACAGGGCCGCCGGCCGGTCCTCCTTCGCCGCTGCCAGCAGGCGATCGACGTCGGCGGCCGGCAGGGAAAAGCCGGGCAGCTGCGCCACGCGCACCAGCGAACTGGCCGACCGGTCGACGAACAGCTGCAATAGCGCCAGCACATCCCGGATTTCGGGACGCTGGAAGATGTCACCGAGATGCAGCGCGGGCACGCCGGCGGCGTTGAGCGCCTGCGCGGCCGCGCCGCAGGTGTCGTGCGTGCTGGCGAGCACGACCTGGTGGCGGTAGCCGACGCCATCCTCGTGCAGCCGCTCGGCATGGGCGACGAGTTCACCCAGGACGATGGCCTCGGTCGCGCACTGCACGTGGAGCGGCTTGATCCCGCTGGCGCCGCGCACGGCCTGCACATCCTCCAGCGGCAGCTTGAGCTGCAGCGGATGGTCGCCCCGGCCGGTGTGCTCGAAAACGCGCACGATCTCGGTGTGACTGCGGCGGTTCTCGTTGAGCGTGAAGGTCTTGTGCTTGGGAAAGTCGGCGCCGAATTCCAGGATGTTGCGCATCGACGCGCCACGGAATCGGTAGATGGCCTGGCGGGCATCGCCCACCACCCAGAGGCTGTCCGCCGGTTTGGCCAACGCCTTCACCAGGACCGCGCTGGCCCGGTTCACGTCTTGGTACTCATCGACCAGGACGTGCTTGAACCGGCCGACCGAGGCGGTGTAGGACTTGTAGTCGTCCCGCAGGGCCAGTGCCGGCAGCATGACCAGGTCGCCCATGTCGACGAGATTGCCGCGGGCCTGGATCTGCGCCTGGTAGCACGCGTACAGCCTGGCGACATCACGCTGCAGCGCCTGCACGTCCTCAGGCGTCTTGGCGGCCGACTTGGCCGCCGCGTCAGCGTAGGCGACCGCATCGGCGAGTTCGTCCTTGGCGCGCTGAATGGCCATCACCACTTCGTTCAGCCAGTCCAGGGGATCGCCGAGCGGATTGAACACCTCCAGCCCGAGGCCGTAGATGTGCGGCTCGAGCACGGCGATCTGCGCCATCTTGTCGGCGACGCCGAAGCGAGGCGGCAGCTTGAAAACCTCGTGGTTCTTTCGCAGGAATTCCAGCCCGAAGGCGTGGAAGGTGCCGATCCAAGCCTCGTGGGCATTTTCGATGCCGAGCAGCTGCAGGCGGTCGGCCAGCTCGCGCGCCGCGCGGTTGCCGAAGGTGAGGATGAGAATCTCGCCGGGCTTCGCACCCGAGGCGAGCAGATGCTGCACGCGCAGCAGCAGGGTCGTTGTCTTGCCGGTACCCGGGCCAGCGACCACCAGTGAAACCGGCGCGGTCGAACGGGCCGCCGCCAGTTGCAGCGGTGTGGGCTCGATCGGCTGCTGGGGTTCCTCGGCCGGCGCTTCGACCTCGGGCAGCAGCAGCGCGTCGAGCAACTGCTGGCGCACCAGCTCCAAGGGCAAGTCGAGCTCCTTGGCGATGGCCGAGGCGTTCTTGCCGGCCAGGAACAGGCCGCGGGCGAGCGCGCGTGGCAAGAGCAACTCGCGGCCGAACAGGTTGGCCTGCAGTTCCGTGCGTTCGCGCACGCCATAGGCCTCGACCTTTTGCGCGCCCTGGGTTTCGTCGTCGGCCGGTTTCAGCCCGGTGTCGATGACCTGACCGCAGTTCCCATCGTCGTCGGCATGCAGTTTCCAGTGGCCGAACTCATGCGCTGCGAGAAACGCCTGCTCGGCGGGTGATACGTCATTGCGCACCAGGATCTGGCGCATGGTGCGCACGAGATGGGCGTCGGCCTTCCCTAGCGCCTGGTCGGCCGGGTCGGTGGGTGTGATCTCGAAGTCTTCGGCGTCCTCGGCGGCGATCGTCGTGATGATGTGGTCCGAGGCCAGTGCCGAATCCGTCAGGTCACCGAAGTAGCGTCGCCGCAAGGCGATCGCCGCTTCCCGGGCCCGGCGGAAAGGTGTCACGAGCCAGCTTCCTCGCTCGTGAGCGCCAATAGCCTCGCTCTTTCCTCATGGCTCACGCCTGGAAGATCGCCGACCGCGTGCGCCCAAGTCTCCTGGGTCGGCGCATTGGGCTTCTGGGAGGCGCTGTAGTGCCGGCCTCCCACCACATGCCCCGCGAGCGCAAGCTGCAAGTCCGTCACGGCGACCTGCAGGTGCCGCGCCAACGCAGAAAGCACGGCGCGCGGCGTGTCCACAATGGCGTTGGTCAGCACCTTATGCAGCAGCAGCGTGGCGGTACCCAGGCCGGCGGCGGTCGCGGCGCGGCGCAGGGCTGCGCCGGCGAGCGCGCGCAGCGCGGCCCGAGCCGCTTCGACCCCAGAGCCCTCGGGCTGGGCAGCATCCGCATGCAAGTTGTTGAGGACATAGCTTTGCATGCGGGACAGCGACGCAGCGGGCACCCGCAGCACCTCGGCCGCCGGCTCCGGCGATGCGTCGTGCGTCGCCCACAGCGCGGCGAACTCCAGGATGTCCGCGCGAAACTCGGGATGGGCTTCGCAAGCGCGCAGCACGGCGCCGGCGGACGGCGCGTCGGCCGTGAAGAAGAACGCGTCGAGAACGTCTTCGAGGGACTGCTTACGATCGTTCGATGTCATCACTGAACTCCTTGGCGATTTTCGCCATCGCCTGGTTCTTGTAGGTGTTGATGGTGCGCACGCTGACGCCGAGCGCCTTGGCGATGTCCTTCACCATCATTTCGTCCTCGTGCAGCATCACGAACACGGCGTACTCGTTCTGCGTCAGCATGGCCTGCAGCCGTTTGACGGCTTCCCGGTAGCGCTGCTTCTTCTCGAAAGACTCCGCCGGGGACGTGGATTCGCGCAGCGCCGAGACTTCCCGGATGGTCTTGTCCGGGTCTTCGTCCTCGGGGAACTGCTTAGGGTCGTCGAAGCTGACCTGCAGCTTGCGCTTCTTCGCCAGGAGCCGCCGCTGGAAGTCGTAGCTCCGACGCTCGAACAGCTGCCCGAACGCGCGCTCGGCATGCTGCGCGTCCGTCGGGGACTTCTGCAGGCGGTCCCATACGAACTGCCCGAGCTCCTGGCTCGCGTCGTCGAGGTCGCCGATCACTCCCGGATAGATGCCCGAGCGCACCGCGAATCCTCGCGCCCGGCCGAGAATCCGTGCGCACAGCGCCCCGGCGAACAGATTCATCCGCCCCTTGTCGCCCGCGTCGCGCGTCTGGTGGAACAGCCTGAAGACCTGTTCGTCGGGCAGGTACAGCGGGTCCGTTTCCCAGTCAGTGCGGGCGAGGCGCGCTTTCAGGTCCTCATCAGCCAGGGCCGCGGCTGCGGCATCCGTCATTGGAGTGTGCATCGTCGTTTTCCATGGTCATCCACCTTCAACGCCGCGCCCGGGATGGGCGCGGTCCTTGCCCCCTCCATGACTAAGTCGCAAACACCGGAAAAAATCGGAAGCCGACCCGTGCGATCCTGGTCCGCCGTTGATTCTGGACCGTCTTACTGTTTCTAACAACAGTACACAGGTCGCGAGAACGATGCCATTATTTTGGCGTCTGAGGGGTAAAAGCGCCAGAAAAATAGCCCTCAAGAAGCCTGAGCAAGCGCAACATTACGGAGCTAGAAGCCATTATTCCTGCGTATTCTTCTCTAAGAGAATAGAATAATGGCACTATGGCCAAGAAAACCGCACCCCTGCTGCCGTCGACGGACGAGCTGCTATGCCAGCTCGGCGCCCGCCTGCGCGTCGCCCGCTTGCGCCGCAAGCTGCCGGCCAAGCAGGTGGCGGAACGCGCCGGCATGTCGCCCATGACGCTGCGCAGCGTGGAGCGGGGCGGCGCGGGCGTGACGCTGGGAGCCTATGTCGCGGTGATGCAGGTGCTCGGGGTCGAGCAGGATCTCAATCTGCTGGCGCAGGCGGATCCGGTAGGCCGCGACCTGCAGGATTCCCGTCTGCAGCCGGCAAGCCGTGCCGCACACGTGCTATCCCAGACCGGAAGGTCGGCGCCCTCATCGCGAGTGGCCTCATTGGCTGGCACGGTCCTGGCGTCATACCCAGCCACGAGGCGGCTCGCCCCCAGCGGAGCACTGGAGCGACTGCGGGAGGACGTGGAGGCGCTGCCAGCAGCGCAGCTGCGGCGAGCCGTCGAGGCCTTGCCCGAGAGCCAGCTTCGGAAGGCGTTGACCCAGCTTCCCAGCCGCCAATTGCGCGAAACCCTGAAGCAGGTGGAGTCACCGGCCGAGGCCTTGGAGGCGCAAGTCAAGGTCGCCGGCAGCGATTGGCTGAAGAAGAGCGGTTTCGCCAATTCAGAAGCGCTGTCCGGACTGATCAAGCGACCGCCTGGCAAGACGGGAGGCTGAACGCATGCCCGCCACGATCGCCGTCTACGCCGATTGGGACGAACTGGAAGCGCCCCTTCGCATCGGGACCCTGCATGCCCGGGCAGGCGCCGGGCGCGAGGTATTCGAGTTCCAATTCGCCGCCGCTGCGCTGGCTGACCCGGCCATGGCGGGCGTTCACCTGGACCCACGGCTTGGCCCGTACGAGGGGCCGCAGCATCCGCCCCAGGGGCAGTCGGTGTTCGGCGTGTTTGCCGATGCGAGTCCCGATCGGTGGGGGCGCCTGCTCATGAAACGCCGCCTCGAGCGCGCCAAGCGCGCCGGCGAAGCAGCCAACACGGCGCGCCTATTCGAGTCGGACTTCCTACTCGGTGTGCACGATGAGTACCGGTCGGGGGCGCTGCGCTTCAAGCTCGACGAGCGGGGTGCGTTCCTGGACAACCGCCACGGCGTCGCCGCGCCGCCATTTGTGCAGCTGCGCGAACTGGAGGCCGCGAGCCTAGCACTGGAGCGCGACGAGGAGAACGCCGCCGTCGGCGTGGATGACTGGCTGCGCATGCTGATCGCGCCTGGCGGCTCCTTGGGCGGCGCCAGGCCAAAAGCCAGCGTGGTGGACCCCGATGGCCGGCTGTGGATCGCCAAGTTTCCGAGCGTGCGAGACGAGCACAACGTGGGAGTTTGGGAGCTGGTCGTCCACAGCCTTGCGAAGGCCTGTGGCCTGAATGTCGCCGAGGCAGCCGCGGAGACTTTCGCGAGTGCGCACCACACGTTTCTGGTGCGGCGCTTCGACAGGACCCTCGCCGGCCGGCGCCTGCACTTCGCCTCGGCCATGACACTCACCGGCCGGCAGGACGGCGACGACGCCTCCAATGGCGCGAGCTACCTAGAGATCGCCCGGGTCTTGATGGACCACGGCGCGCAGACCGACGCCGACCTGCGCGAGTTGTGGTCGCGCATCGTCTTCAACATGCTCGTGTCGAACACCGACGATCACCTGCGCAACCACGGCTTCATTCTCGTTCCGGGCAAGGGGTGGCGCCTGTCGGAGGCCTACGACATGAATCCGGTGCCCGATGCGCACGGCTTGAAGCTCAATGTCAGCGAAGCGGACAACGCGCTGGACCTGGATCTCGCCAGGTCCGTCGCACACTACTTCAGGCTCAAAGACGAAGCCAACGAGATCATCGCCAACTTCCAGATGGTGGTCGCGCAGTGGCCGGAGATCGCGGGCGGACTCAACATTCCGCGGCGTGAGCAGGACCGGCTGGCGCCCGCTTTCCGGCTGGCCGCCGGTGCGGCTGGTTAGACAGATCAAGTCCTTGGGGCTGGGAGAGCTATTCACATGAACGATTTCCCGATGGACGACATTTATGAGCAGGCCCGAAGCTTTTCGAAAGCCGGTCAATTCGAAGCGCTTGCCCACTTGATGCAGGGACCTGGCCTCAGGTCGCTCCGGAGTTCCACCGCAGCTTGCGATTTCAAGTGCGGAAGATCGTTGTCAACAATTACGCCGTTCCAACGGCGGGCCTGGAGGATTAGAGGACTTCATCGACTGGCTGGCCGCGAACCAAGATTGGCTGGACCTCTTGGAGCGGGAGATCGATTCCCCGGACAGGTTGCCCGGCGCCGTCGGCGGTGTCGTTGTCTCGATGGACAAGTTCCTCGAGGAGAAGCGAAAGGAGCCCTGAGGCTTGCCGATCAGCCGCCATGGAGGCCACCTGCTCAGGCGGCGCCGTTGCCTCAGGGGGTCGTACCCCTCCCCGCAACCATAATCCGCTTCGGCACTAGCGCCTCAGGCTTGAAATCGATCACCAGGACTGGTACACCCTCGCCATGAGGCTCACCCTTCTTTTTGTCGACTTCACCAGCCTAGCCGGCATGGTCGCCGGGCTCGCCCTGCCGGCGCACGTCGCACAGCAGGCGCGCTACGGCACGTGCCGGAATCACAGGCAGGAGATCTTGGTCGCCCTTTTCGCACCCGGCGTCCCCGGCCTTGGCCTGGGTGTCCTCCGTTGAGCGTGAGCGCCTCGCGGCGATCCGCCCGCTTCCCGAGGAGCAATTTGCAAGCGCTCGCGGCCGTCGACGAACATGTGTCTCGCGCCGGTGCTGGCCTGCCTATGAACTCGCGCCGCTCAGCGCTGGTCGACGCCGCGAGCGCGCTGGCCATTTGCGCCCCACCAAACACCCTACCCGCACCCACCGATTTGCAGGAAAGCGCAGCCGCACTGCGACTCTTGAAGGCCGAATGTCCTCTGGACGATCCGCGGCTACTTGCCGTGCTGACCGACTTGGTGGCGGCCGCGCGGCTGCGTCTGTTCGAGCATGGCGTCACCGTGCAGTAGCTCGGGGCCGGCCGGAACGCTGAACCGTGCTACGCAATGGTCGGCTCGTGCGCGCGCTGAAGCCCTTGATGCGGGTCGCCTAGCCGAGACAGCGCCGACGTCTCCATCAAAGGCGGCGCTCTCAACCGTGAGGGAGCGACCAGATCCGGGATCTCGGCGTTTTACCTTCGCGACCGACTCCCGTCGCCAATCGGGTTGTGCCCTACATCCGATGGTTAGATCCGGATTATCGGCACTTGATGCGTGGGACGCGCCTCGACTTAGGTCCCCGGCTTGACGAAGTAGCGTCGCCGCTTCGCCTTGTAGCTATCCGGATTGAAATGGGTGGGTAGCCAGTCGTCGGTCAGCGCCTTGAGGTAGCCGGCCTCCGGATCGGATCTGCCCGCCTCCGACAGCACTCTCGAGATGTACCGTGCGTAGTGGTGGTCGAAGACGCGCATGAATTCCCCGAAGTAAATGTCAGCCACGCGCGTGTCGCCACGGATGACCAGCATGTTCTCGTCGTTGATGCGCTGTGAGGGCTTGCTGAAATTGGCGGAGCCGGAGATCACCAGAGGGTCTTTTCCGAGCGGATCGACCAGCATGAACTTGTTGTGAATGTAGCGGTTCCGATTGAGTGGATTCGAGCGCTCGCGCAGAAAGTTGGCGAGAGCGCCGCTTCCGAGGAAGGAACCCGCTGCGAAAATCAGGTCGCGGTCCTGACCAATGCTCTCGGTCTCACCGAGCGGGTCGTCCTTGACAACGTAGCGCAGTACGTCGTTCTCCACATTGAGCACCTTGGCAAAAAGCGGATCGATGTTGAAGGCGAACGTCATGCAGGCAAGCTCTCTTGCTTCGGCCAGTCGCTCGGCGTACCACTGCAGCGTCTCGTCACTGTCCTTATCGTCTCGCGGCGAGAACACGGGCGTCACCGATTTTTTCGGAGTCTTTTCCGGCGGCAGCGGGGTGGCGGCCTTCAGCGGACCACGAAGCTTGGTCGGTGTTGTTTTCGGCTGCGCCAGCAATTCCCAGTATTCGAGGTACTTTCCCGCGACTTCGCGGTCCCACACGACATGGCCCACATTGGAGTGACCAAATATGCCGCCATCTGAAATGTTGGTCGACCCGGTCCACACCGCTGCGGGCCCTTCGTCGTCCACCAGAACGATGAACTTGTTGTGTCGGATGCCTTCGCTGACAGTGCGAGGGACCACCGCGCCAAGCTCAGCCAAGCCGGCGTTCCCAATGGTCTCTTCATTGCTGACCTTGTAGGTACTCTCGGCGTCGTAGACGATCTTCACGTCGGCGCCGCCTTCGATCGCCTTCACGAAGGCGTTGGCGACCGGCGCGTAGTGGAATTCGTAAAGCGCCGCACGAAGCGCCATGCCGTCCTTCGCTTGGCCGATGAATTTGATCAGAGCTTCGAACAGCCCACGCGACAGCCAGCGCATTTCTGCGGCGCGCGGGTTTTCCGCATCCGGATTCCGGTTGCCGAATTCGCGCGCGTACGCCTGCGAGCCAATGACGCCGCGGTTGAAATAGACGTCATGGCGAGGCCTAGCCGAAGTGCTCGCCGGATCGACAACGTCTTCCGCTGTCACATCTAGCGTAACCGCCGCCTCGTCGTCAAGCTTGGTGTTCTTCACAGTGCCGAAAACCGGGACGATGCGGTATTGGTAGCGGCGTCCCGCCGTCGCTGTGTAGTCCGCCCATTGAAAGGTCTGGACGGGGTGTTCGGCGGTCGGCACAGGCGTCCCAGGGGGAAGGCCTTTGTCCTTGTCCATAAAGCGTTTGATGCCACGCATCCAATAGCGTTCGATCTCACCGCCGTCGCTGTCCAGCTCTGTGCGCTCAATCGCATACCCGAGAAGGTCCTTGCGGGTAGGCTTCTTGCCGTTTAGTGTGTCCCATGCCAACACCACGACATAGGTACCGGCATAAGCGGCAGCCCTCAGGCTCGAACTCTTCGCAGTGGCACGCATTCGTCCCTCCATCTCGATGTAGACCGAGCGCCTCGCCCGACGTTGGAGATGCCCGAAGTGCTCGGCCTCAATAGGTGAGTCCTGGCGGAACCGGCGACGACGGACCTTCTCAATCACAAGTTAGCAGGGCGGCGGAGCGTCCGCATCCCCAGTACTGGGGATCACCAAGCTCCCGCGAGGCGTCTTGCGCTCGCGCAGATTGAGGAAGACATTGGTTACCCGTCCGCTGCAAGCGACCACCCTCGCCCGCCCATTGCTTCCAGGCCAGCGGCATGTTCGTGCCCACCCCTGAGGCGCCCGCATGGGCGCTGGCTTGCGATTGCCCGTTTCGAGGGCGGTCGATGACGTTGCGCTTCAGGCGGTTCCGGGCAACGGACCGCGCGACGAAATGTTGTAGGGCGCCCTGGCAGGGTCGAGACCGACCTCTGGACTCTTGGGGTCGCGCTAGGGTCGATCGCTGCGTCTAGAATTTTGGCTTGTCGAGCAGCGTCAAGAACTCGGTGACCAGCCCACTAACCTTGCGTTGCTCCAGCACGAGTTCGTCGGCCTCCGCTTCTTCTCCCAGAGCGAACCGAGAGGCAGCGACGCAGCCGTCGCGCTGGAAACCCTGCACGCCTGGTCCGTCGCAGAACCGCATGCGCAAGGCGTGCCGTGCAGCGTCGAGCGCTGCTACGTGCTGTGCCTGGTTCTGCCGGTCCTGAAACTTGGCGGCCAGCTCGTCGAGGGGCATTGCATAGCGCAAGACGTGCACCAGGTCTGCCGCATCCTTGTTGGCTGCGCGGTCGGCGTAGGCGAGTGTCTTCAGCACGACGAAGGCGACTGCGTCAGCGTAGTGGACCGTTTCGGTCGCCATACCGCCGCCATCCAGCAGCTCCGCGGTCACCTCCTTGGCCTGGTACCAGTCATGGACGATCCCGACGTGCTTGAACGCGATGGCCGAGACGTTCTCGTCGTCGACGGGCTTGACCATCTTGGGTGCAAGGTTCTCGTCCGCATCGCGCAGGAACTCCACGATCACAAATTCGTGATCGGTCACTTTGCGCAACCACCGCCAACTGGTGGGCTTTCCTGCATGGTTGGTCGCCCGTTCGAAGCCTTTGGCCTTGAGCTGTTGGGCGAGCGTCTTGTAGGCGTCCCCGTCGGCCAGCACCTGCACATTCAGCACCACATCGACATCTGAGGTCCCTACATGCGCCGGGACGTCCGGAGGATTGGCGGGAGTGAGGTAGCGCGGCACCAAGCCTCCCACGAGTCGCACAGTGTTCTTGAAGGTCCCGAAGCCGTGAAGCAATGTGACCATGACCCGCTCGCAGGCGACGGTGAACTCTTGGTTGTAGCCGGCAGCGGTTTGTGGCTTCTCGTCAGGCATTGGTCTTCTCCGGGACGCTCAAGACTCGCTCGCGCAGCTGGCTCCCGAGTTCCTTGTTGCGTCCGCGATCATCGCGGCGCAGGTCCAAGTAGACGATCCATGGACTCGCAAGCAAGACACCTGGCAACGACTCGGCCGGCTGCCGGAAGAGCTCGCTGGCGTCTTCGCGCTCGATCAGGGTTACATTGCCGCCTCGCGCTGCATCAACTAGCCCCCATGCGCTGGCACAACGCGCGACCGTACCGGGAGGCACGATGACCTCCAGCGCGTCGATCGAGGTCAGCAAAGGGCACAACAAGTTGCCTGCCGCGGCGCCAGTGAGCGCCCATTCGGCTTCGGTGTCGTTGTGGGTGGCCTTGTTGAGAAAGGACTGCAAGAGGCGCTGCGGGTTTTGAGAAAAGGCAAACCAGCGCGTGCGCTTTTCGCGGCGCACCTTCCAGTACTCCACCCATGCATCGAGCATCTGGGAGCTTTGGGTCACTTTGCAGCGCGCCGCACGGCCCTTGCCTTCATAGACGACCCATTCGCGCCGAGACAACTCGTTCAGCGCGATGGAGACCGTGTAGGGTGAAACTTGGGCCAGCTCCGCGAGCTGCAACCCGTTGGTCCATTCGCCCTTGGTATGCAGCAAGGCGTGAACGACCTTCTCGCGCGCTCCCGCGAAGGGACTGCCTCGCGGCGAACGCGTTTCTCGCCGGGGCGGCTTTTCGATGTTGACAAGAATGCTCCCGTGTCGGAAGTACAGGCTCCCGTCAGTGTCGAAGTAGCCGACGCCAGCCTCCCGAAGGATCTGGCGCGCCCCGGGGCTGATCTGCCCGATGACCATACCTGCGGCTTGCGCCTGCGAGCTGGCATAGGCATTGATGCGCCACACAGCCGCCTGGATGCTGCTGGGATAGCCGTTGCGGACCACCTCGACTGGAACCGCCACTGGGGGGTCGACGTCTAAGTTCAGCAGTGCGTCGAGCTTTTGCGAGACAGGCCCGTCTGGGATCGAGACCTCGTAGCCGCGCAGTTCTGCCGCGTGGCCAGTGGCTTCGAAAAGCGCAATGGCCAACTCATCGACCAACTGACGGTCCGATTCCTGGGGATGGTCAACTTTCCTCATTTGCTGTTCAGCAAAACATTATGTTTCCGCTAAAGTTTAGCAATTTTGGCAAGTTTTGCCAAGTAGCAAATTTGAGTTGCGCCCAGTTGAGGGCCCTGAAAACCTTGGAGCAAATATTCCTTCACATTGCCCTGTACTGCCCGCCTCAGCTGTTGAGCAGGCCCACTGTCCATGCTGCTTCAGATTCCTCTGATGGGCCAGACCGAACTTCCGTACGTCTACCTTGCCGCCTCCCAATCATCGGTCCGACAGGGCTCTGCCCGACGCATCGCGTTAGGCCACCGCTTCCATCGCCGTCTTGGCACGCCCCATGGAGGCGTCAATCACCTGTTGCATTCGTAGTGGTGTGGTGTAGCGGCTGACCTTAGGCCCGAGGTGCTGGGCGAAGAACTGCTGCGCCGTGCGCGGGTCGCTGTTGGCGCTGACCGCTTCACGCAGTAGTGCGGACAGGTCAATGCGATCCACGCGCAGCGCGCCCACTAAGCGCTCGAACGTCTGGATCGACAGCACGAACACATGGTCCAGAGGCAATCTGCGCTGCGCCACGCCGCTGGGGTAGGAAATCGCCTTCTCCGGGAAAAGGCGCTGCAGCATCGTGCCCGTGCCGAAATTCAGTTCACGGCTAGCGACGATCAGCAGGAAGTTGTCGCGCGCGGCGCTGCGATGGAACGGATGCCCGGACTGAGCCAGTTCGGCGGCAACGGCGGCGCCCTGCCCGATCCCCTCGCGGATGCGCTTTGACTTCTGCCACAGCGCCTCGCCGGAGTCGGTAGCCATCAGCACCTCCGGGTAGAGCGCCATCTTGGACTCGACCAGCACATTGCAATCGGCGCATTGGAAAATCGCTTCAACGGCCGAGGCCTGCTCGCCCAAACGCGCCTTGTACGCACCTTCGGTGATCAACGGGACGCCCGCCTCATCGGCCAGCTCCAGGACGTACTTCTCGAACACCTTGCTGAACGCGCGGGTGTAGTCAGCGCCAAACTCGGACAGGCGGTTGTGCACCAGGTTCTCAATGCCGTGCGCGAAGACCATGGGATGCCACCAACACAAGGTCCCGTCGTCCAGACGCACCAGCGGCCAGTTGTGCAGCACGGTGAACTCCTCGAAGTCGCGCCCGAGTGGCATGCCCGGTGCGGCGGCGAGATCCTGGCGCAAGCCAAGAAGGTCCCGCGAAATCGAGGCCATCAAGGTATAGAAGCGGTCGCCGTAAACCCGCCTCAGAATCCCTTGGTAGTTCATGCTGAGAACCCCGTTGCCGCGGTGCAGGCCGGCCAGCACCGCCAACACGATGTCGATGAAGTCCTGCGGCTGCAGCTGCAGGCTGTTCGTGAATTGGCGACGCAGGACCGAGTTCTCTGGCAACGGCGCCACGAGCGCCGGCCAGCGCATGAAGTCGCGGCCGAGCTTCTGCTGGAACTCCAGCTGCACGTGCGTCAAGGCACGCATGAAGGCATGCAAGTTCGCCTCGCCGGCTCGCAGCCGGTCGGCTTCCCACAGCCGCTGGCGCAGCATGTCGTAGACGGGAGCGGGCATCGGCGTGCCCCCTCCCAGCCGCATGTTCGGCTCCAGCAATGCCCACTTGACCAGCAGCATCGACAGCCAGGGCGCGCTGCGCAGCTGCGTGAGCTTGTCCCCTTGCGGGTTCGCCCACTGGTTGAGCACCAGTGCCACCAACGACGCCGTGTTGTACCGGCGAAGGTGCTTGCCCACCATCGCATGCGTTTCCACGCCGCTGAAGGAGCGTCCCGGAACTTCGCCCAGCCGCTCAATGTGGCTCAAGTCTGTGCCTCCGCAGCCGCTCCGGAAGCCGGATCACAGAACCAGGAACGAACATCGCTCGCGCTCACTGCTGATCCTTGCCGGTCAGCGACCACGCAAACTTGTCCATGCGTTCCAATCCCTGCTGCCGATGCGCCAGACCAAAACGCGAGTAGATGCCGGTCGTGTTGAGCTTGCTGTGTCCGAGTAGTCCCTGCAGGCCCGGAAGATCGCCGGGATTGGCCGCCAGGTATTGGAGTGCAAACGTGTGACGCAGCCAATGCGTGGAAGCTTGACGGAAGTCGGCCTGGCCGGCGACCCCACCCCCTTCCGCCGCAATCTGTTCGGCGACCTTCGCAAAAAACTTCTTGAGGATGCCGTACAAGGTCTTGGCGTCCAGTCTTCCATCGAAGCTTGGCGTGCGATCGGCGGACGCGGGCGAGACGCCGCGCCGCGAGCGCAGCTTGCCCTGCGGCGCCTGCAGGACACTCAAGATCGGCGTGTCCTTGCGCTCCAAGGCCCCCCAGTGCGCGGGCAGCTTGCCTGCTGCGATGAGCAGGCGGCGATCGCGATGGTGCGCCTCGAGCGCAGCCATGGTTCCGGCCAGGACCGGGATCTCGCGCTCCTTGCGGCGCTTGCCCAACACCTTCAGCTTTTGCACCGCCGACAAGCTGTTGGCGTCGTCCCGTAAGGGCGCCAGGCCCCCGAGCGTGAGGTGCTGCACCTCGCTTCGCCGCACGCCCGATTCGAGGAACAGCGACAAGATCGCCCCCAGCCGGCGCTGGCCTGCCGACTCTGGGAGACGCTGGAACGCGCGCTCCATCGCCTGCAGATCCTCGCGCGCAAAGGAGCGCCCCGCGTCGAACTCGGCAGCGCCCTCCCCGGCCGCCGCATCGGCGCTCCCGCTTTCGACGGCGTGGTCCGGCGCTTCCAGCTGCAAGTCCGCGGCGAGGTTCACGCGCAGGTAGCCGCGCCGGTGCCACCAGCCGTACATCAGCTGCACGATGCGCAGGTTCAGGCGCACCGCGTCCCCCGAGAGCGCGCCGCGCAGCGGGCGCCACTCGTCGGAGTGCTTCATGACGCGCGAGTCCGAGCACCAGTGCGCCGGCGGCGTCAACAGAAAGTCGCGAAACGCGTAGAAGTCGGCGTCGACCATCGAGGACAGCGCTTTGCCCCGTTCGACCAAGGCCCAGAGGACGAATCGCTGCAACGCGCTGCGGTAGGAACGCTGGGTGTGCTTGGAGCGCCGCTGCCCCACGTACACCTCCAGGAAGTGGCGTAGCGCTTCGCGGTCGTCCTGCGCGGCGCGGCCGTCGGCCCACAGCAGGTAGTTCGCACCAGGGGCGCGCAGTAGGCCGTCATGTCCCGCGAGCGCGTCCGGCCAGGCCAACTGTTCCAGCGGCACCAACGCGAAGCGGGGGCCGCGCGGCGGTAGCGGGGGCAACGGCGCCGGCACGAGCGAAGGCACCAGCTGCTGTGATGCGGCAGGGCCCGCGGGGTCCCCGTCACGGCGCGCCTGCAGCGGCAGCGCCGGCGCGTCGACATAGGCGATCGCCAGCGGCAGGACCGGGCCGACCAATTCCTTCAGCGGCCCGCGCAGCGTCACGCCCAGAATCTGTTCGCGTTCGACCAGCCAGAGCAAGAGGCGGCGCGCTCGCCGTGGCCCAAAGCCAGCGACCCGACGGTGGAACTGCGAACCCTGCACATTCACCCAAGTGGCCAACTGCCCCAAAGTCGTAAGACCGTGCCCGCGCAGCTGCTGCGCCAGCGAGGGCTCCACCCAATCGGTCAGCGGCGAGTCGGGCCGCAGCGGCACCGCCAGGCGCGGCGCAAGCCATTCCAGGATCTCTAGGCGGCGCAGCACATCCAGCTGGAACAGCTCCTTGTGCGGTACCCGTGGGGCCGCGTGCCCGGATGGGGCGCCCTGGCCTGCGCGCGCCTCCTCGGTTGCAGGCGCCGGCGCTGCCTGGGCGCTCACTTCGCCGGGGCCGGGCTCCGCGCCGAACTCCTCGTGGTACAGCGCGATGAGCTCGGCCTCGCCGTACATGCCGTCGTCAAACCGCGCAGCGAAGTCTTCCAGCGACGGCCGCACGGCAGCTTGCGGCGGCACCGCCGGCGCGGGCGCGCTGCCCGGCGCATGCGGCACCACGTCGACCACCTGGTCCGGCGCCGGCGCGCTGGCGGCTGCGGGCCCGCGGCGCGGCGGCCGAAGAAGCTTCGCCAGCCGCCGCTGCAGCTCGCGCACGAGGGCGGTCGCTGCGCCGGCGTCCGGATGATTGTGGGCGGCCATCCCAAGGCGCGCGAGCAGCCCGCGCGCGTAGCCGAGCGCGCCGCGGCCGTCCTGGTGCAGGTTGTGCAGCAGGTAGGTGCGCGCGGCCTGGCGCGGGTCCACGCCCTGCGCCATCGCCGACAGGAAGCGGAAATCGTCGGCCGTGATCGGTGCGTGGCTGGCCACCAGCGCACCCAGGCTGCCGCGCGGGCGGCCGCGCTTGGGTTTGCGCGGCGCGCCATCGGGCGCCTCATCCTCCGCATCGAACACCACGGTGCGCCAGCGCTGCGGGTCGCGCGGTTCGGGGGTGCCTGCGCGCGGCCCGCGCGCCGCCGAGGGCGCAGCGGCGATGTCGGCGATGTCAGTGATAGCGGCGGGTTGCAGCGGATCGGAAGCCACGTGCCCTGCCCTGTCAGCTGCGGCTGCGCGCCAGATGGTTCTGCAGCAGGAACCAGCACAGGTTGAGCGCGAAGCTGCGGCCCAGCCGCGTCATCTGCTCTTCGCTGATGCCCACCGAGCGGTGCGCCCCCGTGCTCATGAAGGTGTAGGCCCCGGCGATCGCCTTCTCCTCGTCCAGCGTGATGCCCCCTTGCATGCGGATGCAGGCCAGGTATTCGCCCCAGCGCGTGGGCTGGGGCGCGCCCGCCGGCAGCAGGCCGGCGGCGACGTCGCGCGCGAGCGTCTCCAACGCGATGCGCGCGTTGGTCAGCGTGGCGTTGTAGTCGGGCGGTGAGCGGCGAAACGCTTCGGCAGAATCCTGGATCTTGCGCAGGATGTCGTCTCGGCTGGGCGCGCTGCTCGCCGCGAGGGTGCGCAGCAGGTCGTCCTCGATCGGCGCGACCTCGCCCAGCGTCGGGTCGGTGCGCAGCAGCGTCTTGTCCTGCTGCACCTGGTAGCCGTCGAGCGTCAGGCACTGGCGCAGGTCCCCAAAGCGCTCGTCGAACCGGTACTTGGGGTTCACGCGGTGGCGCAGATCTCCTTGCGTGGCCACCACCTCGGCGGCGATGGCCACCGCGCGCGCATCGCGCAGCTGGCGCAGCGCGTCGGCCAGGCCGGCGGCGAAGTAGGAGCCGGACAACCCCATCGCCAACCCGTGTTTGGCCAAGAGCGTCGTGACCAACGCCTCATCCTGCTGCTCGAGCAGCTGCGCCAGGGACAGGCGGGTGCGCTCGGAAATCACGGCCGGCTCCTGCTGCGTACAGCGCCGCGACCGCGGCCCGGCCCGGTGGCGCCTCGCCCACGCTGCGTTCCTGCTCCTGCTCTCGCCATCGCCACCTCCTCGCGCTGTTGGCTGTTTGGGTGCACCGCCCTGCCCTGCCCGGGCACAGCGGCTTCGCGAAGCCGGGGCCGCTGCGGACAGGACCCTGCCCCCTGGCCTGCCCCGCGAATTTAGCATGAGTGCAGAGCTAAGTGATTATGGCGTTTTGTGCTCACCTACAAAAAATGAGACGGATCGGCGTAGGGGGTCGATTTTTTGGGCCTGATCCCGCGGTGATATCAACTCCCGGTCGGTGATAACAACTCCCGGCTGCCGCCGCCCGCCGCCGCAGCGCACCTTACGACCGGCCGCCGCGCCGCCCCACCGACGCCCTGCCCCCCGGCCCGGCCGCCCCGCGCCTGGTGCCGGCCCGTGAGGTCCGGGCTTAGCTCGCAGATTTCCCCCTGTCCTGCCCCGTCGGCACCACGTCGACGCTTTGGACCGCCGCCTTGCGCCCGCGCCGCTTCGGCACCGCCTCGGGCGGCAACGCGGGCAAGACCGCAGCGATCGCGGCCGGCGGTGGGTCGAGGAAGAAGCGCGCCTCCCCCACTCCTGACTTGCGCAGCAACCTGGCGCACTGCTCCACATTGGCCCACGTCTTGGGGAGGTGCGGATGGCGCTCCTCCTGCAGCCACAGCCAGCCGCGCACGGGCAGCTCCACCGCCACCGTATAGAAGCCGGACCAGAGCGCCTTCTTGCCGGGAACGTGGGGCTGCGGCCGGCGGTGCGCGCAGATCCAAACGGCCAAGCCTGCTTCGCCAGGGGCATGGCCGCCAGCCAGCAGCCGACGAAGGTTTCTGAGGGTGACAGGTGGTGCGCCCCAGGGCATGACCTTCATTCTCCGATTTTTGGGGTTAATTGTCTTAGTTCGGGGGCACTCAGCTTCGATAAATCCTTTGGTACGCACTCATGCGGACACAACAAAATCAAAAGGAAAATCAATGAGTTACATCCAAATCGTCCTCTCCATCATCGACATCGTTTTACGACTGATCGAACTGATGGGTTGATGACCCGTGGCCGGACGTTTGTCCGGCCTTCTTCATGGTCGCCGCGCCCTCCGCTGCGGCGGTCGTGTCGGAATGTCGAAAATGCTATACATGTTGTCATGAATGGCATGATGCCTAAATGCTGTCAATGCTGACATGCATAGCAACATAGGAGCCCACCATGAATCGACAAGCCGTGCTGGACGAGATCGCCGCCTTCCAAGAGGGGTTCAAGCTGTCTATCCGACGCCTCTACGGAACCACGCTCGGGCTGCCCGACGAGCTGGACCATGAGGCCACGCCGCTGTACCGGACGGTGGCGGCGATGTTCGACTATGGCGTGGCGGGCCAGCACAAGCCCGATTCCTGGCTTGGCCAGGGCGATCTCTTGAACCCGGATTTCTGCGACGTCGAGGCCTTCCTGTCGGGCTTGGCTGGCTTGGCGCAGTTTCTCGACGAGGACGCAGTTTCGGTCCCGGTCCAGAGCCTGCGGGTCGCTCGCACCGCCGTTGCCCGCCATGTGCTCGAAGGCGGGCAACGCCACACGGGATTCGAAGACGGCCTGCCCGCGCAGGGCTACCTGAGCATCATGGAAGTGGCGCTGCTGGCGAACATGGACGAGCGCAGCGTGCGCAACGCTACTAACCCGAGTGCCACATCGCCACTGGCCACGGAGACATTGGAGAAGCGCACCTTCGTCCCGATCGCGGAGGCCAAGCGGTGGCTGGCCGCCCGCAAGGGCTTTGTGCCGACCACGGGGCTCCCCGGCCAGGCGGGGGACCAGGTAGCCGTGGCGCCGCCCGCCCTCGCCCCCGCCACGCTGGCCGCGCTGACCCAGCGCGCCCAAGCGCAGGGTCTTGCGGTGGATGCGTTCGTGCATCGGCTTCTGCAGGCGACCTGATTCGCCCACCGCCGACCAAGCCCGAATCCCAACCGTCTCGCGACTTTGAAAAGGAGCCGCCATCATGGTCGATCCCACCGCGCCCCTGCTCGCCATCGTTGCAGAAGCCGTGCCTTTCCTCCGCATTGACGGCGTCCAGCGGCGCGACTGGTGCCGCGTAATGCGTGCCGCTCGCGATCCCCGTATCGGGCCGTGGCGTTATGTCGCCCGCTACACCGTCCTCGATCAATCCACCTGGGACGCGCCTGGAGAGGTCCTGTACCTGGTGACGGACGCGGCCGCTCGCGTGCGCCTGGTCGGCGAATCGGGATCCCGGCTCAAGGGGCGGTGGAAGCTCGCTCCGATGTTCGAGCTGGGAACCCGCAGGCCGATGGGCCAGCGCGCGCTGTTCCATAGCAGCGCCTGGCGCTCCATTGAAGCGGCGTTCGATGGGGGCGAGCCGATGCCGTTCACGGTTTCCGCGATCTTTCGGCCGCAGCTTGAAGCGTTGTGCCGTCGCGAGGGTGGCGTGCTTGCGGGCGCGCTGGAACGCGCCAGGGCGGGGCAGCGCGATCTCGCCCACCACGTCGAAACCTACGTGTGCGGACTCGTCGCGTGTGGACTGCCCCTCTGGAACATTGCGAAGACGGGATCGAAACGCGACCCCACCGTCCGGGTCGACACCACCCTTCATCCAGGAATTCAGATTTGATTGTTCGTGTGTGAACCTCCTGGCGGCTGGTTACCGCTGGGCCTTGCCTCGCATCGAAAGGTGCGAGGCATTTTTTTGACCTCATTGGTGCGTTGTGCTGAGACTTCCGCCCTCGCTTTGCCGCCATTGCCCCGAGGTTTCAACCGTTGAAACCTGCGGAACGCGGCCACTTCTGACCACTGTTCAACGGTTGAAACCTAGGCCACCGGCGGGCGCACCGAGGATCTTCTGACACCGATGTCAGGCCGCAAGGCGACGATGGCGGCGGGCTAGCGCCCTGCCCCAAAGCGACGCTGCGACCCATGCACAATTGCCAGATGGCAACGACTAGGTGGCGGGTTCGAATAGGACCGGAGTACTGGAAAATGCACACCCACGCGGGCGAAAAGGACCTCGGCCTTTCGCTGCTTGGCAGTGTCGAGCGTGGCGCCGCGGCCGGCGGCTTGGCCGTCGACAGCGGCGGTAGCTATGTCCAGTTGAACGGCGATTTCATAACCCCGCTCGGCAACAGCAGCCAGCTCCGGCGCGCCGTTGAACGCGCCCAAAGGCAATCGAGGGCGCCCTACCCTCGCCCTTCCTCCGCGTCGGTCGAGGGCTCGATTTCGGTGGTGCCTCCCCTCGTGATCGTTCGCAAACGGCGAACTCTCGTGGTCGCCTGAGGCTATGGCCGCACGCAGCCTTTCCGGGCCGCGAGACATATCGGTTTTGCCTCGGATGCAAGGGGCACCCCGAAGGGTTTCAACCGTTGAAACCGCCGGCAAGGGACGCGACGCTACGACAGGTTTCAACGGTTGAAACCCGTCCTGTGAAGGTGGTTCGCAGGCACGTTCAACCGTTGAACTCCCAAAAGAAAAAGCCCCGGCGACCGGGGCTTTTTCATTTCGGGCAAGGCGCGCTACTGCAACAGGCGCTCCAAGAATTCCACCAGTTTCTTTTCCTTGGCCACCGTCAATGCTCCACTGCTCAGCTTCACGCTGATCCGGCCCTTGGCATCCTTCGAATAGATGCCAGCCATGCGGTCAGCGGAGCGGAGCTCCCGCGCCTCTGGCTGCACCTTGGGCGCGCCGGAACCCGCACCCACCAGAGCTTCCAGAACCACTCGCGCGGTCGGTCGCGGAGACATCTTGCCAAGTTCCTGGGCCTTCGTAATGACGCGGGCCGTGTCGGCCTCCAGAGCCGAAGTGAGTTCCGTCCCCCATCGGTACTGCAGCTCGAGGGGCGACGGGAACGCGCTGATGACTTCATCGGGAAGTGACGCGAGCGCGAGCGCCATGCTCAACGCACCGGCGGAGATGCCGAGCGCAGCAGCCATCTGCTTTTGCGAAGCGAAGAGCTTGGCATCAAGTGCATCCTTGTACATGACGCCCTGCTCCCACGGACTCAGATCAGCGCGATTTCGGTTCTCTCGCTCCATCGCTGTGAACAGCGCGAGGTCGTCCATGTCCTCGATGATCGCAGCCACTTTGAAACCGAGATCCAGACACGAGCGGTTGCGGCGGCGTCCGTAGACGATCTCGTACTCGTCCTCACCGTTCGCGCCCTTCGCCTTGCGTCGAACCTTGATCGGCTGGACATTCCCGCCCGCCGCCGCGATCTCATCGCGAAGATCCATGTACTCCTGGGTCGAATAGGACAGCTCGTGGCGGTTCTTCCACTTGCTCTCCTTGACTTGTGCAGGATCCAGCATGACCACCAGCTGGGCGGCTTCGAAGGCCGCCAGCTGCGTCTGAAGCTCCGTGACCTGGTGATGCAGGTTGATTCGATCGGTGATGCCCGCGACCCCGGTCGCGCGCGTCCGAGGCGCCGCAGCTGACCCCGCGGGCGCCCCACCCGCCGGCTGAGCTGCCGATGAGCCCGACCCGGACTCGTCATCCAAGTCGTCGAAGTTGACCTTAGCTGCTTTTTCGCTCAGTTTCATGGCCTCTCTCCTATTCCGGCGTGACTTGCCGCAGCCAAGTCGTGCCGATCTGCTCTTCGATCAGGTCCACCAGCCGGTCGTATGCTTGCGTCGCGCGCTTACGCGATTGGTCGTAGACCGTGCCGAACTGGGCGCTCGCGCTACCCGCGGTGGACGTGTCGGGGATTTCGACCGGCACTACCTTTTCGCCGTACGCGTTCGCGATCCAGCCGCGAACCACCGACGTCGCCGTGTCTTCGGAATTGACCTTCGCGAGCACGACGTCGATGAAGTCAAAGGACTTCGACGCCCCGTGCTTCTGCAAGCCTTGCGTCAACTCCGCAACCAGGCTCCAGAACTGTGAACTCGACAAGAAATCGAGAGCGCTAGGGGGCAGGGGCATCACCAGCCCGTCGGCGGCCATGATCGCGTTGACCGTGATGTACGAAAGGGACGGCGGCGTGTCGATGATGATCACGTCGTAGTGCAGCCGCGCCGCATCGATGCCGTTGTGAAGGACGTTCCAGAACTCGAAGCCCTTGCTAGTCATCTGCCGCGATGGCAGATCGAACTCGGCCGAGAATAGGCCGTTCATCGCCGGCACGAGGTCGATCCCGTCCCAATAGGTCGGCCGGATCGCGTATTCGATCGAATCCGCATCGCCGCGGCAAAGCGGAAGGATGGTTTGATCCTCCTCGATGTCCACGCCCGGGATCAGGCCAAAGAGCGTGGTCGCGCTTCCCTGCGGGTCGGCGTCGATCAACAGCACCTTGTGACCGCGCATGCTCAGCCCCTGCGCAAGGGTGACGGCCGTCGTCGTTTTGGTGACACCGCCTTTGAAATTCGCAGTGACGAGGGTCACGGCCTCCGCACCTTCCGGACGCAACTTCTCCTTGCGCAGTTCCCTGGACCACTGGCGAACATCGGCCAGCGAGAACACGCGGCGGCGCCCACCTGGCGTCAGCTCGCCAGCAGGCAATTCACCCTTCTTCGCCCGGTAGTCGACCTGCTTGGTATCGAGCCCGACGATCGCACCCAGCTGCGCGGTCTGGAATACCGGCGGCGTCTTGGTGGCAGTTGGGGCTAGCATCGCCGCCCGTACTCTGTCGACCACCTTGCTACAGCGCTTGGCGATGTCGGAGAATGTGTCGATGGAAATCGGCTGCCTGCCCTTGAGCCGAAACGCTGCTTCCCCTGCCTTCATGTCCATGCGGATTTTCCTTGGTTGAGCGATTCGGCGATTTTGCGCTATGTCGGTTGTTTTAGCCAATTAGACAAACGCATACTACTGAATCCCCCACTTCCGCAAAACCCGGACGTTTCGGTCTTCAATCCACTTCCAAGACACTGTCCGTTTAACCATTGACAACATTCAAGAGTTTGCGCTACGAAAAACCGTTATAAATCAAACAGATACGATGGAATCTGTCCGGTGAACGCGGTGGAACCGTCCAGCTAATCCGAACGTCTGTCCGTGGATAACCCTGTTGGCGTCCGGCAACACGCCCGAAACGTCCAAACATTGCGGACGGCTGGCCTCAACGATATCCACAGGGCCGGCGCTTCTAGTAAGTGTGGGCCGCTACTGCGACGTGACTCAAAAACGTCCGGACAATGCGGACCCGAAATGGGCGCTGAATGAGCCCGAGCGTCCAAGGTTTGCGGACCCCCAGGAGTCTCAGCGTCCGGACATTGCGGCGCCGCCCGCCCGATATAGCCGGCCAGCGGCACCTAGCACACACCCGTACCGTCCGCAGCGGCTTGGACAGTACACTCCCCCCATGGATAAAGAGCCTGCTCCGCTAGCGTCCGGGAAGCCTTGGACGTTACGGAAGGCCGTCACCACGCTTGCCATCGCGCCACAGACGGAGAGCCTCACGCGTGCGGGCCGCCTTGCCTACAACGTGATGATCTTCAAGGCCCAACGCATGGAAGCCGACGGAGAGGGCGGCTACAGCGCGCCCATGAGCGAGATCGTCAAGGGCTACGAAGCGACCACGCGTGATTCGTCGCGGGTGCGCAGCTACATCGAACAGATGTGCACCACTCTCGTGACTTGGTTTCCCTTGTCTGCCAGCGACGAGGCGCAAGCCTCGATCGCCGGCCTCGAGCCCACTAGCGACGATCCACGCGAAAACAGCCGGATCTTCACGCTGCTCGCAGAGGCGCGCTTCTCGCGTCGCGCGGGAGAACTCTGGGTCACATGGTTCTATCCGCCGACGATCCGAGACATGGTCATCGAACCGTCGCGATGGGCGCAGTTGGATATCAAGGAAATGGCGGCCCTGTCCACCTACGCGAGCATCGCTCTCTACGAGATCTGCGCGCGCTACAAGGACGCACCGGGGGGACTCACGAATAGAGCGCCACCGGAGTTCTGGACCAAGACCTTGCGGCACGATCCAGACACGAAGCCGCGCGAATGGCGCAAGTTCAAAAACGAAACCTTGAAGCCGGCGATCGCAGAAATCTGTCAGCGCACTTCATTGGACGTGCGCCTGGTCGAGTACAAGCAGGGCAGGGCAGTCACCGACGTGCAGTTCGCCGTGAAGCGCAAGCAGGTGCAGCCCGAGGCGAGCCCCGTGGACCTGTCGCTCGTTGAGAATGCTGCAGACTTCGGAATCCGCGAGCGCGAGCTCGATCAACTCGTGCACGCATACGGCGAAAAGGCGGTGCAAGAAGGCATCGAGCTGCTCCGAGGGCGAACCCGCGCGCAGCCAAGCGTCCCCATCAACAATCCGCTGAACTATTTGCGCAAGCTCCTGAGGACTGGCGCTGGACGCTTGCTCGAAGAACCAGCCGAAGCCGCCGATCGAGAATTGGCGCCGGCGCATTCCGCCAAACCAGTGCACGGGCCCGTTGGGGAGGCTGACGCCTATTTGCAACGCGTGCGGCAGCTCAACGAGGAACTCGACGCGCTGACCCCAGCGGAGTTCGAGGTGTACGCTGAGCAGGCTCGCAAGGACCTTGTGGGTACGGCGCTGGACACGCCGGCCACGATGAAGCGCTTCGCCAATCGCCAATACCGTTCACCGGTAATTCTCGAGTTCGTCCGCAACGCCTACGCAACCGCCAGGTACGGCCGCGACTGGAAGGTTGCCACGCTGCCGCTGCAGGTCGTGCAGGGCTAGTGCGCGTGCGTTGAACCCGCGGCCGACGCCAGGGCGGCACGCCAGCTTCCCGTCTTGTGCTGTTGCCAAACGTCGATATCGGCCACTCCCTCAGTGCTCAGGTCCGGCCAGAAGTTGGTCGAAGAACAAGCCTTGAAAGCGCTGGCGCAGTCCTCGAACTTGGCCAAGCCGTTGTTCAGCAGCGTTTCGCCTGCGGTAAGGATGTGCACGGAGTGAGGCGCAGCGCTCTCACCCGCCACGAACACGAAGGGCTTCGCGACAGTCGCCCCTTCGTAAAGACACCGTGCCAAGCTGTACATGTAGGCCTGCAGGTCATAGTCCTTGTCGACCGCGTCGCGCACGAACTGACGCGCGGCCGCGTGCCGCGTCGTCTTCAGGTCGAAGGAAATGTCCGGATGCATCAAGTCAATGCGCACGCGCATCCGCAACCCGGTGGCCGGCTCGGTGAAATAGATCGTCGCCTCGGGAATGCCTTCTTCGATGAAGCGCTGCAGCGGCCGCCCCTTGTAGGGCGTCTCGGCAAGTTTTTGCGCGAGCCTGCGGCCGCTCGCGAAGGTCGGCTCGTCCACGACCAGCCGACCAGGATGGGACGACCAGAACGAAGAACAGGCCTGCGTACGGTCAGCAACCCCGGGATAGACGGCGAGTTCTTCGCTGACCAGGTGCGGTTGCAGAAGTAGCAAGTGGACCAGCGTGCCGAAATCCTTGGCATCGCTTTGCTTGTCGCCCGCGATCAGCGCTTCCTGGAAGTGCGCGGGCGACACCAACAGCGGCTTCATCATGGAGCAGCTGAGGGCATCGCGGTCGCCGTGATACTTGTGCGCCGGCAAGTGCCGATAGAGAAGGGTGTCGCAGGCGACACCCGTTTGAGGGGTCTCGGCCGGCCCTCCGGCGAAGGCATGCGCGGCGCCGAGAGCGGCTGCGAAGGAAAGGGTGCTGTCCATGGCGTGTCCGTGTGATCAACCTATGGAACCACGAATTGACCCCCTGTCAAGGCGCCCGAGGCCGCGCAACGACACAGCAACCGCTCGTTGGGCGGGGTAGACACGCGAAAGTCGCGTGCTACCTTCAAGCGACATGTCCTCCGACACGAACATCAACCCGGCCCCCGCTGCGGCCTCCGGCCAATGGCTCACCGCATTCGACGCGGCGATCGAGCGTGGAGACGACAAGCAGATGTGGCACTTGCTGGGGCAGCACCACGACCAGGAAGCAGCCCACGATTGGCTGACCACCCAGGTCGCACGGCTTTCCTATGCGGTGAGCGACCGCGCTCGGTTCTCGGAGCTGTTCTTGCTGCCGGTGATTTCGGCGCCCGGTTCGTCGCTTCCGGAAGATGCCCTGTGGCGCGAAGCGGACTACTGTGTCGGAGAAGCCCTTGACACCTGGCTCGGGAAGGGAGCCCGCAAGACGGTCTTCAGCGGCGTTCGCCCATACGCCTGGATTGGAGCTTGGCGTCCTGCGGTGCTGCGCTGCCACCTGAACAGCGCGGTGCCGGGGCGTGCGGCCGCGCCGCTATCGTTTCTCACCGAAACGCTTGATCTCCCGGAAGACGCACCTGTACTCGGCTTCGTATGCATGGTGCTGACCGGGCAACTCGGCTGGCCTCAACTGCCGCCGGCGAGCACCGCGCGGGACGATCGGTTCAAGCTCGTCACAGCCGGTGCGCTCCAGCAGCGCAGAGGCGACGCTCCCACCATCCTGACGCCAGACCGCCTGCAATACGCGGTCGCCGACGGGCTCGGTCGCTGGCTGATGTCCCTGCACGAGGCCAAGCCAATCACCGGATGGACCGTTGCCCCCATGGCGGCCAGCCCCGACGTCGTGAAAGTCACGCTGGCGTTCGACGATGACTCTGTGCCCGTCACGCAATTCACGTTGCGCAAGCATCAAATCGGACTGAACGGCGTATCCGACGTGCTGTCGATCCTGACGCACCTCGCACCCATGCTGGATGTGCCGATGGACGTGCCGCAGGGGACGCCGCAACACAAGACCATCGACTTGACTTCGCGTTGATCCATGTTTTCATGAATCAACGTCAAGGAGGGCCAATGAACCTGTCCAACATTCCCGTCACGCCTCACATCGAAGGCTTCATCAAGGTGGGCTACGAGAACGATCCGCTTTTCGGCGGTGGCACGCGCCGCGAATTTGTGGTCACCGCACGCCATCACGAAGTCGTCGAAGGTGACTCCGACCCGAAGCTCGCGCCTCACCCCATCACCGACTCGCTCAAGGAAAAGACAGGCGAGAACGAAGGCAAGATCATGGAGATCCCGATCCGCCTGTTCTTCGGAAAGGCGGCGACGGCACTCACGATCCAGTACCAGGCCTACAGCACGCCCGGCAATGTGCCGGTCTGTGCGGGCAACGGCAAGACGGCTATGCGCACCACGCGTTCAGCCGACAACACCACCACCAAGAGCGAAGTGGCCTGCCCTGGGCCGGGCCTGTGCGACCTCGTGCAGAACGGCCACGCGTCGTGCGTCCGGCAGGTACGGCTTCCCGTCCAGATCAAGGGCCAGCCCAACCCGCTGACGGCCTTCGAGGTCCGCACGTCCTCCATCAACACCTATCGGGCGCTGCGCGCGCAACTCCAGCTCGTGGAGAAGCGCTTCGGCGGGCTGCGTCACGTGCCGCTCAAGCTCGTCCTCTGGCAGGCCAGCAACGAGGCAAGCGGCTTCGCGCCGTTCTCCCTTGCGCAGCTCGCGCTGGACGCAAAGTCCGAGGTCGAGGCGCTGCAAGAGGCGCGCCGCCTGCGCCAGGAGGAAGCCGATGCGGGCCTGTGCGATGACTTCGACTCCGCGTTCGGTATCGAGGGAGAGGACGCCGCGTTCGAAGCGGCGGCCCTGGACTTCCAGGCTGCCCGCGACTTCCTCGGCGGCGGCCCAGCGAGGCGCCTCGGGACCGAATCTCCGGCCACAGCTCTTCGCGCTAAATCGGCGCCGATGACGCGCTTGGGCGCCGGCGCGGCCATTGCCTCTGCCGTCTTGCAGTCCACCGCGGCCGCGCCGGCCGCCGAGCCCGCTGAAACATGACGGCGCGGCACATCAGCGATCAAATCACGAGGCTTGTCGTTGGCGAGCCTCGGATGATCTCGCTGGGGCGCCCGGTGCGGCAGGTGCTCGCCAACGAAGCGGGAAGCAAGGGGCTGGTTTGGTCGCAAGGCAAGTGGAAGGGAAGTACTGACGTTGAACAGCATCTCAGCAAGCTGCAGGGCGCCTGGTGGAAGCTCCGTGCACTGGTCAGGACTAGGCATCCACATGTTTGGGGAGGCGCCGCGGCAGTACTGCTACTGGTCTTGGCGGGCGCCGCCACGTTCATCGAAAGAGGGCAGGGCGCGAACCGCGACCCCGCACCGAGCGCGCCTGCGCTGCCTTTTGCGCCGCCGGCTCCGGGTTCGCACCAGGGCGTGCAAGTTGTAGCAGCTCCATACGAAGCCCGTGGAGAAGCCGCGCGGCCACCGGCGCCGTTGCCGCCTGCGCCTCCCAGCGAAGCGCTAGATCGTCGGCCGCTCATGCCCGCGCCCGAATCGCGCCCCGCACAACAGCCGACCATCGAGCGCAAGACGCCTCCTGTTGTGGCCGACGCAAAGCGACAGGACCAGCCGGTCAAGCCACCGGCCGTGCTTCTTGACGAGCCTCCAGCAGGCCAGGCCGCTGCCGCCAAAGCGCTCTCCCCGTCGAGCGCCGCGGCGCCGAAGGCGGAGGTCAGATCGCCCGCGCCTACCCGTGGACAGGGCCTCATCGCCATCACGCCGGACGGAAAGTTCGCGGTGTTCACCAATCCCAAGTCGCGGATGCCGGAGCAGTTCAAGGTCGGCGACCAGCTGCCCACGGGCGAAAACATCCGTTCAATTGATGTCAAGGACGGCAAGGTCGTCTCGTCCACGAAGGAGTACCAGCTTGACTGAGGAAACGTGCCCGCAGTGGCAAGTCGCTTTCGACCCCGTCGCCATGAACGTGGTCAACCGCATCGCTGCCGGGACGATCCAGGTAGGCTCTATCCGCTGCAGCGGAGGTCTCGTGGTCGAAGGCCGAATCGAAGGCTCAGTCGAGGTCGTCGGGGGCCCGTTGTGGCTTCTGGCTTCCGGCGAGATCCAGGGAAAGGTCACCGTCGAGGGCGATGCCTATCTGATGGGCACCATCCACTCCGCACCCGATGGCACACTCAGCGAGGTGTACGCGCGGGGTGTCGCCTACCTGTGCGAAACGCTGCAAGCGAAGGCAAATGTCACGGCCCAAGCCCTCCAGACCTTTCATGGGATGCTCGTGTACGGCAAGCTGCGCACCTTCAAACAAATGCAGGACGAGGCGGCGCAAGCCAGCAATGCGGCTTGTGCAAAGCCAAGTGCCGCGCCGGTCCCCGACGCTGCGCGCGCATCGGCACCGCACCAGCGCGTCCCCGAGTTGGCATGACGTTCGTGGAATTCACCGGCAGTCAAGTCGTGCGTGTCCTGTCGCACAGGGGCACGCACGCGCCCTCAGCCCGCGAGATCTCCTCGCGTATCGAGGCCCTCGATGCCGAGGAACGAGCCTCGGCATCAGACAAGTTTCGACGCATTGCCCTAGGCGTAGAAAGCCCAGGCGAGCTGGAGGACTTCATCAAACAGTTCGCCAGCCCGAGGGACGCACATGCGGACAGCGGGCCGCGGCCGCTGCGATCACAACTGCCATCCCAGGCTGCTGGCTCGGAGTTGCGTGACTCTGGCTTTCATGCCTATGGTTCGGCCGCCGCGGTCAAGATCGAACTGGACTTGCTGCGAACAGAGGCCGATGCGCCTGCTCGCTACACGGTGCGGATCGAGGGTGCGAAAAAGCGTGGAGAGCGATTCGACTGGGCGGGCAAGGTGATGTTTCAACTCACCAAGCGAGAGCTTCCCGTCGTTGGCGCTTTTCTCCTCGGGCACGGCAACAGCAAGGTCGAATTCAGCAATCACGGGCCCAACGCCAACAAGTCGCTCAGTGCCGAACGGCAGGTCGGCAAGATCTTCTTGAAACTCCAGGAAGGGCGTAGCTCGCCGGTGGCAATCCCGCTGGAACCGCCGGAGGTGCATGCCTGGGGCGAGCTCGTGCTCACAGCACTGGCCCTGAATCAGCCTCACGTGCCGGTTGCCGCGCAGCTGGACCTGCTCCGCGCCATCGGGAGGCTGTCGCCATGAGCGGGGCGCCGCTTCGGACCCGCGCGATCGAGTGGCTGGCGATGCTGGCAGGCGGCGCCGTTGTCGGGACCGTGGCGTGGGGGGAAGGCCGCGTGCCGATCGTTGCAGCGCTGCTGCCGTTGGCCCTGTCGCTCTGCGCGCGGCGCTCGCTCGCAGTGGCGCTTGCGTTTGGCTACACGCTCGGCGTCATGCGGCATACCGGGAGCTTCATCGGTACCTGGTTCGGGGATAGCCTGGTCATCGGATTTGGGGCCGTCCTCATATATGCGGCGCTGGCCAGCACAACCTGGTCGCTCTGTTGGACACGCTCTCAAGCGCCCAGCCGCAAAGGGCTCGCACTGCTGGCCGGGTGGGCAGTCACGCTCGCGCCGCCGGCGGCACTCATCCTGCCAGGACATCCCGTCATCGTCGCTGGCTTCATTGCGCCAGGCGCAGGCTGGTGGGGTGTGGCGGCCAGCGCATTGGTGCCTGCGGCGCTCGCCGTAGGAGCGATGCACTTTGGACTGACCCACCGAACGCGCGTTACTGCGGTCCTGATCGCGGTGGTCGCCTTGGCGGGGGTTGGTCTTACCGTGGCGCCGCGTGCGCCGCTGGCAGTTGGCATCCAGGGCCAGATGACGGAGTGGGGTGCACCGCAATCGGACATGGACGGCGTCCTCGCCAGGATCCAAGCCATGGGGCAAGCGCCCGCCCAGCAGTCCATCGACACCGTGGTCTGGCCGGAGAGCGTGATCGGCAGATATGAACCCGTGCTCTTTCCTGTCCTGGAGATTGAATTGCTCCAGCCCGCGCGCCGGGCCGGGCAAGTTCAGCTGGTAGGCATGGACATCCCTGTACCAGGCCGCGGGCTGCTGAACGCGGCGATCGCGTTCTACCCGGATGGCAACAGCACAACGGCAGTCGCGCGCCAACCGGCGCCAGTTTCCCTTTGGCGACCGTGGGAACGCGAGGCGACGTTCATCGCTGATTGGTCGGCCCGCAATGTACTCCCTCTCGGACCGGACCGCAGGGCGGCCGTCATCTTCTGCTACGAGGAGTACATGCCGGTGCTGTATCTGCTCAACGAACTGCGTGATCACCCAACGCACTATGTTGCCCTGGCCAACACCTGGGCGGCGCGGCGATCGGAGCAAGCCGCAATCCAACGGCTTCACTCCATGGGCATGGCCAGCCTGTTTGGCAGGCCTTACGTCCGGGCCGAGAACCGCCCGGCGCCCGCAGGCGCGTCGTGGTCGCCATCGGTTGCGCCCTAAAGCCCAGGCCCCCAGAATCGCGCTGCTACCCTCTTTTTGAGGTGCTCGTGCCGTTGTGCACGACTCAACCACCCTGTCGGGATTCCTGATCCCGACCGGGCTCATGGAATCCCATTTTTTTTGGAGATTCCATGATGGAAGTGATGGAGCGCCCGCCGGAACATGCTGTTCTGGATGACGCCGAGGAAGTCCTGGTCTCGTGCTCCGAGATCGACGCGGACTTCAACTACCGCCGTCGCATGAACGCGGAGAAGATGACCAGCCTTCGGGCTGACATCAAGGCCCGCGGTCTGATGTACCCGGTGTTCCTGCGTCGCAAGCCCGACGGTCGCCACCAGCTCCTGGTCGGCAACCGCCGCTTCAAGGCGTTCACAGCCGAATTCGGCATCGACGCCAAGATCCGGTCGAAGATCTTCGTTCTCACCGACGAGCAGGCACTCGCGATGATGATGGCGGAGAACGGCGAACGGGAGGACCCCTCCGCGATCGAGGAAGCCGAAGGCGCGGCCCGCATGCTGGGCCACTGCAATGGCGACCGCCACGAAGCCGCCGCCCGCCTCGGGTGGGACCGGCCGAAACTGAATCGGCGCCTGGCGCTGATGAACGCGATCCAGGCGGTGCGTGACGCGTACCTGGATTCGAAGATCGACCTCGGCCACGTCGAGATCCTGGCGGCGCTGCGCAAGGAAGTGCAGGAGCGCGTCATCACGGTGATGCTCGCCCAGGAAAAGATGGCGACCGTCGAGCAGCTCAAGCAGATGGCCGCCCAGTCGCTGCAGAACCTCGACTCCGCGATTTTCGACAAGGCGGAGTGCACGAACTGCCAGTTCAACACGGCCGAGCAGCAAGCGCTTTTCACCGAGAGCTTCGAGGGCCGTCGATGCACGAACAAGGAGTGCTTCGGCAAGAAGACCGAGGGCGAACTCGAAAAGCGCCGCTTGGCGCTGGTCGACACCTACCAGGTCGTGCGCATCGTGCGGCCCGGCGACAACGCGACGGTGGTGCCGCTGCGCGCCGATGGCAAGCGCCCGGTCGGCCCCGAGCAAGCGGCGGCATGCCGCTCCTGCGGGGACTTCGGCGCATTCGTGTCGGCACTGCCCGATGCATTTGGCACCGAGTTCAAGGACATGTGCTTCAACGTCACGTGCAACGACGCAAAGGTCGAGGCGCATCGCGCAGCCCAGAAGGCGGCCGAGCAGCCGCCGGACCAAGGTGCCGCCGGCGCGAGCCAGGCGCATGCCGGAGGTGCACAGACCGAGCCTGACGACGACGAAGCGCAGAACAACCCCAAGCCCACGCGGTCGACGCCGACGCGCAGCGCCTCTGCCAACTCGATCCGCGGCGCGATCAAGGAGTACCGCGAACAGGTCTGGCGGGTGGTCTTCGAACGGATGGCCGTGAAGCTGCCCGTCGAGAAGAACCGCGCCCTGCTGATCGCGGTCATCGCGCACCGGGCGACCTCCCTGGACGGCTCCAAGGCCATGGGCCAGGTGAACAAGGCGCTCGGAACCGACGTCCCCTTGGTGGGCACGAAGACCGAGAAGCTGATGCGCGCGCTCCTGAAGTTCGACAAGGAGCAGCTGGGGAAGGCCTTCCAGGTGCTGCCCGCGCACGTGCGTTCGGACATGCCGATCGAAGACATCGTGGGCCTCCTCAAGGGTCTCGACGTGCAGATCGAGCAGTTCTGGAAGCTGAACGAGACGTTCCTCGACGTCCTCACCAAGAGCGAGATCGACGCGGTCTGCCAAGAGATTGGCTTGGCCAAGGCGGCCGGGAAAACCTACGGCAGCCTGCGGAACGGCAGCAAGAAGGAATATGTCGCCGCCATGCTCAAGGTCGAAGGCTTCAACTACACGGGCGCCGTGCCCAAGATGATTCGCTGGTAAGCCAGCGCCACCAGCGAACTCGGCCCGGGCTTCTCGAAGCCCGGGCTACTCAAAACGAAAGAGTCCACATGAAACTCGTTCAGACGCTCGAACCTCTGCTCAAGCAGGGTGTCGTGCTCACCCTTCGATTCCGCGCGGCCGACGACAAGGTCCGGGTCGAAATCCTCCCCGAGGGGAAGGAAAACAAGGCAGGCATCCAGCTGCTGCCCAAGTCGGCGTGCGACACGGCGGCCGAGCTGGATGCAGGTTTGGAAGGCTACTTCGACAAGTACGTCGCGAGCCAGTGCCGCACGGTGTCCCTCGCGGACTCCACGGACGCTGAACTCGCGGCAGCCGAGAAGGATGCGCAAGACAAGGCGCGCAAGGCGCTCGATGACAAGCGAGCCGCCAAGAGCCCCGCGAAGGCGGGCAAGTCCTCTGGCAAGCCCAAACGCGACATCACGGCCGGCGTGTCCGGAAGTGACGACGACAACGACAACGAAGACGACGAGGACGATGATCACGGCTCCACCGGCAACGAGGGAGACGAAGACGCCGGCACGACGCTCAAACCGAGCGGCGCCGCACCTGGTCCCGCTCCGGCACAAGCCGGGGGCGGGGAGGGCGCCCCCAGCGACGGGCTCAGCTCGGCGCTGTTCTGAAGGAGACTGGCATGCAAGTGATCGATCTCCAACGGAAGTTCGTCTACAACAGCGCCGACCTGGCGGACCCGGACCCCAGCATGACGCCGGACGAGGTTCGCCTCTTCTACGCCATGCGGCAAGGCTACGCCGAGCTGCTCAACGCGGTTGTGGAGGGGCCTGTCACCAACAAGGGCGTTGCGAAGTACTCCTTCGTGCGCGCAGCTGGCGCCAAGGGCGCGACGCCGGCGATGCCGGCTGCGCAGCTGATCCGGCATGCGCTGAGCAAGCAGGCAGACCGTGACCCTGCGACTGCCGCCCTACCGATGGAAGACGACGAACTCGCTCGGCGAGTCGCCGCGACCATCAACGCCAAGGCCAGCCAACCACTCCCGATCCCCTCCGTGGCGTTCGGACAGTGGGGCTAAGCTAGGCACATCGATCTGAGAAGCCCCGACCACACAGGTCGGGGCTTTTCCTTTTGGTGGTCGCCATCGTTTGACAGCGCGGGGAACCCCGTTGAAGATCACAGCGTCTTCGCATCAGCGAATTCGCGCGACCTTTCGTGCCGCGCACTTCCATCAACCCTTCGGGACCTGCTCCCGAATGGGTCGCAGGTTCCTCCATCGGAGAACCTGATGTCAACCAACTACGCGCAGACCCAGCATCGTTCTGCGCTGCCGGGGTGCTTCTGTCTCCCGGCCCTCGACGAAGCGATCCCTACCGAGCTCACCAACGAGCGCGGCCGACGCCGAAGCCTGGCGCGCTTTGCACAGGCCTCGGAAAAGATCGGGGTGCCGCTACCCAGTGGCACGTTTACCAGCATCGAGCAAATGCTCGAGGCCCAGTGGTCCGGCTACGCGACCAGCGTTTTCGCGCACCTGTCAGAGGAACTGGCTCCCGCCAAGCCCTATGTGACCGTTCGCGATGACCGCCTGGAAGTGGCAATAGGCGCATGCAGCGGCCTCTCGGTGTACCGGCTCAAACCCGTCATCGAAGCGCTGGAAGCGGCCGAGCCTGGCATCGGGTGGTTCGTCCACTCAGTCCTCGACAAGTGCCGCGTCCACGGGCACGAGATCTACGACCTCGCATTGGCGGGCTACGTGTTCTACGGGCATATCGACATGCACGAGTTCACGGACGAAGCCTACGCGCGCGCGTTGCTCTGGGAAGAGGGCGTCGAGCCGCCGGAAGACGGTCCGCTGCCGCCCGATCAAATCGAAGAAATGCGCGGGAACTATGGCATGTGGCCCTCGGACACCATCGCAGACGCAGGCGGCTTCAAGCACCTGTACGGCTATGTCGCTGTCGAGACTGGCCCCAAGTCGGCGCGTGGCGAAACGGATCGCCGTCCCAAAGTCGCATCCGACACGAAGGTCCGCCAGTGGCTCCGCGCCAACGGCGGCCACCAGCTGCAACCCGCGGTCGACGTCGCACTGCGTCTGAAGACTGCGCTGGCCATGGACAAGGACCGAGCTTTCGTCTGGCATAGCCCGAGAGACCCGTATCAGGGCGAGGACTGGGACCCCATGGGGGCACTTGCGCTGCTGACTTGGGACGACCCTGGCCTGCTGATCGAAGCCGTGGAACACCACGAGCAGAACCTGATGAACGGCGGTCAAGCAATTGAAGCCTTCGCGCGCACTTCGCTCCCGTTATCGGCGGCGACGCGCCTGACCAAGCTGGTGGACCTCGCGTCCGATACCAAGCAATACCTGCAACGGTGGAGCCTCCTGGCCGAACTGCTGTCCCATTTACCTCTCTGGGAGGGACGTTCGTGAACGTCAGCGTGATCAACGAAGGCGACGGCTACGCGCTCAGCGCAGCGTTGCTCATCTACACCAATACCCATCGACAGCACGCGTTTGCAACCAAGCACGACGTGAGTGCGATCGATGGCCGGCCGGTCATCCGGCCCGGAACGCCGTTTGCGGAAGCGGACTACAAGGTCCTCGTCCAGGCGCTCGCCCCGCGCGAGCAGCCGCAGATGCGCTGGCGCGACCCGCGCGTGTTGGCGCAGGGCCTGGGCAGAACGCTATGGTGGACGCCGCCGTGCAAGCGCGCGATGTTCTTCAAGAAGAGCGAACAGAACCCCAAGACCTTCGAGGCCTTCGGGACCTGTTCGACACCTGGGCTGGTCTTCTTCTGCACCGGCGCAGACCTCCGCGTCTTCGCCGTCAAAGGCAGGGGACGGCCAGACGGGTCGACGCGACTGTATCAGGCGCCCTTCTTCAACGTCTGGTCCTCCGGCCAGATCTGCGTCGGTAGCGCACTGCGCCCTACCGAGGACAAGCGCGACGACCTCGATGCCTGGGAACGCATGTTCTTCGGCTCCCGGTTCACCCACCCGAACTTCTCGGAGCGCGACCGCCTCACCGTGGGCATCGACCCTTGCGAGTTCTGGCAGGCGCACTTGCGCAGCGAAGAGCAGGCATTTCCGGAATCCGTGCTTTTCGATATCAACCTGTGCGTCGGCGACCTCGTGGAGCTCGACGCGATCGACAAACTTCGCGCCCGCCCGCAGGCGCAGGGAGAGTTCTGATGTCAAGACTGGACGAAGCAATCCTCAAGACATTTCCGCTGCTGGCCGCGCCGGGCGAGGGCAACCCGCCCGAGGCGCAGGCCTACGGCACCCGCTTCCTCGCCGCCAACGACGGCGTCTGGCGGGAGATCAACTTGCCGTGGATCCGCATCCGGCACCAGCTTGCACCGAGCCTTCTTCCGATGCCCTACGGGTCCGTCGGCGGGGCACTCGAACTGCGATGCGGTCCGCTCCCGGTGGAAATGGTCCAGGCCTTCAATCGGGAAGCCCGTGCCGCGGCGCCGCTGGAGATCGCCGGGGCGTTCCTCTGGAACCGTGAGAGCGGCCAGTGGCGGTACGGCCGGCGCGTCGCGCTCCAACAGACCCACTCGTACATCCAGTACGAGGAAGACGCCCTCGGCGAGGACGAGAGCCTGGTGGTGGACGTGCACAGCCACGGTCACCACCGCGCCTTCTTCTCCCGGGAGGATGACGCGGATGACCACGGCAGCATGAAGTTCAGTTTGGTCGTGGGCAACTTCGACCAGGATGCTCCGACATCCCGCATGCGGCTCTGCATGGCCGGACTGGTGATGCCAGCTCGGATCACGGAAGAAGGCGAACTGGAGGTGTGCGAATGAGTGTCCTCACTCACCGCCTGCCGCCGGTGCTGCTCGACCGACGCGTCAACGTGCTGCTTGTCGGCGCTGGCGGGACTGGAAGCCGCATGCTGGATCGCCTGCAATGCCTGCACCAGGCCCTGATCGCCAAGAGACATCCGGGCGGCCTCATGGTCACCGTGGTGGATGCCGACACGGTCTCCCCCGCAAACATTGGACGCCAGTCGTTCTATGCCAGTGACGTCGGAGCCTACAAGGCGGACGTCTTGGTCAACAGGGCGAACATGGCGCTAGGAAACGTCGCGTGGCAAAGCCGCATCGCGAAGATCGACACCCGCAGCAACCTGCAGGACTTCGACCTGGTGATTGGGGCCGTGGACAACCGCTCAGCGCGACTGGGCATTCTGCGCAGCCTCGAAAACACGTTGGGCGGTTTGCGCTACTGGCTGGACTGCGGCAACCGCGCCCGTGACGGCCAGGTTGTGCTGGGGCAGGTGAGCTCGCGAAAGCGAGAGACCGACCCGGTCGACCGCCTCCCGCACGCGGGCGAGCTGTTCCCTGCGCTGATCGACCCGACCGCCGAGGATGACGACGACACGCCGTCGTGCTCGCTGGCCGAGGCGCTGGACAAGCAGTCGCTGTTCATCAACCCGGTGGTGGCCGACTTCGCCGGCGTCATCCTGTGGGACCTGTTCACGCAGGGTCACATCAAGGCGCATGGGGCTTTCATCAACCTGCGCCCCATGGCTGTGGCGCAGATCGACGTCGATCCGGCCGTCTGGGCGCGCTTCGGCGTTGTACGCGACGGTGTGCGGCGCAAGGTCGAAAGGCCGGCCGTCGCCCAGAAGCGCAGGGTGCAACGGCATCCGCGCCGCCGCAAACAGGTCGCATAAGACCGCAAGACGGGACCCCGCGAAAGCGAGGGTCCCGTTTTGTCTTTGTGGGGGGAGATGAAGCGCAGTCCCGATGCTGAATCCGAAGCGAAGGGTACGAACGTAACCTTGCGCCCTTCGCCTTCGCTACGAGAGCGTAGCCTGGAGCCACACCTGGACCGGGTTACCGGGCCAGAAGCTATTCATGATGCCCAGCACGCTCGTGGCGCAGAACACCAGTGTCTGCCGGATCAGCCCGGCGTAGCGCAAACGCAGCGCGAAAGCCAACCAAAAGCCGTTGGCACACAAGAAGAGCACCCACCCCCAGCGGGAGGCGGGAATGGTCAACGCAAGAAGCAGCGCGCCTGCGATCGAGATGTCTGCGCCGAGCTGTTCGAGCCGTTGGGAAGAGATCACAGTAGGAACTCAGTGTTCTAAGGTTGTCGAGAATGCCCGGCCAGTGAATCGCCGATGCCGACGCCACTACGCGGATGCGCGTACTAGTTGGACCAGTTCGTCTCGCGTTCGCTTGTAGACCAGCTGCGCCTCGGCCACGCTGGGGTGCGGCCGTCCGCTCACCCAAACGAGGCAGCAATTCTTAGCGCGTGTCATCGCCACGTACATGAGCCGCCTTTCAGCCTCCGGGCGAACGACAGCGGAGCCGTCGTCGGTGTCGTTCGCGTCCACGATGTGCACGGTCTCAAACTCCAGGCCCTTGGCGCCGTGCATGGTCATGAGTACGAGGCGGGCTTGCGAGTGGTCTCGTTCCTTGCGCGTCACGAGGTTGATTCGGCCGGAGAGCGGCCCTTTGAGGTCGGACAGGATCCGGCTGCAGAGGTCCAGCAAGTTCTTCGCGTGCTCACCGCGGGACCAGCGCGCGTAGAGCTCGCCGACTTCGAGGATCACCTCCCGCACGGATCCCGCGGCGCCGCCGGCAGCGCCGCGCAACTGGCCACGCCAGTAGGCGAAGGCTTTGGCCAAGTCTCCCAGCGTTTCCGCATCGGCGCGATCCATCGAGTTCAAGGTCGGCACCTCGCCATCCAGGAACGAGCCCACGTTTCCGCGCAGGGAATGCAGCAGATCGGAGCGCACCTGATCACTCACGTTGCGCAGCTGCAGCACCGGGAGTAGGCCTGGCGGGGAGCCCGTGAGCAGTGTTTGCAGCAGCCCCACATAGCCCGCGATCACCGGTTGCTCCCAGATCGACCGGCCGACGCGCGCATACGGGACGCCATTGCCCCTCAGCATGATCTCGACCAAGTCCAGCGAGCGGTTCGTGCGAGCCAGGATCGCCGCGTTGGAATGCTTGTCGGGGGCGGCTTGGATGATTTCGGCCAGGGCCTCGGCTTGGTTCTGCGGGCTGGCAGTGCGAAACGCGGCCACTGTGCCGCCGCGGCCCCGCTCAGCGACGAGGGTCTTGCCAAGGCGCCGTTGGTTGCACTGGATCAGGTTGGCCGCCGGCGTCAGGATCTCGGAGCGGCACCGGTAGTTCTCCCCCAGTTCGATGCGATGGGCATTGAACGTCTCGAGGAAAGAGCGCATCCCCTCATAGCCCAGCGCGTTGCGCCACTCGTACACGCTCTGATCGTCGTCGCCGACGATGGTCACGCGCACGCCCACGCGCGCGTGCGCGAAGATCCACAGGCGCTGCAAGTCGTCGGTGTCCTGACCCTCATCGACGAACATGTCCGTGAAGGGCAGGGGCGGCAGGGTTCCCTCGTGCGCGCCGATTGCGCAGTCGCGCATGACCGTGTACAGGTCCGTCTGGCCCGTGGCCCGAAGCAAGTCCCGATAGCGAGCGACCACGCGTTGCGTGATGGGAGCGACGTCGACGCTGTCGGGAGCCACTGCGTACATGACGCGTTCGAACTCCTTCTGCACGTCGCCCCAGGCGTCCCGGTCGACGTCCGCCGACATCGCGGCGTCGCGGTAGATCATGTCCTGCTGTTGCGGCGACAAGACCTTCAAGCGCATGCCGTTGCGCTTCAGGTGCCGGATCGCGATGCTGTGAAACGTCGCGACCACCAGGCGTGATTCATCTGGCTGGCGAACCTCGGCGCGGGTGAGCGCTGCCACCAGGCGCTTGCGCATCTCCTCGGCCGCGTCCTTCGTGAACGTGACCATCACCAACGATCGCGCGGGGTTCTTGAGGGTGCGCGCCGCCTTGGCGACCGTCGTCGTGGTCTTGCCTGAGCCTGGGCCGGCGACGATGAGAAGGTGCCCGTCGTGGGCTACGGCTTCTCGCTGGCGGGGGGAGAGGGAGGCCATGAGGAGAGAGCCGCCCTCGCGGGCGGCCCATCACCATTGAGGCAAAGGTATCAGCTCGTCGCAGTGGCCGCCGGCGTCTCGGTCGAGCCAGGTCCTGCGCCTTCCGCTGCCTTCGGACGTGCCCGCTTCTTTGGCGCGCTGGCCGCCGCGGCCGCCGTGGAGGCGGCGGCTGAATCGTCGATCACCTGGCCCGGGTCGGCACCGTTCAGGCTCATGGCCGGATCCGCGTCCTCGTCGGCCTGGATGACCTTGTCGAACTCGGCGATGTCCTGCCCCTGCTTGCTCACCAGCTCGCGGCGCGCCTCGTCGACTTCGCCGCCGCCCGAATGCTGCTCGCGCACCACGCGGTCCGCCTCGCGATACAGCTTGGCCACTTCCATCTGCACGATCGAGCGGAACGCCCGGATGGCCTTCTTGCAGGTGAACTCGGCGTTGGTGCGCTGGGTGGAATCGATGACGCCGAGCAGGTTGGCGGTGCCGCAGATCGTGTAGACCTCGTCCAGCATCTGGAGGATCTCGAGGTACGTGCGCGCGTGGGTGGCGATCACGGGCACGTCGGCCACGAACTCGCTGGGCCACAAGGTGAGTTCGACGTCCTGCATCCCGCGCCCTTGGATGAGGTTCTTGATGCGGTTGATCGTGTTCTGCATCAGCGTCTTGATGTTGCTGAGCTTTTGTGAGGTCAGGTCACCGAACTTGCCCACCAGCTCGGTGTTGAAGCCGCGCCATCCGCGATACTGGTATTCGAGAACCAGCTGCTCGGAGAGGTAGCTGAAGTCCTTCCGATAGAACCGGATCGCCGTGGGGGACCGAAGAACTTCGCCCTCCAACACGATGTACGGCATGGTGAACCTCTTGGCGAATTCCGCGCCGAAGGTCTTGATCAGGGCTTGTTGCCGACGTTCGTGCGCGCGTTGGCGGGCGGCGTCAACAACCTTGGTGCCAGCCTCGGCCAGCGCAGGTTCGCTCATAGAAGTGCTCCAAATGAAAAGTTGCCTTCTGACTCTATGAATGAGGGAGTCACGAACCGGCCCGCCCTACAGGCGCTTGGTGGTGCGTTGAACGGGAAAATCAGCGTGACAAGCGCTTTCGCGACCCACGCAGCCTCGGGCTCGCGGGCTTTTGGTGCTGGCGTGGTCGGCTTCTGTTGACGGCCGAAGCGAATGCCGTCGAGAATGGCGTCGCCTTCCGGATTCCGGGTGGCGGTGCACCTGGGACACCTAAACCTTCCGAGGGAAAGCGGTCTCCTGCGACGGCGGGCGGCAACCCGAAAGGGGCAACAAGTATGAATAGGCTGCGTTGTGCAGCCCGTGGCGGGCGCCTAGCGCCCCGACCATGTCCCGAGGCGGGCAAGACCTGACGGCTCCAGCAGCTGGTGTCGTGAGGTCTTTCTCGACGTAGTCGGAAAAGACTGCGAGCAATCGCAGTTGCGTGTCATGTGCACGCCACCAACTGGTGTTCCGCGCGCAAGCGCTGCTCACCGCATCAAACCACCCTCAAGGGCGATCACAGCCCATGAGGGGCGGTGGTTCGCTTTTGGGTTTCCTTTTTCCAGGAGACATCATGAAAGCTGCTGCCGTTCTCGTCGTTCTCGCTGCTGTGTGCACGGCCTATTTCGGTTCCGGCGCCGCCTCCCAAGGCGCCGGCACGATCCAGTCCCGCACCGCTGCCCTCGAGGCGGCATCGAAGTAACGAAACTGGTTCTGGGGGCTTCGGCCCCCAGTTCCTCACTTCCTCTTGCTTCTTCACTCCCCGACGTGAGCATTGCCAAGCGGCCTGTGCAGGCCCTTTGGCAATCTTCGATGTCACATCGAGATAGCCGGCTTCGCGCTGGCATTCAACCGCGGCTTAGCTCCGCGAAACGTCAACCCGGTCCGGGGGTGCATGCCCCCGAGAGGGGTCGTGCCATCCGGGCCTCTGCTGGAGGCACGAGAGATGAAAAGCATCATGGCCAGGCACAGGGAGCAATCCCATGCTCGCCGGCGTCGCTGAACACGGCGCCCCACACCAGCTGCACTTGTCCCTGTTCTCGCCGCACGAGATTCGTGCGTACGAGCAAGAGGAACGCCACAAAGCCCTGCGCAAGGAACAGCGACAACCGAAGCCGCCTCGGCGGTTCTGGTTGCGAAGCGACAGCGCCACGCGCGGTCTCTTCGATGCGCTCGATCCGGCCGTGCTGGACCACCCTCTGGGTGGGCCGGAGGCAGGCAACGATCTGAATTGCGACGTCGACCCCCTTCGCGAGGAGGAGGCCGACACCGACGCGAACCACAGCGCCGAAGAGGCGACGGTGGAATGGTCGGACGCCGCGATCGATCAGCTGCACGAGGCGAAGCTTCACTACTCGCTTCGTGCACTGCAGGCCCGTGGCAACGGTGCAGAAAAGCGCGAGATCCTGGAATGGATCTTCGCACCCCAAGCGATGGTCGTAGTCGTCACCGACGACGAGGACGGCCGCCAACACGAGGTACTTCTGCCTCAACCCCTCACCCCATTTTCCTTCGAGCGCTGCTGCCGCATCTGCGGCCTATCGCCCGAGCGACTGATGGATGGCCTTATGCCCATCCTCAGGGAAGTGGGCCTTGGAAATGTCTTTAGCGAGATTGCCAATGGACGCAACAACCAAAACGCAGACGACGCCTGAGCAAAAGCGCAGGTTCGTCAACTACAAGATCCGCGACACCTTCAACCTGCCGGAGGCGGCCGAAGCCGCAGTCATCCCTGGCTTTGCGGAAGGGCTCCCCGGTGTGCCGCAGATCGATCCGCTGTACGTGTTCGAGATGGACCGGCTGCGCCAGTTCACCATGTTCTGGGTGGGCGGTTTCCGCGCGCTCATGATCGAAGGTGACCCTTCGGCGGGCAAGACATCCTTCATCGCGCAGATTCATGCGCGGCTGAACGTGCCGCTGCACAAGGTGCCGTGCACGCCGAAGACCGACAGCTACCAACTGGTCGGCCAGATGCTGCCGACCGAGGACGGGCGCCTGCACTGGGTCGATGGCCCTGTGGTCAGGGCGTGCCGCGATGGCACGTCGGTGATGCTGGACGAGTACAACGTGCTCGACCCCGGCGAGGCAACCGGCCTGAACATGCTCCTGGAAGGGTACTCGTGGACCATCCCGGAAACGGGTGAAGTCATCACACCCGCACCGAGCACGCGGTTCTTCGTCACGCAGAACGCGGTTGACAGCCTGATCCACGTTGCCGGTCGCAACGAGCAGGACACCGCCAACGACGACCGGTTCTCCTACATGCAGGTGGACTTCTTGTCTGCCGACCTGGAGAAGGACCTGATCGTGCGCCACCTGGTCGCCGGCGGCGTCGAAGCCGACAAGGCCAAGCCGATCGCGCACATCTGTGTCGAGGTGGCCACCGAGGTTCGCAAGGCATTCCGCGAGGGCGCCGATCCGAACATCGACAAGCCGATCTCCACGCGAGCCGCGCTTCGCTGGGCGAAGTACACCGTCATGTACAACCCGATCTTGCGCAGCAAGGGCCGCAGCGGCCTGCACTTCGCGATCCAGCAGGCGTTGCGCATGCGTGCGCCGATGGCTGGCGCCGTGAACCAGCAGATCACCCTGAAGGCGGGCTATGACGAGAACCTCGTCACGGCGACGACGTGAGCAACGTGTACAACGTCTACGCTCACGCCCGCGGACAGTGGGGCTTCACCGACACCTGCGACGACGGCCGCGTTCAGACCGCGTTCATCGACGCGCGCGACGCCCGGGTCACCCTGGCGGCCGTGGCTCCGATCAAGGTTGCCCCGCTGCTGCAGCGCAAGCTGCGCGAGGGTTACCAGAAGGTGGCGCAGCCGAAATACCTGCACCTGAAACCCGATCCGCAGGGCGGCGGGCAAACAGGCATGTTCGTTGTGCAACACCCGGACCTGGGGCTCGACTTCCAGGGCGCGCGGATCTACTTCGTGGCGGTGCCCAAGGGCATGCAGATGCACGACGTAGTCCACGCCTGGGCGCAGAAGCTGGAGGCCTGCGAAAGCGAGCCCACTGGCATCGAGAGCTGGCTGCATCACTGCAGCGGCTGCACGACCTACGTGCCAGCTTTCAGCGACGACGTGCACGCAGCATTGCTGCTCGCCCAATGGGCGCGGCAGAACAACCTGGTGCTGGTGGCGCAACGCCCCAACGTGCCGGATTCCACACCGGAGAAGCAACCGTACGCCTGGCGTGAATACCTCGCGCACTGGTTCACGGTGAACGACATCGATCGCGCACTCGACAGCCTCGGCTGGTCCCTGCGCGATGCGATCACTTGCGGCCCGGCCGCGACCGAACCAACAGGGCCTGTCAGCGAAGGCGAGTGGAGAGCACTCGCGCAGCAGGCTGCCTTCTGAAAGAGGAAAAACAACATGAAAGAACTGGGATACGGGCTCATGCAGCTCGTCTTCGGTGCTGTGAAGCTGATGTGGGCCGGCCTGATGGTGGTGGGCAAGTTCTGCGCCTGGATCATCACTCCGCTCGTCCGTGTGGCGCTGCAATCGCTCTCCGAGCGCGTGCAGCGGCGCCGGGTACGGCGAGAAGCGGCGGTCGCCACCGTTCGAGTCGCGGTACCGGAGCTGCCGGAAGTACTCGTGCAGAGCGAGGCGCCCGAGACCATCATCCGCGCCGACACCTGGGAAATCGCCGACCGCATCGCGTCAATCGGACTAGACCCGCCGGTGGGGAGTATTCACCTGCGGGTCTACGTTGCGGCGCGAGTCGTGAAGCGTGACCTGATCATCAGCGAACCTTGCCTGAAAGCCCTCATGAAGGGCCGCAGGCATACGCTTCCTGACGCACCTTACGACCCGGTGGCCGGACTCGACGGAGTCAAGGACGAGACCATCGAGCTGGCCGAGCGCCTCATCAACGAATTGGGCAACCGCGCCGTCAAGGCGCGCAAACCGCCCAAGGACGAAGCAACTCGCGCCAGGCTCCCCGGCCCTGCGCCGACAGTGCAGCAGAACCAGAAGGCTCCGGAGCCGCTGGCACCCGCGCTGCCGCCCATCCAGGCTCCGCAACAGGCACCCCAGGCGCCGACCGCGCAGCGCGTGGTCGCGCCCAGGGTGACGACGGGATTCACCTACGTTGGCAAGCTGGTGAGAGCCAGCCCCCAGAAGGTCGAACCCAAAGGCAAGGCGCCCTACGAGATCTTCGAGGCGCGTCTGCAGCTGGACAACGGAGCCGAGCTCGCCTTGCGCGGCGCGGAACTGGAGCGCGAGCTGCTCTCGAACGGATGCCAGGTCGGCGACAAGGTGGCCATCACCCCCATGGGCAAGGTGCCGGTCTCGCTGGCTAACGGCGGCGAAGGCGAAAAGAACCTTTACCGCGTGAAGGCCATGGGCCGGTAGCGATGATCACGCTCACCGCGAGCGGGAGACTCGCCCACCACCCTGAGTTGCGGATGGGCAAGCATACGAACTACTGTGAGTTTCGCTTGCTCAGCACGCGCTACTCGCGCGGCCAGGAGTTCACCGAAGCAGTGACGTTCTTCTGCTTCGGTGACGAGGCCGAGCGTTTCTGCCAGTCCGTGGAAAAGGGACAGTGGGTCGAGGCGACCGGCGCGCAGGAGACGCACCACTGGACCGATGGGAACGGTGTGGCCAAGACCAGCGTGAAGTACCAGCTCACTTGGTGGCAACCAGGCGCGAGACCGGCAAGGTCCCGCGCGGGGGATGCCCACCAGGAGCCCGCGGCGCGCGGCACGACCCGGCAAGCCGGGACGCGCGGCGCGTCGCAAACGGAAGGCGAGGACGGACACCAGTCCGGCTTCGTCTAGTCAACAACCAGCCTCGGGGCACCGACCCTCGAGGTCGCCCCCGGGGCCAACCAGGAGGCGCCATGTGCGTTGCGACGGAACTGACCGAGAAGGTCAAGGAGTTCCAGCGCCGAACCGGGGAGGAAACCCTGCTGGTTGTCGTCGAGGACGACGATCAGCGCATCTGCGGTGTCCACAACGTCGGGTACGACCCGGCGATCGGGCTGATCGTGGATGGTCGGCAGCCGTCGGTGCTTTGGTACCAGCAGCTGCAGGCATTCCGACCCCTGCAAGAGCCGCCCGCGGTTCTGCATTGAGCTAGTGACGGTGGCGGCCATTCCTTCGGGATGGTCGCCAACTGTTGCGAGAACTTTCAAGGCCCCCAACAATGGGCCTCACAGGACGAATCCTGCGGAAAGCGCCTCCCACAGACGCTTCTTTCAGAGTTCACCTGCTCTTACGAGCAAACGCGGAGCTGGAACACCGCGTGCCCTTCCAGGGCGACTCCAGCCACTAACACCGACCCAGCCACGCCACGGCGAGCCTGGGCCACGGCACATCCAAGAGCCGGCTTCGCGCCGGCACTCCCCGGGATCAGCCTATGCGCAACTTCCCCAGGGGAGTGCGCATTGGCGGGTCTCGTTTCCTTGACCCCTTTTGCAATCACTCTTTGGAGAGTCCTATGAAAACTGAAATTGACGCGGTCGTAGCGGCTCTGCCGCCCCAACCGCTTTCCCAGCATCTGTTCCGCACCAAGTACGCGCTTCCCGGCGAGGCAACGCATGCCGATCTCCAGTGGCGGGTTGCGCACGCTCTCGCGCGTGACGACGCCCAGGCCGAACGCTTCTTCGGCACGCAGGAAGGCGGCGCCGTCCTGGGTGGCCGGATCAACAGCGCTGCCGGCTCGGGCCGGCAGACGACGATGATCAACTGCTTCGTGCAGCCCATCGCCGACACCATGAGCGGACATGTCGACGGTACGCCCGGAATCATGGTCGCCCTGGCGGAAGCCTCGGAGACCATGCGGCGCGGTGGAGGCGTCGGCTACGACTTCAGCCCGTTGCGCCCTCGCAAGGCGCGCGTGAAAGGCACCGACTCGGAAGCTTCCGGGCCGGTCTCGTACATGGAGGTCTACGACCGCTCCTGCGCCACTGTCGAATCGGCAGGATCGCGGCGTGGCGCGCAAATGGCCGTGCTGCGCATCGATCATCCGGACATCGAGGAGTTCATCGACTCCAAGAAGACCCCGGACTTCGCAACCTTCGGCCTGAACCCGCTGGAGGTGGAACAGCTGACGCGGTTGATCCGCACGCGCGGCGACTTCGCTTGGGCCATTCGCACAAGCTTCGCGAAACTGAGCAACTTCAACATCTCCGTGGGCATGCTTGACGCGTTCATGCAAGCCTGTGAAGACGACGCCACTTTCGACCTGGTCCACGTGGCCGAGCCGACCTTCGAAGCACGGCGCAAGCTGTGCGATGACGGCGTGGAGCGCTTTGTCTATCGGACGGTGCGCGCGCGCGATCTCTGGACGAAGATCGTACGCAACGCCTACGAGACCGGCGACCCGGGAATCATCTTCCTCGACACGGTCAACCGGAAGAACAACCTGTGGTACTGCGAGATGCTGCGCGCCTGCAATCCCTGTGGCGAGCAGTTTCTGCCGCCGTATGGTTGCTGCGACCTGGGACACCAGAACCTCACGCGGCTCGTTCGCAACCCGTTCACGGCCGATGCCCGCTTCGACTTCGAGGCGCTCAAGCGCAATGTGGCGGGGATCGTCGAGATCCTGGATCGCGTCATCGACGTGACGGAGTGGCCGCTGACGCAGCAGAAGGCGGAGGCGGAGGCCAAGCGACGCATCGGTGTGGGCTTTCTGGGCCTTGCCAACGCGATGGCCATGCTCGGATTGCGCTACGGCAGCAGCGAGTCCGCCGCGTTCGCCGCTGAGGTGGCACAGACCATGGCGCATGCGGCATACCGCAAGTCCATCGAACTGGCGAAAGAATTCGGGGCCTTCCCGTTGTTCGACGCCGAGAAGTACCTGCAGGAAGGAACATTCGCGTCCACGCTGCCCGATGACATCCGAGCGGACATCCGCTCCTTCGGCATCCGCAACAGTCACCTGCTGTCGATCGCTCCGGTCGGCACGGGTTCCCTGGCGTTCGCGGACAACGCGAGCTCCGGCATCGAGCCGCCGTTCGACCTCAAAGCCTACCGCTCGGTGCGAACCGGCAACGGCGAGGAGCGCGAAGTGTGGGAGGCAGACGACTACGCTGTGCGTGTTCTCCATGCCGTCCGCGGCGATGACGCCACCGATCCGGCGCTGGTGACGGCGCAGAACTTGACGGTGGAAGAACACTTGGCCATCGTGCAGGCCGTCGCTCCGTACATGGACAGCGCGATCAGCAAGACGATCAACGTGCCGCGCGAATACTCCTTCGAAGCATTCCAGGACGTGTATGTCCACGCGTGGAAGGCGGGGCTGAAAGGCATCACCTGCTATCGCCCGAACGAGATGGTGGGCCAGGTCCTGACCTCCGCAGCTGACAAGGCCGCGGAAGAACACATGGCCGCTGAGGAGGCTGGCCTGGATCTTCGCAAGAACGATCCCGACCGCCGGGTCACCATCAAGAACGTGCCCGACCTGACGCAGCAGATGCGCTGGCCGAGCCGTCCGGACGTGCCCGCTGAGGGCAGGACGTACGCGGTGCGGCACCCGCGCGGCAACTTTGCCGTCGTGGTGAACCACTGGCGCAACGGCGGGGACCACCCGCTGGAGGTCTACATCGCCGGCAACGAAGCACCGCGGGGACTGGGCGCGATCGCCAAGAGCCTGAGTGTGGACATGCGGACCGACGACGCCGCGTTCGTGAACATGAAGCTCGATTCGCTGCTGAAAACCGAGGGCGATGACGACTTTGAGATGCGTCATCCCAGCCTGGGCACCACGGTGCGCATGCCTTCGTTGACTGCCGGCTTTGCACTCCTGGTGCAGCACCGGCTGCGCGAGCTCGGCGCCCTTCAGGAACAGCAGGCGTCGCCCATGGTGGACGCGCTGTTCAGCAAACGCGAGCCGAAAACTGGCCCGGAAGGCAATCGCGGCTGGCACGTGGACATCAACAATCCCGCGACCGGCGACGACTTCCTGTTGCATATGAAGGAGCTGGTGCTTCCGGATGGCACGATCCGCGCCTACTCGGTGTGGCTGTCCGGCCGGTATCCCAAGGTACTGGACGGGCTGATGAAGGTGCTTTCGATCGACCTGCGGGTCAGCGACCCCAACTGGGCCGCGATGAAGCTGCGCAAGCTGACGACGTTCGGCGAGGTGCGCGGCGACTTCCTCGCGAAAGTTCCGGGGGAGGCCCGTCAGAAGAACTACCCGAGCACGGTGGCGTACATGGCCGAAGTGCTGCTTGCGCGCTTGGCCGAGCTGGATCGGATGTCACGGGGACGCATCGTCGTTCCCGCCATTGCGAACAGCGCCGGCCATGGGAGCAGCAGCAGCTTGCTGGCCGGCGGAGGGCAGCAGTGCCCCGAGTGCCACACCATGTCACTGCACAAGGTGGCCGGGTGCATGCAGTGCAGCCATTGCCACTATGTGGGCAGCTGCGGCTGACCAGAACAGGCTCCGACTTCGGTCGGAGCCGCAGTCCCCTCGCAAGAGGGGCCTGTCTGAAGGGCTTTATCGAGCCCTTCAGACAGGTGGCGGCAAGAGCGCGGCGTCGGTTCCGCGGTGCGATGGCGGCCGAATCAATGGAAGTTCCGACTGGTCGCAGAGTCGGCCAGCCGGCCCAGGAGCGGTGTCAGGTCCTCCATGTGCCCCGCCACCAGGTTGCGCACCTCCCCTTCGCGCTGCCAGACGCCCCTCACGACCAGCAGGCGCGACTTCAGGAGCACTTCACGCTGCCGCTCACCGACGCGCTTCCAGCAGATCACCTGGACCGTGCCGGTCTCGTCCTCAAGCGAGACGAAGATCGTGCCGTTGGCAGTTTCGGGTTGCTGCCTCAGGGTGACGATGCCGCAGTACCGCACGAGGCGGCCGTTGGGCAGGTCGTACAGGTCGGCCGCTGTCTGCAGCTTGCGCGCGCTGAGTGTGGGCCGCAGCAGCGCAAGCGGATGCCGCCTGAGTGTCAGGCCCAGCGATGCGTAGTCCCAGACGATTTCCTCACCCTCTGGCGCGGCCGGCAGCTCCAGGTAGTCCTCGCTGATGGGTGCCTCGCGCAGCAACGCCGGCGCGGCCTTCAGCGCTGCTGCATCCCAGACCTGCTGCCGCCGATGGCCCGACAGGCTCATGAGGGCGTCGGCGGCCGCAAGGAGCTTCATCTCGTGCTGGTCCAGCCCGGCGCGGCGTGCCAGGTCTCCGGCATCGTCGAACGGTGCCTGCCGACGCGCCTGCACAATTCGCTCGGCGGACTCCTTCTTCAACTTGTCGATCATGCGCAGGCCCAGCCGCACGGCCGGTGCGTGTGGCAGGTCCTCCAGGGTGCAGTCGACGTCGCTATTCATGACGTCCACCGCGCGCACCTCCACGGCGTGCCGCTTGGCGTCCTGCACCAGTTGCGAAGGCGAGTAGAAGCCAAGGGGCTGGCTGTTCAGCATCGCTGCAAGAAATTCGCTGGGGTGGTGGCACTTGATCCAGCAGCTGGCGTAGACGAGGATGGCGAAGCTCGCCGCATGGCTTTCGGGGAATCCATATTCGGAGAAGCCTTTGATCTGCTCGAAGATGCTCTCCGCGAACGCTTTCTCGTAACCGCGCGCCGTCATGCCGTCGACGATCTTGTCGTAGTACTGCTCCAGGCCCCCTTTGCGCTTCCAGGCCGCCATGGATCGGCGCAGCGCATCCGCTTCGCCGGGCGTGAAACCGGCGGCGAGGATGGCAACCTGCATGACCTGCTCCTGGAAGACCGGCACGCCCAGCGTGCGCCCGAGGGCCTCGCGCAGGGCTTCGCTGGGATAGGTCACAGCCTCCTTGCCCATTCTGCGATTCAGGTAGGGATGCACCATGCCGCCCTGGATCGGACCCGGCCTGACCAGTGCCACTTCGACCACCAGGTCGTAGAAGCACCTGGGCTGAAGCCGGGGCAGCATGGACATCTGCGCGCGGCTTTCGATCTGGAACACGCCGACGGTGTCGGCCTTGCAGATCATGTCGTAGGTGGCGGGATCTTCAGCAGGGATGTCCTGCATCTCGAAGCGGTAGCCTTTGCGCTGGCCGATGAATTCCAGCGCCTTGCGAATCGCGGTCAACATGCCCAGGGCCAGCACGTCGACCTTCAGCAGACCCATCGCGTCCAGGTCGTCCTTGTCCCATTCGATGACAGTCCGGTCGACCATCGACGCGTTCTCGATCGGCACCATCCGCGAGAGCGGACCGCGCGTTAGAACGAAGCCGCCCACGTGCTGCGACAAGTGGCGCGGAAATCCAAGGACCTGCCCGGTGAGATGCAGCAGCTGCTGCACCTGCAGGCTCTCCGGCGTCAGGCCGACCTCGGCCAAGCCGTCGGCGCGGAACACCTTGCCATCCCACCACTGGTGGCTCTTGGCCAACGCGTCCACCGTCGCTAGGTCGAACCCCAAGGCCTTGCCCACATCCCGGATGGCCGACCGTGGCCTGTAACTGTGAACGGCTGCGGTGAGGGCGGCTCGGTCTCGGCCGTACTTCTGGTACAGGTACTGGATCACTTCTTCGCGCCGCTCGTGCTCGAAGTCCACGTCGATGTCCGGCGGCTCATTGCGCTCGCGCGAGATGAAGCGCTCGAAGAGCACGCTCATGCGCGCGGGATCTACCTCGGTCACGCCAAGGCAATAGCAGACGGCTGAGTTGGCGGCCGAACCGCGCCCTTGGCACAGGATGTTGCGCGAGCGGGCGAAGCGGACGATGTCGTAGACCGTCAGGAAGTAGTGGCTGTACTTCAATTCATCGATGAGCGCGAGTTCGTGCTCGATCTGGGTCTGGACCTTGGCGGGCATTCCGGCTGGCCACCGGCGTCCGGCGCCTTCGTAGGTGATGCGTCGGAGATAGGAGGAGGGCGTCTCGCCCGCCGGCACGACCTCGTCAGGGTACTGGTAGCGCAACTCTTCCAAGGAGACGTGGCAGCGATCGGCGATCACCAAGGTCTGCTCCAAGAGATCTGGCGGGTAGAGCTGCGCCAGGCGCAGTTTGGTGCGCAGGTGCCGCTCTGCGTTGGGCTGCAGCTCGGAGCCGCATTCCGTGAGGGGTTTGCCCACGCGCGTCGCGGTGAGCACGTCCTGCAAGGGTTTTCGCGAGCGCACGTGCATGTGCACGTCGCCGGCGGCCACCAGCGGCACGCTGCTGGCCTGGCTGGCCTCGCGCAACCGGTACAGCCACATCTCGTCGCTCAGATCCCGCTCGCGCAGCGCCGCCAGCCAGCACCGGCCGGGGAAGGTCCCGGCAAGCCAATGCGACAAGGCAAGCAACTGTTGCGCCGCTTGGTCTCTCCGGGGCGCTGCCAAAACCAGACACTCGTCCAGTGCATCGGCGCGCACGCCGTCGACGTGCAGGTGATAGGTGCCCTTCTCCGAGGTACGTCTCAGCTCGGTGATGAATTCGCAGAGGTTTCCGTACCCGCGCAGCGTCTGTGCCAACACGATCAATGCGAAGGGTTCATCGCCCTGGACCTCGAACTGCGCGCCGAGCAGGAGTTTCAGGCCCAGCTCCTTGGCTGCGACGTGCGCCCGCACGATACCCGCCATGGTGCATTCGTCGGTGATCGCGAGCGCCGCGTAGCCGAGTGCATGCGCGCGCTCGACCAGTTCCTCAGGCCGCGATGCGCCCCGAAGGAAGGAAAAGTTGCTGAGACACCAGAGCTCGGCGTACTGCGGGGCGGCCATGACAACTTGCCCTCAAGCGAACACGCCCTGCAGGAACCAGGCAGAGCGGTCGTTGGCCAGCCGGGTCTGGTACACCCACAGCACGCCTGCGTGCTCGCTCAGGGCCACCCAGTAGTCGCGCAGCACGTTCTGCTCTTGATCCTTTCCCTCGGCGTCAGCGATCCGGTGCCACCAGCCACCCTCTACTCGGTGCGGGCCCGACAGCAGCACCAGTGGCCCCTGGTAAAGCGGCCGGTCGCCGCGGACCGCGAGCTTCAACGGGGTGTGAAGCATGAAGGCCGGCTGGGGCAGCTTGGCGGGCTCGACGCGCTTGCGAGGCTGCGGCGCCGCGGCTTGCTGCCAGTGCACCATCCATTCCATGCGGTGGTCGTCGGCGAGCACCGGGCGCAGCACCCGCTGTGGCCCTAACCGCGCCGCGACGCGCTCCATCACCAGCGCAAGCGATTCGCCCGACTGCACTGGATCCGGAAGCAGAGAGGCGCTCTTCTCCTCCAGTGAATGCACCTCGTCAGCGACGAGCTCGAGGTCGCCCACCGGTGCCTTCAGCTCCACCTTGGCCAGGTGTTCGGCCAACAGCCGGCTCAAATGCTCGATGTTCCGGGTCGCCTCCGCCGTGCGGATGGTGAGCTGGCCACCGTCGCCGGCGGTCTTCGAACGCATCACGTCGTGGCACCAGCGCAAGGTGAAGGCCGTGGTGCCGCTGCGCCGCGCTGCGAGCCAGCCGCACAGCTGCAAGAGCAACCGCCGCGCGCCGAAGAGCAGGGCCGGCGCCAGTTCGACGCGCGACATCAATTCCAGTCGCTGCGCAAACCGGTCGGGCAACGTCACCCAGGGATGTTCATCCGGACGCAGACCGTAGGCTTGGTCCAGCGCAGCCAACAGTTGCGCGTCGAAACGCCGGGCCATGCCGCCGCGCGGCAACGCCCGCACGTCGCCGAGCGTTCTGCAGCCCAGCCGGGAAAGGGTTGCCTCGTGCCGGCGCGCGGCGCTCAGGGTGTCGAAGGGGAGGGCGTCCAGTACCTGCGCGAGCGGCGCGCTGATGCCATTGACCCGGCCGAGGCGGCCGAGCGCGAGGGCGGCCAGGCTGGTGGGCGCCCAGCTGGGCGGCTTGATGCCCAGGTCCGCAGCTTCGTTGCGAATCCGCTCGGCAAGCCGCCGCTTTCCGCCGAAGAGCCGCGCGCTTGCCGACAGCTCCATGACGACCGCCGTGCCTTCAACGGCCGCGACGCGGGGGGTGTATTGGAGAGCCCACGTTGCGGTGCCGGAAAGGACATCAGTGGACGGCAAGTTGTGCGACGGATCGACGTCCGGGAGCAGGGCTGCCCACAACACCGGGGACCTCGACTCTGTTGAAAAATCGGCTGGGCTTGCGCAGCCTCGGCGTAAGTACCGCTGCCAAGCCACCGGGAATGGACGGCAATTGCAGCTGCGCCGCCGCCGGACCGCGGCGCTTGAAGATCTCCACCTGCAGCTCCCAGTCCAGGCCGTAGGTGGCATGCATGCGTAGCGGTGCCGCGGACGCCTCATGGCGCGCTGCTTCGGGTCGGCACAGGAACACGGGTGCCCGGCAAGCCTGTGCGCAGACCTGCAGGCGACGGATCTGTTCCGACCGGACCTGTGGCAGCCAAGCGACTACCAGGCCGGCGGCGTCGGACTTCACTAACTGCTCGGTCACCCACAGCCGCTCCGCCGGCGTTTCGGCCTGGATCCATATCAGCTGGCTGGCTTTGCCACCCTCATGGAGCAGGCCGGGCAGGTGCGGCTGCTTGGGCGGGCCCACCAGGACAACCTGGCCGCCGACAGAGGCGACGTGGCGCAGGACGCCGCCGAGAAGGCGCCATTCCACGATGGCCGGCTGCGGCGTCAAGATTTCGCTGATCGAGTGGCAGGGCCAACCACCTCCGGGGAGTTCGGCATCAAGCTGATCCCAGCCAGTGGGCAAGGTGGCCACGACCTGCGAGCCCAGCTCGTCGGCGCGCCAGACGCCCGCCGGCACCTCGCCAGGGGACACCGGCGCGCGCAGCCGCCGCGCTGGCGCTGCGAGCGCCTCTTCGGCGTCGTTTTCCCATTCCTGAACTGATGATGCGGCGGCCATTTGAAAGACTGTATGTATCTACAGTATCATTCGGCGTAGGAATAGGGAAGCTTTCGGCGGCAGGTTTTACCTTTAAGCCTGCCTCACTGGACCTTTACGCAACTGCTCGTCCGTGACATGCCCGGAAGGCGTTGCCGCGTCTGGTGCTCCCGCCGACCCAGGATCCGTCGGCTAAAGTCTGCCGTCAGGAGCCTGTTCAATCTGCTGGTGTCATCCGAGCCTTCCTGAACAAGAGTCCGCGAGGTGCCAATTTGAGCCAGCACGACAACGCCAAAGGCGAAGAGCTGCCAGACGAGTCCAGCCCCTTCATGGCGGCCGCGCGCGAACTGGCGCGCAACCCCGATAGCCCCGCGTCGCTTCGGATCATGTCCGAGATGAAGCGCGTGCTCGCTCCTAGCCAGCGCGTCGTTGAGGAACTGGTGCAGGCCCTCTGCGAGAGCATCGAAAACCCCGGACTGACCACCAATGCGCAGGTAGCGGCCGCGAAGGCGCGGTGGGAGCAAGTAACAGGCGCTCAGCTGGACGCCGGGTTGATGCGCAAATTCGAGGAGGACGCACACACCGAGCTGGAGGACCGCATGCGGCGCCCACCCCCGCTCGAGCAGGTCCTCGAGCAGTTCGATCCGGCGGCGCGAACTCCTGACTGCGGATACAAGCTGGGGGCTGATCTCGAAGGCCTGCAGGGCACTTGGCACCGCCTGTGGGCACTGCTGCGGCTGCAGGCTTCCAGCAAGATGGACATGACCGATGGCATCGAGATGGTGCGGGCTCAGTTCGAGACGTTGCTGGGCCGGGGATTGCAGGACGTCGAGTTGGCCAGGCTGACACGCCACGCCGCCGCCTTGGCGCCGCAGATGCGCTCGCAGTTTGAGGCGCTCGCCGCCAAGGCGAACAAGCGCGAGCCCGAACCTCCCGGTTGATGCTGAGTGCTGGCGGTCGGGCCGCCTTCGAGGCACGCCCCTCCGTTCGAGTCCGATCACAGCATTCGGCCGAGTCTTCCTGTGACCCGAAAACGGACCTTCGGTGGCGCGGTCGTAGCTTGCCGCGCTCGTGGTCGCCATCGGTTGCACGACCGGCGCGGGTGGCATAGATTCGAAGCGTTCGGTTCATCCGACAGCGGGCGACATTCGCCCTGCATTCACCTCCACCCCAATGGGAATTCACGTTCCCGCTGGGGGATTGTGGGTTCCCTCAACCGGAATCCTCCATGGACAAGATTCACATCAAGCAGATCGAGGCCAACGGCCTCATCAGCGTGACGCTGGACGTTCACCTCTGGTCCGGACGCAAGCGCCTTCGCAAGGAAGCGCTGTTGCAGAAGAACCCGGAGTTCAAGAACCTCCCCCCGGAGTCGCTCGCGACGCTGGGCTCGATCAAGATCGCCGACCCGGATGACCTCGCTCCCTTCGTGCGCCTCAAGCGCGAAGCCGAGAAGGTCCTTTTGGGCAACGGCCTGCCCTTCATCGGCCGCATCGGCATCCCCGAAGCGAAGCTGGAGAAGGTCTACGCCAAGCTCACGGATCTGCAGAACAAGTTCGACGCGCTGCGCACGCAGCTGCATCGCGACTTCGAGACGCGGATCCAGGAATGGCGCGACAAGGACGACAACCAGGACTGGGCCCACCTGATCAACGACATTCCGACCCCGGAGTACGTTGCCGGCAGGCTCGCGTTCGGCTTCCATCTCTCGCGCGTCTCGGCGCCGAGCCAGAAGGAGGGCAGCCCCATCAACGAGAACTATGGCCGCCAGGTCACGGGCCTCAAGGGCGAGCTGTTCGCCGACGCGGCGCGCGAAGCGCGCTTGCTGATGGATCGCTACCTCACCGGCAACAAGGACGGCGTCGTGAAGCCGCGCGACCAGATCAAGCAGAAGACGCTGGGTCCGTTGCGCCGCATCGCGGAGAAGCTGCGCAGTTTCAGCTTTCTCGACCCGACCGTGGAACCGATGGCCGAAGTCGTCGAGCACTGCCTCTCCCTTCTGCCGAAGGAAGGCCCGATCGATGGTGTGCACCTGGTGCACATCTGGTCGCTCGCACGCACGTTGGCCAACGAGAAGGCGGCCGAGGAAGCCGCGGCGATCGCGTTTCACCTGTCGTCGCCGGGCCAGGCCTTCGAGAAAGTGCTCAGCAAGGCGAGCGACACCGTGACGGCACCCGCCGTGGCGGTCGCACCGTCGCCGGCACCCGCTCCTGTGCACCACGCGCAGGGCGCCGCGGACGCGGTGATGGATCCTGTGGACGGCAACGACGAGTTCCGCCCCAGCCTCACCAGCGCCATGTTCTAACGAACGCCGGGTTCAGCCATGTGCTGGGCCCGGCACTGGAGCAATCACATGAACCAGCAAGTATCGGGCGCCATGCGCCTGATCGAGGCCTTCATCGCCCTGATGATGGGCAAACGGGTGCCGATCCGCTGGCGCCCCGGCTCTGCAAGCATCAACACCAGCGGAGAGATCAACCTGCCACCGCCCGTCACGGGCGATGCCGCGGAAGTGGCCTTGCTCACGCGCCTCGCGGTGCACGAGAGTGGCCACCTGAAGCACACCGAGACCGGCTGGACGGAACGCCTGCAAGCGCAGGCTGTTCCGATCTTCAACGCCCTTGAAGACCCGCGCATGGAGGCGTCGCAAGCGCGCATCTATCCCGGTGCAGGCGTTGTCCTCGCCCGAGGTCTCGACGAGCTGCTGCCTTCGATCATGGAGGCTCTGCCGGCGAAGTTGGCAGACCCGATGGCTGCGGTGCAACTGAACCTGCTGCTCAAGGGCTTCCTTGCGCATGCACCCAACCCGGCGACACGCAGGCACGTTCCTGGCCTGCTCGCCGCGATCGCGCCGGCCTTGACGGCTATCCAGCACGACGTGTGCGACGAGGCGGTGCGCCAACTGGGCGACGCGAAATGCAGCCGCGACGCCGAGGCCATCGCGGCCACGGTGATCGAGCGCCTTCGCGAACTCCCGCCACCGCCGCCATCGACGGAGCCGCAGTCGCAGGAAGACCAGAAGTCCGAACCGGACAATGGCCAGTCGCAGGAAGCGGGCGCCAAGGCGGAAGCCGAGGAACACGCGAATGAGAGCCAACAAGGCGGCCAGGACAACGAGCCGGATGGCGCCAACAGCGCCGATGGTGAAGAGGACGGCAAGCCGGGAGATCAACAGCCCGGCGGTGCCGCGTCCGAGACGGACAACGCCGAGGGCGGAGAAGGCAGTGGCGATGCGGCACAGGGCAATCCTGGCGACGCGCCGCAACAGGGCGAGCAGCCCGAGGGCGCATCTGACTCCGCCTCGTGCGACAGCACCGGAACGGAGCCGGACGGCGGTGCGTCCGTTGGCGGATCATCTTCCGCAAGCCAACCCGGGGCGGGCGCAACCGCAGACGTGGATGGCGCCCAAGCCCCCATGGCGCAACAGGCTGGCTCGCAGGCGGCCGAAAGCAGCGAAGGAGCGACCGATCTTGAGGCGGAGAACAGCAGTGACGGCATCGACCTGGGCACGCTTCTGCGCGAAGTCCTGGTCCAGAAGTACGGCCAGGCTGAAAGTTCGGAGGCGCCCGCGGAACCTCTGAGCGACCCGGACATGCAGCGACTGCATGCTGTGCTGCTCGGCGCCAACGACGGCGATTCCGTCGAAGAACTGCTGGAGCAGGCGCTGGTTTCGTTGCACACCAACGATGCAGGCGAGGGGCCTCCCGGAGCAGGTGCCGGAATGGCACTTGCCCCGCAGGCGAACTCGGCACTGGCTGCCCACAACTCGCGGTTGCAAGGTGTGCAGTCGCGCCTCGTGACCGTGCTGCGTCGTGAGCTGCAGGACAAGCGGCGCCGACCAGTGCGCGCTGTACCAGCAGGCGGCCGGGTGAACCCGCGTCGTCTTTGGCGGCTGCGCAAGCTCGGCGATCCGCGCGTCTTCGTCCGCACCGATGCGGCTGCGGGGATCGAGGCGGCGGCGACGGTGCTGGTGGACTCGTCCCTCAGCATGGACCAACGTCTGCACGTTGCCGTGGATGCTGCGCTTGCCTTCAGCCTGGCACTTCAGCGTCTGGGCGTGAGGACGAAAGTTGCGAGGTTCCCCGGAACCCAGGTCGTGACCGAAACGCTGCAAGCCTTTGGCGAAAACCCCAGGTCCTGCAGCAATCGCTGCGCTGGCCTGATCGCCGGAGGTGGCACCCCTCTCGGCACCGCGTGCCTGGTGGAGCTGCCTCTCCTTCTGCGGCAGAAGCGCATGAAGAACCTGCTGGTCATCCTCACGGATGGCCAGCCCGGTGATCCGGAACAACTCGCGAAAGCGTTGCAGCTCGCAAGGGACGAAGACGTGACCGTGGTTGGGGTGGGCATCGGCTGCGTGATCGAGCACTGCATTCCGACTTCGGTCGCAATTCAGTCCGCGGACCAGTTGCCGGACGCTCTGACCGAGTTGTTCCGCTCGCACCTGGCAACCGTGCTGGCCGCCTAGAGCGGTTCGGCAATTTCCTCCCGCCTTGTGCGGGGGGTTTCTTCAGGGGCTGCTCTACGCAGCCAAGGGCACGCGGCTCCTGAAGAAACCCGCTGGCCACGGGTCGTGGTCGGCATCGGTGGACGTTAGCTGGAGGCCCGACGAGAATGAAGAGGAATTCGCATCTGCGAGCTCGCAGCCCCTGTGGCTGCATCAACAACCCGAAGGGGCGCACGCTCCTTTGGGAGCGTCGTCGCCTCACCCCGAAAGGAGAGGTATGAACGACACGCAAGTTGGAGGCGAGTCGAAACCCAAGGCGGAAGACCTCGCTTACGACAATTGGCCCGACATCCTGACCCGCGCGGGGATGGACTCGGCATTCTTCAGTGGCCGCAAGGGGCCGTGCCCCTTCTGCGGTGGCCGCGATCGGTACCGCTGGAAGAAGGACTATGGCGGCGTCTGGGTCTGCAACGGCTGCGGCGACGGCAAATTTCAAACCGGCTTTGCCATGCTCATGCAGCTGCGGGGATACCGGCACTTCTGGGAAGCGGCCGACCACGTTCGCGAACACTTCGGCGGGTTCGCTCCCGATCCCGTGGTGTTGGCCGCCCGCCGCGAGGCGGCACCGTCACGGGAAGAGCAGCACAAGCGAAACATGCGCCGGATGGTGGAAATCTGGGAGGCAAGCCGCCCGGTCATAGACAACGATCCGGTGCACCGCTACCTGCAGCATCGGGTGCCGGGCCTGACGATCGCGCCGCGAATGATCCGGCTGCACCCCGCGCTTGACTACTGGGCTCCGCCGGATGACCCGAACGAAAAGCCGGTCCTGCTGGGAAAGTTCCCCGCGATGATCGCCAAGGCGTTCGATCCGGGCGGCGCATTCGTGCAGCTGCACAAGACCTACCTCACCGCGGAGGGCCGCAAGGCGGACGTTCCGATGGTGAAGAAGAACGAGAAGGGCATCGGCATCAACGGCTTTGCGGTGCCCATCATGGAAGTCACAGGCGACACGCTGGGGTTTGCCGAAGGCATCGAATCCGCTCTCGCGGCGGCGATGCTTCGCCAGGTGCCGGTGTGGCCATGCCTGAACGGGCCGTCCATGGCGGCGTTCGACTTGCCCACCAAGCTGATTGGCAAGGTCAAGCGCGCCATGATCTTCGAGGACCACGATGAACTGAAGCAGGTGGCGCAGGGTAGAGATGCCCCACCGCGTTACCGACGCGCCGGCAGCCACTATGCCGCGCAGCTGGCGACGCGTCTGCGCGCCCATGGCGTGCGCGTCATGCTGGTCAAAGCGGCGAAAGCGGGCTTCGACATGGCCGACTACTGGGAGCAACGGCACAAGCGCGACCTCACACCCGCTTGACGTGGGACATCACTCAACTGCAAAGGCCCGCCCCGATCACTTCGGTGGCGGGCCTTCTGCTTTCGGCGTGGTGTACGGGCAAGCCGCGCAGTCTGGAAAGCAAAACGCTTTCTGAACCTATAGGGTCTTGCCGTCCAGGAGAATCGCGACGATGAGGCTGAAGGGCTTGGCCGGCGAGCCGGCTGGTCCAGACGTGGGAACGATGAGGGGGATGTCGGCCGGTTGCTCCGTCACAAAGGTCGCGCGACCCGAGTCGCAGGCCCTGCAGCGGCGCACGTCGAAACCCTCATCGGTCGAGAAAAGATAGAGCCGCCCGGGCTCCGCGACCACCGTGGGGGTGGGAGCGAGGGCGATCAAAAAGGCCCCGGCAGGGATGGCGAAACCCATGGGGTTGCGCGTGCGGTGGTAGACGAGGCCGTGACGCACGTGGCGCGGCGATGAAACGTCGGAGGGCAGGCGCAAGGCGAGCTCTTCCCCTGCGCCTAGCGGTTTGACAACGCGCGTTCCTGGGGGAACATCAGCTAGATGCTCGTCCAAGAAGTAGCCCGGTTCCCGCTGCAGCGCTTCGCAAATGCGAAGGAGCAGGTCGTAGTCGGGCATCTGCCCACCCCGAAGGAGCTGGTATCCGAGAGATGCGCGGTCATGTTCGGCGATGCCGAGAAGCGCTTCGAGCTTCTTGGCCCGATCCGGAAGGAGCGTGGGGTAGGCCAGGGCGTCCAGCAGCGTGACGAGTCGCAGGCTGAATCGCTGGCGCAGCCGTTCCAACGGTGAATCGTGTGTGTCTGCCAAGCGCGTCGCCCTATTGTTCTTGTACCGAGTCATCGGTGTCCCTCGGGCGCTTGGCGCCGGGGACGGTGTTGCATGGGTGCTGCGGGTGGTGGGCCGCCGCGGTCAACGCGTCATCGTACAAGGTCGAGCGTCCCCTGGAGAGAAGCAGCGGCACGGAAACGCCAAGGTAGACGTTTCGGTGTCGCGCAAATGCAAAAGTTTGTTTTCTACTGTTAGTTATGACAGGTCCGTGTTTCGCGGAATGCCACACCTGCTGTTAGAAATTCAGTGTAGTTCGTTGTCCAAGTGCTGCCGAAACAATTCGACAGACACAATTCAAATTCGCAAACCATTGTCAATCGAAGTAGACCCAAGTGGAAGCCCTCAACAATCACGTCGAGAAGATTCGCCACCTTTCGACGCCTGACCGGTCGGTTCAACTCGAGAACCGATCCGCACTCATCCGGCGCTGGCGGCTGGTGAAGAAGGGCCTGCTCGACGATCCGCGGCTCATCAACCGATGGTTCCCTGGGCAGCGAGAGCTGCTGGAACTGCTCGATGTGCTCGATCAGGAAGAGGTCGAGCTCGCTGCGGATTGCAAGACTCCCCTCTTCGGCCTCAACGTGCGCTGCACGGAATTCAACCTGGATGCCTGCGCGAACTATTCGATTTCCGATGAGTTGGAGTCAGCGTCGGTGCAGGAATCGGCGCTCTCACTTGGCGCGCGGCTCGACATGGTGCGCACTTCAGTGCAGCAGGCGTGCCAGGTCTTCGACTTGAGTTTCGCGGAAGCCAACTGGTTGCAGCGCTTCTGCCCCTACGAGATCAATCTCTTGGCGCGAGACCCCTCCATGGTGGTGGCTTGCATGGTGCGCGAGGAGTACTTCGTCGCCGCAACCACTCGCTCGCTCAGCACGGTCGACCGCACGGTCCTAGCGCGGTTGACCAGGCGCGCACCCGCCAAGACATTCTTGAATTAACAGAAGACCAGGGAGTAGTCCGAAGTGACCGCGAAACTCATGAAAGAACTTGGCCGTGCGCGCGCGTCTGTGCGCAACCGGGTGGCGCTGTTCGAAGACCCGGCCTGGGATGACCGCTTCGACGCGCTGATCCGGTTGACCCAGCGGACGAACCTGATCCTGGATCTCATTGGCGCCAAGGACATTTCCGCGCGCCGTCTCAAGCAGCACATCGACCGGCGCCTCGAAGAATTCGGCCTGCAACCGGCACGGCCAAGAGGGGTGGGCCAAAGCTACAAGAGCACGCTGTTCCTGGAGACCAAGTTCGATCGCTTCGATGCAGCCTATCTCCTGGCGTTGCATTTCGGGACGCGCGGGCCAGGCGAATTCAGCGAACCAGAGCCGAGCCTTGGCCGCGCGCTCGACAAGATGCTGGAGTCGTACCTGCGGTACCGCTCGGACCTCTATCCGGGCAACACGCAAGCAGCCCGTGTCGAATTCGAGACCTACTGGATCCTCCTGCAGGGCATCCGCAAGGGCGACATCGAGCTGGTCACCTGCAAGGACTGTGGCTCGAGGCACCCCGTGCTGGCCGACAGCGTCTCGGCGCACGCTTGCCCGGCCTGCGGCGTGCTCGATCTGCGGATGAAGGAAGCGCGGGCGACGTTCGACAAGCGCCTGCGTGAGCACCGCGACAAGCGCGAGCGGATGCGGGAAGAATTGCGCCACGGATAGTTTCGTGGTGCTACGCACCGAATGTGGTGCGTAGAGCGGGGTCGCAGGTGAGGGGGCGCGCCTAAGAATTCCCGGTATGACTCTCCAGTGGTTGCGCAAGCTCGTCGGGCTGACACCTGCGCAACACCCGCCATCCAGCCCGCAGCGCGTCGCGCCCCCGATCCAGGCGGCTATTCCAGCGACGGCCCTGCGGTACCCGCCGGCCGACCCCGGCCTGAAGATTCTCGATCCGGACGCGATCCTCGTCGCCAATGAGGACTTGGTGCGCCGATTGCGCTTGCACGCGGCCGCCGCGGAGCACGACTTCGAGCAGCGCTTCATCGAGCCCCTCAAGCGCCTGGCGGTCCACATCAACGCGCTGCCGGCCACCTCCACGAGCTTGTTCTCGGGCGAGATGGGTCTGTTCCGCGCGGCGTTGGAGTGCGCCTTCTTCGCGTTCCAGTCTTCCGACGGCCGGATCTTCACCGGCAGCGAGGGCGTCGAGCGCCGCCATGAGCTGGAGTCGCGCTGGCGCTACCTGTGCTTCCTGGTCGGGATGTTCTACCCCCTCGGCAAGCCGCTTGAGCGGCTGGTGGTGACTTCGGAGGCTGGCGCGTCCTGGCCACGCCACTTCAAAGGCCTGACCCAGTGGGCCTCGGACGGCGGCTTGGATCGAGTCTTCGTGTCCTGGGCGACTGTGGACGACACTGAGCAGATCGGGCCGGGTACGGCCGGCCTTGCGCTCCTACCCAACATCGTCGGGAGCGTGAATCTCCAGCACCTCGAGAACGGCGCTGCTGATCTGGTCGCCTCGCTCTACGACCTCGCATCGGGCGCCCCGGGGCGCTCGCTGATCGCTCAGCAGGTCGTTGTGGGCTGCTGGACCAAGATCATGGTTCGCGAGCACGCCCGGCGCCCGCAGGCGTTCGGCCGCGTCGTCGCCGGCACGCACCAAGGGCCCTATCTCGCGGGGGCGCTCCGTGCGCTGGTCGAGGCGCGCACCTGGGTGCCGGATCGCTCCCCGCTATTCGTGGATCAGAACGGGGTCTACCTGCGCTGGCCGGAGGCTGCCGCGGATCTCATTCGATACGGTCAGGACCGTGACTACGCCGGATGGCCGACCGAAGCAGCGACGGTCGCGAAGCTGCTTCGCGCTGCCGAGCTTGTCACGGGGTCGGGCAGCGACGTCGGCATTGTGGAAGTGGTCTCCGATGATGGCGAGATCTGGTCCGCGCTGAAAGTGGTCAACCCGCTGGCGGTGCTGGAGGACTTCGACTCCGCGGACTATCGGCGTGAGACCGGCCGGACGCTCGAAGCCGTGATCGCCGCAGACCCGCTCGCGGCCGCCGCTCAAGCGCCGGCGCCGCCTGCCCCTCGCCCGTCTTCGACAGCGCCCGCGGCCCGCGAGCCCAAATCGCGCGCTGCTGCACAGGTGCGAGAGCCCGTCGAACCGATACAGGTCGATGACGAAGCCCCCGCGCCGGCGGAGCCGCCGAAGACGGGCGAGGTGTCATCCCCGGTGACGGTGCCGGAGCCTACGCGCCCGCTGCGAGAAGCCCCCGACATTCGCTACGCAGACCTGGTGCCGGAGGATGTCCAGAACACCCTTGGCAATTCTCTGCATGTCGAGCTGTTGGGCAAGGTCGTGAAAGCGTGGCGGGAGCGCGGCGAACACAGCAAGACCATGCGGCGCGTCGACGAAGGCGCGGCGATCTCGTTCGACTTCCTGACGTCGAACATCCGCGACGTCCCAACATGGGTCGAGGCGATGGGGCGCGCCGGGTTTATCAACACCCCGGCCCAGACCCCCGGGCTGAAGGTCCAGAAGGTGTCCATCCCCGAGGGTGGCAGCAAGGTGCAGGCAGTGGTTCTATCCAACCTGGCGTGCAAGCGCCTGCAGCTCTGATGACCGAGCGCAAACGATTCGAGCAGCTCCTGCGGCCCGCGTACGAGGCCCGTGCTGCCGTCGCTTGGGCGGTGGCCGGCGTGTGGATGCTCGGTATCACGATCGGCTTCAGCGCAGCCAAGACTGCGCTGCTCGCGTGCGCGCTTCTCGCCATCGGCATGTGCGCCTGGCGTGCACACAGCGCCAGTCGCTTGCTGCGTTACAAGTTGGCGCTCGCCGGGCAGCCCACCCAGGTGATGAACGCGTCGCGCCTGCGCGAAGCACTGCCCCGCATGGAGAAGAATCTCTGGCTCGGCTGGGGCTTCCAGTGGGAGCCGCGACACACCCAACGCGCCTACGAGGTGATGAAGCGGGATCTTGACGAGGTCTATCCGCCCGAGTGGTGGCTCAAATTGGCTGGCCACTCGGAGGATCCGCGCCGCTCGAAGGGACTGCCGTGGATTCACGGCCTGGACATGGCGGAGGGCGACGTCTTGCTGCCCTTCGAATCGCTCAAGGGGCACTGCGCCATCGTCGCAACGACCGGTGCGATCAAGACCCGCCTTGCAGCGCTCGTGATCTTCCAGCTGGCGATGCGCGGTGACTGCGTGATCGTCATCGACCCCAAGGGCGACAAGGACCTGCGCGAGATCTGCAGGCAGGCGGCGGCCTTGGCGGGGCACCCGGACCGCTTCCTGATGGTCCACCCGGCGTTCGCCTCGCAGTCCGTCCGGCTGGACCTGATCAAGAACTGGGATCGGGTGTCGCAAGTCGCCTCCCGCATCACGATGGTGCTGGACAGCCAGGAGAGTGACAACTTCAAAGAGTTCTGCTGGATGGCCGTGCATCGCATCACGAACGCGATGAAGTACATCGGGCGTCGCGTCTCGATCTATACGCTGAAGACCGCGATGGAGTCCCGATCGGCGGTGGAGAACCTCACGCAGCAGGCGCTACGCCGGTTCTACACCGAGGAGTGCCCTCAGCTGAACGAGCAGCTGGAGCAGCAGATCAACGCGCTGCGGGCGAACTCCAGGATGCCGCCCAAAGGCATTGTCGAGACGGGCTCGGTCGAGCTCACGGCCATGATCAAGGTGTTCCAGGAACAAGTTCCGGAAACAGAGGATGAGGCGCGGCGCCAGGGCCTGCCCGTCAAGCCCGAAGAGTTGCGCGGACTTGTTGCCATCCTCGAAGCGAATCGAGAGTGGTTCGGCAAGATGATCGTGTCGATCACGCCGATGCTGACCAAGCTCACCACAGACGACTTGAAGGGGCTCCTGTCGCCGGACTACGACGACATCAACGACGAGCGTCCCATCATGGACATGAAGCGAATCGTGGAAGGCAACCACATCCTCTACATCGGCACCGACACGCTCGCCGATGAATCTGTCGGCCGCGCCATCGCTGCTATGGCGTTGGCTGACGCGGCGGCTGTGGCCGCCGAGATCTACAACCATGGAACGGCGTCCGACCGTGGCGAGGAGCCGCGCCGCATCCACGCGGTGATCGACGAGGCCGGCGATGCAATCGGTGCGCCCGCGATCCAGCTTGCGAACAAGGGCCGCGGCGCCGGTGTCTTCCTGTGGGTGTTCTTCCAGACTTTCAGCGACTTGGTGGACAAGTTCAGCGGCAACGTTGCGCGGGCCAAGAAGCTGGTGGGCAACATGAACAACCTCATCGTCGGCGCGACGCAGGATGCGGACACGATGGATCTCGTCACGGACAAGCTGGGCGAGACGGCCATCATCGTGCGCGGGCAGTCCACGGGCATCGGCTCCAAGACCGAGGACGTGGGCCTGGAGTTCTCGGCGAACTCCAGTACCTCCATCTCCGAGCGGGACAAAGAGATCTTCCCTCGATCTCTGCTGCCCCGCCTGCCCGACCTTCATTACGTCGGTTTCTTCAATCGCGGCGAGCTGGTAAAGGGGCGCATTCCGGTCCTCGTCGCGGACGATCAACGAGCAGCAGGCAAATGACCTCCACCGTACTACCCTTCAAGCCCACCATCGCCAAGCACGTCGAAGCCTCGCCCGCCGACGACATCCACGAAGTGATCTGGTCCGTCCGGGACCTGCCGGGCGAAAACCAGTGCAGCGCGTGGCTGGACAAGGTGATCGAAGGCACGCCGCTTGAGAACACCGCAGCGTCCCTGTGGACGCATCACGAAAACCTGCGCGAGGCGACGGAAAAGCTGGCCAACTTCATCACTCCCAAGTGGCCGAGCCCGTGCCACGGCTCGCTGCTGCAGCTGGCGGTCGAAGAGGCCGTCAAGCGCGCGCACAACGCGGTGACGCACGGTGAATCGTTCGAAGGCCGGCTGGTGGGCGTTTACATGTACGGTTTGGTGAGCGTATCGGCCGACGTCGCCCGGCTGGTGGTCCGTGGGCGCGCCCGTGGTGGCCACCTGGTGCGTTGGGCTCACTTCTCCGAGCCCCTGCTGCAGTGGGCCGGGCGCAACGGCATCGAGGACCTGATCGTCCGGCATTCCGACCAGCCGACGTCGGACGTGGTCCTGACGGGCGTGCGGCAGCACATGGTGGCCGCGATCTGCACGTCCCGCGACGCCGGCTACCTGGCCAAGTACGCGCCGCAGGGCTGATCCGTGAAGAATTCGCAGCACCTCGGGTTCTGGCTCCTGCTGGCGATCCTCGGATTCTTCGCGGCGCCCCTCCTAAGAGCAGGGGACAAGATGGAGGTCTATCTGGCGGCCGAGATCGCCGAGACGCGATCTGCCATGGGACCGACCATTGGCGGGTGGGTTGTCGGCTTCGCAGACAGCATGTTCGCGCATTCCCCGATCGCGGTCGCTGCCAGCGGCATCGCCCAGGCGAAGCACACGAAGGAAGAACAGCGCCTGAGCGCACGGGTGGGCGGCGCCGGCGGCGAGATCATGTCCAAGCTGTACAACTCGTACCTGCAGGGACTGATCATGCAGGCCTACGTCCTCACCATGCGACTGGCCATCGTGCTGTTCTGGCTTGCGGCGCTCATCCCGGTTTTCGTCGCGTCCGTGTACGACGGGCTCATGCAGCGCAGCGTCAAGCAGGCGGAGTTCGGGTCGCTCCGGCCGGCGACGTTCACGCTGGCCGGGATGCTCGTGATCCCCGTGCTCTCGCTACCCGCCCTGTACCTGACCCTGCCGTTCAGCCTCTCGCCACTGCTGGCGCCGGTTTGGGCGGTGATCGTGGCCATCCCCCTGTCCGTCCTGGTGTCCAACAGCCAGCCGCTCTTCGGCCGGTAGGCGTTCTCCCGCTCAACGCACGTAGTTCGGTGCGTTGGAAGGGGGGGACCCCGCCACCTCCGACACCAGAATTTCTCCAATGACCTCCTCCATGGCAATCACGCCCAGCGCCCTTCCGACGGCGCAGCGAATCGGCTTCAAGCAGCAAGTCCTGGCGCAGCTGAAGGACACGCTGCATGCCCTGCGGCCCATGCTGGAGGACGAGGACGTTAACGAGATCATGGTGAACGCGCCTAACGAGGTGTTCATCTCGAAGGCGGGGCGCGAGTTCCGGGTCGCCGTCAAGCTCAATGCCGGCGAGATCTCGGCGGCGATCACGCTGATCGCGACCCTCGTGGCGCGTGAGGTCGGTGAGAAGTCGGGCCAGCGCACGTTGAGCGGGCGCCTGCCCGGATTTCGCGTCGAGGCGATCCTTCCCCCAGTGGCGGTCAACGGGCCGTCAATGTGCATCCGGCGTCATGCGTCGCGCATCCTGACTCTGGACGAATACATCGGCAAGGGCGTCATCTCGGAACGCCACGCCCAGGAATTCGCCGACACCATGTCGGGTACCAAGAATTTCCTGATCGTCGGCGGCACCGGTTCGGGCAAGACCACGTTGATGAACACCGCGCTGGCCTTGATGCCGCGTGAGGACCGCCTGTTCGTGATCGAGACCGTCCACGAGCTGCAGCTGCAGAACGAGAACCACGTGGTCGTGGAGTGCGACGAGGACTACGGGGTCTCGCCGCGGCGGGCGGTCCGCACTGCCATGCGTTACGCGCCCAAGCGAATCATCGTCGGTGAGCTGCGTGGGCCCGAGGCCTACGACTGGAAGGACGCGGCGAACACCGGCCATCCGGGCTCTGGCGCAACGATCCATGCCAATAGCGCGAAGCAAGCGCTGCCCCGGCTCGAGAACCTGCTGCTGATGGCGGACATGGGCGTCCCATATGACCCGCTGCGTGCCTCCATTGCGGAGACGGTCCAGGTCATGTTCTTCATCGAGCGCCAGGGCGCCCAGCGCACCGTCTCGCAAGTCTCCCGCCTGCATGGCTATGACCGCCAGCGCGGCACCTACGAAATCGAGGCGGTGTAGTCACCGCCGACCGGTCCCAACCTGTTCAACCCGAAGGAGAGTCCCAAAGTGAACTTCAATCCCCTGCCTTCCGCGCCGCAACGCAACAACGCCCGGATGGGCATGGCGCTCATCCTGTGTATCGCGCTCGCAATGCTGCTGATGCCGGCCTCCGCGCGCGCCCAGTCTTTCGATGTCCCCTTCATCACCGAGTTCGGCTGCCAGGTCGTGGCGTGGCTCAAAGGCCCGCTGGCAGTCCTGATCTTCATCATCGTCGTGATCATCACCCTGGTGGTCGGCATGATCATGAAGATGGACTGGGGACGCGTGGTTTCGGTGACGATCATCTTCGGCATCATCACCGCCATTGGCGGCATCCTGGCCAACTCCCAGTACATCCAGAAGGTGGCCGGCCTGAGCGCCTGCCTGCAGTAGGCCACGATGGCTTCGAGGTTCAGCCACTTCCACACGTCCTTGCATCGGCCCAAGCTGATCATGGGCATCGAGAAGGGCATGTTCGCCGGGCTGATGATGCTCGTCACGATGGGCATGGGCCTTCGCGCTTACTGGTTCATTCCCCTCGCGTTCCTGCTCTTCCTCGTCGGCCGCTGGCTCTCCAAGCGTGATGACCAGTATGTGGCGAACCTCGCCGCATACCTGCGCGAGGAACACATCTACGACGCCACACCGCGCCCCAAGGACGACGTATGGATGCGCCCGAAGGGGTGGGGTCGGGGCCTGCCTCGCTGAAAGCACCATGAAATGCTGACGTTCCAAGACCTTTTCACCAAGCCGCGTCGCGCGGCTTCAAGTTTTTCCGAGCTGCTTCCCTGGTTCGGGCTGATCACACCAGGACTCGTCTTGTGCATGGACGGGTCGCTCCTGGCAGCCTTCGAGTACCACGGCGATGACGTTGAAGGCCGGGAAGACGTCATGGTCGACCAGCGCATCAATGTCCTGCAGACGGCGCTGAAGACGCTGAACGACCGGTGCACGCTCTGGAGCGTCCAGGAGAGGCGCTACACCTCCGGTTACCTCAAGAACGACTTCACGAGTCCGGTGGCTCGCGTGATCGACAAGCAGTGGGCGAAGGTGTGCGAAGAGCGGAAGAACGCGACGTTGCGGCAAACGCTGTACATCTCGTACAACTTTCCCAACCAGTCCGAAGCGTTCTTCGAGTCGGTGCGCAATGCCTTTGCCGAGAACGATGGAAACGTGTTCAAGGCGCTGGGCGGCCTGGCGCGGCGCCGCTTCTCCGAACGGGGCGAGATCGCCCGCATTCGCGGCCAGCTGGCGGACATCGCCCAGGAGTTCGAGAAGGTCCTCACGGCATTCACCGGCGTCGTGCAAACCAGCATGGGGTTCCAGCGGCTGCACGACGGGGATTTCCTCGGCGAGCTCTACGCCCGGGCGAATCTCGCCTCGATCAGAGGGCCGGTCCATCCCCCCAAGCACCTCGCGTACCTCAACACGATGCTGGCGGCGGACACCCTCGTGCGGCAACACGACAAGTTCATGGTCCGCGGGCCGTCAAAGACCTGTCACTTCGCCGCGCTTTCTATGAAGGGAACGCCCCCCGAGGGGCACAGCCATCACATCGACAGGCTCATGGGCCTGAACTGCGAGTACGTGCTCGTGCAGTGCTACCGCGTTCTCGATCAACAGCCGGCGGCCAATGCGATCCAAGAGCACGAGATGTTCTATCGCTCCGAGGTCAAATCCGTCGTCACGCGCGTTGCGGAGCGCCTCTTCGACATGACCAGCGAAAAGGTCAACACCGGGAACCTGCACTTGGCCGAGGATGCGCAGCAGGCCCTCGCTGAGCTGACGGCGGGCGACGTCTCCTACGGCTACTACAACATGACGCTGCTGGCCCTGGGCGACACGCCGCGGCAGGCTGAGGATGCGGTTGACATGCTGGGCGCTTCGCTGCGGTCCAGCGGATATACCGTGATCCGCGAGGTGCACGGGTTGCTGTCGGCGTTCCAAACGACGATGCCCGGCGGGGCGAACAGGACTCTGCGCTGGAAGCTGGCTTCTACGGCCAATCTCGCGGATCTGGCGCCGATTCGCACGGTGTCCCGCGGCGAACCCAACCACCCGCTGTTCTCGAAGTTCCTGGGCCACGAGGTGCCCGCGTGGTGCCGATTCCCGACGCCCTACGGCGTGATGTACGACTTTAACGTCCACGAGGGTGATCTCGGGCACACGGCGATCATCGGTGGATCCGGCGCCGGCAAGACCTCGTTGATGCTGTCGCTGATCGCGATGTTCGGAAAATACAGACCGGCCCAGACCTTCATCTTCGACATGGGCTATTCGCTCATGATGGGGACGGTTCTTTTGGGCGGCAAGCACATCGACATGAAGCAGGCGCCGAAGCTGAACCCGGTGCTCGTCATGCTCAGGAACGGGGACGACGAGCGGTTGCGCCAGTGGGTCGAGGTGTTGATCGGCGCCGACGGTCACAACGTGTCGGGGCAGGAAAGCACGATGATCAACACGGCCATCCAGCAGCTGCGTCGCTCGGGGCAGTCCAACTGGAAACTTTCCGGGCTGTATGCGCTCCTGGTCGGTCAGGACCAGCACCTGGCCAGTAAGTTGACCGCCTACGTTGACCAGAGCGATCCGGAGTCGGGCTACGGCGCGGTGGGCTCGCGCGCGAAGTACTTCGACAACGACGAGGACCACTTCACGCTCACGCACCTGGTGGGCGTGGAGTGCGGAAGCCTGCTGATCGACCCCAAGGTGGCCAGCCCGTTGATGGACTACGCCTTCTACGTCATCGAGCGCAGTCTCGACGGGTCGACGCCGACCATGATCTACGTGGAGGAGGCGTGGTACATGCTCTCGAACCCGGCGTTCGCGAGCAAGATGGAGGAATGGCTGCGGACCTTCCGCAAGAAGCTCGCCTTCGTGGTGTTCGCGACCCAGAACCTCGAAGAGATCGCCAAGCTCCCGACACTCGGGAGCTTCGTGACGAACATCGCGACGCAGATCTTCCTGCCTTCGGTCAAGCAGAGCGCCTATCAGCAGGCCAAGCTTTTCAATGAAGTCTGGGGAACGACGGACGCGCAGATCGAACTGCTGGCGAACGCGATCCCGAAGCAGGACTATCTGCTGATTCGCCCGTCCGTCACCCGGCTTGTCAACATGCCGATGCCCCCCGTGATCCTGGCGATCAACGAAGCGACGGCGCAGGACGCCAAGCGGCAAAAGCTACTCGAGTACGCGGCCGAGGGTGGCCCCGGCTGGGAGCTCAGGTTCCTTCAGGAGGTTCTCCATGTCCAGATCTAAGAAGCTTGCCAGTCTCGTCCTCGCCATGGCGCTCGCCGTCCCGATGGCCCCGGCTCAGGCTGGTGGCAGCGTGGCGGGTGCAACGGAGCCCACCCAGCTGATGAACAACCTGGAGCTGCTCAAGATCGCCATCGACCAGGCGCTCTCCGCCAAGAAGCTGATCCAGAAATATGCGCTGCAGATGGAGCAGTTCGGCCTGGAACAGCTGAACATCCAGTCCCTGGCCGGGCTGCCTGCCGGCCTTGCGCCCGACGCCCTGAAGGCCTTCAACGACGTGATGCAATACAAGCAGGCACTGGAGAACCTGCAGGGTAGCCTCACCGTGCAGTCGCGAGCCATTGAGCAGCGAATGACCGAGGCGCGGCTGCTGGGCAAGGGCTGGAAGGGGTACCTGGTCGACGTCGCGGCGGAAGCCTCCCGCCGCGAGAAGCGGGCGATCGAGCGCCTGCGGTACGAGGAGACAGTGATCAAGCAGGTGCAGTCTGACTATGCGTTCGCGCGGAACCTGCAGAACCAGATTCCGTCAACGGTGGGGCAGCACCAGTCAATCCAGATGCTCAATACCCAGATGAACCGCGTGATCACACAGAACGGCAAGCTGCTCGAGGTCGTGAGTGCCTCGGTCGGCCGGCAAGCCGACGAGGACGCCGACAAGGCCGAATCCATGACGCGAGCGGCCGCTGAACGCGAGCAGATGCGGCAGCGTCAGGAAGCCATCGAGACTCGTCAGCGCGCTTTCGGGGGCTTCTCGCAGTGAAGCAGGAAGCAGTCAGCCCCGCCGTCCTCGCCTTCGCGAACTTTCTCGGCGCACTGGCCGAGCACGCCGTCCGCTACGCCATCGTGATCCGCAGCCGGATGGGCGAGCGAAAATACTTCGTTCGGGCCGTACTGCTTGCGCTTTGCATCGGGTGCACCTTCGCCTTTGGCCAGGCCGGGCCGATCACGCCGCCGCCTACGACGACGCCCAGCACCTACGCGTTCTCTGCGAGCAGCCTGATGGCCGAGATCGGCGCCGCCGTCACAGCGAAGCTCACCGAGCTGGAGAACAACTCCAGCCTGCAGGGGTTCGGGAAGCTGGTCACGGGGTTTTTTCTGATCCTCACGATGATCTGGGCCGCCCTGCGCATGATGGCCGGCGGGCGAGGAATCGGCGAACTGATTGGCGAGTGGGTCCCGATCTTCGTGTGCTTCGGGATCGTCACCATGTTCCTTGACCGTGGAGCGGCGAATCTCATCGTCGCGACCATGGATGGAATCGGGAGCGCGATCGGCGGCGCCAACATGTCCACGCTGGATGGTGCGATCAACGCGGGGGCGGCGCCGATCTTCAAAGCGATTGCCGCGGTCGTGGATCAGCCGCGCGTGACGGAGGCTTCGGGAAGTCCCACGGACATTCTGGGGCGGCTGGGTACGATTGCGGCCGGCCTGGGCTCCATGCTGATGATGGCGATCGCGAAGATCCTCACTGCGTTCATCCTGGTGATCGCGGGCGTGATCATGGTTGCGAACGTGATCCTGGGGTTCATCTCGGTGCGGTTGGTGCTGGCGCTGGCGCCTGTAATGGTCCCCTTTCTCATGTTCAGGCCGCTGGGCTGGCTGTTCGACGCCTGGCTAAAATTCCTTCTGGGCGCGTGCATGCTGAAAATCGTGACTGCGTTCCTGCTGAACGTGGCCGCTGGCCTGCTCACGACGATGAGTTCCTTGGCGCTCAAGCACTACACCGAGGCCAAAGGCGCTGCGCCGATGGAGACCCTCTACGCGGACGTGGTCCTGTTCGGGATGATGTTGGTTTTCGCGATCCTCGCTTCACTGCTGGTGGCACAAGCGCCGTCGATTGCAACTGGCCTGCTTTCGGGAAGTGCCGGCGGGATCGGGTTTGCGGGGATCAAAGGTCTGACGCAGTCGGTGGGTGGGCGCGTCAGTTCGGGGACTGTCAGCGGGGTGTCCGCTGGTGCCGGAGCGGCCGCTGCACAAGGGGCCCGAAATGGCCTGTCCTATCGCGCCGGACGAAAGGACGCGCAGGCCGGCCGTCAAGCGAGCTTGGCATATCGGGACCCGCGGGCAAAAGCCGCATATGCAACTGCCTACCGGAAGTTTTCCCCGCCGAAGCCACCTTCGCCGCCGACCAGTGGCCCTCCGCCTTCGCCCTAGCACGGACCGCCCGTTGACAGAGGGCAATCCTGCGGTATCTTCACCGTAGGAGATATCGAATGGTCAATTGGTTTCGGGAGAAGATGGTCATCGTGACCGTGCTGATCGTGCACGCGATGTTCTATTGGTGGGTCGCCGTCGTCGGCTACAAGGCGCTGAACAAGATTCCCTTGCTCTATCACTACTACCCGGTCATGAGCGCTGAGGCCACGCCGGTGATTGTGATCATCGCCCTGTCTTTGCTGAGCATGGTTGCCGGCCTTGTGGTGAAGGCTGTTCGGCGAGGCGCCGGGGACGGTGCGTTCGTCTTGGAATACTACGGACCGTGGTTCTTCGGATTCAGCGCGCTTGTGCTGTTCTTGTGGTGGCAGATCGGCCCCGTGGCGAACGCGAGCTACGTTCCGCTCGTGGGACTCTTCGTGGTCAGTGGAGTCGGCACGTGGGCCGTGCATTGGGGGTTCTTAAAGAGCGAGCGTTCGGATCGCGAGCGGGCGAAGCAGGCCATTCCCGACGCTGGCGAGCCGCCCGAAGAACCGGCTCGGGTCAGCCACCCGACGACGACCTTTGCGTCGATCTACGGCAACGAGGCAATCAAGCAGCGCCTGAAGGATGCTTCGACGGCAATCGTCAATCGGAAGAAGGACACCAAGCCGCGCAATGGCATTCTCCTGCATGGGCTGCCTGGCAATGGCAAGACGGTCTTTGCAGAGGCGCTTGCGGGTGAGCTGAAGCTTCCCTTCCTTCAGTTGTCGGCCGCCGACGTCGCCTCCAAATGGGTGGGCGAACGGACCTCGTTAGTGCGGGGTGCCTTTGCCCAGGCGCGGAGGATGCAGCCGTGCGTCCTGTTCGTTGACGAAGTGGATAGCTTCCTTGAGTCGAGGGACGGCGGTGCCAATTCGACGAAGGAGGACCGCGATGTCGTGAACGCACTCCTCACGTTGATGGTCGACATCCGTGAAGCGCGCGTGATCTTGATTGCCGCGACCAACCACATCGACCGGCTTGACGGCGCCGGCGTTCGCGAAGGAAGGTTTGACTACAAGGTGGAGATCACGCCGCCCGACGAGCCGGCCCGCATCGGCTTGCTGCGCAAGGGCCTCAAGAGCAATGCGCCGAGCGTACGCGTGGACGAAGCCGTGCTCGTGTCGGTCGCGAAGCGCTGGAACGGCTTTTCGTCGAAGCGGATATTGGCGGTGACGGAGGAGTTGTCCGACTACCTGCGTGGGCAGGGCGGCAGCAGCGAGGCTGGCTTTGAGGACTTCATGGGTGCCCTGCGGCAGCTGCAGGGGCAGCGTGGATCGGTTCCAGAGAACGTCCGGCCTCTGGAAGACCTGGTGTTCAGCCCCCGGACGCGGGACATGCTGGACCAGGTCGTGGGCCGCATGGCCGATCCGGAACATACAGAGAAGCACGGCGGCACGCTTCCGACCGGGGTGCTGTTTTACGGCCCTCCTGGCACCGGCAAGACCGCTGCCTGCAAGGCACTAGCCAGGAAGGTCGGCTGGGCGTTCCTGCCCGCGACCGGCGCCGATCTCGCGCGCGATCCGAAACGCCTGGAGGCGCTGTACGCGAAGGCGCAGGATCTGCGCCCAACGGTGATCTTCATCGATGAGGCCGACGAGCTGCTGCGGAGCCGCGAGTTCTCGCCGGCGACTGAGGCGACGAACAAACTGCTGACCCTCATGGATGGCGTCGGCGATCGCGTGGCGGATGTCGTGTGGATCGCGGCCACCAACAATCCCGAACAGATCGATCCGGCGCTGCTGCGTGGCGGGCGCTTCACTGAGAAAGTCCGCTTCGATCTTCCGAGTGCGGAAGACTTGGCGCGGCATCTTGTGGCGTGGTTCGCCAAGCGCAGTGTGCAACTCGAGCCTGGCATCGGGTCTGGCGAGGTGGCCGCGATGCTGGTGGATCAGAGCATTGCCAATGCCGAGGCGGTGGCCCAGCATGCGCTCAATCGTGCGATCGCACGACGAGAGGAGAAGGTGATCGTGCGCCGCGACGACATCACGAGTGCGCTGGATTCTGTGATCGGCGGGTAGTGCGCCCGATGCAGTCTAGGAGCTGGTCGAACGAGCAAATCGCCGCATGCACTCATGGCGCAGCATGCCTTTTCGCTGGGTGCACCTACGGGTTCATCGCTGGCCTCGTGCTTCTGGGAGCCAACAACGATACCGTCCGACGGGTCGCGACCGTTGTGCTGTGGTGCATGGACCTGCAAGCGCCGTCCGCGGCTACCGGTGCCCTGGTACTTGTTGTAGCTGCGCTGGTGGGCTCCACGGCTTGGCTGCTTCTCGACTACATGCCGCCAAGCCTACCCACAATTCTCCAGAATTGACGATGTTCCAAGGGTAGGGCAAAGTGCTCGCCGGGAGGTACATCGTGGTCCGACTTGCGCTCTTCCTCGTGGCACTACTGGCTCCATTCGGGACTGCTCTTGCGCAGCTGCACTGCAACGGCCCAAGTGAGACGACATACAGATCTTGTTCGTGTTCGCGTGGGACACCAACGAAGACGCAGCTGACTTGCACACAGCCGATGACCACGACTGGCCAGCGATGCGGCTCGATCACTTGCGAGCCATGTACCTGCTCGGGCGCGACTGGCCCAGGGCAGTTCCCAGATGTCTCGAGGCCGGCCCGGCCAGACCCGCCGGAGTCCCCGCCTCCTTCGTGCAAGGAGGAAGAGTGGCGCGAAGTCCGGCACCTTAGCTGCCGCCAAAAGAGCTGCTCTGAGCTGGAATGCGCGTTGTGGGCCAATCAGCCAGGCAATTACCGGGTCGTGATCTATTCACACGCCTATGGGAATGGCGGCAGGTCCACCATGAACACGCGTATGGAGGTTGACGGGCGCCCGGAACTCAGCCGCGATTGTCGACGGCCCGATATCCGCATTCCGCGAGACAGGACGGCGACCCAAGAGGTGGATTGCTGGATCCGGTCAGACAGCCAGCAGTTCATCAAGTTGGGGGCAATTCAGAGCAACGAAGGTGCGGACGCCAAAGGCTTCACCTTCGACGTCTTCTACGTCCCATTTGGTGAGGAGAGACGCAGTCGGCGTGGCGAAGGCCTCAAGCCAATCGAGTGATCCGTCAAATGCCGGGTGAGCGCGTCCCAGAGCGGTGGCGCCTCGCTCAACGCACCACCAACCGCCCTTTGAGCGCGTTGGGGCTCCTGGCCCTGTGAGGGAATATGGGGTACTCCGCGCGAGTCCTTCGCGGAGGCGCCTCGATTGCAGAGAAACCCTTGGCGCATTCGAATTGAACTCACTGCCCTAGGAACCATGATGCGACGTCTTCTCGCTGTTCTTTTCCTCACCCTCAATTTTGCGGCGGCTCACGCAGAGTCTGCGTACGCGGTCAACGGAAACGTCGAGACACACTGGTACACCGCACGCCTTTTCCGAGGTCCACAGAGTGTCGAGTGGAAAGTGAGCATGAGCGCTGTCGCCGGCAGCACGAGCCCAGCCGCGTCCACCAAGGAGGCGTCCTATATCTCTTCGCTGAAGCGAGGAACCGACGGCAGGATCATGGTTGGCACAGGCACGATCGATCTGGGCCAGGTCCTGCGGATCACCCCCGAGCCAACAACGCGGGACGGTCCTCACCGGGCACGGGTGGAATTCACGGCGACCGATCTCGTGACGATGGGGGAGACTGCATCGGAACTTGGCGTGGTGCAAATGCCGGTACTGCAGCGCGCAAGTGCGTCCCAGGAGGTGGCACTTCACCTTGGCGTGCCAACCGTTGTGGCGCTACTGAGCACCTCGGACAACGAACTGCGACTGGAGTTGACGCTCGAACGCGTTGACCGGATTCGCTAGACCTCGTCTGCCGGATACCGAGCGTCCAGGCGGCGCTGAAGCCGCATTGCTTCCTTGTCGATCGCCTGGATCTCCTTCGCCACACGGATGGGCACTGAGATCTCGCCGTGCTGGTCGGAGCGCGCTCCAGCGTTCAGGATCTCGAACCGGCGTCGAAAGAGGAACAAGAACCGCGACCAACCGTCCGTCGAGAGCGACCTACTCGTTGGCCGCCACGAACCGTCGCACCAACTCCCGCTGCTGGGCAAGCAACTCCCGGAATGGATTTCCGCTGGCCGCTGGGCCGTACAGGTTGATAGTTGTCGGTACTGCTCGGGTGGTGGTGGCGCCCGTTACGCCCACAAATCGGACAGGCTTTCCGTCGTAGTTGAAGGTTCCGCCCACGCCCATGTAAGCCGCCCGCTCATCGCGATCGATGAGGCCAAGGTTCACGTTGCCTTGCAACTCTGGCGACGGGACGCTGGACTTCGCGATTTTCTCTTTCAGGCGCTCGCTGATGTCCTGGTTGTTCGCGCCACCCGACTTCAGCTCGTGGTCTAAGTAGATTTTGACAATATCGGCCCGGGTGGCGGTGACCGGAAGAAGGCGCTCCTGACCCTGAGTGAGCTGAAAGAGGTAGTTACCGTGGTGGTTCAGAAGCAGGGCGGGATTGGCCTTACGCTGAGCCCATTCGGCGCAATCAGCAAAGAGGATGGCCACTTGATTTCGGCCCTGATTGCCATCTTCTTGCAGCTTATAGTGCAGGGCCCCCAGCTGATCCTCGCGCGGAATGACGCAGTGGCCCTTGGGAATCACCAGGTTCACAGTCGCGCCTGCGAATTTGGCGGCGACAGTGTTCTGCGCCAACGCGGCAGCCGCGCCGGCGGCGACGGTAAGACCTGCCAGGATCTGGATGTAGATCTTCGACATGGAGCCCTCCTGTGTTAGCCCGAGTCTACCGAGAGGTGCCGCCTTGATCCATCAGCCATACACACTTTGCCTTCCGCCACGCACCACTCCAGTCGTACCGTGATGCGATGGGCTACTTCCCGGTCCGCCTTGATCGATCGGTGATGTACGCCCAGTTGCTGCAAAATCGGGCCAATGGGCATCCTGCAGCAGATCTTCGGGCGCGGACCAGCACGGGACGAAACGCCCGCGCCTAGGCCGCAAGAGATGGTATTGCAACCGGGTGAGCCTCTGGCCGGCCACTACGTTGTGCGCAAGCTTCTCGGGCGCGGCGGCATGGGTGAGGTGTACCTGTCCGAAGACATGGCGACTGGCGAGGTGCGTGCGGCGAAGGTTATGCGCGCAAGCGCGCAAGCCAGCGTCGGTGACCTGCTGGCCTTCCGTCGCGAGGCCATGGCAATGCTGGACCTCGGAAGCCACCCCTTCGTGGTGCGCTTGCACGAACTGCACGAGCGTGGGCGAGACACGGTTCTCATCCTGCAATACGTCGCCCCCGAGAACGGGTGCACTTCGCTGGAAGACTACATCCGTCGCACGAACGACTACACCGACAACATCCTGGGAATGTGGGCGGTTCAGTTTTGCGTGGGAATGGAACATGCCCTGTCGCATGGCATTCACGCTCACCGGGACATCAAGCCATCCAACTTGCTCGTCGGAGCCTCCCCGTTCCTGAAGATATCGGACTTCGGCTTGGTACTCGCCGCTGCCGGCCATGTTTCCTCCTCCGGACGACCGTCTGCGGACGTGCTCAAGTTGCAGGAACTGCACTCGGCCGACGGCCGGGCAACGTGTGGCACACCCGGCTACATCGCGCCTGAGCTCGCGACCGGTGAGAAGGCCGGACCCAAAAGCGACATGTTCAGCTTCGGAGTGACGCTGTGGCAACTCGCTGCTCGGTCGCTCGAGCTGCCGTTCGAAGTGAAATTTAGCGGCAACGTGCAGGCCTACCAGGAACAAGCTTGGCGCGAGGCGTTCGCACGCCGCATTCGTCGCATCGATTCCCCCTATTTCGACATCATCTGCCGCTGTCTTGCGGCGGACCCAGCGCGTCGCTATCCGAACTTCTCCGCCCTGCGCGAAGACCTCAAAGCCGTGGCCAAGCACCAGGGCTTTCGCGCGATGGACTTCATCGTTGCTCCAGGGTTTCGAGGTACGGTGGAGGATCACGTCTCCCGCGCGCGTGCCTTTGCTGCGCTTGGGCGCCGTGGCAGGGCGCTCAAGATCCTAAACAAAGCCGTCGAGTTCCAGGCCGACTCGGCTGCCGCGCTCATTGCGCGCGGCGACACCCATCTGGAAATGAGCGACACAGTCCGTGGCTTGCGCGATTTTCAGGCAGCCCATGAACTTGATCCGACGGCAGACGCGCCCGCGATTGGCATGGCCAAGGCGATGCTGCACATGGAGCGCGTGGAGGCCGCCGAAAAGCTTCTATACGACGTCCTGGGTCGTCACCCGCGTAACACCGAGGCGCGTATTCAGCTCGCGTCGGCTCTCAGTCGCAGCGGGCGCCACGATGAGGCGCTGTCTATGCTCGATGCGGTGCTCAAGGAAGTCCCCGACCACGCCGGCGCGCATGAGTTTCGGGCTCGCACGCTATGGTCCACAAAAGACACGACCGCCGCGCTCGAAGCCCTGAAGTCAGCGATCGCACTGGACCCGATGCGCGTCTCGGCGGGTCTGATGTTTGCATCTCTTGCCCACGAGCTCGGGGATTCCGCGGCGGAATGTTCGGCCTACGCTCGGCTCCTGCATCTCTATCGAGGAGAGGTGGAGATTCTCAATGAAGTAGCCATTTACATAAGTGAACACGGACCCGCCCACAAGGCGCTGGGGATTTTCGACACCGCCGCCGAGCGTGAGCCAAGCGCCGAGGGTAAGGCAGTCGCGCTGGTGAACAAAGGTAATGCGCTGCTGAACTTGAAGGACCTCGAAGGCTCACGCCTTCACTTCGAGAAGGCAGTGAGCCTAGACCCGCGAAGCGCCCTCGCGCATCGCAGGCTCGGTGACTGGCACAACGAGTTTGGAGACCCGCAGCGCGCCTGTGGGCTTTATGCACAAGCCTGCAAGCTCGATCCCGACGATGCGTTCAGCCACCGCTGCGCTGGGACTGCTTACTTGCGCAGTGGCGACTTCGCACGCGCGCAGGAGCATCTTTCGCGTTCGCTCGAGTTGATCCCCTCGCAGCCCCATATCCGCTACAACCTTGCCGCCGCCTTCGTTCAGCAAGGGATGGGGGAAGAAGCCGTCGCCGAACTCGCGCGCGCTGTGGCCCATGATCCTGAGTACGCCCGAGCGTGGTACCTGAAAGCGCAAATTGAGCACCGCATGCAGCGCACTTCGGACGCGAAGCTATCCGTGCAGCACGCCTTGCGACATCCCTCCGCGCTCAGCGCAGACGAGCTCGACGGAGCGCGCCAGCTCGCAGGTCAACTCCTGTGAGGTGATCGGGCCAGGAAGAGGATTCAGCGAAACGAGATGTACTTCTTGAACCGGGCCCGCATGCCTTCCTCCAGCCGGGCATACTCCGCACCGCAACGCTCGGCCCGCTCCACCGGCAGACCGACGAACCGCGCGGCCGACTGCCCCCGGCCGGGTTCGGCGCCGAGCGCCCAGCACGCCAGGTTGTAGATTCGCTGGCCATCCAGGCTGTGCTCGTCAGCCAACTGGCGCTGCAGGTTCCCCTCTCCTCTGCGCTTCTCAAGGTTGCGGAAGAACCACGCCGCCGGCACCACCACGGGCACGCCGCGCGGCTCGAGGTACTTCGCCGAGAAGAACAGCGCGAACTGGTCGGCGACGTCCTCCTCGCGACCCGTGATCGGGATTCTGTTGATGTCGATCATCGCGTGCGCCAACTCGTGCAGGAAGATCGCCCAGACGGCGCCGTCGATCAGTTGCGAAAACCGATTGCGATCGAGCTTCATGGCGAAGTCGGTGTCCTCGCGCGCAAAAGACTGCCATCTGCTCGATTAGCTCGTAGCAGATCGTCAGCCGCGAGCTCGCCGGCTGGTAGTTCGCGTTGGGGCTCCCACAGGATGCGAATCCCACTGACAAGTTGGTGCGCCATCGGATGCCGTGCGCGAGCTGTGCCATGCGTTCCGCCAGGTTCGAGCGGCGCACCGCCTGTTCAATCTGAGCCTGGAATCCGCCACCACTGGCCGGTTCATAGAAGGGCAGCGCTCGTCCGGTGTAGAGCAGCTCCTCGAACGGAAGTGCCTTCTTCTGAGCATGCGCGGGCAGGGTGAAACAGCCGCCGAGCGCAATCGCGGCCGCCCAGCCGCACACACGTGCGCCCATCGTCTTCATTGCCGCCATCGCCCGTCCTCCCTCCGCACTCGGCGGAGCGGTGACACTGTACCCGGCCGCCAGGTGCGGAACAACCGTACCGCCCGGTCATCCCTGAGAGTCCGGCGCGTCCAAACAGCAGGATGCTGTCCGCGAAACAAGGCCGTAAACTGGCGCCGCCGCCGCGCGCATTTCCTCCGAGGAGGAGTACCCGTGGAATAGGCGCCAAGTATGGGGGCGTAGCGTTGAACCAACCGGAAACGAATCCTGATGCGCCGCTTCCGCGGCCCAGCACCTTCCCTGATGGCCTGCGCGTACAGGTCCAGGGGTTCGATGATCAGCAGGCCGCCGATGGATTGGGCGAACAGCTGACTGCGCTCTTCGTGCAAATGGGTCGCTACTTTGATATCCAGCGGCTTGATGGTGTCACGATAGCCATTGACTACGAAGAGGCGCTTCGCTCCCTCGATCGAGGCTGCGCAACGCGTGAACTTGCTCCGAGCCGAGGGAGGACGGTCGGTGTGGCGATGACACCCAGTGTCTTGCGTGATGGGGTCCTCAAGAGCCATGTGTTTGTGGATGCCGCGGTCTTCTTTGGCATGCTCAAGGAGGATCGCTACGAGCGCGCGATGCAGTTGCTCGCCCACGAGTGCGCCCACGTTGAAGTCAACGCGCACTACGACCGATGCTTCCCGGACACGTTGCTGCGAACCAAGTATATGAACGCCCAGCAGGGCGCGCGCTCCGAGGTCATCCTGGCTTCTTGGGACGAGTACGCAGCCTGCGCCTTGTCAGCGAAGCGAGGCGAGAATCCTGAGGCCGACTACCGCGAGACGTTTCTCAATGACCTGGCGGACGCGCGAGAGCGTGGCAATGAGTGCATCAAGGCCTATCGGTTGCATTCTCAAGTCGGCCAGATCGTCAGGGAGATCCGCGAGATCTACGGCGGGCTGATGAAGCACGCCGCGTACTACCTGGGCAACGCAGCCGGATTCGGAAAGAGTTGGCGAGATGATCCGGCTGTTGCCGAAGCCTTGACAGAACACTGGTTCCTCCCGTTCTTCGAGAGGCTTGAGACCGCACTGGCGGCGCTCTACGCGGAGCTCGGCGTCTGGCCGAACCACGATGGCTTCGAAGTGATCGGGGACATCGGTGAAGACTTGATGTGCGAAGGCGGCATGTACTTCTACGACAGCCCGGATCACCCAGGAGAAGTCGGCGTCCAACTGCCGCTCACACCCGATACGGTGCCGTACTGAGTGGGACGGGACTCCCGAGCGCGTGCCTCGGGCAAGCGCCCTGCCAGCCGTCAGCTCTGTGAGCCATTGAAGTGGTTGGGACTTCGCGTCGCCAATTTCGCACGCGGCATCGCCTGGCTTTCACAACGTCCGCCCGCGTGACCACCTCGTAGATCTCTAGCTCGCCGTCGGCGTGCCCTGTCGGCGTTTGCCGCACCTGGCATCGGCCACCGCAATCGGCCTCCCGGTCGTCACGACCAACGCCTAAGGCGCCGACCTGGACCGCCAGGTGTTTTCATCTCAGCGAACAGTGAACCTGGCCGGGTCGAATCCCGGATTAGAGATCTGCACCTGGTCGCCTGATGCAAAAGCCCAGCCTTCAAGGTGACCAATTTCGATTTTGCGACCCGGGGCCAACTGGAGGTCCCGAGTGAAGGACTGCGCTCCTCGACGCACTTCCAAGCGAACAGTGATTGGCTGCCTTGTTTCAAGCACCATGACCTGCCCCTTGCCGATTGCCGACTGTCTCGCATTCACGGAGATTGGCAGCCTCCGCGCTTGCCGCTCCATAGTGTTGGCAAGCTGCTCTTTCTGCTGGCGTTCGTGATCTGCCGCAGCGCGAGCTTGCTCCGTTGCTGCCTGCGCAGCTGCCAGCTCCGCATCCTTCTGGGCGATCCGCTTTGCATCGTCCAGGCGGGCAAGCAGCGCCAACTGTGCTCGTCGAGTCTCTGCAAACCATTGCTCCGCCGCTTGAGGCAACACTGCCCCGGCTGGGAGGGTTGCGGATGGCAGCCCGTCCAACTTCAAAGGTACATCCTCTTGAAACTGGGAGGTGATCCACTTGTCAACGACCTTCTTGGCCTTGAATGATCCGTACCAGTCCATTCCGGTCTGAGCGGGTGTGGCGACCAGGAAGAACTGAGGCCTTGAAGTGGCCCGCTCAATGTCTGCCTGCAATGGCTCCTTGGCCACGGCGGTTAAAGTCTTGAGGGCCTCCTCAAGCCGCGCCACCGCCTCCAGATCCGCCCCTGCTGCTTTGGCGGCCTGCGCCATGTCAGCGGGCATGTATAGCGGCTCCCGCGTGCTCACCCGGGCCTTAAACTTCACCACAAGGTCATCGCCCATGCCAGAGCTCTCGCTCTGAACTTGGTCGACCTGCAGGACAGTCTTGTGCTTCTCTGGGAGGTGAGCGACCAAAGCTTGCTGGATTTCCGCGTCGCTTGGCTTTGTGGTGCAACCGGCCGCCAGCACGGCGAACGTCAGGATAAAGAGCTGAGCAAGTTTCAATTTGGCCCCTCAGGTTCGGACGCCCAAGGGTTTCCCCGGGCCGGTTTTGTAATTTGTGTAATGCTACTCCGCCAGAATGGAAGTCACGTCGGCCCAACTTCGGAGAATCCATGATCAAACGGCTATCCCTGTGCTGCCTCGTTCTGCTTGCCACAAGCGGACACGCTCAAGAGGTGCTGATCACCCCGAGTTTTGTTGTCACCATCATCGGGTGCGGGGAAGGTGTCATTTCCTGTGTCGATGCCAAATATGTAGGGGTGAGCCGAAAGACGGGCAGCGCATTGACCCTCACAGGAAAGACCTTACACACCATGGCGGCCGACGGAGTGACGCCCAACAGATTTCTTGGCTATGAGTTCCGCAACAGCGGCACCGTCTACCGCGTGATGCAGGAGGGGCACCTTGAGGTGAAACAAGGACAGAAAGTCCTGGTCAGTGAACAGGGTAAGTGGGCGCCCTGATTCGCCGGGCCTCTGCGAACACGCCGGCAAGCGCACCTCCGGAACCACCCTAAGGGCTGTCATATGCCGCAGGCCGCTGTCTCCGACCTTCTGATTGCCGAACACCTCGGCTCCATCGATGAAGTCAAGGTCTCGGCTTACAACCGCCGACCGAAGACTCGGGCTGAGTTCAAACTCCACCCCGAGATGGGACCGAGTGCTTACGAAGGCAACATCGATGATGCGGCTGTTGTTCTGTTGCTGTCGAATCCTGGATTCGACAAGACTTCATCTTCGGAAGATCACGGCTTCAAACGCAACGGGTGGCCCCTAAGCGGCCTGCATCCTGAAGCTCCCGCCGGCCTCAACAAGTGGTGGTCTGACCGTCTGAGATGGCTCATTGAGGAGTTCGGGGTCGAGCGAATCTCAAATAGCATTGCCTGCCTTCAGCTCACTCCTTGGGCGAGCGAGAAATTTGACAGCTCATTGCGCCTGCCAAGCCGTGCCTTGCTCCTAGAGGCAGCTAGCCTGTGCGCGGCTCGGGGGGCTGTAATGGTCGTCATGCGTTCCGAACGACTGTGGCTTGAAGCGCAATCCTTAGCGTCCAGCCCCCTCCGCTTCAGGGTGAGGAACCGGCGCGCCTCCTACGTTTCGCCGGGGAATCTGGCACCCGACGCATGGGCGGCCCTCACTGCCGCCATCCGCGCCGCCTAGATTGCCAGCCGACTCGATCATCTTTGGTGCGGTTCGACGTCCCTGTGGCCCACGGAGGAGGTTGCCGTGCCCGCCCTCATCGACGGAACCCCTTTGCTCCCACCACCCGCAGAGTGTGAAACTCTGGATTGAGTGGCCCCGTCTCCGCCGCGAACGGCGAAGACATTGCGCGAGGCTGCGCGGCTGCTGCCACCTCGAAGAATCGGGGAGCGGCAGCGTTGAAGGGATTCTTCTCTTCCTGGGGGACGGCTTCCACTGTGATGTGTGTGATGACGGTGTCCGGCGTCTGATTGAAATACTTGCCCGCCAAGTAGCCGTCCCGCAGCGAAGCAGACAGCAGTACGTTCGGCAGTTCGGCCATTGTCAATTCACGGTGCTGCGTCGTGCTGGTGTTCGTCGCGGGGTTCCACATGTATGGCAACGCCCCAAGCACGGCCCCGAGTATCCCTAGGGCAAGGCCGATGGCACTGAGCCATGCGGCCACGCGGACCACTGTTTGAGGGTGATCGACGCAAGCCTGAAACCGCCCCCACCATCCTCCGCTGGATTTGATGGCTATTGGCACATCTTCCTTGGTCGGCAGGTCCCCGAGAAGTGCGCGGTGCCATCCTCCAATGACCAAGGAGTTGGCTGGGTCGGTGATCTTCGCCCGACCAGGTTGGTTGTATGCGTTTAGAAAGTTCTCCTCGAACTTCAACGCCTCCACGTGGATGGATTTCTTGTTGCTGGTGTTGGTGATCTTCACTACCTCGCGCGATGCCATGCCGGGACGTGTCAGCCACACGACACCCTGATGAACATCTTCGCGAAGCACGGGAAAAACTCTCATCGTTCGTGCTCCTCATTTGCTTGCATTGTTCATGTTTTCGCGAAATCTGGCACCGGCAAAATTGCCCGCGCTGTGGTGCGTCGGTGTATACAATTTCGCTCACATCACCGAGGATCACCATGCGGCGTCTGGCGGCCATTGTCTTGTTGACCTGTTTTGCGATGGCGTCTTGGGCGGAGATGGTCCCAGGTGACAGAGTTGGCAACGACCTTGAGAAAGAAAAGTTGTGCTTGTCACGGGCCAAGGGCAAGGCTGCTGCCTTCGAGATCGATTCGAAATACGTTGCTGCAGCTAGAGCCAGGCATCCGGATGTGACCTTCGTCGCCATTGATGGCATGAGCCCGCAGTTGGTCGAGTGCTATTTGCGAGAGGGCACAGGCCGATACGAGCCGGCCTCGTCCAGTCCCGCGCAGGCCTTTTGGCGACTGCAAAATTCGCCTAAGTCGTCAGCTATCAACACACCCAAGGGCAACGCCGACGCTGCCAAGGTTTGCTTGACTGCCGCACCGGTGAAGATCAATCGCGAGGGCTTCGACCATGCCGTATACAGCAGCGTGGTGGAGATCGCGTCGGGGAGTCCGAAATACCGCCCGGGGCTCGTCATTGGGGGACGGAAGGCCGAACTGTACGACATCGCAGTCGGTGGTGCTGCTTTTTACAAAGCGACGGGCCCCGACTTGAAGGCCGTGAATTTCACATGCCTGCTCTCTCCCTCGCTTGACGTTCTCGCGATTCAACTGAACTGATAGTGCGTCCAACAAGCACGCGGCAGTATTGAGCGCGAGAGCTCCTGTGACCGCACGACGCTCAGATTGTGGTTGACGGGCCGGAGGCGGCGACTGGGGCAGGCCCCGTGCTGTTGCAGTGGTTGACCCGTGGTGGTCAGCTCTTCCAGTTTCTGCCCTCGTTCCAGCCCTTGCGCTTGATCTTCAACCAATCGCGCGACTTGATGCCGGGGAGGTACAGGCTGTTCAACTTTTTCGCGACGAAACCTTCCAGCTTGAAGCCTTCAACGAGCGTGGCGAAATGCTGGACGTTGGCAGGAAGGTAGGTGACGACCAGGACGCCCGGCACGTCGACGAGCAGTTTCGACAGGAGCTCTTTGCGCTTTGTGTACGGCAAGCCCATGACGTCGCGCCCTTTGTGGATGAGGATGTCGAAGGCGCAAAAGACGACGAGGTCATCGCCGGGCGCGTAGCCGCGGCGCGCCGCCCGCCGGTGTGTCTTGTTGAAATCCGACTGGCCGTCGACCAGGACCGCAGCCTCACCGTCCACGACGTGAGGCCCACCTGGGACCTTCTGGAGCGCGCCGACGATCTCTGGCCACCAGTGACTACAGGTCACACCGTTCTTGGTCCGCAGCTCGACCTCACCCTTGACGATACCTGCCATGGTTCGATACCCGTCGTACTTGATCTCCACCGCCCAGTTCGCTTCGTCCGTGAAAGGACGGCCGCCGTCGGTTGCGTGCATCGGAGCAGGGATCGTGATCGGGAACGGCGTTTTGGGCTTCACGGCGGCCGGGGCTGGTGGGTCCATCGCCATTGTGAAGCGAGACGAGCCGCGTCGGTGTAGCTCGGAGTGCTGCTGAGTAAGATGCTGGCCATGTGCGCGAACTACATCCCGGTCACCGCGGGCGATCGCATGCTGACATGGTTTGGCATCGAACGCGACTTCAAGACGGAGCTTCCTCCGGAAGCTTGGCCGACAGGGGTCGCGCCTTTCATTCGCCTGAACGAGAAGGGCAAGCTCGAAGCGTTCAAGGGCCACTTCGGGCTCCTACCCCATTGGTGCAAGGAAGTGGCCTATGGCCGCCGAACGTACAACGCACGCAGCGAGACAGTCCACAGCCTGCCCAGCTTTCGCGATGCGTGGCGCAGGGGCCAGCGATGCATCGTCCCGTCCGAGGTGATCTTCGAGCCGAACTACGAAAGCGGCGTGCCCGTCCGGTGGGAGATCAAGCAGGAATCGGGCGCGCCCATGGGCATCGCAGGCGTCTACAGCAAGTCGCGTGATGCGGAGGGCAATACGCGAGAGAGCTTCGCGCTAGTCACGGTGAACGCGGACGATCACCCGCTGATGAAGCGATTCCACAAGCCAGGTGACGAGAAGCGGATGGTGGTCGTGCTCGCCCCGGCAGACTACGACGCTTGGCTGACATGCGCGGTGGAAGAAGCGCCGAGGTACTTCCGGCAGTGGATGGGACCGCTTGCTGCGGCGCCGAGGCCGCTGCCACCGCGCGCAAGCAAGGGAAAAGTCGCGGTCCCGCGGCCCGACATCGACGGTGTGCCCGCGTCGCCTCTCGAGCCGCCTGGTAAGGACGTCAAGCCGCAGTCCGGCGATCTCTTCTAGAGGTGGGCCACGGTGCCGGAATGAGAACTGCGGGCCATCAGTTCAGCCCTCGTCGAGCCGAACCCTGCCCCAAAATCGCGAGACAAACGTCACCGGTCGGTCATCAATCGTCGTGGTGAACGCTTTAAGCGTGCGGGCACTGTCGATTTCGATATACCGGCGGACAACGCAGAAGTGACAAGGCTCCTCAAATTGGACACCCGGCCCCTACCCGCCCATAATCGAAATTGGAGGCCGTGAGGGGGACCTATGACTACGCGACTTTGGAGCAGGTTGCAGTACATGGTTTGGGCTACCGCAATGGCGTTGGCCGTATCTGGTTGCGGCACGGTGAAATTCGCAGCTCCGCAGCCACCCGCAGGCATGGCTCCACCTGCGCCGCCGCCACCCGTGTCTGTGGTGCAAGTCAGCATCAATGTTGCGGCGCCCTTGCTGGAAAAGGCACTGAACGAGGCCCTCCCCTCGTCGATGGGCGAGCAGGAATACAACTTCTCCGTCGATGGCGGCGCGGACCAGAAGGGCGGGATCAGTCTTGGCTATAACGTGACGCGCGACAAGGCGACAGTCACGCCGAAGGGAACTCGCGTCGCGATCGACACGCGCCTCTCCTATTGGATCGGAGCGCGCGGAAGAGAATGGGTCACCCCACCGGCCATACCGTGCCCGGTCGTCGACGGGCACATTTGCACGCCCTTCTTTCCTGTCTGCTTGCCTCGCCTACGCATCAGCGCATGTCAATTGCCTCCGATCCACACGCCTCTTGTCTATGGCAGCTGCGGCAAGAACGGCGAGTCGCTACGACGGATCGACATGACCCTGTCGACTGGCTTGGCGCTCACGCCCGAGTGGTCAGTTTCTCTCACTCCGACCATCGACCGGCTCGACCCGCTGGACCGCTGCCAAGTGGTGATTCCCTTTGTGGAAAAGTTCAATGCGACCGGCAGGGTGCGCGACGCCTTCAAGGATGCTCTCACCAAAGAATTCGGCAGCATCAACGCGAAAGTATCTGAGGAACTACTTATTGAGGCCCGCGTCCGGCAGGCTTGGAAGGACGCCTCGATGCCAATTCAGCTTGGGGAATCCCAATGGCTGACGATTAATCCCACGCGCGTAGCATCGTCAACGCCGACATTCACGGATCGCGGCATGGATGTGTCGCTCACCTTGGAAGCACTGCCCATGGTGACCCTGGGCAGCGAACCGAAGGCCGCGACGTCGACGCTCCCGAAGCTGGAGGCCGCGCTTCCCGGGAACATGTTCTACGTTCCACTACCGGTCTTCGCGGACCATGCCTACATCGACACACAGGTGCAGGGTCAAATCGGTGACGGATTGACGGTGCCCCTTGGGGACGGCAATTCCATCCGCGTCACTTCGGTCACGGTGTCGTCGGTGGACACCCGTGCCGTGGTGAGTGTGAAGATCCGCGGGAGGTACAGCTTGCTGCGAGACTTCGAGCTGACCGGTTTTCTCGTTGGTACACCGCACGTCGACGCCGTGCAGCAGACGGTAACGATGCCCGACTTGGACTTCACCATCGAAACGCACAATCTGCTCGTCAAGCTGGCGAACCTGTTCGCACACGACACGATTCGCGATGAACTGCGGCGTCGACTGGTCGTCGACGTCGCGCCGCTGTCCGAGAAGGCACGTGGCAACCTGCGTGAGGGGCTGAACAGACAGGCCGGCGTCGTGCGCCTTACTGGAACCGTGAACGACTTGCGCCTCATCGGATTAACAGTCGTCCATCCGTCCCGGCAGATCCGGGCCGACATCATCGCCCAGGGATCACTCGCCGCATCGGTACAGGAGATTTCTCCGGAAAAAAGGGCAGAGCCGTCGCCCGCGGCCGAATCCCAGGATGCGCGCAACGCGAGGTTGTGTGCGAGCGGCGTCCTTCGGGCTACATCCGTGGCCTGCAGGCGTCCTCCGCAGGAATTTCCTTAGCCTGCACCAGTCGTCGGGACCGGCGCTCAGTTCGGTGGGCGGGCTGCTTCGCTAAGGGACTGGAGCTCCGATCGCCCAGGACCAAGCATCGGGAGCCCCTTTTGATGCTGCAGCAGTAGAAGCCTTCGGCGGCGATCGCGAGAAACCGCATGTCCGAGTGCTGTGTCGCATCCTGGAGGCCGCCACTGCCGCGTCGCCCAATCACACTTGCGCGAGTGCAGGATCGGCAGGAACTCTCCGATCCAATAGGCGCCGCGTGAATCGGGCCCGAAAGACAGGACAAGTCGCTCGGCACCCCATGCGACCTCGCCCAGTAAGGCCACATGGTCATAGAACCCGCGTCCAACACGCAGGACCGTTCCTGGCGGCACCGGGTAGAGGTTGGAAAGGGGTGCGATGCGGCCCATAATGCCCCTTGGCGTCTGATTAGCAGCCTCGCACGCCCATCGTCGTCAAAGCGCGAGCACATGGACCCAGAAGAACCACAGCCTGGCGTTTCGCCCACGCAGTTCATGCGCCAACTGCGGCCGGAGTACTACTCCGACACCACGTCCAGGGCGCACTATGAATTGACAGGCGACGAGCTCGAGTATCGGCTGTCGACCATCACGGCGCGCAATGAGCACCACGCGTTCGAAGTGTTTTGCAGGAAGCTGTGCGAGCGAGCCGTCTGCCCCAACCTGCGGCCTGCAACCGGTCCCGAGGGCGGAGGGGATGGGAAGGCAGATTCCGAGACGTTCCCTGTGGCCGAGGAAATCTCCACCTTGTGGTACGTCGGATCCCCTCAGGCGGGTCAGCAGCGGTGGGCCTTCGCGTTCAGCGCGAAGGAGGGATGGCGCCAGAAGGTGCGTGACGACGTGATCGCTTTGGTGGGAACCAAGCGGCCGTACGTGCAGATCATCTGCGTGACCTCGCAGTTCGCTCGCTCCAAGGACCGTGCGGAAGTGCAGGACGAGATGCGCGAGGCCCATAAGGTGGAAGTGACCATCCATGACCGTGCCTGGATCGTCGAGCAGATCATCGAGAACGACTGGCGCGACCTGGCGGTCAATTACCTGGGCGCGGGGCGGGTGTCCAAGGCAGCGCGTTTGGGGCCGACGGACTACGTGCGCGAGCAGCAACTGGAGGAGATCGAAAACCTGATCGCGGATCCTGATCACTTTGCCGGCAGAAAGATGCAGCTGGCGACGGAGGCATTGGTCGCCGCCAAGATGTCCCGCGGCCTGGAGCGGCCTCGCGTGGAGACTGACGGGCGTTTTGCCCGCGCCATTCGACTCGCCAATTCGCACGGTACGCATCGGCAGCACTTGGAGGCTCTCTACGAGTCCATCTGGACCGCCTTCTGGTGGTACGACGACTTCGACCTCGTGATCGACCAGTACACGGAACTGGAACGCTTGGGCATCGACTCGCCCTACGCCCTGAATCTCGAATTCCTCGCCAATATCGCGCAGCTGTTCTTCAACATGGTGATCCATGGCCTTCGGAATGCCGAACAGATCCAGCTGGACGACCGCATCCCGCGCCTGTTCGGACGCCTCGAGGCTGTTGCCGCCAATGGAGCGCTGCCGAACAACGCTTTGGAAGCCAGGGTCTCCCTGCTGATGCTGCAGGGCGCCCAAGCCAAGATGCAGGGCGATGACGAGGCCTTCGAGGCCTTGTGGCCCAAGTTCTCCGAGGTGATCGATCAAGCGCGAGGCCTCGGGGAATTCTCCGGCGGCAGGTTGTCAGAGCTGATCAGCGTGATGGGAGCGGTTGCCGGAGGTGACGCTGGCTATTCCGCCTTGGTCGACAAGACTGCTGCCTTTGTTGCTGAGCGCACGGGGGAAGCCAATGGCGCAGTGATGTTGCTCAAGCGGTCGCGCCAACTAGACGAACCGATGGAGATCATTCGCATTCTCGGGCGCGCGGCACGCCAGCTGACCAAGAAGGAATATCGGCAGGAGCAGCGCGAGGCCCTGATGCGTCTGGCACAGGCCTATCAAGAAATTGGGCTGATCTGGGCCGCGCGAGCCAACGTCCTCGTCGCGATCGCAACCATGTTCATTGAGGCCGAGGAGGATGCCGAGCCACCTACTGCCCAAGTAGTCCCTGCTCTCTTGTATCTCGTCGCAATTGACTTGGAGTTGCGCTACTTCCCAGAAGCGCTGGAAGTGATGATCCTGGCGCGCGGCGCGGCGCAGCTTCTCGACAACGAGTCCAAGCCGCGGTTTGTCCAGGAGCTGGATCGCCTGGATCATGTCCTGGCTTGCCAGTTCACATGCCTGCAGCGGGCGAATCTACAAGCAATGGCCCGACTTCCCGATGTCGTAGCCCAGCTCGAGATGCCGACGAGTCGGTACGCCCTTCTCTACGTGTTGGGCTACGAAGAGCTCCTGCTTGAGGAAGGGTGGGCACCGAAGGACTACACCCCTGAGCGCATTGCACAGGTCTTCAGCTTGATGGCCGCCCAGCCCTGCGCGCCCGGCGAGGTGGATGTTCTGAACTGCCAAGGGGAGCAGCAAACCCTACTCACGCGTGTCCTCGGTATCCGGCTCGAAGTGCTGCACGGCGGCTCCGATTTGGAAGCGCAGGTGGCCGAATCCGTGGTGGGGACAGTCGAAGCGCTCTTCGCCACAGCGCTGCAGGCGAAGGTGTGTGCCCATACCGAAGCCTTTGCCGTCACCATCAGCCTCTCTTCGACAGTGGCGAATCCAGAATACGAACTCGACGAGTTTGCCTATGCCGCGAAGCTGCAGTGGCCCGCCGGTCTGGCTCTGACCGAAGTGAGCCGGCAGAAAGACATCCAGCCGAAGCTGCTCGGCCTGGCGTACACGATCCTGGCAGTGACGTGCCGCTCGGCCGGCAAGCTCACCGAGGCAATCGGCGAGCTGGAGAAGAACGAGTCGTTCTTGGACCGCTTCGCAATGATCGTGTTCTCGGCGAACAGCCGAGAGCGCATGCTCAAGTCGGGCGTGGCCCGCATCGAGCGTTTCGATCACCTGGTGACTCGCGACTACCCCCCGAAGGAACGTCGGCTCACCATCACCCCCGCGGAGCTTGGGCCGGACCCGGAATCGGCCGATGACGATGCAGCAATCAGTGACCATCGCGAGGTTCGCGTCCATTCAGTCATTGACGAGCATCGCTGGGCGAAAGCCCGGTGGCGCGGGGCGAGTCTTTCTCTGTTGGGACCGGGTGAGCCACCGATCCTGGGCCTGATCTTCGAAGACGAGGATGCCGCCCGGGGAATATTTCTGCGCTGGCAAGAGAGGTTCGGGACGGACCAAGGCAAAGACATCTACGTGGCCATCGTCCGCAACGTGGCGCCGACCGAGCCACACCACTACACCATCTTGGTCACCTCGAATCTCCCCGGGGATGGAAAGGCTGCGGGCGTTGTCAGTCGGATCATGCGGGTGCCAGCCAAGACTGCGGTGCATCTGGACGCCTTTGCGCAGGCCTACGAAGAGGCTCAGGAGTGCTTTCTGGCTCCCGTGGTGCTTCGTGATGGCCAACCCCATCTCTTGATGGATGTGGCCATTCTTAAACGCGGGCTGAGTATTAGGAACGCAGACGACGTGGGCGATCACGACGTTGAGTTCATGGCCGTCGGAGCCGATCGCAGGCGCGGGGCGACCTCCTAGGCTTTCTGACACGGAACAGTGCATGTCGACGAATCGAGCAGGGCAAATTGGCAACCAAGAAGCTTGAAGATGACCCCGGAGACAATCCGTCGCTGGACGGGGTGGTTCCACCAATGCGACGTATCCGTCTGGGCGGCTCTGTCGTTGGTTGTCGTCAAGCGTGTTGCGAACTCTTTGATCTTGGAGCCCGCATCACAGGAGGATCTCGAAGCAGACCTCGCATCTTCGCGAGTGACTTCCACGGTGCCAGTCGGCGACCCGGAGATGCACCAGACGAAGAAGGGAAACCAGTGTCACTTCGGCATGAAGGCGCAATCGGTGTGGATGCCGGCAGCGGCCTGGTGCAACGGTCACGACCACCGCTGCCAATGAGGCCGCTGTGGAGCAAGTGGCCGATTTGCTGCACGGCAAAGAGAAGCAAGTCTGGGCCGACTCGGGCTACCGAGGCGCGCAAACCCGCGCCTCGAAAACTCACTCAAAGAGGCTCCGGACTATAAAAATCATCAACCCCTGCAACGTTCGCGCGATCAGGTTGAGGGCGTTTGCGAGTTGATCAGACCGTCCCTAGAAGCGTGACTCTTCCGACAGACGGTTCGCGGAGCGCAAATCCCCACCCAATGGCACTAACGGCCGACGACACCCGTTCCGGCGCTTTCCAAGCGCCGTGCAGAGTGCCGCAGCTTGCGTAAGATGGACGGCCAACACCTGATCACGGAGACAGTCGATGGGCGAGCCGGTCACCAGGGACATTCGAGATCTCGTCCAGCTGGTATTGGATGAGGGAGCAGTCGTGTGTGATGAGCATGTCATCGACAACCTGTTGGCCATCATCGAGCATTCAGCTGCGCATCGGCGCACCTACGATGCGCTTTGCGAAAAGCACGGCGCGACGGTGACCAACCAGATGACTGCGAAGTGGACCAAGTCGATCCTCGGATGGGACACGGTGGCAGAGGTCGAGGCGCGGAAGAACACGCTGACCCAGTTCTACAGCATCCTCACGCCTTTGTCTCGGAAGCTGACCCTGGAGGAGCAGCGATCACGGGCCGGGAATGACGTCCTCGCGTTCTATCGACGTTACAAGGATTCGTTGGATCGAAACTTGGTCTTGCCGCTGCGCGACGAGCTCGAAAGCCAGGTGCTGGCCGGCATGCCGGTAGAAGAGGCCTATTTGAGCGTGATGCAGGAGCGCGGCATTGAGCTCTCGGCCCTGCGGTCGGCCCTAGGTTCGCAGCCTGGGACGCTCTAGCCCGCCACCCGCTCCTGCGCTTCGCGCTTACTGAGGCCGCGGATCGAAGCGAGGGAGCGCAGCTGCGCGGCACGGGGACGCACACTTCCTTGCTCCCACTTGTAAATTGACTGGCCACTCACGCCCACTAGGCTGCCGTATGCGGCCGCGGACAGGCCCAGCTTTGCGCGATGGGCGGCGAGCCTCGTGGCGCTGAAACGTGGGAGGGGCTGGTCCTCGTCTTCGGCATCGGCCGAGGGCCGAGCATCGTTCCCCTTCGCCAGGCGCTTCACTTCTCGACGAAGGGCCTCGATCTCGCGTTTGAGTGAGGCGATGCTCGCGCGATGGCGCGTGGACTGCTTGCGCAACCCGTCCGCATCGGCTTTGAGGACCTTGCGGGCGATGCGCTCCATCTCGGACTTGAACGTGGCAGCAATGTTGGTCATTTAGCGATTCTGCCGCACGCGCCGATAGCCGACCGAAAGTATCTATTTCGGGAGTGGTAGTGCCTCGACGCGCTGCACGGTGACGGACAGTTGGTACTCGTACAGCTCCACATCCGGAATGCTCGCACAGGCAAGGCGCAAGTCCTCGGTCATGTTCCTGCAGATGATAATGCCGCGCACGCGCTGTCCCGGCGCCGCGAGTTCGCGGCGAACATAGTTGACATAGCGAAGCAGCTGGCCGACCACGCGGTCGTAGCCTTTGGAAACTTTCAGTTCGATCACCACCAGGGCGCCGGTCTTGTCCACAGCCAGGAGGTCGATAAAGCGGCCGCCAGCATCGAACTCAATGCCTTTGAGGTTGTCTTCCTCGTACAGGCGGAGGCCCGGCTCCAGAATCTCCAGATTCCGGCTGAGGTACTGCTGGAGATCCTTCTCCCAAAGGAACTGGGAGGACCCGGGCCGCGCCTCTGCGTCCTCGGTTCCCTGTTCGGGCTCGGTGGCTTCCTGCTGAGCCACATCACCCGCGAATTTCTCCCGAATCGGCGCCGGGTCTTTGCCCGGCTCGTAGAGACGGAACTGCGACGGCCCGACCTTGAAGAAGAGGTCGTCGGCTTCGCTTGGCGAGTGGTGCAATCGGCTCTGGTCATTCGTCGCCGCCTGCACCAGGTGCGCCCGGATGCTCCCGGGCCTGAGCTTCGGATACTTGCCAGCGAACCAATCAATCGCACGGCCGGAAGTGAAAACCTCGCCCGGCTTCAAGCTCCAGGCGGCGATCATGTCGTTCAGCAGCAAGCGGGTTGGCTTGTCGTAGATCGTTCGCGCCACGTGGGATCCTCCTGCCAGCGAGCATAGCGCAGGGCGTCAACCAGCCCTGCTGGGCTGGGGATGGCAGGCCGACACCCCGTTCTACGGCCGCCCGACAAGCCGTTGAGCGGGTCCGCTTGCCATCGAGTCCCCGTGAAGATTCCGGGGCAAGGCAAGCATGAACATCCGCCCCTCCTACTTGTCCCCCAGCAGGCGCGCATGGGCGCTGGCCGCGTTGGCATGCGCCGGCGGGGCATGGGCGCAGCCGACCGACCTGTCTTCGGTGCCCGCCAACTTGGACGCGCACGCCCCGTGTGTGGCGGCCGCAGCGCGCTACCACGTGGTCAACCCCTGGATCCTGCGTGCCATCCTGAGCGTTGAAAGCGGCTTCAATCCGGCCGCATTCAACCGGAACGCGAACGGGTCGATCGACGTTGGCATGGCACAAATCAACTCCATCCACTTCGGCCGGCTTGCTGCACACAACGTCACGCCCGCGGACTTGATGGATGGTTGCAAGGCGACCTACGTGGCGGCTTGGCATCTTGCGCAGCAGCTGCGCGCGCACGGCAATACCTGGTACGGCATCGGCACCTACCACAGCGCCTCACCCTGCCACAACCAGCGGTACGCGGGCCTGATCTGGAATCGTCTGGTCGGATGGCGTGTGGTCCCGGGCCCCACATTGGCAGTCAAGTCCCAAGCGCAGTGCGGCTATGTCGCTCCCCGTGCTGCCGGTCGCCGCTCGGTCGCCGCCGGCGCCAGCACTACGTCCACCTCCGTCGCCTTCGACGCGCCGCAATGAACCCCACCGACCCGCCCACCTACACCAACGTTCTCGAGCAGGCAGTCCAACTCGGTGCAGGCGAGCGGCGCCGGCTGGCCAAGATTCTGGCGCGTGAAGGCGACGAATCCCAAACGCCTGAGTCCGCGGAAGACATCGCGGATTGGTTGGTCAGGATTGAGAGGGAAGAGCCTCGCGTCCGCCTTGCACTGATCGACGACGCGTTGGATCACGTCGAACCAGAGTCGGTGGACCAGGAAACCCTCCTGTCCGCACGCGGCGCTCTGCTTGACCGTCATCCGCCGTTGGCCGTGCGTCGCTCGGTCACTGACTTGGCCTCTGCCCATCCCGTCGCCACGTCAATGGGACTCGTCGGGCTCGTCCTTGCGTTGGTGGGAGTCGGGCGCTCGGTCATCGAGCGCCTCTTCTGAGGCGGGCCGGCGCAGGTCGCACAAAGACCTGATGACCGCGCTCAACGCACCGGTTCACGTGCGTTGAACAAGGGGGTCCTCATACATGCCGCTCCTACGATCACCTCAGAGGTAGCCGATGGGACTTTCAAAACTTTTCTCCCGCACACCACAGGCGCAACCTGAGCGCGTCGCACAAAGCGACTACCTCAAGAACGCGCCCAACACCCCGTACTCGCTCTATGACGATGCGGCGGGCAAGTTCGCCGAGATCTGGGGCTCGTCCAAGGTCAACGAGGCGCGGTTCTTCATGATCGCGCTGGCGGCCGTGGTGCTGGCGCTCGCGTGCGTCGGAACCGTCGCGAGTGTCATGCCGCTCAAGGAAATTCGCCCATGGTTCGTGGAAGTGAACCCGATCACGGGCGTGGTGAACAAACCGGTTGAGATCCAGCGGGTTGATCCGAATCTCGCGGTGGTCAAAGCGGAGCTCGCGCGCTGGGCGGAAGCCGTCTACGCGATCGATCCGATTCGCAGCCGCGACAGCCTGCGCTGGGCCAACTTGCGAACCGCGGAAAAGGCTGTGGGCCAGTTCGCGGAATTCCGAACCCGCGAGCGCATCTTCGAACGAATCCAGCGCGAGCCCGATCTGGTCCGCGAGGTTCGCGTCACCGCCGTGGACGTCTCCCAGCGCGGGACCGCATTCATCTTCCTTCAGACCGCCGAACGCGTCGGGCCGACCAGCCCGACGCCGGACAAGGTGAAGCGCTTCCGGGTCACCCTGAACTACAGCCTCGTCCCGGCCAAGCAGGAGCTGGATCTGCTGTCGAACCCGTTGGGCCTCTTCGTCACGTTCTTTGCCGATACGGAGGAGCGCGCACCGTGATATGCAACCGGAATTTCCGCGCGCGGCGCTTCCTCCGGCGAGGCCTTCTCGCTGCCGCTCTCGTGTTCGCGAGCATCGCCCCAGCGGGCGCGGAGCTAGTGGCGACACCCTTGCGGGGGGACTCGCGACTCGTCGAGTTCGCCTACGACGCTGACAACACATTCCTGTTGCTGGCCAAGCCACTTGCGGTGACTCATGTCCAGTTCGCGGCCGACGAGCAAATCCAGACCGTCGTCGCCGGTGACAACGCCAATTGGGAGCTGAGTCCTGCGAAGAACAGGAAGCACCTGTTCGTCAAGCCGAAGTACGACGGTCAGGAAACGTCGATGACGGTGATCACGGATCGCCGCAGCTACCAGTTCGTCTTACGCTCCACGGGCGACGGCAAGAAGTGGTATCAGCGTGTCAGCTGGGTCTATCCTAGCGAGCTCGTCGTCGACTACGAGGTGCGCGAACCGAGTTCTCCCCGAACGGAGTCCACACCGCAGCAGCAGGGGGCTCTCGGCGCGGGGGCACTGGGGTCCGTCAACGGTCTGCCGGGATTGCGGCCTGAGGCGCTGCGCTTCAACTACGAGGTTCACGGCGACGCACCGTTTCGCCCACTGGTTGTGTTCGATGACGGCCAGTTCACTTACATGAAGCTGCCGGCCAGCATTCAGGAGCTGCCTGCGCTCCTCGCGGTCACGGACGAGAAGGAATACGGTCTCGTGAACTTCGAGGTGAAAGGCGACTACCTGGTGGCCCATCGACTGCTGCCGGTTGCAGTTCTCAAGCTGGGGCGCGCCGAAGTCCGGGTGCAGCAGGTTGCGCCCAAGCGCAATTTCCTGGGCTTCACGGTTCAGAACTGACCCATGGCCATCTCCGACAAGCCAATCGTCGAGCCGGATGCGCCGAAGCCGGGAATTCCGCTGCGCCGCTCGACGCTCATCGCACTCGGCTTGGGCGCGCTCGTCGTAGCCTTGTTGGGCTCGCTTGCTCTGTCTCCGAGCCAAGCACCCCCGCAGCCGGGTACGCCAGGAAAAGGGCAGAGCGACGTGCGGCAAGTCGGCACGGCGCAGGCGCTCAAGGACGAAGAAGCGCAGGCGGCACGTACAGCAGCGCGCGCGGCGAGTGCGCCGGCGGCTCCTGCCTCAGCGGGCCAATTGCCTCCGATTCCCCAGGGTGTCCGCAGAGACGACAACACGGCCGCTCTGTACGACAAGCGGCTGCGCGGTGCAGCGGCGACCACACGGGCCGTGCCAACCGTTGGCGAGCGCGACGTGGAAATGGAGGCGACCGCGCGCATGGCGAAAGCCGTGGTCCAGGACTTCGACGACGCGAAGTCGCCCGAGGCTGGACGCGACGCAGTACCGGCCTTGCGCACCGTGGCGGCCCGAGCCGGCGAGGGAGCAGGCGGGAGCGAGCCGCCCAGTGCGTCCGTCAATCCGCAAGTCGAAGCGATCCGCAAGCAGATCATGCAGCAAGTTGGCGCGGCCGCACCGAAGGCCGAAGGGGCCTGGATCAAGGAGTACGAGCAGGACACGAGCGCAGCCCGGAGGAAGGTGATCCGGGGCTCGCATGGCCCGCAGGGCTTGGTGCTCCGGCAGGGAAAGATGATTCCGGCCGTCCTTGGGCGGGAGATCAATTCGGATTTGCCTGGGCGCGTCACGGCGCATGTGGCATCAAACGTCTATGACACGGATGGACGACTCCTCATCCCGATGGGTAGCGCGCTGATCGGTCGCTACGACTCCGGGGTCAAGGTGGGTCAGAGCAGGCTGCTGTTCGCTTTCGAACGCCTGATCCTTCCCAACGGCTATTCGTTCGATCTTCCCGCTGCGGGCGGAACTGATCTGGCTGGTACCTCCGGGATGACCGGCGACGTCAACAACCACTTTCTGAAGATGTTCGGGACGAGCTTCTTGATCGCCATCCTTGCTGATCACACGAAGCAGCCTCAGGGCGTGGTGCAAATCGGTGCGACGGGACCGGCAACGGCGGCAGGCCAGGTCCTGAATGACGTCAGCAAGTCGATCCTCGAGCGCAATCGCGTCATCCCTCCAACTATCACCATCCAGCAGGGCACTCGAATCAACGTCGAGGTCGTTGCGGACATGGTGTTTCCCGAGTCCTACCGGGTGAACTGACATGGCAACTACCCAACACCCTCACGGGGAATTTCAAAGCGCGCAGGGCTCCGCGAGCCACGGGATGCGGCGCTTTGTCAGCTGGACGCTCGTGCTGGCATTCCTTGCCGGTGTGCCCGTGCTCGGTGCCGACTCCGCGCGAGTAGGCAGCTACGACTTCAACTATGTTGCCGAAGGGGACAGCCGAGCGCGGCCCGTACAGGTTTTCGACGACGGGCGCTCGACTTTCTTCCAGTTCCGTGCCGGAGAGCCGGTGCCCGCGATCTTCAGCCACCGCACTGGAACGCCGCAGCTGCAGATGCCTGTGCTCGAAGGACCCTACGTGCGCGTGCCGGAGCTGCACGGCCGATTCGTCCTGCAGGTCGGCCGCTCGCAATCCAGCGTGGTTCATGTTGGTGGCGGCCGCAGCGACGCGCCGCAGCTGACCGCCGTGGCAGCAGGCGGCGCCACTGCGCCCTACAACGGCGGGGCCCTTCCCGATGGCGCGCGCCTTGTCGCTTCACTGGCTCCAGTGTCGATGGGCACTGACGACGCCCTGAACCGGAACAGCTATGCAACGCCGCGCAAGGGGGACGCCGTTCACTGGGTGGATGCTGAGCCGCGGCGCGACGAAGCGGCCGTCCTGTTTGCGCGCGGCCAGGCCACGATCACCGCTGATGCGCGCAAGGCAGTTCTGGCGTTAGTCAAGGGAATCGGCCCCAGGGCGCGCGTGACAGTGATCGGACGTGACGATGACACGCTGAAGGAAGGGCTGGATCGCGCCCGCGCGGATGCACTCACGGCCGCCCTGGTCCGCGCGGGGGTCGACGCTGGGCGCATCACGGCGCGCATCGGCGTCGCCGGCGTGGCCAAGGGGCAGCTCTGGCCGTCAAACGTCGTCGTCGAGACGGACAAGCCGCTGGTCATGGCCGTGCGGACCGAACGGCCCGCGCCTGCAGGCGGCGCGGCGGCTGAGTCTCCCGCAGAGATCGTGCGACGTCTGCGCGCGGGAGAGATCAGTCCTTCGGCGGCGGTGGAAATGCTGGACCGCGCTCGCCAGGCGCCACAGGCGCCATCCGCCCCGGCGGCGCCAAGCGCGCCCATCGGCGCTTGGGCAATGAGCAAGAGCGACGAAACCATCCAGCGGATGTTGGACCGGTGGGCGAAGGCCTCGGGCTGGCGTCTTGTCTGGGAAGGCGGCCCGAATGTCCCCATCACCGGCGACGCGGTGGTGGAACGCTCGGACTTCCTGCAGGCGGCCGAAGTCGTCGTCCGTCAACTCAAGGGCGCTGGCTATCGCATTCGCGCTACGGCTCACTCGAACAACGTGCTTCAGATCACTGGGGAATAGTTGACATCCTCTCGGACCTAAAGGGCCGCGATTCCCACAACTGGAGGGCCATGCCCGGCCCCGGCAGAACGACCATGCAGACCGCCCACCTCATTCACCGCAGCTTCAACGGCTCTCGCCTCCCCTGCGGCGGCAAACTGCTCCTCGAGGATCGCCACTCCTCGGGCCAGGATGTTCCGTGCGGCATTGACGTCGCGGTCGTGCGCGACCCGGCACACGTCGCAAGTCCACTGCCTCACGTCCAAGCCCTCGACGCCTTGTGGGCCGCTGGCCGCGCCGCAGGCGCAACACATCCTGCTGGTGCCCGCTTCGGGCACCTCAACGAACCATGCGCCTGCGTCAGCGCATTTGTACCGAAGCATGGTTCTCATCGTGCTCCAGCCCGCATCCAGCACGCTCTTGGCGTGCCGGCCGCGGGCCAAAGCCTTCGCATTCACATCACCCACGCACACCACGTGATGGCTGCGCGCCATCGTCGTGGTCAGCTTGTGCAGAAAGTCCTTCCTGCGATTCCCAATCTTGGCGTGAAGCGCTTTCACGCGTTGCTTCTTACCCGAACGCTGGGCGGAGGCCAGAGCGGGTTCGATGTTGCGATAGAAGCGCTGTGCGGCAACCGTCGTGCCGTCGCTGCAGGTGGCCAACTCCTTCAGGCCCAGGTCGATGCCAATGGCATCGGCCTGGGCCGGCAAACGTGGAAGCAATTCCGGGGCCCCACGCCTCACGTCCACCGTAACGGTGACGTTCAGATACCAGCGCCCGCGCGCATCCTCGCTGAAGTTGCCCGCGCGCAGCTCATGGCCTCCCAGGCCCCAGCTGTCCCACAGGGACAGCCAGCGGCCCGCGAAGTACACCTGACCGTGGGCATGACGGATCGTGCGCACCTTGAAGGGCACCCAGCCGAGCGAGCGACGAGCGCCACCGCTCTTGCGCCAGGCCAGCCGTACCTTGGAGTGCTGCTTGCGACTTCTGGCGAACTGCTCGGCTGTCTCCTGTACCGCCTGCACGGGCAGCAGCAGCGCGGCGTCGCCGCGGGTGCTGCCCTTCAGGTAAGGCCAAAAGTCAAAGCCCGAAAGGAGCTTGCGCTCGCGTTCGAAGACGCGAATCTGCAAGTCATTGCAGTAGTTCCAGACCAAGTTCACTTCGCGCGCGAGCGAAGACAGCCACACCTTGTGCCGATCCTTCACGCGCACGCGCAGCACGCGCGTCGCGGTTGTCGGTCTCGGCGTGGCCAGCCTGTACATAAAGACAGTATACCTAAGATGGCACAGCAACGAAAGGAATGTGAGAACAGGGCTGCGCTTGCGCGCGGCGTGCCATCCCTTCCCGCCCTAGAGGGCAGGGTTTCTCGCTTTGGACTGATGAAACGCACAACCTTGATTGCGATAGCTGTGTTGTCTGCCTTCGCCACTTCAATCGCGCCAGCTCAGAGCGGCATCACTGTGACGTCGCAGCCCTACCAGGATGGCTCGCCGCTCCCTTTCGCGCCGCCGGCGCGGCCGGGCGCGAGTGCGCCGGCACCGGACTATTCGCTTAAGACCGGCCAGCCGATTCATCTGGGGTTGAAGGCCTGGGCCGACAAAGACGGCTGGATGCTCGTGTGGCAGCCCACGCTCTCCTGGAAGACGCTACGCGATGCGAGATTCGAGGCGGCGGACGCGTCCGTGGCGATCTCGGAAGTCATCGACATTCTTCGCGACGAAGGCAAGCCCGTCGCGCTGCGGATCAGCAACGGAAATAAGGTCATGGAAGTCGTGACAACGGAAGTGCGCAATGACTAAATTTCATCGGATTACCGCAGCGGCCTTGGCCGCGGCGATGGCGCTCGGCGGCTGCACCACCATGGTGGAGGCGCCCAAGCGCATCGAGCAGGCGCAACAGAAGGCGGAGTCACTGCGCGACCAGGCAGTGGCGTCGGCCACCAAGGCTTCGGTCAGCCAAACTGCGCGGCCCCGGCTTGCCGGCGAAGAAATCGTTCTGCGCGCCCAAGGCTCGCTGCCCGAAATCTTTGCGAAACAGGTGACCTTTACCACGCAGGGCGCCCAATCGCTGCCTGAAGCCTTGGATGCGATCGCCACGGTTGCCGGGGTCTCCATCCGCGGCGTCGAACAAGTGAATGAGGGGCCGCAGCAGGGCGCCTCCTCGTCCGGGCAAGGCCAGATCAGCGGCAAGGTCTCGATGGAGTTCAACGGCACGCTGCGGTCACTGCTGGACGATCTCGCCGCCCGCGCCAATGCGAGTTGGCGCTACAACCACGCGACCAAGACCGTCGAGGTCTTCCGGTTCGAAACCAAGACGTTGTCGCTCTACCTGCCGCCGGGCAACAAGAAGGTCGACGCGTCGATCTCGCTAAGCGGCGTCGGCGGAAACACCGGCGGCGGCGGCGGTGGCGGCTCGAGCGGGGCAGGGCAGGTCGCAGTGACCCAGAACCTGACGATCGATCCCTGGACCTCGGTGATGAACGGGATCCAGAGCATCCTGAACGAGAGCAGCTCGCAAACGAATCAGCAGAGCGGGAATCGGACGGGCGGAGCAGGCCAGTCAACTACGACGGCGAGCGGAAGCGCGGGCCGCGCCGCCGCGAATCCCGAACTGGGCCTCATCACGGTCACGGCCCGCCCGCATGCGATCCAACGCGTCGAGGCTTACGTTACCTCCGTCAATGCGCGCTTTGCCCGCAACGTGATGGTGGACGTGAAGATCTACAACCTCACGATGTCGCAAGACGCATCAGCCGGGTTCAGCATGGACCTGCTGTACCGCAAGATGGGCGGGTTGGGCATGGCCGTGGTGGGAGCGGCGCCCATCCAGCCTGCCGGGTTGATCCCTGGCCAACTCACGATCTCCCAAAACGGCACGAGCCGCTTCAGCGGGAGCGAGCTGCTTGTCCAGGCGCTGAGCCAGTTCGGCAATGTTTCGCTCCAGACGCAAGGCCAGGTCCTCGCGATCAACGGGCAGCCCTCGCCCATCCAGGTGGCCAATGAAGTGAGCTACCTCGCGCAGCAGGCCACGACCGTGACCGCGAATGTCGGCACCACGACGACGATGACGCCTGGTACACGGGTTGTCGGCTTCACGGGCAACTTCATCCCGACCATTCTGGGCGACAACCGCATCCTGCTGCAGTACCAGTTGCAGATCTCGGCGCTCACGGCGCTGAACCAGGTCGGCAGCGGCGCCAACATCATCCAGACTCCGCAGATCAGTTCGCAGTCGCTGCAGCAGCAGGCCTTCTTGCGTGACGGCGAGAGCATCGTGTTGTTCGGATTCGACCAGTCGCGGGACACAACCGACCGCGCGCTGTCGCTCGGTGGCGCGTCCGGGACAGCTCGGATCAACCGCGAGATGCTCGTCATCGTGATGCAAGTTGCGGGGGGCCACCGAAATGTCTAAGTGGTCCTTCCGCCTCTCCACCGTCGCACTTTCGCTCTTCCTCGGGGCACCCGTTCTCGCCCAGAAGGGCTATGACGACCGGCGCGCGGAAATGGATGCGCAGATCGATCTGCTGCGCAAGGAAAAGGAACTGAACGATGCCTTGCGCGCGGTGGCGGGCTCTGGTGCCGCCGCAATGCCCTCCGTCGTTTCCATCATGGGCATCGAAGGCAGATTCACGGCGCGCCTCATGCAACCGAGCGGCGTCGTGGGCAACTATTCTGAGGGTGACACTGTCCGCCCAGGTCTCGTCGTTGCATCCATCACACCCCGGGCCGTCGCCGTGAAGGTCGGAGAAGGCAAGCGCGCGCGGACGGTGCCCCTCGAATTCATGGCCGGCGCCGCGACCACCGGGCCGGCGGGCCCCGGGATGCCAGGACTGCCGCCCGGGGCTCCCGGTGGCGGTGGGGTGCTTCCTCCCGAGTTGTTGCCCGCGCCGCCTTCGGTGTTGCCCGCGCCGCGCGCGCCAGGGCAGAGCACCCCGGCCGCAACGCCGGCGCCCGCCCCGGCCAGCACCCCACCTGGCCTTGCGCCTGTGGCGGGGGCGCCTATTACCGCCGGCCAAGCAGCTGCCGCACCCGCCGCGCGATAGGCCATGCAAGCAGAAATCGGTCACTACAAGCTTGCAGTGGGACTCGAATGGGTCTACACGGAGTCCAAGGTTGGCATTCGCGACCAACTCAAGGAGATCAGCAAGTCGAAAGCCCGTGCGGTGGTCCTCACCAGAGAGGACACCGGCGAGACCTGGCTGGGCTGGGAGGCGGGTGGAGGCCGGCAGAGAGTCCACGCCGGCGCGACGCTCGTGGGCTTGGTCACACCGGACGCCCTGATCCAGCACAACCTGCCGGACGGTCGCGTATGGATCTGCGTGCTGCAGGACGGACACCCGGTTCCTGGCTATGGAGACCAGGTGCTGAGTGCGGAGGACGCCAAGACGGCATTTGCCGAGGCGTTCAGCATGTTCAACAGCTTGCAGCCGTACGGTGATGTCCCGGGTAGTCGCGGCTCGGTCGCCGAGCTCCTCGAGAAGGTCGACGAATCGCTCAAGTCCAAGGGTCTAAAGAAGTCGCACGTCGAATCGATGCTGCTGCGTACGCCAGGAATGGACCCACGCGTCGCAGCGATGGTCGTCATGGCGCTATGTGTTCCTGCGATCGGCTGGTTCGGCTGGAAGGAATTCCAGAAGTACGACACGGCAAGGAAGGCGGCGGCAATGGACGCCAAGCTCTCCGCTCAGAAGCGCATGACCGCCGAACAGCTCGAAGCTGAACGCCGCCGCCTGCGTGATGAGTTCGCCAAACGCGTCGCAGCCAAGAAGGCCGAAGTCGCCGGCGACTTTGTGCACGGACAGCCTGCAGCAGCCTGGGAGTCGTGGAACGCGGTTCGCACGCAGACTCCCATCTCCAAGGGCGGCTATGTGCCGGGCGGGATTGATTGCGACCTCACGCAATGCACGACGGCCTGGGCGGGGTCCGGCAGGTTCGCCCTCATTGCGGACAAGGCGGAGCTCGGCGCCGACGGAACGGATCCGGGCAAAGACGTCACGACTCGCACGGCTCTATCGATTGCGCCAGAGCGGACGCCAGCCATTGCGTGGGCAAGCGCGGCACACGTCCGTGCAGCGATTCTTGACCGCTTGACGACCGTTCAGGGCTTGGCCGTCGAGGCCGCGCAAGCCCAGGTGGAGAGCCCGCCGCCTGATCTTGGCCTTGCCCCAATCACTGTTGGATTCAAAGGCGCGGTGAAAGTACAGGTCTCCGGACCGTTCGCATTGGTGCAGGCCGGAGACCTGGTTCGGACGCTGTCCGGCTTTCCTGTGAAGTTGTCGACGGCCAAATTCGTTGGTCTTGGCAAACACGTCACCGTAGTTCTTGAGGGCACATATGTCGTGCCCGCGGCTCAGTAAAGGAGATCGACATGGACTTCTCTGGCTTCTTCACCAGCCGCCGCAGGCCGACAGAAAGCGAGGTGGACCGTGTGCGCGCGAAGACTGCCCGGCTCGCCCCCGCTCCGGCACTGCGGATCGAAGGGGGCGGCCTGCACGGCGAGTTCGCCGACACGGTTACGGGCACGGTGGATGAGGAAATCATCGACATGCGTGACCTCCCGTCCGGCAAGTTCGTGACCATGGCCGAGATGGGATTGGATTCCATGTGGCAGTCGAAGCTGGCGATCATCCAGACCAGCGAGGTTGCGTTCCTTCTCGTGACGCCAGCCGCCTATTCGCGCCCGGCCATGTTCGAGACGATGAAACGCTTGAAGGCCTCCAATCGGGCAGTAAACGTCAAGCGAATCTCCAAACAGCTACTGGAGGCGGTTGTCGAGCGACACGTGAAGGACTCACGGGCCACCGCCGGTCCCGACACCGAGGTCGAAGTTGACGCGAAGGACCTGATCCGCAGGGCGCTGGAGTTGCGCACGAGCGATGTGCACATCGAGGCCCGCTCGGAATATGCAGAGGTGAAGTTTCGCATCGCCGGGAAACTGATCGATCAACCGCAGATTTCGCAGAACGCTGCCCACAACCTATGCAGCGTGCTCTACAACAACCACGCTGACTCCGGCAGCAAAGGCGTTTCATGGACCCACGAAACAGTCCTGGACACCTCCATTGACTGGAAATTGGAGGTCCAAGGTCAGATGAAGTCCGTGCAGATCCGGTTTTCGTCGGGCCCGATTCATCCTCAGGGCAATTTTCACGCGGTCATGCGACTCCTGACCATGGAAGCCGCCGAGGTGCCGCTCAAGGACGTCGGGTACACCCCGGGGCAATACCGGGCCATCGAGCGCGGCCTGATCGGCGCTCAGGGCCTTGTGCTGCTGGTGGGTCCGACCAACAGCGGAAAGTCCACGTCGATGCAAGCCATGCTGAGTCGCACTCGGGAGCGGCGCGGCAACATCAAGACCATCACCATCGAAAAGCCGGTGGAGTACCTCATCCCTGGCGCTTGCCAGATGCCCGTGGCCGATGACCGCGACGGGATCGCGAAGAAGGGCGACGGCAGCATCTACAACGCGTTCATCAAGGGCACCCTCCGGCAGGACCCCGACGTCGTAATGGTTGGAGAAATTCGCGACCACGAAGAGGCCGCTTCGGTCAAGAACCTGGTGATCGCCGGCCGCAAGCTGTTCACGACATTGCATGTTTTCAAGGCCACCGCGGTCTTTGAGCGGTTGCGCCAGCTCGGCGTGCCAGAGGACGTGCTGTACATGGAAGGGTTCATCAGCGTTGTGATCTTCCAGCGCCTGGTGCCTAACCTGTGCGATTGCGCGCTCCCTTGGGACGAGGCGGTTGCCAACGGCTACATCGATGACGAGGACCTCATTGAGCGAGTGCATCGCATCAGCGAGCCACACCACAACGTGCGCTATCGCAACCCAGCCGGTTGCGCGCACTGTCGAGGGACGGGCACCAAGGGCCGCAGCATCTGCGCCGAAGTGCTCGTGCCTGATGAGGATTTCCTGGGGTATCTGCGAGCTGGCAACCGACTCGCCGCGCTTGCGCACTGGTTCCAGGACCAGGAATTGTCGATCGACGGCCTTGGCCCGACGGCCATCTGCCATGCCATTTCCAAGATTCGCAACGGAATTCACGACCCGCGTGACGTCGAGGAACAGGTAACCGAACTGGCAATCCCGCGCGTCCAGGCGTCGTCGCCTGCGGCCGCCAGTGAGCAGCGCCCGTTCCGCATGGGCCGGTCCAACTGAGGGAAACATGGCACAGGCTGGATCTCTGACCCTTCTCGAACGGCTTTCCATTGGAGGCGATGACCGTGTCGACTTCTACAAGGCCATGGCGAAGTCAGCAGACGATGGGCTGCCGCAGGTCGAAGTGTTGAAGCGGATCGTGGTGGAGCATCGCAAGACCAAGCATGTGCTTACGCCAGTAATCGCGGAACTCCTTCGGCGCCTGGGTGGAGGTCCGCGCCCAGGCGCGCCCGACTACCGCACCTTCGGCACGGAGCTGGAAGGTCTTGTTCCGCCCTCCGAGGCGCTCTTGGTGCAGGCCGGGGAGAGCAGTGGCCAGCTCGCCGAAGGATTTCGGAACGCCGCGGGCTTCGTGGAAAGCAACGGGAAGCTGCTGAAGGTGGTGATGGCGGAGCTGTCCAAACCCCTGCTCTACCTCTCCGCGCTGATCGTCCTTCTCATCTACTTCTCGGTCAAAGTTCTGCCTAAATTCGAGGCGAGCCGACCGCGGGTGAACTGGCCAAGCCATGCACAGATGTTGGGGACGGTCGCGGACAACATCGGGCTTATTGCGTTCGCCACAGCTGCCTTCGTTGCGGGCATTGCGGCTGCGCTCGCATGGGCGACCCCAAATTGGATCGGCGACCGCAGAGAGTTCTGCGACCGCAGAGTATTTCCTTTCACGCTCATCGCATCGATTCAAGGTGCGTCGCTGCTCGTGGCGCTTTCGGGCTACATCGGAGCTGGCATCCCCTTCGCGGACGCCATCAAGAATATCTCCTCCGGCGGTTCGAGGTACATGCGATTCCAGTGCAACCGCGTGACAGTGGCGCTCAAGCACGGGAAGACGCCTTCCGAGGCCTTGACGCTGCTGTCAATCATCCAGGCGCGGTACCACTGGATCTTCAGTGTGTATGGCCTCTCGCGGGACGCGAAGCTGGCCTACAAGACGATCGCCGAACAGATGGTTGAGCGCACGCAAGCCTTCATCAAGGTCGTGTTCGGACGCTATGTCAACAACGTGATGCTGATCGTCCTCGGCGCGGCGATCGGTTGGATTTATCTCAGCGTTCTGGGTATCGCGGCTCCCGCCAACGTGCCTGGCGCCTGAATTCGAAAAGAGAGGAGGCATGCAGCACATGCGAAGTCCCACACGCGGCTGATGCCTCAGATGAGGCGTCCCAACACCAAGTTTTCTCAACGGCTTTTCTTCAACGGGTTTTCTTTCAAGGAGCATTTCATGCAAAACGTTTCCCTCAAGGGCAAGAAGCTGCAGCGCGGCCTGACGCTGATCGAAATGATGATCGGCTTGGCGATCGTCGGGCTGATCCTGAGCGCGGTCCTCTACTACCAGACCCGCGCCGAGTACATGCAGAAGTCCAACCAGCAGGCGACCGACCTGGCGCAGATCGCGTCCAAGGTCAAGGCCTACTACGGTCCGACCAACAGCTACACCGCGCTGAGCGCGTCGGCCATCAACAACATGGCGCTGATCAACGCGCCGATGAAGTTCGACGGCACGAACGTGGTGGATGCCTTCGGCAACTCGATGAGCATCAACGGGACGACGCGCACGTTCGCGATCACCGTGGGCGGCGCAACGTCGCCTCTCGACAAGGAAGTGTGCGTGTCCATCGCGAGCAAGCTGGCGTCCAACGCGCTGGTGATCAACGTGGGCAACGCCGCGGCGGCCGCCACGGGCGCGGTGTCGGGCGGCAGTGTTTACAAGGCCAGCGCAAGCGCCACGCCCAACACGACCAACCTGACGACCGGCTGCGCTGAGTCGGCGCCGGTGATCGCTGCGCAGTTCAACTGACGCCTTCGACGAGCGGGGGCGCTTTCGCCCCCGCTCCTTTGCTTTTGTGAGAGGTCCTATGCGAGTCTTCCGTACCCCCCTGGTCGTTCTGGCCCTTGCCGCGACCCTTTGCGCTGGCGTAGCCACCGCAGCCGGCGTCGTGGTCACGCCGGGCACAAATGCTGGATACATGTATTTCCCGTCGGGAATCACTGGCAGCGGCTCAGGAAGCGGGTCAGGCCCGAGTGAAACGCTCGCGATGTGCCGGGTCACGCCGACGTCACAGACGCGGACGCTCGTGATGAGCACACGGAATTGGAACGGGTACACGAAGCCGATCAACGTCTACTACAAGATGACCGGTGGAGGAGCGAGCTTCGCGGCACTGTCAGGCAGTTCGACCTTCTTTGGGCAATTCGCGGCAGCTGGAGGCTCCTCGGCAATTCTGAAGAACGGCGGCCTGGTTGCTTTCGGCCCAGGACAGACGCCTGGAGCTGCGTCACGGACGGTCAGAAGTGGAACATTCACGGTCAGCAGCGGTGACACGCTGCTGTTCATTCTTGGTGGTGGTGGCGGAGGTGGCCTCGTCTCATACCGCTATACCGGCTCACCGGGCTACGAGTATTTCGGGATTTCCGGTGGCGGCGGTGCTGGGTACTACGGGGGCGGCGGCGGCGCTTTCGAGTATTCAAATGGCGTAGGGATCAGCGCAGGAGTATCGACCGCCACTGGCGGCACCGGCACTGCCGGCGGTACTTCGGCCGCGGGCGGTCTCAACGGGTCGCTTTACAACGGCGGCCGAGAAACCTACTCGGGCTACGGCGCGTACGGCGGTTCCGGGACCGCCCAAGGTGCCTATACCACCATTGGTCATTGGACTGGCTATGGCTGGCAGGCCTACCAGATGGGAGGTGGTGGCGGCCAGGGCAGAACCGGCAATCCTTCCGGCGTTTGGGGATGCCCTGCTGACCCAGCCGCAGCGACGATGCCTCCCACTGCGACCGACTTTGAATTGAGCCCTGGAGCAGGCAAACACGGCTACATCTACAACGCGGTGAATCCGCTTGATGGCGTGTCTTACAACTGCAATGCAGGCGGCGGCTATGGCGAGATCGTGCTGCAGTACCAGGCTCCGACCTGCGACCTGATCCCCCAATACAACCAGGACTAAGGCCGGCAGCATGACCACTGGGGACTTCAGCGCCTCCGAGGCGAGAAATGATGCGGCCTGCAACCCGCGGGACTTCACGGATCTCCACATCCGCTGGAGTTCCAAGGAAGGTTCGCCATCGGTCGACACTGCGGATTGCCTGGTCTTCCCGCGAGCGAAGGCTGGAGAAAGGCCCAAGCCGCGCCGCGCGCCGCAGGAGAGCTTCACACTCCTGCACGAGCTGGCAGCTTCTTGCCACTCGGTGGCGAGCTCGTCCAAGGACTTTCTCATCCACCACTCCGCGTCGCAAACGTTTTTCCGTGGCCGGCTCGACGAGCGCGCCGTGGATGGAAAGTGGTACCGCCTGCGGGTGATCAGCGACGAGCCGCCCAAGCTTGAAAAGCTCGCTTTCCCCATGCCTGGCGTCTACGTCGACCAGCTCTTGGATGCTTCGTATTCGAAGGGTGGGCTGATCGTGATCCTCGGCCAGGCGGGCTCGGGCAAGACGCACACGGCCTCGGCCACCGTCGTCAGCCGCCTTCACAAATTCGGGGGGATGGCATTCACTGTCGAAGACCCGCCTGAACTTCCGCTGAATGGATGGCATGGGGAGGGGTACTGCACTCAGGCATCGGTGGCCGGTGACGACGGGCGCGACTGGGTCGAGTCCATGCGCGGTGCCCTTCGCAGCCAGCCTGTGGGTACGGACCTCATGATGTACTTGGGCGAATTGCGCGATGCGGCGGCGGCGCAGATGGCCCTGCGGGCGGCAACGAACGGTTTCCTGGTCATCTGTACCTCGTTCGCTTCGGACATCATCTCTGGGCTGGAGGCGGTCCTCAACCTGGCTGGGCGGGAGCATGCCCATACCTTGGCACACGTTCTGCGTGTCGCGATCTATCAGTCGCTCGTACAGACCGAAGAGCGACTGCTGGTGGACAGTCTCACCAGCGAGGGTCCCGCGTCCAAAGTCGGGGTGATCATCCGATCGGGCGATCTGCGTCCCCTGGAAGACGAGAGCCGCTACCAAAAGAACCAGATCAGGATCGAGTTCATGCGGCGCAACGCACGTCAACCGGCTGCGGCCTCGGCGTGACCATATGTACCTGCTCGCGATCCTCGCCGTCATCGCAGGTGTTCTGCTGGCCGCGAACGACCTATGGCCGGCTGGCTCGGTCGCCGGCGCCAGGGTTGCCGCGCCGCAGGTGACGGCGGCGATTCAGGTAGAGAAGTTCCGGACATTCGTCTACGCCTCGCATCAGTACATGAAGTCGACGCCACCGGCAGTGACGACCGAGACGTCCGTGCCTTGGTCGACCATCAAGTCCCTCCCGAGCCTGCCGGAGGCGGTCCGCGCGACTGAGATGCCCGATGGCTGGAGGATCGTGCGTTCCGCCGACAACAGCTGGGTGGCTTGCACAGAAATGTCCGAGGAGTCGATCAATTCAGTCCAGCAGCGCGTTGCCCGACCCGGCCTCGTTTCCTCCGGCGGCTACTCGCTTCAGTCGATGAATGGCGTGATGCAGAAGGTCCCGATAAGCGTGACGCCGCCTTTCGATGTCGTCCCGGTCTCTGTTGCCGGTGGAACGGCCACGGTGGCATCAATTGGAAGCACACCACGAACCGTGAACTACACGGTTCTCGGAAGCACTGCCGAGGCGCCTGCCGCTGCCTTGAAGTGCACTACCCCTTGATTCGGAGCAGAGAGCATGAGAAAAGCCCAGCGGAGATTGCAACGCGGAGCATTGCTGGTGGAATTGGTGATCGGTGCGGCCGTGCTAGGCCTTGTCATCGCCTACGTTCTCGACATGCAGCGGCAGAACGACGTGCAGCTGAAGGCAAAGTCAGATGCCGAAGCGCAGTCGATGTTCATCCAGGTCGCTTCCCAGTATTTCTTGAACAACCGCACTGCGTACGACGCTGCGATGGACACGGGGGTCAGCGCGAACCAGTACTGCATGTTGGGTGTCAACGCCGATGGGACTGGCGGAACCCAAGCCAACAGTACGACGCTGCACACCTGCGCCTTCGATGCCACGCTGCTGGTTGCGAAGGGCCTTTGGCCCGAAGGGCTGAGCACCGAGACAAAGGATGGAAGATTCACCGTCATTCTGCGCCGCATCTACGACGCGACGCCGGCGGCAACCGGCGGTCATGAGGCCTTCTTCGTGCTGGCATCACCTTCCGGTGCTCTCACATCGGCCTCGATGAACCGAGACACTTCCACGGCGCTTGCCGCGGGGAAGGCAAGCCTCGGAACTGTGGGTGGCTATGTTCCCGTTGGAAACATGGGCGGATGCAGCGCCGTTCGCTCCACTTCGACCTACCAGGCCTGCGGCGAGGGGTGGCAGGTCAATCTCTCCAACTTCATCAGCCCGACCGAACTGACCACGTTCGGCAATGCCCTTCCAAACTAACGAGCTTCTGTATGCACGGCACACACGACAAAGACACTCAGCTGGCAGGGCAGTTGATCCACCTCCTGCAGCAGGGCGGTGAATTCAGCGACGTCCATGTGGAGACAGGCCGGCCCATTCGGGTTCGGCGTGGACGCTTCATGTGGGAAACGGCGATCGGCCCCGATGGTGGCGAGATGGTCTCCTCAAACGCCTCGATCCGGGCATTCATGAACATGGTGTATGCCCGCGAAGGCAGCAAGATCGCCCCGTGGGAAGACGAGCTGCATCGCGTGGGCTCGCTCAATCCTGCCACCCTGCTGAATAGCGTGGGTGCCGGCGAGAGGGTGAGCTCCTACCGTGTTCGCTGCAGTTTGCAAAAGCAGGGCATGGGGGAAGACTTCGGTCTGGTGGTTCGAAGCCTGAAGGACGTCCCGGAGTCGATTGAGAAGCTGGGTCTGCCGGTGCAGCTGCGCAGGCTCTACGCGCCCACAAACGGGCTACTGGTTGTGACGGGCCCGACTGGCTCAGGAAAGAGCACGACGCTCGCCGCCATCATCAATGAGATCAATGAATCGCAGTGCGCGAACATCGTCACCATCGAGGATCCGGTCGAATACGTGCACGAACGGAAGAAGTCGGCAATCAACCAGCGCGAGGTTGGCGTCGACACGCCTTCGTATGCGGACGGCGTCAAGGACCTGCTGCGCTTTGTACCCGACGTCACGCTGATCGGTGAGATTCGTGATCCCGAGACGTTCCTTGCGGCGCTTCGGATCGGCGAGTCGGGACACCTGGTGATCACCAGCATGCACGCGCCCACGACGACGGCCGCGCTGAAGAAGATGGCGGCGTACGTTCAGAATTCGCCTGCGGATGCTCAGGCTCTGGCAGGGTGCCTGGTGGGCGTCCTTGCCCAGGCTCTCGTTGTGGGGCGAGAGAAGACCAGCCACCTGGCGTACGAGCTGCTTCCGATGGCCCCAGAAGTTCACGCAGCGATGGCTGCGATCATGACCGATTCCGGCAAGGGTGCGATGGACAACCTTGAGCAGTCCCTGCGCAATGGCAATGTCCAGGGCGCGATTCCAATGGTCGAGATCGTGCAGCAGCTGGTTCAGCAGGGCAAGATTGAAGCAGTTCGCGGCGCGGCCGTGCTTGCCGCGGTGCAGGATCGCGAGGCCGTGCTTTCCAAGGGGAGGGCGCCGGCGCCGGAAGGGCGGGGCGTGAACGGCGGCGGATCGGGGGGCCTCTTCCCAGCTTCCGTGGGAACGACGGCGCGCGCACGCGCCGCCGCGATGCCCCTGCGCTAGTCCGGGCACCGCGAGAGGTTATCGCAGAGCGCTCGCTCTGCCGCGCTGCAAACCGTCCGCCCTGCCGGCAGCTTCGGGCGCTACGACTCGACCGCCGACCAGGCGCTGGATCTGCGCGCTCATGGGATAGAAGCTCTCGGAGTCGGTCGGGCTCGACATGATGTTCTTCAAAGCCTTGACGTCTCCAGTGCGCAGCGCCAGGCACACCTCGTCGGTCCCCATCAATGCTTCGTGCACCAGCGCATACTTCGAACCGTCCAGGTAGGGTACGAGCTCGAGGCGAAGGATCGCGAGCAGCGAACCCGCGAGCATCGTCCGCTTCGCTTCGCCACCGCCCAGCGAGAGGAGCTTGTCCAGCGTGCCCTGGATCGACATCCCGTGCATGGTGGCGATCATCAGGGCGCCCGACTGGCCACCCAGAATGGCAGCCGCGCCGGCGTCCTCGTCGCGCACCTCGCCTGCGAGGATCACATCCGGGGATTGGCGCAGCGCTTCGTACAGGCCGTCGCCGAAGGAGTTCACGTCTTCGCCGACCTCGCGCTGCGTCACGATGCTCCGGGCCGAGTCCAGCGGTCGCTCGATCGGATCCTCGATGGTCACGATGTGTCCCGACTGGCACTCCTTAAGTTCCTCCAGGATCGAGTAGGCGGTCGTCGTCTTGCCTGCGCCGGTGGGTCCAGTGAGGATGAGCAGTCCCTTGGGCGCGCTTCGAAGCCGATGGACCAGTGCCTTCGGGAGGGCCAGCGTATCCAAGGCCGGCGGCGTCAGGACGGGGCGGGCGATGAGCGCCAGGCGGCCCCGTCCCTGCAGATACAGGGACAAGCGAAGGTGCGGGACCGGATCGCCCGGCTTGTCAGGGCTCAACTCCATGGTCCGGTAAACGGGAAGCCGCTTCGACAGGCTGGGGGCGTAGTTGGCCTTCCAGTGGTCGTTGGCGCTCTCGTTCGGCGAGAGCCGGTCGACGAAGTGCGCCATGAAGTAGCGGATCTCGTCCGCGCCGATGGGAAGGTCGGCATTGGGCACGTGTAGCTCGGAGAGGGGCACGACACCGCGAGCCGACTTCGCGCGGATGGGCTCGCCTTCCTTGATCAGGATGTCAGTGATGCTCGGCGCGAACGTGCGGCATGCCCAGAGCACCCCCGCCAAGCCTGAGCGCTTGTTCTTGGGCAGATTGATCTCGGCGACGGATGCAGTCATAGGTTTCTCCAGTGGAATGAAGGTGATGTCAGGAAGACCCTTGCGCGCGGCGGCGCAGGTAAGAGAGGTGGTTCTCGTGCTTGCGAACACCCCTGGCGATGTCGAGCCCGGTCCAGAGCAATTGCGCGCGCTCGCTGTCCACCAGAAAGGACGCAACCTGGGCTGCCAGTTGCCGGCTCGCTTCTGGGGCGGCTGCGATGGCCTCAAGCACTTGTCGTCGGCCGGACGAAGGCGCAATTCCGTTTCCGACCTCGCGGAAGAATGCGAAAGGCAGCTCAAGCGCCTGGCGGATCGACGTCCGATACGAAGCACGAACCTGCTCGACGAGGTAGTAGGTCGGGTCGTCGTCCGTCGCGGCCAGTGAGAGAACGTCGACTGCTGCGGCTTTGCCCCGGCGTGGGGTGCCGCCTCGTGCGTCCTTAGCGCCCAGGGCTTCGGCTGGCCATACGGCGTCCAGCGAGACGTTTGAGTACTCGACGCCGGCGTCGCGCAGTATCGTGCGAAGGCGCGACCAGTCGCTCCGAATCGTGGACTCGGCGCGGCCGTCGCGCACCCAATGCAACACCAACTGCTTCGCGTCGGCCAGCTGCAGCTGTTTGACGGACTGGAGGCTCACGCCCGCAGCCGCCAACTCCCCGAAGATCTTGCGCAGGCGACGCAAGCGCGCGGAGCGCTCCTGGCGTGCCGGGCCATGTGAGGCTTCGACGAGGCGGCGCAGGTCGGCGTCGAGTTCGGTGGGCAGACCTGGTGCCCGGCGCCTGGATGAGCCCGCGGGCCGAGCACGCACCGGGCCCATGTTGGGCGGGTTCACCACGTGGGAGACGATTGACAGGGGTTGGTGGGTTGGCGCAGGCACGCTTTTGTCCGCTGACTTCCAACGATTACAAGGTCGGTGAGGGGGCGCACCGCCCTGCGCAACGGCACGAATCCGTGTCAAAGGACGGGACACGCGCTCGCAGACGATTGACCGGCTGCGTGGGCCCGGGTCCAATGCGGTGGTCTTGGCCTTCGCCAATTCGGCTGCATCTCGCAGCCAACCACCAGACCCGTTTCGGGCCCACAGCGGCCCGGGGCCAGTCGGGCTCGGGAGGAGTTTCCCCATGAGCCTTGCCATCGGAATCATCGGCGTCGTGTTGCTGTTGCTCGGACTTGCCTCGCGCAAGCCCCGTGGCGGCCGCACGTGCGACCACGACGCGCGCGTCTCGCGCCCGGCGTGGTCAGTGGAAGATCAGGAACTGATCGACCCGGATGAACCGGACGCCTTGTCCGAATAGCTTGGTGGCCCGCGAAAGCGGCCGGCCTGGCGCACTTTCTTCAACCCAATGGGGGCACTATGTCCCCGGCAGGGGCGGTGCTCTCTTCAATCGGAGCATCACCATGAGAAAGCTGTTTTCCACCTACCGCTCGCTGTCGCTGCATGGCCGCGTGCTGCTCGCGGTCTACGCGCTTGCCGTCCTCGTGCTGGCGTTCGTGGTGCCGCGCGGCGCGCACGCCCAAAGCGGCAACGTGTATGCGCAACCGCAGGCGCAGTTCGCCGCGCCCACAGCGGCAGGCGTCGTGCTGCAGGTCGCGATCCGCGAGGTCGAGCCGAGCTACCGTGATCGCGCCGCCGGTGCTGCCCTTGGGTCGACCCTGGGGCTCGCGGCGGGCGCGGCTTCCAACTCGCGGCACCGCTACGCGGTCGCGGCAGCAGTGACCATCGTGGGCGGCGTGCTCGGCGAGCGCACCGCGCATGTCGTGGCCCGCAACCAGGCGCAGGAGATCATCGTGCAGCTCGCACCCGTCGGGTACCAGCAGCCGCGGATCGTCACCATCGTGCAGCCGGCACCGTTCGACATGGTGTTTCCCGGCGAGATGGTCTACGTCACGACCACAGGAGCGGCGACCCGCGTGATTCGTCAGGTTCAGCACCTGCCGGCGCCGGGAACCCTCTGATCGGTCCAACTTGGATGGCCCGGCGCAGCACCTGCTGCCCGGGCCGTTCGTCTTTCAGGCGAGCGTGAGCTGCCCGGGTGAGCCGGCGCCGCCGGCAGCGTCGTACAGCTCCAGCGTCAGCTTGCGCTTGAGCTCCTTGCCGTGTTGGATCACGTGATCGAAGCGCTTGTCCCGGCGCTGCTCGAACACGATGACGTGGTCGGCCGCTTCCACCACCTGTCGTGCCAGGGGACGGCTCGCTCGCGCATCGGCCTGGCCGACGTACTGCACCGGGACGTAGTGGGACAGGGCCCAGTCATGCAACGTCCACGGGGTTCGCCGGTGGCTGGTGGTGATGAGCGTCCAGCTGGGCATCGGCGCGACCAACTTGGCCATGCGCGTTCCGACAACGTCATTTGGCGCTGCCTCTGCCCCGAACACGGCGATGCGAGGCGCAGTACGCCACTGATCGAACCGGCCAAGGCACGCATCCACGAACCGTTCCGGGACCTTCTTCAGGTGGCCGCTCAGGGCACCTTTCAGGCCGTCAAGCGGCACCTTCTGCAGCTCGAGCTCGGGGCGCTGCAGCGTCAGCATCGCCAGCCCGGCGATCAGGACGGAGTGCCGCGTCATCTGCCAGTCCGACCGCCACTCCGGTTCGCGCAGCCGCGCGTACTTGCGCGCCTCGGCAACGGTCGGGCAGAAGGCCACGGCGTCGCGGTGGGCGGGGGCATGCGGCATGAACTTGGCCGCCTCGTACCAGTGCGCCAGTGAGAGGTAGACGTGTCGGCGCCGGGGGCCGTCCTTCGCCTGCGGCACCCATGGGCCCAGAAAGGACGTGGCGAAGATCTCCTGCGGGTCGACCATGCGCCAATATAGGAGCCACCGAGGGCATGCGGAGCGCACTCAACGGACGCTGACACGGCCGTTGTGCAAGCCGCATGGTCGCGATCCTTGGACAGCATGCCTGACCACTCCTAGAATTGTTCGCAGCCTGACCTTTGGTCTCGCAGCTGGCGCCATGCCAGCAATGAACTGGGTTCCGTGCCGCCGAGGCCGGACCATCTTCCAGTCGGCCACTACGCGCCGGCGCCCGCCACGCCAGTGGCGGAACTCACCCACTTTCCATTCACAACCAGGGGACACCCATGGCCAAAAGCCATTTCGCCATCGAGCGCCCCAGAAGGATCAGCATCGCCATCCAGGGCTATGACCCGGTGGCCAAGACGAAGGACCAGCGCTCCAAGCAGTTGGAGCGCACCAGGCGATTGGCGCGCCGTGACGCCAAGGCCACGACTCCCGAGGCGGTGGCTCTGGAACCGGCGCCAGCCGAGAACGCTCCTGCTCCCGCACTGCGGGCGGAGGAACGGCCCGCACGTCCGCGCGCAGCGCGCAAAGCTCGGTCCACGGGACTCGCACCCGACGCCGAAGCGGCCCTGCAGGGCGCCTTCGACGGGGAGGGCTCGGCATGAAGATGAACGAGCCCAACCGATGGTCCACGGCGGCCGCGATGACCTGCGAAGCGTTTGACCAGCTGCTCAAGTCGGGGCAGGCGGTCGAAGTGAGCCACCGGGCGCCCAAGTGGTTCGGTGGCCGCGTCGCCATCGAAGTCACGACGTTCGATCGCTTCGTCGCTTGGGACAGTGCCACCGTGCGACGCCTTGGCGAACACCTGGACGAGACGGATCGGCTGCAAGGCCTGCTGGAAGCCAGCGCCTATGCCTGTTTCGGCGCCGGCGGCTGCTTTGTCTGCCGCGGAGTCGACTCCCATGGCTACAACTGCCGTTCGCAGCGTCACGTCATGTCCGTCACCAACCTCGGCCCCATCGGCAGCCCGCAATGGCTGCTGCATGCCGAAGGATCTTTCTGACGCAATTTGATGGCCTCTTCCGCAAGGGAGAGGTCTTTCTCAAGCGCTTCGCAAGCCCTTGAGAAAGGCGCTGGACCAGCCAGCCGCCCTCGTTTCCCCGAAGACGCAAGTCTTCATCAGCGCGACCCTCGGGCCGCGCAAATCAACTTTCCAACCCATGCGGGGCACGCAGTCCACCCCGCAAGGGAAGGACCGTGTGTCGCCCGCTTCAACAACGGAGCAAACACATGGTGAAACACCGTGCAGCTGCCGAGCCCAGCGAAAGCTTGTGGTTCGGCGGCCTCAGCATGGCGGACTTCGAGGTTCCCTCGAAGCCTCACGCCGTGGCGCAGGCGGCGAGTGCGATTGCGGCGGTGACGCTGGATCTCTCCGACGCCATAACCACAGGTGAAATCGACGATGGCGAGCTGAGCGACCTGGTCAACACCGGGTGGGTCGAAGCCGCAGACGACAAAACGGACTACGCCGAGCGCAAGACGCTTTGGCCCGTCCTGGATCCGCTGGCGTTCGCGCCCGCGGACAACGTCTCCAAACGCATCAAGGACAACATCGCGGCGGTGCGCTTGGTCAAGGAACTTGCATCCTCCCAGCAGACGGCGACGGCGGCGCAGATGTGCGAGTTGCTGCGCTACTCCGGCTGGGGTGGCGCCGCGCGCGTGTTTTCGCCGGATGGATCTGGGCAACACACCCTGTCCGCACTGCGGCAGGAGCTGGAAGCGGCGACCACCGACAAGGAGTTCGCGGCCATGCAGGCAAGCGTGAACACCTCGTTCTTCACGCCCCCGCAGCTGGTCGCCACGCTGTGGTCGATCGTGCAGCGCCTCGGATTCCGGGGAGGTCGCGTGATCGAGCCCGCCGCCGGCGTCGGCCATGTCATCGCCGGCATGCCGCACCAGCTGGCCAAGCGGTCGACGTTGACAGCGGTCGAGGTCGATCCGACGAGCGCCTCCATCCTGGAGCGCTGCTTCGCGCCCTACGGGCTGCAGGTTCACGCCAGCGGCCTCGAGACGGCCAACCTGCCGGTCGGGTTCTACGACCTGGCAATCGGGAACGCGCCCTTCGGGCAGTTCAAAACAAATGACACGAGCAAGGCGCCGTACGCCGCCTGGCTGATCCACAACTGGTTCCTGGCCAAGTCGCTGGAACTCGTGCGCCCGGGCGGGCTGGTGGTACTGATCACTTCCCGCGGCTCGCTGGACAGCAAGACCGACACGCATCGCAAGTACCTGGATGCGCACGGCGAACTCGTCGCAGCATTCCGGTTGCCCAGCATGGCGTTCGCGTCGCACGCGAACACCGAAGCCGTCACCGACATCGTCGTGTTCAAGCGCCGGGAGTTCCCGCAGTTCGGGGGCAGTCCGGAGTGGCTTGCCACTGCCCATGCAGGCAAGCACCTGTTCACGCCGGGGCAACCTGAGACGGTCTGGCAGTACGACCGGAGCTGGGGCCAGACGCGGCAGACCCACGAAGACATCAACGCCTACTACAACCGGCATCCCGATGCCATGGTGGGCACGCTCACCTGGACCGGCACGCAACACGGCCAGGCCGCGTTGCCCGTGTTCGACGGCGGAATGTCCGAGCTGCAGGAGCGGCTGGCACGCCTCATCGATGGCCTTCCCGAAGGTCTCTACGAAGAGGCCAAGGTCGAAGAGTGCATGGCGGCGCAGGCCCCCATGGCGCGCTACGCGAACGTGGACAACGTCCAACCCGGCTCCTTCCTGGAGCGCGGCGGGCGAATCTGCGTGAGCGAAGGCCAAGAGGTCCTCGACGTGGACAGCCTCTACGCCGGCACCGCGCGTAAGCGGCTGCTCGGAATGATCGCTGTCCGTGATGCGGCGACTGCCGTGATCGAGCACCAGGCCGCGTCGGATGACGACGCAGCATTGCGGCGGCTGCAGGGCCACCTGAACAAGACCTACGACGCCTTCGTGGCGCAACTAGGCGCGCTGACGACGCTGGCCAACAGCAGAATCATGCGCAGCGACCCCAACTGGCCGCTCTTGCTGGCGCTGGAGATTTGGGACGAGGAAGCCGAGACGGTGACCAAGGCCGACATCTTCTCCAAGCGCACCGTGGGAACGCCCGAGGTGCCCGCGCGCGTCGACTCCGTCAAGGATGCGATGTTCGTGAGCCTCTCCCTGCACGGCAGGATCGACCTGCGCGACATGGCCAAGCGCTGTGGCAAGGGCGTGCGGGCCGTGACCGAAGAACTGAGGGCGGAGGGCATTGCCTTTCGCGATCCGGTTCTGACACGCTGGGTGCCGGCGGACGAATACCTGTCCGGCAACATCCGCGAAAAGATCGCCCAGGCGAGAGCCGCGGGCCCGGAGTACGAAGCCAACATCCCCGCCCTGGTCGCCGTGATCCCTCAGGATCTCGGTCCCGCCGAGGTGGAGGCCAGGCTGGGTGCACCTTGGATCCCCTGCGACGTGGTGAAGCAATTCGCCGCGAAGCTGATCAACGACCGGCGCGACGACGACTTCCAAGTCACCTTCGACGAGTCCACGGCAACCTGGTCGATCAAGACCCGGGGGAGCGGTCTGGATTGGGTGGGCGACCGCACGCTCCAGACCGTCAAATGGGGCACGTCGCAGCGATGCGCGCTGACTCTTGTGGAAGCGGCGCTCAATCAGCAGCCGCCCACGATCACCAGAACCGTGCAGGAACGGCAAGTCGTCGACCCGGTGGCCACCATGGCCGCACGGGAGAAGTGGCAGGCCATCCGGGACGAGTTCCGGATGTGGGTATACCGAGACGACGCGCGACGCGATCGCCTCCTGCGCATCTACAACGACGCCTTCAACCAGACGCGCCCGCGCGACTGGGACGGGACGCACCTGCACCTGCCGGGCATGAGCAAGCTGGTGACTCCGTACCCGCACCAGAAGACCGGAATCTGGCGGACCCTGTTCGGCAACGTCCTTCTGGGCCATTGCGTCGGCGCGGGCAAGACCCTGGTGATGGCTGGTGCCAGCATGGAGCTTCGTCGGCTGGGCAAGGCAAGGAAGCCGTGCCACATCACGCCGAATCATTGCTTGTCGCAGTACACCGCCGAGTTCGTTCGGCTGTATCCGCAAGCGAAAGTGCTGATGGCCACTAAGGACGATCTGTCCGGCGACAAGCGTCGTGCCTTCGTGGCGCGGATCGCCACCGGCGACTGGGACGCGGTAATCATGACCCAGTCGACCTTCGAGCGGCTCATGCTGAGCCCGGAGAAGCAACGCGCATTCATCGAAGCACTGCTTGCAGAGGCGCGCACGATGATGTCGCTGACTCAGGATCGCGGCGCCAAGCGCTCGATCAAGGAAATCGAAAAGCGCATGAAGGAGTACGAAGCCAGGATCACGCGCTTGGTGGAAGATGGAAAGGCCGACGCTCAAAGCGCGGTCTGGTTCGATGAACTGGGTATCGACCAGCTGTTCTACGACGAAGCGCATGCGCTGAAATCGTTGGCGCGGCTGAGCAAGATGCCGCGGGTCGCAGGGCTCGCAAACACCTCCTCGCAGCGCGCGTTCGACGCGTTCATGAAGACCCGCCTGATCATGCAGGCACGGGGAGGAAAGGAAGAAGGTCTGGTCATGGCCACGGCGACCTTCATCAGCAATTCGCTGGCGGAGCTGCACACCATGCAGCTCTTCCTGCAGCCCGTGACGCTCAAGCGCTACGGGCTCTACGAGTTCGACGCGTGGAGCGCGAGCTTCGGCGAAACGGTGACTGGCGTGGAGCTTGCCCCAGATGGGAGAGGGTTCCGCACGGTGTCCCGCTACGCCAAGTTCGTGAACCTGCCCGAGCTGATGGCGATCTTCCGTGGCGTCGCGGACATCCGCACGAAACGGATGCTGAACCTGCCCACCCCGCGCATCGAAGGTGGGAAGCCGCAAGTCATGGTCTCCCAGATGAGCGACGTCCAGAAGGCGTTCACGGCGGAACTCGTCAAACGTGCCGATGCCATCCGGAATCGGACGGTCAAACCGGAGGAAGACAACATGCTGGCCATAACCAACGATGGGCGGCGCGCGGCGCTCGACATGCGGCTGGTCAATCCAACGCTGCCTGGCGATGCGAATGGAAAGCTGGCGCAGATCGCAAACAACGTAGTGCGCATCTGGAAAGCTGGGGAGCAGCAACGGCACACGCAGCTGGTGTTTTCGGACATCGGCACACCTGGTGCGAAGGGATTCTCGGTCTACGAGGAACTTAGGCGCCTGATCGTGGCGCTCGGCATCCCGGCCGAGCAGATCGCGTTCGTGCACGACTACGACACCGACGGCGCGAAGGCCAAACTGTTCAAGAAGGTCCGTGAAGGTACCATCCGAGTAGTTTTCGGGTCAACGTCGAAGCTGGGCACCGGCAGCAACGTGCAACGGCTGCTCAAAGGCATCCATCATTGCGACGTTCCATGGCGCCCGTGCGACATCGAGCAGCGTGATGGGCGCGGTGACCGGCAAGGCAACGAGTGCGAGAGCATCGAGCTTTGGCGGTACTGCACTGAAGCGAGCTTCGATAGTTACAGCTGGAACCTGATAGACGTGAAGGGCAAGTTCATCGAACAAGTCATGAACGGCGACAAGGGCCTGAGAACGGTGGAGGACATTTCTATCTCGGCGATGTCATATGCCGAACTCCGCGCTTTGGCCAGCGGCAATCCGCTGGTCATGGAGAAGGTGGCGGTGGATGCCAAGGTGCAGAAGCTGTCGTTCGCCTACGACCAGTGGGAGCAGGACCGATGGCGACTTGGGGGCCGCAAGGCCTCCCTGCAGCAGAGATTGGCGTGGATCGACCAGAACATGGTGCGGATCGAGCAGGACGCGAAGTCCGCCGCGCTGGTTTCTGGATCAACGAAGGTGGAGCCGATAGGCTCGCCAAGCACGACGGCGGTCGCGCCCGCAGCCGATACCGCTGGCGCCATCGGCGCCGCGTTCCGAGCTAGTTCCAACGCGAAGCGAGAGGGTGCGTTCGCGCGCGTCGGCGGGTTCGATCTGGAGATCTCGCGAAGCTACGTGAGCATCGACCTGGAAGTGGTCGCTCCGAACTCGGGCCTTCGGGCTTGCGTGAAGGACCGGCCGAACATGCACGACGCAGTGGGCGTCGGCAACGCTGTCCTGACGGCGATCGCCGGGATCGTGGAAGACCCGGTGAAGCTTCGGCTCGAGTACGGGAAGAAGAAGGAAGAGCTGGCTGGCGTCGAAAAGATGCTGCTGGAGGACTTCCAACAGCGCGACGAACTCGCGCAGGTACGCGCCAGGCAGGCGGAGATCGAGGCCGAATTGGACCTCGACAAGGACCTCGCCGGCACCCAGGCTATGGAAGCGCCCAGCGCTGCCTAGCCACAGACGATTGAAGAGCCCCACGGACATCCGTGGGGCTTTTTTCTTGTGCGCCCAGCATGGGCGCACTCTTGGAGGTGCAAGTCCTCCCGCAAGTTGATCACAGCGAACGAAGCGATGCGCAACTGCGAGAGGGCGACTGATCGTGGGGAGGAAGCGCGGAGCGAAGCTGCGAGCCGATGGATAAGAACCGGATAGAAGGCGATGCCGACCAGGGCGAGCGGGCATGAAACCGCGGCATTGGACACCGGTGGCGCTCCAGCAGTGCCCGAGCCGTACTTTCAACTGCGGTACCGTACGATTTCGAGTGACTCATGGGGTCGGCGCAATCTGGCAACGGGCCGAAGGGCCGCAAAGGTGACTGCCACGGTTCGCGCTGTATTGGAGTGATGGACTGTGCCGGCAGGTTTGAGATGAGCGCTGTATCGATAAGAATACTTATCGCATCAGCATGGTTGGTGCCCGTGCTCTTCGACGCTGCCCAGAAACCGGGTGAGGCTGGCCAATGCTCTCGTGGTCTCGCTGCAGAGTTTCGTCAGTGCCTTCAATCAAACGAACGATTGGTAGGCTAGAATAGGTGCATTCCAGCTATTCGACGCACTCTTCCTTGATCGGCAAAGGGAACTTCAATGCTTGATGCATGCCCTTCTTCTTCGTCGCGGCCTTCGTCGCGAAGCATTCGCGGCCGCACGGCAATCGTCGGCGCGGGACGATCCGCCGTCGGGCGGGTCCCGGGCCGCAGCACCATGGCGTTGGCCTGCGACGCCGCCAAAGCCGCCCTTACGGACGCGGGCATCGAAAGAGGCGCCATCGACGGCGTCTTGACCAGCGTCGCGTTCGCCGCCCCATTCCATCGCTTCAGCGTCGCGTTCAGCGAATACTTCGGTATCGTGCCGACCTTCTCGAACACGCTGCAGGTGTCGGGCGCGACGGCGGCGACGATGTTCAACATCGCGGCGGCGGCGATCGCGGGCGGCTTGGCCGAGAACGTGCTCGTCCTCGGCGCCGACAGCCTGCTGACCGGTCTTTCGCCCGATCTGGCATTGCGCTCGATGACGGAGAGCCGGGATCAGCAGTACGAGATGCCGTTCGGCATTCCTGTGGCCAATACTTTCGCGATGACGGCACACCGGCACATGTTGGAGTTCGGAACGACGTCGGAGCAGTTCGCCAAGGTGGCGGTCATTCATCGCGAGCACGCCTTGCGCACGCCCGGGGCACAGACCACCGGGCCGATCACGGTCGATGACGTCCTGAGTTCCGGCTGGGTGACGACACCTTATCACAAGCTTGACTGCTCCCTGATCTCCGACGGTGCAGCGGCCTTCATCGTGAGTTCCGCGGACCGCGTCGGCGAGTTCAAGAGCAAGCCGATCTACATCCTGGGTGCCGGCGAGTGCTACACGCACGAGCACATCTTCCTGATGCCGTCGCTGACCACCACCGGTGCGGTCCAGTCCAGCGCCAAGGCTTACGCGATGGCCGGATGTACGCCACGCGACATCGACGTAGCCGGTGTCTACGACTGCTTCACCGGCACCGTCATCATGATGCTCGAGGATCTGGGGTTCTGCCCCAAGGGAGAGGGCGGAAGGTTCGTGGACGACCGGCAGATCACTTACGGCGGCAGCATCCCTTGCAACACGCACGGCGGGTTGCTGTCGTTCGCGCATCCCGGCATGCCGGGATCGCTGCTCCATTTTCTGGAGGTGATGGAGCAGCTCCGGGGAACCTGCGGGGATCGCCAGGTCCCCGGCGCGGAACTCGGACTCGTCCACAGCCTGGGCGCAGGGTTCGCGACGCAGGCCACGACCATCCTGGGCACGGAAGCCACGCTGTGAGACGCATCGAACCGAAAGAGGCGCACATCAAGCCGTTGCCGGTGCCCGATGCGGACTCGCAGGCCTATTGGGATGGCCTGAAGGAAGGTCGCTTGCTGCTTCAGCACTGCAAGACCTGCGGGCACGTGCAGCTCTACCAGCAGGACATCTGTCGCCAGTGCGGCAGCCAGGCCCTCGAACATCGTGCCGCCAGCGGGCGCGGCGTGGTTCACTCCTTCAGCGTGGTGCATCGCGCACCGGGCCCGGCCTTCAAGCAGGACACGCCTTATGCCGTGTTGCTGGTCGAATTGGCCGAAGGGCCGCGGATGATCAGCTCACTGGTTGGCGGCGATCCCATGGCCGTGCAATTCGACATGGCTGTGGAACTGGTCTGTGAGTCCATCAACGACCAAGTCGTGTTGCCGCGTTTCAGGCCGGTTCCCAGCTGAGCGGCCAGACGACTACTCGCGCTTGATACCGGCCGCCGCAACGGCGGCGGCGTAGCGCTTGCTTTCCACCTCAAGGAAGCTGGTGAACTCTTCCGCGGTACCGCCGACAGGCTCAACACCTTGAGCGATCAGCCGCTGGCGCATGGCACTGTCCCGCAGAGCGAGGGTCACGGCAGCGCTGAGTTTGTCGATGACTGGCTTCGGCGTTCCGGCGCGACTGACTAGCCCGAGCCAGGAATTGCCGTTGAACCCGGTCAGGCCGGATTCATGCAGCGTCGGGATCTCCGGCGCCGACGCGGAACGCTGCAAACCGGTTGCCGCCATCACCCTCAACTTCCCCGTCTTGACGTGCGGCATCGCCGACAGCAGGTCGACAAACATCATCGAGATGTGGCCGGCGAGCACGTCGTTCATCGCGGACGCGCTGCCCTTGTAGGGGACATGCACGATGTCGATGCCGGCGGCGGTGCGCAGCATCTCTCCCGAGAGGTGGTTCGATTGGCCGATGCCCGCCGAGCCGAAGGTCAGGCCGCCCGGTCTGCGCTTGGCCAGCGCGATCAGTTCCTGCAGGTTGTTGACCTGCACCGCGGGGCTGATGACGAGCAAATTGGTCAGGTTGACGGTATGGGTGACCGGCGCCAGGTCGCGAGCCGTGTCATACGGCATCTTCGCGTAGACGCTCGGGTTGATGGCGTGGCTGGTTGCAACCACCGCGAGCGTGTAGCCGTCGGCGGGCGCCTTGGCGACCACGTCGGTCCCCAGGATGCTGCCGGCGCCCGGGACGTTTTGGCAAACGACCGCCTGGCCCAGCGGCTCCAGGCTCCGGCCCACGATGCGTCCGATCGTGTCAAGGATGCCGCCCGCAACCGACGGAATGACGAGGGTGATGGGTCTGGCCGGAAAGCTCTCCTGGGCCCCCAGCGGGCCGGTGGCGAGCATGGGCAGCGTGAGGATCATGCGTCGGGTCAGGTTCATAGTCGGCTTTCATTCGCTATAGAGAATATGCATCTGTATGGAGAAAAAGTGTAGACGTATCCGTTCCGTCGTGTCAACATCGCTCGCTTGTGTTCACCATCGACGAAGTTGCGCATGGACCGCATGGAACCACCCGAGAAAGTTGTCGGCGCACTGGCCAGCGGGCTGGCGGTCGTGCGCTATCTTGCGATCGCCGCCACGCCGGTGGGGGTCAGTCGTATTTCGCGCGACCTCGGTCTGAACTCGAGCACCTGCTTCAATCTGCTGAAGACCTTGGTGCACGAAAGGCTCGTGACTTTCGACGAAGCGACCAAGACCTACCGGGTCGGCCTGGGGCTGGTGGAGCTGGCCAAGGGCGCGCTCGAGACCGCGTCTTACGCACGTCTTGTCCATCCCCACCTGGAATCGCTTGCCGCAAGCCACCGCGTGACGGCCACGCTTTGGCATCGCGCCGCGGAGGACCGGGTGGTGCTTGTGGACCGTGCCGACAACGATGCAACGATGCGCGTACACATGAATGTCGGGCAGCGCTTGCCGATGTTCATTTCGGCGCTCGGCCGCAGCATGGCGGCCCACTCGGGCCTGACCCGGGCCGAGCTGCGGCGCCGCGTCGAGGCTCTGCGCTGGGACGATCCACCGGGGTTCGACGCCTACATGCGTAGCGTGGACGAGGCGGCCCGCAAGGGTTACGCCGTCGACTTGGGCTCCTACGTCAAGGGCGTGACGAGCGTTTCCTGTGCTGTCGTGGATTCGGCCGGCACACCCGTGATGGCCATCAGCGGAACCGGGTTCACGGCCCATTTGCCACGCTCCGCGATCAAGGCGCTGGGCGAGGAACTCCGAGACCGGGCGGCGCTTGTTTCGCGGGCGGTATCCGGACCCGCGCGGGGCGAGGGTGGAAATCGATGAGCCTGAATTTTGGCTTCTCTGCCGAACACGAGGCTGTGCGCGAAACGGTGCGCCGCATGTGCCGTGAAGAGTTGGCGCCGCTGGTGATGCGGGCCGAAGAAGAAGAGGCGTTCCCGCGCGGTGTGTTCCGCCGCTGGGGCGAACTCGGCCTGCTCGGCGTGCGCTACCCCGAGGCAGACGGCGGTAGCGGCATGGACAAGGTCAGCGATTGCATCGTCCGCGAGGAGCTGAGCTTCTGCAGCCAGGCATTCGCGTCGAGTTGGTCTGCGCATTCGCATCTGGGCATCTGGCCGATCTGGCGCGCCGGCACGCCGGAGCAGCGCGCGCGCTGCTTCGTGCCCGCACTCGCGGGCGAGAAAATTGCGGCATTTGCGCTGAGCGAGCCCGATGGCGGTTCCAACGTGCGCGCCCTGCGCACCAAGGCCACCCGCACATCCGACGGCTGGCGGCTCGACGGCAGCAAGCTCTACATCACCAACGCGCCGATCGCCGACTTCATGCTGGTGGCCGCGCGCACGCGGTCGGAACTGACGCCCGCGGCGATCAGCCTGTTCATCGTCGAGCTGCCCAACCCAGGCGTGGCGATGACCAAGCTGCGCAAAGAGGGCATTCGCGGCTCAGAGACCGCATTGATCCACTTCGACAACGTGCTCGTGCCCGACGAGGCGCTGCTGGGTGCCCGCGAAGGCACCTACCCGGTGATCCTCGACTCTTTGAGCGAGAACCGCGTTGGCGTGGCCGCCAACGCTCTGGGCATGGCGCGCGCAGCCTACGAGGCGGCGCTGGCCTACGCCCGCGACCGCGTGGTGGCCGGCAAGCGCATCGGCGACTACCAGGCCGTGGGCCACCGCCTGGCGGACATGGCCGCGCAGATCGAGGCCGCGCGCTGGCTCGTTTACTACGGGGCTTGGCGGGTCGACCAAGGGACGTTGGACTCCGCCACCGCCGCCAAGGTCAAGCTGGTGGCCAGCGAGGCGGCAGTTTCGGTCAGCGAGGCCGCGATTCGCATCCACGGAGGCGCCGGGATCATGCGTGACTATCCGGTAGGCCGTATCCACCGCGACGCCCTCGTCTACGTGATAGGCGAAGGCACCAGCGACATCCAGCGCAACATCATCGCGCGCGACCTGGGATTCAAGACATGAGCGATTCCGTATTGCGTGAGCGTCACGGCGCCACACTGGTTATCCGACTGAACAAGCCCGAGTTGCGCAACGCCTTCGACCTGGAAATGCGCCAGGGCATTGCAGAGGCGGTGCACGAGGCCCGCGACAACGCCGAGGTGCGCGCCGTCGTCCTCACGGGCAGCGGCAAGGCCTTTTGCGCCGGGGGCGACCTGAAGGCGCTGTCCTCCGAGAAGCGCCCGGTGTTCGCCGATCGCGACCGCATCCGCCGTTTGCATGTCTGGTTCCGTGAGCTGGTCAATCTCGAGAAGCCGGTCATCGCTGCGGTGCACGGGCCGGCCTTCGGCGCCGGCTTCATCCTGACGCTGGCCTGCGACTTCGTGCTGGCCACGCCGAGCGCGCGCTTCTGCGCGGTGTTCACCCGCGTCGGGCTGGTGCCCGACCTCGGAGCGTTCTATCTCCTGCCCCGAGTGGTCGGCCTGATGCGTGCCAAGGAACTGGTGTTTTCGGCGCGTGAGGTCGATGCAGAGGAAGCGCGGTCGCTCGGCATCGTCTACGAAGTCGTGCCCGAAGACCAGCTTCTTGACGAGGCGCTGGCGATGGCGGCGCGCTTCCACGGCGCGGCCACGCAGGCCATCGGAATCTCCAAGAACATCCTCAATCGTTCCTTCAATCTCGACCAGGACACGCTGGCGGAACTCGAGGCTGCGGCGCAAGCCATGGTGATGAAGACCGAGTATCACCAGGACGCGGTGGCGCGCTTCCTGAACAAGCAGCCGCGGGCCTTCGAGTGGCCCGCCAAGCGCAAGCCTGGCGGCGGCGCATGAGCATGGCGGCCTCGAATGGCAGTGAGCGCCTGTTCGCGCTGTACCGCACGATGCTGCTGGTGCGCCAGGCGGAGACCGCACTGACGAAACTGTTTGCCGACGGCGAGGTGCCGGGCTTCATCCACCTCAGTGTCGGCCAGGAGGCGATCGCCGCCGGCGTGGCATCGGCACTGGCGCCCGGCGACACGCTGGCTACCACGCACCGGGGCCACGGTCATGTGCTGGCACGTGGACTGGCGCTGGATGGCTTTTTCAAGGAGATCATGGGCCGTGCAGGGGGCGTCTGCCAGGGCCGCGGTGGATCGATGCATGTGGCCGATACGAGCCTGGGCATCCTGGGTGCCAACGGCATCGTCGGTGCCGGCATACCGATCGCGTTGGGTAGCGCCATGGCGCAGTCGGTGCTCGGTAGCGACGGGTTGGCAGTGAGCTTCTTCGGCGACGGTGCGATGGCCGAGGGCGTATTGCACGAAACGCTGAACATGTCGGCGCTGTGGAAATCTCCGCTGCTGCTGGTGTGCGAGAACAACGGCTGGTCCGAGTTCTCGCCCACTTCGCGCCAGTTCGCGGCCCGGCTGGACGCGCTCGCCGCGGCGTTTGGCATCGTTCACGAAGGTGTGGACGGCAACGATGCGCTCGCGGTCGCCGATGCCGCCGCGCGCGCGGTGGCTGCGATCCGGGAGGGTCTGGGTCCGCGCGTGCTCGAGTGCAAGACGCACCGCGTGCGCGGCCACTTCGAAGGCGATCCGCAGAAGTACCGCAGCGCCGACGAGATGCAGGCGGGCGCCAGGACCGATCCGCTGGCGCGCGCGCACGCGGCCTTGCTCGCTGCGGGTGTCGCCGCCGAGGCGCTCGATGCCGCGGCCGCCGAGATTGGTCAGCGCATCGAAGCGGCGGTCACGGGCGCGCGTGCCGATGGTCTGCCGGCCTTTGAACCCGCCTTCGCCGGCGTCTATACGGAGATGACCTCGTGAGCGCCGGCCCGGTCGAGATGAAGTACATGGCCAGCGTCGCACAGGCGCTGCGCGACAGCATGGCCGCCGATCCGCGCGTCATCGTGATGGGCGAGGACATCGGCGCGCCCGGCGGCTCGTTCAAGGCCACGCGCGGCCTGCTGGACGAGTTCGGGTCGAAGCGCGTGCTCGATACCCCAATCTCTGAGGCGAGCATCGTTTCCGCCGCGGTCGGCGCGGCGCTGTCGGGCCTGCGCCCGGTCGTCGAGATCATGTTCATGGACTTCATCACGCTGGCGATGGACGCCTTGGTGAACCAAGCGGCCAAGGCGCGCTTCATGTTCGGTGGCCAGTGCAGCGTGCCGATGGTGCTGCGCACGCCGCACGGCGGGGGCTTGAGCGCCGGGCCGCAGCATTCGCAATGTCTCGAAGCCTGGCTTGCGCACGTGCCGGGCCTCAAGGTCGTATGTGCGGCCACGCCGGCCGATGCTTATGGCCTGCTGCGCGCCGCCATCGAAGACCCGGATCCCGTCATCTTCATCGAACACAAGGGCCTGTACGGCAGCAGGGGCCCGGTCGACCTGTCGGTGCGCGACGTGATCGGCAAGGCGAACACCGTTCGCCCCGGCCGTGATGTGACGCTGGTGACCTACGGCGCGACCGTGCACACCTCGCTGGCGGCAGCGCGGGAGCTGGCCGGCGAGGGCGTCGAGGTCGAGGTGATCGACCTGCGCAGCCTGCAGCCCTGGGACCGCGCCACCGTGCTGGCGTCGCTGGCGCGCACCCATCGTGCGGTGATCGTGCACGAGGCCGTGCAGGCCTTCGGCGTCGGCGCCGAGATCGCGGCCACGATTGCCGACGAAGGCTTCGACGAGCTCGACGCGCCGGTGGTGCGCGTCGGCGCGCCCTTCATGCCGGTGCCCTTCGCCAAGTCGCTGGAGCAGGGCTACAACATCGGTACCGCGGCCATCGTCAAGGCGTTGCGCCGCACCCTCGAATGAACACGGAGACACCCATGTCGAACGACAGCATCCTGAGCGAAAAGCGCGGCCCGGTGGGCCTGCTGACGATCAACCGGCCGAAGACATTGAACGCGATCGACGTACCCACCATGCACGCGCTCGACGCCGCGCTCGCGGCCTTCGAGGCCGACGATGCGGTGCGCGCCATCGTTGTCACCGGCGCAGGCGAACGAGCCTTCGTGGCCGGTGGCGACATCGCCGATCTCGACAGCCGGCGGGGGCTGCAGCACTACGAACAGTTCGCCGAAGTGATCCATCGCCTGTTCACTCGCTTCGACAATTGCGACAAGCCGACGCTAGGCGCCGTCAACGGTTGGGCGCTCGGCGGTGGCACCGAGCTGCTGCTGGCGCTGGACATCCGCCTGGTGGCCGAGGAAGCCAAGCTCGGTCTGCCCGAGATCACGCTGGGCCTGTTTCCCGGCGCGGGCGGCACGCAGCGTTTGATTCGCCAGATTCCGCTGTGCCGCGCCAAGGAGCTGATGTTCACCGGCGACCAAATCACCGCCGCCGAGGCGGTAGCGCTCGGGCTGTGCAACCGCACAGTGCCGCGAGCGAGGCTGCTCGACGAGACCCTGGCGCTGGCGACGCGCATCGCGGAGAAGTCGCCGCTGGTGCTCAAGCTTCTCAAGCGCACCCTGCGCCAGGGGCTCGAGATGCCGCTGCCCGCAGCGCTCGCGCACGAGCAGGCGATGATCGGCCTAGTGCTCGACAGCGACGATGCGCACGAGGGCTGCCGCGCGTTTCTCGAGAAGCGCAAGGCCGAATTCAAAGGGACCTGACGGAGTGCGTAGAGACTGGCTCATGCCCAAGCTGGGTCTGACGATGACCGAGGGCTCGCTGGCCGAATGGACACTCGCGCCCGGCGCGCGCTTCAAGGCCGGCGATTGCGTGTTCGTGGTCGAGAACGACAAGGCGGCGACGGAAATCGCGGCCGAAAGCGATGGCGTGATGGGCGCTCCGTTGGTCGCGGTGGGCGAGACCGTGCCGGTCGGTGCGGTGGTCGGGCACTGGGACGACAGCATGCTGTCGACGCCCGCACCCGCCGTGGTCGACACGGCCGCCACGCTCACACGCCGGCCGGTGACACCGTTCGCTCGCCGTCTTGCGCGCGACCATCAGATTGCGCTCGCCGACGTGACGGGTTCGGGGCCACGGGGTCGCGTGAGGGCGCGCGATCTCGATGCGGTGCTGAAAGCGCGGACATCCACTCCTCCACCGACGCTTGTGCCCTCGCCGCCGCCGGCGCCAGTGAAGCCCGGCACGGCAACCGGGCGCCTGCAGCCGTTCACCGCGGTGCAGCAGGCCACGGCCGCGCGGCTGACCGCCGCCAAGCAGGACATCCCGCACTTCTATTTGGCGCGCGAAGCCGAGGTTTCGAGCCTGCTTGACCTTTACGCCAAACTGAAAGACCCCGAGACCGAGCCGCGGCTGACGCTCAACCACTTCCTTGTCGCAGCCGTGGGCCGGGCCCTGCGTGCGCTGCCCGAGCTGAATCGCGTCTGGACGCCGCAGGGCGCGCTGGAGCTCGATGGCAGCGACGTCGGGGTGGCAGTGCATACCGAGCACGGCCTGCGCGTGCCAATCGTGCGCGATGCCGGGCGTCTGAGCCTGGTCAACCTTGCGCGCGGGGCCAATACCCTGGCCGAGCGCGCCCGCGCGGGCCGGCTGGCTGCCGACGACATGGCCGGTGGGGCCATCACGGTGTCGAATGCGGGCATGCACGGCCTGACCGCGATGACCTCGATCATCGTGCCGGGCCAGTCGATGATCCTCGGTGTCGGCAGCGTGCGCGAGCTCTTCCGGCCCGACGCGCGAGGCCAGCCGGCGCTGCGGCGCGAGATCGCGCTGGTATTGTCGGTCGACCACCGGGTGCTCGACGGGGTCGGTGGGGCCGCCCTGCTGAACGAGATCGTCGACGGGCTGGCCCATCCGACTCGGTTGTTGTTCGACTAGCTGGCACAGGAGCTCACAATGGACTTTCGACTTTCGGATGAACAGAAGCTGATGATCGAAGCGGCGCGCAAGGTCGGCGACCGCTTTGGCCTTGAGTACTGGCGCAAGCAGGACGCCGCCAAGGCGTTCCCGAAGGAGTTCTGGAGCGCCGTCTGCGAGGCTGGCCTGTGTGGCGCCGCGCTGCCTGCCGAGGTCGGCGGGGCCGGCCTGGGCATGTTCGAGCTGGCGCTGGTGGTTGAGACACTGGCGTCCTGCGGCGGCGGCGCGACCGTCGGGCAGCTCTTCATGATCAACCCGATCTTCGGTGGCGTCGCGTTATCGCGCTTCGGCACGCCGGCGATGAAGGCCGAGCTGCTGCCGAAGATCGTCTCGGGAGAGATCAACTGCTCCATGGCGCTGACCGAGCCCGACGCCGGTACCAACACGCTGGAGCTGCGCAGCTACGCCGAGGCCGTGGGCGACGGCTGGCGCCTGAACGGCCGCAAGATCTGGATCACCGGCGTGCCCGACGCAGCCAAGATGCTGGTGGTGGCGCGCACCAAGAAGCTCGCCGACTGCAAGTCGCGCAGTGACGGCCTGTCGATGTTCATGATTGACGTCGAGCGCAAGGGCCTGACGCACACCGCGATCGACAAGGTCGGCACGCGCACACTGGCGTCGAGCAGCGTCTTCTTCGACGACGTGCGCATTGCGCCGGGCGAGCTCGTCGGCACCTTGCACCGTGGCTGGCATGAATTGCTGGACGTGCTCAATACCGAGCGCATCGTGACCACCGCGGCGCTGGCGGGCACCGGCGAACTGGCGATCAAGCTTGCGGTGAAGTACGGCAACGAGCGCAAGGTCTTCGGCGACAAGCCGGTCACAAGCTACCAGGGGCTGCAGTTTCCGCTCGCGCAATGCCATGTCGAAGTCGAGGCGGCGCGCCTGCTCAACCACAAGGCGGCGGTGAACTGTGACATGGGCCTGCCCTATGGCAGCGAGGCCAACGCCGCCAAGCTGCTGGCCGCGCAGGCCGTCAGCCGCGCCACCGAGCGCGCTATGCAGACCATGGGCGGCATGGGCTACGCAACCGAATTCCATGTTGAGCGCCTGTGGCGTGACTGCCGCCTGTTCCGCTTCGCACCCGTGTCCGAGGAAATGATCCTGAACTACGTGGCCAACCACGACCTTGGCATGCCGCGTTCCTACTGACCGAGGGGGCTTGCGATGGTCAACCTGAGTTCCGCGGTGCTTTTCTGGGCGCGCGCCGAGCCCGAGAGGCCGGTGCTGCTCTACCGGGAGCAGCGCATGGGTTACGGTGAGCTCGCCGCGCGGGTGGCCGCCACCGCTGGCAGCCTGCGCGCACGTGGCATCGGCGAAGGCGACATCGTTGCCCTGCTGATGAAGAACAGCGCCGCGTTCATCGAGCTGGCACTGGCGGTCAGTCACCTCGGCGCCGTGCTGCTGCCGATCAACTACCGGCTCGGCGCCGACGAGGTCGAATACATCGTTGGCCACGCGGGTGTGAAGCTGCTACTGGCCGATGAAGAACTCCGTGGACTCGTCGGCGGCGTGGGCCAAGTGGTCATCGTCGACGAAGCCGCGCAATCCGACAGCCGCCGCCTCGGCCCCGTGGCCGAGCCGGTGTGGTCGCCGCAGGTGCGCCGGCCCGAGGACCTGTTCCGGCTCATGTACACCTCGGGCACCACCGACCGGCCTAAGGGCGTGATTCATTCCTACGCCAACTACCACTGGAAATGCCTGGACCACATCGCGGTGCTGGGCCTGCATGGCGGCGAAAGGCTGCTCTTGGTCGGGCCGCTGTACCACGTCGGCGCGTTTGACCTGCCGGGCCTGGCGGTGCTGCAGATGGGCGGCATGCTCGCGGTGCAGCGCGAGTTCGAGCCCGAGGAGACGTTGGCTCTGATCGCGCGCGAACGTCTGACCGCCGGCTGGATGGCGCCGGTGATGCTGAACCGCCTGCTCGCGCTGCCGGATCGCGATCGCTTCGACGTGAGAAGCTTTCGCTGGCAGATTGGCGGAGGCGAGCGCACGCCCGAAGAACGCATCCGAGAGTTCAGTTCGCTTTTCAAGGACGGCCGCTACATCGATGGCTACGGTCTGACCGAGAGTTGCTCCGGCGACACGCTGATGGAGGCCGGGCGCGAGATCGAGAGAATCGGCTCGACCGGACGCGCGCTGCCGCACGTCGAAATCCGTATCTGCGACGATGAGGGCCGCCACCTGCCGGCAGGCGAGGCCGGCGAAATCTGCCTGCGTGGTCCCAAGGTCACCAGCGGCTACTGGCGCGACCCCGAGAAGACCGCGGCCAGCTTCCACCCGGGCCAATGGTTTCGCACCGGCGACATCGGCTACCTCGATTCCGAGGGCTTTCTTTTCCTCACTGACCGCAAGAAGGACATGATCATCAGCGGCGGCGAGAACATCGCCTCCAGTGAGGTCGAGCGCGTGGTTTACCGACTTCCGCAGGTGCTGGAGGCGGCGGTGGTCGGCCTGCCGGACGAGCGTTGGGGGGAGCGCGTGGCCGCAGTCGTCGTGCTGCGGCCGGGCACGACACTCTCGCTCGAGGAAATGCAATCGTTCTGCCGCGGCAAGCTCGGCGGCTTCAAGCTTCCCAAGGAGCTGGTGCTGCGCGAGACCTTGCCGCGCCTGCCGTCTGGCAAGGTGCTCAAGCGCGTGCTGCGTGCCGAACTGACATGTCAACCCAAGGGATCAACAACATGAAGCTCGACTTTTCAGGACAGGTTGCGGTCGTCACCGGCGGCGCCAGCGGCATCGGCGAAAGCTGCGCGCGGGTGCTGGCCGAAGCCGGAGCCCAAGTCGTCGTCGCCGACCGCAACGAGGCGGCGGCGCGCGCGGTGGCCGAGGCGATTGGCGGCGCTGCACTGGCGCTCGACGTCGGCGAAGAACAATCGGTCGATGCGCTGGTGGCTGCCGTGCAGGCGCGCTGGGGCGTGCCGAACGTGCTGGTCAACAGTGCCGGCGTGCTGCAACGCACGCTGCCGCCCGAGGAACTGAGCTTGCGCGAATGGGACTTCGTCGCCCGCATCGACCTGCGCGGCACCTACCTGTGTTGCGCGCGCTTCGGCGCCGTGATGGCGAAACGCGGCAGTGGCGCGATCGTCAACATCGCATCCGTGGCCGGCATGGGCTCGGGGCCCTTGCATTCCTACGGCCCGGCCAAAGCCGGCGTCATCAACCTGACTGAATGCCTGGCGGCGGAGTGGGGCCCCAAGGGCGTGCGCGTCAACGCCGTGTCGCCCGGCTTCACGCACACGCCGGCGCTCGAAAAGGGCATCACGACGCGCACGCTGGAGACCGGCGCGATGACCACGCATGCTGCGCTCGGCCGTTTGATCGAGCCGCGCGAAATCGCGAACGCGGTGGCGTTCTTGGCATCGGACTTGGCGTCGGCAATCACCGGCATCAACCTGCCCGTCGACGCCGGCTACCTCGTGGCCACGCCGTGGGCGAGCTACGGCGGCCTGCGCCGCTGAGAGCCCTTCGAACAAAGCATTCTGGTCATTGACTAACTGTCTAACGTTCGTTAGCCTTCACAGTCCGAAAACAAACCTTCGAAGCCTTCACAGGAGCAGTCCATGCGCATCGGCAGTGTCGAATTCGAAAAGCGGGGCCGTGTCGCGGTCGTCACACTGGACGAGCCGACCAAGCTCAATGCCATCTCCATGGGAATCCGCGAAGGCGTGATCGAGAGCCTAGCGAGAATCCAGGCGGACGACGAGATCCGCGTGGGCATCCTCACCGGTCGCGGCGACAAGGCCTTTTGTGCCGGCGCGGACATCAGCACCTTCCCGGCCACGCCCGAGCAGGCGCGCAGCTTCATCGCCGACGTGCTGCCGGTGCTGGAAGCACCCGAACGCTGCCGCAAGCCCCTGATCGCGGCGGTCAATGGCATGGCCTTCGGCGGCGGCTTCGAGCTCGCGATCGCCTGCGACTTCATCCTCGCCTCGGAGCGAGCCCGCTTCGGCGTGCCCGAGATCCAGCTCGGCTTGTTGCCGGGCTTTGCGCTCCTGCGACTGCACGACATCGTCGGCCGCCCCAAGGCCAAGGAACTGAGCATGCTGGGCGAACCGATCGATGCCGCCGAGGCCGTGCGACTGGGCATCGCGTTGCGAACTGTCGAGCACGACAAGCTGCTCGACGAGGCGATGGCCTTTGCCGACAAGCTTGCCGGCAAACCGCACATGGCGGTGCAGATGGCGAAATCCTTCTACAACCGCGGACTGGGCGGCGACGACATGCGCTACGCGGTCGATGCCTTCCCCTTCCTGTTCCAGACCGACGACGTGAAGGAGGGCGTGGCCGCCTTTCGCGCCAAGCGCAAGCCCGAATTCAAGTGATGGCGCGTCCGGTTCTGCACAACGCTTTCTGCGACTCGTTCGGCATCGAGTACCCGATCTTCCTCGCCGGCATGGGGGTGGGCGGGCGGGCCACGCCGCCCAAGCTGGTCGCGGCGGTGTCGCAGGCGGGGGGCTGTGGTGTGCTGGGCTGCTCGGGGCTGTCACCTGAGGAAACACGGCGTCGCATCCGCGAGGTGCGTTCGCTCACCGACCGTGCTTTCGGCGTCGACCTGCTGCTGCCGGCGCGCATTGCCGACGCACCCGACACCCGTTCGGGCGTGCGCGACGAGATCCGGCGCCGTTACCCCGAGCATGCCGCCTTCGTGCAGACGCTGCTCCAGCGCTACCAGCTGCCCGCGGTGCAGCCGGCCGACGAAACGGTGGTCAACATCGAATACGCCAAGTCGGTGCTCGACGTGGTGTTCGAGGAACGCGTGCCGATCTTCGCCGCCGGGTTGGGCGACCCCGATTTCCTGCTGCCGCGCGCGCGGGCCCAGGGCATGAAGCTGATCGGCCTGTCAGGCTCGGTGCGCAATGCGGTGCGCCAGCGCAAGTCGGGCGTCGACGCGATCGTTGCGCAGGGTACCGAGGCCGGCGGCCATACAGGAACCGTGGCCTCGTTGCCGCTGATCCCGCAAGTGGTGGACGCGGTGAACCCAACGCCGGTGATCGCCGCCGGCGGCATCGCCGATGGCCGCGGGATCGTCGCCGCACTGGTGCTGGGTGCGCAGGCCGCCTGGCTGGGCACCGCCTTCCTGGTGGCCGACGAGTGCGAGCTGTTCGACTCCTGCAAGGACCAGATCGTGGCCGCCGACTCAGAGGCCTTCCGTGTCAGCAAGGTCTGGACCGGCAAGACGGTGCGTGCCTTCCACGGTGAGATTTCCCAGGCCTGGGCAGAGTCCGGTCTGCCGACGCTGGAGACGCCGTACCAGCGCATCCTGATGGAGGACTTCCTGTCCGCGGCGTTGGCTGCCGGCCGTCACGACCTTTTCTACAACATCGCCGGTCAGGCGGGGGGCCTGCTCAAGGCGCGGCGCCCGGCGCGCGACATCATGACCGATCTGGTCGACGGTGCCATCCACGAGATCCGGCGGCTGCAGCGTGACACGCGCATCAGCCTGGCCTAGCACGGGAACAAGCATGGGAACCAAAGCCATCATCAGCGGCGTGCACGACACGCAGGTCGGCGCGCTGCCAGACAGCACCTGCATGTCGCTGCATGCCGAAGCCGCACTGGGCGCCTTGGCCGATGCAGGGCTCGCGGTGTCCGACATCGATGGCCTGCTGACCGCGTACTCGTTCGCCTCGCCGCAGCTCATGCTCGGCGGGGTGCTGGGCGAGTACATCGGGCTGCGCCCCAAGGTCAACGCCTCCATCGCCATGGGCGGCATGACAGGTGGTCTCCTAGTGCGGCATGCCGAATCTTTGGTGCGTTCGGGCCGCTGCCGCCACGTGCTGTGCGTCACCGGCGACAACCGCCTGACCGGCATGGGCGACAAGGTACAGGCAGCGCTGGCCGACGTCGGCCACCCGCAGTACGAGCAGCCTTACGGGATGAGCGTGCCAGCCGCGTTCGCGATGGCCGCCCAGGTCTACTTCCACGAAGGCTGGCTCAACGGCGACCATCTCGCGGCCGTGGCGGTGAACCAGCGCGCCAACGCCGCGCTGCACCCACAGTCGCACATGAAGAAACCGATCACGATGGACGATGTTCGCAAGTCCAAATTGATTGCCTCGCCGCTGCGCATGCTCGACTGCTGCCTGGTGTCGGATGGGGGTGCCGCGGTGGTGGTGAGCGCTGGCGACACCGCGCGCGATGGCCGCCGGCGGGCGGTGGAACTGCTGGGCATCGGCGAAGGCCACACGCACGAGCACATCTTCGCGGCGCCGTCGCTGGTCGATTTCGGCTGCAAGGAGTCGGCCGCCGATGCACTGGCCCAGGCCGGGCTCAAACACAAGGACGTCGACTGCGCTCACATCTACGACTGCTTCACCAGCACCTTGCTCATCACGCTGGAGTCGATGGGCTTCTACGGCCGTGGCGAGGCCGGCCCGGCGGCGCTGGCCGGAGAGCTCGCTATCGGAGGGCGCTTTCCCGTCAATACCAACGGCGGCTTGCTGTCGTACGGCTCGTCGGGTGCGGCCGGCGGCATGTTTCATGTCGTCGAGGCGGTACGCCAGTTGCGCGGTGAATGCGGGCCGCGCCAGGTCAAAGACGCCGAGGTGGCGCTGGCCCACACGCTGGGCGGCATCTTTTCCGGCCACTGCTCGATCATCATGGGGAGGGCCTGACCATGGCCGAAGTGCAAACCAAGCCGATGCCGGTGCCGGACAACATCAGCCGGCCGTATTGGGAGGGCGCGAACCAGGGCGAGTTCCGCTTCCAGCGCTGCAGCGCCTGCGGCAAGGCGCAGTTCTATTCGCGCTACGCCTGCGTGCATTGCCACAGCACCAAGCACGAATGGCAGGTTGCCGTCGGTCTCGGGCGCGTGGCCAGCTTCTCGGTGATCCACCGCGCGCCGTTGTCATCGTTCGCCGCTGACACGCCCTACGTTCTTGCGCTGGTGGACCTGGACGAGGGCTTCCGTTTCATGTGCAACGTGCTGAACTGCGATCCGGCGACGGTGAAGATCGGCATGCGCGTGCGTGTTTGCTACGAGACCCGCTCCGGCACCGAACAGAAGGTTCCGCAAGTAGAGCCCGCAAAATCATGAGTGACCCCGCCATCTTCAACTACGACCACTACGAGCCTGGCAAGAGCTACGGCACGCGCGACTTCAGCGTTGACGAGGCGACCATCGCCAAGTGGCGCAGCGTGTACCCGAACGACAACGACCCCGGCGTCATGCCCGGCGGCATGCTGGCGATGATCATCATCGACGCCGTGTTGACGCTGAACTCGCCGCGTCCGCCCGGTGGCGTGCACGGCGGGCAGACTTTCAACATTATGCGCATGCCGCACATCGGCGAGACCTTGCGCACCGAAGTTTGGTGCCTGGACAAGGAAGTCAAGAAGGACCGCAAGTGGGTGCGCGTGCGCAGTGTGACGCGCGCCGCGGGCTCGGGCGAGCTGCTGTTCAGCGGCATCATGACCACGCTAGTCGCGCAGTAAGGGGCCACCATGGACAAGCAGCTGAAGACGTCGACCAAGCACGTCGACTTCGACACTATCATGGCCTACGCGGCGGTGACGAACGACTACAACCCGATTCACGTCGACAAGGAGTTTGCCGCCAGGAGCCCGATGGGCGGGATCATCGCGCATGGCACGATGTCGGTGGCGCTGATCTGGCAGGCGCTGAGGAACACGCTGGGCGCCGACGCACTGAACCGCGTTCACCTGGAGATCCGCTTCGTGCAGCCCGTGCGCATCGACGACGACGTGACCGGCGGCGGCGAGCTGCGCGAGGGTATCGGGCCGTCGATTTACGACGTGTGGGTGCGCAACGGCAAGGGGCAGGACGTCATCAAGGGTACGGCCACCGTCAAGGCTGCGAAGGGAAATCCATGAGCCTGAAGGGCAAGGCCTACATCGCGGGGGCCTACGAGCACCCGATCCGGCGCGCCGACGACAAGTCGGTGGCGCAACTGCATGCCGAGGTCGCGCGCGGCGCGCTCGCCGACGCCGGGCTTACGATGCGTGACGTCGACGGCTACTTCTGCGCCGGGGACGCACCGGGCCTGGGTGCAATGAGCATGGTCGATTACATGGGCATGACACTCAGGTACGTCGACACCACAGAGACCGGTGGCTCGTCTTACGTAGTGCACGTCGCCCATGCCGCAGCGGCCATCGCCGCCGGCCGCTGCAACGTGGCATTGATCACGCTGGCCGGACGGCCCAAGGCCGAGGGCATGGCCACGGGCACCGCGCCGCGCAACTACGGCCCCGCGCCTGACGTGCCGTTCGAGCTGCCCTACGCTCCGACCACCGTCAACATGTATGCCATGGCGGCCATGCGCCACATGCACGAGCACGGCACCACCAGCGAACAGCTGGCCTGGATCCGCGTGGCTGCGTCGCACCACGCCCAGCACAACCCGCACGCGATGGTGCGCGACGTGGTGACGGTGAAGGACGTGGTCGGCTCGCCGATGATCGCCGACCCGCTGCACCGGCTCGACTGCTGCGTCATCAGCGACGGCGGCGGCGCGCTCGTCGTGGTGCGGCCGGAGATAGCGCGCCAGCTCAAGCGTCCGCCGGTCAAGGTCATCGGTACGGGCGAGTTCATACGCGCGCAGATCGGCGGCAAGGTCGACCTGCTGACCACCGGCGCGGCCTGGACCGGGCCGGCGGCATTCGCAGAGGCTGGCGTGAAGCCCGCCGACATCCAGTACGCGTCGATCTACGACAGCTTCACGATCACCGTGCTGCTGACGCTGGAGGACCTCGGCTTCTGCAAGAAGGGCGAGGGCGGCCGATTCGTCGCCGACGGCAACCTGATCTCCGGTTCCGGCAAGCTGCCCTTCAACACCGACGGCGGCGGCTTGTGCAACAACCACCCGGGCAACCGAGGCGGCATGACCAAGGTGATCGAGGCGGTACGCCAGCTGCGCGCCGAGGCGCACCCGAAGGTGCAAGTGCCCAATTGCAGGCTCGCACTGGCGCATGGAACCGGCGGCTCGCTGGGCACGCGCCACGGCAGCGGCACACTGATCATGGAGCGGGAGTGAATATGCTGATCAAGGAACGCAAGCTGGTCGCCCCCACGGTCTACCCGGAGACGAAGGCCTTCTGGGACGCCGCCGGCGAAGGTCGCCTGCTGGTCAAGCAGTGCGACGACTGCGGCGACCACCACCACTACCCGCGCGCAGCTTGCCCGTTCTGCGGCAGCGAACGCGTGCAATGGCGGCAAGCCAGCGGCAAGGGCACGATCTACAGCTTCAGCGTCATGCGGCGCGCCGAGGTACCCTACATCATCGCCTATGTGACACTCGCAGAAGGTCCTACGATGATGAGCAACATCGTCGATGCCGATGCCGACGCGGTGCGCATCGGACAGCCGGTGACGTTGAAGTTCAGCGCCAGCGAGGGCGGGCCGCCATTGCCGGTGTTCACGCCGGCCTGAGCCGGCGCAGCCGCCATCAAGCCGGATCAGCCTCGGCGCGTTGCCGCAGCGCCCCGTGCATGAATTGCGCGACGCGTTCGATGGCCTGCTGGCCTTCGTCGAGCATGCGCGCGTACCAGTGCCAGACGTGAATCATGCGCGGCCAGACTTCAAGCGTGGTGTGCACGCCGGCCTCGCTGGCGGCGAGGGCCAGTTGTCGGGCGTCATCGACCAAAGCCTCGCCGCCGGCGACCTGCACGAGCAGCGGAGGCAGGCCGCGAAGATCGGCGAACAGCGGCGACACACGCGGGTCGCGCAGGCTGCGTCGACCCATGGTCGCATGGGCCATGGCACGCAGCACGGCGTGGTCGATCAGCGGGTCGTGGCTGGGCCGCTGAGGATCGCACGCTGGCAGGCTGCAGCTGAGGTCGGTCCAGGGCGAAATGCACACACCGGCGGCCGGCAGCGGCAGGCCGGCTTCGCGCAGCGCAACCAGGGTCGTCAGCACCAGCCCGCCGCCGGCCGAGTCGCCGGCCAGGACGATGCGGCCGGGCTTGACCCGCTGTGACGCAATCAGCCAGCGGTAGGCGACCACGGCGTCGTCCAGCGCGGCTGGAAAAGGGTGCTCGGGTGCCAGCCGGTAGTCGAGCGTGAACGCGCGGGTGCCGGCGGCCAGAGCGATGTCCGCCGCAAGGTGGCGGTGCGAGCGTGGCGAGCCGATGACATAGCCGCCGCCATGCAGGTACAGCACGACGGCATCGCTGGCGCCTGCGGGCAGCAGCCATTCACCGCGCACAGGGCCGGTGTCGAGCACTTGCAGCGTGACCTCGCCCTCCAAGGGGAAGGCGACATGGGCGCGCTCATACTGCGCGCGCAACTGCCCGAGGGTGAGCGAGGTCTGCGGCGGCAGCCGCCGCAGCCGCTCGAGCAGCTTCGCTATCGTGCGTTCAGACACAGCGCTGCCGCTGGCAGGATCAGGCCAGCCAGCGCTTGCGGCGCCGGTAGTGCTTGATCTCCTTGAAATCGCGGCCCTCGGCGCCGCCGAGGTAGGCCTCGCGGATGTCCGGGTTGTTCTTCATGACCTCGGCCTTCTCGTGCATGACGACGCGGCCGTTCTCGATCAGGTAGCCGTGCGACACGACGTCCAGCGCGGCGATGGCGTTCTGCTCGACCAGCAGGATCGACATGCCTTCATCGCGGTTGATGCGCCGGATGATCTCGAAGATCTCAGCCACGATCACCGGCGCCAGGCCAAGGCTGGGCTCGTCGAGCATGAGCAGCTTGGGCTGCGTCATCAGGGCCCTGGCGATCGCCAGCATCTGCTGTTCGCCGCCGGACAGGTAGCCCGACTTGGCGGTGCGGCGCTGGTGCAGGCGGGGGAAGTAGGAGTACACCCGGTCGCGGTTGCGTTCCATGTCGGCCTTGCCGCCATGCACGGCAGAAGCCGCGATGAGGTTTTCGTCGGGCGTCAGGTGCTCGAAGACACGACGGCCTTCGAGCACCTGGGCGATACCGATCTTGACCCGGTCCTGCGGCGCCAGCTTGGCGATGTCCTGGCCCATGAATTTCACGTCGCCACGCGTGACCTGGCCACGCTCCGACTTGAGCAGCCCGCTCACTGCCTTCAGCGTGGTGCTCTTGCCGGCACCGTTGGCGCCCAGCAGGGCGACCATGCCGCCCTGCGGTACCTCGATGGAAACACCTTTGATGGCCAGGAAGACGTGGTCGTAGATGACCTCGATGTTATTCAGGGTGAGGGCGTTCACAGATCATTTCTTCCAGATTTGGCGATCTCGGCGGAGTGGCCGTCAAGCCGCGAACCTACTTTGCTGCCTTGGCGAAATCGGCCGAGTTGGCCTTGACGAGCGTGTTGACCAGGCCCGTGTAATCGGCGAACCAGTCGGTCTGCGCCACCCACTTGCTGCCGTCCCACATGTCGATGCGGGTCTTGCCGCCACCGCCGTGGTCCTTGGGAGTGATGGTGATCGGGGCCATGAAGCCCTTGGCATCAAAATTCTTGATGCCATACATCCCTTGCCGGATCTTCTCCGGCGTCAGCGGCCACCCCTGTGTCTTGACGGCGATGCGCACGCCTTCGAACACAGACGAGTACACGGCCAGACCCGTGTTGTAATAGGAATCGGCGACGAGTTTGCGGTCGCCATTGCCCTTGCCCTTGTCATAGAGCTCGCGCAGGATGTCCTTCACCAAAGGATGCTCAGCTCCGCCGACGACGACGGTCGAGCGCTTGAGTCCCTTCGCGGCGGCCGCACCAAAATTGTTGATGTCGACCTCGTTGATCCAGTTCACGGTGACCAGTTTGTCGATCGGAATGCCATTGCGCTGCATCTCGCGGAAGGTGATCGGATTCAGCGGCGAGAAGGACCACAGGATCAGCCAGTCGGGCTGGAAGCGCCGAATCTGCGCGAACGCCGCGCTCTGGTCATTGCCCGGCACAGGAAATGGGAAGGACTGGAATTCGTAGCTCTCGAGCCGCTTCAGAGCCTCGAACACCGGCATGGGCTCGCGGCCGAAGGGCGTGTCGAGGTACAGGAAGGCCACTTTCTTGCCCTTCAAGCTGCCCCCACCTTGCTTCTTGAAGTAGCTGATGATGTTCGCCGCCTGGCCCCAGTAGGTGGGAGCCAGCGGAAACACCTGCTTGAAGACTTCGCCGTCGACGGCGTCACCCCGGCCCACCAGGGGTTGGACCAGGATGTTCCCATCCTGCATGATGCGCGGCAGCACGGCGCGGGAGACTGGTGTCGAGAAGAAATCGAAGACCATCGTCCCTTCACGCTTCAGCCGCTCGTAGCAGTCGATTCCACGTTGCGGTTCGTTGCCATGGTCTTGAACCGAGACTTCGATCGGGTGTCCTTCGAGGCCACCGCGTGCGTTGAGCAGGTCCGCGTAGTCCTTGACGGCTTGCGCCAATTGTGGGACAGCGGCGACATAGATCTTCGTCAGGTCGTAGCACAAACCGAACTTGATCGGATCCGCGGCCAGCGCGACCTGGCTCGAGACCAGCAAGGCGGCTGCCACCAGCATTCGCTTCAGAGTGGATTGCATGTGAGGTTCTCCTGTTCGGTTGTGCCCCACACCGGCCGCAGGCCGGTGTGGGGACGAGGGCTATCACTTCCCGGTTGATTTGGCGAAATCCGCCGAGTGCTGCTTCACCGTGGCCCAGACCAGATCGTTGTAGTCGGCAATCCAGTCCCCCTGTGGGATCCACTTCGAGCCGTCCCACAATTCGATCCGTGTCTTGCCGCCCCCGCCGTGGTCCTTGGCGCTGACTGTGAGCGCCGGCAACAGGCCGCTGGCGTCATAGCCGCGCACGCTCTCCAGACCCTTGCGCATCTTCTCCGCGGTCATCGGGGTCTTCTCGCTCTTTACCGCCAGTCGCGCGGCCTCGAAGATGGGCGCGTAGATGGCCAGCCCCGTCGAATAGTAGATGTCGGAGAGGAACTTGCGGTCGCCGTTGCCCTTGCCCTTGTCGTACAGCTCACGAATGATGTCCTTCATGATGGGGTTGTCGATGCCGCTGGTCACCGTGGTCGACCGGCGGATGCCCTTCGCGGCATCGTGCCCGATGTTGGTCAGGTCTGTTTCGTTGAACCAGTTCACGGTGATCATCTTGTCCAGCGAAATGCCGTTGCGCTTGGCCTCCTTCGACGCGACCACGTGCATGGCCGAGAACGCCCAGTGCACGATCAGGTCCGGCTGGAAACGGCGCATCTGCGACCAGGCAGACGACTGGTCGCTGCCCGGCAGCGGGTACGGGAACAGCTGGAGCTCGAAGCCCTCGCGCTTCTGCAGTTCCTGCATCACCGGAATCGGCTCTTGCCCGAACGGGTAGTCGATGTACAGGAAGGCGATTTTCTTGCCCTTGAGGTTGCCGCCGGACTGCTTCTTGAAGTGGCTGACGATGTTGGCGGCCTGGCCCCAATAGGTGGGGCCGAGCGGAAAGACCCACTTGAACACTTCGCCATCCACCGTATCGCCACGGCCTGCGAGCGCCTGGACCATCACCTTGCCATCCTTCATCGCGCGCGGCAACGCGGCTCGCGACACCGGCGTGGACAGGAAATCGACAGTCAGCGCCTGGTCCTTCACCTTCTCATAGCACTCGATCCCGCGCTGCGGCTCGTTGCCATGGTCCTGGACGATGATCTCGATCGGGTTTCCCTCGATGCCACCCTTCAGGTTGAGCACCTCCGCATAGTCACGCACCGCCTGCACGACCTGCGGCGTGATGAAGGTGTAGGCCTTGGTCAGGTCGTAGCACAGCGCGAAGCGGAGGGTTTCGGCGTGCGCGGGCACGGCTCCTAACAGCACGGCGGCCGTGCCGAGCATCAGCTTGAGTTTCCGGTACATGGTGGTCTGCTCCTGTGGGGTGGTTGGGGATGGATGGTGTGCGAGGCGCTATTTGCGGGCGTAGCCGAACGGCCAGAAAATGAGGTAATTGCGCATGTTCGTATAGATCTTGGCCAGACCGAGAGGTTCGAATAGTAGAAACCCGATGATCAGAATCCCGTAGAGGAAGCTCGGGATGTGGGCCAGCAACTCGATGCCGATCTTCAGGTTCATCGCCTGGGCGCCTGCGAAGATCAGATTGGCCACGATGCCTGGCAGCAGCAAGATGAACGCGACGCCGAAGTAGCAGCCGATCACGCTGCCCAGGCCGCCCACGATCACCATGGCCAGCACCTGGATCGAGACGTTCACGGCGAACTGTTCCGGCGTGACGGCGTGGTAGAAGGTAAAGATCAGAATGGCGCCGCTGATGCCACCGATAAATGAGGACATCGCAAACGCCACCAGCTTGTAGTAGAAGCTGTTGACGCCGATGACTGCGGCAGCGAAGTCCTTCTCGCGCACCGCCACCAGGGCGCGTCCAAGACCGGTGCGGCGCAGGTTGAGCATGAAGATGGTGACGAGTACGCACCAGACCAGCACGACATAGTACAGGCCGGCGTCGGACTTGACCTCGATGCCCAGCAGGCGCAGCGGCGGCGCCTGGATCGTGGCCTGAGTGCCGCCGCTGACCGCCGGAACCTTGTTGATCACCCAATCCATCACGAACTGCAAGGCCAGCGTGCTGAGCGCCAGGTACAGGCCGCGAACGCGCAGTGCCGTGATCGCGAAGGCGCAGCCGATGAGCGTGGCGACCGCTCCCGCCAGCACAATGGCGATCTCGAAGGGAATGCCGTTGCGTGTGGCATGGACAGCGGTGTACGCGCCGATGCCCATGATGGCGGCGTACCCGAAGTGGAACTGCCCGGCCCAGCCGAGGATGAGATTGAGTCCCAGCGCCGCAGCTGTCCAGATGAGCCACGGCAATACATAGCTCTTCATATACAACGAACTCAGCAGTATCGGCGCCGCGAGGGCCAGTGCTAGCAGGGCGGCGAGTTGCCAGCGTTCGAAGGGAATGGGGAACAGCTGCCGGTCACCACGGTAGGTGGTGTGGTGGATGCCTGCCTGACGGTAAAACATGGATTCAGATCCTCTGGATATCTTCGCGGCCGAACAGGCCATGCGGGCGGATCAGGATGGTCAGCACCAGCGTCGCGGCGACCACAAGTTCGCGGCTGCCGCCGCCGACCAGGCGGTCGAGGTAGCCCGAGGCCACGCCCTGGAACATGCCCAGCAGCAGGCCGGCGACAATGGCGCCACCGATGCTGTCCAGGCCACCCAGCACGGCCACTGCGACACCCATCAGCAGCAGTTGCGACAGCGACTGGTCCACCCCCTGGATCGATCCCCACAACGCACCGGCCAAGGTGGCCACGGCGGCTGACATTGCCCAAGACAGCGCGACGCCGCGTTCGACCGAAATGCCGACTGACCACGACGCCGTGTAGTCGTCGGAAATCGCTCGCAGCACGATGCCCATGCGGGTGCGGAAGAACAGCACGAAGAAGCCGAATAGCAGCAGAGCCGTGACGCCGCCGGCCACGTAGCTGCGATTGATCAGCACGGAGCCAAGGAAAAGCGGGTCCGAGGAGATCGGCAATGGCAGTACCCGGTTGGTGCCGCCCCAGGCGACGAGTGCTGATGCCCGAACGAAGATGTCGAGCGCCAGCGTCATCATCAGGATCATCACCAGTGGCCTGCCTGCAAGCCGGCGCAGCGCCACGCGCTCGATGCCCATGCCGATCAGGAACATCAGCACCATCGCGACCGGCAAGGCCACCCACATCGGCGCCTTCAACACTTCAAAGACGGCCAGCGTCACGAAGGCGCCGAGCATGGCCAGCGCCCCTTGGGCCAGGTTCGGCACCGAAGACGACTTGTAGATGAGCACAATACCCAGTGCGACGAGTGAATACATCAGACCCGAAAGGGCACCGTTGATGGCCAGTTCGAGAAACAGTGACAAGTCCATAATCAAAGATTCCTCAGCACCAGGTTGCGTTCGATCACGCCGGTGTCACCGGTGTCGTAGGTGATCTGCGCCTTCATGACGATCGAGTCGTCACCGGCATAGAGCGCCTGGATGACGGACGCGTAGCGCTCTTCGATGACGTTGCGGCGCAGCTTGCGCGTGCGCGTGATCTCGCCGTCGTCGGGGTCGAACTCCTTGTGCAAGTCGACGAAGCGCCGGATGCGCAGCCCCTCGGGCAGAGCCTCGTTCAGGCGCCGGATCGCACCGGCCACCAGCTCGCACACCTCGGTCTTCTGCGACAGGTCGGCGTACGAGATGTAGGGGATGCCGCGCACCTCGGCCCAGTGACCGACGGCGTCGCCATCGATACACACCATCGCGCAGAGGAAGTCGCGCCCGGTACCGAGCACAGCGACGTCCTTGATGTACGGGCTGAACTTGAGCCGGTTCTCGATGTAGTTCGGAATGTAACGCTCGCCCTTGGCGGTGTGCACGACTTCGGACACCCGGCCAAGCACGACCAGGTGGCCGTTGGGTTCGACATAGCCTGCGTCTCCGCTCTGCAGCCACCCGTCGATGAGGGTCTTGCGCGTCGCTTCCTCGTTCTGGAAGTAGCCGCTGAAGACGCTCTCCGAGCGCAGCAAGATCTCGCCGTCGTCGGCGATTTTCGCCTCCACGCCCGGCAGCGGCCGGCCGACTGTGTGCAGGCGCACTTCGTCGGCGGCCTGCACTGCGTTGAACGCGCTGCTCTCGGTCTGCCCGTAGAGCTGGCGCAGGTTGATGCCCAGTGCCCGGTAGAAGAGGAAGGTGTCCTCCCCCATCGCCTCGCCGCCGGTCAGTGCCACGCGCATGCGGTTCAACCCGAACTGGTCCTTCAGCGGCCCGAACACCAGGATCTCGCCCAGCCGGCACTGCACGCGCTGCATCGCTGTCGGGGCCTTGCCATCGAGCTTCAGCCGTTCGACGGCGACACCGACGTCGATGAAGTGGTCGAAGATGCGCTTCTTCAGCGGCGTGGAGTCCTCCATGCGGACCCGGATCGAAGTCAGCATGTTGTCCCAGCTGCGCGGGGCGGCCAGATAGAGCGTGGGCGCGATCTCGCGCAGGTTGCGCAGCACGGTTTCCGACCGTTCCGGAATGTTCACGGTGAAGCGCAGCGCGATGCCCGCGGCCATGGTGACGGCGAAGTCACCGATCCAGGCCATGGGCAGGTAGGCCAGGATGTGCTCGCCCCAGCCGAAGACCTTGCCCTGGTAGGCGTTGCGCACGCCAGCGAGCACGTTGCGCTGCTGCAGCACCACGCCCTTGGGCTTGCCGGTGGTGCCCGACGAGTGCACGAACACCGCCGGGCCCTCGGGTACCGCCCGGTTGATCAGGGCGTCGCGCAGATTCGGTTCGTTGCGCAGGCGGGCGGCGCCAGCGTCGCGCAGCTGCTCCCATGAAGCCAGCCCATCGACCTTGTAATGGTTCAGGCCGCGCGGGTCGTCGTAAACGATGTGCCGCAGCGACGGCGCGTTCTCGCGAAGTTCCAGCAGCTTGTCGACCTGCTCCTGGTCCTCGGCCAGCGCGAAACGCGCCTGCGCCTCGCTGGCGAAATGGAGCACCTCCTCGGGCGTGGCGTCGGGATAGACCGGCATCGCATAGCCCTTGAGCGCGCCGGCGGCCAGCATGCCGAGGTACAGGCGAACGCGGTTGTCCCCCAGCACCAGCATCGAGTCTCCGGCGGCAAAACCCAGTTGCTCGAGACCGGCCGCGATGGCCAGGACCTCGTCAAGCACTTGCTCCCAGGTGAATTCCTGCCAGATGCCGAGCGCCTTCTCGCGCATGGCGACGTGGCGCCCATGGCTGCCGGCGTTGATGGCCAGCAGCCGGGTCAAGGTGGTCTGCGGGTTCAGGTCCCACTGCTGCGCTGCGGCCGCGGCGAGGGCGAGGTCTTCACGCTGCATGCTGCTGCGCCTTTCCGAGATAGGCTTCGATGACGCGCGGGTTGGCGACCACGTCGCGCGGCAGACCGGTCCCGATGACTTCGCCGTAATTCAGGGCCATGATGCGGTCGCAGATGCCGATCACGACATCCATGTGGTGTTCGATCAGCAGCACCGTGATGCCGCGTTCGTCGCGCGCGTCGAGGATGAAGCGCGCCATGTACTCCTTCTCCTCCTGGTTCATGCCCGCCATCGGTTCGTCCAGGATCAGGAACGTCGGCTCGGCGACCAGCGCGCGGGCCAGTTCCACCCGTTTCTTCAGGCCGATGGGCAGTGTTTCCACTGGCTCGTCCCGCACGCCCTGAAGTTGCAGGAACTCGATCGTCTCCTCGCACAGCCGGCGGTGCGAGATTTCCTCGGGCTGGCTCAGCCACCAGTACAGCGCCGTCTTGATGACGCCGGGGTTCAGGTGCACATGGCGGCCGAGCAGGATGTTCTCGAGCGCCGACATTCCATTGAACAGCGCCAGGTTCTGGAAGGTACGCGCGACATGCTGCCGTGCCACCTTGTGCGGCTTCATGCCGGTGATTTCTGTGCCGTTCAGCAGGATGCGGCCCTTCTGCGGCGGGTAGAACCCGGTCACGGCATTGACAAGCGTTGTCTTGCCGCTGCCGTTGGGGCCGACCAGGCCGAAAATCTCGCCGCGGTCGATGCGCAAGTCCACACCGGTCACTGCCACCAGGCCACCGAAGCGGCGCTCGATGCCCTGGCACTCAAGGACCGGAATGGCCTCGTTGGCAGACTTCACGTCGCTGTCTCCTGTATTTTGGTAACCTGCCTAATGTTAGGCGATTTGTCGCGCATGATGGGCTCCGGTGACTCGCGAATCGAGCCATTTCTTCTACATATTCTGCGAATTTGGCGAGCTCACTTCACGGCGATCACGATTCGTCGAACAACGCGTTTCTAACAAGCGTTCGGCTGAATGTCAATGGACGTATATCCTCTGGTGCACCAGCCTGGGCCGCCTAGAGTGCGCTGGGGACTCAGCGCACCGCATGCCGGGCACTTGTCGCCAAATGGATCGCAAGACCCGGTCGGCGAGCCGTCCCGGCGCGGAGACGGTCTGACTGTCCGGCAGCAGATTGAGGAGACTTTCACGACACTCGCACAACGCCTCGGCTGCTTTGTCGCCGACCTCGATCTGACGCAGGTTCCGCCACCCGTCGTCGAAAAGGCCCGCACCTGCCTACTCAACGGCTATGGCATCGCGCTCGGCGGGCACGCCACGTCGTTCGCCCCGGTGGCGCGGCGGGCGGCGCTGGCGCTCGACGGCGAGCGCAGCGGCGGCGCCACTTTGCTTGGCGACGGGCGAAAGACCTCGGTCGATGGCGCCGCGCTGGCCAACTCGGCGCTGTTTCACGGCCGTGCCCAGGAAGACACCTGCGGAGCCGGGCACTTCGGCACGATCATGATTCCGCTGCTGACTGCGCTGGTCGAGGCACGCGGCCTACCGGTGGCGCGCATGCTGCCGGCGCTGATTGCCGGCTACGAGGTGGGCGGCTTGCTCGAATCGGCCTACGGGCCGAAGACGACGCCCGCCGGGCTGCGCGCGTCGCCGCTCTACGGCACGCTGGCCGCGGCCGCTGCCAGCGCGCACCTGCTCGGCCTCGACGCCGGGCGCAGTGCGGCGGCGCTGGCGAACGCGGCCTCGTTCACCGGCGGCATGCTGCAGTCGTTCGCCGACGGCACCGACGAATGGCGCTACCAGGTCGGCGTCGCCGCACGCAACGGGCTGGTCGCGACCGAACTCGCGCGCGCAGGTTCGCGCTCGGCACCGAGCGCTTTCGAAGGTCGTTCGGGCTTCGTCAAGGCATTCGCTCGCAGCGATTGCGATGTGCCCGCCTTGCTGGCACGGCTGGGGAAGGAATGGTCGGTGCAGCGTGTCACCTTCAAGCCATTCCCGGTATGCGCCTTCAACCAGACACCGGTGACCGGTGCGCTGGTCCTGCGCGACAGGCTGGAAGGGCGAGCCCTGAAGCAGGTGCGCGTGCGCATGAATCCGTTCGAGACCGGCTACGCCGGCATGGACGCCAAGGGCCCGTTCGACTCGATCTCGGGCACGTTGATGAGCATCCCGTTCTGCATCGCGCTGACGCTGCTGCGCGGCACGCCCAGCATGGCCGCGATGACGACCTACGACGATGCCGACGTGAACGCGCTCACTGATCGCATCGACCTGGTCACCGACGACTCGGTGCCAGTGCTGTCTTGCGTGATCGAGGCTGAGACCGCCGCCGGTGCGCGGCTGGTGCAGGACCAGCGCATGACGGTTGCCGACTTCTCCTACGACTGGGACACCGACTCGAAGCTGGTTCGGCGCATCGGCGCCGAGACCGGTGTGCCGACGGCGGCTTACGACCGAGTGGAGACGTTCTGCCGCGAGCCCGAGCGGGCCGGCATCGCGGCGGTGCTGGAGGCTTTCGCGATGCTGCCGAAACCGCCCGCCAACTGAAGCGGGTCAGCGCAACGGCATCGCCGCCTCCTGCGCATACAGGCGCAGCAGCGCGTCGCGTCGCGCCGGGCCGCTGGCGAACTCGATGTCGCGCACGCGGTGCGGGTCGATCTGCGTGCGCAGCCGCTGCAGCAGTGCGGCGTCCGGTTTGGCCGTGTACGGCACGCTGCCCACCGCCACGCCAGCCGGCGTGCGCTCGCGCAGCTGCTCGTGCGTCACTCCGGGGTGGCGGCTGAGGGCGCGCGCGCCGGCCGACGTGAACTCGAACACCGCGAGATTGGTGACCATCACGGCATGGCCTGCCCCCGGCGGGTGCGCGGCGATCGGGTCGGCGACGACGAAGTCGACCGCGTCGACGAAGCAGCGGCTGTCCTGCTGCGGCAGGTAGACGAGAAAGGGCTGCGCGATCTCGGCCAGTTCAGCCAGTCCCGCCAGGCCGGCGAAGCGGCGCAGGCGCCCTTGCTGGTCGGCGACGCGCAGGCTGTTGATGCGTCCTTTGGCATCGATCTGCAGCGGGCGCACGAACTGGCGCACGCGTCCCGCTAGACGAGGCATCATCTGGCCGATCCATTCGGGCGCCTCGTAGCGCCGCAGCGCGCCGATCTGCGCGGCGCGTTCGCTGCGGCTCAGGAAAGCGGGTCGTTGGGCGCGGGTCAGCGTCAGCGCCGCCGGGTCTTCGAGCGCGGGGCCCTGGCCATTGGTGCGCGTCTGCGCCAGCAGCGCGGCGACCTGGTTCAGCGCCGAAGCCAGGCCAAGCTGAATGACCTCGGCGCGCAGCAGCCAGTCGCTCATCGTGCAGACCATCATCTCGGCCACGTCGGCTGGCGCGGCGGGTGCGTCGCTGCGGGTGTCATTGACGTTGACGTTGACGTTGACGTTCATCGTGCCCCTCCTTCGAGCCGGGCACGGGCCCAGCCGGCGACGGCGTCGCGCTCGAGCGCCGTGTAGTCCAGCAGTGCCGGCCAGTCGGCCTCGTAGTCGGGCAGGCAGCCGCCGGGCTTGGCGCCTCCGGGCGCATGTACGACCATGCTGACCAGGGGCTCGGTGAGGTCGGCTTCGACGCCACCGGCCGTGATGTCATCGACCAGTTCTTCGCAGGTCACGACGGTTCGCTGCGCTGCCAGCGCCAGCAGCCGGTCGGCCGCCCGGTGGCCACCGAATACCGCATTGCCCCGGCGGTCGGCGCGCCAGGCGTGTACGTAGGCGACGGTGATGGGCAAGGGCGGGATCGCGAGTTGCTCCTCGTCGGTGTAGGGGCAGCGCACCCGGCGCAGATCGGGCCGCACGTGTGCCAGCGCCTCGCCATGGCGCGCCGCCAGTGGCAGGAAGGACGCGCCCTCGACCGCCGCGTTCAAGCCCAGCATCAGCGAGGTCTCGGTCTCCTCGATCACGTCGCAGCCGGCCTTCAGCCCCGGCCCCATGCCCAGCGCCTCCATGCCGAGGTAGAAGCCGCGCACGCGCTGCGCCACGCCGGCGGCGGCCAGCAAATCGGTCTCGACGCCGCCGGTCAGCACCAGCAGCTCGTCGAAGCGCAGACCGTGCGCGGCCCAGTGCATCGCGATGGCGAGCGGCCGGCGACTGAAGCTCCAGCCACCGAGTGCGACGCGCGCGGCGCCGCGCGCGAGTTCGGCGGCGGCGGCCCGGCTCGCCAGCTTTCCGTTCGACGCAGCCACCTACAGCCCCATGCCGCGCGCGATGATGTCGCGCTGCACTTCCATCGCGCCGCCGCCGATCTCGAACAGTTTGGCATCCTGAAAGTGCATCGGCAGGCCCGAGTCGACGGTGTAGCCGTAGCCGCCCAGCAGGTGCAGCCCGGTGTAGGCGCAGTGCATATAGCACTCGGCACCGGCCACCTTGGCGAACGAGGCCTCATTGTGGCAGGCGCCCGTTTTCTCGAGCACGCTGGCGCCGCGGTAGACCAGCAGCCGCGCGGCGTCGGTGCGCAGCTGCATGTCGACGATCTTGTGCCGCACCGACTGCAACTTGGAGAGCGGCTTGCCGAACTGCACGCGCTGCTTCAGGTAGACCACCACCTCGTCGATGATGGCTTGCGAGGCGCCGACGCCGATCGCACCGTGGTACAGGCGCTCGTTGTCGAGCCCGCCGAGCACACATTGCCAGCCCTTGTTCTCGGGCCCGATCAGCGCGTCCGGCGGCAGCACCAGGTCGCGGAAGTGGGCCGAGAAGGTCGGCACCGGCCCCAGGCCCATGGTCTCGATGCGCGTCAGCTCGATCGCCGGGTTACTGCCCGGGTTCGGGATCAGGAAGGTCGAGATGCCCTCCTGTTTGACGGCGTGCGGGTCGGTGCGCGCGGCCAGGATCAGGAAGCCCGCGGACTTGGCCTGCGAGCAGTACAGCTTCTCGCCGCTGATGACCCAGTGGCCGTCGGCGCGCTTGACGGCGGTGGTGCGCAGCGACGCCGCGTCGCTACCGGAGCCGGGCTCTGTGAGGCCCAGCGCCATGAAGATCTCGCCGGCCATCACCTTGGGTAGCACTATGTCCTTCTGCGCTTGGGTGCCGAACTTGGCCACCATCGGTGCCAGGATCACCGCGACGCGGCCCCAGGCGGTTGTGATGGCTGATGAGGCGCGCGCGAACTGCTCGACGAAGGCCAGCATGCCCATCGGGTCCGGCCTCTCCAGGCCGCTGTAGGCCTCGGGCAGCAGGAAGCCGTAATAGCCCATCTTGCCCAACTTCTTGAACAGCTCCTGCGGCGGCTCGACCTTGTCACGCACCCACTGGAGCACCTGCTGGCGCGGCATCTCCTTCTCGACGAAGCGGCGTGTCGTCTCGGTGATCGCGCGTTGTTCTTCACTCAGTTCGAAATCCATGGGTCGTGCTCCGTTCGGATCGTGGTTCTGGTTCAGCCGCGTCTGGCGGCGGTCTCGGTGGCAAGGCTCATGGCATCACGCCGTCCTGTCGTCAAGCACGCGCAGCGTCTTGTAGCCGACGCGCGGCAGGTCGTCGTGGAACGACACTTGGGTCGGCAGCTTCAACTCGGCGTCGAGATGGACTTGCAGCCGCAGTGCCACGCTGGACGCGGCGTCGCCGCCGAGCGTGGCGGGGCGCAGCAGGCGCACTTCGAGCGTCTGCCGCTCGACCGCGTGGCGCACCAGCGCGAATTCGAGATTGCGGCCGTCCTCGCTGCGCGACAGCGCGGTCTCGACCTGGAACGGGTAGACAGCGCTGCCACGCACCGGCACGCGGTTGGCCAGCCGGTCGAGCAGCGTGAAGCGGCGCGACGTGCGGCCACAGCTGCACACGCCCGGGTGTACGCGCACCATGTCCTCGGTCCGCCATCGCACATGCGGCGTGGCACGGCGGTAGAAGTCGGTGATGACCATCTCGCCCACCTCACCCTCGCGCGCCGGCGCGCCGGTGGCCGGGTCGACCACCTCGACCAGCGTCATGTCCTCGCCGTGCCAGTGCTCGCCGTCGTGGGCCGGACACTCGGCGCTGAAGAGGTTGAAGTCCGAGCCCTGGCCCGACAGCGTCGTGACCTCGATGCCCAGCGTCTGGCGGAACTGCTCGCGCGCTTCCGGGCCGAGCGCCGCGCCCATCAGAATCGCGCGGCGATACGGCAGCGTTGCGCCGTCGGGCGTGGCCGCGGCGTGCTGGGCCATCGCGCGCAGCGTGGCCACGCCGGCCTGCAGGAACGTTGGCTCGAGCGAGCGAGCGACCTCGACATAACGCGGCACCTGTGCGGGCTCGTGGTTGTCGCGGATGATCCACTTCGCGCCGGCGCGCTGCGCGCCGAGGCGGAAGATGTCCGCCGCCGGCGTGAACGGCGTGACCAGCATCTGCAGCACATCGCCCGGCCGCAGCCCGCTGCACCAGAACAGGCGTGCCGCCAGCTCGACGTTGCGATCCAGGTCCTGGGCGTCGAAGGCCTGGTAGGTTTGGCGTCCGCTGGTGCCGGCCGAGGGGCCCGACAGCACGATGTCCTCGCGCGGCACGCACAGGTGGGGCAGGGCGCTGCCGGCGTGGTCCATCGCGGCGCGCAGGTCGTCCTTGGTGCAGAGCGGCACGAGCGCGGCAAAGTCGGCCAAGCTTCGCACCGCCACCGGGTCGACCCTCGCGAGGCGCTCGCGCTGCATTGGCGAGCGTGCCTTGACCCAGGCCAGCAGCGCCTGCACGCCCTTCAACTGCAGTGCCTGCCGCTGCTCGGGTGCCATGCCTTCGGCTGCGGCGTCCCACATGGCACGCGCATCGCTCATCGCGGCGCGTCCTCGCCGACGAGGCGGAACACCGGCAGCGCGACCTCGCGTTCGGGGAAGGCCACCTGCACCCGCTTGTCGACCGCCATGTCCTCGGGCCGGCCTTCGATCTCGGTGAACAGGAACCAGTCCTCGTTGAGCCGCACCAGGCCGATCGTGTAGGGCGCATGTGCGCGCCACACGGCCGAGGGCGGCCGATGCACGACCGAGAAGCTGTAGATGCTGCCCGCGCCCTTGGACTCTTCCCACGCCGGTGTGGCGCCGGCCTCGCACATCGGGCAGATCGAGCGCGGCGGGAAGATCGCGCCGCGGCAGGCCGGGCAGCGCTGGAACAGCAGCCGGCCCTCCTTGACGGCGGCCCAGTAGGGCAGCGCGTCCTGCGTGACGCGCGGGGTCGGGAAAGATTCGGTGTAGTCGGCGAATTCGCCTTGTTCCAACATGATGTGTGCTCCTGGTGCGGCGGCTACTGGGCTTCGGTGCCGAGGATGACGGCGCTGTGGCAAGCCAGCATGCCGCCGGCCGAATACGCCATCGCGCGCTTGGGCGAGTTGCCGGCGAGCAGACCGAGCGGGTCGCCTCGCAACTGGCGCACGGTCTCGACCAGCGAGTCGGCGGCCACCGAAATGCCGGGTTGGCCGAAGCCCATCCAGCCCCCGTTGGTATCGACCGGAAAGTCGCCGCCCGGGCGCATGCGCCCGCTGCGCACCAGATCCATTGCGCGGCCCTTGGGCGCGAAGCCCAGGTCTTCGAGCTGCACGAGCACGGTGTGCGAGAAGTTGCCGGCGAGGGCGCCGAGCTGCATGTCGGCGGGTGTCATGTCGGCCATCGCATAAGCCTCGCGCGCGGCGTGGGCGGCGCCGGTGGTGGTGATGGCCGGCAGCGGCCCGAGCGGGATGCGGCTCTTGCGCAGGTTGATGCGCTCGCACAGGTACTCGTGCGTGGTGCAGGTGCCGAAGCCGTGGATGTAGATCGGGCGCCTGGCATGCTTCGCGCGTTCGACGCTGGTGACGACGAAGGCGCCCGCGGTGCCGCCGGGGCCCCAGGTGGCGCACATCCAGCGCCGCAGCGGCGAAGAGATGTAGGGCGAGCGCATCACGTCGTCGACGGTGATCAGGCCGTGCCTGCGCTTGGCCGCCTTTGGGTGATGAATCGCCCATTCCTGGCGCTGCACCGCGACCTCGGCGAAGTCTTCCTCGGTGACGCCGAACTCGTGCATGTAGCGGCAGGCGAGCTGCGCGTAGATGGTCGGAATCGTCGGGCCGTAGGGAAACTCGAACTGCGGGCACGCGTCGGTGGCCGCGCCCACCGCGGTGGCGTCGATGAACAGCTCGACAGCATCCGACTGCACGCACAGCACGTAGTCGGCCACGCCCGCGGCGATCGCCAGCGCAGCCTGGCCGATCATGGCGTTGACGCCGGCACCGTGGAAAGTGATCTCGGTCGTCATGCGCACCGGCATCTGCATGTGCGAGGCGAAGATGTTGTTCCACTGCGGCCGCCGGTCGGCCCAAGGCGAACGGCCGGTGAGCAGGATGTCGATGTCGTCCTTGCGAATGCCGGCGTCCTTGAACGCGGCCCAGCTCGCCTCGGTGGCGAGCTGCAGCGGGTCCTTGACGTCCTGCTTGTCGGCGTACGCGTCGCCCATGCCGACGATGGCGGCGACGCGGCCGAGGGAGCGGTCGGGTGTCTTCACGCAATGACTCCTGTGGGTAGGTCTTCAGTGGCCTGCTATGTCGCTGGCGGCGACTGCGTGGAAAGCCGTACCGTGCCGGCGGCCACTAGCGCATCGATCTCGTCCTTGGAAAAGCCCGCGGCACGCAGCACCTGCTGGCCGTCGCCACCGATCGGCGGCCAGTCGCCGTGCGGCTTGCAGGCGCCGGGGATCAGCGGCAGCGGAATGGCACCGACTGGCGCCAGCGCTTCAGCCACAGCGCCCATCGCCTGCACCTGGGGTTCGGCCAGCCAGTCGGCGATGCCGTTGATGCGGCTGCAGAGCACGTCGGCGGCGGCGAAGCGCTGCAGCCATTCGGTCGTGGTGGCGCCGAGCAGGGCCCGCTCGATGGCTGGCAGCAGGGCCGGCAGATGGCGCGCGCGGGTTTCGAAGGTGTCGAAGCGCGCGTCGGCGAGCAGGTCTTCCCGGCCGATGGCCGCGGCCAGCGAGCGAAACTGCGCTTCCTTGCTCAACGCCAGCGCGATCCAGCCGTCGCTGCTACGGTAGATCCCGGCCGGTGCATTCAGGGAGCGTGCGCCCGCCGGTTCCAGCCGCGACTCGATGATTTTCGGTGCCAGGAACGCTGCGCACGACTGCATCAGGCTGATCTCGAGATGGTGCCCGCCGCCGCCGCCCAAACGTGAATAGAGCGCGACCGACAGCGCCTGGAACGCGTAGAGGGCCGACAGCGCATCGACGATCAGGAAGCCGACCCGGCTCGGATTGCCGGCCGCGTCGCGGTTCAGTGCCATCATTCCAGAGAAGGCCTGCAAAATCGTGTCAGTGCCTGGCCGCGCGGCGTCCGGGCCGTCCGGGCCGAAGCCGTTGATCGACAGGTAGACGAGGTTCGGATTCGCGGCAGCGAGTGCCGCGTAGCCGAGGCCGAGCTTGTCGGCGACGCCAGGCCGGAAGCTCTCGATGAACACGTCGCAGCCGCCGGCCAGGCGCCGCGCGAGCGCACGCCCGGGTTCGGCGTGCATGTCGATCGCGATGCTGCGCTTGCCGCGATTGGCGGCGAGGTCAAGCGCAGTGTGTTCGCCGTGGCGCGTGCCCATGCCGCGGATCCAATCGCCTTCGGGAGGCTCGATCTTGGTAACCTGCGCGCCGTGCTGGGCCATCAGCATTGCGCAGTAAGGCCCGGCGTAGCCCTGGCTCGCGTCGATCACGCGCAGTGCGGAGAAGGGCAGCGACACGTTCATCTTCGCGCCGTCTGCTCAGTCGCAGGGCAGGCCCAGCTGTTTGGCGATCACGCGCAGCTGGATCTCGTACGACCCCACGGTGACCGGCGCCACCAGGGCGTCAAGCGCCATGCGCATCACCGGCAGTTCCTCGGTGATGCCCCAGCCGCCGCCGATGTGCAGCGCGTTCTGCGTCACGCGATACACGGCCTGCGTGACGAACAGCTTCGCGGACGAGACGTCGAGGATGATGTCCTTGATCGCCGCGCCACTGTCCCATCGCTGCGCCGCGTGGTAGGTGTACAGGCGCGAGGCTTCGACGTCGACATGGCCCTGCGCCAGCATGAAGGCGATGCTCTGGTTCGCGCCGATCGGCTTGCCGAACTGCTGGCGCACCTTGGCGTAGTCGAGTGCCCAGGCCAGCGCAGTCTGCATGTGGCCGAGCCAGCGCGCCGCGACCATCACGCGCTCGCGGTTGAAGCCGGCCATGATCGCGCCGAAGCCGGCGGTCAGGCGGCGCGACTCGGGCACGCGTGCATTGTTGAACATCACGCGGTAGGTCGGCAGCGGCCGGTTGGCGTAGGTCTTGATCTGCGAAGTCTCGACGCCCGGCGTGTTGCGGTCGACCGCGAAGAAGTGCATGCCGTGGCGGCCCTGGGTCGGGTCGGTGCGCGCCAGCACCAGCATCGTGTCGCAGTCGCCGCCCAGCGTGATGAAGGACTTGATGCCGTCGAGCACCCACTCGTCGCCCTGGCGCGTGGCGGTGGTCTTCAGGTTCTGCACGTCGCTGCCCGCTTCGGGCTCGGTGACGGCCAGCGCAAGCAGGCATTCGCCGGCGATGTTGGCGCGCACCAGATCGTGATGCACCGCATGGCCGTGCTCGGCCAGCAGCGAGCCCGCCACGCCCTGGATCAGCGCCATGATCGCCAGGTTCGGGTTGGCCTTGGCCTGCTCCTCGATCGAGATGGCCTCTTCGGTGACGCCGAGGTCGGCGCCGCCCATCGCTTCGGGCGCGTGCAGGCCGATCAGGCCGGCCTTGGCCGCGGCCACGAAGAACTCGCGCGGGAAGCGCGCCTCGCGGTCGGCCTGCTGCCAGCGCGGCTTGATCTCGCGTTCGGCGAACTTGCGGCACATGTCGCGGAAGGCTTCGCGGTCGACGTTGTTGGGAGGCACGCGGCGTTCGGTTTGGCTCATGGAGGTTGATGCGGTGATGGAGAGTAAGGGTCGGCGATCAGGCCTTTGCCGGGGCGCGTGAGATCAGCACGCCGGCGGTTCCGCGCTGCACCAGCGCGCCGTCGCTGCCGAGCACACGGATCTCGAGCCTGACCGCGCCGGCGCTGCTGCCCTTGGCCGAGCTGACGTCGATCACGAAGCACTCGACCTGGACCGCGTCGCCGACGAACACGGGTCCGTAGAACCGCCACTCGCCGACGTCGAGCATGACCAGCAAGGCGGTGCCGAAGATGCCGTTCAACTCGGCCAGCACTTTGGCGATGACAAGCGGCCCGTGCGCGATCAGACGCCCGTAGCGCGTGGTCTTGGCGTATGCCGCGTCGACATGGATCGGGTGGCGCGCGTCCAGCAGGTCGGCGTAGCCGGCCACCAGTTCGGCGCTGCATTCGAAGCCTGGCAGAGGCAGGCGCATGCCCGGGCGGATGTCGCCGAGCCAGAGGGCTTTGGGAGGGTGCATGGATCGAGTCTCTTCGCGGCGCATCGCAACAGGGTCATTCCGGCTGGATGTTGAATTCCTTGATTAGCCGCACATAGTTCTGCGACTGCTCGCGCGTGAAGTCGGCCAGCACTTGCGGCGACGACGGCACTGCGTCGATGCCCATCGCGAGCAGACGGCTGCGGATGTCGGGCCGCTGCAGGATCGTGGTGACCTCGCGGTTCAGCCGTTCGACGGCGTCGTTGGGCATGCCGGCCGGGCCGTACAGTGCCCACCATGCCGGCATGTCTGCGAAGCCCCTGATGCCGGTTTCGGCGATGGTCGGCACATCGGGGAACAGCGCCGTGCGCTGCGTTGCGGTAGCCAGCAGCGGCCGCACCTTGCCCGCCTTGACCTGCCCGCTAGCCGTCGCCAGGTCGGTGAACATGATGTGCACGCGTCCGGCCAGCAGCTCCAGCAGCGCCGGTGGCGTGGACTTGAAGGGCACGTGCACCATGTTCACGCCGATCGACTTCTGCAGCATGCCGCCGTACAGCACGCCACCGAGGTTGCCGCTGGCGTAGTTGAGCTTGCCCGGGTTGGCGCGCGCATGCGCAACCAACTCGTCCAGGGTCCTCCAGGGCTGGTCGGCTGCCACCACCAGCACGTAGGACGTGCCGGCCAGCCGAGTGATGGGCGTGAAGTCGCGGAACGGGTCGTAGTTGACGCTGCGCAGGATGCCGGCCGGGTTTGCGACGATGGAGTTGGTGGCGGCGACAACGGTGTAGCCGTCGGGCGGCGACTTGGCCACATGCTCGACGGCCAGCACGGACATCGCGCCGGGCTTGTTGTCGATCACGACGCTCTGGCCGAGTGCGGTGCCGAGGGGCTCGGCAACGATGCGCAGGAACGTGTCGGTCGCCGACCCCGGGCCGAAGGGCACAACCAGGCGAACCGGCTTGTTCGGGAACTGCGCATGGGCGGCCAGCGAGGCCAGTCCCAGCAGCAGAGCGGCGGTGAAGCCGCGCGAAAAGTGACGCGCGGTTCCTGCGAAATGAAAGTTCATGCTGGTCTCCGTTCGCCCTGGCGGGCTTTGCTGGTTCGTTTCAGTGGTGCTGCCGCCAACGATGAAGTGCTGTTCCCGGAGTCTTGCGGGGCAAACTTTGACGGCGGCGCTGCGTGCCCGCCCAGGGTCCATGAGACCTCGCGAGCTGCCTCGGTCACCAGCGCGGCGAGCAACTCGCGCCGCGGCTCGAGCCGGTCGATCGGGACGCCGATGCCGATGGCATGGCGCACTCGGCCGTCGCGCTCGATGACTGGGGCGGCCACGGCGCCGGCGCCTATCGTGTGCTCACCCTGTGTCACCACCACACCGCTGCCGCGCACCTCGTCGATGATGCGTCGCAGGCGTGTCCGTTCGGTCACCGTGCGCGGCGTGCGCCGCAGCATGTCAGTTTCGGCCAGGTAGCGATGAATGAACGACGGCTCCTGAAACGCTAGCAGCGCACGGCCCATGCCAGTGCAGTACAGCGGCCAGCGCGAGCCGACACGCGGTGAATAGCGGATGTCCTGCTGGCTGTAGATGACGTCGAGGTACAGCGCTTCGGCACTGCGTTCGTCGAGCGTGGCGAGCATCACGGTCTCACCGGTCCTGAGCATCAGTTCGGCCGCCACGGGGCGCGCCGCAGCCAGCACGCCAGCATCGGCGGCGATGATAGCGCCCAGACGCAGCGCCGCCGGGCCCAGCGCGTAGCGGGCATCGCGCAGGCTCACGTAACCGGCGCCGACCATGACCCGCAGGTGGTTCAGCAGGCTGGTCTTCGGAATCTGCAGGGCTTCGGTCATCGCGGCTAGCGACATTCCGTTGGTCGCGGCGGCCAGCAATTCGACGATGTGCATCACGCGCAACGGCGACTTGGGGCCGCTGTAGTCGTCGCCGCCGGAACCGCTCATGGGGGCAGAAGGCCGTTTCATTATTGGTATGATAATCCAATATTGGACTACTCTGAATGACAACCGTGGCCAACCGCTTGTGTGAAATGTTCGGGATCGAGGCGCCGATCTTCGCCTTCTCGCATTGCCGCGACGTGGTCGTCGAGGTCTCGAAGGCCGGTGGTCTCGGAGTGCTCGGCCTGGCCCGCATGAGCCCGCAGCGCGTCGACGCCGAACTGCAATGGATCGACGACCACATCGGTGGCCGGCCCTACGGCGTCGACATCCTGATGCCTACGACCTACCAGGACGCGGGCGAGGGCGAGGCCAAGTACGACGCCGACCGGCTGCTGCCCGCCGGGCATCTGGCTTTCGTTCGCGGCATGCTCGATCGCGCCGGTGTGCCAGCGCTGCCCGCGGCCGAAGCGGCGCAGATCGAGCGCGACCTGGTTTCGACGTTCAACTTCACCCCGGGCGAAAGCGCCGCGATGATCGAGATCGCGCTGCGCCATCCGATCAAGCTGATCGTGAATGCGCTGGGCTCGCCGCCGGCCGAACTGGTAGAGCGCGCCCATGCGCGCGGCATCAAGGTGGCGGCGATGGCAGGGGCGCCCAAGCACGCGATCAAGCACCGCGATGCCGGTTGTGATTTCGTCATCGCGGTCGGCACCGAGGCCGGCGGCCACACCGGCAGCACCACCTCGATGGTGCTGTGGCCGCGCATCGTCGACGCGGTCGCGCCGTTGCCTGTGCTCGGCGCCGGCGGGATCGGCCGCGGACGCCAGCTCGCGGCGGCGCTGGCGCTCGGCTGCGAAGGTGCCTGGTGCGGCTCGATCTGGCTGAAGACGGTGCAGAGCGAGGTCACCCCCGAGGTCAAGGCCCGCATGTTCGAAGCCGGCCCCGACGACGCGGTGCTGACCCGCAGCGTCACCGGCAAGCCCTGCCGCACACTGCGCAGCGCTTTCACCGATGCCTGGGACGCGCCCGGCGCGCCTGAACCGCTGCCCGCGCCGCTGCAGGCGATCTTGTGGTGGGGGCAGGGCCGCACGCGGGTCGAACGGGTCCGGGCCAAGGAGTTCCTGACCTACCCCGTCGGGCAGATCGTTGCCGACATGCGCGAAGAGACCTCGGTGCGGCAGGTGGTTCAGGACATGCTCGGCGAACTGTCCGAGGCCAAGGAACGCCTGGATCGCCTGCTCGGTTGACATCCCATCGTTGAAGGAGAACAGACAATGAGCCAGGGACCGCTCGGCGGCATGAAGGTGGTGGAGTTCGCCGGCATCGGGCCGGGCCCGATGTGCGGCATGTTGCTGGCCGACCTGGGTGCCGAGGTGCTGCGTGTGGACCGGCTTGCGCCGAGTGGCCTGGGCATCGAGCGGGCGCCGAAATTCGATCTGCTGAACCGCGGCAAGCGCTCGATCGCGGTCGATCTGAAGGCCGCCGAAGGGGTCGCGTTCGCGCGCCGGCTGGTCGCCTGCAGCGATGCGCTGATCGAGGGCTTCCGGCCGCAGACGATGGAGCGGCTCGGCCTGGGCCCCGAGCCTTGTCTGGCGCAACAACCCAAACTGGTCTACGGGCGCGTCACCGGCTTTGGCCAGACCGGGCCGCTGGCGCTGGCCGCCGGGCACGACCTGAACTACATCGCCTTGTCGGGTGCGCTGCATGCGATCGGCCGCGCCGGTGCGCCGCCGACGCCGCCGCTGAACCTGGTCGGCGACTTCGGCGGCGGCGGTCTGCTGCTCGCGTTCGGCATGCTCGCGGCCCTGTGGAACACGCAGCGTGGCGGTGCCGGGCAGATCGTCGATGCGGCGATGGTTGACGGCGCGGCGATGCTGATGACCTCGCTCTACGGCATGCTCGGCAGCGGAATGCACACCGGGCCGCGCGGTACCAACCTGCTGGATTCGGGGGCGCCGCACTACGAGGTGTTCCGCTGCGCCGACGGCGAGTATGTCTCGGTCGCGCCGATCGAACTGAAGTTCCGCAAGGTTCTGGTCGAGCGCCTGGGCCTGGCCGCCGACGCCTTCGACTTTGACGACGCGGCGCGGTGGGCCGAAAGCAAGACCCGGCTGGCCGCGATCTTCGAGACCCGCACGCGGGCGCAGTGGTGCGATCTGCTCGAAGGCAGTGACGCCTGCTTCGCGCCGGTGCTTGCGCCACTCGAGGCGCCGAAGCATCCACACAACCAGGCACGCTCGACCTTCATCGACATTGGCGGTGTGGTGCAACCTGCGCCAGCGCCGCGTTTCAGCGCCACCCCGGCGGGACTGCCGCGGGGACCGCACAGCGCGGACGATGGGGCGCTTGAACAGGTGCAGCGTTGGGGCATACCGGCGTCCGAACTGGGCGCACTGGTGCAGCGCGGCTTCGTTCGCGCGGGCGGTGCGCGCGCGGCTTGAAGGTCAGAGCTCTGCTTTGGCGCGCACGGCCTCCTGCGCGCTCGCCGCACCGCTGGCCAGCAGGCGGTCAATGTCAGCCGCGGCGTAACCGGCCTCGGCCAGCACCTCGCGCGTGTTTTCGCCCAGCAGCGGCGCATGGCGCCGGATGGCCGGCGGCGTGCCCGACCACGTGCCGGGAATGTTCATGCTGCGGATGCGCCCTTCGCTTGGGTGCTCGATCCACTCGAAAAAGCCGATGTCGGCCAGGTGCGGGTCGTCCATCAGGGAGGCCGGCGTGTGCATGGGCGTCACCGGGATGTCGGCCTTGGCCAGCGCGTCCATCCACTCGGCGGTGGTGCGCTGGGCCATCTGCTCGGTGACGAAGGCGTACAGCGCGTCGACATTGCGCGTGCGATCGGCCATGCGCAGGAAGCGCGGGTCGCGCAGCATCTCCTCGCGGCCCAGCATCTCGCAGAAATTCTTCCAGTGCTTGTCGATGTAGATCAGGACGCAGATGTAGCCGTCCTTGGTCTTGCAGGGGCGCCGATCCTTGGCGAGCAGACGCACATAGCCGGCGTCGGCCAGCGGCGGGTCGAAGGTCTGGCCGTACATGTGGTCGGACAGCACGAATTGCGTCATGGTTTCGAACATCGGCACTTCGATGGCCTGGCCGCGGCCGCTGCGCTCGCGCGCGTAGAGCGCGGCAGTGACGCTGTAGACGGCGGTCAGGCCGGTGGTGCGGTCGCAGATGTTGGTCGGCAGGTAGCGTGGCTCGCCTGTCACACGGCCGACCAGCGAGGGCAAGGCGACCGCGCCCTGGATCAGGTCGTCGAGCGCCGGTTTGCCGGCATAACGTCCGCCTTCGCCGAATCCGTAGGCACCGCAGTAGATGATGCCCGGGTTGACCGCGGCGACCTCGTCGTAGCTCAGGCCCAGCCGGCCCATCGAGCCTGGGCGGATGTTGAACAGCAGCACGTCGGCGCCGGCGATCAGGCGCTTCAGCGCCGCCAGGCCATCGGGCTGGCGCAGGTCGAGCACGATGCTGCGCTTGTTGCGGTTGACGGCCAGGTACATCGGGCCCATACCCTTGCTGCGGCTGGGGCCGATATTTCGTACGGTGTCGCCTTCAGGAGATTCCACCTTGATGACGTCGGCGCCCAGGTCGGCCAGGATCTGGGAGGCGAACGGACCCATCACCACGGTGGTGAGATCGATGATCCTGACGCCGGCCAGCGGGCCGGGGCCACTGGCGGTCTTGTCGGTTGTGGAGCTCATGTTGGGGATGCGGGTGGTTTGAAGTAGTCGGGCATGCCGGCGGGCCAGAAGTCGCCCCACAGCACCATGCCGCCGTCGATGTTGACGGTCTCGCCAGTGATGTACTTGCCCGATGGCGCAGTGAGGTAGACCACCGCCTCGGCAATGTCCTGCACGTCGCCGGCCCTGAGCATGGGGTTGGTGCGGAACAGGCCGCCGACGTTTTCTTCCCTGTAGTTGTTGAAGCCGTTGCTCTCGATCGCGCCGGCGCCGATGCAGTTGACGCGGATGCCGTGCTCGGCCCATTCGACGGCCAACGTCTGTGACAGCGCGATCACGCCTGCCCGCGACGCAGCGGTGTGTGCCATGCCGGGCAGGCCGCGGTCAACCGCGGCAGCGATGGTGACGATGCTGCCGTCGCGCTTGCCCTGCTTGACCCATCGCTTCGCCGTGCCCTGCATCATGTACCAGGTGCCGTTGAGGTTGGTGTCGATGACGGCGTTCCAACCCTTGTCGGTGAAGTCCATCGCATGCGCGGCGAACTGCCCGCCGGCATTGTTGACCAGCACATCGATGCTGCCGAAGCGTTCGAACACTGCGTCGAACAGACCTTCGACTTGCGCCGGATCGCGGATTGTCATCGGGTGCACAAGGACCTCGCGGCCTGACAGGGCGCGCAGCTTCTCGGCGCAGTCCTCCAGCGCATCCAGCTTGCGGCCGCAGATCGCCAGCGTGGCGCCCAGGCGGGCGAACAGGAAGGCAATCGCCTTGCCGATGCCGCTGCCGGCGCCCGAGACCAGCACCACCTTGCCGGCGAACAGATTGTCGCGGTAGACCGTGGGCAGCTCGGCGAGCGCCGCGTCGCCGGGGCCGAATTTGGGTTGCTTTTCCGCTGCGCTCATGGCGTCTGCCCCTGGGTGAAATAGGCAGGCTTGGGGATCGTCCACAGCTCGCCCCACAGGACGCCGCCGCCATCGACGGTGAGCAGCTCACCGGTGATGAACTTGCCGCTGGGCCCGGTGAGGTAGATCACCGCGTGACCGATGTCCTGCACGTCGCCCTGGCGCAGCATCGGGTTGCCGCGTGGGAACTGCTCGCGCGCTTCGGCCGAGTACTGCTTGAAGCCGGTGCTCTCGATCACGCCGGGCGCCACACAGTTGACGCGGATCTGGTGCTGCGCCCATTCCACGGCCACCGTCTTAGACAGGTAGGTCACCGCGGCTCGCGCAGCGCAGGAGTGGGCGACGCCGGGGAAGCCGCGCTGGAAGGTCAGCACGATGTTGACGATGTTGCCCGGCGTGCCGGTGTCGCGCCAGCGCTTTGCGGCGGCGTGCATCATGTACCAGGTACCGTTCAGGTTGTTGTCGATCACCGCCTTCCAGCCGTTCGGGCTGAGGTCGAGCGCGGCCTTCGGGAACTGGCCACCCGCGTTGTTGACCTGCACGTCCAGGCGACCGAAATGGGTGTAGGTCGCGTCCAGCAGCCGCTCGACATCATCGGGCTGACGAATGTTGGCCTGCTGCACCAGCACGTCGGGGCTGCCGAGCTTGCGCAGCCAGGGCTCGCAGGCATCGAGCTTGGCGCGGTCGCGGCCGCAGATGACGAGTCTGGCGCCCAGTCGCGCGTACAGGAACGCGATGGCCTTTCCGATGCCGCTGCCGGCGCCGGAGACCATCACGACTTGGCCGTCGAACAGGCCGGCCTCGAAGACGCGCGGCGCGTCCGCCAGCGCGGCATCGTCCCAGCCGAATTGCGGTTCACTCATGGGGTTCACATTCCTGCGTAGTTGGGCCCGCCGCCGCCCTCGGGCGTGACCCAGACGATGTTCTGCGACGGATCCTTGATGTCGCAGGTCTTGCAGTGCACGCAGTTCTGGGCATTGATCTGCAGGCGCTCTTTCTGGTCGTCGTCGCGGACGAACTCGTAGACTCCGGCCGGGCAATAGCGGCTTTCAGGCCCGGCGTACTTGGCCAGGTTCAGCGCCACTGGCACCGAGGGGTTCTTCAGCGTCAGGTGCGCCGGCTGGTTCTCTTCGTGGTTGGTGTTGCTGACGAACACCGACGACAGGCGGTCGAAAGTAAGCTTGCCGTCCGGCTTGGGATAGGCAATGGGGTGGGCCCGGTCGGCTGCCAACAGGCATTCGTGGTCGCGCTTGCTTCCGTGTAGCGTCCAAGGCGGGCTGGCGATGCCCAGCCTGGGCAACAGCCACTGCTCGATGCCTGTCATCAGAGTCCCGACCCACTTTCCCTTCTTGAACCAGAGCTTGAAGTTGCGCGTCTGCTGCAGCTCCCCGTTCAGCCAGCTCTGCTCGAAGGCCAGCGGGTAGGCCAGCAACTCGTCGCGCTGGCGCCCGGCGGCCAGCGCCGGCGCCAGCGCCTCGGCACACAGCATGCCGCTCTTGATGGCGGCGTGACTGCCCTTGATGCGTGCGGCGTTGAGATAGCCGGCGTCGCAACCGACCAGGGCGCCGCCCGGGAACACCGTCTTGGGTAGCGCTTGCGGGGTGCCGTTGTTGATGGCGCGCGCGCCATAGCCGATGCGCTTGCCGCCTTCGATGTGGGCGCGGATGGCGGGGTGCGCCTTCCAGCGCTGCATCTCCTCGAACGGGCTCATGAACGGATTGCTGTAGTCCAGCCCGATCACGAAGCCCAGCGTCACCTTGTTGTCGGCGAGGTGGTACAGGAAGCCGCCGCCGAAGGTCTGGTCGCGCATCGGCCAGCCCGCGGTGTGGACCACCAGGCCGGGCTTGGCGCGGGCCGGGTCGACCTCCCACAGTTCCTTGATGCCGATGGCGAAGCTCTGCGGATCCTTGCCTGTGTCGAGCCGGTAGCGGGCGATGAGCTGCCTGCCGAGGTGGCCGCGCGCGCCCTCGGCGAAGACGGTGTACTTGGCGCACAGTTCCATGCCGAGCTGGAAGGCGTCAGCGGGCTCGCCGTCCTTGCCCACGCCCATGTTGCCCGTGGCCACGCCGCGCACGGCGCCCTGGTCGTCGTACAGCACTTCGGCGCCGGCAAAGCCGGGGAAGATTTCCACGCCCAGGGCTTCCGCCTGCTGCGCCAGCCAACGCACCACGTTGCCCAGCGACACGACATAGCAGCCATCGTTGTGCAGGTTGCGCGGCACCAGCCAGTCGGGCGTGCGCACGGTGCCGGTTTCGGACAGAAACAGCACGTCGTCGGCGGTCACGGGCTGGTCGAGCGGTGCGCCCTGAGCCTTCCAGTCGGGCAGCAGTTCCGAGATGGCGCGCGGGTCCATCACCGCACCAGACAAGATATGGGCCCCCGGTTCCGACCCTTTTTCGATCACGACCACGGACAGGTCGGCGTTCAGCTGCTTGAGACGGATCGCTGTGGCCAGGCCGGCAGGGCCGGCGCCGACCACGACCACGTCGTACTCCATCACTTCGCGCGGGCCGAAGCGTTCGATCGATTGCTGGATGTTCACTTTCGATGGGCGCGCATGGCGCGCGCTCGAGTCGGAGTCAAGGCTTAGACCCCGGAACCGGGGGCGCGCGGTTTGGCGCCATCCCGCGCTTGTAGACCATCAGCGTGCGCTTGAAGGTGCACACCACTACCGCATCATGGTTGAAACCCTCGGTCGCGACGGTGATCACGCCCAGGTTCGGGCGCGACTTCGATTCACGCTTGTCGAGGACGGTGGAGCGCGAGTAGATGGTGTCGCCCTCGAACACCGGATGCGGCAGGCGTACGTCATCCCAGCCTAGGTTGGCAAATACGTTGTAAGAAACGTCAATCACGGACTGCCCTGTGACCAGCGCCAACGTGAGGCAGGAATTGACCAAGGGCCGCGCAAACTCGGTTTGCGCGGCGTAGTGCGCATCGAAATGCACCGCAGCCACGTTCTGGGTCAGCAGCGTGAACCAGATGTTGTCCTGCTGCGTGAGGGTCCGGCCGAGCGGGTGGCGGTATTCGTCTCCGACAATGAAGTCTTCGAAGAAGCGGCCCTCCCATCCCGGCTTGACGCTCATGCCGGCTCGCCGACAAAAGTGCCGTCGAAGACGATCGCCGTGATCTGCTTGACGAAATCCTGGAACGAACCCTTCTGCGGGTTGTACCACTCGACGGTCCAGTTCAGGGCGCCGATCACGAAAAGACGGATCATGGCGGTGCTGGTGTCGGCCCGCAACTCGCCGCGTTGCAGTGCGTCCTCCAGCAGACTGTCCCAATAGTCGGCGTACTCGCGACGGATCTTGCGGTGGCGGTTCTTCGCCGCGGCGGGAATCTGACCGTAGATCCGGATGTTGGCCGACGTGAAGTCGCCATGGTGCAGCATGCCCCAGAGGTGGCCTTCGATCGCCGCCGCCAACCGCTGCCGAGCAGTGGCCTCTGCAGGCAGCGCCTCCACGCGCTGCTGCACTGCGGCGGAGACCACCTGGATGCCCTTGTCCAGCACCTCACCGAGAATCTGGTCCTTGGATTCGAAGTGGTAGTAGATGCTGCCTGCCTTGATGCCGGAGGCGTCAGCCACTTCCCGCAAGGTCGTTGCGGCGTAGCCATGGTGGCGGAACAACCGTGCGGCCTCCAGCAGGATGCGTTCACGCGTCGCGCTGTCTACCTCGACTGGAGCAGGGTTTTCGCGGGACTTGGTTGCCATAGTGTGTGGTTAGTTAGGTTGGGTGATCGAAAATGGTACCAGTCACAGCGTATGTCGCCTTGAAGCCCTTGAGTTCCTAACTAACGTATGTTCGATGATATGATAGACCGGACTTGCCGGTGCAGGCAAGCGATACGTTGTCGAGGCGCTTCGTCGATGTGCGGGCGATGCGTCCCGAAGTGCTTCCACCCAGCCAAGGAGACCGGATCATGCTGCTCAACGAAGACCAGATCGCACTGCGCGACGTCGCTCGCCGCTTCTCGCGCGAGAAGCTCAAGCCCCACTACCAGACGCGTGAGGCCGACCTGGGCTTCGACCGCGCGCTGATGAAGGAGATCGGCGCGCTGGGCTTGATCGGTGTGGATCTTCCGGAAGAGTACGGCGGGCTGGGCCAGAGCGGCGTCACCTCGGGTCTGATCACCGAGGAAATCGCCTACGGCGACTTCAACATCAGCTATTTGCAGTTGCTGGGTTCGCTGATGGGGGCCATCGTGCACCGCAACGCCAACCCCGAACTGGCGCGGCACTGGAACAGCCGTCTGGTCGCGGGCGACGCCATCATCGGACTGGGGTTGACCGAGCCGCGCGGGGGCTCCGATGCGGCCAACCTCCAGGTGAAGGCGCGCCGCGACGGCAATCAGTACATCCTGTCGGGTGAAAAGACGTCCATCAGCTTCTCCGACCAGTGCGACGCCATCGTCCTGTTTGCCCGTACCGGCAAGCCCGACGCCGGCGCACGGGGCATCTCGGCCTTCCTTGTGCCGATGGATTCGCCGGGCATCCAGCGCACACGCTTCAACGACGTGGGCAGCAAGATCATCGGTCGCGGTTCGGTATTCTTCGACGATGTGCGCATCCCGGCCGAGAACCTGATGGGCCAGGAGGGCAAGGGCTTCACCGAGGTGATGCAAGGCTTCGACTTCAGCCGCATCCTGATCGCATTGCAATGCGTGGCAGCGGCGCAGGCGTCGATCGACGAGACCTGGGAGTACATGAAGGAGCGTCAGGCGATGGGCGCGCCCATCGTGCAGTACCAGGGCGTGTCGTTCCCCATCGTCGAGTTCGAGACCCTGCTGGCCGCCTGCCGACAGCTCTGCTACCACGGCCTGGCGCTGCGCGACGCTGGCCAGCCGCATACGGCGGAAGCCGCCATGGTCAAGTGGATGGGCCCGAAGACCAGCTTCGATGCGATCCACCAATGCATTCTGACCTTCGGCCACTACGGCTGGTCCAAGGACCTGCCGCACCAGCAGCGCCTGCGTGACGTGATGGGCCTGGAGATCGGCGATGGCACAGCGCAGGTGATGAAGCTCATCGTCGCGCGCGAGCGCGCGGGGCGCGTGGCCGTGCAGTACGCGGCAGAGAACAGGAAATGAGCGCGGCTTCGCCGCTGGTCGTCGGCCGCGAAGGCGCCGTCGGCATCATCGAACTGGCGCGGCCGGACAAGTTCAACTGCCTGTCGCTGGCCGTGCATGCGGCCATTGAGGCGGCGCTGGACGACTTCGAGAAGCCCGGCTCGGGCGTGCGCGCTGTCCTCATCCGCGCCCAGGGCAAGCACTTCTGCACCGGCGCCGACCTCGACGAGGTCAAGGGCCTGCGCAGCGATCCGGCCAAGATCGACCACTTCATCCGCTACGGCCACGCGGTGCTGCAGCGCCTGGAAGCCAGCCCGCTGCCCGTGGTGGCGGCCTGTCAGGGCCTGGCCCTGGCAGGCGGCAGCGAGCTGATGATGGCCTGCGACGTGATCTTCGCGTCGACCGACTTCCGCATCGGCGACCAGCATGCGCAGTACGGCTTGGTGCCCGGTTGGGGCGGATCGCAGCGCCTGCCGCGCATCGTCGGACTGCGCCGCGGCCTCGACCTGTTCTTCAGCGCACGCTGGATCGATGCCCCCACCGCCCTGCAGTGGGGCCTGGTGAACTACGTGGTCGAGCCCGACAAGCTGGGCGAGGCCGCGCTCGCCTACTGCACCCAGCTCACCACGCGCAGCCGCGGCGGGCTGGCGATCATGAAACGCCTGGCGCGGCAGGGCATGGACCAGCCGCTGGGCGGCGGCCTGAAGCTCGAACAGGACGTCATGGCCACCGAGTTGATGAACGACGACGTGAGCGAAGGCCTGGCGGCTTTTGCGGCGCGCCGCCCGCCCGTGTTCAAGTGACTATTAGAGCTCCCGGATGACGATTCTTTCCTCGCGCGCTTCCACCGCCGACCCCGAGTTCCAGCTCAACCGCAGCGCCTACGAGGCCCTGATCGCCAGGCTGCACGAGCGGCGCCGCAAGGCGCTGGCCGGCGGGCCGCCCAAGGCGCGTGAGAAGCACCTGGCGCGCAACAAGATCCTGCCGCGCGACCGCGTCGAAGTGCTGCTCGATCCGGGCTCGCCCTTCCTTGAGCTCGGCATGCTGGCCGGCGAGGGTCAGTACGACGGCGTGCCGCCGGGTGCGAGCATCATCACCGGCATCGGGCTGGTGCAGGGCCGGGCCTGCATGATCATCGCCAATGACGCGACGGTGAAGGGCGGCACCTACTACGGCATGACGTGCAAGAAGCACGTGCGCGCGCAGCAGATCGCCTGGGCGCATCGGCTGCCGTGCATCACGCTGGTCGACAGCGGCGGCGCCTTTCTGCCGGACATGGCCAACATCTTTCCCGACGTCGGCCAGTTCGGCAGCATCTTCAACAACCAGGTGCGCATGTCGGCCGAGGGCATCCACCAGATCGCCGTGGTGCTGGGGCCCTGCACCGCGGGCGGCGCCTACATCCCCGCGCTGTGCGACGAGATCGTGATCGTCAAGGAGCAGGGCTTCATGTACCTGGGCGGCCCCGAGCTGACCTTCGCCGCCACCGGCGAGACGGTCGACGCCGAGTCGCTGGGAGGCGCGCAGATGCACTGCAGCCTGAGCGGCGTCACCGACCACATTGCCCACGACGACCGCCACGCGCTGGCGCTGACGCGCGAGATCGTGCGCGAGCTGGGCGAGCCGCCGAAGCCGCGCTGGACCAAACAACCCAGCTTGCCGCCGCGGTTCGATCCGAGCGAGATCCATGGGCTGATCAGCCGCGACCCCAAGATCCCCACCGACACGCGCGAGATCCTCGCGCGCTTCGTCGACGACAGCCGCTTCCAGGAATTCAAGCCGCTGTACGGCGACACGCTGCTCACCGGGTTCGCCCGCATCCACGGCCACGAGATCGGCATCCTTGCCAACCAGGGCGTGCTGTTCCCCGAAAGCGCGATGAAGGCGGCGCACTTCATCGACCTGTGCTGCCAGCGCGACATCCCGCTGCTGTTCATGGCCGACGTCACCGGCTTCATGGTCGGTCGCGCCGCCGAGCAGTCGGGCATCGCCAAGGCGGGCGCGAAGATGATCACTGCGATGGCGTCGGCCAATGTGCCCAAGTACACCATCATCATCGGCGCGTCGTATGGCGCAGGCTATCTGGCGATGTGCGGCCGCCCGTTCAACCCGACCGCGATGTTCGCGTGGCCGAACGCGCGTGCCGCGATCATGGGCCCCGAGCAGGCGGCCACCGTGATGGCCCTGGTGCGCCGGCAGATCAACAAAACCGAAGGCCGCGAGTGGACGCCTGAGGAAGAAGAAGCCTTCAAGGCGCCGGTGCGCAAGGTCTACGAAGATTTCCAGCCGGCCGACAACTTCTCATCGAACCTGTGGGCCGACGGCATCATCGACCCCGTGGAGACGCGCGACGTGATGGGCTTGATGCTCGATCTCGCGTCACGCACCGCCCCCAAGCCGACCCCCTTCGGCATCTTCCGGTTCTGACATGCAACGCATCCACAAGGTCCTGATCGCCAACCGCGGTGAAATCGCCTGCCGCATCGCGCGCACCTGCCGGCGCCTCGGGCTGAAGGTCGCCACCGTGCATTCGAGCGTCGACCGGCATGCGCGCCATGTGCGCGAGATCGGTGAATCGGTCGAACTCGGCGGCGCGGCACCGTCCGACAGCTACCTGCGCATCGACGCCATCGTCGCGGCAGCGCTGCGCGTCGGCGCCGACGCAGTGCATCCCGGCTTCGGCTTCGTCTCCGAGAACCCGGATTTCGTGCGCGCGCTCGACGCCGCCGGGCTGATCTTCATCGGCCCCACGGCCGAAACCATGGAACGCCTGGGCGGCAAGGCGCAGGCCAAGCGCGAGGCCGCGCGCCTGGGCGTGCCAGTGATCGCGGGCAGCGAGGGCGGCATGAACGTCGCCGCCGAGGTGGTGAACGCCGTGCGCGGCATGCCGCTGCCGGTGCTGCTGAAGGCCGTCGCCGGCGGCGGTGGCCGCGGCATGGCGGTGGTCGAGACCCTCGACGGGCTGGACGCACGCGTCGAAAGTGCGATGCGGGAGGCCGAGAAGGCCTTCGGCAAGGGTGAGCTGATCGTCGAGCGCTATCTGCCGCGCGTGCGCCACATCGAGGTGCAGGTCGCCGGCGACGGGCAGGGCCACGCGATCCACCTGTTTGAACGCGAATGCACGCTGCAGCGGCGTCACCAGAAGGTGATCGAGGAGGCGCCGAGCGCCGGCCTGCCGGCAGCCTTGCGCGAGCGCCTCCTGGCCGATGCGGTCAAGCTCGCCGCCGGGGTGAACTACCGCGGCCTCGGCACGGTCGAGTTCGTCGTGACGGGGGACGAGCACCACTTCCTCGAGGTCAACCCGCGCCTGCAGGTCGAGCATCCGGTCACCGAGGAAGTGACCGGACTCGACCTGGTCGAGCTGCAACTGCGCATCGCCGACACCGATCGGCTGCCGCTCATGCAGGCCGACGTGCGCTGTGACGGTCACGCCTTTGAGGCGCGGCTGTGTGCCGAGGATGCCGAAGCCGGCTTCCTGCCGACCACCGGGCGGCTGGACCGGGTCGACTTCTCGCGCGCCGCGGTGCGCATCGAGTCGGGCGTCGAGAGCGGCGACGAGATTTCGCCGTACTACGATTCGATGATCGCCAAGCTGGTGTCGCGCGGCCCGAACCGCGAGGCCGCGCGCCGCGCGCTCGCTGCGGGTCTGCGCGACAGCACGGTGATCGGCCTGACGACCAATCTGCAGTTCCTACACGAGCTGCTGCACTGGCCGCAGACCATCGCGGCGACTTTCCACACGCGCCTGATCGACGAGTCGTTCGCGGCCGATGCTGCGACTGCCCGCGCGGCTCCTGTCGTGCCGGCCGAGCACGTGGCCGCGGCTGCGCTGCACTGGATCGCCACCCAGCGCGCTGCGACCCCGGAACTCGGCTGCTGGAGCCAAGCGCGGGGTTTCACCGGCTGGCGCCTGGCCAACGGCGGGCCCGCGCCGGCGCCGCTGCCGAACCTGGTGCTCAAGAGCGGCACGGACGAATGGCCGGTGCGCTTCGGCGCGCCGCAGACCGACGGCAGCATCGAGCTCGTGCTTGGCGATGCGCACGAACGCGTGTCGCTGGCCGTGCTGCCCAGTGGCCATCGGCTGCTGCACTTCGGCGGCCGAACGCTCGAGCTCGCGCTCGTCGGCGATGCCCACAGCATCGAGCTGTCGAGTCCGCTCGGGCGCAGCGTGTTCGACTGCACGCCTTACCTTGGCGGTGCGCTCGCAGACGCCGCCGCGGGCGGGCAGCTCGGCGCGCCGATGATGGGCAAGGTGGTGGCCCTCAAGGCCGCGGTCGGCGATGCGGTGAAGATCGGCCAGACGGTGATCGTGCTCGAGTCGATGAAGATGGAACTGCACGTCGCCGCCCCGTTCGACGGCAGCGTCGCAACTCTGCGCTGCAAGGTCGGTGACATGGTCGAGCGGCACCAGGTGCTGGCCGAGGTCGCGCCGCTCGAATAGTCTGCGCAAGCAAGGAGCAACCCATGACGTCATTCCCGAAGCAGGTCGAGTTCCATGAAGAGGGCCCGCGCGAGGGCTTCCAGATGGAGAAGGCGACCTACCCGCTGGCCGACCGCCTGGAACTCATCGACGCGCTCGCCGCCACCGGCCTGAAGCAGGTGCAGTGCGCGTCTTTCGTGAGCCCGCGCGCGGTGCCGCAGATGGCCGATTCGCCCGAGCTGTTCGCGCGGCTGAAGAAGCGGCCGGGCACGCGCTACACCGCGCTCTGGCTCAACGACAACGGCTTCGAGCGAGCGCGCGCCTGCGAACAGGTCGACCTCGACGGCAAGATCGTGTTCTACGTGACCGAGCCGTTCTCGCAGCGCAACAACAACTGCAGCGTGGCCGAGAACCGCGAGCGCCAGCTCCGCTGGATCGACTGCTACATCGCGCTGGGCATCCCGCTCGAACAGGCCTATGTGGTCACGTCCTTCGGCTGCAACCTCGGCGGACCGGTGCCGGTCTCAGCAATCACCGACATCGTGCGCTGGCTGGCCGACGTGTGTGCAGACCGGCGTATCCCGTTCCCTGCCTTCTATCTGGCCGACACGATGGGCTGGGCCAACCCGGAAGAGATCAAGCGCCGCGTCGGCGCGGTGCGCGAGATCGTGCCTCAGGCGCGCATCGGCCTGCACCTGCACGACACACGCGGGCTGGGCGGCGCCAACGTCTACGCGGCGCTGCAGATGGGCGTGGAGTTGTTCGACAGTTCGGTCGCCGGCCTGGGTGGCTGCCCCTTCGCCGAGCACAAGACCGGCTCTGCGGCCGGCAACGTCTGTACGGAGGACATGGCGTTCATGTGCGAGGAGCTGGGCATCTCGACCGGCATCGACCTGGAGAAGCTGGTCGAGGCCTCGCGTCTGGCGGAACGCATCATCGGCCGGCCGCTGAACGGCCACCTGATGCACAGCGGCACGCTGGCCGCGATGCGCGGGTGACCTTGCCCTCGCTCGCGCCGCCGGCCACTGGATGACGGCGGCCGGCCCCAAAGACCCGCCGGGCCTGCAGACCGGCCGCGATGAAGACTGGTTGGGCCCGCTGCTTGCGATGCTGGCGGTGCAGACGGCCGTGTCCTTCCTGTCGCGCATCGCGCCGACGCTGGCGCCTTCGCTCGCACCGCGCATCGGCTGGCCGGTCGAGAGCGTGGGTTACCTCTCGTCGATGATCACCGGCGCCTCGGTCGTCGCGCTGCTGCTGGGCATGCCGCTGCTGCGGCGCCTGGGCTCGATGCGCAACCTCCAGATTGGCCTAGCGCTGGGTGTGCTCGGCGCGTTGCTGAGCGCGGTGCCGGAGGCCATTGCGCTGGTGGTCGGCACCTTGCTGATCGGCTTGTCGATCGGGCCACCGTCGTCGGCCGGCATGGACGTGCTGCAGCGCTTCGCGCCGCCGCGGCATCGCAACCTGATGTTCTCGGTCAAGCAGGCCGGCGTGCCGCTCGGCGGCGTGATCGCCGGGCTGCTGATGCCCTGGGCCTCGCAGACGCTGGGCATCGGCCTGGCCGTGGCCATCGCCGCCGCGTTGGGGGCGCTGACACTCTTCGCGGTGCAGCCGTTGCGGGCCCGCGTCGACGCTGCGCGCGAGACCACGCTGCGGCTGAACTGGCGGATGTTCCTGTCGCCAAACAACCTGCGTCAGCCGCTCGCGGTGCTGGTGGCGATGCCGGCCTTGCGCCGCATGGGCTTGGCGGGCGGCTGCCTGGGCGCGGGGCAGAGCGCGTGGTTCGCGTTCCTCGTCACCTACCTGGTGGTCGAGCTGCAATGGACGCTCACAGCCGCCGGCGCGCTTTTCGCGCTGATGCAGTTGGTCAGCGCGCTAGGCCGGCCGCTGGCCGGCTTCATCTCGGATCGGCTGGGCGACGGGCTGCGCGTGCTGCGGTGGGCGGTGATCGGGTCGGGCCTGACCACGCTGGCGCTGGCGTTCTGCACGCCGGCCTGGCCGACCTGGAGCGTGGTCGCGCTGGCGGTGCTGGCCGGTTTGACGGTGGCCAGCTGGAACGGCGTGCAGTTCGCCGAAGTCGCGCGCCTGGCGCCGCCGGAAACGCTGAACGAGACCATGACCGGCGCCACGTTGCTGTTGCTGCTGGCCTATGTCGTGGGGCCGTCAATCTTCAGCCTGGTGGTCGCCGCCGGTGCGAGTTTTGGGGCTGCCTTTGGCTTCACCGCGCTGGTCACTTTCTCGGCCCTGTGGCCCTTGTCTCGGGTCAAGGACGATGCCCTGCCGCGTGGTTGACCTTGCGCCGATTCTGCAGCCTCCATCACCCCCACACCCTGCTTCCCTCCAAACAAGTCAGCTAACTAACGTATGTTTGATGGCAGAATGCGAGGAAGGCGGCGTGGCGATACGCATGCGCATCGGCGCTGCCGAGGATCGGAAGTCCAATGAAGAGTTCCTGGCGTCTGCAACCGGCTTCACCGGCCGTCTCGAAAGGGCACCGCCCATGGCAGTGATGACCAGTCGCGTCGATTGGCGCTCGGGTGCCGGCGTCGCGGCCGCGGCGCGCGGCCGACAGCAGCTCGAACTGCTGCGCGAGCGCCTAGTGCTGGCCGCCACGGGCGGCCGCGACGCGCACATCCTTCGCCACCGCGGCCGCGGTAAGTTGCTGGTGCGCGAGCGCATCGACTTCGTGCTCGACGACGCGAGCGCCTTCCTCGAGCTCTCCCCGCTCGCCGCGTGGGGCCAGTACGGCAACGAGGTGCCGGCGGCCGGCATCGTCACCGGCATCGGCATCGTCGCGGGCCAGCCGTGCATGTTCATCGCCAACGACGCCACCGTGAAGGGCGGTTCCTTCTTCCACGAAACGGTGAAGAAGCACCGCCGCGCGCAGGAGATCGCGTGGCGGCTGCGCTTGCCGTGCTTGTACCTGGTCGACTGCGGCGGTGCCTTCCTGCCCGAGCAGGACCGGGTGTTCCCCGACCGCGATCACTTCGGGAACAACTTCTTCCAGCAATGCCGCATGTCGCAGGACGGCGTGCCGCAGATCTCGGCCGTGTTCGGGGGCTGCACTGCGGGCGGGGCCTACATCCCGGCGCTGTCGGACGAAGTGGTGATGGTGCGCGGCAATGCACGTATCCACCTCGGCGGCCCGTCGATCGTGAAGATCGCAATCAACGAGACGGTGGACGGCGAGACGCTCGGCGGCGCCGAGATGCATACCCGCGTCTCCGGCGTCAACGACCACCTGGCCGAGAACGAGCCGCAGGCGCTGGCGCGGCTGCGCGAGATCGTCGCCAGCCTGCCGCCGGCGCCGCTGCCGGTGCCGGCGCTGATGCCACGACCGCCGCTGTACGACCCGGCCGAGCTCGACGCCATCGTGCCGGTCGACCCCAAGCAGCCCTACGACGCGCGCGAGATCATCGCCCGCCTGGTCGATGGCAGCGAATTGCACGAGTTCAAGCCCGAGTGGGGCTCGACCCTGGTGACCGGCTTCGGCGCGATTCACGGCCAGCCGGTGGGCATCCTGGCCAATAACGGCGCGCTGCTGGCCGAGGCGGCGCTGAAGGGCACGCACTTCATCGAACTGGCCAACCAGCGCGGCGTGCCGCTGCTGTTCCTGCAGAACATCGCCGGCTTCATGGTCGGCACCGAGGCCGAGCGCGCTGGCATCGCAAAGCACAGCGCCAACATGGTCTACGCGGTGTCGTGCGCGCGCGTGCCCAAGATCACCCTCATCGTCGGCGGCTCCTACGGCGCCGGCAACTACGGCATGTGCGGGCGCGGATTCGAGCCCGAGTTCCTGTTCGCCTGGCCGAGTGCCTCGGTCGCGACCATGAGCGCCGACATCGCCAGCAACGTGATGCTCGAGCTGGCGCGCTCCAACCTGCGCGGCCCGGCCGACGAGGCGCGCATGGCCGAGACCGAGCGCGCCGTGCGCGAGCAGTACGCCCGCCAGTCCGACCCGTACTACGCCACCTCGCGCCTGTGGGACGACGGCCTGATCGCGCCATCGCAGTCGCGCGGCGTGCTGGCGCTGGCGCTGGCGCTGGCCACGCGGCGCGTGTTGTCCAAGACCGCCACCCCCGTCTACCGGATGTGAGAGCCCAAACGATGAAGACCCCTGCCTTCGAAACCCTGCTGCTCGACATCGACGCCCGCGGCGTGGCCCGGCTCACGCTGAACCGGCCCGAAACCCACAACGCGCTCAATGCGACGCTAATTACCGAGCTGCGCCAGGCAGCCGCCTGGCTGGCCGGCGCGACCGGGCTGCGCGCCGTGGTGCTTACCGGCGCCGGCAAGACCTTCTGCGCCGGCGGTGATCTCGGCTGGATGCAGCAGAACATGAAGAAGACGCGCGCCGAGCGCGTCGCTGACAGCGCCGAACTGGCAACCATGTTCCGCGCGCTCAACGAGCTGCCCATGCCGCTGATCGGGCGCATCAACGGCCCGGCCTATGGCGGCGGCGTGGGCATGATCTCGGTGTGCGATGTCTCCATCGCGGTCGACAGCGGCGTGTACTGCCTGACCGAAGTGCGCCTGGGCCTGCTGCCGGCAAACATCGCGCCCTATGTCGTGGCACGCATGGGCGAGGCCAACGCGCGCCGGAGCTTCCTGACCGCGCGGCGCATGAGCGCGACGGAGGCGCGCCGCCTCGGCCTGGTCTCCGAGGTCACGCCCGACGACCAGCTCGACGCGGCGGTCGAGCGCGAACTCGCGGACTTGCTCCAATGCGCACCCGGCGCAGTCGCCGCGACCAAGAAGCTGATCGACTACGTGGACAAACACGATCTGTCCACCAGCATGATCTACACCGCCGACAAGCTAGCCGATGCCTGGGAGACCGAGGAAGGCAGCGAGGGCATCACGGCCTTCTTCGCCAAGCGGCCTCCCGCCTGGCGTGCGGCCTAAGCGAACGGGCGCCATGTTCGACACCCTGCTGATCGCCAACCGCGGCGAGATCGCCTGCCGCATCGCCCGCACAGCGCGGCGCATGGGGCTGCGCACGGTGGCCGTCTATTCAGACGTCGACCGCGAGGCGCTGCACGTCGCGAGCTGCGACACGGCCATGCGCATCGGACCGCCCGAGGCCGCGCGCAGCTACCTCGATGCTGTGGCCATCGTCGCCGCGGCGCGCGCCACCGGCGCGCAGGCGGTACACCCTGGCTACGGCTTCCTGTCCGAGAGCCTGGCGTTGATCGAGGCCTGCGAGGCCGCCGGCATCGCTTTCGTCGGCCCGTCGCGCGAGGCGATCCGGCGGATGGGCTCGAAGATCGAATCTAAGCGCATCGCGGTCGAGCATGGCGTTCCGGTCGTGCCGGGCTACCACGGCGATGACCAGGCGCCCGCGGAGCTGAGCGAGGCCGCCGCGCGCATTGGCTTCCCGGTGCTGATCAAGGCTTCGGCCGGCGGCGGCGGCAAGGGCATGCGGGTGGTACGCGCCGCGGAGGAATTCGCTGCGGCACTCGACACCGTTCGGCGCGAGGCCAAGGCCTCGTTCGGCGACGACCGTGTTCTGCTCGAACGCTACCTCGCTGAGCCGCGCCACCTCGAGGTGCAGTTGCTGGGCGACAAGCACGGCCACCTGGTGCACCTGTTCGAGCGCGAGTGCTCGATCCAGCGCAACCATCAGAAGGTGATTGAGGAGGCGCCGGCAGCCCATCTGTTGGAAGCACAACGCGAGCAGCTTTACCGGCACGCGTTGGCGGTCGGGCGCGCGATCGGCTATGACAGCACCGGCACGATCGAATTCATCCACGACGCGGGCAGCGGCGACACCTTCTTCCTGGAGATGAACACCCGGCTGCAGGTCGAGCACCCGGTGACCGAGGCCACGGTGGGCATCGACCTGGTCGAATGGCAGTTGCGCGTCGCCGCGGGCGAGCCGCTGGCGTTCGAACAGAAGGACCTGAGCCGCCGCGGCTGGGCGATCGAGGCGCGGGTCTGCGCCGAAGACCCGGCCGCCGGCTTCGCCCCCGAGATCGGTGCGATCGTCGGCTACACGGAGCCCGCCGGCGAAGGTGTGCGCGTCGACAGCGGCGTGCGCGCCGCCAGCCGCGTCACACCGTATTACGACTCGATGCTCGCCAAGGTCATAGCCTTTGCCGACACCCGCGAGCAGGCCGCGCGGCGTCTGGCCACCGCGCTCGACGAGTATCAGCTGCTGGGGGTACGCAGTAACCTGGGCTTCCTGGCCGACCTGCTGCGGGCGCCGGCCTTCGGGCAGATGCTCAGCACCCACTACATCGAGCGCAGCTTCCCCGAAGGCTGGCACCCGCGCGGCGACACGGTAGAGGCCCTGGCCACGGCCGCGCTGGGGTGCGCGCTCGCCGCCCACGCGCTGTACACAGCCTCGCCCTGGCAAGCACTGGGCGCCTGGCGTGTGATCGGTGATGCCGCGCCGGCCGGCGTGTGCGTGTTGCTCGAAGACCCGTCGCGCACGCTGCACCAGGTGTTGGTGCAGGCCCGCAGCAGCCTGTGGCAGGTCCAGGTGGGCGAGCGCAGCTTCAGCTTTGCCGCCCGGCTCGACGGCGAACGGCTGGATGTCGAATACGCAGGTCGCAGCGCGACGCACCGCTTCATGCGCGTGCACGACCCTGGCGCCGAACGCGTGTGGCTGTGCGGCCCGCAAGGCACCCACACTTGGACCCGGGTGGATCGCGTGCGCCACGCGCTCGCAGGCGGCGACGCGGCCGGGGCGGATGCCGGCAACAGCCTGCGCGCGCCCATGCCGGGGCTGGTGACCTCCGTGCCCGTCAGCGTCGGCGCGAGCGTGCGCGCCGGCGACACGCTGGTGATGCTGGAAGCGATGAAGATGCTGCACACGCTGGCGGCGCCCGCTGCCGGCCGCGTGACTGACCTGCGCTGTCGCGAAGGTGATTCGGTGCGTGGCGGCGATTTGCTGGTGGTGATCGAACCGGAAGAGAGAACATGAACGAGCCGATCTACTTCACCGAGGAGCACCGCCAGTTTCGCGACAACTTGCGCCGCTTCATCGAACAGGAGGTCGTGCCGCACGCCGCGCCCTGGGAAGAAGCGGGCATGGTGCCGCGCGCGGTGATGCGCCAGATGGGCGAGCTCGGCTACCTGGGCATCCGCTACCCCGAGACGTACGGCGGCTCCAGCCTGGACACGGTGTACAGCGCGATCCTGGCCGAAGAGCTCGGCCGCTCAACCTACGGCGGCTACGCGGTCACGGTTACGGTGCACACCGACATGGCCTCGCCGCACCTGGCCAACTTCGGCACGCCCGAGCAGCTGCAGCGCTACCTGCCGTCGCTGATCCGCGGCGACACGGTCTGCGCGGTGGCGGTGACCGAACCCGACGCCGGCTCCGACGTGGCCGGCATCCGCACTCGCGCGGTGCGCGACGGCGATCACTGGGTTCTCGACGGCAGCAAGATGTTCATCACCAACGGCGTGCATGGCGATCTGTATTTTGTGGGAGCGAAGACCGATCTCACGGCCAAGGGTTCGCGCGGCATCTCGATCTTCATTGTCGAAAAGGGCACGCCAGGGTTCCGCGTCGGGCGTGCGCTGAAGAAAAGCGGCTGGCTGTGCAGTGACACCGCCGAACTGGTGTTCGACAACTGCCGCATTCCGGCCACGAACCTGCTGGGCGGCGAGAACAAGGGCTTCTACCAGATCATGCGCAACTTCCAGAACGAACGCATGGTGATCGGCGCCCAGGCCATGGGCGAAGCGGCGCGGGCGATCGAGATGACGGTGGACTACGTGCGAGAGCGCAAGGCCTTCGGTGCGACGCTGTGGGACAAGCAGGCGATCCGCCAGCGCCTGGCGATGCGCGCGGCGCAGGTCGAGGCTGGGCGCGCGCTGGTCTACCACGCCGCCTGGCTCGATGCCCAGGGCAAGGACTGTGTCAAGGAGGTTTCGATGGTCAAGGCGCTCTGCGGCGAACTGGTCAACAAGGTGCTGTACGACTGCCAGCAGTTCCACGGGGGTTTCGGTTACATGCACGAGACGACGATCGCCCGCATGGTGCGCGACGCGCGTGTCGAGGCCATCGGCGGCGGCGCCACCGAGGTCATGCTCGAGGAAGTAGCCAAGCGGATGTAGATTGCGCGTCGCGCGCATGGATGGAAGGATTGTCGATGTCGAACGAAGATGCTGGCCGTGTCAAGCGGATGCGGATGTGGCAGCAGATCACCACGATCTCGCCCTACAGCCGCGAGCTCGGCCTGCGGCTGCACGAGGTCGAGCCGGAGTGGTGCGTCATCAAGGTGCTGCCCGATGCGCGCCTGGTCGGCAATCCGCAGACGGGTGTGGTCCATGGCGGTGTCGTCACCGCCTTGCTCGACAGCTGCTACGGGCTGGCGATCTTCGTGCGGCTGGACAAGCTGCGTCCGATGGCAACGCTCGATCTGCGGATCGACTATTTGAAGGCAGCCGCCCCGGGGCGGGAGATCTTCGGTGGAGCGGTCTGCTACAAGCTGGGTCACGAACTGGCGTTTGTCCGGGGGTGCGCCTACCACGAAACGCCAGACGATCCGATCGCCACCTCGTCCGCGATCTTCATGTTCACCGGGGGCCCGGTGATCGCGCTCAATGATGCCCTGTCTGCACTGCAGGAGAACCGCCCATGAACGTGAATGCCATTGTCACCGCAGCACGTGCGAGCCGGAACTGGAATCCGATCGTGGAACTCGTGCCCTACGCATGCTTCCTGGGCATGCGCCTGGACATCAAAGGCGACCAGTTCACGGCCTGCATGCCGTTCGACTCGAAGCTCATTGGCAATCCCGCATTGCCTGCACTGCACGGCGGCGCGACAGGCGGGTTCCTTGAGTGCGCCGGCATGTTCTATCTGCTGTGGCACATGGACACTGCGGACCTGCCGAAGACGATCAACTTCACCTTCGAGTACCTGCGCTCCGGTCGGCCCGAGGACACCTACGCCAACGTCTTCATGGTCAAGCAGGGCCAGCGCGTCGCGCACCTGCGGATCGAGGCCTGGCAGACCAGCCCCGACAAACCCATCGCCATCGGCCACGGCAACTTCATGCTCAAGCCGGCGCCATCCGCCGAAGGAAAGCCATGACCACGGCCGCCTACCGCTCCATCTACCGCGCCGGCCTGTTCGCCGGGCAAACCGTCATCGTCACTGGCGGGGGCAGCGGCATCGGCCGTTGCACCGCGCACGAACTCGCCAGCCTCGGCGCCGCTGTAGCGCTGGTGGGCCGCAAGCTCGAAAAGCTGCAGGCGGTGCAGGCGGAGATCGAGGCCGCCGCCCCGGGCGCGCGGCTCAGCATCCACTCGTGCGACATCCGCGACGAGGCCGGGGTCAAGCAGACGGTCACCGATGTGCTCGCTGCGCACGGCCGCATCGACGGGCTGGTCAACAACGCTGGCGGCCAGTATCCGCAGCCGGTGCGGGACATCACGCTCAAGGGCTGGGACGCGGTGGTCCGCAACAACCTGCATGGCGGCTTTCTCGTTTCTCGTGAGGCCTACACGCAGTGGATGGAGGCCCATGGCGGCGCCATTGTCAACATCATCGCCGACATGTGGATGGGCATGCCGACCATGGCGCACAGCGGCGCGGCGCGCGCGGGCATGTTGTCGTTCACCGAGACCGCTGCCTGCGAGTGGGGGCACTCGGGCGTACGCGTCAACGCGGTGGCCCCGGGCTTCGTGGCCAGCAGCGGTTTTGACACCTACGGCCCGGAAATGAAGGCCAAGTTCCGCAGCCTGATGAAGACCGCGCCGCTGCAGCGTTACGGCACCGAGGCCGAGGTGTCTTCGGCCATCGTCTACCTGCTGTCCGAAGGCGCGGCCTACATCACTGGTTCATTCATTCGCGTCGACGGCGGAGTGCCCAACGCGCGCCAGACCTGGAAGCTCGAAGAGCACAGCCGCTCTGTGCCCTACGAGGGCTTCCCGCTCGCGACGATGCCGGATTGCCTCAAGCCCGGCGCCCAGTAGGCCGATCACCCAACACACACAGCAGGAGTGCCCAAATGCCCATCGATCCACCCGCCGGCGTCCAGACGGTTCCGTTCAAGACGCACAACCGCACCATCACCGAAACCGACATTGTCACCTTCGTCAATGTCGTCGGCCTGCACGAGCCCTTCTTCATCGACATGGAGTACATCAAGAACAACATGTCGGGCAAGCACCGCAACCGCTTTGCGCCCGGGCCGATGATCATCTCTGTCGGCATGGGTCTGCTGGCGTCCACGGTGGCCGGCATCATTGACAAGGTGCTGGAGGGGCGCGAGCACGGCCCGTTCGGCGGCATGACCAGTGTGGATGCGCGTGTCAAGGCAGCGCTGTTTCCGGGCGACACCGTGCATGTGGAAGGCGAGGCCTGGTTGCGCCCGCCCACCTCGCGCGGCTACACGCTGATGGACCTGCGTCACCGGGTCATCAACCAGCACGGCGAGGTGCTGGTCGAGTTCACCGAGACCATCACCTTCCTGCCCAAGGGCGCGGTCGAGCACTGACGGTCTCGTCGGCGTCGGCCGCGAAAGGACAATGCCATGAGCGAGAGATTCAAGTCGCGCACCGCGGTCGTCACCGCGGCGGGCTCCGGCATCGGTGCCGCCACCGCGCGTGGCTTCGCCAGGGAGGGCGCGCGCGTGGTGGTCGCCGACCTGAGCGGCAAGCGCGCCGAGGAAACGGCGGCCGGCATCACCGCTGCGGGCGGCCAGGCGGCGTGGATCAAGATGGACGCGGCTGATCCGGGTGCGATGCAGGCTACCTTGCAACTCGCGCTGGACCGCTACGGCAGCGTCGACGTGCTGGTGAACAACGCGGGCTATGGGGAGCCAGGCCTGCTGGCTGACTGCTCGATCGAGGTTTGGAACCGGACCCTGGCGGTCACGCTGACCAGCGTCTTCCTGGGGTTGAAGTACAGCCTGCCGCAGATGCGGCGCCAGGGCCGAGGCGTGGTCGTGAATACGGCGTCGATCTCCGGTACGGCCGGCGACTACGGCATGTCGGCCTACAACGCGGCCAAGGCCGGCGTCATCAACCTCACGCGATCGGCGGCGCTCGAGTGGGCGCGCGACGGCATTCGCGTCAATTGCGTCTGCCCGGGCGGCATCGACACCCGCGTCACGCAAGTGCTGGCCGGCGAGCGCGCGGGGGAAGTGCGCCGCGCGATGGCCGCCGTCCACCCCCTGGGGCGCATGGGCGACGCCGACGAGATCGCCAACGCGATCCTTTTCCTGGCCTCCGACGAGGCCTCGTTCATCACCGGCGCGGCACTCGTCGCCGACGGCGGCCTGACGGCGCAGACCGGCCTGCCGCCCTTCGTGGCCCGCTGAACGGCGAGACAGGACCGATATGGATTTCGCCTTCACCGAGGAACAGAACCTGCTGCGCGACAGTGTTCGCGCGATGCTGGACCGTGTCGCCACGCCGGAATACATCCGGCGCTGCGACACCGAACCGCACTACCCCTACGAGCTGTACGATGCCTTTGTCGAGATGGGCCTGCTGCGCATGCCGTTTCCCGAGTCGGTCGGTGGGCTGGGCGGCAGTGTGATCGACTTCGCCGTGATCGCCGAGGAGCTCGGTCGCAAGAGCTACGATTTCCTCGGTGCCTACGGCACCTGCGTCTTCAACGGCCTCAACATCTTGCACAACGGAACCGAGGCGCAGCGCGCGCACTGGTTGCCGAAGCTGCTTGACGGCAGCATCCGGATGTCGATCTCGATGACCGAGCCGGGTGCGGGGTCGGATGCCGGTGCGATGCGCACGAGCGCGCGGCGCGACGGTGACGCGTGGGTCATCAACGGCCAGAAGGTGTTCTCGACCGGCGCCGGCGCCGACAAGAACGTCATCAACCTGTACGCGCGCACGCAAGCCGACGGGCCGCACCAGCAGGCGCTGTCGCTGTTCCTGGTCGACAAGGACACGCCGGGCATCACGCTACGCAAGTTGGACACGCTGGGCCGCCGTTCGCTGGGCACCTACGAGGTGTTCTTCGACGACGTCCGCGTGCCCGCCGACCACCTCGTCGGCGAGGCAAACAAGGGCTGGGGCTACATGCTGTCGGGTCTGCAGCTCGAACGCCTGATGACGGCGGCAGGCTATGTCGGCGGCGCGCAGGCGGCGGTCGACCTGGCCCTGGCCTACGCCAAGGAACGCAAGCAGTTCGGCAAGCCGATCGGCACTTTCCAGGCCATCGCCCACATGCTGGCCGACATGCAGACCGCGGTCGAGGCCAGCCGGCTGATGATGTGGCGGGCCGCCTGGCAACTGTCGCGCGGCGAGGACGCGCTGATGGCCATCTCGCAGGCCAAGCTGTTCGGCTCGGAGGCCTACGCCAACATCGCCAACCAGGGCATGCAGATCATGGGCGGCTACGGCTACATCATGGAATTCGACATGCAGCGCCACTACCGCGATGCGCGCGCCACCACCATCACCGCGGGCACCTCGCAGATGCAGCGCAACCTGATTGCCGGGCTGATGGGCTTGAAAACCAAGTGAGCATGGACTTCGATCTGACCGAGGAACAAGTGCAGTTGCGCGATGCCGCGCGCAGGCTCGCGCAGAACGAGTTTCGCGACAAGGCCGCGCGCTGGGACCGCGAAGAAGCGTTTCCGGAAGAGAACAAACACCGCCTGGCCGAACTCGGCTACCTGGGCCTGAGCGTCGGCAAGGAATACGGTGGCTCCGGTGCCGGTCTGGTCAGTACCTATCTGGTGATCGAGGAACTCGCCAAGGTCGACCTGCTGACGGCGATGATCGTCCACGATCAGAACGTGTCGCCACGGATCATCGCCAACCACGGGCCCGAGGATCTCAAGCGGCGCTTGGTGCCGCGCTTCGTCGGCGGCGAACTCGAATGCAGCATCGCCTGGACCGAGCCGCAGGCCGGCTCCGACGGCACCGCGATCCGAACAGCGGCCGTGCGGGACGGCGACGACTACCTGATCAACGGCAGCAAGATCTTCACGACGTTCGGCGACCGCGCCGACATGCACTTGGTCTATGTGCGATTCGGGCCGTCGAGCGGGGCCAAGGGCATCGGCACCATCATCGTCGAACGTGGCCGGCCGGGGCTGACGGTGCGCAAGCTCGAGGGCAAGATGGGTGTGCGCGGCGCGGCCGAGAACGAGCTGTTCTTCGACAACGTGCGCGTGCCGGCGACCAACGTCGTGACCCTGGGCGACCCGCTGAACTCCCGTGGCTTTGTCAGGCCGCTGACGATCTACAACGGCACGCGCGTCGGCATGGGCGTGATGGCGCTGGGTGTGGCCGAGGGAGCGTTCGACCTGGCGCGCGAGTACATGAAGGTGCGCGAGCAATTCGGCCAGAAGCTCAGCGAGATGCAGGGCCTGCGCTGGATGATGGCCGACGCGCTGATCGAGATCGAGGCCGCGCGATGCCTTTGCTACAAGGCACTGGCGCTGATCGACGCCGGCAAGCCCGACCCGCAGCTGTGCTCGATCGCGAAGGTTTTCGCCACCGAAATGGCGCAGCGCGTGACCGTTCAGTGCCAGCAGATGTTCGGCGGCTACGGCTACTTCGGCTCGCTGCCGCTGGAACGCATGGTGCGCGACGTGCGCATGCTCACGCTGACCGGCGGCACCACGCAGACCCAGAAGAACGTGATCGCCGGGCACATCTTCCCCGGCGCCTGAGCCGGCCTTAGCAATCCCGGCCACATCTGGAGACAAGCATGACGGTTCGAATCGAGCGCCACGGCGCGGTCGCGCATGTGGTCCTGGCCCGGCCCGAGCGCTTGAACGCGCTGACTCCGGAGATGATGGAGCAGCTGTCGGCTGCGACCGTGGCGTTGCAGCTTGACCGTGACGTGCGCGCCGTGCTGCTGCGCGGCGAGGGCCGGGCCTTTTGCGCCGGTGCCGACGTTGGCACGATGCAGGGGCTGGACGTGCTGTCCGGCCGCCAGCGCATCCAGCGCGCGCACCGCGTCATTGCCGGACTGGCCAACCTCGACAAGCCGGTGATCGCCGTGGTGCGTGGCGCGACGGTGGGCGTCGGCTGGAGCCTGGCGCTGGCCTGCGACCTGATTCTTGCCTCCGACAACGCCAAATTCAGCCTGGTGTTCAAGAAGATCGGACTCGCGCCCGACGGCGCAGCGGCCTACTTCCTGACCCAGTACATAGGCATGCTGCGAGCGCGCGAGCTGATGATGACGGCGCGCATGGTGCCGGCCGAGGAAGGCCGGCAGCTCGGGCTGGTCAACGAGGTGCTGCCCGACGAGCAACTCGACGCTCGGGCCGTGGCGCTGGCCGAGGAACTGGCGGAATCGGCCACCTTCGCGCTCGCGGTCGGCAAGCGCATGTTCCGCAACGCGACGCAACCCAGCCTCGAGGCGTTTCTCGATTACGAAGCCCAGGCCCAGAACCTGGTGTTGCACAGCGACGACCGCAAGGAAGGCGTCGCGGCCTTCATGGAGAAGCGCAAACCCCGATTCGTCGGCCATTGACCCCGGAGTACCAACATGTTCCAGCTCGACCCCGACCTCGAAGCCTTCCGCCAGGAAATCCGCAAGACCGCCGAGCGCGCCTTCAGCGCCAAGGCCGCGTACTGGGATGAGAAGGAGGAATTCCCGACCGAGAACCGCGACCTGCTCGCCAAACTCGGCTACCTCGGCATGGTCATCCCCGAGGCCTACGGCGGCTCGGGCGCGCCGGTGATCCAGGGCACCATCCTTCTGGAGGAAGTGGCGCGGGTGTGCTTCAACACCGCGCTTGTGGCGCAGATCGCGCTCAACGGGCCGTCGCGCGCGCTGGCGGTGCTGGCATCCGAAGAGCAGAAGCAGCGCTGGCTGCCGGGCTGCGCGAACGGCGACTACAGCTTCGCCATCGGCATCAGCGAGCCCGGCGCCGGCTCGGCGATGACCGACATGATCACCTCGGCCGTGCCGGATGGCGACCACATCGTGCTCAACGGGCAGAAGGCCTATTGCACCGGCGGCCACCTGGCCAGCCACGTTTTCGTGTTCGCGCGCTGGGGCAAGACGCAAGGACCGCGCGGCATCGGCGCGCTGGTGGTCGAGCGCGGCATGAAGGGCTTCGAAGTCGGTCACCCTGACCGCAAGATGGGCGGGCGCGGCATTCCCGAGGTTGAGCTCTATTTCGACCATTGCCGGGTACCGACGCAAAACGTCATCCTGGCCGGTGACCCCGACTCGACGCGCAGCTTCAAACGCCTGATGAGCTCCTTCGGACCCGAGCGCGTCGGCAACGCTGCCATGTGCCTGGGCGTGGCGCAGGCCGCCTACGAGGCGGCCAGGAAGTACTCCCAGGAGCGCGAGCAGTTCGGCCGGCCGATCTGCGAGTTCCAGGGGCTGCAGTGGAAGGTCGCCGATATGGCGGTGCAATTGCATGCCGCGCGCCTGATGATCTACCGCGCGGCGACGAACCTGGTCGACGGCTTTCCCGACCCGCTGGAAGCAGCGATGGCCAAGCTCTACGCCAACGAGATGGTGCAGCGTGTCACCAACGAGGCGCTGCAGATCCACGGCCACGCCGGGTTCACACGTGCGCTGCCTTTGGAGCGCATGGTGCGTGATTCGCGCGGCTTCGCGCTTGGCGGCGGCACCACCGAGATACTGCGCAACACCATCGCCTCGATGGTCTATGGGCGGGCTTTCGATCAACGCAGGGCCTGAGCGTGATGGGCGCACGACCCTGGCACGGGTAGAGCGGATCGCTGGACATCACGCAGGCGGTCGCCCGATGGTGCGATCGGCGTGCAGCGCCTCGATGGCCGCGCTGTCGTAGCCCAACTCCGCCAGAATGGTGTGCGCGTGCTCGCTCAGCCGCGGCGGCAGCGCGCCAGCACGTCCCGGACTGGCCGACAGCTTGACCGGCAGGCCCAGCGAGCGATGGCCCTGCTGGTCCACCACCATGCCGCGGTGCGCGGCGTGCGGCTGCGACAACGCCTGTGCCACGTCGTTGACCGGCCCGGCCGGCACGCCGTGGCGCATCAGGCTCTCGCACAGTGTGGCCGCCGGGAAGTTGACCAGGGTCCGCTCGATCTCCGCGCGCAGCGGCTCGCGGTTGGCCAGCCGCGCCGCGCTGTCGACGAAGCGCGGGTCCGCGGCCAGGTCGGGACGGGACACGCATTCGCAGAAGCGCTTGAACTGCCCGTTGTTGACGACGCCGAGGAACACGTCGCCGTCCGAGGCCGCGTAGCGGTCGTAGGGCGCGATGTTCGGATGGGCGCTGCCCATGCGCTGCGGAACGCGTCCTGAGTAGAACCAGTTCGACGCATGTGGCACCAGGAGCGCCAGGCCGGTGTCAAAGAGCGTAGCCTCCACACGCTGGCCAAGGCCGCTGCGCTCGCGCGCCGCGAGCGCCAGCAGCACGCCGCTGAACGCGTTGTAGCCCGTGAGGTAGTCGACCACCGGCACACCGAGCCGCAACGCGCCTGAGTCGGGCGTGCCGTTGACGCTCATCAGGCCGCAGATCGCCTGCAGCACGGCGTCGTACCCGGGCAGTCCGCCCAGCGGCCCGTCCGCGCCGAAGCCGCTGACGCTGCAATAGATCAGCCTCGGGTGACGCGCTGCGAGCGTCGCGTCGTAGCCAAGGCCCCACTTCTCCATCGTCCCGGGCAGGAAGTTCTCGATCAGCACGTCGGAATCGGCGAGCAGGCGCTCGAGCACCACGCGGCCCACGGGGCGCGACAGGTCGACCGCGATCGATCGCTTGCCCCGGTTCAGCGCGCCGAAATACGCCGTCTCACCGCGTTCATCCAGGGGCGGACCGAAGCGCCGCGCCTCGTCGCCATCGGGCGGTTCCAGCTTGATGACGCTGGCACCGTGGTCGGCGAGCATCTGCGCGCACAGCGGGCCGGCCAGCACCCGCGAGAGATCGAGGACGCGCAGGCCGGCCAGCGCGCTGGGTGGGGGCTGGCTCATGTCACGCTCCTGCAAGGAGACGCTGGGCTTCGGCCCGGACCGCAGCCGGTATCGGTACCGACTTGCGCGCCGCCAGGTCGAAGAACAGCGCGGCAACAACGATCGTGGTGATGCGTTCACCGCTGGCGGAATCGAGAATGCAGTGAACCAGGTGATAGACCTTGTCGCTCAGCGCGAGCATGCCGCTGCGAATCTCCACCGCCGTGCCGGACCGCAGCGGCCGGTGATACGCGATGTCGTAGTCGAGCGCCGCCGATCCCAGCCCGCTCACGAACAGTTCGGCGCGGTCAATCTTCATCGCCCGGAACAGGTGCGTGATCGCGTCGTTGAAGCGCGCAATGTGAGCGCGTGGCGGTGCCACGCCGTCGGAATCGCACTCCCAGGCCTCGACCGATCCGCGGTAGGTCAGCAGGAGGCGCTCAAGCTGCCGTTGCGCTGGCAGCAGGCTTGCCATCGGCTGAGGTCGCCGCAGTTCCCCCAGTTCGCCCGCGAGCTTTGCGGCGGCGGCCGCCACATCGCCGGGCCAGGGCAAGGGCGTCGTGCGGTCTGGTCCGACCCAGCGCAGGCGCGTCTCGAACGCCGCCGATTCAATGCCGGTCTCCTGGTTGACCATGCGGCTGGCGATCTCCAGCGTGCCGTCTGCCGCCACGGCGCGAATGCCCGAACGAATGAAATAGATGTCGCCGGCGCGCAATTCGCGCTTGAACAGCGCGCGGTCGGTCGCGGGCATCAGGCTTCCCGCGCTATTGCGCAGGCGCGACGGCACCAGGCCCAGATGCGCGATCAGATGAGCCTGGGCATCGCTCGCCTTGGCCAGGTAGAACTGGACGTTGAGGTGCCCCCACTGGTCGCATTCCCACAGGTTGATGGCACCCCGCCCCGTGATGAAGGTCGGCACGCTCACGGTGCGCCTCCCGGCAACAGGCGTTCCAGCGCTCTGGCCAGGATGGCCGGGTCCAGCAGCGTCGAGCGGCGCGCGTCGAGGTCCATGTTGACGGTGTAGACCTTGGACGTCATCGCCACCTGCCCGGTCTCGACGTTCGTCAGCCGGTGGTAGAAGGTGAGCCGCTTCTCGCTGGCCTCGAGGACCCCGCTGTCCATGCGCAGCAGGTCGCCGGCGCGCAGTTCCTTGAGGTAGGCAATCTCCTGCTTGACCGCAGCCGGTGCCTGGCGGCGCTCGCGGATAAAGGCCGGCGTGATGCCGATCGAGGCCATCACATGCCAGGCCGCGTCGGAGACCTTGGCGACGTAGAACTGCACGTTCATATGGCCGAGGTGGTCGCACTCGCCGGGCGCGACTCGCCCGAGGTGGGTTTCGATGAGCAATGCGGCTCCCGGTGAAAAGATGCAGACTCAGTTGGGCTTGAAGTTCGAATCCTTGGCGATTCGCCGCCACTTGGCGAGGTCGGTTTCCAACGTCGCGGCCAGTTCAGCCGGCGTGCTCCCGACAGGTTCCTGGTACAGCGTGACGAGGCGTTCGCGCACCTCTGGCAGCGCCATGATGCGAGTCACTTCGGCCGACAGGCGAGCGACGATCGCCGGCGGCGTGCCCGCCGGCGCCAGCAGAGCGGTCCAGCTACCCAGCGTGATCCCTTTGATTCCGGCTTCTTCGAGTGTGGGAACGTCGGGCAGCAGCGGCGACCGGCTGCTCTGCAGCACGGCGAGCGGGCGGAGCTTGCCCGTTTTGATGTGCGAAATGCCGACGAAGGGGTCGACCACGGCGTCGACCTCGCCCGCGAGCACGGCGTTCAGCTGCGGCCCGGTCCCCTTGTAGGGCACCACCGTGATGTCCGCTTGCAGAGACTGCTTTAACTGCTCGCCGATCAGGCGAAGGAGCGAGGTGCCGGCACCGAAGCTGATGCGCCCGGGCCGGCTGCGTGCTTCGGCAGCGAACTCCTGCATGGTGCGCACCGGAAGCGCCGCGTTGACCGCCAGGACGCCGTTCAGATTGACCATCAACGAGATCGGTGAGAAGTCCTTAACCGGGTCATAGGGCACTTTCTGCAACACCGGCGCGAGTGTCAAGGGGCTCGCGGCCGTCATCAGCAGGGTATAGCCATCGGGCGCGGCACGAGCCACGGCACTGGCGCCGATGGTGCCATCGGCGCCCGGCATTGAATCAACAAAGACGTTTTGCTTGAGCGATTCGGACAGCCTGGGTGCCACCAGTCTCGCAAACACGTCCGTACTGCCACCCGCGCCGAAAGGCACGACGATACGGACGGGCTTCGCCGGATAAGGCTCAGCAGCGGATGCCCAGGATCCCAAAGCGAACAAAGTGAACAAGGCGAGCTGTCGCAGCGTCTGTCGCAGGAGAGAAAATGTCGGCGCCATGTGGTTCTCCGGTTGCCGTTGGTGATGAGCAGCCCTTTGGTGGGGCTACTCGGCCTTGATGCCAGCCGCCTTCACCGTGGCGGCCACGGATGCCATCTCCGCCCGATGTACGGCCGCCAGCGACTCCGCGTTGCCTGGCCGGGGGTCAAAGCCGATGGCGCGAATCCTGTCCATGACAGCGGGATTGTTCACGATGGAGAACAGCTCGTTGCCCAGGCGCGTCGCCACGTCCTTGGGAAGACCCGCAGGCGCATAGAAGGCGACCCAGGCCGTATATGCCACACCCTTGACGCTTTCCGCGACAGTCTCCAGGTCAGGCGCGGACGGCGAGCGTTCGGCGCCCGTCTGCGCGAGCGCGCGCAGACGGCCCGCCCGGACGTTAGGCAGGCTGGTGGAAAGCGGCTCGCAGATGACGTCCAGGTGGCCCCCGATCATGTCGGTCAGGGCCTGGGCGGAGGTCTTGTAGGGGACCCTGCGCAGATCGACGCCGACAGCGGCCTTGAAAAGCTCGGCGCACAGCAGTGCCGAGCTTGTGCCCGAGCCGTAGTTGAGCTTGCCTGGCGCCGCCTTGGCTGCTCTCACCAGATCGCCCACCGACTTCAGGGGTGAACCCGCCGGCACGACGAGCGCAAAGGGCGCGTCGGCCGCCATCGCGAGCGGCACCAGATCCTTCAGCGGATCGACGGGGAAGCTGGCGTAGAGAAACGCGTTCGCTGCCACGGTCGTATTCGAGCCGATCAGTAGCGTGTACCCGTCAGGCGCAGCTTTCGCTGCTGCGGCAACACCCAGCACACCACCGGCGCCTGCCCGGTTGTCGACGACGACGTTCTGGCCGAGCCGCTCGCCCAAGGCTTGCGCAACAAGTCTGGCGAGGTTGTCTGTGCTTCCACCAGCGCCCTGGGGAACAATCAACTGCAAGGGCTTCGAGGGCCAGCTCTGGGCTGTTGCGGTCACGGGTTGCACCAGGCACACGAGGATCGGCAGGATGGACGCAAACTTCAGGAAGTTCATGCAGGTCTCCATAGGGTGGTTTTGAGATCAAAATCAGGCCCGCCATGCGCGGGCCCAGGGACAGCGCTGTACGTGTTCGACGTCGCTGAATACAATTGCTGCGGCCGAATTGGCCTGTCCGTTGGAGACCCCATGACCGAAGCCGCGGTGCTTGTGAGCCGCCGGGATCTTGTCTGCGAGATCACCCTGAACCGACCCGCGCATCGCAATGCGATGTCGCCCGAGATGCTGGGCCCGTTCCAGCAGGTCATCGACCAGGTCAAAGCCGACCGCGACATCCGTTGCGTCGTCATCACCGGCAACGGTGCCAGTTTCTGCTCGGGCGCCGACTTCCGCAGTGGCATCCTCGACCGCGGCAACGAACAGCCTCACGACGCGTCGTACGGCATCTACCGCCCGTTCCTGACCATCCTGGAAGTGCAGGTGCCGGTGATCGCGGCGATGAACGGCCATGCCATCGGTGGCGGTTTTGGCCTGGGCCTCGTCTGCGATCTGCGCGTGGCCAACAGCGAGGCCCGGTACGGTGCGAACTTCGCCCGCCTGGGCATCCATTCCGGCATGGCGATCAGCTATCTGCTGCCGCGCATCACCAGCGTGCCGCGCGCAGCCGAACTGCTGTTCACAGGACGTGTGTTTTCCGGCACCGAGGCGGCCGAAATGGGGATTGCCAACTACGCCGTCGAACCCGGCGCGGTGCTGTCGAAGTCGCGCGAACTTGCCGCCGAGATCGCCGCCTGCGCGCCCGTCGCTGTTCGCATGATGAAGCGCAGCCTCTACCGTGGTCTGAACTGGGACCCCAAGGCGGCCGGCGAGCTGGAGGCGTTTGCGCAGTCGCGCACGCTCGAGATGGCCGACGCGAAGGAGGGCGTAGCTGCCCTGCTGGAAAAGCGGCAGCCGCAATTCCGCGGCGATTGACGGCCCGCGCGCTGCCGGGTGGGCGAGAGTGGTCCGCAAGCTGCCCGCCATCGCCTTCACGTCCCGGTGGCGTGGTTCGAGGTGACGCCAGCCGCCGCGAGCGCCGCCACCTCGGCCTGCGAGTAGCCGGCTTCCCGCAAGACCTCGGCGCTGTGCTCGCCGAGACGCGGCGGCAGCCGGCCGATGGCCAGCGGCGTCTTTGACCAGCGCGACGGCGGCCGCAGGCTGATGACGGTGCCCTCTGTCGGGTGTTCGTGGCGCTCGAAAAAGCCGACTGCCTTCAGGTGTTCGTCCTCGAGCAGCGACTCCAGCGAATGCAGCGGCCCGGCGGGCACGTCGGCCTCTTGCAGCAGTTCCAGCCACTGCGCGGTGGTGCGCGTGCGGAAGGTCGCGTCGAGGAAGGCGTAGACCTCGGCCGAATGCTCGGTGCGGGCTTGCAGGGTGGCGAAGCGGGGGTCCTTCATGCGCTCGCCCTCGCCGATGGCGTCGAGCACTGCGCGCCACTGGCGGTCGTTGATGACGAAGGTGCAGAGGTGGCCGTCGAGCGTGCGGAACGGCCGCCGGTCGTGGCTGAGATGGCGCGGGTAGCCGAGCGGACCCAGCGCGGGCTCGAAGCTGGCGCCCATCAGGTGGTCGCCAAGCACGCCCTGCACCAGCGACTCGAACATCGGCACCTCGACCGCCTGGCCCTCGCCGCTGCGCAGCCTGTGGACCAGCGCCCCGAGCACGGCGTTGACCAGGCAGATGCCCGAGTAACGGTCGGCCATCGCCATCGGGATGTAGCGCGGCCCCTCGGCGCCGGCGCGCTCGAAGAGGCTGGGGATGCCCGACATGCCCTGCATCAGGTCGTCTAGCGCGGGCTTGGCCGCATAGGGACCGTCCTGGCCGAAACCGACCGCTCCAACGTACACGATGGCCGGATTCGCGGCGGACACGGCTTCGTACGACAGACCCAGCCGCGCCATCGCGGCCGGCCGCACGTTGTAGATGAAGATGTCGGCGTTCTTGGCCAGCCTGAGCACGGCATCGCGCCCGGCGGGCTGCTTCAGGTCAAGCACGATGCTGCGCTTGTTGCGGTTGTTCTGCTGGAAGATGCCGCCCATGCCGGGGCTGCGCGTCGGGCCGATCGCGCGCACGAGGTCGCCTTCGGTCGGTTCGACCTTGATCACGTCGGCACCCATGTCGCCGAGGATCTGCGTGGCGAACGGGCCCATCAGATAGCCGGTCAGGTCGAGCACCCGGATGCCGTGCAGTGGTGTCAAGTCGGGCTCCTGTCAGCAGCGTGGGGCCGCATCGTCATCGGCTGGTTGCGGCAACGATGGCTTGCCAGGCGCTGGGCGCACCGGCATTGCGCAAGGCCTGCACCAGTTCGCGCGCCCAGTAGGCCTCGGCGCCGTGCTCGTCGCGCCAGGCCAGCATCCGGCGGGTGCTTTGATGCAAGGGGTGCTCGGCCGTGACGCCCATGGCGCCATGAAGCTGGTGTGCGATCCGGGCGCACAGGCCCGCTGCCTCGCCGGCGCGCAGCTTGGCCGCCGCCATCGCCGCCACCGACCAGGAGCCGTCGCTGGTGGACGCCGCCGCGTGGACCGCGACACGCACGGCCGAGGTCTCTTCGGCGAGCTGCGCCAGCTGGTGCTGCACCGCCTGGAATTGGCCGATGGCCCGGCCGAACTGCACGCGCTCGCCGGTGTAGGCCAGCGTCAGGGCGAGCACCCGGCGGCAGGCGCCGGCGATCTGCGTTGCGCGCAGCAGCGCGGCACGGCCCAGGACGTCGGCATGACACAAGCCCTCCAGGCGCAGGCAGGTCACGCCGGGCTCGGTCAACGCCAGGTCGCGCACCGAAACGCGGTCGCGCGGGTCGCCGGCCGGTGCGCGGTCGGGCGTGGTCGTGTACGAATCTCTCGGCAGGTACAGCAACCAGGCCTCGGCGTCGTCGCCAAGACCGACCAGCGCCATCCCCGTGCTGCGTGTCGCCCATGGCACGTTGCGCGCCTCGAAGGCGACACGCCCTTGCCGATGCGCCGCGGCCAGGTCGACCTTGCCGCAGGCAAAACTCAGCGGCCCGGCCACGGCCGGCAGGCCGGCGCGGTCGAGCAGCCAGCCGGCGAGCACCGTCTCGGCCACCGGCAGGGGCACGTTGAACTCGCCGGCGCGTTCGAGCAAGGCGCAGGCGTCGGACCAGTCACCGCCCGCGCCGCCGCGGTCTTCGGGGACCAGCAGCTGCGCGGGGGTCAAGGCCTCGAGCGCCGACCATAGGGTCTGCGGCCAGGTACCGGCTTCGGCGCTGGCGACCACATCGGTGCCGCAGCGCTGGGCGAACAATCGGTCGGCCGCCTCGGCCAGGGGGCGGGCGAGTTCGCTCATTTGCCTTGCAGGTTCTTCGCGATCATGTTGCGCAGCACTTCGTTGGTGCCGCCGCGCAGGTTGTAGGTGGGAGACAGCGGCAGCGCGTCGGCCATCAGTTGCGCTAGCGCTTCGTCGCCGGCCACGCGCGGGTCGGCCGTCATCGCCTCGCGCACGACCTCGATCGCGTCGCGCTCGAAGTTTGTGCCCAGGTCCTTGACCATCGCGGCCTCGATCGCCGGCGACTGGCCGGCGCCGAGCGCGCCCCAGACCCCCAGGCTCATGTTGCGCAACGTCATCAGCCGCGCCAGCAGGCGGCCGGCGGCGATGTCGCCCACGGCAGCCGGTCCGGCCAGCACGAGCTGCAGGCAGCGTTCGACCAGCGGCATCGTGCTGAGGAAGCGCTCGGGGCCGCTGCGCTCGTAGGCCAGCTCGCTGCTCACCTGCTTCCAGCCGTCGCCGGCGTTGCCCACCAGACGCTCGGTCGGCACCTGCACGTTGTCGAAGATCACCTCGTTGAAGTGGTGGCTGCCGTCGAGCATGCGGATCGGGCGGATGGTCACGCCCGGGGCCTTCAGGTCGACGATGAGCTGGCTCAGGCCGGCATGGCGCGCCTTGGGGTCGGCCGGCGCGGTGCGGCACAGCACGATGGCGTAGTGGCACAGGTGGGCGCCGCTGGTCCACACCTTGCGGCCGTTGAGCACCCACCTGCCGTCGGCCAGCTCGGCGCGGCTGCGCACCGAAGCCAGGTCGGAGCCGACATCGGGCTCGCTCATGCCGATGCCGAAATAGGTGGTGCCGGCGGCGATGCCCGGTAGGAATTCCTGGCGTTGCGCCTCGTTGCCGAAGCGCATCAGCAACGGGGCGCTCTGGCGTGCCGCGATCCAGTGCGCACCGACGGGCGCGCCGGCAGCGAGCAGTTCCTCGTTGATCGTGAGCGTGTCGAAGGCAGTGCCGCCGCGCCCGCCGTACTGGGTGGGCCAGTGATAGCCGATCCAGCCGCGTTCACCCAGGCGGCGGCTGAAGTCCGCCGCGAGGCTCTCGGTCCATGAGTTGCATCGTGGCGTGATGCGGCCGCCGGCGATCTCATCGGCGACGAAGGCCCGCACGGCACTGCGCAGGCCGGCGGTGCTGGCGCCTACGCAAGGAAGTTCGAAATCGGGTCGGAGGAACAGCATGCGGCAGGTGGCGTGAGGCAAGGGGCCGGAGCCCGGACCCGGCGAACACGATCAAAGCCCGGCGGGCTAGTGCATTATGCGCCGGAGAGAGTATCCTGCCAACTGTTAGTTTGATTCATCCCAGCGCAACCTGAACCAAGGCGACACCCATGTCCAACCGCTCGCTCGACGACCTCAACCCCGGCGACGTCTTCAAGAGTTACGGTCGCACCGTGACCGAGACCGACATCGTCAACTTCACCTGCCTGGCCGGCCTGAAGCTGCCGATCTTCATCAACGAGGAGTTCGCCAGGAAGCACACCAACTTCGGCGGCCGCATCTGCCCCGGCCTGCTGACGGCCAGCATCGCCGCCGGGATGATGGAGGAGATCCTCGGCCCGGCAACGATCGCCGCGCTCGAGCTGACCGACTTCAAATTCACGGTGCCGGTCCGCCCCGGCGACACGCTGCGGGCCGAGATCACGGTCGAGGGCAAGAAGGAGCTCTCGGACGGCAAGCGCGGCGTGATGAGCGGCCGGGTGCGCGTGTTCAACCAGCGCGCCGAGCAGGTGTTCGAGTTCAGCGAGAAGCTGATGATGCGCCGCGGTCGGGTCGACGACCTGGTATGACGGGTCAGCCCTTCGGGCGCGGCATGATCAGCGCATCCAGGGCGAGCGCACCCTGGCCGCGCGGCAGCACGACGAAGGGGTTGATGTCGATGCTCTCGAGGGCGGCCTCGTGCCGCGCGGCATAGACCGACAGCGCCGCGATGGCATCAGCCAGCGCCGCTTCGTCCGACGGCGGCTGCCCGCGCAGTCCGGTCAGCAGGATGCGGCCCTTGACCTCGTCGATCATCGCGCGGGCTTCGTCCACGCCAAAGGGCGCGACGCGGAAGGCGACGTCCTTGAAAGCCTCGACGAAGACCCCGCCCAGTCCGAACATGATCACCGCGCCGAACACCGGGTCGCGGACCACGCCGAGGATGGTCTCGACGCCCTTGCCGGCCATTTGTGCGACGACCATGCCGTCGATCCGCGCCTGCGGCGCGTGCTGCCGGGCGCGCTGCAGCAGCGTGCCGAAAGCCGCGCGCACCTGCGCCTCGTCCTGCAGGCCGACGAGCACGCCACCGATCTCGCTCTTGTGCGCGATGTCGGCCGAGGCGATCTTCAGCACCACCGGATAGCCGATCTGCGCGGCGCAGCGCGCGGCCGCGTCCTCGGTCGCGGCGACGAGCTCGCGTACTGCCGGGATGCCGGCGCTGGCCAGCACGGCCTTGGCCTCGACCTCGTTGACGGCACGCCGCGGCGGCGCCAATGCCGTCCCCGGCAGATCCGGCGGAGCGGCGCGCGTCCGGGCGCGTTGCGCTTCCTGCGCGAAGTACACCAGGGCTTGCGCGGCGCGCACCGCGCGAGTGGGTTCGTCGAACAGCATCACCCCGGCGGCCTCGTAGACCTTGCGCACCTCGGGCGAGGCCAGCATCGACATGATCACCGTGCGGTCGGGGAACCGGGCCAGCACTTTCTGCAACTGCAGCAGCAGCGCGCTGCTCAGATCGAGCACCTGGCCGACGCTGGACAGGAAGGCGACGATCAGGTCGTAGCCGCCTTCTTCCAGCATGAGCTCGAAGTTCTTCTCGAACAGACTCAGGTCGTTGACCAGCTGCGCCGTCATGTCGACCGGGTTGCGCGGGCCGCAAAAGGGCAGGATCACCTTGAGCCGGCGCTGCGCGTCCTCGGGCATCGGCGCGACGTCGAGGCCGCACTCGGCGGCCACGTCGGCCATCAGCGCGCCGACGCCGCCCGATACGGTGAGCAGGCCCAAGCGGCGGCCCTTCGGTACCGGCGTGGGCAGCGAGCAGGCATAGGCGACGTCGAAGAGTTCGTCGATGCTGCGTGCTCGATACACGCCGTACTGCCTGAACAGTCCGTCGTAGACCTGGTCCGATCCGGCCAGCGACGCAGTGTGCGAGGCCGCCGCTTGCGCACCGGCTTCGGAACTGCCGACCTTCATGACGACGATGCGTTTGCCGTTTTCGCGCGCCAGGTCCAGCGCTGCGATCAGGCGGTCCTTGTCGGTGGCGGCCTCGATGTAGCCGACGATGACCTGGGTGCCCTCGTCCTGCGCGAAATGGCTGACGCAGTCGGCGAAGTCGACGTCGCTCTGGTTGCCGGTGGTGACCCACAGGTTCAGGCCCAGGCCGCGCTGGCGGATCAGCGACAGGCAATAGCCGCCGAAGGCGCCGCTCTGGCTGACCAGACTGATGCGGCCGGGCACCAGCCCGAAGCCGGTGGCACTGGGCGTGAAGGTGCCCACGATGCGGCGCCTGACGTTGATCACGCCCATGCAGTTTGGGCCGACGACGCGCATGCCGCTGCGTCGCGCCAGCGCGGTGATGCCCTGCTGCCACTCGGCACCGACGCCGCCGACTTCGGCGAAGCCCGAGCTCAGCACCACCGCCGCGCCCACGCCCTTGGCGGCGCAGTCCTCCAGCGCCGGCAGCACCGCCGGCGCCGGCACCGCGACGATGGCCAGGTCCACCGGGCCAGGCACCGCCGACACGGTCGCAAACGACGGCAACCCCTGGATCACGGGCGCCTTGGGGTTGATGGGGTACAAGGGGCCGTCGAAGCCGCAGCCCTTCAGGAAGTCGAGCGGCCGCCCGCCGATCTTGGTGGGGTCGGACGATGCACCGTAGACCGCGATGGCACGCGGGTGGAACAGCGGGTGCAACGACCCGCGCGGGGCCTCGATGGGGCTGCCCATGTGCGGCGTCAGTGGATCGACATGCCGCCGTCGGCACCGATCAGCTGGCCGGTGACGTAGCTCGCGCCCTCCGAGGCCAGGAACACCCACACCGGCGCGATCTCTTCCGGCTCGGCCCAGCGGCCGAGCGGGATGCGATCCAGGGTGCGCTGCCTGAAGCGCTCGTCGGTGCGGATGGTCTCGGTCATCGGAGTGGATGCGCCCGGCGCCACGCAGTTGACGATGATGTTGTAGCGCGCCAGCTCGCGTGCCGCCGACTTGGTGAAGCCGATCAGGCCGGCCTTGGCCGAGCCGTAGTTGATCTGGCCGATGGTGCCCAGGATGCCGGCGGTGGAGATGGTGTTGATGATCCAGCCGCGCTGGCGTTCCATCATGCTGCCCACCACCGCCTGCAGGCAGTTGAAGCTGCCGGTCAGGTGCACGGCCAGCACCTGGTCCCACTGGTGCGGCGTCATCTTGTGCAGCATGGCCGTGCGCGTGATACCGGCGTTGTTGGCCAGCACATCGACCGGACCGAACTGGGCCACCGTGGCGGCCACCATCGCGTCGACAGCGGCGCGGTCGGCCACATCGCACTTCAGGGCCACGGCCTGGCCGCCGGCGGCGCGGATCGACTGCGCCACCAGCTCGGCGGTCTCCAGGTTCCAGTCGACGACCGCCACCTTGGCGCCCTGCGCCGCGTAGGCCCGTGCCACCCCCGCGCCGATGCCCTGGCCGGCGCCGGTGACGATGGCGACCTTGTTGTCGAGTGCCTTGCCGTTGAACATTCTGTGATCTCCTGTGCTGGTGCCGGCCCGGGGCCGGCAGGGCCGGCCACACGTTGGCAAAACGAACGGCCGTTTGTTAGACTCGTACCATGCCACAAAGACCATCCGAGCGCCAGCCGTGACCTACCTTCCATTCGCCGCGCCGGTGTCGCTGCACCCCGCGCACGCCATCCTCAAGGAGATGTCCTTCCTGGGCACCGACGGCGTGACGCCGGCCGAGGTCGTGAGGGCGGTGGCACGATGATCGACCTGGCCGCCAAGCTCGACGACCTGGGTGACGAGCAGCGCATGCTGCGTGACGCCGGCGCGGATTTCTTCGCCGCCGACGAAGAGGGCCGACGCTTGCGCGCCTGGCGTGGCTGCGCGCCAGGCTACGACCGCGCGCGCTGGCACGAGATGGCTGCATTGGGCTGGACTGGCCTGTGCCTGCCGGAGGCTTACGGCGGCAGCGGCTGCGGCCTGGCGCAGGCCGTGCTGCTGCTCGAACAATGCGGCCGCGCGCTGGCGCCCGAGCCACTGGTCGGCGGGGCGCTGCTGCCGGCCTGGGCACTGCTGCATGGCGACAACGAGGCGCTGCGCGCGCGCTGGCTGCCGAGGCTGGCGCGCGGCGAACAGGCGTTCGCGCTGGCCTGGCAGGAATGCGAGCACGAGCAGTCCCCGCGGCCCCAGAGCCTGCGTGCCACGCCGCGCGGCGACGGCTTCGTGCTGGACGGCGCCAAATGTTTCGTGGCCGCGGCCGAAGGCGCCGGGGCCTTCGTCGTGTCGGCCCTCGCGCCGCAAGGGCCGGTGCTGCTGCTGGTCGAGGCCGGCCAGCCCGGGCTGACGCTGGGCACGCTGGTGCGCGTCGACGGCGGCTTCTGGGGCGAGCTGCAATTCAAGGGCGTCGAAACGGGCGCGGCGCAGCTCGTCGCCGATGCGCCGCGGGCCGACGCCGTGCTGCAGCGTGCACTCGACCTGGCGCGCATCGCCGCCGCCGCCGAACTGCTGGGCGTGATGGGGCGTGCGCTGGACAGCAGCGTGCAGTACATCGCCGTGCGCGAGCAATTTGGCCGCCCGGTCGGCAGCTTCCAGGCGCTGCAGCACCGCGCGGCCAACCTGCTGATCCAGGTCGAGCTGACGCGCGCCGTGGTGGCGCAGTCGGCCGCGCTGGCCGATGCCGAGGGTACCGATGCCGCCCGGCTGGCGGCAGCCGCCAGCCAGGCCAAGGCGCGCGCTTCGGCCGCGGCGCTGGAGGTCACCAAGGGCTGCATCCAGCTGCACGGCGGCATCGGCTACACCGACGAATGCGCCATCGGCCTGTACCTGAAGAAGGCTATGGTCGGCGCCGCCTGGCTGGGCGCCGCGGCCTGGCACCGGCGGCGCTACAACGAGCTGGCACCGGCCGGCGACGACGCGGCTGCGCCCGAAGTCATCGTCGGCGGCGAGCAGCCGATCCGGCGCGACGCGTTGCGGCGCTGGCTGGCCGACAGCTTCCCGCCGGCGTGGCGTTTTCCGCCAAGCCGGCTGAGTCTGCGCGACACGCACGAGTGGCACGTGAAGCTCAATGCCCGCGGCTGGGCGGCGCCCAACTGGCCGAAGGAGCACGGGGGCATGGGCCTGGGTGCTTACGAGCAGGTGGCCCTGCAATCGGAATTCGACCGCCATGGCATCCAGATCGCACCCAACATGGCGGTCGTGATGCTCGGCCCGCTGATCATCCGCTACGGCACCGAAGCGCAGAAGCGCGAGATCCTGCCGCGCATTCTGGCCGGCGAGGTGCGCTGGTGCCAGGGCTATTCCGAGCCCTCGGCCGGCTCCGACCTGGCCAACGTGCGCACCTCCGCCGTGGCCGACGGCGACGACTTCATCGTCAACGGGCAGAAGATCTGGACCTCGTTCGCGCACGAGGCCGACATGATCTTCCTGCTGGTGCGCACCGACCCCCAGGCCAAGAAGCAGGAAGGCATCAGCTTCCTGCTGGCCGACATGCGCAGCCCGGGCATCACCGTCAAGCGCATCCGCAACCTCAGCGGCGGCGCCGAGTTCTGCGAAGTCTTCTTCGACGACGTGCGCGTGCCGCGCGCCAACCTGGTGGGTGGCCTGAACCAGGGCTGGACGATGGCCAAGTCGCTGCTCGGCTCCGAGCGCATCATGATCGGCAACCCGCGCGGCGCGCGTGCGCCGCTGCTGCGGCTGCGCGAACTGGCGCGCGCCAACGGGCTGGACGAGGACGCCGCGTGGCGCGCCCGCCACGATGAACTGCGGCTGGACGTCGACGACCTGGACGCGCTGTTCGTGCGCTGCGTCGACGTGCTGCGCCGCGGCCGCGATCTGGGGCCCGAGGTCTCGATGCTGAAGATCTGGGTCACCGAGACGCAGCAGCGCGTGGCCGACCTGATGCTCGAGACCGCTGGCGAGAGCGGCGTCGGCGACCAGTCCCTGGACCTGCCGGGCGGTGCGCTGCACCCGGCCAACGTCTTCTTCTCGGCGCGGCCGGCCAGCATCTACGGCGGCAGCAATGAGATCCAGCGCAACATCCTGGCCAAGGGCGTGCTTGAACTGCCGGGCTGATCCGGCATTGGGTCCGTGCGTGCGCCGGGGTGCGACAGCAACTGAATACTGATTCCGAGGAGAACCATGCGATGAGCGAAGCCACGGCCGCCTCCGGCTGGACCCAGGGGCCTGGCCCCGACGCGGTGTACGCGCAGCACCTGGCCACCAGCGAGTTGCGCATCCAGCGCTGCCGCGCTTGCAGCCGGCATGTGTTCTACCCGCGCCTGGTCTGCAGCCACTGCGGCAGCGTCGAGCTCGACTGGGTGGCGGCCAGCGGCCGCGGCACGGTCTACGCCGTCAGCATCGTCAACCGCAGCGCCGACAAGGGCGGACCGTACAACGTGGTGCTGGTCGACCTGTCCGAGGGGCCGCGCATGATGGCGCGCGTCGACGGGGTGGCGCACGACGCGGTGCGCATCGGCATGGCGGTGCAGGCGCGCGTGGCCCCGGGCGCTGACGGCACCCCTTGCGTGGTCTTCGATGCCGCCCCCGGGGGTGCAGCATGAGCGGCGGTGCGAAGCACGGCCTGCGCGGCCAGGCCGCCTTCGTCGGCGCGGCGCTCGCCGGCCTGGGCGAGGCGCCGGGCCGCAGCTCGGAAGACATCGCTGTCGAGGCCAGCGTCAAGGCGCTGGCCGAAGCGGGGCTCACCACCCGCCATGTCGATGCCGTGTTCGGCTCGCTGCCCGGCAACGCCAACCCGCTGTCGGCGCTGCTAATCGCCGAGATGCTGGGCATCCAGCCGAAGTTCACCGATAACAACCGCACCGGCGGTTCGACCTTCCTGTCGTACACGCTGATGGCGGCGCTGGCGCTGCAGGAAGGGCTGTGCGAGACGGCGCTGATCTTCTACGGCAGCAACCAGCGCACCGCATCGGGCAAGCTGGTCTCGTCGGTCAAGCCCTTCGCCTATGAGGCGCCGTATGCGCCGATCTTCCCGGCCACTTCGTACGCGCTCGCGGCCTCGCGCCACATGCACCAGTACGGCACCACGCGCGAGCAACTCGCGGCAGTCGCCGTGGCGGCGCGCGCCTGGGCCAACCTCAACCCCGAGGCCTTCATGCGCGGGCCACTGAGCGTGGCCGAAGTGCTGGCGTCGCGCATGGTGTCGAGCCCGCTGACGGTGCGCGACTGCTGCCTCGTCACCGACGGCGGCGCAGCCTTGGTGATGACCACGGCCCCGCGTGCCCGCGACCTGCCCAGGAAGCCGGTCTACCTGCTGGGCGCGGCGGCGGCCACGACCCACATGAACATCGTCGCGATGGCCGACCTCACGCAGACCGCGGCCGTCGATTCCGGCCGGCGCGCCTTCGAGATGGCCGGCCTGGCGCCGCGCGACATGGACGTGATCGAGCTCTACGACGCCTTCACGATCAACACCATCCTGTTCCTCGAAGACCTGGGCTTCTGCAAGAAAGGTGAGGGCGGTGCTTTCGTGGCGAGCGGGGCCATCGCGCCTGGTGGCGCGCTGCCGGTCAACACCAATGGCGGTGGGCTGTCCTGCGTGCATCCCGGCATGTACGGCATGTTCACGCTGGTGGAGGCGGTGCAGCAGTTGCGCGGCGCAGCAGGCGCGCGCCAGGTGGCCGGCGCCGAACTGGCGCTGTGCCACGGCAACGGCGGCGTGTTGTCGAGCCAGGTGACCAACATCCTGGGAACGGAGGCCACCCTTTGACGGTGCCGCTGCCCGAGATCACGCCCGAGGGGCTGTTTCCGGACCTCGAATTCCAGACCCGAACGGTTGCTGGCGTGGTGGCCCGCGAGGTCGGCCAAGGGCCGACCCTGCTGCTGCTGCATGGCGGTACCGGTTCCTGGACGCACTGGGTGCGCAACATCCGGGCCCTGTCGCAGCACTTCCGTCTGGTGCTGCCGGACCTGCCCGGCATGGGTGAGTCGCTCGACGTGCCGCACGATTCCGATCTCGATGGGTACGGCGAGTTTCTGCTGGCCGCCGTGGTGGGCGGCCTGGTGCCGGCAGGCGTCCCCTTCCTGGCGGCGGGCTTCTCCTACGGCGGCGTGATGACGGCCTGGCTGGCGGCGCGCCTGCCCGAGCGTGTGGCCGGCATCTGCCTGCTCGCACCGGGCGGATTTCCACCGGGCAGCTGGTCACGGCCACCCTTGCGCCCGGTGCCGGCGGGCGCCAGCGACGCCGAGACGAACGCCGTGCACCGCCGCAATCTGGAGCTGATGATGATCGGCGACCCGAAGCGGATCGATGACCTCACGGTCGCGATGCAGCGCCGCAACCATGGGATGACACGCTTCAAGTCGCGCTTTCTGGGCTACCGCGACACGTTGGGCCCGAGCCTGCGCCAGACCCGTTGCCCGGTGCTGGGCCTCCTGCCCGAGCGCGATCCGCTGCCGCAACCCGACGCCGCGTCGCGCGCCGCCTACCTGGAACGCACCGCGCCACGCATCACGTGCCGTATCGTTCCCGGCGCCAGCCACTGGGTGGCGTTCGAGGCGCCGGACGACGTCAACCGGCTGATGATCGAATTTCTCGGTGCGCGTGGTCGCCGTGACAAGGCCGGCGCGTTCATCTGAAAACCGCTACATGCGGAACACGGCGAACTCGGTGGGTCTGGCGGGAGTCCGGCCGGCCACGTCGAGCAGCTGGGCGAGGGCGGGGCGGGTCTCGGCCGGATCGATGACCATGTCGCACCAGAGATGGCGGGCCCAGTTCAGCGCGCCAGCCACTTCGTCGGCGGCGTCGCGCGAGGCGGCGGCGCGGGCGTTGGGCCACATCAGCAGCGCGTTGGGCTTGAAGGCGCGGCCGCATAGCGCGTGGTAGGCCGCGCCGTAGGCTGCGCCGACGATGAGGGTGAACTTGGGCACGTCGGCGTTGGCCACGGCGTTGAGCAGCTTGGCGCCATGCTTGCCCACGCCGCGCTGGTCGCCCTGGTCGCTGTCGGCGAAGCCCGGCGAATCGACCAGGAACAGCAGCGGGATGTCGCGCTGGCAGCACAGCTCGATGAAGTGCGCGCCCTTGGCGCAGGCCTGCGAAGTGAGCAGGCCGTTGCCGGCCAGGATGCCGACCTCGAAGCCCTCGATGCGCGCGAAGCCGCAGACCAGGGTCTCACCGTGGAGTTGCTTGAACTCCTGGAAGCGGCTGCCGTCGGCCAGGCGGGCGATGATCTCGCGGCAATCGCCGCCGGGCTGGTCGCCCATGCGCGCCAGGCCGAGCAACTCCTGCGGGTCGTAGCGGGGCGCCTCGACAGCGGTGCGCGTCCAGCGCAGACACGGCGCCTCGCCAAGATGGGCGACGATGTTTCGCGTGATCTGCAAGGCATGCGCGTCGTTTTCCGCCATGTGGTCGGTGACACCACTGAGACGGCTGTGCATCTCGGCGCCGCCCAGCGGTTCGATATCGATAACCTCGCCGGTGGCGGCGAACACCAGCTGCGGGCTGCCGAGGAACATCGCACCCTGGTTGCGGATGATGACCACCTCGTCGCACAGGGACGGGATGTAGGCCCCGCCGGCTGTGGACGGGCCGTGCACCAACGCGATCTGGGCGATGCCTTCGGCCGACATCTTCACCTGGTTGTACATGATCGAGCCGGCCTGGCCTTCGTCGGGAAAGATGTTGGCCAAGTCGGGCAGGAAGCCGCCGCCGGACTGCACCATGGTGATGCAGGGCAGACGGTGCTGCCAGGCGAACAACTGCGCCCGGGTGTGGCGCTTGGTTGTCATGCCGAACATGGTGCCGCCCTTCACGGTGGCGTCGTTGACAATCAACATGCAGGCCCGGCCGCTGACCTGACCGACGCCCGTGATGATGGTCGCCCCCGGCGGCACGCCGTCGTACAGGTCGGCGCCGGCGAGGTGGCCGATCTCCAGGAATGGCGAGCCCGGGTCGAGCAGGGCCGCAATGCGTTCGCGCGGCAGCATCTGGCCGCGGCTCTTGTGCAGCTTGCGCGACTTCTCGTTGCCACCCAGCGTGGCCTCGGCGCGGCGCGGCTTGAGCGCCGCTATCCGCGCCAGGAAGGCGTCGCGCTGGCGCTGGAAGTCGGAACTGTCGGTGGCGATGTCGGATTGGATCGGGTGCATGGCGGGGTGGTGCGGCGCCGACGGGTCGGCAGGGATTGGCAGCCTAACGAATGTTTGTTATCTTACGGCCTTGCTGCACCCACTGCAATCCACGTACACCCCCCATCCGATGAAATCCCCCCTATCCGCGGCGCGGCCCGCAACAGGCCGGCCGCGCGCCGGCGGGAGCGCTCGATGAGCGTCATCAAATCGGCCCTCGCGGCCAGCCCCGATGAGTTGCGCGCCAACCGCGAGTTCTACGAGGGCCGCGTGGCCGATCTGCGCGCGCGCCGCGCCGCGGCGGTGGCCGCCGGCACGGAATCTGCCCGCGCGGCCCTGCGCGAAGCGGGTCAGCTGCTGGTGCGCGAGCGCGTCAGCGCGCTGCTCGACCCGGGTTCGCCGTTCCTCGAGTTGTGCCAGCTCGCCGGCGAAGGCCTGCACGGCGACACCGCGCCGGGCGCCGGCATCGTGGCCGGCGTGGGCATGGTGTCGGGCCGGCCCTGCATGGTGATCGCCAACGACGCCGCGGTGCATGATGGCGCCTACAACACCATCACCAGCAAGAAGCATGTGCGGGCGCTGCGCTTCGCCTGGGTACACCGCTTGCCCTGCCTGACGATGGTGCAGTCGGGCGGGCGCGAGGTCTTGAGCGCAGGTGGCGGCCAGCCTGGCGTGTTCGCCGATGACGGCCAGTTCGGCTCCATCCTGTACAGCCAGCTGCGCATGTCGCGCGAGGGCATCGCGCAGATAGCCAGCGTGCACGGCCCGGCCGCCGACAGCGGAGCGTTCGTGCCGGCGGTGTGCGACGAGGTGGTGGTCGTGCGCAACCAGGGCGCGCTGGCCTTCGGCTCCAACGCGGTGCCGGTGCCCGCCGATGCCGACCGCGCCAACCGCCAAGACGGCAATACCGACCGCCTGGCCGAGAGCGACGCGCACGCGATCGCGATCCTGCGCGACGTCGTCGCCCACCTCGGCGACGTACCGCGCCAGCGCCGCGACGTGGCCGAGGCCGTGGAACCGCTGCACGACCCGGTCGAGATCAACGGCATCATCAGCGCCGACCCACGCATCCCCACCAACAACCGCGAGATCCTGCTGCGCCTCGTCGACGGCAGCGACCTGCACGAGTTCAAGCCCGACTATGGCGACACGCTGATCACCGGCTTCGCGCGCATCAAGGGCTTCGAGGTCGGCATCCTGTGCAACAACGGCGTGCTGTTCTCCGAGAGCGCGATGAAAGCGACGCAGTTCATCGAGCTGTGCTGCCAACGCGACATCCCGTTGCTGTTCATGGCCGACATCAACGGCTTCATGGTCGGCCGCGAGGCCGAGGAGGCTGGCATCGCCAAGCACGGTGCCAAGATGATCACCGCCATGACCTGCGCGAACGTCGCCAAGTACACGCTGATCATCGGCGGCTCCTACGGCGCGGGCTACCTGGCGATGTGCGGCCGCGCATTCAAGCCGAACGCGCTCATCATGTGGCCCAACGGCCGCGCTGCGATCATGGGTCCGGACCAGGCAGCCACGACGCTGGCCATGGTCAAGGACGACCAGCACAAGCGCGACGGCACGAGCTGGACCGACGCGCAGCGCGAGGATTACAAGGCGCCGGTGCGCAAGACCTTCGAGGACTTCGCCAACGCCTACAACTTCGCGCGCAACACCTGGTGCGACATGGTGATCGAGCCGGCCGAGACGCGCGACGTGATGGCGTTGCTGCTCGACCTGGCCGGCCGCGTGCCGGCCGTGCCTTCGCGCTTCGGCGTGTTCCGGATGTGACCTGGGAATCGACGCAGTGTTCAAGAAAATTCTGATAGCCAATCGTGGCGAGATCGCCTGCCGCATCGCCCGTACCTGCCGGCGGTTGGGCGTGGCCGTGGCCGGTGTTCATTCCAGCGCCGACCGGGACGCGCTGCATGTGCGGCAAATCGGCGAAACGGTGGAGATTGGCGGCGCGCCCGCCTCCGAAAGCTACTTGCGCATCGACGCGGTGATCGCCGCCGCGAAATCCGTCGGGGCCGAGGCCATCCATCCGGGATTCGGGTTCCTCGCCGAAAACGCCGCCTTCGCGCGTGCCGTCGAAGCGGCGGGCCTGGTGTTCATCGGCCCGACCGCCGACGTGATCGAGCGCCTGGGCGACAAGGCCGCGGCCAAGCGCGAGGCCAAGGCCGCCAAGGTGCCGATCGTGCCGGGCAGCGAAGCGCCTAGCGTCGACGCGGCCGTGATCGCCGCGTCGGTGCGCGCTGTCGGCCTGCCGGTGATGCTCAAGGCCGCGGCCGGTGGCGGCGGCAAGGGCATGCGCGGCATCACCAGCTTCGAAGGCCTGGAGCTGGAGATCGAATCGGCGATGCGCGAGGCGAAGAACTCATTCGGAGACGCCGGCCTGATCGTCGAGAAGCTGATCCGCCAGGGCCGCCACGTCGAGATCCAGATCGCCGGCGATGGCCAGGGCCGGGTGATCCATCTGTTTGAGCGCGAGTGCACGCTGCAGCGACGCCACCAGAAGGTGATCGAGGAGGCGCCTGCGGCCAACCTGAGCGCCAAGATGCGCGATAGCATGGCGGCCGATGCAGTGCGGCTGGGCGAACGGCTCAAGTACCGCGGCGTGGGCACGGTCGAGTTCATCGTCGGTGCCGACGAGTACCACTTCCTCGAGGTCAATCCGCGCCTGCAGGTCGAGCACCCGGTGACTGAAATGGTGACGGGCCTGGACATCGTCGAGATCATGCTGCGCATCGCCAGCGGCGAAGGACTGCCCGTACAGCAGGGCGATGTGCGCATCCACGGCCATGCCGTCGAGGCGCGCATCTGCGCCGAGGACCCGGCGGCAGGCTTCCTGCCGTCCACCGGCAAGCTGTCGCAGGTGCGCTTTCCCGACCTGGGCGTGCGCGTCGAGACCGGCATCGAAAGCGGCATGGAAGTCACGCCCTACTACGACTCGATGCTGGCCAAGCTGATCACGCATGCGCCGACGCGCGACGAAGCGCTGGACCGGCTGTCACTGGCGCTCGAGGACACCGTGGTCTTCGGCGTCACCACCAACCGCAGCTTCCTGCGCCGCCTGCTCGACCTGCCCGAGACCCGCACCGCCACCTTCCACACGCGGCTGATCGACGAGCAGATCGCAGGCTGGTCGCTGGGCGACGCGCTGCACGACACGCAGACCCTGGCCGTGGCCGCCTGCCACTGGCTGCAGTTGCAGCGCCAGGTCGAATCGCGCAGCCCCTGGAGCCGCTGGCACAGCAGCGGCTGGCAGATGAGCGTCGGCGGTGAAAGCCTGGCGCCGATCCCCAGCCTGCACGTGGAAACGATTGACGGCGTCAGTGCCGAGATCCGCTTCGGCCCCTTGCGCTCCGACGGCAGCATGCTGGTGGGCGTGAACGACGCGCAGGTGCGGGTGCAGCTGGCGCAGGCTGGCGACACCGGCAGCTTCCTGGCGGTCACCGACACCCGTCGCGAGACCGTGCGCCTGCACCGGGACGGCGACATGCTGTACCTGCACGACCGCCGCGGCTCGCACAGCCTGAAGGTGGTGCCCTACCTGTCTTACATCAGTACCTCGGCGCAGGCCAGCGGCGAGCTGAAGGCGCCGATGATGGGCCTGATCCTGAAGGTCAACGTGGCGCCCGGCGACCGCGTGGAAAAGGGCGCCGTGGTGGCGATTCTCGAGTCGATGAAGATGGAGATGCGCATCGTCGCCGAGTGCGCGGGCACAGTCGCCTCGGTCTCTTGCCAGGCCGGGCAGACGGTCGAGCGTAGCGCGGTGGTGGCGTCGATCACGCCTGATTGATCCGTCGGCGGCGGCACCTTCAGGCGGCACGGTTGGATGCGCAACCGGTAGGTATTCGCGCGGCGCTGTTCCGACCCTGAACCGTCATCTCGGCGCGATGGCCCGGCCCGAAAAGGGAAGTGCCAGCGCCATTTCCGCTCGGCCGGGTTCGTACTGTAGCCCTGAAAGAGCTTCTTCTGGGCGGCTCCCTCGACGTTAGCTCGAGCGACCTTGTCTGTCGACTTTCCTGGGGGCAACCGGCTGCAGCGCGGCTCGCCACGCTGCTCACCTGCCGGAGCCACCTTACAAACTTCTACATCCGAAAATGTTCACCCAGATAGATGCGGCGATTGGCTTCTGTGACCGCGCAGATATCATCAATCAAGGAACTGTAGTGGCCAGCGGACGACCGGCGGACATCGTCGTAAATGAATCGGTACGCCGCATCTATCTGTTTCACGCACGTTGTGGTCGGTGATCAGAACCCCAATGTTGCGTGCCTGCAAGAATTGAACAATGCTCTGGATTTCGATGACCGCAATGGGATCGATCCCGAAATGGCTCATCAAGCAACAGGAAGCTTGGGTTGGTCGCCAGGGCACGCGCCATCTCCACCCGTCTGCGTTCGCCGCCGGATAGCGACAGCGCCGGGTTTGTGCGCAGCTTTTCAACTTGCAAGTCGGCCAGCAAGGCATTCAAGCGCGACTCGATCACAGCACGCGACAAGCTCCTGACGCCATTCACTTGACTTGCATCTTGTCCGGTTGAATACTACGCATACTACATCATATACTACACATGGTATCGGAACAAGACAGTCTGGGTTTCTTGCTGGCTGACCTTTCCCGGATGATGCGGCAGGCTTTCCAGCGGCGATTGGAGGGAAGCTCCATCACCTTGGCGCAAGCGCGGGCGCTCGTTTACCTGGCCCGCCATCAGGGCATTCGGCAGATTGACTTGGCGAAATTGCTGGAAGTCCAACCCATCACACTCGCGCGTTTGATCGACCAATTGGCCGAGGCGGGATTGGTCGAACGTCATGCCGATGCTGCAGACAGAAGGGCCTATCGAATGTTCTTGACAGATGCCGCGACTGCGCACCTGGCTGCGATCAGAGAAGTTGGCGCCGCGATCCAAGCCGATGTTTTGCGCGATCTCGACAAAAAGGAGGCTGCGGCGGTTCTCGTCGCCCTGGGCAAGATGCGCCGCAATCTGGCTTCAAGCCGCGAGTGCTGAGTTCTCGTTGTCCTAAGCGCTTCGCTCATGATCCACACCGGAACCAAAACCTTGTCGCCGCCAGTCAACCCGCTGCGCGCAATTCAAGGTCTTGGCCCTTGACCCCGGGGCCTCTCGAGAGACTCCGGTGATTGAGCGGCTGCAAAAATTCAAACAATCGCTGGGCGAGCGCCGGGGGCTGCGTCATGCATTACTTGTGGTGCTCGCAGTGGCAGTATTGGTCACAGGCGGACGATTCGTTCATCACCGCATGACGCATCTGGATGTGACCGATGCGCGAATCGCCTCCGAAATGATCGCAGTGGCCAGCCGCTCACCCGGTTGGCTGTCCTCCCGCCCCGTCCAGGAAGGCGACCGTGTCCATCGCGGCCAGACGATGGGGGAAATCTATGCCGAAAGTGCAAGCTTGGCCGCGAGCGCCCAGGCAGCCAGCTTGCAAAGTGCCGAGGCTGAAGTCCTGCGTCTGGAGCAGTTGATTGCGGAAACTCGAGCTTCGACCCAGGCTGCCGTGCGAGAAGCGCAGAGCCAACTGGACTCCGTCGCACTTGCGCAAGAGCAGGCACGCCTGAATGAGGCCAATGCTCGGGCCGATTACCAGCGTGACCGGGATCTGGTAGACCGGCAGTTTGTGTCCGAACAGCGCGTGCAGCGTAGCGAGACGGTTTACAAGATTGCTCAGCGCGAGCAGCAGAAGCTGACTTCCGAGGCGAGGGCCGCTCAAGCGCGCCTGGCGAAGGCGCAGGCTGCGACGCGCCTTGATTCATTGGCTACTCAAGCGCAGCGGGCGAGAGCGGACGCGGAAGGTCTTCGCGCCCGACTGAGGCTGTCGCGTCTGGACGTGCATGACCTGCGGTTGGTCGCTCCTGTCAACGGGGTGGTGGACCGCACCTTCGCCAATACCGGCGATTACCTTGCCGCTGGACAGCGCGTGTTGCTCATGCACGATCCCGAAGCGATCTGGGTGGAAGCCAACATCAAGGAAACGGATCTGGCCGACATCCGGCTTGGCCAGTCTGCGCAGGTGCGTGTCGACGCCTACCCTGGGCGAACTTTTGAAGGCCGGGTGAGCCTGATCGGCAACAGTGCGACCAGCGCTTTCGCATTGCTGCCGAATCCGAATCCGTCGGGCAATTTCACCAAGATCACGCAGCGCATTCCAGTCCGCTTGTCGGTCCGGCAAGAAGGCTTGCTGCTCAAGCCCGGAATGATGGTCGAGGTATCGATTGACACCCTCCAGCGCTAGCGACGGGCTCGCGCCCTTTTTCGAGCGATACGGGCCAGCATACCGATGGCTGGTGATCTCCACCACCATGATGGCCACCATCACGGTGGTCCTGTCGTCCACCGTCGTGAACGTGGCATTGCCCGACATCATGGGCGTCTTCGGGATCGGGCAGGACCAGGTCCAGTGGATGTCCACTGGCTTCCTCGCGGCGATGACCGCGTCCATGCTACTCAACGCGTGGCTGAACGACGCAATTGGCGTTCGCGCAACCTTCATTGGGTCGCTCGCGCTGTTTTCTGTCGCCTCGATCATCGGCGGGGTGGCGCCCAACGAGGACGTGCTGACCTTGGCGCGAGTGGCTCAAGGGATTGCTGCCGGCATCGTCCAGCCCTTGGCGATGATCATGATTTTCCGGGTCTTCCCGACCAACGAGCGCGGGCGGGCGATGGGCATCTATGGCATCGGGGTGGTGCTGGCCCCGGCTCTTGGGCCAGCGCTGGGTGGCTGGCTCACCGACAATTTCAACTGGCGCTGGGTCTTCTACATGGGTCTGCCCACCTCGATCGCCGGGATGCTGCTCGGCTTGGTGTTTCTGCCTGGGCGTCTGGGTAACAAAAAAGCTGCGCGCTTCGATTTCTTCGGCCTGTTGCTGCTCACTCTCTTCTTGGCGATCTCGCTTTATGCAGTGGCCAACGGCCAGCGCGCGGGGTGGAACTCCAACTTCATCGTCGGGTTGTCCAGTCTCGGCGCCCTTCTCATGCTCGCCTTCATTGCCTGGGAACTCAAGACCCCCCAACCGCTGGTCAATCTCTCGGTCTTCAGCGCATCGCGGTACTCGGCGGCGGCAGTGGTGGCACTGATCTTCGGGGCCGGCATCTACGGCTCCTCCTACCTCGTGCCATTGTTCATGCAGATCGTCCAGGGCTACACGCCGACCCTTGCGGGTGAGCTGCTGATCCCGGGTGGGCTGATTCTGGCTCTCGTATTCCCCATCGCCGGTCGACTGACAGACCGGTTTCCAGCGTACTACATGGTCGGCATAGGACTGTTCCTCTTCGGGCTTTCCAACATGCTGATGTACGACATGAACGTAGACACTGGTTTCTGGCACATGGCATTACTCGTCCTGCTCGGCCGCGTCGGCTTGGGCGTGATGATGCCAGCATTGAACGCAGGCGCACTATCGGCCCTGCCGCAAGCGATGCTGGCCCAAGGGACCGGAACCATCAACTTCGTGCGCCAACTAGGGGGCGCATTTGGCGTCAGTCTGCTGGCTGCCGCAACGGAGATTCGCTTTGGGTTTCATGCGGACACCTTGGCGGCGACCCAGACCGCAGGCAATGGAACCACGCTGGAACTCATCAGTCGGGTTGCCGGGCTGGACAACTCGTGGGGAGTGCCCGTGACCCAGACAAACGCTGGCGCGCTGAACTACCTGGGCCAGATGGTCGCCGCCCAGGCACAGAGTCTGGCCTATGGCGATGGCTTCGCGCTTGTCGCTATTGTCTTCTGGGTGGGCATCCTGCCGGCATTGTGGATGCGACCGAAAACTAAGGAAGAATAGTACTCATGTTCCAGGCCACGTCATTGCCTACGACAGAGCCCGGAATGCCGATACGCTCTCAGGAAAGGGATCGAGCTTGCGAGCCGCCCCAACGCTCGCCGCCAAGCGGTCGCTTATCTGACAATCGAGAATCCCAGCCTCGCCTGGACATGCGGTTCACCCCTGAAGATCACCGGCCCTTGTTCGCTACCCTGAAAGCAATGCAGGAGCCGGCTCACCCGCGGCGCAGCGTGCCTTCGCCTGCCCAGCTCACGGTCAGCGGGTTGCAGGCAAGATAGCCCGCCTCCACGAGCCCTGACAAGCGGTGGCATGGGCCTAGTCGTAGCGCAGCTGGGCCGGCGGACGGGCGCCAGGGTGATTGCCGTAGCAGGCTCGCATGCTGGTCAAACAAATCGCCGGGGACGCCAGTGCGAGCATCGGCGCTGAACGAGGGGCCAAGTCGGACAAAAGCGTTGTCCGGCTGATGGCCAGGTCGGGAGAGGCGCGTGCGGGTCGGTCATGACGGAGTTAGCGCGCCGCGCGCCCGAGCAGGCCGTCGCCGATGATGTTGCGCTGGATCTGGTTCGTGCCTTCGATGATCTGCAGCACCTTGGCGTCGCGGAAGTAGCGGTTGATCGGCGTGTCGGCCGAGATGCCCGCGGCGCCAAACAGCTGCACGGCGTCGGTGGCCACGCGCATCGCGGTGTCACTGGCGAAGCACTTGGCCATGGCCGCGATCGGCGCCAACTCGATGCCCGACGCGCCGCTGTCCACCACCGCCGCCGAGTGGTACACCAGCTGGCGCGCGGCCTCGGTCTGCATCGCCATGTCGGCCAGCATCCAGCGGATGCCCTGGTTCTCGCTGACCTTGCGGCCCCAGGTGACGCGGTTCTTCACGAACTCGATGCTGTGGTCGATGGCACCCTGCGCCAGGCCGACGCCGCGCGCGCCGATCAGTGGACGGCTCTTGTTGAAGGCCTCCATCACGTTCTTGAAGCCGCGACCGTCCTCGCCGATGCGGTTGGTTTCGGGCACGAACACCTCGTCGAGAAACAGCGGGCACGACGGCACGCCGCGTGCACCCATCTTGTCTTCGTGGCGGCCGACAGTGAAGCCCTTGCTGCCACGCTCGACGATGAACAGGTTGATGGCGCGTGCGCCCTCGTCATCACCGGTCTTGGCCGCCACGAGCACGAAGTCGGCGATGTGCGAGTTGGTGCACCAGATCTTCGAGCCGCTGATGCGGTAGCCGCCATCGCAGCGCTTTGCGCGGGTGCGGATGCCGGCGACGTCGCTCCCGCTCTGCGGCTCGGTAGTGGAAAACGCGCCGCGCAGCTCGCCCGCGGCCAGCGGGCCGAGCAGGCGCCGCTTCTGCTCATCGCTGCCGGCGGCGAGGATGGCGCCGAACGGCACCCACTGCACGATCAGCAGGTAGGCGGTGTTGTAGCAGACGCGGCCCAGTTCCTCCACGGCCACGGCGGCCGACAGCATGCTGCCCGTGCCACCGTACTCCTGCGGAAACGGGATCGTGAACAGGCCGACTTCGCGCAGCAGGTCGAACATGTCCTGCGGATACTCGGCGCTGCGGTCGATGGCGGCGGCACGCGCTGCCACCTTGTCGCGCGCCAGCCGCCGCACCAGGGCCTGGATCTCGCGCTGCTCGTCGTTCAGCGCATAGGGCTGCATGAGCCGCGGTCCCTTCAGCCTGCCGCCTTGTCGCGGCACTTGATCATGCGCATCGGCGTGTAGGTGATGGCGAGCGTGCCGTCCTGCTTGACAATCCGGTTGCGCGTGCGGACTAGGCCGCGGCCGGGACGGCTCTTGCTCAGCCGCGCTTCGATCACCTCGCACTCGACATGCAGCGTGTCACCGACGAACACCGGGTTGTGCACTTTCAGGTCCATCTCGAGGAATGCGAAGCCGGTGTGCTGCATCGTCGCGTGCACCAGCAGGCCTTCGGCGAAGGTGTACGCGAGTGCGCCCGGGGCGACGCGGCCCTTGATGTCCGACTCGGTGCGCAGGAACTCGAGATCGGTGAACAGCACCTCCGTCATGCCAGTGCAGGTGCAGAAGTTGACGATGTCGGTTTCGGTCACCGTGCGCCCCACCGTGCGGAACTGGCGGCCCAGAGGCAGATCTTCGAAGTGCAGGCCGATGCCGAGGATTTCCATGGGTCTCTCTCTGTGTGTAGCGGTCAACGGGCGACCAGATTCATCAGGTCCGGGCTGAGGTCGGGATAGCCGGAATCCGGTGTCAGCACAGGGAACAGCTTGCCGTCCGCACGCGTGCCCAGCGTCGGCTGGATGCGCCGCAGCGGCCGTGAACGCGCGGCTTGCACTGCGCCGGCCATGTCGCCTGTCTGGGCGAGCAGGGCCAGGTTGCACAAGGTCGGGAAGATGATGGTGCGGCGCCGCTGCGCGCAGTCGTCCAGCGCATCGGCCGGGCGTATCCAGAACGAGTCCACCGCCTCTGATCCATCGTGCCGTGCCACCTGGCCGGCCGGCGCTTCGGCGATGAAGAAGTGGGTGTCGAAGCGCTTGGGGGAGACCTCGGGCGTCACCCAATGGGCATAAGGCACCAGTTGCTCCAGCGCCAGCACCAGGTCTTCTTCGCACACCATGTCGACGAAGGCATTGCCGCCGCCGGCCAGCCGCGCCTGCCAGCGCTGGTGCAGGGCGGCACGCTGCGTGCCATCGATCATGGCGCCGCGGTGCCGGGCCAGCAGCAAGCCGCTTTCCTCGAAGGTCTCGCGGACCGCAGCCACCCGCAGGCCAAACTGCGGCTCGCCCGGCAGGTGGCCGCCAGCCACGCGCGCGGCGATGCGCGGGTCGGTGTCGGACGCGGATATCTTGCCCCCGGGGAACACCGCAGCGCCGCGGGCGAAGTCGACCTCGTGGTGCCGAACCACCATCAGCGTCTCGAGCCCCCGCGGGCCGTCGCGTACCAGCACCACGGTGGCGGCCACTGCCGCGACTGCCGGCTCGCTGCTCGTCGAGCCGACCACGTCAGACCCGCATCTCTTGCGCGATGATCGTGCGTTGGATCTGCGACGTGCCGCCGCCCACGGTGGACTGCATGCCCTCGCGGAAGTAGCGCTCCATGTCGCCCTCGGGCGTCATGCCGTAGCCACCCAGGATCTGCATGCCCTGGCGGGTCACGGTCTGCAGGGTCTCGGACGCGAACAGCTTGGCCATCGCCACTTCCTTGCGGCAGGGCAGGCCACGCGCGGCCAGGTCGGCGGCGCGGTAGGTGATCAGGCGGGCTGCGTCGGTCTGCGTCTGCATGTCTGCCAGCATGTGGCGGATGACCTGGAATTCGTAGATCGGCTTGCCGAACTGCACCCGCTGCTGGGCGTAGGCCAGCGCATCGTCGACGGCGCCCTGCGCATTGCCGACATAGCTGGCCGCAACCGCAACGCGCTCCAGCGCCAAGTGTTCGCCGGCGATGATCTTGAAGCCCTCGCCGGGCGCGCCCAGCATGTTGGCCGCCGGAACACGCACGTTGTCGAGGAAGATCTCCGTGGTCACGACGGAACGGCGGGCCAGCGTCTGCAACGGGCGGATGGTCAGGCCCGGCAGGTCGTTGGGCACGATCAGCACCGACAGGCCATCGCGCTTGTCCGGCGTGCTGGCGGTGCGCACCAGCATCACGATGACGGCGCCGCGGTTGCCGGCGCCGCTGCACCACAGCTTCTGGCCGTTGACGACGTAATCGTCGTCGACGCGCTCGGCCCGGGTCTGCACGTTGGCCACGTCTGAGCCGGCGTTCGGCTCGGACATCGAGATCGGGAAGCGGATCTCGCCGCGCATGAAGGGCTTGAGAAAGCGCTGCTTCTGGCCTTCGGTGCCATGCAGCGACAGGTTCATCGCGGTGAAGATGCCACCGGCGATGGCCACCGAGAAGTCTACGCCGTAGCACGACAGCGCCTCGCACAAGAGCGCATAGGAGAATACGTCGCCACCATCGCCACCGTCGGCCTCGGGCACGAGCAGGCTGTGGAAGCCGAGTTTGGCGGCCTTCTCGTAGGCTTCGAAAGGGAAGGCCCGGTCCATGTCGCACTTGCGGATATACTCGCGGCCGATCTCGCGATCCACCCAGCGACGGGCGGAGTCCTTCCAGGCCTGCTGCTCTTCGGAGAGGAAGTTCATACGGTTGTTCTCGCCGAGTCAGTGACGCCGGATGCGCACCGGCTGGCAGGCCAGCAGGCCCGCCAGCGGCGACAGATCTGGCAAATCTTCGAGGCGATCGATCAAGTCCAACACTTCGTCGCTCGACTCCTGGTCGAGCAAGGGGTGTGCGATGGCGCGAAACTTGGTGTTCAGCCTCGCGCCCTGGGCGCCCAGGTCCGTCGCCGCCATGCCGCAGTCGTGTCGCCGACGCAGGATCGAGCCATCGACGGTTTCGATGACCACCTCGGCCTGCGTCATGGAGCCGCACGCGCGGACCAGTTCCACCTGCACCCGATCACGCAACCCGGTCAGCGCCGGCTCGTTCGTCGACGCGTCGCTGTAGCTGGCCAGCTTGGCGGTGTCCAGGCCTGCCAGGGCCATGGCCACGACATGACGAAGGCTGAATTTGGCCTCCAGGCCGGTGCGCGGTGCGGCAATGTTGCACACACCTTCGCTTTGGGCCGACGTATGCACGGTGACTCGCCGGACGTGCTGCTCCTCGATGCCATGCTCTTCGCGCAGGTGGCGCGCGGCTTCGATGGCCGCGTGTGTGCCGTAACAGGCAGCGTGATACTTGAACAGGTTGTCGCGCAGGTACAACCCGTGGGGGGCATCCTGCAACCCGGCGGCGGGGTCGAAGTCTGGGCCGTGTGTGGCGGCGAAGCCCTGCAGCGCTTCGATCGCGTCGCTGCGGCCGGTGAAGCCGCGTGCCGCCAGCTGGGCAGCCATCATGCCGTCGGCGCTGGCCTTGCCGGCGTGCAAGGGCTTGCACATGGAGCCGAACATCGCTTTCAAGCCCGCAGCCTGCGTGGCCGCGATACCCAGGGCATCGGCGGTGTCGTCGGCATCCAGCTGCAGCAGGCGGGCGCAGGCTGCGGCCGCGCCGAACGTGCCGATGGTGCCGGTGCTGTGGAAGCCCAGCGCGTAGTGCCCCGGCGCCACGGCCGCACCAATGCGGCAAAGCGTCTCGTACCCCGCCACGAATGCCGTCATGAACTCCGCACCGCTGGCACCGCGCGCTTCGGCCAGCGCCAGCAAGGCCGGCACCAGCACCACACTCGGATGGCCCGTGAACGACATGTTGACGTCGTCGAAATCGAGCGCATGTGACGCGGCACCGTTGATCAGCGCGGCCTGGCGGCTGCTGGCGGCGAAGCCATGCCCGACGACGGTGGCCTGGGGGAAGCCGCCTTGCTCGCGCGCTTCCTCCGCGAGCATGTGCGTCACCGGTTCCTGCGCGCCGGCCAACGTGACCGCGATCCAGTCCAGCAGGCAATGGCGAACGAGCGTGCGCGCGTCAGCGGGCACGCCTTCGAAGGTCCATGCGGCGTTTTGCGCTGCCAGGGCGCGAGTGAAGCGCAGGTCCCGCTGCGACGGCTTGGCCACCGCCATCAGAACCGAGCCTGCAGATGCGCTTGCCCGTGCGGTTGCATAACTGGTATTCATGTCATTGCCCCTTCCATTGCGGTTTGCGCTTTTCGCGGAACGAACGCGGTCCTTCGATCGCGTCCTCACTGAGGTAAACAGCGTCGAACGCGCGATGCGATGCACGCAGCGCTGCCGTCCGTCCCATTTCGGTGGCCATGCGCACCATCTCCTTGGCGCCGCGTACGGTGAGCGGCGCGTTGACCAGGATGCGGGAGGCCAGTTCCTTGGCACCTTGCAGCGCCTCGCCCTTGGGAACGACACGGTTGACGTAGCCCAGTTCGTAGGCGCGCTGCGCGGTCAGCGGGTCGCAGGTCATGGCCACTTCCATGAGGATGCGCTGCGGCAGCATGTGGATCACCGGCGATGCCCACGGCATGCCGCGGCCGACACGGCCTTCGGTGATGGCGAACTTGGCCGTCTCGTCGGCCACGCACAGGTCGCACATCTGCGCCAGGAGCCAGCCACCGGCGTAGGCATATCCCTGCACGGCGGCGATCACGGGCTTGGTGACCTCGATGTTGTCGCCAAGCACGGGCATGAAGTTCTTGGGCGGGATGCGCAGCACCGTGTCGGCGGCCTCGACCAGATCCATTCCGGCGCAGAACGTGTCACCTGCGCCGGTGAGGATGGCAACCTGCGCCGACGCGTCCGCCTCGAAGCGCGGCCACACCTCGAAGAAGGCCTGGCGCACCGCCCGGTTGAGGGCGTTCTTGCGCTCCGGGCGATTGATGGTGATGACGGCGATGCCATCGCTGACCTCATACAGCAGTTCGTTGCTCATTGCTTTCCGTTCAATAGCTGGGGAGTGGGAAGACTCTCGGCGCGGTAACCGAGGGCTTGCGACAGCTGCGCGGCGATCTGGATCACGATGCCGGTGAGCCGCTCCGCCACGGCGCGCCCCCGTTCGAGTGGGGCGGCGATGATGAGCGCTGCATTCACCTGACCGCTGGGTTCGAAGATGGGCGCAGCAAAGCCGGCCACGTCGGGCGTCACCTCGCCGATGGTCACTCCATGGCCGGTGGTGCGTATCCGTTCGATGATCCTGGCCAGTTGGCGACGGTCGGTCACCGACTTGTCGGTCATCGCCCGGACGTCGGCCGTCTTCAGGTACTCGCGTCGCCAACCTTCATCCTGGAATGCGAGTAGCACGCGGCCCGCCGACGTCGCGAAGAGCGGTCGGGTGGTGCCCACCGGCACGGCATAGCGCACCGGCTTGTGGCTCTCCAGGATCTGGGTATATGTCAACCTGCCCGCGATCCGGTCGATGACCGCGAGCAGGACCGTCTCGCCGGACTGCGCCCGTGCTTCACGCAGATACGGCGTGGCCACGATGGTCAGCGAGCGGGCCGCAACGAGCGCCGCGCCGAGTACAAAGGATTCCGGGCCGAGCCGGTAGAGGGAATCGTGTCGCTGCACGTAATTTGCTGCAGCCAAGCCTTGCAACAGCGAATGCACGCTGGTCTTGGGCGCCTCCATCTGTGCCATCAGCTGTGACAGCGTCAGCCCATCCGGCTCATCGGCGAGCAAGCGCAGCGTCCGCAGCACCCGCTCCAACGCCATGGGCGCCACATCGCTGCGCCTTGGGGCGGCAAACCTGACCGACGCCAACGATGACTGCACGGTGGTGTGTCTCCTTCATAGTTCTTATATCGGAACAAGTGTTCCCGTATGAGTCCATCCTAGCGACGGTTGATTCCAGCGTCAAGCGGACTCACCCGCCATTGAAAACAGGCGACCGGTGGTCAACGGTGGCGCGCTGCCAGCACTGCTCATGTGCTTCCCTTTCGGTCGCGGCCTGGATTTTGTCGGCCAGGCCACGCCGCAAGGTTTGGCGCATGGAGGACACCGCCAGCGGCGCACCGGCTGCGATCTCGGCGGCCAGTTCCAGCGCTTTGGCGCGGACGTCCTGCGCGGAGGCCAGATCGTCGGCCAGTCCGATAGCCACTGCCATGCCGCCCCGGATGGGGTCGTTCATCCGCGGGGCCAGAGCACTCGCCAGATGCCCTGCGCCGTAGCGCAGACCTTGCCGTCGGCATTGATGAACTGGCCTTCGGCAAAGGCCGTGCCGCGGCCCAGGCGCAGCACGCGGCCGCGGGCCTCGAAGCGATCGCCGCGCGCCACGTCGAGGTAGGTCATGGTCAGCGTGATGGTGAAGGTGCGCAGTTCGCGCGCGTCGACCTTCTGGGCTTCGGGCAGCGCCAGCAAGCCCGAGATGATCGAGTAGCCGAGCGCACCGTCGCACATGTACGAGATCACGCCGCCGTTGAGCACCTTCGCCGCGTCGCCGCCGGCGCCGCCGCCGCGCTGCGATGGCGTCGCTTGCGCCAGGAGGATCGTGACCTCGCCTGGCGCGTGCTCCTGAAAGGTCAGACCCTGCGCGCGCATGAAGGTATCTTCGTTCCAGCCGCGCTTGATGGTGGCGATGACTTCGCGGTTGCGGTTGGTGTCCATGGGAGGGGGTTGATTGACTGCAAAATCGCCAAACTAACACTTGTTATGTTATCGTAAAAGCCTGACGCACGCGCCGTGCGGCCGTTTTGAAGGAGTCCGAGAACATGTCCGACCAGCCGCCGGTTCGCCTGGATGTCGATGCCGATGGCATCGCCACGCTGACGCTGAACCGCCCGGAGCAGCTCAACGCCTTCGACCTGAAGATGATCGAGGCTTGGCGTGCCGCGCTCGAAGCGGCCGAGGCCGACGAGCGTGTCAAGGTGGTGGTGGTTACCGGCGCCGGCCGCGCCTTCTGCGCTGGCGGCGACTTCGAGGAGATGGCCAAGTTCAGCGAGATGAACAGCCTGGACCGTAAGAACTTCCTCTACCGCAACGTGCACCGCATCCCGCTGGCGCTGGAGCGCATGGACAAGCCGGTCATCGCCGCCATCAACGGCGCGGCGCGCGGCGCCGGTCTGGACATGGCGCTGATGTGCGACATGCGTTTCATGGCGCAGTCGGCCACCCTCGCCGAGACCTACATCAACATCGGCCTCATCGCCGGCGATGCCGGCTCGTGGTTCCTGCCGCGCCTGATCGGCACGGCGCGCGCGCTCGAGCTGTTCTGGTCGGGTCGCGTGGTCGGCGCCGAGGAAGCCGAGCGCATCGGCATGGTCAACCGTAGCGTGCCCGACGCCGATCTGCTGAAGGTGACCTACGACTTCGCGCGCACCGTCGCCGCCAAGCCGCAGCAGGCGGTGCGCTTCTTCCGCCGGGCCGTCTACCAGAGCCAGACCATGGCGCTGGGCGCGCACCTGGATATGGTGTCTTCGCACATGGCCGTGCTGGAAGACCTGCCCGAGCACCGCGACGGCATCGCCGCGTTCCGCAATCGCGCGCGCGGCAAGGCCTAACCGCCGGCGCACCGCAATCCATCGTTGGGCCGGCATGGAGGGCATTCTCGAAGGAATCACGGTCGTCGACCTGTCGCGATTGATCGCGGGGCCGTACTCGACCATGGCTCTGGCGGACCTGGGTGCACGCGTCATCAAGGTCGAAGCCCGGGCGGGTGAGGACGGCCGCCACCTTGGGCCGCCGTTCTACGGCGAATCCAGCGTCACTTTCATGTCCTGCAACCGCGGCAAGGAATCGCTTGCGCTGGATTTGCGCAAGCCGGACGGGCGCGACATCCTCGACCGCCTGATCAAGCGTTCGCAGGTCGTGGTGCACAACTTCAGGCCCGACTTCGCCGAAAGGCACGCCCTGACCTACGACGACGTGCGCGCGCTGCAGCCCGAGGTGATCTACGCCGCCGTCACGGCCTTCGGCGAACAGGCCGCGTACCGGCTGCGCCCGGCGGTGGACAGTGTGGTGCAGGGCATGGCCGGGGGCTTCTATGCCAGCGGCAACGAGGGCGACGACCCAATCCGCATGGGCATTCCGCTGGTCGATGTCGCCTGCGGCATGTGTGGCGCCTTCGGCATCCTTGCCGCATTGATGCACTGGCGCCAGACCGGCCGCGGCCAGCAGGTCGAGACCGTGCTCGTCGACGCCATGTTCAACCTGATGGCTGCCAAGGTGGCCGAGCAGGCCGTCGAGCAGCGCGAGCCGGCGCGGGCCGTGAATCTGCCGATCGCCGCGCCCAGCCGCCACTTTCGCGCCGGCGACGGCCAGTGGTTCAGCGTCTCCGTGATCAGCGACGGCGCCTTTGCCCGCTTCTGCGACGCCATCGGCCGCCGCCATTGGGTGACCGACCCGCGCTACGCCAGCAACGCCGGCCGCGTGGCGCACCGGCCCGAGATGGCGGCCGAATTGGGGGCGATCTTCGCCACGCAACCCGCAACGCACTGGCTGTCCGCGTTCGCCGACGCCGACATTCCCAGCGGGCCGGTGAACACCGTTTCGCAGGCCATGGCCGATCCGCACCTGGCCGCCCGCTTCGTTGCGCACCCGGCGTTGCCAGGCCTGCCGCTGATCCCGTTCCCCGCACACCTTTCGCGGGGCATGCTGAGCCCGGACCAGATGGCACCGCCGCCGCGCGCCGGCCAGCACACCGCGGCGCTGCTGCACGAACTGGGTTGTGACGCTGCCGAAGTGCAGCGCCTGGTGCGCGAGCGTGTCGTTCGCCTGGACCGACCCACCGCATGAGAACCCGAGCATGAATCCACTCGACACTGCCGAAGTGATCTGGCGGCCATCCGCGCAGCGCGTGGAGCGCGCCCGGATCACCGACTTCGGGCGCTGGCTGAAGGACCGCAAGGGCCTGGACTTCCCCGACTACACCGCGCTGTGGCAATGGTCGGTCGACGAACTCGAGGCCTCCTGGGCGGCGATGGTCGAGTACTTGGACATCCCGCTGCAGGGTGAGCGTACGCCGGTGCTGGTGGATCGCAGCATGCCCGGCGCACGCTGGTTCCCGAACACGCGCACCAACTACGTCAGCCAGATCTTCAAGCATGCAAGCGCCGCGCGGCCGGCGATTGTCTTCCGCAGTGAGGCCGGCGCACGCGACGAGGTGTCGTGGGCCCGGCTGGAGCGCGATGTGGCGGCGCTGGCGCAGTGGTTGCGGGAGCTGGGCGTCCAGCCTGGGGACCGCGTGGTCGCCTACCTGCCGAACATCCCCCAGGCCGTGGTGGCCTTCCTGGCGGTGGCCAGCGTCGGCGCTGTGTGGTCGCTGTGCTCGCCCGAGATGGGCGTGGCGGCCGTCGTCGACCGCTTCCGCCAGATCGAGCCGAAAGTGATGATCGCCGTCGACGGCTATTGGTGGAGCGGCAAGGCGCATGACCGCCGCGATGTGCTGACGGCGATGCTCGGCGAACTGCCCAGCGTCGAGCGGCTGGTGCTGGTGCCCTACCTCGACCCGGCGGCCGACGCTTCGGCATGGCGGCAGGGCGTGGCCTGGCGCGACACGCTGCGGCGCGAGGTGCCGCTGCAGATCGACCTGCAGCCTTTCGACCAACCGCTGTGGGTGGTGTATTCGTCGGGCACCACGGGCCTGCCCAAGCCCATCGTGCACGGCCATGGCGGCATCCTGGTCGAACACGTCAAGACCATGGCGTTGCACAACGACGTTGCCGCCGGTGACCGCTTCCACTGGTACACCACCACCGGCTGGGTGATGTGGAACCTGAACGTGGCCGCGCTGCTGGTCGGTGCCACCATGTGTGTCTACGACGGCAACCCGGCCTGGCCCGATTACTCGACGCTGTGGCGCTTCTGTGGCGAGATGAATCTCGACTTCTTCGGTGCCGGCGCCGCCTTCTTCACCATGTGCGAAAAGAGCGGCATCGAGCCCCGCAAGGTGGCGGCGCTGGGCCGGTTGCGCACGATCGGGTCCACCGGCTCGCCACTGTCGCCCGAGAGCTACCGCTGGGTCTACGACAAGGTGATGCGCGATGTCTGGCTGACGCCGATGTCCGGCGGCACCGACTTCGCCGGCGCCTTCGTCGCCGGCGTGCCCACGCTGCCGGTGGTGGTGGGCGAGATGCAGGTGCGCTGCCTGGGTGCCAATGTGCAGGCCTGGGACGACGCGGGCCGGCCGTTGGTCGACGAAGTGGGCGAGCTGGTCTGCACCGCGCCCATCCCGTCGATGCCGCTGTACCTGTGGAACGACCCGGGCGGCAAGCGACTGCACGAGAGCTATTTCGACGTCTACCCTGGCGTCTGGCGCCATGGCGACTGGCTGCGCATCACGCCGCGCGGCGGCGCCATCATCTATGGCCGCAGCGACGCCACCATCAACCGCCACGGCGTGCGCATGGGCACCAGCGAACTCTACCGCGTGGTCGAGGCCCTGCCCGAAGTGATGGACAGCCTGGTGGTCGACCTGGAGTTCCTGGGCCGCGAAAGCTGGATGCCGCTGTTCGTGGTGCTGCGGCCGGGGCATGAACTCGACGCCGCGCTGACCGCGCGCATCAAATCGGCCATCCGTGGTGCGCTGTCGGCGCGCCACGTTCCCAACGACGTCATCGCCGTGCCCGAGGTGCCGCGCACGCTCACCGGCAAGAAGCTCGAGGTGCCGGTGAAGAAGCTGCTGCTCGGCCAGCCGGCCGACAAGGTGGCCCACCGCGACGCCATGGCCAACCCCGACAGCCTGGACTGGTTCGTGGCGCTGGCGCGCCAGCGTGACCAGCCGGCCGATCACCACTGAAGGAGCTCTCGTGATGAGAAGAGAGAACGTCCGCCGCGTTGCGCTGAGCGCCGGTGTGGCACTGTTGCTGGCCGGTGCGACGTTCGCGCCGGCGCTGGCCCAGCCGGCCTACCCGAACAAGCCGGTGCGCATCATCGTTCCTTCGACACCGGCCGGTGTGCTGGACAACGTGGCGCGCACGCTGGCCATGCGGCTGGGCGACCAACTCGGCCAGTCCATCGTCATCGACAACAAGGGCGGTGCCGGCGGCAACATCGGCGCCGAGGCCGCGGCGCGCTCCTCGGCCGACGGCTACACCCTATTCATCGGCTTCAACGCGACGCACGGAGCCAACCTGGCGCTGTTCGGCAAGCTGAGCTACGACCCGGTCGGTGACTTCGCCCCCATCAGCCTGCTCGCAGCGGTGCCCAACATCATTTCGGCGACCCCGGCGCTGCCGGTGAACTCGCTCGCGGAGTTGGTGGCCCTTGCGAAGGCCAAACCAGGCCAACTGAGCTATGCCTCATCGGGCAACGGCACGTCCACCCATCTCGCCGGCGAACTGTTCAAGGCGGCTGCCGGCATCGAGATGGCGCATATTCCCTACAAGGGCAGTGCGCCGGCGGTGAACGACGTCATCGCCGGTCAGGTGCCGGTGCTGGTGGACAGCGTGGCCTCATCGACGGCTCAGGTCAAGGGCGGCAAGCTCAAGGCCCTGGCAACGACCAGCCCGAAGCGGCTGCTGGTCCTGCCAGAGCTGCCCACCGTGGCCGAGTCGGGCTACCCGGGCTTCCAGTCCACGGCCTGGGTCGGACTGCTCGCGCCGGCGGGCACGCCCAAGGCCATCGTCGAGCAGATTAACGCCGCCGTCCTCAAGGTCATGGCGCTGCCCGAGACGCGCGAACGCATGGCCGGCTTCGGCGCCGAGATCACCACGTCCACGCCCGACGAGTTCGCGGCCCACATCCGCTCCGAGATGGCCAAGCTGGGCAAGGTGATCCGCGATGCCAACATCAAGGTGAACTGAGTCCCGGACGCCCGCAGCGCGGCGGGCTGCGCACCACCTGTTTTCCCTCAACCCATCAACACTGGAGACCCAGAATGTCGGACAAAGAGATCTACTACGAAGTCAAGGACTACGTCGGCACCATCACCATCAACCGGCAGAAGTCGCTGAACGCCTTCACCGGCGACAACATCGTCGAGATGCAGCGGCTGCTCGATGTGGCGTCGGCCGACAAGAATGTCGGCGTGATCGTGCTCACCGGCGCCGGCGACCGCGCCTTCTGCGTCGGCGGCGACGTCAACTGGGAGAAGGGCGCCGGCGGCAAGAGCGGCCTGGAGGACCTGAACTTCACGTTCAACCGCCAGATCGTCGAGTGCCCCAAGCCGGTGATCGCGCGCGTCAGCGGCTACGCCATAGGCGGCGGCCACCACATCGCCTACTTCTGCGACTTCACGGTCGCCGCCGACCACTCCATCTTCGGCCAGAACGGCCCGCGCGTCGGCTCGCCGGCCGGCGGCTACATCGTCTCGCACTCGGCCAACGTGCTTGGCCACAAGCGGGCGCGCGAACTGTGGATGCTGTGCCGGCGCTACAACGCGGCGCAGGCGCTGGACTGGGGGCTGGTGAACTCGGTGGTGCCGAAGGAGAAGCTCGACGAGGAAGTACGCAAGTACGCCGACGAGCTGCTGTCGCTGAGCCCGACCTGCCTGCGCATCGTCAAGCGCTCGTTCTACCACCACATGCAGCCCATCATGGCCCGCGACATGAAGGAACTGATCGAGGAGGTGGCGCCGAACTACTTCAAGACCGAAGAGCAGCAGGAGGGCGCCAACGCTTTTCTGCAGAAGCGCAAGCCCGACTTCAGCCGGTTCCGCTGAGGCGACGCCGCGCCGCTCGACCCGAAGGGCCCGGGCGGCGGCGGGCAAATGACTCGGGCATCACCCTCTTGTTCGGCGGCGTGAGCGGCGCAGTTCGGCGACGAACTCGACCTGCTTGGTCGCCTGCACCGCGCCGCGCTCGATCAGCAACATGCCGACGATGCCGCCCGCGACGGCGAACCAGCATCGGGCCCTAGCCGCGCAGCGCCGACAGGCCGAGTTCGCCCTGCGCCAGCAGCAGCGCCTGGATCTGGTTGCTGCCCTCGGCGATGGCGAGGTGGCGCACGTCGCGGTAGTGGCGCTCGAGCGGAAAGTCGCTGGTGTAGCCGGCACCGCCCAGCACCTGCATGGCATCCTCGCACACGCGCAGCACGGCGTCGCTGTTGTGGCGCTTGGCCATCGAGCACCAGCGCTGCGCGTCGGCACTCTTTCGGTCGAGCGCATCGGCGGCGCGCGCGGCCAGCAGGCGCGAGGTTTCCACCCGCGTCATCATGTCGGCCACCATCTGCTGCACCAGTTGGAACTGGCCGATCGGCCGGCCGAACTGCTGGCGCTGGCCGGCGTAGCGGCAGGCTTCCCGGTACGCGGCCTCGGCCACGCCGGCGCAGACATAGGCGACAAAGCAGCGGCCGAGGTTGAGGTAGTGCTTGGCGATGGCGAAGGCCTGGCCTTCGACGCCGATGAGGTTGCCGGCCGGCAGCAGCACGTCGTCGAATAGCAGCTCGCCGAGTGGGCAGCAGTGCATGCCCATCGCATGCACCTCGCGCGCCGAGAAGCCGGCCGTGCCGCGTTCGACGATGAAGGCCGAGACGGCACGGTCTTCCCCGCTGCCGGTGCGCGCGAACACCACGCCCAGATCGGCGTGTATGCCGTTGGAGATGTACAGCTTGCGCCCGCGCAGGCGCCAGCCGCCGCTGGCGAGGTCGCGTTCGGCGCGGGTCTCGACGCCACTCGCGTCGGAGCCCACGTTGGGTTCGGTCAGGCCGAAGAAGGCCAGCGTGTCGCCGCGGATCAGCGCCGGCAGGAACCGCTCGCGCTGCTCGGCGCTGCCGCGCTCGGCGATGATGGACAGCACCAGATTCGAGGTGCTGATCATGCTGCGCAGCGACGCCCAGGTGCCGGCCAGCTGAGCCAGCAGCGTGCCGTAAGTGACGTGATCCAGCCCCTGGCCGCCGAGTGCCTCTGGCAGCAGGCCGCCGAGCAGGCCGTAGCCGCTCATCGCGCGCACCAGCTCGCGCGGTGGCAGGCGGCGTTCGCGTTCGTGCGCGCCGACGATGGGCGCGACTTCACGCGCCAGGTAGTCGGCGAAGGCGTCGCTCGCGGCGCGCTGCCAGTCGGCGAGTTCGAAGTCCATGCGGGTCAGATCACGGACCGTGTCGCGGTCGTCAGCGCGTCGGTCGGCAGGCCCAGCTCGGCCAGAATGGCTTGCGTGTGCTCGCCGATCGTCGGCGCCTTGGTGCTGGCAGCGGGCAGGTCGCGCAGCGGCACCGGGAATCGCAGGCGCGGCTGGCCGTAGCCCTCGCTCACCATGCCGCGGGCCTGGAAGTGCGGGTCGGCAAGCACGTCGTCGAGGCTGTTGACCGGCGCGCAGGGGATGTCCTGGGCATCGAACAGCGCGGCCCAGTGAGCGAGCGGTTGCGTGCGCAGGCATTCGGCGATGGCCGCGTCAATGCGAGCGCGGTGCGCCACGCGGTCGTGGTGCCGCGCGAGCGCGGGCCCCTGCAGATCGGTCAGCCCGAGCGCAGCGACCAGGCGGGCGAAGAACGGGTCTTCGATCGCCGCGATGCTGAGGTAGCGTCTGTCGGCGGTCGGGTACACGCCGTAGGCCGGCTGGCGCGGTAGACCTGCACTGGCTGCCGTGCCGCGCGCCCGTGCCGCCAACCACGGCCCGAGCCGCGGCGTGGTCCAGTGCAATACGGCGTCGGCAATGGCGACGTCCAGGAACTGGCCGCGGCCGTCGCGCTCGCGCTGCGCCAGCGCGGCCAGGATGGACACCACCGCGAACATGCTGCCCGCGATGTCGGCCACCGGGATGTTGACGTCGTGGGTCGGCGCGCCGCCACGCTGCGTGAGGCCCACCACGCCGGCGGCGCTCAGGTAGTTCAGATCGTGTCCCGGGCGCAGCACCTGCGGCCCGCTGGCGCCGTAGCCCGAGATCGAGGCGTAGATCAGGCGCGGGTTGAACCTGCTCAAGTTGTCGTAGTCGACGCCGAGACGGCGCGTCACTCCGGGGCGGAAACCTTCGACCAGCACGTCGCTGCGCTCGGCCAGCTGGCGCAGCACGGCGCGGCTGGCTTCGGTCTTCAGGTCGATGCAGATGCTGCGCTTGCCGCGGTTCAAGGCCTCCACCATGTCGGGCACGATCGCGCGTGCGTTGTCGCCGCCGGGCCGTTCGACCTTGATGACCTCGGCCCCCAGATCGGCCAGCAGCGACGTGGCGTAGGGCCCGGGCAGTAGTTCGGACAGGTCGAGCACGCGCAGGCCGGCCAGCGGTGGGCTGCCGCCTGTATTGACCACGCTCATGCCTTGCCCGCGTTCAGAGCCCGGGCGCGCTGCGGGATCGGGTTGTCGTGACCGGCAAGCTCGGCGCTGTCGTCCTGCGCCAGCACCAGGTCCCACAGCTTCTGGCCCAGCGGTGCGCGCTTCTCGTCGAGCAGGTGCGCCACCAGCCCGGCCGAGCGGCCGATCAGCGCGAAGCCGCGCGCCCACAGCGGGTCCAGCTCCATATCGGCGACGCAGGCGCCCACGGCGCCGGCGGCGTTCAGCGGCAAGAGCTTGCCGTACTCGGCCTGCGCGGCACGCTCGATGGCCGTGGCCAGTTGCCAGTGCCGGCCTTCGAAGCCGCATTCGCGGGCCACGCGGCGCAGCGCCGGCACGCGCGGGTCGCCCTTGATGTGGATGGGGTGGCCGATGCCGGGCACGATGCGCTTGCCGGCGCGGTACTCGCGCACCAATGCCGCTGCGCAGGCGTCGAACGCGGCGCCGTCGGCGTCAGGCGCCAGGCCGGCCACGGCGTCCTTCAGCATCTGGGCGCTGAGCTGCATGGTGCCCAGGAAGTGGTTGCCCGCGCCCAGCAGACCGGCCGCCACTGCGCCCTGGATCGACTCGGGTGCGCCGAGGATCGTCAGCCGTGCCGCGATGGCGCTGGGCGTCAGGCCGTGGTCGGTGACGGCCACCATCAGCGTGTTGGCCATGCGCTTCATCGGCGCGCTGGGTGTCTGGCCGGTAGCGGCCAGGAAAATCATGTCGATGAAGTCGAGCTGGCCGAGGATCTCGGTGGCGATGTTGCGGTCGCGCACGAAGATCTCGTCGCGCGTGGTGTAGCCGATGGGGGTCTTGATGGTCATGCTGGCTTCTCGTTTCAGTCACTCAGGCCGGGCGGCGCTTCACCAACAGCTTCCAGACGCCTTCGACCACGACCTCGCCGCGCTGGTTGATGACCTGGCGCCTGAAGGCCACGACGCCGCGGTCGGGTTTGGAGGTCTCGCTCTTCTCGGCTACCTCGACGCGCACGCGCAGGGTGTCGCCGATGAAGGTGGGCATGGGGAAGCGGCACTGGATGTCGAGCAGGCCCAGCAGGCTGGGTTCGAGGTGCTGGTTGAGCTGCATGCGCGTCACCAGCCCCGACATCACCGCCAGCACTAACAGGCCGTGAGCGATGCGCTGGCCGTAGGGCGTGTCCTTGGCGAACTCGGCGTCGACGTGCAGGCGGTTGTAGTCGGCCGACAGGCCGGCGAAGTTGACGACGTCGGCTTCGGTGACGGTGCGGGTCGGGCTGTCGAAGGTGTCGCCGATGCCCAGGTCTTCGAAGTAGCAGGGTTCAGCGCGCAGGGCGGACAGGATCATGCGTTCTCTTTCATGTCGGGTTTCGGCATGGCCAGCACCTGCTCGACGAGCTGGGTCTTGAGCACGCGGCCGGTCAGGTTTTTGGGTACCTCGGCCATGAAGACCACGCGCCGGGGCTTCTTGTAGGCGGCCAGGTGCGCCGCGGCGAACGCGGTGATGTCGTCGGCCGTCGGCTGCTGGCCGGCACGCGGCACGACGACGGCGCAGATCAGCTCGGTCCAGCGGTTGTCGGGCAGGCCCACGCAATGCGCCTCGGCGACGCCCGGGTGCTGCTGCAGCACCTCCTCGATCTCCGAGGCGTAGATGTTGATGCCGCCGCTCTTGATGATGTCGCGCTTGCGGCCGACGAAGTGCAGCAGGCCGTTGGCATCCAGCCGCCCTAGGTCGCCGACGGTCAGGAAGTCGCCGCGCCGCGTGCTGGCGGTCAGTTCGGGGTCCTCGAAGTATTCGTCGTACTGCGACTCGCTGCGGCAGCAGATCTCGCCCACCTCGCCGGGCGCCACCTCGGCGCCGTCGTCGCCGAGCAGCTTCAGCTCGACGCCGAAGAAGGGCCGGCCGACGCAGTTGCCGTCGAGGTGGTCGCGGACCTCGGCGCCCTTCAGGTTGGCGTAGGGGCCGACCTCGCTGGAGGCGGCGTAGATGTTGAGAACGCCGTCGCCGAAACGCGCGAGCAGCGCACGCTTGAGCGTGCCCGACAGCGCCCCGGCGCCGGACTGGATGACGTGCAGGCTCGACAGATCGGCGCCGCCGAAGCGCGGGTGTTCGACCATGGCCTGCAGCATCGCCGGCAGCAACATCGTCGAGTGGATGCGTTCTTGTTCGATCGCGTCGATCACCGCACCGGCGTCGAAGTGTTCGTGAAGCCGGATGCTGGCACCCAGGTACAGCGGCAGCAGGGTGTAGACGCAGCCGGCGCCCAGGCAGATCGGCAGCACGCACAGCGTGCGGTCGTCCATGCCGAAGCCCTGTTCGATGGCGCGTTCCTCGAAGCCGAAGCGTGAACGCAGCGCGCCCTTCGGCCGGCCCGTCGTGCCCGAGGTGTGCAGCATCACGGTGCTGCCGGCGCGGCCCTCGGGCACCGCACCGGTGGCGCCGGCCTGCAGCGCCTGCCAGCGCAGCGCGTCGGCCGGCGCGTGGTCTTCGGCATCGGCAAACCAGATCCAGCGCCGTGCCGGATCGGCCAGCGCTTCGGCGCGCTCGGCGAAGCCCGAGCCAAGCAGCACGAAGCGCGCGTGCGCGGCGGCGATGCCGTGGCGCAGGTCGTCGTCGGCCAGGCGGTAGTTCAGCGGCGCCGGGATTGCGCCGACGCCGGTGAGCGCGAAGTAGGCCACCAGCATGTCGGCGTGGTTGGTCGACAGCATCGGCACCTTCTCGCCCGGCGCCAGGCCCAGGGCGGCCAGCGCGCACATCGCGCGTTCGGTGCAGGCCAGCAGTTCGGCGTAGCTGAGGGCGCTTTCGCGGAAACAGAACGCGATGCGCTGCGGGTGGCGCCGCGCGTTCAGGCGCAGCGCGTGGAGCAGGGTCATGCCCATGTGAGGCGATGCGTCATGTCTTCACCGTTTCAGCTCATTGGAACGCCGAGATGCCGAGCACCTCGCGGCCGACAATGAGGGTCTGGATCTCGGTCGTGCCCTCGGGGATCATGCCGCCGCGCGTGTCGCGGAAGATGCGCTCGATCGGCAGTTCTTCGCTGTAGCCCGAGCCGCCGTGCACCTGCAGCGCCATGCCCGCCACCTCGTGCGCGGCTTCGGCGGCGTAGAGCTTGGCGATCGAGCACTCGGTGCGCGCGCTGCCGCCCTGGTCGAGCGCCCAGGCGGCGCGGTAGCCCAGCGCGCGTGCGGCTTCGCAGCGCACCATCATGTCGACGATCAGCTTCTGCACCAGCTGGAAGCCGGCGATCGGCTTGCCGAACTGCTTGCGCTGCTTGGAATAATCGATCGACAGGTCGAGCGCCGAACGGGCCGCGCCGACCGCACCCATGGCCACGTTCAGACGGCCGAAGTTCAGCCCGGTGAGGATCGCCTTCAGGCCTTCGCCTTCTTTGCCCAGCAGGTTGGCCTTGGGCACCACGGCGTCGTTGAAGCTCAGTTGCGAGGTGCCGGTGGCGCGGATGAACATCACGTCGGCGCGCCGCGCCTCGTAGGCCGTCTGCGCGCGCTCGACGATGAACATGCTGATGCCGCCGTCGCAGGTCGCGCTGAAGGTGCGCGCCACCAGCACGCCGAAATTGCCGTGGATGCCGTTGGTGATCCACAGCTTGTTGCCGTTGACGAGGTAGTGGTCGCCCTTGTCCTCGGCGCGCGTTTCGATGCCAGCGACGTTGGAGCCGTGGTTGGGCTCGGTGATCGCCATCCAGTGCTTCAACTGCCCGGCCAGAAGCGGCTTCAGCCAGCGCTGCTGCTGCGCGGGCGTGCCCTGCCTGTGCAGCAGCTGCGCCAGGATGTTGAGCGAGTTCATCATCACGCGCAGCGACAGCCAGCAGTAGCCGGCCTCTTCCATCAGGATCGCCCAGTCGGCGTAGCGCATGCCGAAGCCGCCGGCCTCTTCGGGGAGCAGGCCGCCGAGGTAGCCGAAAGGCTGCAACTGCGGCAGCAGGTCCCAGGCGAATTCACGCTGCTTCTCGCATTCGGCCACGCGCGGCGCGACGCGCTCGCGCATGAAGCGGCGCACCGATTCGCGCATCGTGTCCTGCTCGGGGCTGAAGCCGAAGTCCATCTCTTGTTCAGGTCGCGAAGCGGCCGCCGGTCACGTGCAGCGTGGCGCCCGTGATGTAGCCGGCCGCCTCGCTGGCCAGGAAGGCCACCGCGCCAGCGATGTCGCGCGGCACGCCCAGGCGCCCGATGGGCGTGCGGGCGATCGCGTTGTCCTTGATCTTCTGGTAGTGCGGCAGGTTGCGCACGCCGTCGGTCTCGATGAAGCCCGGGGCGATGGTGTTGACGGTGATGCCGTCGCGGCCGAGTTCGAGCGCCAGCGCGGCGCTGAAGCCGAGCAGGCCGGCCTTGGCGGCCGAGTAATTGGCCTGGCCCGGATTGCCCAGGTGGGCGCGCGACGAGATGTTGACAACGCGGCCCCAGTGCTGCGCGGCCATCACCGGCGCCACCGCCTTGGTGCACAGGAAGGCGCCCTTGAGCACGGTGTCGACGACGGCGTCCCAGTCCGCTTCGCTCAGCTTGGTGATGCGGGCGTCGCGCGCGAAGCCTGCGTTGTTGACCAGCACGTGCACGCTGCCGAAGGCGTCGCGGGCCGACTGCACCAGGCGCTCGACCTCGGCGGCCTTGGTCACGTCGGCGGCCACGGCAATGGCCTCGAAGCCGTCGCGCTGCAATGCGGCGCAGTGGTCCGCTGCCACTTTCGCGTCGATGTCGGTGACGACGATGCGCGCGCCTTCCTCGGCCAGCGCGCGTGCGGTTTCGGCCCCGATGCCGCGGCCCGAGCCCGTGACGATGGCGACCTTGTCCTTCAGTCCGAGTTGCATGGCGCTCTCAAATCACAACAGTTGATCGTCGTGCTCGCCGATGTAGGGCGCAGGCACGGGCCGGGTGGCCGGCGTGCGGCTGAAACGCGGCGCCGGCGAGGGCTGCACCACGCCCTGGCTTTCGAAGAAGGTGTCGCGCGCGACGTTGTGCGGGTGGCGCGCGGCCTCGCCGGTGCTCAGCACGGGGCCGAAGCAGACGTCGGTGTTCTCCAGCAGCGCGCACCAGTGGGCGCTGGGCTGGCTGCTGAAGATGGCGGCCAGCTTGGCCTTCAGCGACGGCCACGCCGACGGGTCGCGCTGGCGCTGGAACTCCGGGTCGGTGATGGCGAGCTTCTGCAGCAGCAGCGCGTAGAACTGCGGCTCCAGCGCGCCCAGGGAAATCCACTGCCCGTCGGCGCACTCGTAGGTGTCGTAGAAATGCGAGCCGCCGTCGAGTAGGTTGGACTCGCGCTCGTCCTTCCAGTGGCCGACGGCGCGCAGCTCGCAGACGATGGCGGTGAGCAGCGCCGCGCCGTCCAGCACCGCCGCGTCGACGACCTGGCCGTGGCCCGAGTTTCTGGCCTCGAACACGGCGCACATGATGCCGAAGGCCAGCATCATGCCGCCGCCGCCCAGGTCGCCGATCATCGCGGCCGGCGCGATGGGCCCGCCGACCTTGCGGCCGATGGTGGCCAGCGCGCCCGACAGCGCGATGTAGTTGATGTCGTGCCCCGCGGCCTGCGCCAGCGGGCCTTCCTGGCCCCAGCCGGTCATGCGGCCGTAGACCAGGCGCGGGTTGCGCGCCAGCAGCACGTCCGGGCCCAGGCCCAGGCGTTCCATCACGCCGGGGCGGTAGCCTTCGATCAGCGCGTCGGCGCTGTCCAGCATGGCCAGCACCTTGTCGCGATCGGGCGGCGACTTGAGATCGACCGCCACCGAGCGCCGGCCGCGGTGCAGCACGCCGCGCCGGCCGCTGGCCAGGAATGCCGGGTCGCCGCGGTCCCTGCCCTTGTCGGCCTTGCGGTCGAGGCGGATCACGTCGGCTCCCATGTCCGCCAGCATCATGGCGCAGAAGGGTCCGGGCCCGATGCCGCCGAACTCGATGACTTTCAGGCCCTGGAGGGGTCCGCTCATGTCGCTGTTCCTTTCGTTGGTTCAGCCCAGCCAGCGCTTGCGCCGGCGGTAATGCTTGACTTCGCGGAAGCTCTTGCGCCCGCCTTCGCGGTCCAGGCCCAGGTAGAACTCGCGCACGTCCTCGTTGGCGCGCAACTCTTGCGCATCCCCCTCCAGAACGATGCGCCCGCTCTCCATCACGTAGCCGTAGTCCGCGATCTCGAGCGCCACACGCGTGTTCTGCTCGACGATCAGCAGCGCCAGGCCCTGTTCGCGCAGCCGGTGCAGCAAGGCGAACACCTCCTCGATCATGCGCGGCGCCAGCCCCAGCGATGGCTCGTCGATCAACATCAGCCTGGGCTCGGCCATGATGGCGCGACCGATCACCAGCATCTGCTGCTCGCCGCCCGAGAGGTAGCCGGCGACGCGCCTGCGCAGGTCGGCCAGCCGCGGGATGGCCTGATACACCGCCGCCAGCGCCTGGCGCATCGCGGCGGCGGACTTGAACATGTGGCCGCCAATGATGAGGTTCTGCTCCACGGTCATGTGCGGCAGCACGCGGCGACCTTCCATCACGTGGACCAGGCCGGCGCGCACCACGGTGGCCGAATCCTGGCCGTGGATCGGCTGTCCTTCGAAGGCGATGAGGCCGCCCGAGACGCGTCCGTCTTCGGAGTCGATCACGCCGGAGATGGCCTTCAGCGTCGTGCTCTTGCCCGCACCGTTGGCGCCCAGCAGCGCAACGCAGCCGCGCTGCGGAACCTGCATCGAAACCCCCTTGAGCGCCAGGATGACCTCGGCGTAGAGCACCTCGACGTTGCTCAACGCCAGCAGTGCGCCTGCCGTGGCGGGGGCCGGGTGCGCCGGCGCATGCTGCGCGGACTGGCGCCGTGCCTCCACTGCGGCCGATTCACTGCTGTCCGTCACCACTTCGGCACCGTGGGCACGGCCACTTCGCCAGCGGCGCGTACCACCTTGCCGTCCTTCATCGTCGCCACGTTGACCTTGGCGCTGCCCGTGGGGAAGGGCGAGTCAGCGCTGAAGTCCACGCCCGGCAGAAGCCCCATCAGCTCTGCACCGGTGAACTGAGTGGCCAGCAGCGCAGCGTGCACGGCTTCACCGGTCACCTTGTCGGCACCTTTGGATTTCACCGCGGCCTCGATGGCGCGCACCGCGACGATGCTCTGGCCGAGCCCGATCATGGTCATGGCGTTCCAGCCCGACTTCAGTCCGTGCTTCTCCTGCAGCAGGCGGTAGAACTTGCGCGCCGTGGTGTCGTCCTCGGTCGCGTCCGCAATGGCGCCCACTTCATAGTCGCCGGCGAAGCCGTTGGCGTCGCCCAGCGCGCGCGACGACCCGGCCACGCCGTTGTGCAGAGACAGCATGATCGGGATGTTCTTTCCCAGCGCCTGCAGCGCGCGCTTGGTGGCCACGGCCTGGGCGGTGTTGGTCTGGATGACGATCACGTCGGTGCCGGCGTTGGCAAGACGGCGCACCTGCAGCGTCAGGTCGGCCGGTTGCACCTCGGTCCAGATGGCCTCCACGAAGGTGGCTTTGTCCGGGTTCGCTTTGGCGTAGCTCTGCAAGCCCTTGGCCATGTCCGCGTAGGCTGGCGTGGCTTCCGAGGTGATGATCGCCACCTTCACCGGGCGCTTGCCTTCCAGCTTGGTGGCGCGGAACCACTCCACGAAGCCAGCCGCCTCGTGCGAATAGGTCGGACGGATGTTGAGAGCCCACTGGCCGGGTTTCCAGCCGAAGCCGTAGGCCGCGGTGCCGAACAGCATCGGCACCTTGTCTTCCGGCAGTCGCTGCTGCAAAGCGGCGGCATCGGGTCCTCCGAGACCAAGAACCATGACCGGCTTGAGTTCGGCCTTGATGCCGGGCCACAGGCTGGCCGTCTGCGCCACGTCATAGCGTGTGTCGTAGGTCTTGACGGCGATGCGCACCTTGAGCTTCTCGCCGACCTCCTTGTTCCACCAGTCAAGGACCGCAAGCCGCCCGCCCTGCATGTCGTTCATCACGTTGGCATACGGGCCGGCGAAGTCGGCCAGCGCGGCCACGTTGATCGTGGTCTGGGCGCGCACGGCTGTGCTCAGCAGCAGGCCGGAGGCCAGGGCGGCGGCACAGGTCAGGAAGGGGCGTCGTTGCATGTGGGTATCTCCTTGGAGGTGTGGGTCGGAACGGGGTGACTTCAGTGCGGGAAGGGCCAGAGTCGATAGGTCGCCTTGAAGATGTTCCAGCGGTGCATCAAGCCCTTGGGCTCGAGCAGCAGGAAACCAGTGATGACCAGCCCCAGGAACACGTTCATGCTGGCGAACACGATGTCACTGCTCAGGGTGGGGATGAACTCGATGAGATCGGGGCCCAGGGTGGTGATGCTTTCTTGCACGATGCGGATCAGCACAGTGCCGATCAGCGCGCCGACGATGGAGCCCAGTCCGCCAACGATCATCATGGCGATGAACCAGATCGAGTTGAATAGCGTGAACTGGTCGACTGAGACGAAGCGGATCTGGTAGGCCCACAGCGCGCCGCCGATGCCGGCGTAGAAGGCGCCGAGTACGAAAGCGCGGGCTTTGGTGCCGGGCACGTCGATGCCCATCATGCCGGCGGCAACGTCGTCGTCTCGCACCGCCACGAAGGCGCGGCCGTGCCGGCTGCGCAGGATGCCGAAGGCGCCGAACACCATCACCACGGTGCTGAACAGGAACAGGTGGTACAGCGCGCGGTCGCTGTCGAACACCAGCGGGCCCAGCCGCGCCGGTTCCAGGCTGAACCCGTTGACGCCACCGAGCCACGACGAGGGCAGGTTCAGCACCACGAAGACGAACAGAAACTGCGCTGCGATCGTGGTCAGCGCAAGGTAGAAGCCCTTGATGCGCGCGGCCGTCAGCCCGAAGGCCCAGCCGGCCAGCGCGGCCAACATGCCGCCCACCGGCACCGCGACCCAGAACGGCAGGCCGAACTTGACTTCCACGACGCTGGCGCCGTAGGCGCCCACGCCCATGAAGGCGGCCTGGCCCAGGTTGATCTGGCCGGCGTAGCCGGTGGTGATCTGCAGCCCGACGACGACGATGGCCGTGACCAGCATCAGGTTGGCCACTGCCACCAGCCGCGGCGAAGCCAGCCAGGGGTAGAGCAGCAGCGCGGCGCCGAGCAGTGCCAGGGCCAGCCACTGGGCACGGGTGCGCACGAGCGCGCTGTCGCGGGCGTAGCTGGTGGAGAAGATGCCGGAGGGGTCCATGGGTTCAGACTCTTTCGATGCGCTTCCAGCCGAACATGCCGGTGGGCCGGACGATGAGCACGACCAGCATGAAGATGTAGGGCACCACTGCGGCGGCGTTGCCACCGATCAGCGGGTCGATGTACGCGGCAGTCAGGCCCTGCACGACGCCGACGATGATGCCGGCCAGCAGCAGCCCGCCGATCGACTCCAGGCCGGCCAGCAGCGCCACCGGCAACGCCGCGAAGCCGATCTCGGACGACAGGAAGGTCAGCGACTTGCCGCTGAGGTAGACCATCGACGTGATGACCGACAGCACACCCCCCAGCGCCCAGGCGAAGGCGATCGAGCGCCGCACGCTGATCCCCATGGCCAGCGCGATCTGGTGGTCCTCGGCCACCGCCGACATGGCCAGGCCGGCCCGGCTGCGGTTGAAGAACCAGTGCAGACCGGCGGCGCAGACCACGGCGATCATGCCGCCGGCAGCCAGCGAGCGCGGCACGATCAGGTCGCCGACGATCAACGGCGCCAGCGAAATGATGGCCGGGAACTGGCGTTCCTGCGGGCCCCAGATCAGCAGCACCAGGCCGCGCATCAGGATCAGCAGACCGATGGTGACCATGATCATCGAGAACACCGACTCGCCGATCAGGCGACGGAACAGCAGGCGTTCGATCGCCAGTCCGATCAGGACCGAGATCGCCAGCGCCACGCCGATGCCCACGGCCGGGTGCATGCCGCGCGACTGCACGGCCCACCACACCAGGAAGGCACCGACCACCAGCATCTCGCCGACTGCCATGTTGAAGACCTTGCTGGCGCGGTAGATGACGACGAAACCCATCGCCACCAGCGAGTACAGCAGGCCGAGCAGGGCGCCGTTGAGCGCGTAATTGAAGAATTCGATGATCATCGCGGGCTGGCCCTGGTGATGTCGGTGGCGGCCACGGTGGCGCGCAGCACCCCCTGGCGACCGTCCTGGTAGGTGATGGCGATTGCGCAATCGATGTCGTTCGCACCAGCGTACAGACCCTCGATCAGAGCCTCGTAGCGCTGCTCCAGGAACTCGCGGCGCAGCTTGCGGGTGCGGGTGAGTTCGCCCTCATCGGCGTCCAGCTCCTTCGGGAAGTTGGCGAAGCGAACGATGCGAGAGCCGTCGGGAAGCAAGGTATTGATGCGCGCGATCTCGTCGCGCACCAGGGCGCGGATCTCGGGCCGTTGTGACAGGTCGGTGAAAGTCGAGAAGGTGATGCGTCGCTCCTCGGCCCAACGCGCGGCCACGCCCATGTCGATGTTGATCAGTGCGCCGACCCAGGGCCGGGTCCCGTCGCCGAGCACCATCACGTCCTTGATGAAGGCCGAGAAGCGCAGCCGGGTCTCGATGAACTGCGGCGGGTAGGGGTGGCCGTTGGCCAGCTTCACCAGGTGCTCGACCCGGTCGAGGAACACGAGCTCGCCACGCTCGGTGCGTTGCACCGCGTCGCCGCTGGCGAACCAGCCGTCGCGGTCGAGTGCCGCGGTCTTGTCCGGCTTGTGCCAGTAGCCCAAAAAGCCGGTGCCGCCGCGCAGCAGCAGTTCGCCGCTCGGTTCGATGCGGGCCTGCAGCGGCGCACCGAAGGCCGGGTCGACATCGAGCAGCGGACCCACGGTTTCCAGGTCGTAGCGTTCGCCGCGGTGGCCGGCAATCAGGCCGAACTCGGAGCAGCCGTAGATGTTGCGCAGCGGCACTCCCAGTGCGTGGAACAGGCGGAACACGTCGGGTGCCATTGCGGTGCCTCCCGAAACTGCGATCCTTGAGCGCAGGAAGCCGAACTGGTCGCGTACGGCATGCAGTGTCAGCAGCTCGGCCAGAGGCAGCAGTAGCCGCGACCGCGTCGGCGCGGACCGGCCTTCGAGCCGGGCCACGTGCACATCGTGGCCGATGCGCACGCCCCAGCGGTAGATCATTCGCGCCGGCCAGCTGGCGTGCAGCATGCGCGCCTCGATGGTGGCGGCAATGCTCTCCCACTGGCGTGGACCGAACAGCACCATGTGCGGCGCGAGCTCGCGCAGGTTCGGCAGCACCTGGTCCGGACCCTCGGGGAAGTTGACCACCAGCGGCAGCGTCAGTCCCAGCGTCACACCGAGCAGCTGCTCGGTGATCCAGGCCAGCGGCGTGTACGACAGGTACTCCATGCCGGGTTCGATGGGTAGTGCGCTGCGCATGCGGCTGGCGTTGTCGACCAGCCAGCGGTGGCTGATCATCACGCCCTTGGGCTTGCTGGTCGTGCCCGAGGTGTACGTCAGCAGCGCGAGGTCATCCAGGCTGCCGGCCTCGACCTCGCGGGCGAAGCGCTCCGGGTTGCGGCGGTGCCCCTCGCGGCCGGCGGCCAACAGGGCGTCGAAGGCGTGAAGCAGGTCGTGACTGTACGACCACATGCCGCCGTCATCCCAGTAGGCGATGCCGATGATCGCCGGCAGCCGGGGCGCCACCGCAAGCGCCTTGTCGACCTGCTCCTGGTCCTGGGCGAAGATGAATCTGGCGCCCGAATCCTCGCACAGGTAGTGAAGTTCTTCCGCAGTGGCGTCGGGGTAGACCGACACCGTCTTGGCGCCCAGCGACTGGACCGCGAAGACGGCCCAATAATGCTCGGGCTCGTTCTCACCGATCACGACCGCGGTGTCACCGCGCGCCAGACCCAGCGCGGCCGCGCCCAGGGCAATGCTGCGCACGTGCTCCAGCACGTGGGCGAAGTCGTACTCGCGCCAGATGCCCTTGCGCTTGGCCCGCTGGGCCAGTCGCGCCGGTTGATTTCGTGCGTGGGCCAGCAGGGTCTGGGGTAGCGTGCGCAACGCGGTATCGTCGGCGTCCGTGGCAGTGGCAGACCGGGCAGACCGGCGTGCCTCGGCAGGGGGCATCGCTTCCTTGATCACGGCAGTGACGCCGCCGTTCATGCCGCGGCTCCGAGATAGGCCTGGATCACGGCCGGGTCAGCCTGCACTTGCGCCGGTGTGCCGTCGGCGATCTTGCGACCAAAGTCGAGCACGGCAACGCGGTCGGCAAGGTCCATGACTACGCCCATGTCGTGCTCGACCAGCACCACGGGGATGCGCCTGGCCTCGCGCACATCGATGACGAAACGCGCCAGGTCTTCCTTTTCCTCGGTGTTCATGCCGGCCATGGGCTCGTCCATCAGCAACACTTTGGGTTCCATCGCCAGGGCGCGGCCGAGGTCGACGCGCTTGCGCAAACCGTAACCGAGCGAGCCGACCGGCTGGTGGCGGATGTTCTCGATCTCCAGGAATTCCACGATGTTCTCGGCCACTTCGCGGTGCCGCGCTTCCTCGCGCTGTGTCCACGGGAAGTACAAGAAGGCTTGGGCGAGGCTGGAATGCATGTGGCTGAAGCGCCCGATCAGGATGTTGTCGAGCACGCTCATGTTGGAGAACAGGTGCGTGCCCTGGAAGGTGCGCACCACGCCGTCGCGGGCGATGGAGTGCACGGCCCGGCCCAGCAGATCGCGGCCTTCGTACTGCACGCTGCCCTGCTGCGGGCGGTAGAAGCCGCTCAGCACGTTGAGCAGCGAGCTCTTGCCAGCGCCGTTGGGGCCGATGATGGCCAGCATCTCGTCGGGCCGGACTTCGATGCTGACCTCGGACAGCGCGACGACACCACCGAATCGCAGCGTGATGCCCTCGGCGCGGAGGACGGGTGCGGCAGGCGTGGCCATGGTCAGGAGAAGGCGTTGAGCCCGGTGAGGGCACGCCCGATGATGAGTTTCTGGATCTCGGTCGTGCCGTCCGGGATGGTCATCATGCGGGCATTGCGGAACAGCAACTCGACGCCGAAGTCCTTGGTGATGCCGTTGCCGCCGTGGATCTGCACCGCCTTGGAGGCCACGTCGACCGCGATCTCGGTGGCGTAGCACTTGGCCATCGCGCTTTCGACCTCGCAGCGCACGCCGTGGTCGATCAGGTTGAAGGCGCGGTAGACCAGCAGCTTGGCCGCGTCGAGTTCGATCGCGGCCTCGGCCAGCATGCCCTGGATGAGCTGGTGGGCGCCGATCGGCTTGCCGTGCTGGCGACGCTCCTTGGCGTAGGCCACCGCCTTGTCGAGCGCCGCCTGGGCGATGCCCACGGAGGTCAGGCCGACCATCGGCCGCGCCTTCTCGAACAGCACCAGCGTGTTCTTCAGCCCGGCGCCGGGCGCGATCAGCATGTTGGCGGCGGGCACGCGCACGCCGTCGAAGAACAGCTGCGCGGTCGAGGTGCTGTTGAGCCCCAGCTTGTCGATGTTGCGGCTGTCGTAGCCGTGCTCGGCGCGGTCGACCAGGATCATCGACAGGCCCTTGGCGCCATCGTCCGAGGTGCGAACGATGACCATGCAGAAGTCGGAGTAATGGCCGTTGGAGATCCAGGTCTTCTCGCCGGTGACGACATAGAGGTCGCCGTCCTTCTTCGCGCGGCAGGTCACCTCGGCTACGTTGGATCCGACGCCGGGTTCGCTGATGCCGCTGCAGGCGATGATCTCGGCGCGCAGCATGCGCGGCAGATATTTGTCTCGCATCGCGTCATTGCTGCACACCTCCAGCGAATAGGCGCCGAGCTGCTGGATCAGCAGCGAGATCGCGACGTCGCCGGACACCCGCGCGAGCTGCTCGTACATCAGCGCGTAGGTCAACCACGGCATCCCCATCCCGCCGTGCTTCTCGGCAATGATGCCGTTGCCGCCCATGCCGTAGGGCAGCATCAGCTGGAAGATTTCCAGCATGCGCTCCTTCTCGATCAGCTTGTCGGGCTGGTAGCGCCGGACGATGGGCTGCAACTTGGTCTCGAGGAAGCGATTGAAGCCTTCGACGGCCAGTCGCTGTTCATCGGTGGGCAGGAAGTTCATGCGTTAGGGTCAGGTTCTGTTGCAACGGGGCGGCGAGCGCGCGTCAGCGGCTGAGGATGGTGATGGCGCACACCGCCTCTTCGATGCCGAAGATGCCGCCGCCGTTCTCGGCGACGGCCAGCCGCGCGCCCTGCACCTGACGCGCGCCGGCTTCGGCCCGCAGCTGCGTCACCAGTTCGTGCAGCTGGCCCAGCCCCGTGGCGCCGATGGGGTGGCCTTTGGATTCCAGTCCGCCCGAGGTGTTGATGGGAATGCGCCCGCCGATCGTGGTCGCGCCGCTTTCGGCCAGCGCGCCGCCGGCGCCGAACTCACAGAAACCCAGGTTTTCGCTCTGCACGATCTCGCCGATGGCGGTGGCGTCATGGACTTCGGCCAGCGAGATGTCCTTCGGACCGACGCCGGCGCGTTCGTAGGCCAGCTTGGCGGCCTTGACAGTGACGTGCTGGCCCACGTCGTGCGGACGGCGCGTGCTGCCGGTGCCAAGCACGCAAGCCAGCACCCGGATGGCGCGCCGACGGTCGGCCAGGCGGGCCAGTGCGGCTTCGGAGCACACCAGCGCGGCGGCGGCGCCATCGCTGATCGGCGCGCACATGGGAAGAGTCAGCGGATAGGTAATGGGCGGCGCGGCCAGCACTTCGTCGATGCTGTAGGCGGTTCGGTACTGGGCCAAGGCGTTGTGCACCGAGTGCCCGTGGTTCTTGGCCGCGACGGCCGCGAACTGGCGTTGCGTGCTTCCGAATTCGCGCATGTGGAAGCGGCCGAACGCGGCGTAGATATCCATGAACAGGCTGTACGGGGCTTTCGACGTGCTGCCTTCGGGCGGCGTGATGCCTTCGCCCAGGGCCAGCAGGCTGCGCTTGTTGGCCTCGATGGTCGACAAGTCCCAGGCGCCGTCGAAGACGCTGAACATCCTGGCCTTGTCGGCGCAGAACATCTTCTCGGCGCCGACCGCCAGCGCGATGTCGCCCTCGCCGGACCGCACGTACTGCACTGCCAGGTTGAAGGCCGAACTGGCGCTGGCGCAGGCATTCTCTATGTTGTAGACGGGGATGGACTCGATGCCCATCGAGCGCAGCGCGATCTGTCCGCGCACCATGGTCTGGCCTTCGAGCACCCCTTGCGTCGCGTTGGAGAAGAAGGCGCTCTGAATATCGGCCAGCTGCAGGCCGGCGTCGGCCAGCGCCGCGTTCACCGCGTCCGCAGTCAGCTGTTTGATGCTGCGGTCGACAAACTTGCCGGTTGGAGTCATGCCGATGCCGGCCACGTAGACGGCGGGTTGCGGGTGGTTCATTGATCGAATCCTTCGGGGCAGAGGTGCTTCAGTAGCCCTTGAACTCGGGCTTGCGTTTGCCGGTGAAGGCCGCCAGGCCCTCGCGGATGTCGTGTGAGTACCGGTGCGCGTCGAGCACCAGCCGCTCGAGTCGCAGAGCCGCCGCCTGTGGCTGCTCAAGCCCGTCAGCCACGGCCTGCTTCATGCGGCGCAGCACCAGGGGGCTTTTGCTGGCGATGCGGGTGGCCAGCTTGTCGATCTCGGACACCAGATCGGCATCCGGCACAACCCGGTTGACCAGGCCCAGCGGCACCAGCTCGGCCGCGCTCTGGGCTTCGCCCGTGAAAAGCAGGTATTTGGCGGCCGTGGGCCCGATGCGACGGGGCAGCACGGCGGTACCGCCGGCGCCGGGAAAGACACCGAAGTTGGCGTGCGCATCGCCGATGCGGGTGCTTTCAGCGGCGATGATCAGGTCGCAGGCCATCGCCAGTTCCAGGCCGCCGGCCATCGTGAGGCCGTTCAGAGCGGCAATGGTGGGCATGGGCAGCATGCGGACGCGGTCGATCATGCCGGCCACCAGGTCGAGGAAGGTGCTCATCGGGTCGGCGCGGCCCGGTGCGCCGGTACTGCTGTCCAACACGCCTTTGAGGTCGGCCCCGGCACAGAAAGCACGCCCGCTGCCGGTCAGTACCAGAACACGGATCTCGGCATCGCGTTCGACCGTGTCCAGGGCGTCCATCAGCTCGCTGCACATCGAATCGGACAGCGCGTTCATCGCGTCCGGCCGGTCGAGCGTGATCCAGGCCGCGGCGCCGCGCTGCTCGAAGCGAATCGCCTTGGTATCTTGCATCCGTCTGGCTCACTGCTGGAAAGATTGTTCGGCGCAGTCTACCTAACGCTTGACAGATAAGCAACTCCCCAGTTAGCCTGCGGTGTGCCGACCCCTCGGCGGCGGCCGGACCCATGAACGAGAGACAACCCTGAAATGGCCATGACCGACCTTGGCGCACATGCCTTGACGGTGGCGGACCTGTTGCGCAAGCAAGCCGGCATGCGCGGCGAGGCCGTGGCGCTGCAAGACGCGCGCGGCGCGCTGAGCTATGGGGACCTGGACCGGTCGGCCAGCCGGCTGGCGCAGGCATTGCGCGGGCGCGGAGCGCGGGCGGGAGACCGGGTCGCGATCCTGTCCGAGAACCGCCGCGAGTACATCCAGCTGCAACTCGCGGCTGCGAAGATCGGTGTCATCGTGGCCTGCCTGAACTGGCGCCTGGCCGATGCCGAGCTGTCGCACTGCCTGCGCCTGGTGTCGCCATGCATCGTCTTTGTCTCGGCGCGACACGCGCCAGCGCTCGCGCGCATCGAACATGGCGCGCCGCTGGTCGTCCTGATCGAGACCCAGTTCGGCACGCTCATGGGCGGTGCGCAGGAAGACGATCCACACACCGAGATCGACCCCGAGCAGGGCCTGGTCATCCTCTATACCAGTGGCACCACCGGCCTTCCTAAGGGTGCGGTGATCAGCCAGCGCGCGATGGTCGCTCGTGCCATGTGCTTCGCGACCGAATACGGCATCGGTGCGGAACACACCTATGTCGCCTGGTCGCCGCTGTTCCACATGGCCGCCACCGATTTCAGCCTGGCCACGTTGATGATCGGTGGCAAGGTCGTCTTGCACGATGGCTTTGACGTCGACAGCCTGTGTGCGGCGATCGCCGCCGAGTCGATCGGCTGGCTGGTGGCCATGCCGGGCATGATCGACGTGTTGATCGACGGTCTGCGCCGCAACGCCACCCGCCCGCGCGGTGTGCGCGTGGTCGGCGCCATGGCCGACCTGGTACCGCTGCAGCAGATCGCCGATCTCACCGGCCTGCTGAACGCGCCGTACATCAACAGCTTCGGCGCCACCGAGACCGGGCTCGCGCCGGCCTCGGGGGCGCTGCTCGCACCCGGAGTGGCGCCGACCAGCCTGGCCAAGCGCGAATCGGCGTTCTGCTGCGTGCGCCTGCTCGATCCCGAAGACCGCGACGTGCCCCTGGGCACACCAGGCGAAGCGGCAGTGCGCGGGCCGACGCTGTTCTCCGGCTACTGGAACGCGCCCGAGGCGAACGCGCACGACTTCCGCGGCGGCTGGTTCCACATGGGCGACCTGTTCGTGCGCCGCGCCGACGGCACGCTGGACTTCGTCGACCGCGCCAAGTACCTGATCAAGTCGGGTGGAGAGAACATCTACCCGGCCGAGATCGAACGGGTGTTGCTGGCCCAGGCCGCCGTGGCCGATGCCGCGGTGGTGCGCCAGCGCGACGAACGCTGGGGCGAGGTGCCCGTGGCCTTCATCGCCTTCAAGCCAGGCGCGGGTGCCGACACCGAGGCGCTCAAGGCCCGCTGTCGCGAGCAGCTGGCCGGCTACAAGATCCCCAGGGAATTCCGGGTCGTGGATCCGGCGGCTTTTCCGCGCAGCAGCACCGGCAAGATCCAGCGCCACGAGATCGAGCGCCTGTGGCTCGCGTCGCCGTCCTGACACGAGGTGGTCCCGGTACATGTTCCTCCTCGCAGTTCCCCTGTCTGGCCCTCATCCCCTTCAACTGGAGTTCTCATGAGCAATCAAGTCATCGTCGCCGGCGTCGGCATGATCCCCTTCGCCAAGCCTGGGGCCAGCGAGCCCTACCACGTGATGGGCGAGAAGGCCGCCCGGCTGGCCCTGCAGGACGCAGGCGTCGACTACAAGGCCATCCAGCAGGCCTACGTCGGCTATGTCTATGGCGATTCGACATGCGGCCAGCGCGCGCTCTACCCGGTGGGCATGACAGGCATTCCGGTGCTCAACGTCAACAACAACTGCTCCACCGGCTCGTCGGCGCTGTTCCTGGCGCGCCAGGCAGTGCAGTCGGGTGCCGCCGATTGCGTCCTCGCGCTGGGCTTTGAGCAGATGCAGCCCGGCGCCATCAAGGCGGCCTTCGCCGACCGGCCGACGCCCTTCGACGAATTCGACCAGATCACCGACGAGCTGGTCGGCCACGCCGAGATTCCGCTCGCGCTGCGCTACTTCGGCGGGGCCGGCAAAGCTCACATGGACAAGTACGGTACGCAGCTGGAGACCTTCGCGGCCATCCGTGCCAAGGCCAGCCGGCACGCTGCAAACAACCCGCTCGCGCTGTTCCGCAAGGAAGTCAGCACCGAGGACGTGATGGCGTCGCCGATGCTCTGGGACGGTGTGATGACGCGCCTGATGGCCTGCCCGCCGACCTGCGGCGCCGCAGCCGCCGTGATCTGCTCGGAAGGCTTCGCCAAGAAGCACGGCCTGAACGCCCAGGTCAGCATCGCGGCCCAGGCCATGACCACCGATTTCCACAGCACCTTCGACTCGAAGGACATGATGCGCGTCGTCGGCTACGACATGGCGCGCGACGCGGGGCGCCAGGTCTATGAAGCGGCCGGCATCGGCCCCGGCGACGTCGACGTCGTCGAACTGCACGACTGCTTCGCCCAGAACGAGCTGATCACCTACGAGGGCCTGGGCCTGTGCCCGGAAGGCGGTGCCGAGAAGTTCGTGCGCGACGGCGACAACACCTACGGCGGCAAGGTCGTCACGAACCCGTCGGGCGGGCTGCTGTCCAAGGGCCATCCACTCGGCGCCACCGGCTTGGCGCAGTGTTATGAGCTGACACACCAGTTGCGCGGGACGGCGGACCAGCGCCAGGTGCAGGGAGCGCGGGTGGCGCTGCAGCACAACCTGGGACTCGGTGGCGCCTGCGTCGTGACGCTCTACAAGGCCGCCTGAAGCGCAGCGCCGAGGACCCAACCCCATGATCGACAAGAAGCACATCGGCTACGCGCCGCCTCCCATCCTGTGGGACGTGGAGAAGGGCCGCATCGCCTTCTTTGCCAAGGTGATCGGCCTCACTGACCCGATCCACACCGACGAGGCCGCTGCCAAGGCAGCCGGCTACCGCGGCATCGTCGCGCCGCCGACCTTCATCTTCGGCGCCCCGGGAGACTCCGGCGAGACGATGAAGCTGATCGAGACGCTGGAGATCGACCTCGGTAAGGTACTGCACGGCGAGCAGCGTTTCGACTTCCACGCGCCGGTGTGCGCCGGCGACACGCTGCGCTTCCAGTCGAAGGTCAGCGACATCTACGACAAGAAGGGCGGCGCGCTCGAATTCGTCGTCAACGGCACGAAAGTGACCAACCAGCTCGGCGAGCACGTCGCCGACCTGCACTCGGTCATCGTCGTGCGCCACGGTTGAAGGACCCACCATGACATTCAACGCTCAAAATGTCGCCGTGGGCGACGCTATGCCCGTGCTGCAGCTGCCACCCATCAGCCGCACCACGCTGGCCCTGTTTGCCGGCGCCTCGGGCGACCACAACCCGATCCACATCGATATCGACTTCGCTCAGAAGGCGGGCATGAAGGACGTCTTCGCGCATGGGATGTTGTCGATGGCCTACCTGGCCCGCGCGCTCACCCTGTGGGTTCCGCAGCGGCGCATCCTCAGTTACGGGGTGCGTTTTGCCGCCATCACGCAACTCGGCGACCGCGTGCAGTGCAGCGGCAAGGTGGTAGAGAAGCTGACGCACGCGGGACGCCCCTGTGCGCGCATTGAACTCACCGCTGCCAAGGGCAGCGGTGAAGTGACGCTTGCCGGCGAAGCGCTGGTGGCACTGGACTGACGCATTTTCCAACCGACATCGAGGACAAACCCATGAAGAAGCTCGAAGGCAAGGTCGCCATCGTCTCCGGCTCCGGCCGCGGCATCGGCCGCGCCATCGCCATGAAGCTCGCCAGCGAGGGCGCGAAGGTCGTCGTCAATGACCTCGACCCGGCACCGGCCGAGCAGACTGTCGCCGACATCAGGGCCGCTGGCGGCCAGGCGCTGGCCTGCGCCGGCAGCGTCACCGCCGACGGCTTTGCCGACACGATCGTCAAAAGCGCGATCGACGGTTTCGGCGGCCTGGACATCATCATCAACAACGCCGGCTACACCTGGGACAACGTGATCCAGAAGATGACCGACGAGCAGTGGCACTCGATCCTGGACGTGCACCTCACGGCACCGTTCAAGATCCTGCGCGCTGCCGCCGACTACTTCCGCCACCAGTCCAAGGTCGAGGCCGAGGCCGGCAAGGAAGTGTTCCGCAAGGTCGTCAACATCTCGTCGATCGCCGGCACCGGCGGCAACGCCGGCCAGGCCAACTACTCGGCCGGCAAGGCCGGCATCATCGGCCTGACCAAGGCGCTGTCCAAGGAATGGGGACGCTACAAGGTCAACGTCAACGCGGTCGCGTTCGGCATGATCAAGACGCGCCTGACCGAAGCGACGGCCGGCGGCAACGCCTCGATCGACGTCGAGGGGCGCAAGATCAAGGTCGGCGTCAACCCGGACCTGCTGGCGATGATGGAGCGCACCATCCCGCTCGGCCGCAGCGGCACGACCGAAGAGGCTGCCGGCTCGGTGTACCTGCTGTGCACGCCCGAGTCGAACTACATCAGCGGCCAGACGCTGATCTGCGGCGGCGGCATTTCCATCTGATCGTTGCCAGCGGAGCCGGCCATGGACCTTTCCTTCAGTGACAGCGAGCGTGCCTTCCAGCGCGAAGTACGCGGCTGGTTTGCCGCGAACACGCCCGGGCACCTGCGCCGCAAGGTGGTGACTGGCCAGATGCTGAACAAGGACGAGATCGTGCAGTGGCAGCGCCGGCTCGACGACCAGGGCTACCTGGTCGTTGGCTGGCCGAAGGAGCATGGCGGCTCCGGCTGGACGCCGACGCAGCGTTACCTGTTCGACCTGGAGCGCGCCGCGGCCAATGCGCCCGTGGGCCTGTCGATGGGCGTCATCATGCTCGGGCCGGTGCTGATGGCTTTCGGCACCGAGGCGCAGAAGGCGCGGTACCTGCCTCGCATCAGGCGCTGCGAGGACTGGTGGTGCCAGGGCTACTCCGAGCCCGGCGCGGGCTCCGACCTGGCCAGCCTGAAGACCAGCGCGGTGACCGATGGCGACGACTACGTCATCAACGGCTCGAAGATCTGGACCACCTACGCGCACTGGGCGAACATGATGTTCTGCCTGGTGCGCACCGCCAACACCGGCAAGAAGCAGGAGGGCATCTCCTTTCTGCTGATCGAGATGGACCGCCCCGGCATCGAGGTGCGGCCCATCGTCTCGATCGACGGCGAGCACCACCTGAACCAGGTCTTCTTCACCGACCTGTGCGTGCCCAGATCCAATCTCGTGGGCCGCGAAGGCCAGGGCTGGGAGATCGCCAAGTACCTGTTGACCCACGAGCGCACCAGCATCGCCGGGGTGGCCGACAGCAAGGCCGCGCTGGCCAACCTTTATGCTGAAGCAGCGCGGCGGCGCGCGGGCGGCAGGCCGTTGCTCGACGACCCGGCGGTACGCATCAAGCTGGCGCGCGCCGAGATCGACCTGATGGCGCTGGAATACACCAACCTGCGCGTGCTTTCGTCCACCGCGGCCGGCAAAGCGCCGGGGCCGGAATCGTCGCTGCTGAAGATCATGGGCACGGCGGTGCAGCAGACGCTGTCGGAGCTGAGCGTGGAGTTCGGCGGCGAGCAGGCCTGGCCCTGGTATGCATCGGGCGCGCTAGGCGAGACCGACCACGCGCATGCGATGGAACGCTACGCCTTCCTGCGGGCGGCCACCATTTACGGTGGCAGCGACGAGGTCCAGAAAACCGTGCTGGCCAGGTCCCTGCTGGGCAAGACCGCCGCCTGACACCGACACGACGACGATTTGCGATGGACCTGACGCCCACCTCCGAACAGAAGATGTTGCGCGATGCCGCGCACAAGTACCTGCGCGCCGAATACGCCTTCGACACGCGCCGCCATCTGATGGCGACCGAGGCCGGCATGAGCGCCGCGCACTGGCGCCGCTTTGCCGAGTTCGGCTGGCTCGGCCTGGGCCTGCCCGAAGCCCATGGGGGCTTCGGCGGCATGCCCGACGTCGTGCAGGTGGCCGAAGCCCTGGGCGCGGCGCTGGTCGTCGAACCCTATGTCGCCAGCACCGTGCTGGCCGGGCAGGTGATCGCCGCCGCGGGCAACCCGACCCAATGCGCGGCCCTGCTGCCGCCCTTGGTGACTGGGGGGAAGATCTACACCCTGGCCCACACCGAAGCCGACGCTGGAGCCGACTTGGCCTGGGTGACGACCAGCGCGCGCCTAGAGGGCGGTCGTTGGGTGTTGTCGGGCCGAAAGACGGGCGTGCCGGCGGCGCCCTGGGCCGACGCCTTCGTGGTCGCGGCGCGCACCGCAGGCGCGGCGGGAGAGCGCGGCGGGATCGGCCTGTTCGTGGTGCCGGCCGGCGCGACTGGTGTCCGCGTCGATGCCTACCCGCGCTACGACGGTGCCCGCGCCGGCGAGTTGCAGCTCGACGCTGTCGCTGTGGATGCGGCCGCTGCGCTAGGTGACTCGGCCGCTGGCCTGGCCGCGCTGGAACGCGCCGTCGACCTGGCCACCGTCGCCGCCTGCGCCGACGCGCTGGGGGCGATGACGGCCGTGCTGTCCAAGACTGGCGAGTACCTCGCCACGCGGCGGCAGTTCGACGCCCCTCTGGCCAGCTTCCAGGTTCTCCAGCACCGTCTGGTGGACATGTTCGCGGCCGTCGAAGCCAGCCGCTCGATGCTGCTGCTGGCGGCGCTGCAGGCCGACAGCGCGGTGCCCGGCGAACGCGCGCGGGCGGTGTCCGCGGCCAAGGCGGCGATCGGCGAACGCGCCCGCTACGTGGCGCAGCAAGGCGTGCAGCTGCACGGCGGCGTGGGCATGACCGAGGAACTGGACATCGGCCACTACTTTCGCCGCCTGACGCTGTTTCAGCACGCCTTCGGTGGCAGCGACCATCACCTGCAGCGCTTTGCCTCCTTGCGCGATGCGTGATGGCAGTGCATCGCACCGCCGTGGTCGGCCCGCACTCCTTGTGAAAGCCCCTGCATGACCCTGATGACGACCACCGTGTCGCCCGGCAGCCACGACTTCGCGCGCAATCGCGACGCCTACCTGGCGCGCATCGCCGACCTGCACGCGCGCCGCGCACGCGCCCTGGTCGGCGGCCCGGAGAAGGCGCGCCGCCTGCACAAGGAGCGCGGCCAGTTGCTGCCGCGTGAGAGGCTGGCGGCGGTGCTCGACCCGGGCTCGCCCTTCCTCGAGTTCGGCCAGCTCGCCGGCGAGGGGCTCTACGAAGGCGTGCCTCCGGGCGGCAGCATCATCACAGGCGTGGGCCTGGTCAGCGGCCGGCCGTGCATGTTGATGATTCACGACGCCACGGTGAAGGGCGGCACCTACTACGGCATCACCTCGAAGAAGCATGTGCGGGCGCAGATGTTCGCCTGGCAGCACCGGCTGCCGTGCATCACCATGGTTCAGTCGGGCGGCGCCAACCTGCCCGAGCAGGCGCACATCTTTCCGGACGACGGGCAGTTCGGATCGATCTTCTATAACCAGATCCGCATGTCGGGCGAAGGCATCACGCAGATCGCCACCGTACACGGCCCGTCCACGGCCGGCGGCGCCTACCTGCCGGCGCTGTGCGACGAGGCGGTGATCGTGCGCAACCAGGGCGCGATGTTCCTCGGCGGGCCGCAGCTGGTGTACGCGGCGACCAAGGAAGTGGTCGATGTCGAAACGCTCGGTGGCGGCGACATGCACAGCCGCGTCAGCGGCGTCACCGACCACCTGGCCGAGAGCGATAGCCATGCCATCGCCATCGTGCGCGGCATCGTTGCCAACCTGGGCACCGGCCCGAAGCAGCGCTGGGATGTGGCCGCGTCGAAGCCGCCGCGCTTCGACGCGCGCGAGATTTACGGCATCGTCAGCGCCGACAACCGCCACCCCACCGACAACCGCGAGGTGCTAGCGCGGCTGATTGACGACAGCGACCTGCAGGAATTCAAGCCGCTCTACGGCAGCTCGATGATCTGCGGCTTCGCCCGCATCAAAGGCTTTCAGGTCGGCATCCTGGCCAACAACGGCGTCATCTTCTCCGAGAGCGCACTGAAGGGTGCGCACTTCATCGAGCTGGCCTGCCAGCGCGACATCCCGCTGCTTTTCATCGCCGACGTGTCGGGCTTCATGGTCGGCCAGGCGGTCGAGCGCGAAGGCATCGCCAAGCACGGCGCCAAGTTCATGACCGCGATGGCCTCGGCCAACGTGCCACGCTACACGCTCATCACCGGCGGCTCGTATGCCGCTGCCTACCTGGCGATGTGCGGTCGCCCCTTCAAGCCGCACGTGATGATGATGTGGCCCACCGGCCGCGCCGCGCTGATGGGGCCCGAGCAGGCGGCGACGACCATGACGATGGTGCGCGACAACATCCACGAGCGTGAGGGCACGAGCTGGACCGAGGAAGAGAAGGAGCGCTTCAAGCAGCCGATCCGCGAGCAGTTCGAGGCCTTCGCCAGCCCCTACAACTTCGCCGCCAACATGTGGTGCGACATGGTCATCGACCCGCTGGAGACGCGCGACACGATGGCCCTGCTGTTCGAGATGGCGGGCCGCCAGCCGCAGCGCGACACGCAGTTCGGCGTGTTCCGGATGTAGGGCCGCAGGCAACTCACCACCCATGCTCGAGAACATCCTTCAGGGCTGCCGCGTCATCGATCTGACGCAGAACGTGGCCGGCCCGTTCTGCACCCAGATTCTCGGCGACCTCGGCGCCGAGGTCATCAAGATCGAACGCCCGGTCAGCGGCGACGATGCGCGCCAATGGAAGCCGCCCGAAATGGCCGGCGTCTCGACCGGCTTCGCGGCGCTCAACCGCAACAAGAAGAGTGTCTGCATCGACCTCGACAGCGCGGCGGGTCAGCAGCTGGTCGCGCGCCTGGCCGCCAGTGCCGACGTGCTGGTGCATTCGCTCAAGCCCGGCAGCGCCGAAGCGCGCGGCCTCGGCGACGACCACCTGCGGCCGACCAATCCGCGCCTGGTGTACTGCGCGATCAGCGCCTTCGGCGAGGTCGGCCCGATGCGCGCGTTGCCCGGCTACGACCCGCTGATGCAGGCCTTCACCGGCATCATGAGCGTCAGCGGCCACGAAGGTGACGAGCCGGCGCGCGTCGGCGTGTCGCTGATCGACATGGGCACCGGCATGTGGGCCACGATGGCGATCCTGGCCGCGCTGCTGCGCCGCGCCAGCACGGGCGAAGGCATGCGCGTGCACGCCAGCCTGCTCGAGACAGGATTGTCGTGGATGACGGTACCGGTGGCGAACTACCTGGCCACCCAGCGCCTGCCGCGCAAGATGGGTTCGGCGATGGCGATGATGGCGCCCTACGAGCTCTTCGACAGCGCCGATGGCAAGGTCTTCATCGCCGCCGCCAACGACCGGCTGTTCGGCCGCATCTGCAGCGCGCTGGCTTGCCCCGGGCTGGCGCAGGACCCGCGCTTCATCGACATGTCGGCGCGCATCGGCCACCGCGAGGCGCTGCACGCCGAGCTCGAAGCGCGCACCCGGCAGTTCAGCACCGCGGACTGCGTGGCGGCGCTGCGTGCGGCCGGTGCGCCCTGCAGCGAGATGCACGACGTGGCCCAGATGCTGGCGCACGAACAGGTGCAGGCGGTGGGCATGCTGGGCGCTCTGCCGCTGCCCGGCGCACCGCAACATCAGGCCATGGGCCTGCCCTTCAGTTCGCAGGGCCGGCGCGGGCGCAGCGGGCAGCCGCCGCCTGTGCTCGGCGCGAGCACCGACGAGGTGCTGACGGCGCTCGGCCTGGATGCCAATGAGCTGGCGGCGCTGCGACAGCAACGCGTCGTCGATTGAGAGAAGCAAGGCCGACATCCAAATGAACTTCGACTACACCGAGACCCAGGGCCAGATCCGCGCCGCCGTCAAGGAGCTGTGCAAGGGCTTCGGCCCCGAATACTGGCGCCAGTGCGCCCAGGACGGCGCCTATCCGGAAGCCTTCGTCGACGCGATGGCCAAGGCCGGCTGGCTGGCAGCGCTGATTCCCGAGGAATACGGCGGCGCAGGGCTGCCGCTGCTCGACGCCTGCCTGATCCTGCAGGAGATCAACCAGAACGGCGGCAGCGCGGTGCACTGCCATGCGCAGATGTACACGATGGCGTCGATCATGCGCCACGGCTCCGAACAGCAAAAGCGCCGCACGCTGCCCCGCATCGCCGACGGCAGCCTGCGGCTGCAGGCCTTCGGCGTGACCGAGCCCGACGCGGGCTCCAACACGCTGGCGATCAAGACCTTCGCGCGCAAGGTACCCGGCGGCTACGTCGTCAACGGCCAGAAGATCTGGACTTCGCGCTACAGCCACTCGCACATGTACCTGCTGATCGCGCGCACCACGCCGATCGACGCGGTGAAGAAGAAGACCGAGGGCCTGAGCCTGTTCCTGATCGACATCGCGAAGGCCGGCGCGTCGCTGAAGGCCACGCCGATCCGCACGATGATCAACCACCACACCTTCCAGGTCTTCATCGACAACCTCGAGCTCACCGACGACGACCGCATCGGTGAGGAAGGCAAGGGCTTCCACTACCTGCTGGATTCGCTGCATTCCGAGCGTCTGCTCGTGGCCAGCGAAGCCATCGGGGACGGCCACTGGTTCGTCGGCAAGGCCGCGCGCTACGGCAGCGAGCGCGTCGTCTTCGACCGTCCGATCGGTGCCAACCAGGGCGTGCAGTTCCCGATCGCGCGCGCTTACATGAACATCGAGGCTGCCGAACTGATGCGCAACAAGGCCGCGACTCTGTTCGACGCCGGCCTGCCGTGCGGGCGCGAGGCGACGATGGTCAAGTACCTGGCCAGCGAAGCGGCCTGGGAGGCGGCTGAGGCGGCCATGACCACCTTCGGCGGCTATGGCGTGGCCTGCGAATACGACATCGAGCGCAAATGGAAGGAGAGCCGGCTGTTCCGCACCGCGCCGATCTCGAACAACCTGGTGCTGGCGCAGGTGGCAGAGCACCTGCTGGGCATGCCGCGTTCGTATTGACAGCCTGATGGACTACGAAACCCTGCTGATCCAGCCCGCGCCGGGCACCGCGCCCGAGGATGGCATCCGCTGCCTGGTGCTGAACCGGCCCGAGGTGATGAACGCGATGAACACGCAGATGTTCGCCGACTTGCGCAACGCCCTGCACGAACTGGCCTTCGACGACGGCCTGCTGGTGCTGATCATCACCGGCGCCGGTGAACGCGCCTTCTGCACCGGCGGTGACCTGAAGCAGCGCGATGGCATGACCGATGCCGCCTGGCGCCGCCAGCACCAGTTGGCCGAGGAAGTGCTGCTGGCGGTGAAAGACTTCCCGCGCCCGGTGATCGCCGCAGTCGAGGGCCATGCCCACGGCGGCGGCTGCGAGCTGGCGCTGATGTGCGACTGGATCGTGGCGGCCAGAACGGCGGTGTTCTCGCTGCCCGAGGTCCGGCGCGGCATCATGCCCGGCGGTGGCGGCATTCAGAACCTCGTGCGCGCCGTCGGCGCGCGGCGCGCCAAGCAGCTGCTGCTGACGGCACGGCGCTTCTCGTCGGAGCAGGCCGCGGCCTGGAGCATGGTGACCACCCTGGCCGAGCCCGGCCAGGCGCTGGCCGTGGCCGTGGCCGAGGCACGCGAAATTGGGCTCGCCGCACCGATGGCGGTGCACTACGCCAAGCTCGCCGCCTCGCGCGGCGGCGAGGTCGATTTCCATACCGGCTACGCGCTCGACATCGCCGCCTACAACGTGCTGGTGTCCTCCGGCGACCGGCTCGAAGGTGTCAAGGCCTTCAACGAGAAGCGCGCCCCGCGCTGGAACGGACGCTAGTGTTCAAGAAAATCCTGATCGCCAACCGCGGCGAGATCGCCTGCCGCATCGCCCGCACCTGTCAGCGCCTGGGCATCGCCGTGGCCGGCGTGCATTCCAGCGCCGACCGCGATGCGTTGCACACGGCCGTGATCGGCGAGTCGATCAGCCTGGGCGGTGGCAGCGCGACCGAGAGCTATCTGCGCATCGATGCGGTCATCGCCGCTGCCCTGCGCTGCGGTGCGCAGGCCATCCACCCCGGTTACGGCTTCCTGGCCGAGAACCCGGATTTCGCGCGCGCCGTCGAGGCCGCCGGGTTGGTGTTCATCGGCCCCACGCCCGAGGTCATCGATCGGCTGGGCAACAAGGCATCGGCCAAGGCCGAGGCGCGCGCCGCCGGCGTGGCGGTCCTGGGCGGCGGTGAGCAGGCCAGCGCCGATGCCGAAGTGGTGGCCGGCTGGGCGCGCGCCCAGCCACTGCCGGTGCTGCTCAAGCCGGCGGCCGGCGGCGGCGGCAAGGGCATGCATGTGGTGCACCAGGCCGGCGCGCTGGCCGAATCCATCGCCACCGCCATGCGCGAGGCCCGCAGCGCCTTCGGGGACGCTGCTCTGATCGTCGAGCCCTATGTCGAGCGTGGGCGCCACATCGAGGTCCAGATCGCCGGCGACGGGCAGGGCACTGTCATCCACCTGTTCGAGCGCGAGTGCACGTTGCAGCGGCGGCATCAGAAGCTGATCGAGGAAGCGCCCGCCGCGCCGCTGCCTGCGGGGCTGCGCGAGCAAATGCTGGCCGACGCCGTGCGCCTGGCGCAGCGTCTGCGCTACCGTGGTGTCGGCACGGTGGAGTTCCTGGTCGCGGGCGACCGGCACTGGTTCCTGGAGGTCAACCCGCGGCTGCAGGTCGAGCATCCGGTGACGGAGGAGGTGACCGGCATCGACATCGTCGAGCTGATGTTGCGGGTGGCGGCAGGCGAGGGCCTGACGCTGACCCAGGCCGACGTGCGGCTGCACGGCCATGCCGTCGAGGCCCGCTTGTGCGCCGAAGACGCCGAGCACGACTTCCTGCCGTCCACCGGCAAGATCGTCGCGGTGCGGTTCCCGGGCCCAGGGGTGCGCGTCGAGACCGGCGTGCGCGCCGGTTCGGTGGTCACGCCGTTCTACGACTCGTTGCTGGCCAAGCTGATCGTCCACGCTGGCGATCGCGATGCCGCGCTCGACCGCCTGTCGCTGGCACTGGCCGAAACCGAGGTGCTGGGCGTCACCACCAACGGCCGCTTCCTGCAGCAGCTGATCGCCCTGCCGCAGACGCGCGACGCCAGCTTCCACACCCGCAGCGTCGACGAAGTGCTTGCTGGGCGGGCCGGCTCCGAGGCGGCGCCGCTGCGCTGGCTGGCGGCGGCGGCGGCCTGGTGGCTGCTCGATGCACGCCACCGGGGCGCAGGCTACGGGGCCTGGTCTGCGCTCGACGTTACCGGCTGGCAGATGCACGCCGGCGACGACCCGGTGTCGACGGTGCCGAGCTTGCTGCTGCGCGACGGCAAGCGGCTGCACGAGGTGCGCTTCGGCGCGCCGCAGCCGGACGGCCAACTGCTGGTGCAGGTCGGCGAGGAGCGCGTGCGCCTGGGCCTGCGCGCCGAGGCCGCGCGTTGGCAGCTGACCATCGGCGATTCGGTCGAGCAACTGGCCATCGCACGCCGTGACGGCAGCCTGTTCGTGCAGGCGCAGGGACTGGCCTTCGCTTTCGATGCCATCGACTTCCTGGCGCAGGCCGCAGCGGCCCACGTCACGTCGGGCGAACTGCGCACGCCGCTGATGGGCACCATCCTGAAGATCCACGCTGCCGTCGGCGACACGGTGCGGGCCGGGGACGTGGTGGTGACCATGGAGTCGATGAAGATGGAAATGAAGATCTGCGCCGAGCACGACGGCGTGCTGCGCATCCTAGGCGTTGTTGCCGGACAGATGGTCGAACGCGGCTTGCTTGTCGGCCTCGTCGATGCTGCTGCGTGACAGACGCCCCTGACCTGCTCGAGGAGACCGCGTTGAACTACGAATCGATCAAGCTGACGATGGACTGCGAGCACGTCGCCCGCCTCACGCTTGCCCGCCCCGACATCCAGAACGCGATGAGCATGCGGCTGGTGCAGGAACTGCGCCACGCGCTGCGCGTCATCGCCGCCAACGACAGGCTGCGCGCGGTGGTGCTGGCCGGCGAGGGACAGTCCTTCTGCGCCGGCGGCGACCTGAACTGGATGCAGAGCGTGCTCAAACAGAGCCGCGCCGAGCGCGTCGCCGAATCCAAAGTGCTGGCCGAGCTGTTCTACGAGTTCGACACCCTGCCCAAGGTGCTGGTCGGTCGCATCCAGGGTGCGGCCACCGGCGGCGGCTTCGGCATGGCCTGCATCTGCGACGTGACCGTGGCCTCGAGCGCGGCGCGCTTCGCGCTCACCGAGGCCAAGCTCGGCCTGCTGCCGGCCAACATCGGCCCCTATGTGGCGCGCCGTCTGGGGCTGGCGCGGGCCCGCCGCTACGCCCTGACTGCGAAGTTCATCGACGCGGCGCAGGCCGAGCGCATAGGCCTGGTGGACCGGGTCGTCGAGCCCGGCGATCTGGACAGCGCGGTGGAAGAAGAACTGGCGCTGATCCTGGCCCTTCCGGCCGGCTCGATCGCCTCGACCAAGAAGCTGTTCAACGACGTCGTCGGGCGTCCGCCACGCGAGTGCATGGACTACACCGCGGCCGCGCTGGCCGACGCCTGGGAGACCGAGAACGCCAGCGAAGGGATCGCCGCCTTCCTGGGCAAGCGCTCACCGTCCTGGACGGTCAAGCGCGGCTGAAGCGCCCGGCGCAACCAACCCCTGAAACAAAAACGCTGCCGATCCCATGACTGAATTCGAAACCATCCGACTCGCCATCGATGCAGCCGGCGTCGCCCGCCTGACGCTGGCCCGCGCCGATGTGCACAACGTCCTGAACCCGACCATGTTCGCCGAGATCGGCCAGGCGCTCGACCGGATCGAGGCCGACCCCGCCGTGCGGGTGGTGGTGCTCAGCGGCGACGGCGAGAACTTTTGCGCGGGCGGCGACTTCCGCTGGCAGCAGAGTCAGGGCGACCAGGATCGGGCCAGCCGCATCCGCAGCGGCGTGCCGCTGGCCAAGATCCTGGCCCGGCTCGACACCTTCGGCCGCCCCATCATTGGCCGCATCAACGGCTCGGCCTACGGCGGCGGCGTCGGCCTGATCGCCATCTGCGACGTCGCCGTGGCGGTGGACAGCGCGCGTATCTCCCTCAGCGAGGTCCGCCTGGGCCTGGTGCCGGCGACCATCTCGCCCTATGTCGCGGCCAAGCTGGGGCCGAGCTACGCGCGGCGCGTGTTTCTCAACGGCAAGATCATGTCGGCCGCCGAGGCGCAACGCTACGGCTTGGTGCACGAGGTGGTGAGCGCGGCGGAACTCGACAATGCCGTCAATGCCGAGATCGACCTGGCGCTCGCTTGCGCACCGGGCGCCGTGCAGATGACCAAGAAGCTGGTGCAGTTCGTCCTGGCCCATGACACCGCGGATAACCTGATCTACACGGTGGACCGCCTGGCCGATTTCTGGGAGAACGAGGAAGCGCGCGAAGGCATGACGAGCTTCTTCGAGAAGCGGGCGCCGGCCTGGCGCCGCAAGCACGAACCCGCAGCCTGAATCAACCCTCTCCCGATAGAAAGACACCCATGAACGACGCAGATACCGTGATTTACGAGGTGCGCGACGGCATCGCCACCGTCAAGATCAACCGCCCCGAAATCCGCAATGCGCTGTCGCCCGCGGCAGCCAACCGCCTGCACGACTGCTGGGGCGAGGTCGACGCCGACAAGAACGTGCGCGCGGCCATTCTCACCTCGGCCGATTGCGGCACCTTCTGCGCGGGGCTGGACCTGCGCGAAGCGGCGCGCGTCAAGAAGGAGGAGGGCGTCGACATCCTTACCAAGATGAAGGACCCGTTCCACGGCCGCCAGCGCCGCGTGGCCAAGCCCATCATCGCGGCCATGACCGGGCACCTGATCGCCGGCGGGATGATGCTGAGTCTGAACTCCGACCTGCGCGTGGGCCTGAAGGGCACGCAGGTGGGCATCACCGAAACGCGCATCGCCGGGCGCGGCAGCCCGTGGGCCATTCCGCTGCTGTGGATGCTGCCGCAGCCGCTGCTGATGGAGATGGTGCTGACCGGCGAGCTGTATCCGATCGCCACCTTCCACCAGCTCGGCTTCATCAACTATCTGGAGGACACGCCCGACGCCGTGCGTGCCCGTGCCCAGTCGCTGGCCGAGCGCATCCGCGACAACGCGCCCTTGTCGGTCATGGCCGGCAAGGAGTCGATCCTCACGGCGATGAGCGCCGGCTGCGATGCCGGAATGGCGCTGGCGCAGAACATCTACCGCGCCGCGTATGCCAGCGAAGATGCGCAGGAAGGCCCGCTCGCCTTTGCCGAGAAGCGCAAACCGGCGTGGAGGGGGCGCTGAGGCGCCGTGTCCTGAAGTGCCGAGCGCATCCATGAGCCAGGCCGAACTGCCGCCCGGCGTGCAGGTCTTCGAGCGCGGCTGGTTGTCCAGCAACAACGTGCTGTTCCTCGGCGCGCAGTCCACGGCCCTGGTCGACAGTGGCTATTGCGCGCACGCCGAGCAGACACTGGCCCTGGTGGCAGCGGCCCTGCGCGGGCGCCCGCTCGGCCGCCTCGTCAACACCCATCTGCACAGCGACCACTGCGGCGGTAACGCCGCGCTGCAAGGCCACTGGCCGGCGCTGCAGACGCTGATCCCGCCTGGCCTGGCGCAGCAGGTGGCGCAGTGGGACCCGGTGGCCCTGGGCTATGAGCCCAGCGGCCAGCGCTGCCCCCGCTTCCATCACGACGCCCTGGTGCTGCCGGGAACCGAAATCGAGCTTGCTGACACGCCATGGCAGGTCCATGCCGCGCCGGGACACGACCCCGACTCGGTGATCCTGTTCGAGCCCGGCTCGCGCACCCTGATCTCGGCCGACGCGCTGTGGGAGAACGGCTTCGGCGTGGTGTTCCCGGAGCTCGACGAGCGCGACGCCTTCAACGAGGTCGGCGCCACCCTCGACCTGATCGAGCGGCTCGGCCCGCGCTGGGTCATCCCGGGTCATGGCCCGGTGTTCCGTTTCGAGGCCGCGGTGCTGGCCCGGGCCCGCAGCCGCCTGGAGGCCTTTGTGCGCAACCCAGCCCGCCACGCCCACCACGCCGCCAAGGTGCTGCTCAAGTTCAAGCTGCTGGAATGCCGGCAGATGCTGTTTGTTGACTATGTCCAGTGGGCCGCCGGCACGCCGCACTTCCAGGGCATCCGCCGCCGGTTCGCGCCTGAGGTGGAAATCGGCGACTGGATTGATCAATTAACGCAGGAACTGGTGCGTTCGCGGGTGGTGCGAGTGGTGGGTGAGTCGGTCCTCGATGCCTGAGGAGTGGGGCCGTCTGGTCACGGCAAGGACGGCGGAGGCGACGGGAGTCTTCGGGTGTGCCACGCTTGGAAGACCACCGCACGATTCGACGCTCAAGGAGCAAACCGATGACCCCTGCAATGCACAGCTCGAATTGCCCGACCGCATCGTCGTGTCGGCGGGCGAAGACACCTGGGGCACGGTGAGCACGTCCGATCTGCCATTCGACGATGGCTGGCCGCAGCCGGCGGTGCAGGAAACCAATGGCATGGCTGCGTTGCGCGAGGCCTTCGCGCAGGCGACGCGGCGCGCCAGGGCTTCGACCTGGTGGAAAGACACATCGCCCATGGCTACCTGCTGGCTTCCTGTCGCCGCTGTGCAACCCTCGCGGCGACGCCTACGGTGGCAGCCTCGAGAACCGGATGCGCCTCCCGCTCGAGGTGTTCGACGCGATGCGCGCCGAATGGCCGCAGCACAGGCCGATGGTCGTGCGCATCTCGGCCACCGGTTGGGTCGACGGCGACTTCATCACCGTCTCCAGCGGCGGCACGTCGTTGAAGCAGAAGACCACGCTCGGCGCAGGCTTTCAACTCCCGCTGGCCGCCGCGGTGCGCCAGGCCGCCGACCTGCCGGTGATGGGTGTGGGCATGCTGTTCGACCCGGTTCATGCCGACCGCGACATCGCCGAGGGCCAGTGCGGCCTGGCGGCCATCGCGCGCGGCATGCTGCACGACGCGCACTGGGTCTGGCGAGCCGCCGCCGCGCTGGGTGGCGAGGTGAGCCATCCGCCGCAATCCATCCGCCGCGACCTTTCCTCGTTGCTGCGCGAGCAGCGCGCGGGCTCGAGCGGCGCATAGTCTGCCGAACCCGACCCGGCAAAGTCAAAACCAGACAGGCACACCGATGATCGGCACTATTCGCTACCCCCATGTCTTCGCCCCGCTCGACCTCGGCTTCACGCGGCTGAAGAACCGCATCCTGATGGGTTCCATGCATACCGGGCTGGAAGAAGCGCCCGATGGCTTTCCGCGCATGGCCGAGTACTTTTCCGAGCGCGCGCGCGGCGGTGTCGGCATGATCATCACCGGCGGCTTTCCGCCCAATGACGAAGGCGGCGCCGGCGGCCAACTCGCCACCCCGGCCGATGCCCGGCAGCACCGGCTCATCACCGAGGCCGTGCATGCGGCCGACCCCGAGGTGAAGATCTGCCTGCAGATCCTGCACACCGGGGCGCTGGCGCCCACGCCGGATTGTGTCGCACCTTCGGCCGTCAAGTCGCGCATCGGCCGCTACACGCCCAAGGCGCTGGACGATGCCGGCATCGAGAAGCAGCTCGCCGATTTCGCCAATTGCGCCGCGTTGGCGCAGGCCGCCGGCTACGACGGGGTGGAGATCATTGGCTCAGCCGGCTACCTGCTCAGTGCCTTCATGGTGCGCAAGACCAACCTGCGCACCGACCAGTGGGGCGGGCCCTGGGAAAACCGCATGCGCTTCGCGGTCGAGGTGGTGCGCCGGGTGCGCGCCGCGGTGGGCGAGCGCTTCATCGTGATCTTCCGCGTCCCGGCGATGGACATGCTCGACGGCGGCCTGGCCTGGGACGAGATAACCTCTCTCGCTCAGGGCCTGCAAGCAGCCGGCGTCAGCATCATCAGCACCCATTTCTGCTGGCACGAGGCGCCGGTGCCGACAATCGCCACGATGGTGCCGCGCGCGGCGTTCTCGCAAGTCACGGGCCGGCTGCGCAAGGCCGTCAGCGTACCCGTCATCACCAGCAACCGCATCAACATGCCCGACGTGGCCGAAAGCGTGCTGGCGCGGGGCGACGCCGATTTGGTATCGATGGCGCGCCCGATGCTGGCCGACTCGCAGTTCGTGCTGAAAGCCGCGCAGGGCCGCGAGGACGAGATCAACACCTGCATCGCCTGCAACCAGGCCTGTCTGGACCACTACTTCGACGGCCGCCAGCAGGTGACTTGCCTGGTCAACCCGCGCGCCTGCTACGAGACGCTGCTGCACTACCGGCCCGTGGCGGAGGCCAAGCGCGTCGCGGTGATCGGTGCCGGGCCGGCCGGCCTGGCCGCCGCCACCGTGGCAGCCGAACGCGGCCACTGCGTGACGCTGTTCGAGGCCGGCGCCGAGATTGGCGGCCAGTTCAACCTGGCCCGCCGCATCCCCGGCAAGGAAGAGTTCCACGAGACCCTGCGTTACTACCGTCGCATGATCGACAAGCTCGGCATCGCACTGCGCCTGAACATCACTGCAGACGCCGCGCTGCTTGGCGCCGAGGGCTTCGACGAGGTGGTGGTGGCCACCGGCATCGAGCCGCGTCGGCCCGAGATTCCCGGCATCGAGCACCCCAAGGTGCTGTCGTACATCGACGTGATCCTGGGCCGCAAGGCGGTCGGCCGGCGGGTGGCCATCATCGGCGCCGGCGGCATCGGCTTCGACGTCGCCGCACTGGTGTCGCAGGCCGGCCCGTCGGCCGCGCTCGACATCGCGGTGTTCGCGCGCGAATGGGGCATCGACTTCGAGAACCACCCGCGAGGCGGCGTCACCGGCGTGCTCCGACAGGTGGAGAAGGCCGAGCGCTCTGTGACGCTGCTGCAGCGCAAGGCCGACGCCCTGGGCAAGAACCTGGGCCGCACCACCGGCTGGGCGCACCGGATGACCCTGGCGCGCCGCGGTGTGCAGATGGTCGGCGGCGTCGAGTACTTGCGCATCGACGACGCCGGCCTGCACACGCGCGTCAATGGCGAGCCGCGGCTGTTCGAAGCCGACAGCGTCATTGTCTGCGCCGGGCAGTTGCCGCTGCGCAGCGTGTACGACGCTTTGTTGGCCAGCGGCCTGAAAGCCCATCTGATCGGCGGCGCCTTCGAGGCGGTCGAACTCGATGCCAAGCGTGCCATCGACCAGGCCAGCCGCCTGGCAGCCGGGCTCTGAACGGTGCCGGCCACCATCGACGACGCCGAGCCGCGGCTGAGTCACAGCCTGGCCAACGGCGTCAGCCACGCCCATTTCGAGTGGCGGCCCGAACGGCGCGGCCAGGCGCCGAGCCTGTGCATGGTGCACGCCACCGGCTTCCACGGCCGTGTCTGGGACCAGGTCATCCACCGCCTGCCCGGCCGCCACGTCTTTGCGATCGAGCAACGCGGCCATGGCCGCAGCCAGACGGTCGATTTCGATGGCTGGGCCGACTTCGGCCACGACCTGGCCGCGCTGGCGGTGGCGCTCGATCTGCAGGGCGCCGTGGGCATCGGGCACAGCATGGGCGCGCACGCATTGGTGCAGGCCGCCGCCTACCAGCCCGGCCGCTTCTCGCAACTGGTGCTGATCGACCCGACGATCTTTTCGCCGGCCGACTACCACCAGCCGCCGCCGACGCCCGGCACGCTGCACCCGGCGGCCGCGCGCAAGAACCACTTCGCGTCCGCGCAAGCCATGTTCGAGCGCTTTGCCGTGCGTGCCCCGTACAACGTGTTTCAGCGCCAGGCCTTGCTGGACTATTGCCAGCACGGCCTGCGCCCGTTCGATGGCGGCAGCGGCTTCCAGCTCGCCTGCGACCCAGCCTTCGAGGGCAAGATCTACCCCTTGTCGCGGCAGAACCTGGGCATCTTCGGCAGCATCCGCGCGCTGCAGATTCCCGTGCTCGTGCTGCGGGCGCGGCCTGGCGACCCGGCGATCCTGCCCTGGGACCCGCTGGGCTCGCCGACCTGGCCGGGCCTGGCGCAGGAATTCCACCGCGGGCGCGACCTGCCGCTGCCGGACAAGACCCACATGCTGCCGATGGAAGATCCAGCGCTGGTGGCGCGGCTGATCAATGAGACGATGGGCTGATACCGAGCGCTGGTTGGAGAGCGAACGTTCGTTGCGCCCGCCGCCGCGTCAGTCGGTGCCCCATACCGGCCTGCGCTTGGCGGCGAATGCAGCCAGCCCTTCGCGGCAGTCGTCGGTGCCGAAGACGGTCGACAACAGATCGACCGCGCTGGCCGCGCCCTGGCGATAGCCGTTGTCGGTGGCGCGCGTGAAGGCGGCCTTGCCCAGTTTCATCAATGCCGGCGACTTCCCGGCGAAGACCTGGGCCCAGGCGGTGGGCTTCACCCAGCACCTGCGCTACGGGCGCGGTGCGGCTGACGAGCCCCAGAGCCATGGCCTCGCGGGCATCGAAGTCGCGGCCGGTAACAGCAGATCGAAGGCGCGGTAGCGGCCGACGATGCGCGGCAGGTGGGTGTAGTGGATCGCGGGCAGCAGCCCGACCTCCATCTCGGGGTAGCCGAAGCTGGCATCGTCGGCGGCGACCAGCATGTCGCAGGTGATCGCGATCGACATGCCGCCACCGCGCACGGCACCGCTGATGGCAGCGATCGTCGGCTCGGGCAGGCCGGACTGCAGTTCGAACAGTTGCGCGTACAGCCGGCCCACGCTGGCATGCACTTCGGCGGGTGAACTGTCCTTTAACCGGGGCAGGTCCAACCCGGCGCAAAAGCGGCCCGGCACGGCACTGCCCAGAACGATGGCGCGCACGGCGGATCGCTGCCGGCCTCGCGCAGGGCCGCCATCAGCGCGTCCATCAAGGCATCTGTGATGGCATTGACCGGTGGGTTGTCCAGCAGGATCTCGGCCACGCCATCGCTCGCGTCGAATCTGATCATCGTGTCTCGCTCTCTGCACGGCAGGCGGCTCAGTCTCACCGCGCCATCGGCGGCGCCAGCAGCTTGCGCAGATCCGTGCCGGGGTCGGCGAGCGCGGCGCGATCCGGCAGCGGCACGCTGCCCAGCAGTCGCTTGAGCGACGAGAATTCACGCACGTTGTTCATGCAGGTCACGCCGACCGCGCGACCGCGATGCAACTGGATCAGCGAGAACTTCGCGCCTGGTACTGCTTCGCCGCGCACAATCTCCTCGTCGCCCATCGAAACACCAGCCACCTGGAGGCGCAAATCGTATTGGTCCGACCAGTACCAGGGGATGTCGGCGTAGGGCGCCGCCGTCGGGTCCAGCAAGGTGCGCGCTGCAGCCAGCCCCTGATTCTGGGCGTTCGACCAGGTCTCGATGCGTTCGAAGCGCCCGCTGATCGGGTTGCGTTGGCGGGTCACGTCACCGATGGCGTAGACGCCGGGACAAGTCGTGCGGCCGAGGCGATCGACGAAGATGCCGTCGTCGCAGGCAATGTCGGCGGCGCGCGCCAGTTCGTCGTTGGCGACGACGCCGATGCCCACGACCACCAGGTCGGCTTCCACCCGGGCGCCGTCGTCGAGCACGATCGCGGGGCCCTCGAAGCCCATCACCTGACGACCCAGACGGATGTCCACGCCATGGTCGAGGTGCGACTGGGCGACCACCTTTGCGAGGGTTGTCGAGGCGCAGCGATTCATCAGCCGATCGAGAGCTTCGATCACGGTAACCGAGGCGCCGAGGCCGCGCGCGGTGGCCGCGAGTTCGAGCCCGATCACGCCGCCGCCGACCACCACCAGCCGGGCACCTGGACCTAGCCCGGCGCGAATGCGCTGCGCGTCGTCCAGGGTGCGCAGCGTGATGACGGGCAGGGTCGCATCTTGCAGCGCCGGCAGGCGACGGGGCGATGCGCCGGTGGCGAATACCAGGGCCCCGTAGCCGAACCTGCGGTCGTCGGCCAGCAGCACTTCGCGGCGCTGCGTATCGATCTTGCACGCCGGCGTGCCGCGCAGCCATTCGACGTCGCGCGCGCGGCTCAGATCGAGACGGATCTTGTCGGGGAGGCCTTCGCGCTGGAACTCCTTGGACAGTGGCGGTCGGTCGTAGGGAGGTTCGACTTCATCACTGACAACGACTATGCCGCCCTCGAACCCTCCTGAGCGCAAGCCGCCGGCGAACGACACGGCGGCCAGGCCGCCACCCAGCACGACCACGGGGCCGTGCGGCGCACCGGCGGTCATTTGAGCAGGCCGCCCTTGCGGATCACCGTGAGCGCCCGGTGAACGTGCGCCGTCAGCACGGCCCCGGCGAGGTCGGCGTTGCGTGCCATCACCGCGTCGAAGATGGCCCGATGCTCATCGTGTACCTCGACAGGCGGCGGCCCCTTGATCGCTGAGACGCGGCGATAACGTTCGGACTGCTGGTACAGCAGGCTGCGAAACTTGAGCATCCAGCGCGACTTGCAGGCTCCCACCAGCGCCTCATGGAACTGGCGGTTGCAGCCCTCCCAGTCGTCGAACGCGCCCTTGGGGTCGATACGCAAGCGTTGCTCGGCCAACGACAGCTTGTGAAACGCGCTGACGACACTCGCCTCCCAGTCATCCTTGCCGAGTGCGATGCTTTCGCGTACCGCCTCGCATTCGAGCATGACGCGCATGCGAGTCAAGTCTTCGAGGTCGGCGAGCGACATCGGCGCGACGCTGAATCCGCGCTGGCCTTGCGCCATGACCAGGGAATCGGACACCAACAGCGCCAGCGCCTCGCGCAGCGTCCCGGCACTGACCTGGTAGTTCGCCTTCAGGTGCTCGACGCGCAGCTTTTTCCCGGCCGGGTGGCTCCCGTCAATGATGTCTCGGCGCAGTTGGCGGTAAGCCGTCTCGATCAGTGTTCGCGGCTCATCTCCGGCATCACGGGTTTGGAGGACGTCAGCGTCGGCGAGTGACATGGAGGAAAAGTGGGTTTGAAAGTGGACTGTCGCGAACTGGACGATTCTAAGAGAAAAATCTCGATGAAATAGCGGGTTTACACCATGAACAATAAATACAAGTATTTGCAAGAATCTCGATATTGATTTCAAATCATCCCGAAAACCAAGCCCGTCCCTGACGGCGCTGGCCACTTGACATGCCGTACTTCTTGATCAGGTTCCAATGACTACACCTCCATCTCCGGAGATCGGCAAGAGCATTGTCGCCGCCGGCTTGCGGACCAACTATCACGATGTTGGCCGGGGCTTTCCGGTGCTGATGATCCACGGGTCCGGTCCGGGTGTCAGTGCTTACGCGAACTGGCGCCTGGTGATGCCCGAACTGGCAAAGGACCGCCGTGTCGTCGCGCCCGACATGGCCGGGTTCGGGTTCACCGACCGCCCACCCGGCGCGACTTACACGATGGATGGCTGGATCGAGCAGGCGGTCGGGCTGATCGACGCCCTCGATCTGGCGCAGGTCGACCTGGTGGGCAACTCGTTCGGCGGAGCGTTGTCGCTTGCGCTCGCGATTCGCCACCCCGAGCGGGTGCGCCGTCTCGTGCTGATGGGCGCCGCCGGTGTGAACTTCGAGCTGACTCCCGCGCTCGACGCGATCTGGGGCTACACACCGTCGATGGACAACATGCGCAAGGTCATGGACTGGTTTGCCTATGACCGCAATCTGGTGAGCGACGAACTGGCCCGGCTGCGCTACGAGGCGAGCAAGCGCCCGGGCTTCCAGGAATCGTATGCCGCGATGTTTCCGGCACCGCGGCAGCGCTGGGTCGAATCGCTGACCAGCCGTGACGAAGACATTCGGAAGCTGCCACACGAGACCTTGATCATCCATGGCCGAGAAGATCAGGTGCTGCCGCTCTCGAATTCGATCCGGCTGTCGCAGCTGATCCTGCGTTCGCAGCTCCATGTGTACGGCTGCTGCGGTCACTGGACCCAGATCGAGCACGCGCAGCGCTTCGCCCAACTCGTCGGCAATTTCCTGGCCGAGGCCGACGCAGCCTGAGCGCGCGATGGACCGGACTCAAGCCATGTCCAGTGCTGCGGCGTCCGTCACTGCATGCCGGCATCTCGTTCGTCTCAGGCAGACCGGGGAGTCGTACGACTGCACCGAATCGGAGACGCTGCTGCAGGGCATGGTGAGGCTTGGCCGCAAGGGCATTCCCGTTGGCTGCGTGAATGGGGGCTGTGGCGTCTGCAAGATCAGCGTATGCGTGGGTAGCGTGCGCAAGGTGGGTGCGATGAGCCGCGCGCATGTGTCGGCCGAGGAAGAGGCGCGCGGAGTCTGCCTGGCCTGCCGGGTGTCACCGCTCCAGTGCGTCGAGGTCGAGGTGGTGGGCAAGCTGAAGAAGGCGCTCGGCTTTCAGTGGGGTGCCGGCGCTTCGTTCCGAAGCGGCCCGGCGGACGAAACGAATCAATCTCAAGGAGACATGAAATGAACGTGATGAGAATCGGGCATGTCAGCATCAAGGTGATGGACCTGGCCGCCGCCGTGAAGCACTACGAGAACGTGCTTGGCATGAAGAAGACGATGGAAGACAAGCACGGCAACGTGTACCTGAAGTGCTGGGACGAGTGGGACAAGTACTCCGTGATACTGACACCGTCCGACCAGGCGGGCTTCAATCATGTGGCCTACAAGGTCAAGAGCGATGCCGACCTGGATGTCCTGAAGATAAAGGTCGAGGCCAGCGGCATCAAGACCAAGGTGTTGCGCGAAGGCACGCTGCCCTCGACCGGCCGAATGCTGCAGTTCACGCTGCCCAGCGGCCACGACATGCGGCTGTATGCGATGAAGGAATGCGTGGGCACCGAAGTCGGCTCCGTGAACCCGGACCCCTGGCCTGATGGCCTCAAGGGGGCCGGCGCGCACTGGCTCGACCACGTTCTGCTGATGTGCCCGTTCGACCCGGGTCAAGGCATCAACAAGGTGGCCGAGAACACCAAGTTCTTCATTGACGTTCTCGGCTTCTTCCAGACCGAGCAGATCACCGTGGGGCCGGAGGGTGCGTTCCAGCTGGCCTCGTTCGTCTCGTGCTCGAGCAAGCCCCACGACATCGCGTTTGTCGGCGGCCCGACCCCGGGCCTGCACCACATCTCGTTCTTCCTCGACTCCTGGCACGACATTCTCAAAGCCGGCGACGTGATGGCGAAGAACAAGGTCCGCATTGACATTGCGCCCACACGCCACGGCATCACCCGTGGCGAAACGATCTACTTCTTTGATCCCAGCGGCAACCGCAACGAGACCTTCGCTGGCCTGGGCTACCAGGCCCAGCCGGACCGGCCCGTGACCACGTGGACCGAGGACGAGGTGGGGCGCGGAATCTTCTATCACACCGGCGTGCTGCCGGGCTCGTTCACCGAGGTCTACACCTGAGCTGCAGATGGACCAGCCACTCATCGAAGCCCTCGGCGACGAGCTCTACGCCGCCTTGCGCGGCTGCAGTGTCGTCGAGCCGCTGACGAACCGGCACGCCGACATCACCATCGCCGACGCCTACCTCGTCCAGCAGCGCATGCTGGCGCGGCGCCTGGAGGCCGGTGAGCGCGTGGTCGGCAAGAAGATCGGCGTGACCAGCGCGGCGGTGATGAACATGCTGGGCGTGTTCCAGCCCGACTTCGGCTACATGCTCGACGGCATGATCGTGGCGCAGGGCGAATCGATCGCGATGTCCACGCTGATCCAGCCCAAGGCCGAAGGCGAGATCGCGTTCATCCTCAAGCGCAGCCTGATGGGCCCGGGGCTGAGCAACGCCGACGTGCTGGCGGCCACCGAATGCGTGATGCCGTGCTTCGAGATCGTCGACTCGCGCATTCGCGACTGGAAGATCAAGATCCAGGACACGGTGGCTGACAACGCGTCCTGCGGCGTGTTCGTCCTCGGCGACAACGCCGTCGACCCGCGCCGCATCGACCTGTCGACCTGCGGCATGGTGCTCGAGAAGAACGGCGAGATCATCGCCACCGGCGCCGGCGCCGCGGCGCTCGGGTCGCCGGTCAACGCGGTGGTGTGGCTGGCCAACACGCTGGGCCGCCTGGGCATTTCGCTCAAAGCCGGCGAAGTCATTCTGTCGGGTGCGCTGGCCGCGATGTTCCCGGCCAAGGCCGGCGACAACTTCCGCGTCACGATCGGCGGCCTCGGCGGCTGCTCGGTTCGCTTCCATTGATACCGAGAGTACCCTGCCATGAAGAAGATCAAGTGCGCCCTGATCGGGCCCGGCAACATCGGCACCGACCTGCTGGCCAAGCTGCAGCGCAGCGCGGTTCTGGAGCCGGTGTGGATGGTCGGCATCGACCCCACCTCCGACGGCCTGAAGCGGGCCCGCGAGATGGGCATCAAGACCACTGCCGAGGGCGTCGACGGCCTGCTGCCGCACGTCAAGGCCGACAGCGTGCAAATCGCCTTCGACGCCACCAGCGCCTACGTGCATGCCGAGAACTCACGCAAGCTCAATGCGCTCGGGGTGATGATGATCGACCTGACGCCGGCCGCGATCGGCCCGTTCTGCGTGCCACCGGTGAACCTCGAGGAGCATGTCGGCAAGCGCGAGATGAATGTCAACATGGTCACCTGCGGCGGGCAGGCGACGATCCCGATGGTCGCCGCGGTGAGCCGCGTGCAGGGGGTCGCCTACGGCGAGATCGTCGCCACCGTGTCGAGCCGCTCGGCCGGCCCTGGCACGCGCAGGAACATCGACGAATTCACCCGCACCACGGCGGGCGCGATCGAGAAGGTCGGCGGCGCGAAAAAGGGCAAGGCCATCATCATCATTAACCCGGCAGAGCCGCCGCTGATCATGCGCGATACGGTGCACTGCCTGACCGAGGGCGAGCCTGACCAGCCCAAGATCACCGCGTCGATCCACGCGATGATCAAGGAGGTGCAGAAGTACGTGCCCGGCTACAAGCTCGTCAACGGTCCGGTATTCGACGGCAAGCGTGTCTCGATCTTCCTCGAAGTCGAGGGCCTGGGCGACTACCTGCCGAAGTACGCCGGCAACCTCGACATCATGACCGCGGCGGCCGCCCGCACCGCCGAGATGTTTGCCCAGGCAATGCTGGCCGGCAAGCTCACGCTCGAAGCCGTGGCCGCCTGAACCGCCACATCCAAGGAGAACACGGCATGACGCTCAAAGGCAAGAAGATCACGGTGCACGACATGACGTTGCGCGATGGCATGCATCCCAAGCGCCACCAGATGACGCTGGCGCAGATGAAGAGCATCGCCTGCGGCCTGGACGCCGCGGGCGTGCCGCTGATCGAAGTGACGCACGGCGACGGACTGGGCGGATCCTCCGTCAACTACGGCTTTCCCGCGCATACCGACGAGGCCTACCTGGGCACCGTGATTCCGCTTATGAAGCAAGCCAAGGTCAGCGCGCTGCTGATCCCCGGCATCGGAACCGTCGATCACCTGCGCATGGCCAAGGACCTGGGCGTGCACACCATCCGTGTGGCCACCCATTCCACCGAAGCTGATGTCTCCGAGCAGCACATCACGATGGCGCGCAAGCTGGAGATGGACACCGTCGGGTTTTTGATGATGGCGCACATGAACAGCCCCGAAGGGCTGGTCAAGCAAGCCATGCTGATGGAAGGCTACGGCGCCAACTGCATCTACGTCACCGACTCGGCCGGCTACATGCTGCCCGACGACGTCAAGTCGCGCCTGGCTGCGGTGCGCGAAGCGCTCAAGCCGGAGACCGAACTGGGCTTTCACGGCCACCACAACCTGGCGATGGGGATTGCCAACTCGCTCGCCGCCGTGGAGTGCGGCGCGAACCGCATAGACGCGGCCGCCGCCGGGCTCGGCGCCGGTGCCGGCAATACGCCGATGGAGGTGTTCGTCGCGGTGTGCGACCGCATGGGCATCGCCACCGGCGTCGACGTGTTCAAGATCCAGGACGTGGCCGAAGACCTGGTGGTGCCGATCATGGACCACGTCATCCGCATCGACCGCGACTCGCTGACGCTGGGTTATGCCGGCGTCTACTCTAGCTTTCTGCTGTTCGCCAAGCGCGCCGGCCAGAAGTACGGCATACCGGCCCGCGACCTGCTCGTCGAACTAGGGCGGCGCGGCATGGTCGGGGGCCAGGAAGACATGATCGAGGACACAGCGATGACGATGGCCCGCGAGCGCGCAGGTGCCGGACGCCTGGCGGCCTGAGGGGACGGGCAATGCAACTCGACCCCGACACCATCGCCGGCCTGGCCGAGCACCTCGAACGCTGCCAGCTCGAGGCGCGCGACACGCCCAAGATCACCGACGAACACCCCGGCATGGACTGGGAAGACGCCTACGCAGTCCAGGACGCGATCCTGAAGCGCAAGATCGGGCGCGGCGCGCGCGTCGTCGGCTACAAGGCCGGGCTTACGGCCCACGCCAAGATGAAGCAGATGGGCGTCAGCGAGCCGGTGTTCGGTTTCCTGGTCGACGAGTTCACCGTGCCCGAGGGCGGCGCGGTCAAGGTCAGCGAGCTGATCCACCCGAAGGTCGAGCCCGAGATCTGCTTCGTCACCAAGACGGTGCTCAAGGGCCCGGGCTGCCACATCGGCATGGTGCTGGCAGCCTGCGACTTCGTGCTGCCCGGCATCGAGGTCATCGACAGCCGCTACCGCGACTTCAAGTTCGACGCCAGGAGCGTGATCGCCGACAACACCTCGGCATCGCGCTTCGTGGTCGGCGGGCGCATCGCCAGCGCGCAGGATCTGGACCTGCGCACGCTGGGCATCGTGCTTGAGAAGAACGGCGTGCCGGTGGCCTTCGGTGCCGGCGCGGCGGTGGTCGGTCACCCGGCCGCGGCGGTCGCGATGCTGATCAACCACCTGGCCACGCGCGACCAGGGACTGCCGGCCGGCAGCCTGGTGTTGTCGGGTGGCATCACCGAGGCGGTGGCGGTGCAGGCGGGCGACAGCATCACACTGAAAGTGCAGCATTTGGGCAGCGTCGGTATTCGATTCGTCTGACGAAGGAAGCCCTCAGGATTTCGGGCGGAGGATGCCGGGTTTGGCACGGGTCTCTCGACTATTAACCTAACTAACGTTTGCCACTTGACTAGGAGAATCATGACATCTCAAACCATCAACTTCGTGCGCAAACCGGTCGACATCGCTGCCTTGATCGAGGACGAGCGAGTCCACGGCAGCCTGTACACCGACGAAGCCGTCTTCGAACTCGAGATGACGAAGATCTTCTACGGAGGCTGGGTCTTCGTCGGGCACGACTCCGAAGTGCCGGAAGTCGGCGAATACGTTCGGCGCACTATCGGGCGCGAAGAGGTGCTGATGGTGCGCCAGCGCGACGCCTCGGTGGCAGTGCTGGTGAATCGCTGCGCGCATCGCGGCAACATGCTCTGCGTGGCCAAGCACGGCAAGGAGAAGTACTTCACCTGCGCTTACCACGGCTGGGTCTACGATCTGGCGGGCAATCTGAAGGACGTACCCTACCCGGGTGGCTTCGCAAAGGAGAAGTCGGAGCTTGGCATGAAGGTGCTTCACACCGAACAGTACCGGGGCTTCGTGTTCGCGACTTTCAATGCGGCGACACCACCGCTGATCGATCACCTCGGGCGCGCCAAGATCCTGATCGACCGCGCCTGTGACATGTCGCCGACCGGCCGCATCAAGCTCACCGCGGGCTGGACCAAGCAGCGCTTCGAATCAAACTGGAAGATGCTGCCGGAGAACGACACCGATGGCTACCACGTCAATGACGTTCACAGTTCGTTCGCGCAGGTGATCAACTCGCAGTACGACTCTGCGGTCATCGCAGGCGAGGATACACTTTTGTCCGAAACCAAGGCCTGGGGCAATGGCCACACCGAGCTCTACTTCTCGCCGACTTACACCCAGAATCTGACCTGGCTCAATACCTCGGCTGACCGCTTTCCCGAATATCAGGCCATGATGAAGCAGGCCCATGGCGACGAGAAGGGCGGGCGCATTCTGCGCGATGGCCCGCCGCACGCGGCGATCTTCCCGAACCTGTTTCTCGGCGAGATGAACATCGTGTTCTTTGAGCCGATCAGCGCGCACGAGTGCGTGCACTGGCACACCCCGATGCTGCTCGATGGCGCGCCCGACGAGGTCAACCAGCGGATCATCCGCAACTCCGAAGCGGCGATGGGCCCTTCGGCCTTCCTTCTTGCCGACGACAGCGTGATCTCCGAGCGACAGCAGATGGCGCTGCGCGACCGTGCCGGCTGGATGGACCTGTCGCGCGGCCTGAACCGCGAGCACGTCGATGCGATGGGCGTGACTGTCGGTCACGTGACCGACGAGTGCACCAATCGCGGCTTGTGGCAGCACTACAAGAAGATCATGACGGCGCCGTCATCGTCCGCCTGAGCGCAGGCGGCGTTGACCGACCTCGCTCGAACAGGGTCACGTCCCGACAATTCGCCCGCCAAGTCGGGCACAAGGAGAATTGATGACATCCACCACGGATGCCGTGCGCACCGTCAAGCCGGACGCCATCGGAGCGGACGAGTACCGCGAGATCTGCGACTTCCTGTACATGGAGGCGCGCCTGGCCGACGAGTCGCGCTACCTCGAATGGGAAGCTCTCGTCGATGAGGACATGATGTACTGGGTGCCGCGCGGCGAGGGCGACTACGACATGAACAAGCATGTCTCGATCACCGCCGACAACCGCTCGCGGCTGCGCACGCGCATTGCACAACTTGCCACCGGCAAGCGCCACTCGCAGCTGCCGGTATCGCGCCTTCGACGCGTGGTGAGCAACATCGAAATTTCGCGTCACGAGGCAGGCGGCTGGCGCGTGCTGTCGAACTTCGTGCTCTACGAACTGCGGCGCTCCTCGACCGGCAAGATCGAGGTCTGGCCCGGCCGGGTCGAGCACCATCTGCGTCGCAAGCCGGACGGCGCGCTCGCCATGTTCTTCAAGAAGGTGATGCTGATCCACGGCGACGAGGCCGTGCCGAGCCTGGCGTTCATCATCTGATGCGTGCCATGGTCACCGCCGCGACCAAGAAGCCCCGTGCCCGTGCCGCAATCATTGGCCTGGGCTTCAGCGCGATGTCGCGCCAGCCGATCGGCACGATCCGTGAACTGGCGGCGACCGCGATCGCGGCGGCTGCCGCCGATGCCGGCTTGCGCCTGAAAGACATCGACGGCCTGCTGCTCAACAAGAGCCCGACCGCGGCCACCGACGAACTGCCGCTGCGCCTGCACAACGATCTCGGGATGCGCGACCTGGCGCTGCTGGCGGCGATGGACTCCGAAGGCTGCACCGCCGTGCAGATGGTGCAATACGCCGCGCTCGCGGTCGAGGCCGGACTGGCCAAGTCGGTGGTCTGCGTCTTCGCCGACACGCCGCTGAAAGGCAAGGGCGGCGGAGATACCTTCGCGATGGCGATGCCGCTGTCGGGCATCGAGAGCTGGGAGGCGCGGCAGGGCTTCTTCGGTGCCAGCGCCGGCTATGCGCTGGCGGCGCGCCGCCACATGGCGCTGTTCGGCACCACGCACGAGCAATTCGGTGCTTACGCCATCGCCTGCCGCCAGTGGGCGGCGCTGAACCCGCAGGCCTTCCTGCGCAAGCCGATGACGATGGCCGACTACCTGGCTTCGCCCTTCGTCGTCGAGCCGTTCCGGGTGTTCGACTGCTGCTTCCCGGTGAACGGCGCGATCGCGCTGGTCGTGACCTCGGTAGAGCGCGCGGCGGATGCGCCCCTGCCCGCCACCTACATCCACGGCATGGGCCAGGGCCACCGCGGCCGTTCGGGCCTGCGCGGCGACGAGGCCGAGGTCGACACCGGCGCCACGCAGGCCGGCAGGACCGCCTACCGCAGCGCCGGTGTCTCAGCACGCGATGTCACGCAGGCACAGTTCTACGACGCCTTCTCCTACGTGGGCTTGCTGAGTCTGGAAGGCTACGGCCTGTGCCGGCGTGGCGCGGGCGGCGCTTTCGTCGCGCGCGGCCACACCGCGCCCGGGGGCAAGTTGCCGGTTAACACGGGCGGGGGGCATCTGTCTGGCTTCTACCTGCAGGGCGTGACGCCGCTGTCCGAAGCGGTGATCCAGTCGCGCGGCGCAGGCGGCGAACGCCAGGTCGACAACGAGCTGATCCTGGTCAGCGGCAACGGCGGCTGCCTGGACTACCACGCCTGCCTGCTGGTCAGCCCGAAGAAGCGCCTGAACTGACCGTCAAGGTCAAAGGAGATCCCCATGGATCAGGTTTTCATGCATCGCTACGAGGGCGAGTTCCTCGCCGGGATCGCGGCCAAGCAGTTGCGCATTGCGGTCGACCGCCGCAGTGGCGCCGCGCTCGGGTATCACGAGCGGGCATGGTGTGCGCGCGATGACGCCAACGTGGCCTGGAAGCGTGCCAGCGGCCGCGCCGTGCTGTTGTCGTATACGGTCACGCGCCGACCGTATTCGCCCGACTTCCCTGTGCCTTTGGTGCACGGGCTGGTCGAGCTCGAGGAGGGGCCTCAGCTCGTCTGCCGCATCGTCGGAACGGCGCCCGAGGCGGTGACCGCCGGCATGGCGCTGAAGGCGAGCTACGACGACAAGGGCCTGTTATTCCGGCGCGCACGCAACGCGGCCCGCGCCACACACGCCTGAGCGAAGGAGACGAACACGATGCTGCCCAGAGACATGATCAGGCGTTGCGGACGCAACTACCCTGACAAGAACGCCTACCTGTGCGGCGAGCGCAGTGCCACCTGGCAACAGATGGACCGGCGGTCGGACCGATTCGGCGTGGCGCTGCAGAAGCTCGGGCACCGCAGCGGCGATGCCGTCGCGCTCCTGACCTTTGAGACGATCGAGGTCTACGAGCACTTCTTCGCGTGCATGAAGATCGGCGCGCCGCGGGTCGGACTGAACACGCAGTATCCGTGGCCCGAAATGGTCCACGTGCTCAAGGACAGCGAGACGCGCTACCTCCTTGTGCACGCGCGCTGCAGGCAGCTGGTGGCCGACCACTTGGCCGAGATTGCGACGCTCGGCATCACGCTCATCGGATACGGCCCCGGGCATGGCATGCCGCTCGACTACGAGCAACTGCTGGCCGATGCGGACGGCGAGCCTGCCTGGCCTGCTCTGACAGGCGACGACCTGCTGCTCATCAGCTACACCTCGGGTACCACCGGCGTGCCCAAGGGCGTGATGCTGACGCAGGAAGGCGGTGCCAACTGCATCCTTCACTCGTTGATCTCGTTCGGCTTCGCACGCGACGATGTCTGGTACGTGCCGGCGTCGTCGGCCTGGGTCGTCGTGATGATGGGCGTGTTCGGACTCGGCAACGCGATGACGGTGGCGATTCCCGACGGCGGATTCCAGATCCAGAACTTTCTGCAAGAGGTCGGGCGCTTCAAGGTCACGGTCGGCCTGCTCGTGCCGACGATGCTGCAGCGTGCGATCGCGGAAGTTCAGAGCAACCCGGTCTACGACCTGTCGTCACTGCGCCTCATGGTGTACGGCTCGTCGCCGGCCACGCCGAAGCTGATCCGCGACGCGAAGGCAAGCTTCAAGGTCGCGCTGATCCAGACCTATGCGATGACCGAAGCGACAGGCGGCTGGATCAGCTACCTCACCAACGCCGATCACGACAAGGCGCTGCGCGACGAGCCGGGGCTGCTCAAGTCGGTCGGCAAGATCGGCGTGCACTACGACTGCTCGATCCGTGATGAGCAGGGCCAGTCCCTGCCGGTCGGCGAGGCCGGTGAGATCTGGCTGCGTGGCAACACCCTGATGAAGGGCTACCGCAACCTGTCAAAGGCCACCGCCGACGCCCTCACCGAGGGCTGGCTGCGCACCAATGACATCGGTCGGCTTGACGAGCGCGGCTACCTGTACCTGATGGACCGCCAGAAGTTCATGATCATCACCGGCGCCGTCAACGTCTTCCCGACCTCGGTCGAGGCGGTGCTGGTCGAGCACCCGGCGGTCGAGGAGGTCGCGGTCGTCGGCGTGCCGCACCCGGAGTGGGGCGAGGCCGTCGTGGCCGTCGTCGTGCGCCGGGCCTCCCACGCCACGGCGACGGCGGCCGACATCGCCGGCTTTTGCGACGGCCGCCTGAGCCGTCCTGAGACACCCAAGCACGTCGTTTTTGTGGCAGCACTCCCGAAAACCACGAACGCGAAGGTGAAGAAGAACGAGCTGAAGAAATGGCTCAGCAACGAGCCGGGGCTGGTGCCCTGGAGCACAACCATCGAATGACGCCCGATCATTCCTCCAACCACGAGACATCCATGACGAAGCTTTTGAAGAATTTCAGCTACCTGGCCGCCGCCGGCGCGTTGGCAGTTGCCGCTGTCCTGAGCAGCCATCAGGCGCTCGCCCAAGGCAAGCCGCCGCTGAAGATCGGCGCCTACCTGTCGGTCACCGGACCGGCCGCCTACCTCGGCTCGGGCGCGATGAAGACGCTGGAGATGGTTGTCGACTCGATCAACGCGGCCGGCGGCATCGATGGCCGCAAGCTCGAACTGGTGCGCTACGACGACGAATCCGACCCTGCACGTGCCAACACGCTGGTCAAGCGGATGCTCGACAACGACGGTGTGCAAGTGCTGATCGGCGGCTCAACCACCGGCACGACGATGTCGGCCGCGCCGCTGGTCGAGCGTGCCGGCGTGCCGATGCTGTCGCTGGCCGGCGGCACGGTGATCATCGACCCGGTCAAGAAGTTCGTCTTCAAGATGAACCAGACCGACGCGATGGCGATCACGCGGCTTTACGAGCACATGCTCAAGAACAAGATCACGACCATCGGCGTGCTCGCAGGAACCGACGCCTTCGGCAGGGCCTGCCTGGGCGCCGCGCAGAAGCTCGCGCCAGAGAAAGGCGTGAAGATCGCGCGCGACGAGTCCTTCAACGTGAAGGACACAGACATGACCGCGCAGCTCACCAACCTGCGTCAGGCCCCGGGTGTGCAGGCGATCCTGAACTGCGGCTTCGGCGAACCGGCGGTGATCCTGACCAAGAACTACAGGCAACTGGGGATCACGTTGCCGCACTACGGCACGCACGCACTCGCGTCCGACACCTTCGTCAAGCTGGCCGGTGCGGCGGCCGAAGACATGGTGATGACCAACGGGCCGATCCTGGTCTGGGACCAGTTGCCCGCCAACGACCCGCTGCAGGGCGTGGTGCAGGCCTATGTGAAGTCCTACCAGACCAAGTACGGCGAAGCGCCGTCGTACTTCGCAGGCAATGCGCACGACGCGATGCTGGCGATACGCGAAGCCGTGCAGCGCGCCGGCAGCGTCGAACCCGGCAAGCTGCGCGACGCACTCGAGGCGAGTTCGTTCAAGGGCGTGACCGGGCCGTTCCAGATGAGCGCGACCGACCACGTCGGTCTGAGCGCCGCATCACTGCGCATCGTGCAGGTCAAGAACGGGCGCTGGAAACTGGTCGAGTGACCAGCTCGATGGACGCTGCACTCATCCAGTTCCTGTCCTCGGGCCTGACCGAGGGTGCCCGATATGCGCTGGTGGCGCTGGGATTCACGCTGATCTTCAACGCCAGCGGGGCGCTCAACTTTTCCCAGGGGGAATCCGTCATGCTCGGCGGCATGACGACCGCAGTGTTGCTGCAGGCTCAATTGCCGCTGAGCATTGCGATGCTGTTGGCTGTGGCGGTGGTGCTTTGCGTGTCGCTGCTGCTGCAGTTCCTTTTCACCCACACGCTGCGGCGTTCCGGCGTGCTGCAGGTGATCATCCTGACGGTCTCCTTCGGCATCATGCTGCGCGGGTTGGCACACGTCCTGTGGGGCACGCAGACGCGCTCGATCCCGCCATTCAGCGGCGGCGATCCGATCCGCATCGGCGGCGCCAGCATCTTGCCGCAGGCTGTCTGGGTGATCGGCGTCACGGCGGTCGCGCTCGCGGCGCTGGCCTGGTTCTTCCGTGGCAGCCGGATCGGGCGCGGCTTCGTCGCCGCATCGCTCGACCCGGTCACCGCGCAGCTTGTCGGCATCGACGTCAAGCGCGTGCTGCTGCTCGCGTTCGCGCTGTCCGGCCTGCTTGGCGCGGTCGGCGGCATCGTCACCGCGCCGATCACCTACACCTACTACGACGTCGGCGTGATGGTGGGTCTGAAGGCGATCATCGCCGCCATCATCGGCGGCATGGGCAGCCCGCTGGGCGCTGTGCTCGGCGGTTTCGCGATCGGCCTGGGCGAAGCGATGACCGCAGGCTACATCTCGTCGGCCTATAAGGACGCGGTGCCGTTCGTGATGATCGTGCTGCTGTTCATGGTCAAGCCCAACGGACTGTTCGGCAAGCCTAGGGTGGAGCGTGTCTGAATGACTCCCAACGCATCGTCGACCGCTGTAGCTGGCTTGCCGGTGGTGCCGCCGGTGGCGCGCCGCCCAAGGCGCCGCGCCTTGGTGCTGGCGGCCGTGCTCGTGCTCGCCGCGTTGCTGCCGGTGCTCGTGCCGAACCCGTTTTATCTGGCTGTGGCCAATCTGGTGCTGATCAACGCCGCGGTCGCGGTGTCGCTGACCTTGTTGATCGGTACCACCGGGCAGCTGAGCCTGGGGCACGCGGCGTTCTTCGCCACTGGAGCCTACCTGTCGGCTCATCTGTCGGCCGCACGTGGCTGGTCGGTGCTGCTGGCGCTGCCGTGTGCTGTGCTCGGCAGCACGCTATTGGCCTGGGCAGTGGGCCGCCTGTTCCTGAAGCTCTCGGGCTACTACCTCGCGGTCGCCACGCTGGGCATCGGCCTGCTGCTGGGCATCGTGCTGCGAAACGAGCAACAGTTCAGCGGTGGCCCGGATGGCATGTCGGTCGGCCCGCTCGAGATCGGTCGCCATGTGCTGAGTGGCGACGCGGCCTGGTACTGGTTGCTGCTCGTGGTGCTGGCACTCGTGGTCGGCGGGGCGCTGAACCTGATGCGCTCGCCGGCCGGGCGCGCGCTGCGTGCGCTGCATGACGCCGAGATCGCGGCCACGACGATGGGAGTGGACGTGCGCAGCTACAAGGTGCGGATCTTCGTGCTGTCGGGCGCGATCGCCGGACTGATGGGCGCGCTCTACGCCCACTACGCGGGTTTCATCACACCGGCTTCGGCATCGTTCGTGCATTCGGTGCAGTTCCTGATGATGGCCGTGATCGGCGGCATCGGCTCGATCGGCGGTGCGGTCCTGGGCGCGGCCATCGTGACCCTGCTGCCCAATCTTCTGGCGGGCGCGGCCGAGTACGAGACCCTGGTGGTGGGTGGCGGGCTGTTCGCCGCCGTGCTGTTCATGCCGCGCGGCATCGTACCGACACTGCGGGATCGCTGGCGCGCACGCCGCGCCGGAGCGCGCGCATGAGCAGCCCCGGACCGAACTTACCGGCGAAGACCACCGCCGGGGCCGCCGAGATCGTGCGCGTCGAAGCCGTGTCCAAGGATTTCGGCGGGCCGAAGGTGCTCGAGGAAGTGACGTTCTCGCTGACGCGCGGCCATGTGCATTCCTTGATCGGGCCCAATGGTGCCGGCAAGACCACGCTGTTGAACATCGTCAGTTGCCTGTACCGTCCAAGCTCGGGAAGGGTGCTCATCGACGGGCGTGACCTGGCGACTCTGGCGCCGCACGAACTGGCGGTTCTGGGCGTGGCGCGCACGTTCCAGAACCTGAAGATCTGCCGCAACATGACCATGCTGGAGAACGTGTTGCTCGGCGCCCACGTCGGCCTTCAGGGCGGGCTGTGGGTCGGCATCTTCCGGCCTGCTTCGGTGGTGCGGCGCGACAGCGAGCTGGGCGAGCGCGCGCGCAGGCTGATCGCGATGGTCGGGCTGGATGTCACGCCCGAGACGATGCCCGATGCCCTGTCGTACGGCGCGCTCAAGCGCCTCGAACTGGCCCGCGCGCTGATGAACGAGCCGGCGCTGCTGCTGCTCGACGAACCGGCGGCCGGCCTGAATCCCAGCGAGAAGCTGGAGATGGGGCGGCTCATCGGGCGGCTGGCGGAGCAGCGCATCACGGTCGTGCTGATCGAGCACGACATGAAGCTGGTGATGGGCGTGTCCGACCATGTCGTGGTCCTGAACTACGGCCGCCGCATCGCCGAAGGCACACCGCATGCGGTGGCGCGCGATCCGGATGTGATCGCCGCCTACCTTGGCACCCGCCTCTGAGAGCAAGTTGATGCCCGCTACCGCTGCCCTTTCGCCTTCCGCCGGACAGCCGCTGTTGCGCGTGAGCGCGATCGACAGCTGGTACGGCCACGTCCAGTGCCTGCACGGCGTGAGCCTGGAGGTTCTGCCCGGCCAGCTGGTGGCGCTGGTCGGCAGCAACGGCGCCGGGAAGACCACACTGCTGAAGACGGTGTCCGGCCTGCAGCCTGCGCGCCACGGCAGCGTCGCGTTCGACGGCCGCGCGCTGGGTGATTTGCCGGCGCACCGCCGCGTCGGCCTCGGGATTGCGCACTGCCCGGAAGGGCGCTGCGTGTTCAGCAACCTGTCGGTGGACGAAAACTTGCGCCTGGGCGGCCAGACACGGACGCCGGCAGAGGTCGAGCGCGGCCTGCAACGCATGTACGCGATGTTTCCGGTCCTCGCCGACAAGCGCGCACAGATGTCGGGTCTGCTCTCCGGTGGCCAGCAGCAGATGCTGGCGATCGGCCGCGCGCTGATGAGCCGGCCGCGCCTGCTGCTGCTCGACGAACCGTCGATGGGACTGGCGCCGCTGATCGTCGCGGAGGTGTTCGCGATCATCGACGGCCTGCGCCGAGAGGGAATGACCATCCTGCTGGTCGAACAGAACGCACATGAGGCGCTGCCGCTGGCCGACCACGCCTACGTGCTGGAAAGCGGGCGCGTGGTGCACAGCGGGGCCGGTGCCGATCTTCTGAATGACCCTATGGTGCGCGAGGCCTATCTCGGACTCGGCGTGGAACCCACGGAGACAAGATCATGAGTCTGTGGCTGGACCTGCTTGGCGCCTGTGTGCGCTACGTCGAGACGCCGAGCTTCGGCAACATCCGCATCGTCGAGGCCGGAGCCGGCAAGCCCGAGGCGCTGTTCCTGATGCACGGCATCGGCGGCCACCTAGAGGCCTATGCGAAGAATGTGCTGGCCTTATCGGCTGACTATCACGTCGTCGCCTTCGACTTCGTCGGCCACGGCTTGTCGGACAAGCCGCTCGAGGTCGACTACCTACCCGCCACCTACGCGCTCCAGCTCGGTGAGCTCATGGATGCCTTGGGCATCTTGCGTGCGCACATCTCGGGCGAGTCGCTGGGTGGCTGGGTCGCCGGCACGTTCGCCGCGATGTGTCCGTTTCGCGTCAAGCGCCTGATCCTCAACACGACCGGCGGCATCCCGATCGTCAGCGAGAAGGGCCGGCGCGAGCTGCAGAACCTTGAAGAACTCAGCCGCAGGAATGTTGGGCAGGTGCCGACGGTCGAGACGGTGCGCAGGCGAATGAAATGGCTGATGCACGAGACCAACTGGTCCTTGCTCGACGACGAACTTGTCGGCTCGCGGCTGGCGATCTATCTGCGGCCCGACTTCCAGCAGGCCGCCCCGAAAGTGCTCGCACTGCTGAATTCGGCCGATCCTGGCGCGAGCACGCCGGTGATGATCGAACTCGGCAAGCTGGCCTGCGACACGCTCTTCCTCTGGACGCGGTTCAACCCGATTCACGATCTCGAGGCTGCGACCGCGGCCTGCGCCCAGGTGCCCGGCGGGCAACTCTATGTGATGCGTGCCGATGCGGCGCACTGGCCGCAGTACGAGGCGCCGGCCGAGTTCAACACGGTCGTTCATCAGTTTCTGCAGACCGGGAAGGTCTGATCTTTCATCTGCTGTCCCAACCCTGGAGGTATCGACATGCACACGCCTGCCCATGATAGCGTCCGCACCCAGTCGCTGGTCTGGTCAGATCGGATCAGCCAAGTCCCGAAGGAGGTGTTCGTCAGCGAGCCGCTGTTCGAACAGGAACTCAAGACCATCTACTACGGTGACTGCTGGCACCCGGTGGCCCACGGGGGCGAGCTGCCCGAAGTCGGCGACTTCAAGACCTTCGACCTCGGTCGAATGCCCTTGCTGATCGCGCGTGGCAAGGACCGCGAGCTGCGCGTATTCCTGAACAGCTGCACCCACCGCGGCACGCAGGTGGAAACCGCGACCTGCGGCAACCGGCCGGAGTTCGAGTGCCCCTACCACCGCTGGCTGTTCGCACTCGAGGGCGACCTGGTCGGCTGCCCGGGCTCGAAGGAATTCGCACCCGACTTCGACAAGAAGAATTTCGGCCTCAAGCAGCTCCGTACCGCCGAGTACCTGGGCCTGCTGTTCGTCACCCTGGGTGAGGCCACGCCGCCGCTGGACGAATGGCTGGGCGAGAGCATGCGCTCGACGCTGCGCGTGGTGCTCGCGGGCGACGGGCGCCTGAAGCTGCTCGGCTACCAGAAGGTGCGTTATGCGGTCAACTGGAAAGCCTACAACGACAACGATGGCTTCCATGCGCCGCTGCTGCACACCGGTTTTCGGCTGCTGAACTGGCAGGGCGGGCAGGGCGCGCAGTTCATGACGCCGAACGGCCACATCGCGATCGAGGCGCAGCTCAAGCCGATCCAGAGCAGCGGCTTCCTGAAGGACCCCTCGTTGATCGAGTTCAAGGGCCAGAACCCGGAAAAGGGATCGTGCGTGGTCGAGCTGTTCCCGGTAAGCGTGCTCGTCAAGCACCTCGACGTCATCAATCTGCGCTTCGCGATCGCGCGCAGCCACGACGTGACCGAGGTCCACTACGCCTACTTCTCGCATGCTGATGACGACGAGGCGATGGTGCGCCATCGATTGCGCCAGTCGTCCAACCTGCTCGGACCTTGCGGCATGGTCAGCATGGAAGACGCTGCTATTTTTCAGCGCATCCATATCGGCAGTTTCACGCCCGGGTACGCGGAGTTCCAGAAAGGCGTTACCGGCGGCAAGGAGCCGTCGTTCGACGTCAAGCAGAACGACGAGACCGGCCAGCTGCCGAAGTGGGAGTACTACCGCCAGCTGATGGGCTTCAAGCGGGAGGCCGAAGCATGAACGCCGACACCTTGAATGCGATCGACGCCGTCCAGACCCGGCACATCGCCGCGCTCGACGCGCAGGACATGGCTGGCTGGCTCGCCACTTTCTCGAGCGATCCGGCGACGTCGTATATCTGCATCTCGGCCGAGAACGAGCAACGCGGCCTGTCCATCGCGCTGATGCTCGATGACAGCCGAGCGCGTCTCGAGGACCGCGTGTCCATCGTCACCAAGGTCTGGGCCGGGACCTACCAGGCCTACCGGACGCGCCACTTCTTTCAGCGCCTGGACTGCCGCGAGGCAGCCCCCGGCCGGTTCGAAGTGGTATCGAACTTCTTGATTGTGATGACCCCGGAAGGTGGCGTCTCGACCTTGCTTACCAGCGGCATTTACCGTGACCTGGTCGAGGTGTCGCCAACCGGGGCGTTGCTCCGGCAGCGGCGCGCCGTCTACGACGCCGACGCGTTGCCGCGATATGTCGTGTTTCCGTTCTGAATGCCTGCTGGCTGGCCGGCATTGTTTTTGCTTAATTTGAAATCTCGGTATTTCTAATGGTTATCGATAATAGACACTGCTTGTTAGATTTCAGACACTAGTGTTGCGAATCGAGTTCGTCAGACATCGCATGTATCGTAAAAAAACAGGATGCGCTGTTTGTTTCGTCGCTGCGACCGACCAACTACACACGGCGCCCGCGCCACATAGGAGACAAGATGACCACTTTCAACCGCACCGCCGTCGCTACGGCGCTGGCCGTCGCCTGTGCAATTCCGTTGCCCGCCGCCGCCCAGGGCAAGGACATCAAGGTAGGCATGCTGCTGCCGTTCTCCCAGGTCTTCGCGGTGTATGGCGAGGCAGTCAAGGAAGGCTTCGACTTGGCGGTCGAGGAGGCCGATGGGCAGGCCGCCGGACGGAAGATCGTCGTCCTGAAGGAAGACAACAAGGAAGACCCCAAGGTCACGCTGCAGCTGGTGCGGCGCTACACCAAGGACGACAAAGTGGACTTCATGGTCGGCCCGATCGCGTCCCACGTGGTGGCTGCGATCCGCGACGAGGTCGATCGCTCCAAGACCTTTCTGCTCGTGGCCAACGCCGGCAACAACGACGTGACCGGCAAGAACTGCAGTCCCTACATCGTGCGCACCTCGTTCTCGAACTGGCAGGTGAACCATTCGATGGGTCAGTACGCGGCGGAGAACCTGGGCAAGTCGGCGCTCACCGTCGCCTCCAACTATGACTCCGGGCGCGAGCAGGCCGGCGCGTTCCGGGAGGGCTTCATGCAGAAGGGCGGCAAGGCGCCGCTGGAAGAGTGGCCGGCGCTGGGCACGGCGGACTTCACGCCGCTCGTCACCAACATCCGTGCCAAGCAGGGCGAAATCGACATGGTGTGGGGGTTCCTGGCGGGGAGCGCGGCGCCGCGCTTCATCACGCAGGTGACACAGGCCGGCGTGCGCGGGCCGAAGCTGAAGATGGTGGTGCCGGTCTATGGCGCCGACGAACTGTTCTTCCCGGCGATGGGCGATGCGGCCGTCGGCGTGATGGTCAGCGGCCACTACATGGCAAGCCTCGACACCCCGCGCAACCGCGCGTTCCAGGCGCGCTTCCAGAAGAAATACGGCAAGGTCGCTCACGTCATGCACGTGCAGGGCTATGACACCGCCAAGCTGATGCTTGCGACCATCGAGGCCCTCAAGGGCGACCTGAGCGACAAGGCCAAGGTGCGCAAGACGCTGACCACCCTGCAGGTCGACAGCCCGCGCGGCTATTTCCGGATCGACCCGCGCACCGGCAACGTGGTGCAGAACATCTACATCGGCGAAGTCATCAAGCGCGCGGACGGCACGCTCGGCCACAAGATCCTGAAGACCTACGAACAGGTTGCCGACAAGGGCGAGGGCTGCGTGCTCTGACACGTGGGGCTGGCGCCGCACTCCGAATCCATTTGCCCAGCTCGTCATGCAGATCATCGTTGAACAGGTTCTGAACGCCCTGCAGATGGGGGTGCTGCTGTTCCTGATCGCCTCGGGGCTGTCGCTCGTCTTCGGGCTGATGCATGTCGTTAACCTGGCGCATGGCGCGCTGTACATGGTAGGCGCCTACTTCGGCATCACGATCGCGCGCGGCCTGGGTAATTTCTACCTCGCGGTGTTGCTCGCGCCGTTGCTCACCGCGATACTGGGCGTGCTGCTCGAGCGCACGCTGCTGGCGCGCACCTATGGGCGCGGCATGTACCCGCAGGTGTTGCTGACGCTCGGACTAGTATTCGCCTTCGACGAGCTGGTGCGCATCATCTGGGGCGCGCCGATCCAGACCCTGCCGCTGCCGCCCGGACTCGCAGGCACCGTCGCGCTGGCGGGCGCCTCGGTGCCGGTCTATCGGGTGCTGGTCGTGGTCATCGGCGCCGTGGTCATCACTGCCTTGCTGCTGGGCTTCGGCCGGACGCGGTTGGGCGCGATGGTACGCGCCGGTGTCGACGATCGCGAGATGGCCGCGGCGCTGGGGATCGACGTCACCCGTCTCTTCAGCGGCGTGTTCGCGGTCGGCGCGGCGCTTGCGGGCCTGGCGGGAGTGCTCTCGGTGCCGATCTTCAATGCGTTTCCCGGCATGGGCAGTGAGATTCTGATCTCCGCGCTGGTGGTGGTCGTGGCCGGCGGCATGGGTTCGCTGGCCGGCGCGCTGATCGCGAGCCTGCTGATCGGCGCGGCCACCGTCGTCGGCCAGATCTACGCGGCGGAGTTCTCGACCGCAGTCATCTACCTCGTGCTTGTCGCGGTGCTGCTGGTGCGCCCGCAGGGCCTGATGGGGATCGCGCGATGACTCGCGTCCGTCACTGGCCAACGCTGGCCGTGCTGGCAGTAGCCCTGGCGCTGCCGCACTTCACCCGCGGTACACAGACCGAGTTCGCGATCGAAGTCATGATCACCGGCATGTTCGCGCTCAGCCTGAACATCCTGATCGGTCGGCTCGGCCTGATCAGCTTCGGCCACGGCCTGTTTCTCGGCGTCGGCGCCTACCTGGCCGGGTTCATGCTGCGCCATCTGTCCGAGAACCTGTTCCTGCTGCTGGCGGCGGCGCTGATCGTCGGCATGCTGGTCTCCGCACTGGTCGGCGCGATGGTGTTGCGGCTCGGTGGTGTGGGCTTCGTGATGATCACGATCGCGTTCTGCCAGCTCTTCTACGTGCTGGTCTTGTCGACGCAGACCTGGTCGGGTGGGATCAACGGCATCCCGTCGATCCCGCGTCCGAAGCTGTGGCGTGGCACTGACCTGCCGGCCTGGCTGTCGCTGGACAGCGAGTTCACGTTCTACTACGTCGCACTCGTCGGGCTTGTGTTGCTGGTGTACGGGCTGAAGCGCCTGGACGCCTCGCCGCTGGGCTCGGTCTTTTCCGGCATCCGCCAGAACGCCGCGCGGATGCGCGCACTCGGCTACCCGGTGCGCCGCTTCCAGCTGATCGGCTTCGTGATGGCCGGATCGCTGGCCGCGGTGGCGGGTGCCTTGCATGCCAGCCTGTTCGGCCTGGTCGATCCTTCGCTGCTGTTCTGGACCACCTCGGGCGAGGTGATTCTGATGGTCATCCTGGGTGGCGTGGGGGTCCTGTACGGGCCGCTGGTCGGCGCGGCCCTGTTCCTCGCGTTGTTTCACTACCTCGGCACGCTGACCGATCACTGGCGTCTCGTGCTCGGTATCGTGTTCGTGGTGGTGGTGCTGTATGCCCCGAACGGCCTGGTGCCGCTGGTAACGAACGCACTGGGTCGTTGGCGCGGCGCGAAGCCGAGTGCCCGCGGTGCGGCCGTGGCGCTGCCCGAGGACGCGACGTGACCGCCGCGGCGCTGCTCGAGACCCGCGGGCTGACGCTGGCCTACGGGCGCTTTCTGGCGCTCAATGGCGTCGACCTGAAACTGCTGCCGGGCAAGCGTTACGGCGTGCTCGGGCCCAACGGTGCTGGCAAGACGACGCTGCTGAACCTGCTGACCGGAACCCTGCAGGCGACGTCGGGATCGATCCAGTTCGACGGAGTCGACATCACGGCGCTGCCGGCCGAGCGGCGCAGTCACCTCGGTATCGGCCGCAGCTTCCAGAAGACCAGCATCTTTCCCGAGTTCACGGTGGCGGAAAACGTGCGCATCGCGGTGCAGTCGCGTGAGCCGATGCGGGCCTACAACTTCTGGTCGCCGCGTGGGCGCGATCACTATTTCGACGAACGGGCTGCGGCCTGCGTCGACAAGGTCGGCCTTTCGGCCAAGGCGCACGTGCCGGCGACCGACCTGTCCTATGGCGAACTGCGCCAACTCGAGATCGCGCTGGCGCTGGCGACCGAGCCGCGCCTGTTGCTGCTTGACGAGCCCACTGCCGGCATGAGCGAGGAGGAGACGCACGATGTGGTCGACATGTTGCGTGCGACCCTGCCGGCGTCGCTGACCCTGGTGATCATCGAGCACGACCTGAAGGTGATCGAGGGGCTGACCGATCACGTGTTCGTCTTCGAGCAGGGCGCCTTGTTCGAGCAGGGCACGCCGGCCGAGATCCGCGGCAGCGAACGGGTCCAGAAGATTTACTTCAAGGGGCGCGCGCTTGCTTGAGCTGAACGACATCCGCGCCGCCTACGGCGCGACGCCGGTGCTGCATGGAATCAGCCTGCGCGCCAATGCATCGAGCTTCCTCGGCATTGTGGGACGCAACGGCGTGGGCAAGACGACGACCCTGCGCAGCATCGTCGGGCTGATGCCGTTGACCGCCGGTGACATCGTGTTCGATGGCGCATCGCTGGTCGGTCGCGCCACGCACGACATCGCGCGCCTGGGCGTGGCCTACGTGCCCGAGAACCGCGGCGTATTCCCGTCGCTGACGGTGATGGAGAGCCTGACGCTGGGGGCGCAACCGCGCGCCGACCGCGCGACCGGCTGGACCTTGGAACGCGTGCTCGAGATATTTCCCCGCCTCGGCGAACGCCGGCGCAACCGCGGCGACGCGCTGTCCGGTGGCGAGCAGCAGATGCTGGCCATCGGCCGGGCGTTGCTGGCCAACCCCCGGCTGCTGATCCTCGACGAACCGACCGAAGGCCTGGCGCCGCTGATCGTCGAGGAGATCCAGTCGGTGCTGCGCTCGCTGCGCGGCAGCGGCATGGCACTCATCGTCGTCGACCAGAACCTGGACACCGTTTTCAACGTCGCCGACGAAGTCGCGGTGATGTCGCGCGGCGCCGTCGTGGCGCGCGGGCCGAGCGCCACCGTGCGCGCGGATCACGCGCTGCTGAACCGCTACCTCGGGGTGTGACCTCGCATGCCCCGTCCTGAACATTCTGCCTCTCGCGCCGCACGCCGGGCCAGGCACTGACGTCCATCCTGTAACAGGAGAAGAGCCGATGAAAGACATCTCCAAGGTCATCAAGCTGCACGTTGACAAAGAGCGCCAGCTGTTCAAGGTGCCGCGCGCCTCGTTCACCGACACCGATGTGTTCGAGTCTGAACGGAACGCGATCTTCAACCGCTGCTGGCTCTACCTCGGGCACGCCTCCGAACTCGCCAAACCGGGCCAGTTCGTCACGCGCACGGTGGCCGGGCGCAACGTCATCTTCAACCGCGATGCCGGCGGCAAGTTCAACGCCTTCATGAACACCTGCCCGCACCGCGGAGCCACGGTGTGCCGCGACCGCTCGGGCACGGCCAAGAATTTCCAGTGCTTCTATCACGGCTGGGTGTTCGGCAATGACGGCAAGCTCAAGGACCAGCCGGGCAAGGAATCGTACTGCGAGGGCTTCAACGACCAGGGTGGCGCCGACCTGGTGCCGGCCCCACGCCACGAGGAGTACCGCGGCTTCCACTTCATCGCTTTCGACAAGGACATCGTCGACCTGCCCACGTACCTGGGCAGCGCGCGCGAGTACATCGACTTGGTGGCCGACCAGTCCGAAGTCGGCATGGCGATCGTCGGCGGCACGCAGGAGTACAGCCTGCGCGCCAACTGGAAGCTGCTGGTCGAGAACAGCATTGACGGCTACCACGCTTCGACCACGCATGCCAGCTACCTCGACTACCTGAAAGGCACGGTCGGCTCCCTCTCGCCGGTACCGTTGGTGGGCCACGGCCGCGACCTGGGCAACGGGCACGCCGTGATCGAGTACAGCGCACCCTGGGGTCGCCCAGTCGGGCAGTCGATCCCGGCCTGGGGCGATCAGGGCAAGGCCGATATCGAGAAGATCGTCGCCGGGCTGGCGCAGCGCTTCGGCGCCGAGCGCGCCCAGCGCATCGCGTTGAAGAACCGCAACCTGCTGATCTTCCCGAACCTGATCATCAACGACATCATGGCGGTCACGGTACGTACCTTCTATCCGTTGGCGCCGAATTTCCTGCACGTCAACGCATGGGCGCTGGCACCCACCGAGGAGAGCGACTGGTCGCGCAAGTCTCGTCTCGAGAATTTCCTCGAATTTCTCGGCCCGGGCGGCTTCGCGACGCCCGACGACGTCGAAGCGCTGCAGCAGTGCCAGACCGGCTACGAGAACGTGCGCGAGGCGGGCTGGAACGACATTTCCAAGGGCATGGGCAAGGCGCAGCCGGCAATGGACGACGAGATCCAGATGCGCGCCTTCTGGACCGAGTGGAATTCGCGCCTGACGCGCGCCCACGCCGCCTAAGGAGCCAGCGACATGCAGACCTTCACCCGCCCCGAAATCGAAGACTTTCTCTTCCATGAGGCCGCGCTGCTCGACGACTGGCGGCTCGAGGAATGGCTGGCCCTGTTCACCGACGACGCGCGCTACGAAGTGCCATCGACCGACCTGGCCAAGGACGCAACGCCCGACCGCAACTTGTTCTACATTGCCGACGACGCGTTCCGCCTCGGCGAGCGCGTCAAACGGCTGCAGAAGAAGACCGCCTACTCCGAGTACCCGCGCTCGAAGACGCGGCACCTCGTCAGCAACGTGCGTATCCTCGAGTCGGGCGCCGACGAGTGCCGCGTCGCCACCGCCTTCGTGACCTACCGCACCAAAGGCGGCCACACGGACACCTACATCGGCAGCAGCGAGTATTCGCTCGTGCGCCAGGCGGCGGGCCTGCGCATCCGCAAGAAGCGCTGCGTGCTCGACCTCGATTCGCTGCGCCCGCAGGGGCGCGTGAGCATCCTTCTTTGACGGAGACGAACATGAGCATGCCCTTCCGATACCGCAAGCTGGGCTACGTCGCTTTGAACGTGACCGACCTTGACCGATCGGCAGCGTTCTACACCGGCACTGTCGGTCTCGACGCCTCCGAACCGGTGGCAGGCGGGCCGGCCTTCCTGCGCTGCGGCAGCGACCATCACCACCTCGTGCTGTATCCGGCCAAGGCGCCGGGCGTAAAGCGAGTCGCGTTCGAACTCGAGAGCCGCGCCGAGATGGAGCATGCGCGCAGGCACCTCGCCGGCCTCGGTCTCGCTGTGGAGGAAATCGATGCCGAGGAGCGCGCGGCGTTGCGCCAGGGCGACGGCTTGCGCTTCGTCGAGCCGAACTCCGGGCTGACGATGGAGTTCTACACGCGCGTGCTGCAGATGGCGCTGCCGTTCCGCCAGAGTCTGACCAAGATCGTGCAACTCGGCCACGTGGTGCTGTCGGTCGAACGTTTCGACGAGATGGCCGCCTACCTGACTGCGAACCTGGGCTTCGCGATCTCGGACTTTGTCGAGGGCCGCTTCGCGTTCATGCGCTGCCAGCCCAACCCGCTGCACCACTCGTTCGCGATCGGGCGCTCGGTCGAGGGCAACCACCTCAACCACATTAACTTCATGGTCAGCGACATCGACGACATCGGCATCGCGATGAACCGGCTCAACAAGGCCGAGGTGCCGATCGTCTTCGGTCCCGGCCGGCACAAGCCCTCGGGCAGCATCTTCCTGTACTTCCTCGATCCCGACGGCATGACCGTCGAGTACAGCTTCGGCATGGAGGAGTTCCCCGAGGAGGGTGCGCGCGAGCCGCGCATGCTCGAAGCACATCCGTCGGCGCTCGACACCTGGGGCAGCGTGCCCAAGCCGGCGTTCGGCAAGGTGGGCGCGATCGAACGTCGGGTGCCGGCATGAGTGACGCCGCGCAAACCGCACCCTGGGCAACGCGCGCCAGACCGCACGAAGGCCGCGTCGCGGTGGTGACTGGTGCGGCGCGCGGCATCGGCCTGGAGATCGCGCTGCGGCTGGCGCGCGACGGCGCCAGGCTGGCGCTCGCCGACGCTGATGCGCAGGGTCTGGCGGCCAGCGCGCAGGCTGTGCGCGAGCTCGGCGTCGACGTCATCACCGAAGCCGGCGACCTGGCTCAGGAGTCCGTCGCCAACACGCTGATCGCGAGCGCGCTGGCGGCGTTCGGCCGTATTGACATCCTCGTCAACAACGCTGGCGGCGGCGTGATCCTGCCGTTCCTCGAACATACGGCGCAGACGTTGAAACAGACCATCGACCGCAACCTCTGGACCGTGATCTGGTGCTGCCGTGCGGCGCTGCCCCCGATGAAGCAGCAGCGCTATGGCCGCATCGTCATCCTCGGCGCCGATTCTGTGATGAGCGGTCTGTGGGACCACGCCGCTTACAACGCCGCCAAGGGTGGTGCGCACGGCCTGACCACCGGGCTGGCGCGCGAGTTCGCGCGCGACGGCATCACGGTGAACACGGTGGCACCGTGCGCGGTCAGCACGCCGCAGCTGGTCGAGATGAACACCAAGGACCCGGCATTGGTGGACCGGTTTGTCAGCATCATCCCGATGGGCCGTGCCGCCGAAATGGCGGAGGTCGCATCGATGGTGAGCTACGTGGCCTCGACCGAGGCGTCGTTCGTCACCGGCCAGGTAATCAGCGTCAACGGCGGCAGCACCATGCCGTGATGGGATCCGCCGGCATTGCCAGTTCGAGTGACTGGCCGCGGGTCGGCCTGTTGCTGCTTTGCGGCATGTTCGCTGCCACCCAGGTCGGCAAGCTGCCGCCGTCGATGACCGAGCTGCGCGAGCAGTACGGCGCGAGCCTCGTGCAGCTCGGCTGGATCACCTCGGTGTTCAACCTGACTGCGGCCACTGTCGGTCTGGCCGCCGGCCTGCTGGCCGATCGAATCGGCCGCCGCAACATACTCAAGCTCGGCCTGCTGGCGCTCGGCGCGGGCGCGTTGATCGGCGCGCTTAGCCCGGGCATCGGCGTGCTGTTCGCGTCGCGCATTGTGGAGGGCCTGGGATTCGTCTGCATCGTCGTTTCTGCGCCGGCGCTGATGCGCGACGCAGCGACGGCGTCCCGGTTGAAGCTGGCGCTTGGCCTGTGGAGCAGTTACATGGCGCTGGGCATGACGACGATGCTGTTGCTCGCGCCGCTGCTGATGGGCGCGCTTGGCTGGCGCGGCGGGTGGTGGGTCGGCGTGTTGGGCGCCGCGGCGCTGTTGACGCTGACGCTGTGGGCTTTTCCCGAGGATGATCGCGCGGCCGCCGCCGTGCAGGCCCCGGCTGCGCTTCTCGCCGGGCTGCAGTCGAGCACGCCCTGGCTGCTCGCCGGTTGCTTCGCCATCTACACCTTGCAGTGGATGACGATGATGGTGTGGCTGCCCACTTTCCTGCAAGATGAGTTCGGCTTCGGACTCGCGCGAGCCACCGGGTTCGTCGCAGTTGTCATTATCGTCAACGCTCCGGGCGCCTGGCTCGGCGGTTGGCTCTCGAATCGAGGTGTCTCGCCGGCGCTGCTGATGCTGGTTTCAACCTTGGTGATGGGTTTCGCTGGCTGGGGTGCGTTTGCGGCAGGTGCCGACCCGCTACCGCGCCTGGCGCTGTGCATCGCGTTCTCCTTCGTCGGCGGGGTGCTGCCGGCTGCGATCTATGCCTGCCTGCCGGCCGTTGCGGCACCCCGCCAGAACTTCGGCTCTGTCAATGGCCTGGCGGTGCAGGCGTCGAATCTCGGCGCCCTGCTCGGGCCGCCATCAGCCGCGGCACTGGTCGGACTCGGCGGATGGCACGGCATGGGTTGGGCCTATCTTGCGACCGCGGCGGCATCGGCGATGCTGATCCTGCGGGCAGCGAAGGCCCCCGAACTGCAGGCGCCCGGATCCACAAGGGCCGTCCATGGCTGACGCCCCCGTGGCCCGTACCGCGCGTCGAAAGCTGTCGGCTTCGGCGGTGCCGAAGCCCAGGCGCACGCAAGCCATGCGCAGCGGCGAGATGAAGCGCCGCATCCTCGACGCGGCCTTCGAGGTCTTGAAGGAGCGCGGCTTCGCTGGCTTCACAACGCTCGAGGTGGCGCGGCGTGCGGGCGTGTCGCGCGGAGCGCAGGTGCACCATTTCCCGAGCAAGCAGGACCTGGTGACCGCCGCAATGGAGCATGTGTTCGGCATCGCGCTTGCCGATGGCCTGAGGCTCGCCGAAGCCGCGAAGCGCTCGGGCCGGCCGGTCGAGGCGCTGATCGGCGACGCGCAGGCGTTCTACTTCGGTGACTATTTTTTCGTCGGACTCGACATGCTGCTCGCGGGCGGCAAAGACCCGACGCTGAAGGAGGCCGGTATTCGCGTCGTGCGCAACTACCGCCGTCCGGTCGAGCAGCAGTGGCTCGCGGTGATCCAGGAACTCGGGCTGCCGGCCCGGACCAGCGAGGACCTGCTGTTGCTCACCGTCAGCCTGGTGCGCGGCTTCGGCATCCGACAGCTGTGGTCGGCGGAGCCGGAGCGGGTGGCTGGGCTGCTCGCGATGTGGCAGGACATGATAGCCACCTACGTGGCGGCGAAGGTGCCCACGAAAGGCGCGGCGGCGCGCATCGCCACGCCGGCTCGAAGGCGGACCTGAACGTGACCGACCACGACAGCATCGACGTTCACACGCACGTGGTTCCGGACGAATTCCCGCCCTACCTCGGGCACCGCCTTGGCGTGCGCTGGCCATCGATGGCCCCTGCGCAGGCGTGCCACCGGCATGTGATGCTTGACGCCAAGGTCTACCGGACGGTGTCGCACCAGTGCTGGGACTGCCAGGTGCGCCTGGCCGACATGGAAACGATGCAAATCGGCCGCCAAGTGTTGTCGCCGATGCCCGAGCTGTTGTCGTACTGGCTCGCGGGCGACGATGCCACGGTGCTGACGCGCTTCCTGAACGAGGCCATCGCCGGGATGGTGCAGCAGGCACCTGCACGCTTCGTCGGCCTCGGCGCCGTGCCGCTGCAGGACGTCGAGCGCGCGATTGGCGAACTGGACCACGCTGTTCACCAGTGCGGCCTGGCCGGCGTCGAGATCGGCAGCAACATCGATGGCGTCAGCATTGGCGATGCACGCTTCCTACCCTTTTTTGAAGCGGCCGAGCGCTGGGGCGCGGCGATTTTCGTGCATGCGCTGCGGCCCGCGGGCATGGACCGGCTGGTCGGCCCGCCGATCCTCGAACAGGCGCTGGCGTTCCCGGGCGAGGTGGGGCTGGCAGCGGCCTCGCTGCTGACCGGTGGCACACTGGCGCGCTGCCCGCGACTGCGCATCGCGTTCAGCCACGGCGGCGGCACGCTGGCCCAGTTGCTGCCGCGCCTGCAGCACGCCTGGGAGAGCTTTCCGGCCCTGCGCGAAGCCGTGCCGACGGCACCGCGCGTCGGCGCGCGGGCCATGTACTACGACGACCTCGTCTACGACGCGGCGACCATCGACTACCTGCTGCAGACCTTCGGCCCCACGCAGCTGATGCTCGGCAGCGACTATCCGTTCGCCATCATGGACAAGGCGCCGGTCGGGCGGGTGCAGGCGTTGCAGCTCGACACCTCAGTGAAGCGTCTGCTCCGGCACGCGAACGCCGAACGATGGTTGGGAGCCGTCACTGCCCTAGTGGAAACCCCCGGCTCTGAATGACGATGTTTGTGTAAATATCGAGATTATGTTGGATACATGGAGATTATTGGGTGAACTCGCCTAACCCCGCGACCAGGCGGCGCGACCGCGCGAAGGTCGGCATCGTGATTGGTGATCCCTGTGGCATCGGTCCCGAGGTGGTGGTCAAGGCGTGGGCGAGCGGGCAGCTGCATGCGCTATGTCGTCCGGTACTGATCGGCAGTGCGGCCGCGGTGCGGCGGGCCATCGACCAGCACAGTCTGGACACGAGGCTGCGCGTCATCGACGCGCCCGAGCGCATGCTGGGGCGGGTGGGCACGATCGACATCATCGACTCGGGCGCGCTGGACCCGGCCGACATCACGCCCGGTGCCGACAACTTGGCCTGCGGCCGCGCCACCGGGACCTGGCTCGACGAGGCCGACAGCCTGGCGCGGGCAGGCCGCTTGGGGGCGACCGTGATGGGCCCGATCAGTTCCGGGGCCATGGAGATGGCGGGAGTGCTCGACCGGGTAGTGCAGGTCAGGCCGGGGCACAGCTATCTGTTGCTGGCATCGGGTTCTCTGCGTGTGGCGCACCTGACCGACCACATCGCGCTGCGCGAGGTTTCCGGCCTCATCACCGCCGACCTGATCGAGTCGGCTCTGCGCACGCTCGATGACGTGCTGCGGCAGTGGGGAATGGCCAGTCCGCGAATTGCGGTCGCGGGATTCAATCCGCATGCCAAGGGCGCGGAAGAGGACCTGCACATGACGCCCGGCATCCGGCGTGCACGTGGCGCCGGGATCGATGTCACCGGCCCAGTGAGTCCGGACACGGTGTTTCGCCAGTGCATCGAGGGTCGTTTCGACATTGTGCTGGCGATGTATCACGACCAGGGCCATATCGCGATCAAGACCGCTGCCTTCGCCGGCAACGTCGCGGTCATCCTGGGGCCCCCGTACCCGCATGTGACGGTGGCACACGGCACCGCCTACGACATCGTCGGCCGCGGCATTGCCGACCATTCGATGATCATGAACGCCATCGTGACCGCCGGCTCGCTGGCCGCCGGACACGCTTTCCCGACCCTGCACTGACATGTCAGCTGCCCTTGCCCAACGAGAGGACCGCTGCGTGAGCGACTCCAAGACAATGACATTCATCGCCCGCATCGACGACGTCGAGGCTGGCTACGCCCTTCAGGTGCCTGTCGAAGGGCGCGAGCCGGTGGCGCTGGTGCGCCTGGACGAAGGCTACTTCGTCTTCGACGACACCTGCACCCATGGTGCGGCGTCGATGTCCGAGGGCGACATCATCGGCTGCGAGATCGAGTGTCCGTTCCACAGCGGCCGCTTCGACGTCCGCACTGGCGCGGCCACCGCTTTTCCGTGCGTCAAGGCACTGAGAATCTACCCGGTCAAGATCGAAGGCGACGAGGTCTACGCGGCACTGGACGCGGGCACGCGTGCCGACGAATCCACTTCCTGAAGGAGCCCCACATGGACGCTGCACCCCAATCCCTGCTCGACGATGTCGTTCACCACGAAGACGGGTTGCGCGCCGTCGATCGCCGCATCTTCGTCGATCCCGAGATGTTCGAGCTCGAGCAACGCCAGATCTGGGAAAAGGTCTGGGTCTACGTCGCGCACGAGAGCCAGCTGCCCAAGCCCAAGGACTACATGACCGGATGGATTGGTCGCGCTCCGATCGTCATCAACCGCGACAAGACCGGCAAGCTGAATGCGTTCGTGAACATCTGTTCGCATCGCGGTGCAACGCTGTGCCGCACCTCCAAGGGCAACGCCAGCACCTTCGTGTGCTCGTTCCACGGCTGGGCTTACGACGGCCAGGGCAAGCTCCTGGCGGCGATGAACGAGGACGGTGCCGGCTACCCCGAAAGCTTCGACAAGAGCAAGCGCGGCCTGACCAGGGTGCGGCTCGAAAACTACCGCGGATTCCTGTTCGCGACACTGAACAAGGACGCTGAACCGCTCACGGACTATCTGGCCGAGGCCAAGACATTCATCGATATTGTGGTCGAGCAGTCGCCCCAGGGCATCGAGATACTCAAGGGCCGCTCGGTCTATACCTTCGAGGGCAACTGGAAGCTGCAGGCGGAGAACGGCGTCGACGGCTACCACGTCGATTCGGTCCACGCCAACTACGTGGAGATGATCAAGAACCGTGCCAAGATCAACGCCGAGGGCAAGGCGCTGAAGGTCATGGCAGTGGGCGACTTCAACCGCTTCCGTGGCGGCTACTACGACCTGGGCAACGGTCACACGATGCTGTGGTCGAGCGTGTCCAACCCGCAGGACCGGCCGATCTACGGCCGCCGCGAAGAGCTGACGGCCAGCATGGGCAAGGAGAAGGCCGACTGGGCCGTCCATCGCTCGCGCAACCTGGGCATCTACCCGAACATGTTTCTGATGGACCAGATGGGCACGCAGATCCGCATGTTTCGCCCGCTGTCGGTCGACAAGACCGAGGTCACGATCTACTGTTTCGCCCCGATCGGCGAACCAGCCGCCGAACGCACGAAGCGCATCCGCCAGTACGAGGACTTCTTCAATGCCTCAGGCATGGCCACGCCCGACGACCTGACCGAATTCAACGAGACGCAGAAAGGCTGCAACCACTACAGCGTGGTGCGCTGGAGCGACATGTCGCGTGGCCAGGTGCACGAAGTTCCCGGCGCCGACGACCTCGCGGTCGAGCTCGGCATCGCGCCCGGCAGCAGCGGCGCGAAAGCGTCCGACGAAGGCATCTTCATCGCCCAGCATGGGCGCTGGGCGGAGTTGATGAAGGCCACTTCGAACGGGAGCGACCGATGAGTGACGCGGCAACGCTGCACAGCGTCACGGACTTCCTCTACCGCGAAGCAGAGTACGTCGACGCACGCCGCTGGGACGACTGGCTCGCGCTGTTCGATCCCAAGGCCGAGTACTGGATTCCGTCGTGGGACTCGGAAGACGAATACACCAGCGACCCGCAGAACGAAGTCTCGTTGATGTATTACGGCGATCGCACCGGTCTTGAGGACCGTGTCTTCCGGCTGCGCACCGGGCGCTCGGCGGCATCGACGCCGCTGCCGCGCACCTGCCACCTGGTGTCGAACGTGCGCGTGACACCGGGGGCCGACGGTGCGTGTGCGGTCAAAGCCAACTTCGTCACTCACCTCTTCAAGCGCAACGTCTCGCAAAGCTTTTACGGGCGCTATGAGTACCTGCTGAGTCGCCAGGGCGAAGACTGGCGCATCCGCAAGAAGAAGATCCTCGTGCTCAACGACCTGATCGAGACGGTGCTCGACATCTACAGCGTTTGACGGTCATGTCCACGGCCGCCGCTGGCAGCAAGAGACGCGTTCGCGCCGCGGTGCGCCAGCGCTTCGAGGGCAGGACCGCAGTGGTCACCGGCGCAGCCCAGGGCATCGGCCGTGCGGTGGCGCTGGCGATGGCCGCCGAGGGCGCGCATGTCGTCCTGGTCGACCGCTCGAAGATCGTCAAGGAAGCCCGCGACGAAGTGCTGGCCCTGGGAGGCAGGGCCAGCTTCCTGCTCGCTGACGTGGAGCAGTACGCGGCCTGCAGGAAACTGATGGCCAAGGCGGCGGCGCTCGACGGGCGCATCGACGTGCTGGTCAACAACGTAGGCGGCACGATCTGGGTCCAGCCCTTCGCGCACTATCGCGAAGAGCAGATCACGGCAGAGATCAACCGCTCGCTGTTCCCGACCCTGTGGTGCTGCCACGCGGTGCTGCCGTACATGATCAAGCAAGGTGCGGGCAGCATCGTCAACGTCTCGTCCACGGCCACCCGCGGCATCCACAGAGTGCCGTACTCGGCTGCCAAGGGTGGGGTCAATGCGCTGACGGCATGCCTCGCCTGGGAATGTGCGGAGCAGGGCATTCGCGTCAACGCGGTTGCCCCGGGCGGCACCGATGTCGGGCCGCGGCGCATCCCGCGCAACACCGAAACAATGGACGAGGCGCAGCGCGGCTGGTACCAGGCGATCGTCGACCAGACCATAGCATCCACCCTCGTCAAGCGGTACGGCACGCCCGAGGAGCAAGCGGCGGCGATACTCTTTCTGGCCTCTGACGAAGCCTCCTACATCACCGGCGTGACGCTGCCGGTGGCCGGCGGTGACCTGGGCTGATCACCCTGATTGTCGACGTGGAAGCACCGCGCGCGTGCTCGACGGCGCGAGCTCGCGCTGCATCCAGGGGTGATTTCATCCTGGCTGTTCGAGGACGCTGAACACGGCGCGAGTTGATTGGATGAAGCCTTGATGGTGCCGAACGAGAAACAAGGGATTCATCGAATCCACAACATCGTCTGTTTTGGCATACCCGAACCCCAGATTGATGAATAGATCGATGCGACGCGAGGTACGCCCTATGCGCACCTTCGTTGGATCGTGTTCGGAAGAAACATGTCCCGGCTGGGTGGACTGTGTGCGCAATGGGAGGGCAGTGTGGATTTGGTCATCGTTCTGCTCTCCGATGCCGGGGCCGACTTTCAGGATGTCGCACCTCTCATCCTCGACAACGAAAACGTATCCGTTGACGAGTTCGTCTGGCTGCAAAGCGAGGATCCAACCTGTCCGTTGCCGGAGTTCGCGTGCGCAATCCGAGTCGAAGCGTCTCTTGCGCCGCAGGATTTTCCAAAGCTGCTGAGGCAACTTTCAGGGGCCGAATGACCTCGGTAAAGGTCAACGTCGTGATCAACGTGCACGCATCGTGACGCATGGCGACGCGATCGGCGCGGACAGCCGATCAGCCCAGGCGAAATCCCGCGTAGCCCTGCTGCGCCACCTCGGCCAGGCGCTGGCGGTAACGCGGCGCGCCGCCGTTGTAGATCATGTAGCGAATCTTGTCGTGGCCTTCGACGTTGGAGTTGTAGCCCGTGAACCAGGACTTGGCCTTGCGCAGCAGCAGGCCTTGGTACAGTTCCTCGACATGCGCGGTCCATTCCGCTTGGGCTTCGGCCGTGGGCTCGATACGGCGGATGCCGCGTTCCACGGCGTGCTCGAACAGCCCGCTCGCCCAGTCCACCACGGTCTCGATGCCGCGAGGGAAGTTGGTCGACAGAGATGCGCTCTGAGGACCTGCCAGCATGAACAGGTTGGGAAAGCCAACCACCTGCAGACCCAGGTAGGTGAGCGGCCCGTCGCGCCAGTTATCGCGCAGGCGCTGGCCATCGGTGCCGACGAAGTCGATCCCGTCAAAGGCGCCAGTGACGGCGTCGAACCCAGTGGCGTAGACGATGAGGTCGAACTCGTAGTCGCGCTCGCTGGTGCGGATGCCGGTGGGCGTGATGCGCTCGATCGGGGTCTCGCCGATGCTGACCAGGTGCACGTTGGGGCGGTTGTAAGCCTCGTAGTAGCGGGTCTCCATCGGCACGCGCTGCACGCCGAAGCCGTGGTCCTTTGGTATCAGCTTCTCGGCCAGCACCGGGTCCTTGACGCGCCCGCGAATCTTGTCTGCCACGAAGGCCGAGAACTCGGCGTTGGCGGCCTCGTCCATCAGTACGTCGCGGAAGTTGCCCAGCCAGATGGCGAAGCCAGGTGTGGCGTAGAGCCGCTCCCAGAAGGCCAGCCGTTCCTCGCGCGGCACCTCGGCCACACGGCGCCGGTCCGGTCCGTGAATGAAGCCGCCCGGTGTGTTGTCGCACTTCCTGAAAATCTCGGCGTAGTCGGCCCGGATCGAAGCCATCTCCGCCGCAGAGATCGGGGCGTTGTGCAGCGGCGCGCACCAGTTAGGTCGGCGTTGGAAGACGGTGAGTTGGCCCACCTTGTCGGCGATCGCACCGATCAGTTGCACGCCGGTGGCCCCGGTGCCGATCACGGCCACCCGCTTGCCGGTCAGATCCACCGGCGCCTTGGGCCAGTGGTAGGTGTGGAAAGAAGGTCCGCGGAAGCTGTCCATGCCCGTCAGGCGCGGCATCGTCGGTGCCGACAGCAGGCCGATGGCGGTAAGCAGGAAGCGGCAAGTCAGCGTACGGCCGTCGGCCAGTTCGAGCGTCCAGATGTGGTGTTCGTCGTCCCACACGGCGCGCGTCAGGTTGCAGCCGAACTGGATGTGCGTACGCAGCTCAAACTTGTCGACCACGTGGTTCACATAGCGCAGGTTCTCGGGCTGAGGCGAGAAGTGCTCGGTCCAGTCCCACTCGGCCAGCAGTTCCTTGGAGAACGAATAGCCGTAGGTATAGCTTTCAGAGTCGAAACGGCAGCCGGGGTAGCGGTTCCAGTACCAGGTGCCACCGACGTCGTCGCCGCGCTCCAGCACCGTGACGTCTGCGCCATTCCGCAGCAGCTTGTACAGCTGGTAGAGGCCGCACATGCCTGCGCCGATGATCACGAATTCGCGTGCAGGTAGTGGGTGCCCTGCTTTCGCAGGCGGCTGTTGCTTGACCAAGACTCGTCTCCGTTCGGACTCGGCGATGGAACGCGCCTGGATCGGCGTTCCGCTCGCCGGTAATGCAAACCTAACACTTGTTCGATATCATGCCGCAAATTCATGTCCTCGGTCGAGGAAAACAACCCACTGAAAGCTTTCGGCATGTGCAGCATCGAGTCTTTGTTCAAGAACAACCGCGCCTGGTCTGCTCGCTGTGTGGCCCAGGACCCGGAGTACTTCCAGCGGCTGGCCGGGCAGCAGTCACCGCGCTACTTGTGGATCGGCTGTTCGGACAGCCGTGTTCCGGCCAACGAAATCCTGGGGCTGCGCCCGGGCGAGGTCTTCGTTCACCGCAATGTGGGCAACCTGGTGGTGCACTCCGACCTGAACTGCCTGACCGTGCTGCAATACGCGGTTGAAATCCTGAAGGTCGAACACGTGCTCGTGGTGGGGCACTATGGATGCGGCGCGGTACAGGCTGTGGTGGAGCAGCGCCGCACTGGACTGGCTGAGAACTGGCTGCGGCACCTGGAAGACGTCGGCCGCAAGCACGCCGACCGGCTTGACGACAGCGCCGCCACCGAGGTCCGCGCATCCCGCCTGTGCGAGCTCAACGTGATCGAGCAAGTCAGCAACGTGTGCCGCACGACGACCGTGCGCAGAGCGTGGGATCGAGGGCAACGTGTTGAAGTGCACGGGCTGGTCTATGGGCTCGGGGACGGGCTGCTGCGACGGGTCGGCGCCAGCGTTGGTGGCATCGAAGCGCGTGACTCCGGCTACTTCGAGGCGCTGGCCACGCTTGGCGTGCCGTGACCTGCGCCGACCGCCTCAGATGCCAAGCCTGGTCTGCAACTCGGTCACAGCTTCCGGGTTGACCAGGGACGACAGGTCGCCCGGGCTCTCCCCTTTGTAGACCGCGCGGACGACACGGCGCATGACCTTCATGTTGCGCGTCTTCGGCAGGTCGCTGACCAGCAGCACTTGGCGTGGACGGTATGACGCGCCCATGCCGCGGACCACCGCGGCGGACAATTCCTGTTGCAGCGCAGTGTCGGCCGCCACGCCGGGCATCGGCACGCAGACGCAGACGATCGCGGAGCCCTTGACTTCGTCAGGCACGCCGATCACGGCCGCTTCGGACACCTTGCCGGTACCGGTCAGCAGGGTCTCGATCTCCGACGGCCCGGTGCGCTTGCCCGATACCTTGATGGTGTCGTCGCTGCGGCCGAGGATGTAGAACAGACCATCCCCGTCCCGCATGGCGAAGTCCCCGTGCACCCACAGGCCGGGAAGGGTGCGCCAGTAGCTGTCGAGGTAGCGTTCATCGTCACGCCACAGGCTCTTGGTGAAGCCGATGTTGGGGTTGCGAAGCACCAATTCGCCCACCTGGCCGGCGGCCACTGGCTTGCCGGAGTCATCGACGATGTCCGCGCCGACGCCCAGGCCGCCCATCCCGAAGGACCCGGGCCTCAGAGGGTGAAGCACGGTGCCGGTGAAGTTGCAGCCGCCGACCTCGGTGCCGCCGACGATGTTCAGGAACGGCAGTTTCTTCTTGCAGACATGCTCGAAGAACCAACGCCAGGGCGCTTCGGTCCACGCTTCACCGCCGGAGACCGTGACGCGCAGGGCGGACAGGTCGAAGCTCTCCACCTCGGCGCTGCCGTAGCGCATCAGCCCGCGGATCAGCGTCGGCGCCACGCCCACGTAAGTGACCTTGTGGTCCTGCAGCAGGCGCCAGAAGCGGCCGGTGTCCGGGAAATCGGGCGTGCCCTCGGCCACCAGCAGGCTGCCGCCGAAGTAGCTGGGGATGCAGGCGCACATGGCGCCGACCATCCAGCCCATGTCGCTCATGAAGAAAAAGCGGTCGCTGGCCTTGAAGTCGGCGCAGATGTGCATGTCGCGCGTGACCATCGAGCCCAGGAAGCTCACATGCGTCCACACGCAGCCCTTGGGCTTGCCGGTGGTCCCCGAGGTGTAGAGCAGCACGGCGGGATCGTCGGCAGCCATCTCGGTGGTTTCCAGTTGCGCAGGCTGCTGCGCCACGGCCGCGGCCCAATCCTGGTCGCGCCGGGCGGTCATTGGGCAGGCGGGCAGGGCGTCGCCCAGGTGCCGCAGCACCAGCACATGCTGCACGCTGGGCACCGACAGCAGCGCCTCGTCGAGCACCGACTTCATCGCGCCTGGCGTCCCGCGGCGCCAGGTCCCATCGACGGTCAGCACCACCTTGGCTTCGCCGTCATTCAGGCGCGCCACGATGGGCTGCGGGCCGAAGCCAGAGAACAGCGGCATGACGACGGCGCCGATCTTCATCACTGCGAAGAAGGCGATGAAGGTCTCGGGGAGGTTTGGCATGTACAGCCCGACACGGTCGCCGCGCTCCACGCCAAGAGATCGCAGCGCGCCGGCCAGGCGGCAGACTTCGGCGTCGAAATCGCGGTAGGTCAGACTGCGCTGGGCACGCCGGTCCTCGCCTTCCCAAACCAGGAACGGACGCTCCCAGGTGGGTGTGCCGCGGTGCCTGTCGATGCAGTTCAGCACGATGTTGGTGGTGCCGCCAACACACCATCGTGCCCATTCGATTCCGCGCGAGGTATCCAGCATCTGCTGCGGCGGCTGGTAGAAGCGGAAGTCGCAGAACTGGAACACCCGCTCGATCAGCCAGGCCGGGTCCGCATCGGCGCGCCGGGACAGCGCGTGCAGATCGGCTTCTCCGGAATGGCGGATGAAGGCAGTGAGATTGGACTGCGCCACCACATCCGGCGGCGGCACCCAATCGAACGGTCGTTTGGTAGAATCCATGTTGCAAGGTTAGCTGAACCCGCGTGCGCAGTCCAGTGCTCGCGGCAAGGCAAGCGCAGGGCGGATGTCGGAGTGGCAATTCTGGCGTCCACGCGCACAACACAGGAGACCTAGCCCATGCATGTCGACGATGCCATCCGCAGCCGCAAGTCGGTCCGCCGCTTCCTGCCGACACCGGTGCCGGCCGCGGTGGTCAGCCATGTCCTGCAGGTGGCTGGGCGGGCCCCCAGCGGCAACAACGTCCAGCCCTGGCGGGTGTACGTGTTGGCGGGTGAAGCGCGCGAGCGCCTGTGCGACGACATCGTGAAGGCAGCGCGGGAGGACGCCGACCGCCACCAGCCCGAGTACGCTTACTATCCGACCAGCTGGTTCGAGCCGTACATGGATCGCCGCCGCCGCTGCGGCTTCGGCCTGTACGCCTCGCTGGGCATCGCGCGCGAGGACAAAGTGGCCCGCGAGCAGCAGATGCTGCGCAACTACACCTTCTTCGACGCCCCGGTAGGGCTGCTCGTCACGCTGGACCGGCGCCTGAATACGGGCAGCTTCATGGACGTGGGCATGTTCATCCAGAACGTGATGGTGGCCGCACGCGCCCAGGGGCTGCATACATGCGCCCAGGCGGCTTTTGCCTGGTTCCACGGCATCGCTCGCCAGCACCTGCCGATGAGCGACAACGAGATGCTCCTTTGCGGCATCGCGCTCGGGCACGAGGACCCGCAGGCGCCCGAGAACGCGTTCATCACGGAACGCGCGAGCCTGGACGAATTCGTCAGCTTCCATGGATTCGGGATTCCGGCCTGAAGGGAAAGTGCTGGCGCCTCTACCCACGGACTGCCGGACGCCGCCGCGCAAGACGCTGCTCATCGTTTACCACACGATGACCGGGGGAACGCTGCAGATGGCGCGCGCCGCAGCAACCGGTGCCAGCCAGGAGCAGGCCGTGGACGTGCGGCTGGTGCCTGCCGCGCAGGCCGGCCCGGCCGACGTGCTGGCGGCGGACGGCCTGATCTTCGCCACGCCCGAGAACCTGGCCGCGATGTCCGGCCTGATGAAGGATTTCTTCGATCGCAGCTATTACGCCGCGTTCGAACGCATCAACGGCCGCCCCTACGCGTGCCTGGTCTGCGCCGGCAGCGATGGCAGCAGCGCCGTGCGCCAGATCGAGCGCATCGCCACCGGCTGGCGGCTGCGACGGGTCGCCGATGCGCTGATTGTTTGCACCCACGCACAAGCGCCGGAGGAGATCCTGCGTCCGAAGCACATTGACGCGGCCGATCTGGCGCGGTGCGAACACTTGGGCGCCGCCCTCGCGGCCGGATTGGCCCTGGGCATCTACTGACCGGTCTGGCGTCGATGCGCACAGTGCGTCTGTACAGCGCCCAATGTAGAGATGCGGCCGAACCCGGCTCCTCTACTTGTCGCTGAGGAACTCCGAAGCACGCTCGAACTTGCCGGTGGCGACATCGGCCTTCAGCAGGATCGGACGGGTACCGCTCTGGCGGATATTGGGCCCGAAGGTCAGCGGAGCCATGATTCCGTCGCTGCCGAAGTTCTTGGTCTGTTCCAGCTTCTGCACCAGGCATTCGCGGGTGAGGTTGCGGCCGCAGGCAGTGAGCGCGGATTCCAGCAGCTGCGCAGCGACCATGGCGGTCAGCGAATAGCGGTTCATCGCTTTCACTTCGTCGGCGCTGAGGTACTTGTAAGCCAGCGCATTGAGACGGCCGATGCCCTGGGTTGCCGTGTCGGTGATAGGCGGCACGTAGTCGGCCAGCAGCAGGCCTTCGGCGGCGCTACCCGCCAGGGCGAGCACCGGGCCCAGATGGGATGGATGCGGCGCCAGGCGCACGACGTTCATGCCATTCTTCTGGATTTCCTTGAGCATGGTCGCGGTTTCGGTAATGATGCCGCCGGTAAGCACGAACGTGGCGCCGGCACGCTGCACGGCCAGGACCTCTGCCGAGAAGTCCTTCGCGCCCCGCTTGTAGGAAACGGCGGCGGCACTGCTCAATCCCAGGGCCTTCAGCGCCATGTCGTAGCCGCACTTGACATCGGCACCGTAGTCGTCATCCTGGTAGATGATGGCGAACTTAGAACCCTGGAGCTTTCGCGAGGTGATCAGGTGCTTCATCACGCCATTGATCTCCTGGCAGTAAGTGGCGCCGATGTTGAAAACGGTTTTGCGCGGCGGCGTGAAATGCGCCCCAGCGACGGCGGCAAAATTCAGCGCTGGGATCCGGTTTTCGTCGATGGTCGGCATCATCGCCACGAGGTGCGACGAGCCCGACGTGCCCAGCACGGCGAACACCTTGTCGACGTCGATCAGTTTCTTCAGCGCCTGCACCGAGCGTTGCGGCACATAAGCGTCTTCCTCGACGCGCAGGTCGATCTTGCGGCCGTGGATGCCGCCGCGCGCATTGACATCCTTCTCCCAGACCCGCAAAGCGATCACGGCCGCCTTGCCAATCAGGCTCGGCGGACCCGTTTGCGGAAGGACTGACCCAATGATGATGCGATCGTCCAACACGCCGGGGTCCGCCGCATTTGCCGCTGCAGCCGAAGCGGCCAACACGCCGGAGGCAATCAAGGTACGTACAAGGCGATCAAGAGTAGTTTTCATGCTTTGCTTCCAATTCGCCTCAAAGTGGCGAGGGGTGGTGAATGAATGGATCGTGCGGCTGAGTCAACCGGCTGCGCAACGTCAATACGCGAACAATGACCCGCCCGAGCGGATCATCGTCAACTCGACGTAGTTCGAACCGTGGTGGCGATCCGCCGAGAATCGCAGCTCGTATCCCCCAACATCGAGGCGGGCACCGCTTTCAAGGCCGCTGATGAATTTGTCACGCGTCGGCTCGGTGCCGGCCAGCTTCAGGGCCTGGACGAACGCCCGGGCCGCGACGAAGCCGGTCATCGACGCATAGCCGATATGGGCGTCCTTGCCGGCTGCCTTCATCAGTTTCTGGTGCTCGATGGACACTGGCATCTTCGCACCGGCTGGCGCCGGCATGGTCTGCGCGACAACCACACCCGCTGCGTCTTTGCCCAGTTCGCGTACCAGCAGATTTGTGTCGGCGACGGAAAGCATCAGCAGGCGGACGGCAGGACTGGTCTTTCGGATCTCACGCGCGAACTCGATCGTGGCCTTTCCTGCGGAGAGCACGAGAACGGCCTGCGGACTGGCGGCCGCGATGGTCTTGGCGGCGGTGCCGGCATCGCTCGCATTGGTCTCGACAGATGCAGACACGGCGAGCGAAAGGCCGCGCCGCTTGAGAGCGGCTTCCGCGCCTGCGAGCCCGTCCTTGCCGAACGCGTTGTTCTGATACATCGCGCCGATGTTCTTGATACCGATGGTCGTCAGGTGATTGACCATCTTCTCGGTTTCATCGCCATAGGCCGCAATCACGGTGAAGAGATAGCGGCTTGGTTCCCGCCGAAGGCTGTCGGCACCGGTGAACGCGGCAAAGAGAGGGACTCGTCGTTCGGTGAGCAAGGGCATGACGGTCGCCACCGAGCCCGTTCCCAGGCTTCCGACGATGGCGAACACGCCATCTTCATCCAGCAATTTCCTGGTATTGACCAGAGCACGGTCCGAAAGATAGGCGTCATCCAGCTGGATGAGGTTGATCTTGCGGCCGTGCACCCCGCCGCGGCGGTTGGCGTCATCGATGGCAAGCTTGAAACCTTCTCCATAGTCGGTTCCGATCGCGCCCAATGGGCCCGAAAGCGAGATGCTTTGTCCGATCGTCACGCTCTTCGCCGTCACGCCCACCTCGGCAGCTCCCGCCGGCATCTGGAGGGCCAGCGCCGAGAACGCGGCCGTGACGGCCGCCTTGGCGAGGAACGAAGCGTGGCATCTCGTCGCGAGAGCCTTGACGAAAATGGGCAACTGCTCAAAGGTCAGAGTCATATCTACTCCAGGGTGGTTGGGCGCAGCGACTTCCTGCAGGGTCAGAATCTGAAGGGCCAGTGGGTCCAGAAGTGCTTGATGTCCCGCCAGCGACCGATCAGGCCATCGGGCTCGAAGCGAAGGAACAGCACGATGGCCAAACCGTAGACGATGCCTTTGACTTCGTACACGGCGGTCGACATCGCGCCGGAGCCGATAGCGCTGAACAGCAGCCCCAGGCCTTCATTCAGGCCGAAGATGAATACTGTGCCAAGCAGAGCCCCGGCCACCGAGCCGAGCCCGCCCACGATCAGCATCGACAGCGCCTCGATGGAGATCAGCAGGCTGAAGCTGTCGATGTTGAGGTAGCGGGTGTAGTAGGCCAGCAAGGCACCGGCGATGCCGGTGTAGAAGGCGCTGACCATGAAGGCCAGCAGCTTCCAGCGCACCAGGTCCACGCCCATCGCCCGGGCGGCGATGTCGTGCTCGCGGATGGCGGTGAAGGCTCGGCCGACGCGGCTGCGCAGCAGGTTCAGGGTCACGAAGACGGCCAGCACCAGCACCACCAGCACCACGAAGTAGTAGCCGCGCTCGGCCGCCAGGTCGGTCCCGAACAGGGCCGGTTGCGGCACCGACAGGCCTTCGGAGCCGCCGGTGAGGCCGCCGCCGTTGAGGATGAGATGGTTGATGATGACCGCGAAAGCCATGGTGGTGATCGCCAGGTAAAGGCCTTTCAGGCGCAGGGACGGAATGCCGACCACCAGCCCGGCGAGAGCCGCGCAGACACCCCCGGCCAGGATGCACAGCGGCATCGGCCAGCCCAGCTTGCCTGCCATGATGCCGGTGGCATACGCGCCGACCGCGAGGAAACCGGAGTGCCCCAGCGAGATGAGCCCGGTGGTGCCGGTGAGGACGTTGAGGCCCAGCACGCCAATGGCCGTGATCATCAGCAGCAGCACGAGCGAGACGTAGTACTTGCTCAACAGCATGGGCACCAGCGCCAAGGACACCACGAGCAGCGCCGTCCAGACGATGACCGGCACCGAGTCGGTCAGCGCCAGCAACTGGCGGTAGTCCTGCTTGAAATTGCCGCTGCGCATCAGACTCTTTCGATATCGGGTTTGCCGAACAGGCCGTAGGGCCTCACCATGAGGACGATCAGGATCAGCACGAAGCCGGCGATCTCTTTCATGCCGCGGCCGATGTAGCCTTCCGACATGTTCTCGACGATGCCGATCAGAATGCCGCCCAGCGCCGCCCCGAACACCGAGTCGAGGCCGCCGAGGATGACGGCCGGAAAGCTGCGAAGACCGGTCAGCCACATGCCGGGTTCGAGGTCGTAGATCACCCCCACCAGGACGCCGGCGATGGCGGCCAGACCGGCCGACAGCGCCCAGGAGAGGGCGAAGATGCGCTTGACGTTGATGCCCATCAGCAACGCCACGGTCTGCAGGTTGGCCGTCGCACGCATTGCGATGCCTACGCGCGAGTAGCGGAAGAACACCCACAGCCCGGCCACCACCATGGCCATGATGCCGAGCGCGTGCAGTTGCGCAGGATAGACGCCGGCCGGCCCGAGGCGGATCGGCGTGGTCGACAGCCCGGTGGCCAATGGCATCGGATCGGCGCCCCAGATGAGCACAACGACCGAGCGGATGATGACGGCCAGGCCGATGGTCACCATCACGGTCGAGAACACCGGCTGGCCGAGCATCGGCCGTATCAGCAGCACTTCGACAAGCAACCCGATGAGCATTGACACCGCAACGCTTGCCAGCAGCAGCGGCCAGAAGCCGAGTTTGAAGGTGGCGGCCAGGGTGAAGGCGACGTAGGCCACCAGCATCATCAACTCGCCCTGGGCGAAGTTCACCACCCCGGTGGCGCGATAGATCATCGCGAAACCCATGCCGATGAAGCCGTAGACCAGGCCTGCTGCGATGCCCGACACCAGCAACTGGATGAAATAGTCCATCAGGCGGTGCCTCCACCGTAGATCAGCTCAATCTCGCGGGCGAATTTCTTGCCGATGATCCCGCGCCGCACCTTCTGCGTCGCGGTCAACTCGCCGTCGTCGTGATCGAGTTCCTTCTCCAGGATGAGGAACTTGCGGATGTTCTCGACACGGGCGAAGAGCTTGTTGACGCGACGCACCTCCGCGTCGATCAGCTCGCGGACGTCGGGGAGCTGCGACAGGCTGCGGTACGTGGTGTAGGCCAGGCGGCGCTCCTGCGCCCACTTGCCGACGGTTTCGTAGTCGATCTGCACCAGTGCCGAGAGGAAGTGGCGTCCATCGCCGAGCACGATGGCCTCGCGCACGTAGATGCTGTCCTTGAGCGCGTTCTCGATCTCCGAGGGCGAAATGTTCTTGCCGCCGCTGGTGATGATGATGGCCTTCTTGCGGTCGACGATCATCAGTTCGCCATTGGGCGCCAGCGCCACGACGTCGCCGGTATGCAACCAGCCGTCCTGCACGGTCAGCGCAGTAGCGTTGTCGTCGTGGAGGTAGCCCTTGAAAACCGCCGGGTGCTTGACGATGAGTTCGCCGTCCTCGGCAATCTTCCAGTTCAGGCCCTTGATCGGCGTGCCCGTGGCGCCCAGTCGGCGGGCCCGTTCATGCTGGTGGAAGATCACGCCGCCCGACTCCGTCATTCCGTAGACCTGGTAGACGGGCAGGCCGATGATCCGGAAGAACTTCAGCACCTCGGGAGAAACGCTGGCGCCGCCGCAAAAGCCGCATCGCATGCGGTCCAGGCCGATGAATTTCTGCAGGTTGCGGAACATCAGAAGCCAAAGCAGGGCGAAGTGCAGCCGCTCGGCCAGGGTGCGCTCGCCGTCGCGCTCCTCCGTACGCTCGAACAGGGCCTTGCCGGCCGCGAAGCAGCGCTCGAAGGCCCAGCGCTGCAGCGGCATGGCGTCCTGCATGCGCATCACGATGCCCTGCTGCAGCTTCTCCCAGATGCGCGGGACGCCGAGGAACACCGTGGGCGCGATCTCGCGCAGATTGACCGCCACCGTGTCGATCGACTCGGCGTAGTTCACGACGCCTCCGGTCATGGTGTGCATGACCGTCGAGAAGGCTCGCTCGGCCACATGGCACAACGGGAGATAGCACACCACCTCCATGTTGTGCTGGTCAAGGTTGAAGTGGGTGCGCAGCTGGTCGGTGGTGATCAGCAGGTTGCGGTGCGACAACATGGCGCCTTTCGGCGGCCCGGTGGTGCCGGAGGTATAGACCAGCATGCAGGTGTCGTCGGGCTGCGTGGCGGCGATGCCGTCGTCGAAGGCGCGAGCCTGCTCGGGTGAAGCGGCGGCGTACCCGTCGCCCAGTTCGAGGACTTCGTCGAACGACATCAGCATGTCGCGCGGGTACAGCCGCATGCCCTTCATGTCGACGGCGATGATCCGGGTCACGTCGGGGAGGCCGACCTCGTGCCTGGCGATGGCGTCCAGCACCTTGTCAACCTGCTCCTGGTCGCCGCAGACCACGAAGCGGCTGTTGGAGTGATGGACGATGTACTGCAGCTCCGCCCATGGATTGGTCGGGTAGATGCCGACCACCACGCCACCGATGGCCTGCGTGCCCAGGTCGGCGAACATCCATTCGGGAGTGTCTTCGCTGGCGATGGCCAATCGGTCGCCGCGCCGGAAGCCAAGCGCCAGCAGGCCGAGCGCAAAGCGGCGAGCGGTGTCGTGGTAGTGGCGCCAGGTCAGGCGGTTCCAGATGCCGAGATCCTTCTCGCGGAATGCCAGGGCGTCGGGAGTACTGCTTGCCCAGTGCTGCAGCAGCTTGGGCAGCGTGTGGTCGCCGCCGCGCAGGGCCAGGTCCAGAGATTCGCTCATGCTGCCGCCTTCTGGCCGCCAAGGTAGGCATCGACAACTGCCGCGTTCGCCGAAATGTCCGCAGGCGTGCCTTCAGCGATCTTGCGGCCGAAATTGAGCACGCAGATGCGGTCGGAAATATCCATCACGATGCCCATATCGTGCTCGACCATCAGCACGGTGATTCCCAGTTCGTCGCGGATGTCGAGCACGAACCGCGCGATGTCCTCGGTTTCCTCGGTGTTCATGCCGGAGACCATCTCGTCCAGCAGCAGCAGCTTGGGTTCGGTGGCCAGGGCCCGGCCCAGTTCGACGCGCTTTTGCATGCCATAGGAAAGCGTTCCCACGGGCATGTCGCGGATGTCCTCGATTTCGAGGAAGTCGATGATTTCCTCGACCTTGCGCCGATGCTCGAGTTCCTCGCGCCGCGCGCGGCCGAAGAACCAGGCCGCGTCGAAGACATTACTGCGCATGTGGCAGTGGCGGCCGACCAGCAGGTTCTCCACCACGGTCGCATGCTTGAACACGGCCAGGTTCTGGAAGGTGCGGCCGATGCCGATGGCCGACAAGCGGTGCGAGGCCGTGCCGGTGATGTCGCGGCCCTCGAAGTGCACTGTGCCGCCGCTCGGGCGCACGACGCTGCTGATCATGTTGAAGGTGGTGGTCTTGCCGGCGCCGTTCGGACCGATCAGCGAATAGATCTCGCCACGCCGGACGTGGAAGCTGACGCCGGCCACGGCTTCGACGCCACCGAAACGCTTGGACAGGCCTTCGACCCGCAGGAGGGTGTCGTCCACTTCAGTGACTCCGCCGCACTTCGGGCGGCCGGCGACGCAGGAGAGCGGCGCAAGCGCTTCTGGGATGGGTCATGACAGCCAACGCTTCCGGCGCTTGTAGTGCTTCACGTCGCGCATGTTCTTTCGCGAACCGCCCTCGCCGAAGCCGAGGTAGAACTCGCGCACGTCCTCGTTGCGAAGCATCTTGTCGGCCGGGCCGTCGAGGACGACGCGGCCGTTTTCCATGATGTAGCCGGTGTCGGCGATGGACAGCGCCATCTGCGCGTTCTGCTCGACCAGCAGAATGCTGACCCCGTCCTGCCGGCACAGCCGGGTGACGATGGTGAAGATCTCGTCGCAGATCTGCGGCGCCAGCCCGAGCGTGGGTTCGTCAAGCATCAGGAGTTTCGGTGCCGACATCAGCGCGCGGCCGATGGCCACCATCTGCTGCTCCCCGCCGGACAGGTAGCCTGAGACGATGGCACGCTTGGGCGTCAGGCGCGGGAACGTGGCATAGACGCGCTCCAGGCCGAGCCTGGACTCGGCGACCGAGCGCGTATAGCCGCCCATCAGCAGGTTTTCCTCGACCGTCAGCTGGTCGAACAGGCGCCGGCCCTCGGGCACCATGACGATGCCCGCGCGCACGATGCGGTCGGGCGTCATGCCGGCCAGCGGCTGGCCCTCGAACGTGATCTGGCCACCCTTGACCTCGCCGTCTTCGGGGTAGAGCACGCCACTGATCGCCTTCAACGTCGTGGACTTGCCGGCTCCGTTGGCACCAAGCAGGGCGACGATCTGCTGCGGGCCCAACGCGAGCGACGCTTCGCGAACGGCTTCGATCGTGTTGTCATAGACGATCTGGACGTTGGTCAGAGTCAGCATGAGGATGAGGCGGCGGCGGGTCCGGTCGGGGTGAGCCGCTCCTGAAGCGGCATTGGCGGAAGCAGCCGGGCTGCTCTTGGCGTACTCTAACGTTAGTTAGGGACGCCTGCCCCCGGGGAAACCCGCCGTCCCGCATACGGGCCGTCCGTCGGGGCGGGCATTCCGCCCGACGCGGGGGGGGGGGTCAGGCCTTGCTGGCGCCGAACTTGCGAAAGTCGGGCTTGCGCTTTTCCAGAAACGCGCGAACGCCTTCCCTGGACTCTTCGGTGTTGTAGTACAGGCTGAGCGCCTGCATGCCGAGGCTGCCGATGCCTCGGATGTTCTCGGTCGAGGCGTTGAACGAGCGCTTGGCGATCGCGATCGCGGTCGGGCTCTTCTCGACGATCTCGCGGCCCCACTTGGCGACCTCGGCGTCGAGCTGGTCGTGCGGCACGACCACGTTGCACAGGCCCATCGCGAGCGCTTCCTGTGCGGTGTAGCGACGGCACATGTACCAGATCTCGCGCGCCTTTTTCTCACCCACGACTTGTGCCAGATAGGCCGTGCCCCAGCCGGGGTCGACCGAACCGACCTTCGGCCCGACCTGGCCGAACACCGCCTTGTCGGAAGCGATGGTCATGTCGCACAGCGTGGCGATCACGTTGCCGCCTCCGATGGCGTAACCCTGCACGCGCGCGATCACCGGCTTGGGCACGTCGCGGATCGCGCTGTGGAGTTCCTCGATGGGCAGACCCGCAGTGCCGCGGCCGTCGTACTGGCCGGAGTGAGCCGACTGGTCGCCGCCGGTGCAGAACGCGCGATCTCCGGTGCCGCCGAGCACGATCGCCGCGATATTCTTGTCCCAGCCGGCCTTCATCATGGCGTGCAGCATCTCCTCGACCGTCTGGCCACGAAACGCGTTCATGACCTCGGGGCGGTTGATCGAGATGTAGGCGATCTGATCGCGCTCCTCGTAGAGGATGTCCTGGTAGTTCATGGCGTTGTCCCTTTAGCCGATCATGCTGTAGCCACCGGAGACCGAGAGCACTTGCCCGGTCACGTGACCGGCTTTGCTCGACGCCAGGAAGGCGACGGCGTTGGCAATGTCCTGCGGCCGGCCGACCTTGCGCAACGGCAGCGCCTTGGCGATCTTGTCGAACTGCTCTGGCGTGAACATGCTGTCGGCCTTGCTCCACATGCTGTTGCCGCCGACCTCGTCGGTCGTTTCGGGAATGGTCACGCCGGGGCAGACCACATTGCAGCGGATGCCGTAGCGGCCGTTCTCCTTGGCGATCGTCTTCATGAAGCTGTTGACCGCCGCCTTCACGCCGCCGTAGACCGCCTCGCGCGGCTCGCCCTGGCGGCTGGCGTCGGAACTGATCGAGACAATCGCGCCGCCGTTCTGTTTGACCATCACGTCGAGCGCCGTCTTGGTGCAGTTCAGCACGCCGACGTAGTTGATGTCGATCACCTTGCGCCAGAAGTCGGGCGTCGTCTGTGTGAAGAACATCAGGTTGTCCCAGCCGACGTTGTTGACCAGCACGTCGACCCGCCCATGTTTGTCCGCCGCCGCCTTGAACATGGCCTGGACCTGCTCGAGGCTGGTGACGTCGGTCTTGACCACCTGAACCGATGCGGCGCCGAGTTTGGTCGCGAATTCGGCAGTCTTGTCGGCCTGCGCGGTGTCGACATCGCCGATAGTGATGTGCGCGCCTTCGCCCGCGAACGCCAACACGATGGCGCGGCCGATGTTGGAGCCGCCGCCGGTGACGATGACGGACTTGTCTTTCAGTTCGAGATCCATGGTCTTCCTTTGCCGTGAGAGCGCCTCCGCGGCGCCGGTCCCATAGTATAGCAATCAAACAGGTGTTAGTTTGATATGGGGCCGCTACTCCGCCTTGATTCCGGCAGCCTTGATGACTTTGCCGAAGCGCTCGAGATCGGCTCGGATCAGCGACTTGAACTGGTCCGGGGTGCGGTACGCGACATCCAGGCCCTGGTTCGCCAGTTGCTGTCTCACATCGGGAAGCGTCAGGACCTTGCCGATCGCGGCGGAGATCTTGTCCACGATGTCCTTGGGGGTGCCGGCCGGCGCCAGCACCCCGAACCAAAGCTGAAAGTCGTACTCCGGCAAGCCGGCTTCGGCGAAGGTGGGCACGTCGGGCAGCGCGGCCAGTCGCGCTTTGCCGGTGATGGCCAGCGCCTTGAGGCGCCCGGCCTGGACGTGCGGGATCGACGTGACCGGCGTGTCGAAGTTGAGCTGGATCTGACCGCCGATGAGGTCCGTCAACGCCGGCGCCGTGCCCTTGTAGGGCACGTGCTGCATGCGCACACCGGTCACACTCTTGAATACCTCGGCCGCCAGGTGGGTCGAACTGCCGGTGCCGACCGCAGCGAAGTTCAGCGTGTCGGGCTTGGCCTTGGCCAACGCAATGAACTCAAGCACGTTGTTCGCCGGCACCGCGGGGTTCAGAACCAGCACGAGCTGGGTGGTGACCATGGCGGCCACAGGCGTGAAGTCCCTGACCGGGTCGTAGGGCAGGTTGGCAATGAGGTGGGGCACCGTCGCATGCGTCGACGCCGCCAGCGAGATCGTGTAACCGTCGGGCGGCGATTTCGCAAGGGTGTCGGAGCCGATCACCGTGTTGCCGCCGGGCTTGTTGTCCACCACAACCGGCTGGCCCCAGCTCTCGGCCAGCTTGGCGGCGACGAGCCGCGCTACGTGGCTGGTGCTGCCGCCGGGCGCGTAGGGAACGATGAATCGGATCGGCTTGGCTGGGTAGCTCTGTGCGGTCTGCGCGTGAGCTTGAGCCAGGCAGGCCAACCCGAGCAGGGCGACCGCCGGGAATTGGCGTCTGAACATGGTTCCTCCATTGCCGGTATGCCAGGGCAGGCCGCGCGGCGACACTGCCGGCGGCGCATATCGCGCCCAGCCCACCATCCATTGTATCGTCTACCTATCGTACGTTAGGCGAGCTAAAATCATGGTCCCGCAGTGCATCGGGCGAAAGCTATGAACCGCGACGAACAGGTGGCGCTGATGCGCCAAGCATTCGCCCACATCGACGCCGGCACCACGGATCTGGCCGACGCGGTCAGCTTCAACCCGGTGAGTGCCTATACCTGCCCGCAGCGCCTGGCGCGCGAGTCGGCGCTGTTGTTTCGCAAGTACCCGCTGTTGCTGGGTCTGTCCAACCAGATCCCGCAGCCGGGCGACCACTTCACCGACGACCTCAGCGGCGTCCCGATCCTCGTGGCGCGCGGCAAGGACGGCCGGGCGCGTGCCTTCCACAATGTCTGCCGGCACCGTGGCGCACGGGTGGCCGAAGGCTGCGGGCGGCAGAAGAATTTCGTCTGCCCCTACCACGGCTGGACCTACGGCCTCGAAGGCGAGTTGCGCGGCATTCCCGACCAGCGCAACTTCCCCGGTTTGGACAAGGCTGCCTACGGCCTTGCGCCGCTGCCGCTCGCAGAGCGCCACGGCATGCTGTGGGTGCAGCCCAGCGTCGGCCCGGAGGGCCTGGAGATCGATGCCCAGCGATTCCTGGGCGAACTCGACGCCGAGTTCGCGTCCTTCGGCCTGGCCGGCTACCACCACTATGAGACGCGTGAGATCCGGCGGCAGCTGAATTGGAAGCTGGTCATCGACACCTTCCTCGAGAGCTACCACTTCAGCGTGCTGCATCGCGACTCGGTGGCGCCGCTCTTTCACCCCAACCTATGTCTGTTCAAGCCATTCGGCCTGCACCTGCGCGAGGTGCTGCCGCGGCGCAGCCTGGAGAGCCAGCGCGGCCTGCCCGAAAGCGAGTGGGACCTGATCCCTCACCACACCATCGTTTACGTGCTGTTCCCCAACACTGTCTTTGTCATGCAGGTCGACCACGTCGAGACCTGGCGGGTCTACCCGACACCAGGCAAGGTCGACGAGTGCACCATGTACCTCGACTTCCACGTGCCGAACCCGGTCGACTCCGACAGCGCGCGGCGCCACTGGCAGCGCAACATGGATCTGACCATCCGTACCGTCTGCGAGGAGGACTTCCCCGCCAGCGAAGGCATGCAGCGAGGTTTTGCATCCGGGGCGCAGACCCATGCCACTTACGGGCGCAACGAACCGGCGCTGGCCTACTTCCAACGTACCGTGGCGCAGGCCGTCGGTGAAACCACCCCACCAGGAGACGCAGCATGAGAATGAAGGAACGAGTCGTCATCGTCACCGGCGCCGCGCGCGGCCTGGGCAGAGGCTTCGCCGAGCGGCTCGCCGCCGAGGGCGCGGCAGTGGTGTGCGGCGATCTGCGGCCCTGTGAAGAGACCGTTGCCGCGATCCGCGGCGCGGGCGGTCGCGCTATGGCCGTGCGTCTGGACGTGACCGACATGGCGTCTTGCCTGGCCTCGGCCGAAACGGCCGTGGCCGAGTTCGGCCGGCTCGACGGGCTGGTGAACAACGCTGCGCTGTACGCCGACATCAAGGGTGCCCGCTTCGACCAGATCGAAGAGAAGCAGTGGGACGCGGTGATGAACGTCAACGTGAAGGGCATCTGGCAGATGTGCAAGGCAGCCGTGCCGCATGCGCAAGACCGGCGGCGGCAGCATCGTCAACATCTCGTCGCTGGCCGCCGTGCATGGCATGGCGTATGCCATCGACTACGGCGTGTCCAAGGCGGCGGTCATCGGCATCACGCGCTGCCTGGCGCGCGAACTGGGGCGCGACTGGATTCGCGTCAATTCAGTGGCGCCGTCGCTGGTGCTGACCGAGGGAACGACGAGCTACTTCGGCGCAAAGCACGAGCAGGTGACCAAGGCCATCGCCGGAAGTCAGGCGTTGCAACGCAACCTGGAGGCTGTTGACCTGGTCGGCACCATTGCCTTCTTGCTGTCGACCGACAGCCATTTCATGACCGGACAGACCTTGATGGTCGATGGCGGCACTGAGTTCCTGTAGGCCAACGGGTGCCGAACATCGTGTCGGCAGCAGCCCTTGGCGTCTTCAGGCGCGTGCGAGGGCGGCATGGGCGCCTCGGGCGGTGCCGAGCCCCACGCCCACCCTTTCGGCCTCGGCAAACAGGCCGCGGAGGGCCCCATCCGCCACTTGCGATGCCACCTCGCCGCAATAGGCCCAGTCGGACGCCGGGACGACCGCACCGACACGCACCGCGGCCAGCAGCCGCAGTAACGCCAGGCGGCGGTGCCCCATCGCCACGCTGCGTGACAGCAAGGCCAGCGCACTCGCCTGTGCGGCCGCCGCGGCCGGCGCACACGCGTCGGGGCGGGCGCCTGCGGCCAGGGCACGTTTGAACAGACGGATCGGCGGGCGGGCCATCAGTTCAGCGGTGTGAAGTCCGGCCGGTCACCCGGCGCGGCGACCGGCACCGGCTTGCCGGTGATGTAGACCGTTCCCGACACGCAGGCGATGTGCGCCTGATCACCAGCACGCTTCACGTCGACACGGTACACGCCGACCTTGCGCGAGCGCGACACCTCGGTGGCATGCGCCACCAGCCAGTCGCCCGGCTCGACGCCGGTCGAGATGCTGATGTTGCCGTCGATCAACGCGGCGATCGTGCCGTGGGAATTGCAGGCCAGGCCGAGCGCCATGTCGGCCAGGGAGAAGATGGCGCCGCCGTGGCAGCGGCCGTTGAAGTTCAGATGCTGCGGCCCCACCCTCATGCGCACGGTGGCCGTGCCACGAGCGGCGGCCACGAGTTCGAGCCCCAGATGCCTGCCGTAGCCGTCGGCGGCGATCGAACGCCCGACCAATTCGCGCGCAGCGCGGTCCTCAGTGGCGGCGTGGCGGCTGCCGCGCTGCGTGCGCTGTTCCAGCCAGTCGACCAGTTCGCGCAAGCCTTCGCCGGTGGCCGCGATGGTGCGCAAAACCGGCGGCGTGGCAGCCGGGCCGCGGCGCAGCGTGAGCATCGACAGCAGTTCATTCTCGGTTCTCTGGGCGTCGGGCAGGTCGGCCTTGCTGACTACGAAGGCGTCGGCAATCTCCAGCACGCCGGCCTTGATGGCCTGGATGTCGTCGCCCAGCCCGGGCGGGCAGACCACCAGGCGGGTGTCGGCGATGCGCGTGACCTCGACCTCGGACTGGCCGGCGCCGACGGTTTCGACGATCACCGTGTGGTAGCCGGCGGCATCGAAGACATCGACGACGTCGCTGGCCGAACGTGCCAGCCCGCCCAGGTGGCCGCGCGACGCCAGCGAGCGGATGAATACCCCTTCGTCGGCCTGGTGCTCGCCCATGCGGACGCGATCGCCGAGCACGGCGCCGCCGGTGAAGGGGCTGGACGGATCGACCGCGACCACCGCCACCGTGCGGCCGCGCCCGCGCAACTGCCTGATCAGGCCCGACACCAGCGTGGACTTGCCGCCCCCCGGTGGCCCGGTGACGCCGACGACATGCGCGCGGCCCACGTGCGCGGCCACCCCGGCGCGGACGGTGTGCGCGGTGTCGCTGTCGTTTTCCAGCGCCGTGATCGCGCGCGCCACCGCGCGCCGGTCGCCTGCCAGGATGGCTTCGAGCGAGTTCGTTCGGGCGTTCATCAAACGATCGTCAAGGGCTGACCGAAGCCCAGTTCACGACGCAGCGTGGCGCAGATCTCCCCATGCGTGGCGCAGGCTTCGGCCGCGGCGACGACCTGCGCGAAGACGTTGTCCCGCTTCGACTGCGCGGCCGCGGCCAGCGCAGCGAGCGCCTTCTCCACCGCAGAGGCGGAGCGTTCGGCCTTGAAGGCCTTGAGTCGGGTCAGGTATTCGTCCATGCGCGCGCGGTCCGGGTAGTCGAGCGCGGGATAGGCGGTCGAGTCTTCCTCGACGGCGTACTTGTTGACACCGACCACGGTCTCCTCGCCGGCGTCGACGCGCTTCTGGAAGGCCAGCGCCGAGTCGCCGATCATCTTCTGCACCAGGCCCTGTTCAACCGCCTTGTACATGCCGCCCGCGGCGTCGATTCGGTCGATGATGGCTTCGATCTTCTGCTGCATCGCGTCGGTCAACGACTCGACGTAATACGAGCCGCCCAGGGGGTCGATGACGTCGGTGAGGTGGGCTTCCTCGCGCAGGATGTTCTGCGTCGCCACGGCGATGCGCGCGGCTTCCGTCGTGGGGGTGGAGAACACCTCATCGTAGCCATCGGTATGCAACGACTGCAGGCCGCCAAAGATGCCGGCCATGGCCTGGGTGGTGACGCGGGCGATGTTGTTCAGCGGTTGCTGGCGCGTCAGGTCCACGCCCGACGTCTGGCCGTGGAACTTGAAGCGCCAGGAGCGTGGGTCCTTGGCGCCGAAGCGCTCGCGGCATAGCTTGGCCCAGATGCGTCGGCCGGCGCGGAACTTGGCCACTTCTTCGAACAGGCTGACCGAGATGTCGAAGAAGAAGGTGAAGCGCGGCAGGAAGCGGTCGGGGTCCATGCCCGCGGCGATGCAGTCTTCGGCGTACTGGATCGCCGAGCACAGGGTGAAGGCCATCGCCTCCGCCGGCGTGGCCCCCGCCTGCTGCATGTGCTGGCCGACGATGGACAGCGGGTTCCAGCCCGGCACCTGCTCGTTGGCGAAGGCGATGTGGTCGACCACGATGCGCCGCGCGCCCTGCAGCGCGATGCGGAAGAACATGTGGTTGGCGACGAAGTGCGAGATGCAGTCGCTCTGGTTCGAGGTGCCGGTGATGCGCGTCCAGGGCACGCCGCGCCGCTTGGCCACCGCCAGTTCGAAGGCCAGCAGGGTGAACGGCGAAGGGTCGTTCATGGCCGTGGACAGCTCGCCGATGGGCACGCCGTCGAGCGCGCGGTCCATGTCGCCGACGTGATTGATCACCGTGCCGCAGGTCCCCAGCAACTCGGCCGGAACCTCGTCCGCGTCGTAGCCGCGGAAGACCGAGTTGCACGGGATGAGCGACAGCGCCGACGCGCCGAGCGCCAGCATCTCCTTGACCCGGCTGTTGTAATCCTCGGGCACCCCCAGGCCGATGAGCTGGCGCTGCGACCAGCTGCGCCCCCGGTACATCGTGGGGTAGATGCCACGGGTGTAAGGGTACTCGCCGGGGAAGCCCAGGCTGTCTGCATAAGCCGTGCCCGACCAGTCGCGCGGCGTGTATAGCGGCTTGATTTCGACGCCGGACCGATTGCGCAGCGGCTCGGGTTGTCCGGCACCGGCGGCAAACTCCTGTTCCCAGCGGACCTGGGCCTGCGACAGGTCGGTTGCGGCGATTTGCGAAACGGGCTTGTTCATGTGGCGGCTCCTTGGCGGGCGTGGCGCGCGGCGGCCAGCGCGCGCACAGTGGTGACGATGTCGTCGAGCGCGGCGCCGGGGTGGAAGACCTGGGCTACGCCGGCCGCCAGCAGCACCTTCTCGTCCTTGGCGGGCACGATGCCCCCGACGATGACCTGGATGTCGGCCAGCCCGGCGGCGCGCAGCGCGTCCATCAGCCTGGGCACGATCAGGTGGTCGGTGGCCAGTGACGAGATGCCGATGACGTCGGCGTCCTCTTCCATCGCCAGCTTGACGACGGTGGGGATCTCCTGCCACGGCGGGGTGTAGATCACCTCCATGCCGGAATCACGCAGGCAGGCGGCGATGACGCGGCTGCCGCGATCATGACCGTCGAAGCCGATCTTGGTGACGATGACCTTGGGCGGGCGTTCATGCTGCATGTTGTGCTTCCTTCAGGAGCCCCACGAATTTGCGTGCCAGGCTGCGCGGGGTCTCGCGGCCTTGCGGATCGAACCAGAAGCGCGCCCAGTTGAGCGCACCGAGCAGCATCAAGCGAAGCGCGTGCCGGTCGGTCCCTGCGGGCAGGGGCAGGGCGGCCACCAGCTCGCGGAACACCTGCTCGTAGCCGGCGCGCAGCGTACGCAGGCGTTCGGCCACCGGCGGCACGTCCTCGGGCAGTACCCGGATCAGCACCTGCGCGTAGTCGCTGCTCTTGAGCACGGTCTGCAGGTGCGCCAGGCAGGCGGCTTCGAGCCTCACCCAGGGTTCGGCGCTCGGCTTCAGGGCCGCGTGCACGGCACCCTCCAGCTCGCCGACACCGGCTTCGTAGACTGCGACCAGCAGCTCTTCCTTCGACGCGAAGTGGTAGTAGACCGAGCCCGGCAGCATCTTCACGCCCAGCGCGATGTCGCGCATCGAGGTCGCGGCATAGCCGCGCTGGGCGAACAGGTTCGCGGCCACGTCCAGCAGGCCTTGCAGGCGGCTGTCGGAGCGGGGCGCGCGCAGCGGGCGGGAGGACATGGGGCGTTGACCAGCTAGCAGTTGAAAAACAATCGTTCGTTTGTTTTAAGCATGAACCAAAAGGCTGCGTTCGTCAAGAATCTTGGACAGCTGCGGGCAGGAACAGATGTCAGCCGGCCTGCCGTCGGGTGCGCCGCATCAGGGCCAGGCCACAGAGCAGCGCGGGGGCCGCGAAGGCCATGAAGGCAGCGCCGTAGCTCATGCCTGCCAGGACCATGAATGAGAAGGCCGGAGGGCCGGCAAGCACGCCGGCGAAGGTGACGAACAGCGCCCCTGCGGTTGCGACGCTCACGGCGCCGGCTGGTGCGCGCCGCGCTACCTCGGCCAGGTACACGCCGTTCCAGCCGATGGCGCTCGCGCCGAACACCGCGTAGAGCAACAGGAGCAACGGCGTGGGCCAAGCGCCGGCGAACGCGCTGACGAACGCGCACAGGCCCATCAGGCATCCCATCGCACCCATCACCCTGCGCGGCTCTCCACTGCGGTCGGCCAGGTCGCCTGACACCAGGCGCCCTGCAATGCCCGCTGCCTGCGTCACCGCCAGCGTCAGGCCGGCCTGCACCAGGCTGTAGCCTTGCTCGGTGGTCAGGTAGGTCACCAAGTAGGTGCCCAGGCACAGCTGCAATGCCGCGTAGCAGAATGAACTGAACGCCAGCGGTCGAAGGGCGGGGTCGGCCAGGGCCATGCGCGCGGGCTCGGCCAAGCTGTCCAGACCGACACGGGCGCCGGCCTGCCGGTCGGTGTCGAAGGCGGCGCGCAACGGCTGCAGCGCAAGCGCCAGCATCGCGCACGTGCCGGCCACCACCCACACCGCCACGCGCCACCCACCCCAGAGCACCAGCGGTGGCAGCAAGGCCCCGGCCAGTACAGCACCCAGGGGAACGCCGGTCTGCTTGAGCGAGAAGATCTTGGACCGATGGTGCGGCGATGCCACGCGATTCAGCAGGTGCGAGCTGGCCGGGTTCAAAGGGCCATAGCCCATGCCCAGCATGACCGCCGCGGCAGCCATGCCGGCGACGTGGCCAGTGCCGAGGAGGCAGGCGCCTGCGCAGGCGCTGAGCAAACACAGTTGGCTCAACCGCAGAGCGCCCCAGCGCCGCACCAGCGCGCCACTGATCAGCCCGGACGCCATGCTGGTGGCGTAGATCAAGGCGACGTACAGCCCCAGCCACGAGAACGGGGGGCCCGATTCGGCAACGACCGCCGGCGCCAGCACGGGCAGGGTGACGGTGGCCATCGACAGCACGGCCTGCGCGGCCAACATCGCAGCCACCGGCATCACCACACCGGAGTTGACGCTCATGCCCCGCGTCGCCGTCGGCTCATGCCGGATACCGTTGTATCAGCTGCCGAGCGATGATGAGGCGCTGCATCTCGTTGGTGCCTTCGCCGATCAGCAGCAGCGGCGCGTCGCGGTAGTAGCGCTCGACGTCGAACTCGGGCGAGTAGCCGTAGGCACCGTGGATGCGCATGCATTCAAGCGCGTTGTCCATCGCCGCCTCGGTCGCGAAGTACTTGGCCATGCCAGCTTCCATGTCGCAGCGCTCGCCGCGGTCGTAGGCACGCGCCGCGGCCTCGACCAGCAGCCGCGCGGCTTCGACCCTGGTGCCCATCTCGCCGAGCTTGAGCTGAATGGCCTGGTGTTCGCAGATCGGCTTGCCGAACGTCTTGCGCTGTTGCGAATAGGCCACTGCATCGCGCAGCGACGCCGTGGCCACGCCCAGGCCGCGGGCCGCCACGTTGATGCGGCCGAGTTCCAGCCCCGACAGCACCTGCTGCAGGCCCCGCCCTTCGACGCCGCCGATCAGCCGGTCAGCCGGCACGCGGTAGTTGTCGAACTGCAGCTCGCAGGTGTCGATGCCGCGATAGCCGAGCTTCTTCAGCTTGCGCGTGACGACGAAACCTGGGCCCTTCTCGGTGATGAACAGGCTCATGCCTTTGTGCCGCGGCTCGGCCTGAGGGTCGGTCTTGACGAGCAAGGCCAGGCAGCCGCCGTGCAGGCTGTTGGTGATCCAGGTCTTGCTGCCGTTGATGACGTAGTGGTCGCCTTCGCGCACGGCGCGCGTGCGGATGGCCTGAAGGTCGGTGCCGGCATCGGCCTCGGTCAGGCCGATACCGCCGCGCAGTTCACCGCTGGCGAAGCGCGGCAGCAGATCGCGCTTTTGTGCTTCGGTGCCGCTGCGCAGCACCGTCGCGGCCATGATGAGGTGCGAGTTGATGATGCCCGAGATCGACATCCACACCGACGCGATGCGAGCCACCACCGCGGCGTAGGTCGCGGTCGACAGGCCCAGGCCGCCGTACTCGGCCGGGATGATGCAGCCGAACAGGCCCATCTTCTTCATCTGCTCGACGATCTCGGCCGGGTACTCGTCGGCCTGCTCCAGGCGTTTGACGTGCGGCCGCACCTCGGTCTTCAGGAACCGGTCGATGGCGTCGAGGATCTGGGTATCGTGGTCGTGGTCGTGGTCGTGGTCGTGGTCGGTGGCCATGGCGAATCCGATGGAGGGTGTCAGCCGCGCGCGGCCAGAGCGCGCTGGATGTCGATCGCCGCGCAGTCGCGGTCGATCGCCAGCACCAGGTCGCGAACGCGTGCCGCACGGCCCGCGGAGGCGACGAGCGCCATGTTGTCCATGAACTTGCGCTCGACGTCGGCGTTGCTGATCGGCCGGTCGGCAGCACCGCGGTTGATGTGCTCGCGGTGTCGCAGTTCGCGCCCATCGTTCAGCGTCACGACCACTTCGCCGGAGTAGTAGGTCGGGAACGGCGAATCGGGGTCGATCTCGTACTCGACCTTGGCGGCCAGCGCCAGCACCTGCTCATCACGCAGCGCGGCGTCGTCAAGTTCGGTCAGGCCGAAGCGGCCCTTGGCCAACGCGGTGGCCACGGCATAGGGGATGCTGAACTGCGCGTCGTAGCTGTTCTGCGGGCGCTTCTTGGTCGCGACCGGCTCGCACACGGTCTTCACGACTTCCGCGGGCACCAGCGCGCGCACAGCCGCGATGTCGGCCACGCGCAGTCCGTGGCGCTCGCGCAGGATCGCCGCCGCGTCGGCGCAGGCGTGCGTGAAGTGGCAGGCCGGCAGCGGTTTGACCGTGACCTTGGCAAGTTCCCAGACCTCGCCCAGGTCGGCGGTCGCCAGGCTCAGGTCGCAGTCCTTGGCGAGCGGGCCGAGGTAGCTGTTGAAGACGCCGAAGCGGCCTTCATAGGGGCGGTCGGGGCCCTTGAAGCCATGCCGCGCCATGGTCGCCGCGGTCAGGCCGGCCACGGCCGCCCAGCCTGGATGCATGCGCTTGGTCCAGGCACCGTCCTGCAGGAACTCCAGGCTGCCCGAGGCCACCGACAGCGTGATGCCCTGGGCCATTGCCAGCTGCGCAGGATTCAGGCCGAACAGACGCCCGGCGACCAGCGTGCAGGCAAAGGCGCCGATCAGGCCGGTGGGGTGAAAACCCACTTGGTGGAAGCCGCCTTTCGCAACCGACGCCAACCGCGTGCCAACCTCCATGCCGGCGACGTAGGCGGTGAGCATGGCCTCGCCGTCGAGCCCGGCCTGCGCGGTGCAGCCCAGCGCGCACGGGAAGGTGCTCGCGGTGGCGTGGATCACGCCGGCCGCATGCGTGTCATCGTAGTCCAGGCCATGGATCAGGATGCCGTTCATCAGCATCGCATCGCGCATCGAGAGTTTCGTCGCCAACCCGATCACCGGCGTCTTGCCGGCGCCGGCCGAGAGTTCGGTCATCGCCGACAGCGAGCGATGTGCGAAGTCATAGTGGGTCGAGGCGTGGGCGATGCCTACCGCGTCGAGGAGCAGGTGGCGAGCCCGTTCGAGCACCGCCGCCGGAACCTGCTGAGGTGTCAGATCGGCGACGAATGTCGCCAGCCTGGCGGCGATGGTCGGGCCGCTGACCGATGGGGTGGGGGAATTCGACATGTCCGGCCTTTCGATATCGGTTGCCGCCGCCGTGGTCTGGGCGCCACGGAAGGCGACGGCCAGTGCGGGCGATCATGGCGCAGTTCGTGATCGAATCACTCAGCCTTGATCCTGGCGCTGCGGACAATGACGCCGAAACGCTCGTAGTCGGTCTGGATGGTTTGCGCGAAGGCATCGGGGCTGCTGGCGACGACCTCGAAGCCGAGCCCGATCAGCCGCGCCGTCATGGCCGGCTCGCGGATGATGGCAACGATCTCCCGGTTCAGCTTGTCGACGATTTCCCTGGGCGTTCCCGCAGGGGCGAGAAAGCCGACCCAGACCGACAACTCCTGGTTGGCCACCCCCGACTCTGCGAACGTCGGCACGTCGGGCAAGGTGGGGGAACGCCGTGGCGCGGCCAGGGCAAGCGGTCTGAGGGCCCCGGACTTGACATGCGGTGCCGCCAGCGGAACGTCGGCGAACGACACCTGCACCTGGCCGGCCACGACATCGGCGATCGCCGGCGCGCTGCCGCGGTAGGGCACGTGCACCATGTCGATGCCGGTGGCGGCCTTGAACGATTCACCGCCCAGGTGGCCGGCACCGCCGTTGCCGGACGTAGCGAAACTGAAGCCGCCGGGCTTGGCGCGCGCCAGCGCCATGAACTCGGCCAAGCTCTTCGCCGGCACCGACGGGTTCACGAACAGGCCCATCGCGATGGTGGTGGCGTGGACTACCGGCGTGAAGTCCTTCACCGGGTCATAGGCCAGCTTGCTGTAGACGTGGCCGTTGATGGCATGGCCCACGTTCACCAGCAGCAGCGTGTAGCCGTCGGCCGGCGCCCGCGCCACCATTGCAGCGCCCATGCTGCCGGCGCCCCCGGGCTTGTTCTCGACCAGCGTCGGCTGTCCCCAGCGCTCCTGCAGACGGCGGGCGATGTCGCGGGTCAGCACGTCGGTGCTGCCGCCAGCCGGAATAGGTGCGATGAAGCGGATGGGTCTGCTCGGGAAGTCGGCAACTGGTTCGGCACGGGCCGCCTGCGGCCCCAGCGCGATCAGCAACACGGCGAACGCGAGTTTCAGCGTGTGGGTCATCGATGCTCTCAGTACGACCGCGGCAGACCCATCACATGCTCGGCGATGTAGTTCAGCACCATCTCGCGGTTCAACGGAGCGGTGCGCAACAGACGCACCAGGCCGTACAGGTCGTAGATCCCGTACTCCTTGGTGAAGCCGTTGCCGCCGTGCGTCTGGATGGCGGCATCGACGGCATGAATTCCGGCCTCTGCACCGGCGTACTTGGCGATGTTGGCGAACTCGCCCGCCGGCTGGCCCTGGTCGAACGCCCAGGCAGCCTTCAGTGCCATCAACGAGGCCATCTCGATCTCGCTGCGTGCCATCGCCAGCGGATGCTGCACGCCCTGGTAGGCGCCAATCGGCGTCTTGTTGAATACCTTGCGGTCGTTGGCATAAGCCACCGCCTTCTTCAGCGCGAAGCGGCCGATGCCGGTGCACATCCCTGAGAGGATGATGCGTTCCGGGTTGAGCGTGTCGAACAGGATGCCGAAGCCCTTGTCCACCTCACCCAGCACGTCGTCCTCCGTCAGCGGCACGTCGTCGAAGAACACCTGCCACTGCGTCTCGGGTACCGGAAAGGCGACCGGGATCAGCGTCATGCTGATGCCCTTCTTCTTCATGTCGACCATGAAGATCGTGAAGCCGTCGGTCTTTTTCTTCACGTCCGAGCGCGGCGTGGTGCGTGTGATGACCATCGCGTAGTCGGCGCGGTTGGCGTCCGTGATGAAGACTTTCTGCCCGGTCATACGGAAGCCGCCCTTGCCGTCCGGCTTCGCGATCGTGGTGATCTCCATCGAGTTCGAGCCGGCGTTGGGCTCGGTGATGGCGAAACAGAACTTGATGTCGCCGGAGCATCCGCCCGGCAGCAGGCGGCGCTTCATGGTCTCGCTGGCGTGCTTGGCCAGCAGGCCCATGGTCATGGTGGGGCCCACAACCAGGTTCAGCAGCGGGATGCCGTTGTTGGCGAGCCCCTCCATGAACAGCAGCATCTCGGTCATGCCTTGGCCGGCACCGCCGTAGGCCTCGGGCACCATGATGCCGAGGAAACCGTCGTCGGTGATCTGCTTGTACAGCTCGGCCGGCGGTTCGCTCTTCTCCGCGTAGGCCTTCCAGTACTTGTGGTCGAAGCGTTGCGACACGCGGTCGCCGTACTCGTAGACCATGCGTTGTTCCTGGGTGAGCGCGAAATCCATGCGTGACTCCTGTGACGTGTTGCGGTGCCGCGGTGGGCTCAGACCTTGGCCGACGGGAAGTTCGCGGCGCGCTTCTCGCGCACCGCGGCCACGCCTTCCTTCACGTCGTCGCCGAAGAAGCACAGCATTTCCATGGCCAGCGAGCTCTCGAAGATCGGGCGCGCCATGTGCATCCACCCGTTGAGCGAGCGCTTCGTGAAGCGGATCGCCTGCTGGCTGCCCGAGGCCAGCTTGTTGGCGACTTCCATCGCCTTGTCCATCAGCTGCGCGCGCGGCACGCACAGGCTCACCAGGCCGATGCGCTCGGCTTCCTTGCCGGACACGAATTCAGCCGTCATCAGGTAGTACTTGGCCTTGGCCATGCCGCACAGCAGCGGCCAGCAGATCGCGGCGTGGTCACCCGCGGCCACGCCGAGCTTGACGTGGCCATCGGTGATTTTGGCCTCCTCGGCCATGATGCTGATGTCGGCCATCATCGCCACGGCCAAGCCGGCGCCGACCGCCACGCCGTTGATCGCCGAGATCACCGGTTTCTCGCAGGCCATCACGTTGTAGACGATGTCGGAGGCCTCGTTCATCACGTTGCCGATGGTCGCGGGGTTGCCGACCATGTCGTTCACCCAGTTCAGATCGCCGCCGGCCGAGAACGCCTTGTCGCCGGCGCCGGTGATGACGACCACCTTGGTCTTCGCGTCGTCGTTGGCCACGCCCCACACCTTGGTCAGCTCCCAGTGCAGTCGCGCATTGGTGGCGTTCATCACCTCGGGGCGGTTGATCGTGATCAGCAGGATGCCGTTGGGCTTGTGGTCGAATTGAAGGAACTGGAAGTCGGAGTAGTTCATGGTGGAGTCCTGTTGGAAAAATGGAAGATGCGTCCGTGGCTCAGCGCAGTGTGGCCCGGCCGTTGTTGAGCACAACGACATCACGCTCGACGACGCGCGCCCGGAACGACACGACGATGCCGCCGTCGAGCCAGACTTCGGTGCGGATCGTCTCGCCGGGATAGACCGGTGCCGAGAAGCGCGTCGCGATCGATGCGATGCGCGCAGGATCACCTGCGCCAGCCGCCTGGGTGAGCGCCCAGGCGGCGATGCCGTAAGTGGCCAGGCCGTGGAGGATGGGGCGCTCGAATCCCGCGGCGCGGGCCAGGGCGGGTTCGGCGTGGAGCGGGTTGTAGTCGCCTGACAGGCGATAGGTCAGGGCTAGCCCGGTCGGGGTCTTGCGATCGACGATCTGGTCCGGCGCTCGGGTCGGCATCTCGTGCACCGGCTTGGACGGTCCGCTCGGCCCGCCGAAGCCGCCGTCGGCGCGGCAGAACGTGGTGGAGCCGAGCGTGGCGATCAGCTCGCCGCTGGCGGCGTCGGTGATGCGGCGTTCGGTGTAGATGAGCGCGCCCTTGCCCGTGCCCTTGTCGACGATGCCGATGACCTGGGTGCGGCCGATCACCTCGCCCTCGGGCGCCGGGTGGCGGTGGATCGTCAGGCTCTGCTCGCCATGTACCAGGCGCACGGCGTCAACGCCGGTGGCCGGGTCCTTGAGCCACATGCCGGGGTAGCCGAGTACCACCGGCAGCGTCGGCAGCGCGACCAGATCCTTCTCGTAGACATAGCGCAGTTCGCCCTCGTCGGTGGGGTCGGCGCCCAGCCCCAGCCCGAGCGCATAGAGCATCGTGTCGCGCCGGGTGTAGCGATGGCGCACGTCCTCGAACGGCCAGGCCATCAGCTTGTCATAGTTGATCGCCATGACGTTCGCCTTCAGACCGGGTCCCAGGAGAACACGATGTTCGAGCTCTCGAGCGGGAAGAAGTTGGGCTTCATCGCCGGCAGCACCCTCTCGGCAATGGTCTCGGGCGTCCAGCCTTCAGAGGTGTGCATGCCGCGCACCGGGCGCGGCTGGCTCATCAGGAAGATCTCGTTGCCGCGCACCGCGAAGATCTGCGCCGTCACGTCGGCGGCTGCATCACTGGCGAGGAAGGCCGCTACCGGGGCGATTTGTGCCGTGTCGAGCTTCTTGAGCTTCTCGACGCGCGCCTGCTGTTCCGGCGTTTCGGTGGGAATCGAGCCGATCATGCGGCTCCAGGCGAAGGGTGAAATGCAATTGGAGCGCACGTTGTAGCGCTTCATGTCGCCCGCGATCGAGCGCGAAAGGGCCACGATGCCGAGCTTGGCCGCGCCGTAGTTGGCCTGGCCCAGATTGCCGATCAGGCCCGAGGTGGATGTCATGTGCACATAGGCGCCCGACTGTTGCGTCTTGAAGTGCGGTGCCGCGGCGCGCGAGACGTAGAACGTGCCGTGCAGGTGGACGTCGATCACGGCGTGCCACTCTTCGATCGACATATTGAAGAACAGCCTGTCACGCAGGATGCCGGCGTTGTTGACGACGATGTCGATGCGGCCGAAGGTGTCCGCGGCGCACTGGATGATGCGGTTAGCCGCCTTCCAGTCGGACACGCTGTCGGTCGAGAGCGCAGCCTCACCGCCGCCGGCCTTGATCTCGTCCACCACCTGCTGTCCGGGGCTGGCGTCGCTGCCTTCACCGCTGACCGAAGCGCCGATGTCGTTGATGACGATCTTGGCGCCCTGGGCCGCCATCTGCAGCGCGATGTCGCGGCCGATGCCGCGGCCCGAGCCGGTGATCACTGCCACTTTGCCTTCCAGCATCGTGCCTTTGTTCATGGTCCCAATCTCCTGTCTCGTTGAATGAAGTGCATGCGCCCGTTGTCAGGCCGGCAGCTGCAGCACGCTGGTGGCCAGAATGTTGCGCTGGATCTCGTTGCTGCCGCCGTAGATGGTGGCCGGCCGGGCGTTGTAGAAGGTGGTCAGTACATCGATGCTGCCGCCCTCGATCTCGATGTCGCCCGGCGTGCCGCCGCTGGCACCGGCAATCTCGACCAGCAGGTTGGCCAGACGCGAATAGGTCTCGGTGGCGAAGACTTTCAGCATCGACACGTCGGGACCCAGCGTCTCGCCGCGTTTGACCTGGTCGACGAAACGGGTGTAGAGCGTGCCCAGATCGGCCACGTCCAGCGCCAGCTGTGTGTAGCGATCCGTGAACACGGGGTCGTCGAACAATCCCAGCAGTTCGGCCGCCTCGCGCACCCGGGCCAGCGCGTACTGGCTCTGCTTGGGGCTGCCGAGGAAGATGCGTTCGAAGCTGAGAAGCGCCTTGGCAATCGTCCAGCCCCGGTTCAGCTCGCCGACGCGCTGGCTGCGCGGGACGCGCACGTTGTCGAGGAAGACCTCGCAGAAGTCCTCGTTGCCGGCGATGTTGCGGATCGGGCGCACGGTGATGCCCGGCGACTTCATGTCGGCCAGCAGGAAGCTGATGCCCTCCTGCTTCTTCGCCGCCTTGTCAGTGCGCACGAGCAGGAAGATGTGCGTGGCGTCCTGGGCCAGGGTGGTCCAGGTCTTCTGGCCGCTGACGATGAAGTCGTCGCCGTCTTCCACGGCCTCGGTGCGGAGGCTTGCCAGATCGGAACCCGAGTTGGGCTCGGAATAGCCCTGGCACCAGATGTCCTCGCACGCCAGGATGCGCGGCAGGTAGTGCGCGCGTTGTTCGTCGCTGCCGTGCTGGATGAGCAGAGGGCCGACCATGGAAATGCCCATGTCCGGCGCTCGGGCGATCCCGTGCCGCTCCTGCTCCTCGATGAATGCGATCAGCTTTCCGGGTGCCAGGCCCATGCCGCCGTAGCGAGCCGGCCAGCTCGGCGCCAGCCAGCCCTGGGCCGAAAGTTGGAGCGTCCAGTCGCGGATCTCGGCCCAGCGCAGGCGGCGTTTGGGGTAACGCAGGTCTTCGGGGTAGTTGCGCTCGAAGAAGCTGCGCACCGTGGCGCGGAAGTCCTCGGTATCCAGGCTGTTCCAGTCGGTGGTGTTCATTCAGCGGCTCCCGACTGAGGTGCATCGTGACGGCTCAGGGCCGCGAAGCGGCGCCGTTGGACGCCAGCGTTGCCCAGCCAGGCCGACAGCACCAGCGTGCGCTGCACGTACAGGCCCAGGTCGCAGTCGTCCGTGACGCCGATGGCGCCGTGCAACTGGACCGACTCGCGGGCGATCGTCAGCGCCGCCTCCGAGCAGCGCGACTTGACACGGGCGCCGAGCAAGGCCCGCTCGCTGCCCGTGCAGCCACGGTCGAGTTCGGCCAGCGCCTGGGCCACGAGGGCGCCACTCAGCTCCTGCTGGATCAGCATGTCCACCGCGCGGTGCTGCAAAGCCTGGAAGCTGCCGATCGGCTTGCCGAACTGCTTGCGCGTGCGCAGGTAGTCCAGCGTCATCGACAGCATCCGCCTGGCAACCGACACCAGTTCGGCGCCGGTCAGCACCAGCGTCTCGTCGTAGGCCGCGGCGAGCGCGGCGGCGGCGTCCGGGCCCATGGCCAGCAGGTGGGCCTCTGGCACGGCGACGTTGTCGAACTGCAGGCGCGCGGCGAACGTGCCATCGGCGAGCCGGTCCAGGTTGCTGACCAGCCCCGGGCATTGCGCGGGCAGCCAGACCAGCGCCATGCCCTCCGGCGATGAAGCGGTGACGATGTAGCCGGTGGCTGCCGCGCCCGGCCGCACGTGACGCTTGCCCCCGCGCAGCACGAGCTTTGCACCCTCGCGAACACAGACCGTGGCCGGTTCGGCAGGGCGGCCACTAACGTCGAAGCTGGCGGCGCCGGAGGCGTCCTCCTGCCAAGCCACGGCGGGCATTGCTCGACCAGCGGCCATCTCCGCGAGTAGCGCGTGTGCCGTCGCGCCGCCCGCGCAACTTTGCAGCAGGCGGCCTGCGAACACCAGCACCGGCGTCACGGGCTCGGGTGCGGCGTGTGCTGCCAGAGCGGCTGCCACCTCGGCCATCTCGGCGAAGCCCTGTCCGTAGCCGCCGGCGGACTCGGGCGCCAGCAGCCCGGTCCAGCCCTGCGTTGCCATGGCATTCCAGAAGCGCAGGTCGAAGCCCGGCGCCTTCGCGCGCAAAGCGCGCGCGCGCGATGCAGGTGATTCCTTGCTGGTGAAGGCGAAGGCACTGGAACGCAGCATCTCGAGTTGCTGCAGGCGGTCTGTATCGGCGATGACGGCGGACATGGGGCGGCGTGCGGTGGCGTAGCGTTGTTCGGTAGTGAGCGGGCCAATACGGGGTCAATACGACTTGGGCAGGCCCAGCACCTTCTCGGCGATGAAACACAGGATCAGTTGCGGGCTGATGGGGGCTACGCGCGGGATCAGCATCTCGCGCAGGTAGCGCTCGACCTGGTACTCCTTGGCATAGCCGAAGCCGCCCAGCGTGGCCATGGCGCGTTGACAGGCGTTGAAGCCGGCCTCGGCCGCCATGTACTTCGCGGCATTGGCGTCGGCGGCGCAGTTCAGCTTCTGGTCGTATTTCCAGGCACCGCGCATGGCCATCAGCCAGGCCGCCTCGAGTTCCATCCAGGACTGCGCCAGCGGGTGCTGGATGGCCTGGTTTTGGCCGATCGGGCGGTCGAAGACGATGCGTTCGTTGGCGTACTTGACGGCCCGCTCCAGCGCCGCCTGGCCCAGGCCGACGGCCTCGCCGGCGATCAGGATGCGCTCGGGGTTCATGCCGTGCAGGATGTACTCGAAGCCGCGCCCTTCCTCGCCGATGCGGTCCTCCAGCGGCACCTTCAGCCCGTCGATGAACAGCTGGTTGGAGTCGACTGCCTTGCGACCCATCTTGTCGATCTCGCGCACCTCGACGAACTGGCGGTCGAGGTCCGTGTAGAACAGGCTCAGGCCGAGTGTCGGTTTTGCGCAGTCCTCGGCAGGGGTGGTGCGCGCCAGGATCAGCATCTTGCTGGCCACCTGGGCAGTCGAGATCCAGACCTTCTGGCCCGACAGGACGTAGTGATCGCCTTGGCGTTCGGCGCGGGTCTTGAGTTTGGTGGTGTTCAGACCGGTGTTGGGTTCGGTGACGGCGAAGCAGGCCTTTTCCTTGCCGGCGATGAGCGGCGGTAGCATGCGGCGCTTCTGGGCATCGCTGCCGAATACGACGACCGGCTGCAGGCCGAAGATGTTCATGTGCACAGCCGAAGCCCCCGACAGCCCGGCGCCCGAGCGCGCGATGGCGGTCATCATGACCGTCGCTTCGGTGATGCCCATGCCGCTGCCGCCGTATTCCGTCGGCATGCAGATGCCCAGCCAGCCGCCGGCGGCGAGGGCGTTGTACAGCTCGTGGGGGAACCCGCCATCGCGGTCGCGCTGCAGCCAGTAGTCGTCGCCGAAGTTGGCGCAGATGCGGCCGATGGCCTCACGGATGGTTTCGTGTTCGCGGTTGTCGCTGAAGTCCATGGGTCGCGGGTCTCTGGGTCTAGAAGGTCATGGCCAGGCGTGTGCCCCGGGCGATGGCACGCAATGCATCCAGTTCGGCGGCAAGCTCGGCGCCGCCGATGACCTCGGGTGCCAGCCCCCGGCTTCGCAACGAGTCGGCCAGCGTGGTCTCGGACTCCTGCCCGGCGCAGATGACGACGGTGTCGACTTCCAGCACACGGGTTTCGGTGCCGACGCGCAGGTGCAGCCCGGCGTCGTCGATGCGCTCATAAGTGCAGCCCGACAGGGTCTGCAGCCCGCGCTGTTCGAGCCGGGCGCGCAGCGCCCAGCCGGTCGACAGGCCGAGCGTGCGGCCCGGCTTCTCCGGTTTGCGCTGCAGCAGCGTGACGCTGCGCAGCGGCCGGGGTGCCTGCGGCGGCTTCAGGCCGCCGGGCGCGTCGGGCGCGGTGTCGACGCCCCACTCGGAGAAGAACGCGCCGACGCCCTCGGCGGCGCCGTGGTCGGCACCATTGGGCGCCAGCTCGTGAAGCAGGTACTCGGCCACGTCGAAGCCAATGCCGCCCGCGCCGATGATGGCCACGCGAGGGCCCGCCTGCCTGCGCCCTGAGAGCAGGTCGGCATAGCCCACCACCTTGGAATGGCCCAGGCCTTCGATCTGCGGGGTCCGGGGACGCACGCCAGTGGCCACCACGATATGGTCGAATTTTGCCGACGCCAGTTCGGCCGCGTCCGGCCGCTGGCCGAGGCGCAGTTGCACGCCCTCCTGCGCGACGCGGACTTCGAAGTAGCGCACCAGCTCGTGGAATTCCTCTTTGCCAGGCACCGCGCGCGCCAGATTGAGCTGGCCGCCGATGGACGGCGCGGCCTCGTACAGCGTCACCTCGTGGCCGCGCTCCGCCGCGGTCACCGCGCAGGCCAGCCCGGCCGCCCCGGCGCCGACGACCGCCACGCGCAGCCTGCCCTTGGGCGCCGGCATCTGCAGGAATTCCAGCTCGCGCCCGGCGCGCGGGTTGACCAGGCAGGACGTTGGTTGGCCGGTGAAGATGAAGTCCAGGCAAGCCTGGTTACAGGCGATGCAGGTATTGATGGTGTCCGGTCGGCCGGCCGCCGCCTTGCGCACGAAGTCGGAGTCGGCCAGGAAGGGCCGGGCCATCGACACCATGTCCGCGTCGCCGCTGGCCAGGATCTCCTCGGCCACGTCCGGGGTGTTGATGCGGTTGGAGATGATCAGCGGAATGCCGATGGCGCTCTTGATGCGTGCCCCGGCGAAACGAAAGGCGGCGCGCGGCACCAGGTAGGCGATGGTCGGGACTTTGGCCTCGTGCCAGCCGAACCCGGTATTGATGGCGTCGGCGCCGGCGGCCTCGACGGCCTGCGCCAGCGCAATGACCTCGTGCGCCGGTGCGCCGCCCTCCACCAGGTCGAGCGCCGACAGGCGGTACATGATCAGGGCGCCGGGCCCCAGCCGCTGGCGGGTGCGGCGCACGATCTCCACCGGCAGGCGGTGGCGGTTGGCCATGCTGCCGCCAAACTCGTCGGTGCGGTTGTTGCAGCGCGTGGTGGTGAACTGGTTGATGAAATAGCCCTCGGAGGCCATCACCTCCACGCCGTCGAAGCCGGCTTGCATCGCCAGTTCGGCACAGTTCACGAAATCGTCGATCGTTTGCCAGACCTCGGCGGTGCTCAGGGTGCGCGGCACGCGGCGGTTGATCGGCGAAGGAATGTTCGACGCGCCGACGAGTTGTGCCGTCTTGCCGTAGCGTCCGGTGTGCAGCACCTGGAGCAGGATCTTCCCGCCTTCGGCATGGACGGCCTGCGGGATGGGCCGCAGCGCATCGGCTTGTTCCGGTGTGATGAGCTGGGGGCCGTGGTCGTCGAGCAGGGCCTCCACGTTCATGGCGAAGCCGCCGGTCACAATCAATGCGGCGCCGCCGCGTGCGCGTTCGGCGTAAAAAGCGGCGAGCCGCTCGACGCCGTGCTCCAGACCGTCGAGGCCGGTGTGCATCGAACCCATCAGGGTACGGTTGCGCACGGTGTGGGCACCGAGTCGCAGCGGTGACAGGAGGGTCGTGAATGCAGAGGGGGCGGTCATGGAAGAGTCAGTATCCCACAGCTAACTAACGTACGTTCGATGATATAGTGGATCTCGGTCCGGCGACGATCGCCTGGCCCTAGGGTTTCCACGCCCCGGGTGCCAGCCGCTGGCGGCGAACGGTGCGATGCTCCTCAACAACACCTGCAAGAACTCATCAGGTCCCGACATGACTGCCGCTGCCTACGAACCCGCCGTCCCCACCACCGACTACCTGACGCCGGGGCGCTTTGTCGACAGCGACCATCCGGCAGTGCAGGCTTTCGCGCACGCCCATGCTGACGCCGCGATGACACCACGTGATATTGGCGTCAAGCTCTACTACGCCGTCCGCGATGGCTTCCGCTACGACCCTTATCACTTCGACATGTCGGAGGTTGGTCTCAAGGCCAGTCAGGTGGTGGAGAGCGGGCGTGGCTTCTGCGTACCCAAGGCGACCTTGCTGGCCGCTGCGGCGCGCGTGCTCGGTGTGCCGGCCCGCCTGGGCTTTGCCGACGTGCGCAACCACCTCACCAGCCCGCGGCTGCGCGAGATGATGACGACCGACGTGTTCGCCTACCACGGCTACACGGAGTTGCTGATCGACGGCCGCTGGCTCAAGGCCACGCCGGCCTTCAACCTGAGCCTGTGCCAGAAAGCCGGCGTCAAGCCGCTGGAGTTCGACGGCAGCGCCGATTCGATCTTCCACGAGTTCGACAACCAGGGTCGGCGCCATATGGAGTACATCAGCGACCGCGGCGCCTATGCCGACGTGCCGCGCCAGGAAATGCTGCAGGCTTTCGAACGCCTGTACCCCAACTACAAGACGTGGATGCTGCACACGGCCAGTGCCGATTTCGAACGGGACGTCCACCCAGACGGCGTGAAATGACCCCGTCCGTGGAATCGCCTGCATCGGTACGGCATGAATTCCCCGGCTTCGACGGGGGCCCCTGGGTGGCCGACATCGCCGGCCCGAGTCGCGCACCCACGGTCTTGTTGCTGCATGGCGGTGGCCAGACCCGGCATGCCTGGGGCGGCACGGCGCTCGCCATGGCGCAGGCCGGCTGGCGCTCCGTCGCGCTGGACCTTCCAGGGCATGGCGAGTCGGCCTGGTCGGCGCAAGGGGACTACCGCATCGAGACCATGTCGCGCGACATGGCCCGCTTCTGCCAGGCGCTTGGGTCGCCGCTCGCCTTGGTGGGTGCCTCGCTGGGCGGCATGATCAGCATGGCGATGAGCGCGCGCAGCGACGCGCCTGCCATTGCTGCCCTGGCCTTGGTAGACATTGCGCCGCGCGTCGAGGCCAAGGGTGTTGACCGCATCGTCGAGTTCATGCGCGCGCATCCGGAGGGCTTCGCCACGTTGGAGGATGCGGCGCGCCACATCGCCCACTACCGGGGCCGCCCTGTCACGACCCACCCGCGCGGATTGCAGAAGAACCTGCGGCTGAATCCGGCGGGGCGCTGGACCTGGCACTGGGACCAACGCTTGATGAACGACGAGAACCACAACCACCGCAATGATCCGGGGTTCTTCGAACGCGCCTTGGCGCGGTATGCAGGCCCGCTGATGCTCGTGCGCGGCGGGCGCAGCGATGTGATCAGTCCGGCGGGCGCGAAGCAGTTCCGGCAAACGTTTCCGCAGGCCCGATTCGTCGCGCTGCCCGGCGCAGGGCACATGGTGGCAGGCGACGCCAACGATGCCTTCACGGCCACGCTGATCGATTTCCTGCGGGAGGTCATGCCGCCAGCGCCGCCTGAGCCATCCACCACTTCTTCCGCCGCCAAAGGAGAACGCGCGCCGTGACTCTCAGATCCTTTACCCTCCACGACCAGATCGAACGCAATGCCTTGCTGCACGGCAGCTGCACGGCTTTCGTCGCCGACGGGCAAACGCTCTCCCACGCGCAGTACGCCGCGCGCGTTGCGAGCCTGGCCGGCGGCTTGGCCGGTGCAGGGCTCACGGTGGGCGATCGCGTCGCGATCCTGGCGCACAACGGCCAGGCCTATGTCGACCTCGTTGGCGCCGCAGCGCGTCTGGGTGCCGTCGTGGTGCCGATCAATTGGCGCCTTTCCGTCGAGGAAGTGGCGTATGTGCTGGCGGATACCACGCCCAAGGTGCTGATCGTCGCGCCGGAGTTGCAGCCGCTGGTGGCTGGTGCCGACCTCGCTAGTGTGCGCAAGTACACCACCGGCCCGGAGGCCGGCGTGGATTGGGCGGCGCTGGCAAGCCTGTATCTGGAGTGCGCTGCCCCGCCGCCGGCCGAGATCGGTGACGATGCCGGACTGTTGATCGTGCACACCGCCGCCGTCGGCGGACGGCCACGCGGCGCGGTGCTGTCGCACCGCGGCCTGCTGGCAGCGGCGGCTAAGTCGGTGCACGCCTGGCACCTGACTGCCGCCGACGTGCAGGTCGGTGTGCTGCCCCTGTTCCACCTCGCCGGCATCGGGATGACGCTGGCCCTGATGGTCGCCGCTGGCGCCACGGTTCTGCTTCCGCGCTTCGATCCCAAGGCCGTCGTGGGGCTCATCGACGAACAGCGTGGCAGCGTCATGGGGTCGTTCCCGCCGATGCTGGGCGCGGTGCTTGACGCAGCTGCGGCCGCGGGATCCAAGCTCCGGGGTCTGCGCATCATGACGGGCATCGATGCGCCGGACACGCTGGCGCGCTTCGCGGCCGAATGCCCGGATGCCAGCTTCTGGGTCGCATATGGTCAGACCGAGACCTCGGGCTCGGTGTCTACGTCCCGCTATGCCGACCGACCGGGCAGCGCGGGTCTTCCGGTCGGGCAGCACACCGTGGCCATCGTCGACGACGAAGACCGGTCTGTCCCCCCAGGCACTGCGGGCGAGATCGTGGTGCGCGGGCCGATGGTCTTCAACGGCTACTGGAACTGCGACGCCGACAATGCCGTCACGTTCCGCTGCGGCTGGCATCACACCGGCGACATGGGCCGCTTCGACGCCGACGGCTACCTCTGGTACGTCGGCCGCTCGCCCGCCAAGGAATTGATCAAGCCAGGCGGCGAGAACGTCTACCCTGCCGAGGTCGAGCGCGCATTGCTCGAGCATCCGGCGCTGATCGAGGCGGTCGTGTTCGGGGTGCCGGATGCACAGTGGGGCGAAGCGATTAAGGCGGTCTGCGTCCTCAAGTCCGGCCAGACGCTGGCCGCCGACGCGCTGATCGAGTTCGTCGGCCAGCGTATCGCACGCTACAAGAAGCCCAAGCACGTCGTTTTCGTCGCCGCGCTGCCGAAGACGGCCGCCGGCGGCACCGACCGAGTGGCCGTCAAGGCCGCGCATGCCGCGGCCTGACGGCAATGTCAGCCCGGTGTGCTCAGCCCGCCGTTGACGCTCAGCGTCTGACCGGTGATGGCATCCGACTCCGGGCCGGCGAAAAACGCCGCGGCCTGCGCGATGTCGGCGCAGTGCACCGGAAACAGCATGCGCTTTCTCAGGTTGTCGATCATCCCCTGGCCGTGCGCACCGGCCAATGCGGGCGAGCCGCCGCCCCAACGCGGTTCGGCGTCCCAGATGTAGCTCATCGCCACGGCGTTGATGCGGATGCCGTCACGCCCGAGTTCGCGCGCCAGCACCCGGCACATCTGCATCATGCCGCCCGTGGCGCCACCGATGAAGGACTCGCCCACAGTGGCAACGCGCCCGGCATCGGTGCCGATGGCCACGATCTTGCCGTGGCGCTGCGCGCGCATCGCCGCCGCCGCGGCCTGGATGGCGTGCGCGCGGCTCAGCCAGTGCGAACGGATGTAGGTCTCGAAGTCGGCTCCCTCCATCTCCATGAACAACTTGAAGGCCAGGGAGTCGCTGCTGGCGCCGGCGCCGCTAGCCACCAGCACGTCGAGCCGGCCGTGGCGTTGCACGATGCGTCCGACCATCGCCCGCACCGCCTCGCGGTCCGTCAGATCGGCGGCTTCGAATTCGGCGCGGCCACCGGCGCTTTGGATCTCGTCGACCACGGCATGGCCGCTGTGGGCGTTGCGGCCATTGACGACAACGTGGGCGCCGCGGCGCGCCAGTTCCAGCGCCGCGGCGCGGCCGATATAGGCCGTGGCACCGGTGACGAGGGCAATCCGATCTTGAAGAGTTTTCATATTAGTCCTATCGTGTGACCTAACGATTGTTTGGTTCAATGGCATTGTCAAGGAGTTCGAGGTCGATGGGCAAACCTGAAGCAGTGATCGTCGGCGTCGCCGACGCAGCCTTGAGAGACGGCAAGGTGCTGACGCCGATGTCGGTGCTGCAACTGCAGGCACTGGCGGCGCGAGATGCATTGGCCGACGCCGGCATCCCGATGAGCGAGGTCGACGGCCTGCTCACGGCCGGGATGTGGGGGGTGCCGGGGCCAGGGCAACTGGCCACGGTCACGCTGTCCGAGTACCTGGGCATCGTGCCGCGCTTCGTTGACGGCACCAACATTGGCGGCTCGGCTTTCGAGGCCCATGTGGCACATGCGGCCATGGCCATCGAGGCCGGGCGCTGCGAGGTGGCGCTGATCACCTACGGCAGCCTGCAGCGCAGCGAGGCCAGCCGCAACCTGGCGGGGCGGCCTTCCGTGCTGACCATGCAATACGAGACGCCCTGGGGCATGCCTACGCCGGTGGGTGGCTACGCGCTGGCGGCGATGCGCCACATGCACGAGTTCGGCACGACCCCGGAACACCTGGCCGAGATTGCCGTGGCCACGCGCAAGTGGGCGGCGCTGAACCCGGGTGCGACGAATCGCGGGCCGCTGTCGATCGACGACGTGTTGAACAGCCCAATGATCTCGGACCCGCTGCACCTGCTCGACGCCTGCCTGGTCACCGACGGCGGCGGCGCCATCGTCATGACCACCGCGGCGCACGCGAAGGCGCTGGGCCGCAAGGCCGTGCACGTGCGCGGCTACGGCGAGGCGCACACCCACTGGACCATCGCCGCGATGCCCGACCTGGCACGCCTGACGGCCGCCGAGGCGGCCGGACGCGATGCCTTCGCGATGGCTGGAATCGGCCACGAGGCCATCGACGTGGTGGAGGTCTACGACTCGTTCACCATCACCGTCCTGCTCACGCTCGAGGCCCTGGGCTTCTGCAAGCGCGGCGAGGGCGGGGCTTTCGTCGCCGGCCAGCGCACGGCGCCGGGCGGCCCGTTCCCGCTCAACACCAACGGCGGCGGACTCTCCTACGCCCATCCCGGCATGTACGGCATCTTCCTGCTGATCGAGGCCGTGCGCCAGTTGCGCGGCGAGTGCGGCGAGCGGCAGATCAAGAACGCCGTCACCGCCCTCGTCCACGGCACCGGCGGAACGCTGTCGAGCGGCGCGACCTGCATCCTCTCCACCCGCTAAGCAGCAGACGATCACCATGTACGACAAGCCCCTGCCCGTGGTCGACCCCGAAAGCGCACCTTACTGGTCGGCGCTGAAGGACAAGCGCCTCATCCTCAAGTACTGCCGCGATTGCGGGCGGCACCACTTCTACCCGCGCGCGCTGTGTCCGCATTGCCATTCCGACGCGCTGGAGTGGACCAACGCCCGCGGCACCGGCAGAATCTACAGCTTCACCATCGCCCGGCGCCCGGCCGGCCCGGCCTTCAAGGCCGACGCGCCCTACGTAGTGGCCGTGATCGACCTGGACGAGGGCGCGCGCATGATGACCAACATAGTCACCGACAACGTCGAGGCGGTGCGCATCGGCCAGCGGGTGGCGGTGCATTTCGACGCCGTCACCGACGACATCACGCTGCCCAGATTCAAGCTGGCCTGACAAGGCGCGTCTTCATGAATTTCGACATCGAGCCCGACACCACGGCCATCGCCGAGGCCGTACAGCGCTTCATCGAGCGCGAGGTGCTGCCGCTGGAAGCCCGGCACCAGTCCGTGCTGGGCAGCGAGCGCACCCTGTTCCAGGCCGACGGCCGCTACGTGCCCGAGGCGCTGGCGCTGCGCCGCCAGGTGCGAATGCGCTCGGCCGAACTCGGCTACTACAACCTGTTCGGCGACGAGAAGCTCGGCGGCGCCGGCCTGGGCGCGCAGGTGATGGCCCATGTGCAGGAGGCCATCAACCAGCGCTTCGGGCCGGGGCATCCGCTGATCCAGACCGTGGTGCTGCCATCGCCGTTCACCAACGGCCTGTCGCCGGTGCTGCGCCACCTGGACGCCAGCGTCTTCGAGCTCTACCGCGACGGCATCACCAGCGGCGACAAGACGCTGTGCTTTGCGCTCAGCGAGCCCGACGCAGGCTCCGATGTGTTCGCGATGAAGACGCGCGCCGTGCGCGACGGCGAGCACTGGGTTCTCAATGGCACGAAGCAATGGATCACCAACTCGCCGTATGCCGACCACGCGATGGTGTTCGCGCTGACCGACCTCGAGGCGGCGGCGCAGCACAAAGGCGGCGTGACCGGCTTCTTCGTCGACACCCGCTCCCCCGGTTTTTCCGTGCCGCGCCTGATCAATACCGTCGGCCACCTGGGTGGCGACACCGGTGTGGTGGTGCTGGACAACGTGCGCGTGCCCGATGACAACCGACTTGGCGCGGTCGGCCGCGGCCTCGCGGTGGCGATGGACGGGGTGAACGCCGGGCGCATGGGCATGGCCGCCACCTGCCTGGGCCTGGCGCGCTGGGCGCTGGACCAGGCCATCGAATACGCCAAGGTGCGCAAGACCTCGGGCGTGCCGATCGCCGAACATCAGGCCATCCAGTTCATGCTGGCCGATTGCGCCATGGACATCTACGCCGCCAAGTCGATGATCCAGAACTGCGCCTGGCGCATCGACCAGGGTCTGCCGGCCACCGCGCAGGTCAGCATGGTCAAGGCGTTCTCCACCGAGATGCTGGGCCGGGTGATGGATCGCAGCATCCAAGTGCATGGCGCGATGGGCCTGACCAACGAGCTGCGCATCGAGGAAGGCTACCGCTTCGCCCGAGTGATGCGGATCCCCGACGGCACCGCCGAAATCCAGCGCCGCACCATCGCTCGCCAGTTGCTGGCCGGGCGCGGCGAGCTGTAGACGGCGCTCGTCGAACGCCGTCCCGAAACGGTACATCCCGCGTGCGCGACAGGGTGCCAGGAGGCTTCAAGATGAATCCAGCAGCAATTCGTGTGGACCGCCTGGCTGCCGCAGTTGGCGCCGAGATCTCCGGAATCGATCTGCGTGAACGCATGACTGCCGAACAGCTCGCTGTGATCCGGCGCATCTGGCTCGAGAACGGCGTCGTGTTCGTGCGCGACCAGCAACTGACGCCGGACCAGTTCCTGGCGTTTGCCCAAGCGATCGGTACGCCGGTGGAGTACCCCTTCGTCCATGGCATCGCCGGCTACCCCACGATCATCGAAGTCAAGAAGCTCGAACACGAGAAGGTCAACTTCGGTGGTGTCTGGCACACCGACACGGCCTACCTCGACCGGCCTCCGATGGCCACGCTGCTGCTGGCGCGCGAGGTGCCGCCGCAGGGGGGCGACACCTTGTTTGCCAGCCAGGGGGCGGCCTACGAGGCCTTGTCAGACGGCATGAAGCGGCTGCTTGCGACCCTGGAGTGCGTGAACAGTTCCGACAAGGCCGATACCTCGCGCACCCGTGAAGACCGCATCGCAGAAGGTGGCCGGACCGAGCGGCGCAGCTACGAGGCCGTGCACCCGGCGGTGCGCGTGCACCCCGAAACCGGCCAGCGCGCGCTGTACATGAACGCCGGCCACACGGTGCGCTTTGCCGGCATGACCGAGGCCGAGAGCGCACCGCTGCTGGACTACCTGTTCGAGCATCAGAAGAAGGAGGAATTCACCTGCCGCTTTCGCTGGCACGAAGGCTCGCTCGCGTTGTGGGACAACCGCTGCGTGCAGCACTACCCCGTCAACGACTATCACGGGCACCGCCGCGTGATGCACCGCATCACGCTGGAGGGCGATGTGCCGAAAGCTGCGTCGTCGAGCGCGGCGATCTGACCCGCCGCCACCCCTTGACGCGGCGTCAGCCTTTGAACGCCGCGGCGTGCTCTTGCGCGAACTGGCGGAAGCTGCGCGGGGCCTGCCCGGTCACCGACTTGACCGTGTCTGCGACATAGGCCAGATGTCCGGCCGGTCCGAGGGCGTAGAGCTCGTTCATCATGTCGGCCAGCTTGGCGGGCATGCCGGCATCCAGCATCCCTTGCCTAGCCGCCGCGAGCGGGACGTCGACATGGTTGACCGTCTTGCCGAGGACGTCCGAGAGGGTGCGTGCCATCTCGGCGCACGTCAGCGCCTCGCCCCCGGTGAGCGGGTAGGCCTTGTTCTCGTGCCCCGCCTCGGTCAGCGCCTTGGCGCCGACGAGCGCGATGTCGCGTGCATCGACCCAACTCACCCTGGATTCGCCGAGCGGCAGGTAGAACGCGCCTTGGCCGCGAATCGCGTCCGCGAACATCATCATGTTCTGCATGAAGAAAGTCGGCTGCAGGAACGTATAGGGAATGCCGGTCGCGATGACTTCTTCCTGGCTCCTGCCGTGCGAGCGCCCGATTTCGACACCTGCTTGCGGCCCGGCACCGATGCCGGTGGACATCACGAGATGTCTGACACCGGCCTGCTTGGCCGCCTGGATCGCTGCCGATTTCATCGCGACCTGATCGAGATGCAGCGGGGTAACCAGAAAAACCTTCTCGACACCTTTCATGGCCTGGGCCAATGACGCGGGTTGTTCCAGATCGCCTTGCACGACCTGGACCTTCGGTCCCAGCGCGGCCTTGGCCTTCGCCTCGTCCCGGGCCAGAGCCCGCACAGTGGCTCCCGCCTTCACCAGAAGATGCGCTACTTCGGTACCGATATTGCCGGTAGCTCCGATCACCAGGATCATTGTTCGTCCTCCAAGAGACAGTATTGAGATGACTGACCAACGATATTGCAGAACGCTCGGCAAAACCTCCAAGTGTTCTTCAATGGAACCCCCGCCGCTTAGCGCTGCCCCCATGCGAGTGCACTTCAGACCCCCGGCAGGCTGCCACTGAGCCACTTCACCGCCGCGACCATATCGCTGTAGAACACGCGGTACTCGCCCTCTCCAAACGCAAGCCGTGCCAGATACGCCAGCCGGCTATTGGGCACGACAATGGCTCGGCGCAGGCGAAGTCCGCCGAGGGCCGCGTCCAGTTTGCGCTGTTCGAAGGTGAGGTCCACGCTGGGGGGGTCCATCTCAAGCGCGTCATAAAGCACCCGTTCCCGTCCGGAGTCGCGGGCGAGCGTCACGACTCGCTCCTGGCAGTCCTGCAGGACTTGGGCACTGACGGTGCCACGCATGCGGGCCACAATCAGGTCCCCGACGCATTCGACCCATACCTGTTCGTTCATGCTGGATGTTCTCGTGAGTGGGAGTGGCTCGCGTGCGCAACGTCAACCGGCTCCGGAAGCCATGCGGATGATGCGCTGCAGTGCGGCCAGCACCACATCCCGAGCCCTGTGCTGTGGGTCATGCCCGACGCCGGGAAGGGCCGTGACTTCCAGAGGCATTGTGCCGTGGTTGACCAAGGCACTGGCGCTGGGTCGCCAGCCGTAATCGTCGGCTTGGCCGAACAGCGCGGCCACCGGGCACCGCACTTGTGCCATCTGTTCGGCCATGGACCAGTGGATCGCGTCTTCGGTCGACCACGGTGCGTGCCAGCCCCAGAACATGGCATCAGTCTTGTCGCCGTGGTGTCGCATGAGCCGATCGCGCAGGCCGCCCTGCTCGAAGGCCTGACGTGCGCCTGCCATGCCGCGCACCATGTGCAGATCCAGGGCGATGGTGGGTGAGCAGGCGCAGACTGCACGCACCGCCTCGGGATGGGCCGCCGCGGCCAACAGCGACATAGCGCCCCCGTCACTGTGGCCGAACAGTACGGCCCTGGCGATGCCGAAGTGACGCAGCAGGTCGCCGAACACCGGACCGGACTCCTCGAATCGATAACTTCGCTCACGGCGGCCGGTCAACGCGTCGGAGCCCCCGTACCCCCAACGGTCGTAGGACAGCACGGGCAGCTGGGTCGTGTCCGCGATCACCTGCGGCAGGTCTCTCCATGTGCTGGTGCAATCCAGGCCGCCGTGCAGCATCACAATGACCGGGCGAGTGCTGTCGATGCGGCCCCAGGTCCAGGCGCTCAGGCGGTGCCCGCCGGCGACGACATCATGCTGCTGCATCAGTAAGACTTCGGAAGCCCGAGCACATGCTCGCCAATGTAGTTCAGCAGCATCTCGTTGTTGATCGGTGCGATCTCCAGCAGGCGGATCATCGGCCACAGTGTGACGACGTCATAGTCGCGGTCGAAGCCGTAGCCGCCATGGGTCTGCAGCGCCGCCTCCACCGCGGCCACCGCGGCGCGCGAGGCCAGCAGCTTGGCCATGTTGGCGTGGGCCCCGGCGTCCTCGCCGTTGTCGAATCGGTCGGCGGCGTCGTAGGTCATCAGCCGCGCGGCCTCGAGTTCGGCCTTGGCCAGCGCCATGCGGTGCTGCAGCGCCTGGTAGCTGCCGATGGGCTTGCCGAAGGGTTTGCGGTCCTTGGCGTAGGCCACGCCCTTGGCCAGTGCGTAGTCGCCCAGACCGAGCGCAGCGCCCGCGGCCAGCAGGCGCTCGGAATTCAGGCCCTCGAACATGAGCTTGGCCCCTTTGCCAGGCTCGCCGATCACGGCGTCGGCGGGCAACTGCACGTTGTCGAAGAACACCATGTACTGGCGCTCGGCCGTCTCGACCTGGATGTTGAGCTGCTTGAGCGTGATGCCGGGCGTCTTCATGTCGATCACGAACAGCGACATCCCGTCGGTGCGGTGCTTGACCTCGCTCGCTTTTGTCGTCCGTGCCACCACCATCATGGTGTCGGCGTCGCGCGCGCCGGAGATGAATACTTTCTGCCCGTTCAGCGTCCAGCCGCCGCCCGCGTTGGGCGTGGCCAGGGTCGTCATCGCGAAGCTATTGGTGCCGGCGTTGGGCTCGGTGATGGCGAAGCACATCTTTTTCTCGCCGGTGCAGGTCGGCGTCACGTACCTGGCGATCTGCTCGCGCGTGCCGTTGCGCACGATGGGCACGCGGGCCAGGCCCGTGACGACCAGGAACAGTGTCGGCACGCCGGCCAGCGCCAGGGCCTCGTTCAGCGCCGTGATCTCGAGCACGCCGCCGCCGGAACCACCGTACTCTTCGGGGATCGACAGGCCGAGCAGGCCGAACTTGCCGAGCGCCTGCCAGAGTTCTTCGGGGAAGCGATCTTCCTTGATGCACTGCAGGATGTAGCTGCGCGGGTACTGTGCGGTGACCCCGCGCGTGGCCTCCTGGATGTCGCGCACCCGCGACTGGATCTGCGAAGAAGCGGTCTTGCGACCGGTGGGCGAAGTGACGGTGTTCATGAGAGGTCCTTTCGGGGGCTGTGCCAGGAAGCGAGACGTCGCGGAGGAGGGGTCAGAGGGCCAAGTCGGCGGGTATGGGCACCGGATGGTCGAGCAGCATCTGCGCGAAGGCTTTGCCCTGCGAATCCATGCGCACCGACGCGATGCCGCCGCCGCCCAGGGCCTGCTGCAGGGTGAAGTTCAGTGCCTGTGTGCCCGGCAGGTCATAGCGTTGCACCTTGCCGTGGACGAGGTGGGCGAACCAGCGCGCCACCGCTTCTTCGGTGATGGCCGCGCGGATGTAGGGCAGGAATTCAGGCCTGCGCGCGATGATGCCGATATTGGCCGAGTCGCCTTTGTCGCCGCTGCGGCCCCAGGCCAGCTGCACCAGCGGCACGGTGCGCGCTCCGCGCGCGAAGGCCTCGGCTGCGGGCAGCGGGCCGCCGACGGCCGGCAGAGTGGCCGGGTCCAGCGGCTTGCCGGCCAGTTGCGGCGCGGCCACCTGCTGCGTGCCCATGTCGATGCTGACTCCCAGGTGCGCCTTGGGCACCAGGCACGAGAACAGCCGCGCCACCGGCTGCACCTTGGGCCGCCCGCCGGTGAAGCCGGTGATCGCCGGCGCGGACATCAGCGCCATCGGCGCAACCTCGCGCGAGAACAGCTCGAGGGCGTCCTTCAACGGGTGGCGCACGCCGACCTTGAGCATCACCTCGCGCGCCGACACGCGGGCATGCGCGCCGTAGGTGTCCTCGGCGCCGATGGCCTCGACGCTGGCCTCGGTGAAGTCGGGCCAGCCACGCGCGGCATAGTGGCGCCGCATGCGCGCCAGCATCGCCGCGCCGGTGCGGCGCGCCTTGGCGCCGGCGTCGATGCCGCCGATCATGAACAGGCTCATCGCGCGGAAGCCGTCGGCGTAGGTCAGGCTGGCCTTGGCCTGGTCGGTGGGCGGGCGGCCGCGCGCGCCCTTGACCTCGACGCGATCCGGGCCCACCTGCGTCAGCGTGACCGCGGTGAAGTCGCACACCACGTCGGGCAGGATGTAGGCGCGCGGGTCGCCGATCTCGTAGAGCATCTGCTCGCCCACGGTGGACGGGCAGACCAGCCCGCCGGTGCCGGCCGGTTTAGTGACGACGAAGCTGCCGTCGGCGCGGCACTCGGCGATGGGAAAGCCCATGTCGTCCCAGCCTGGAACGCTGGCCCAGTCGGTGTAGTTGCCGCCGGTGGCCTGCGTGCCGCACTCGATCAGGTGGCCGGCCAGGCTGCCCTGCGCCAGCTTGTCCAGGTCGTCGGCCTTCCAGTTGAACCGGGCGACGAGCGGCGCCAGCGTGACCGCGCTGTCCACGCAGCGGCCGGTGACGACGATGTCGGCGCCGGCGGCCAGCGCCGCGGCGATCGGGAAGGCGCCTAGGTAGGCGTTGGCGCTCATCACCTTGGCCGGGAAGGCGGCGCCGGAGAACATCTCCGCCGTGCCCGCAGCGCGCATGGCCTCGAGCTGCGGCATCAGGTCATCGCCCAGTACTGCGGCGATCTTCAACTCGACGCCTTCGGCCTGCGCCGCAGCCACCAGCGCGTCGCGGCAGGCGGAAGGGTTCACGCCGCCGGCGTTGGCGATGACCTGGATGCCGCGCGCCTTGATCTGCTTCATCAGCGGCTTCATGGTCGCGACGAAGTCGGGCGCATAGCCCTGAGTCGGGTCCTTGGCCTTGGCGCGGATCAGCAGCGACATGGTGATCTCGGCCAGATAGTCGAAGACCAGCACGTCGATGTCGCCGCGCTCGACCAGTTGGGCCGCGGCGAATTCGGTGTCGCCCCAGAATCCTGAGGCGCAGCCGATGCGAAGGGTGTCTTTGCTCATGGGGGTTTGTCTCCACGTGTTCGGTTCGTTCTTTAGGGCTGGTCCGGTGCTGCGTCGCGCGGCCAGAAGACGCGCCAGATGCCCTTGGCCGTGGCGCAGGTGCGACCCTGCGCATCGAGCAACTCGCCTTCGGCGAAGGCGATGTTGCGGCTGGCGCGCACGACCTTGCCGTGGGCCTCGAAGTGGTCGCCGCTGGCGGCGTCGATGTAGCTGATGTCGAGATTGATGGTCGACTGGCGCAGCCGCTGCGGGTCGATGCCGCGCATCTCGGGACGTGCGAGCAAAGACGAAGCGATCGCGCAGCCCAGCGCGCCGTCGAACATGTAGGCGATGACGCCGCCGTTGAGCACGGCGTCGGAGCCGCCGCCGCCGCGCTGCGTCGCCATCACCTGGGGCAGGCGCACCACGGCTTCGCCGACGCCGACGATCTCGACCTCCAGCCCTTGCGCGCGCATGAAGAGGTTGTTGCCCCAGCGTTGCCAGAACGCGTCGAGGACATGCTGGGGGAGATGGTTGTCGCTCAACGGCGGGTCTCCGTTTCAGGAAGCCAGGCCCAGCGCCTGGATGCGTTCGACATGGGCCAGCAGCGAGCGCCTGGCCATCGGCCACAGGGCCTTGGGCGTGTCGGCGTAGGCCAGCGGAACCCAGTCGTCGGGGCCGCCGTCGGGCTGGTGGCGCATCGCGGCGACGACCTTGGCCTCGCGCGCCAGGCGGTGCGCCTTGAGCCTGGCGATGGTCTCGGCGGCTGCGCCCATCACGTGGCCATGTGCCGGCAGGATGAAGCGGATGGCATCGCTGCCACACACCGCGCTCAGCACGTCCAGAGAATCGAGGTAGTCAGCCATGCTGCCATCCGGAGGATCGATGATCGTGGTGCTCCCGTTCAGGACGTGGTCGCCCGAGAACAGCAGGCCGTCTTCTTCGACGATAAGGCACAGGTGGTTGGCGGCGTGCCCCGGTGTGTGGATCGCGCGCAGCGTCACCGGGTGCTCCGGGTCGTCCAGCTGCACACGCTCGCCGTCGCCGAGTTCACGGTCGGGCACGAACAGCGAATGCGCGCGCGCGGTCGGTGCCGACGACATGCCCAGGATGGGCGGGGACCGGCCGGACCTTTGTGCGCAGAGCTCGGCGAGTGGTCCGGCGCCGGGCGAATGGTCGGGGTGCGAGTGGGTGCACAGGATGGCCCGGATGTTCCCCGCGGTCGCCTCGAAGAGGCGCGCTACGTGCTTATGGTCGGGCGGGCCGGGATCGATGACGACGAAGCCGCCGGCTGCGCTGCCAACGATGTAGCTGTTGGTGCCAGGGCCGGTCATCACGCCGGCGTTGGGTGCGGTCAGCCGCCACAGGTGGCGCAGCAACTGCACCGGGCGCTCGCACTGCCAGTCGAGGGCGTGTTCGAGCTGGCCGTCGGGACAGACCAGTTCCAGCTCGCCGAAGGGCAGGTCGGACTCCATGAAGCGTTGCGGCTTGCCGCCGACGAGCGCGCCGCGGGGGCACGAGTCCCACAACGCCTGGCCGCCGGCGCAGGCCTGCAGGACGGCGTCGATGTCGTCGAAGCGGGCCAGCCACTGCAGCGTGCGCAGGGTCGGGAAGATCAGCGGCAAGCTGCCTTGCTGGTGGCGCTGCAACGCAAGCTCGGCGCGCAGCCAGACCGGCTCGAACTGCTCGGCGTCGTCGGCCACGGGGGTCTGGCCCTCTGGCATGCGGGCGATCAGGAAGGCGGTGCTGAAGCGGCGCGGGCCGACGCTGCGGTCGGTGGTCCAGCTCGCCAACGTGTGTACTTCGGTGGCGGCCAGCCTGAGGCCGCGCTCGCGCAGCTGCGGGTACAGCGGCTGGTCGCGGCGGACGGCGGCCAGCTCGGCCGCGGCCAGGGGCCGACCGTCAGCGTGCCGTGCGTGAAGCACGCCCAGTTCCTCGAAGCTCTCGCGCAATGCCGCGAGCGCGGCGGTCAGCTGCGCCGCGGCGGTACCCTCGCGGCCGTGCACAAGGTCGTGGGCGCCCGCGTCTTCGTCGTCAATGCGGCCGCCCGGGAACACGAACACGCCGGGCAGGAAGCTGGCCGTTGGCGAGCGCCGGGTCAGCAGCACCTCGGGGCCGGCGGCGGTGGGGCGCAACCAGAGCAGGGTGGCCGCCGGCCGTGGCTCGACGGGCTGGCGCGCCGGGTGCAAGTGCAGGGTGGGGCGGACCATGTCACCGGTCTTCTTCAGGCGCTGGCGCTGTTCGTGCGCAGCAACTCATCCAGCGTGCGCTCGAGGTGGCGCAGCGAATTGCATTCGCGCGCGATGTGGCAGTAGGGCGCGTAGCGTTTCATCTCCGAATCGCCCAGGCCCCAGAACGACACCGGCTCGGGGTTCAGCCAGATCACGCGCCGCGCGCGCCCGTACAAGGTCTTCATGATTTCGGCATGCGCCTCGCCGCGGTTGTTGCGCGCGTCGCCCAGGATCAGCACCGTGGTGCGGCGGTCGATGCGGTGCATCAGCTGTTCGTCGATGTCCTCCAGCACTTGGCCGTAGTCGGTGCCAGAGCCGCCCACCGCCTGCATCACCTTGTCGACCGCCTGCTCGACCGGCAGCGCGGCGAAGGTGGCGCTGACGTCGATCAGGTGGTTGGTGAAGGCGAAGGACTGTACGTCGGAGACCAGCTCGTCCAGGCTGTACAGGAACAGCAGCAGGAAACGGGCGTACTGGCGTACCGAGCCGCTCACGTCACAGATGGCCACCACGCGTGGGCGCTCGATCTTGGTGCTGCGCCAGAAGGTCTCGAACATCACGCCGCCGTAGGCCGCATTGGCGCGTATGGTGCGGCGGAAGTCGAGCTGGCCGCGCTGTTCGCGCCGCTTGCGGCGCGCATGGCGTTCGGCCAGACGGCGCGCGATCTTGCGCACGATCTCGTGCATGCGGGCGAAGTCGCGGCGGTCGATGTTGGACAGCTTCTGCGTCTGCAGGAAGTCGTCGTGCAACTCGCGAGTGGGCGCCGTGCCGTACATTGACAGCTTGCGTTCGACGAAGTTGCGCACTTCGTTGAACAAGTGCTTGCGTGCGCGTTCGAGCTCGGCCACGCGCTGCGGCGTCTGGGTCTGCCGGCGCGCCTCGGTGATCTCGCGGTCGAGCAGGTCCAGCCCCATGGCCTGCTGGATCTTCTGCGTGTAGTAGCCCTTCTGCGTGAAGAACCAGATGTCGGTCAGGCCGACGTCGCGCGCCGCCTGCTGCATGCGGCGCGACAGCGTGGCCGAGTCGCCGGCCAGCAGCAGCTGCGACAGGGCCTGCCCGGCGCTGCCCTGGCAGCCGCCGGGGCCGCCGCTGCCCTGGCTGCTGCCTTCGGCGTTGGATTGCAGCTGCTCGTCGGGCGGCGGCACGGCAGCGGGCGCCGCGCCGGGCTGGCCCGCCGGGCGCGTGCCGAAAGTATCGAAGTGGAAGAAGCGATCGAAGGTCCGGTCGAAGATGGCCCGGTCGGGCACGGTCTTCACCAGCGTCGCGCCGAGGGCGCTCTTCAGCAGCTCGCGTTCGCGCCAGCCCACCAGCGCGGTGGCGCGCGCAGCATCGATCTGCGCGTTCAGGCTGACTTCGATGTCGCTGCCGCGCAGCGCCTTGAAGAAGTCTTCAAGCGTGGCTTGCATGATGGCTCGAAAGCGGCAGCTCCGCGTCCTTGCGCGCCTGCGCCAGCAGCGCCGGGAGCTGCTCGGTGGCCGAAGCAATGTCCTGCTCGAACTTGAGGAACACGTTGAGTGTGTCGCGCACCAGATCCAGGCTCAGGTGCTCGGCGTTGAGCAGCAGCAGCGTCTTCGCCCAGTCGATGGTTTCGCTGACCGAGGGCTGCTTCTTCAGGTCGATGGCGCGCACCGCCTGCACGAAGGCCACCAACTCGCGGTTCAGGGTCTGCGACAGCCCGGGTACGCGGCGCTCGAGGATGGTGCGCTCGACCCTGGCCTCGGGGAAGGGGATGTGCAGGTGCAGGCAGCGGCGCTTGAGCGCGTCGCTCATCTCGCGCGTGTTGTTGCTGGTCAGGAACACCAGCGGCTTGACCTTGGCCACGATGGTGCCGATCTCGGGCACCGAGACCTGGAAGTCCGACAGCACTTCCAGCAGGAAGGCCTCGAACTCGGGGTCGGACTTGTCGATCTCGTCGATCAGCAGAACGCAGCCGCGCTCCTGGTGCAGCGCCTGGTACAGCGGCCGCGGCTCGAGAAAGTGCTCGGAGAAGAACAGGTCGTCGTGGCTGTGCAGGCGCTCGATCGACGCCGCCAGGCCGACCGCGCCCTGCATCATCTCGGCCAGCTTGTCCTTCAGCAGCTGCGTGTAGAGCAGTTGCTTGCCGTACTTCCATTCGTACAGGGCCTTCGATTCGTCCAGGCCCTCGTAACACTGCAGGCGGATCAGCGGCACGTCCAGGATGGTGGCCATGCTCTTGGCCAGTTCGGTCTTGCCGACGCCGGCCGGGCCTTCGACCAGGATCGGCTTCTCCAGGTTGAAAGCCAGGTAGACCGCGGTGGCGAGCTCCCGGGTGCAGATGTAGTCGACGTCCGCGAGGCGGGACGACACCACGTCGACGGTGTCGAAATGCGAGTCATGCAGGGATTTCATGGTTTTCCTTGGTACTGACCAGGCCGGTGCCGGCCTTCAGATGGCGTGCTTCGCCGACTCCGCGCGCAATGCCGAGCACGATGCGCAGATCGCCGGCGATGTCGGGAAGTCGGGTTTCGTGATCGTTGAGCTGGGCGGCAAAGGCTTCGCATCCCGCCTGCCAGCGCTGGAGGATGAGACGCAGGCCGGCGTTGAGATCGGCCAGCTGTTCTCCGGGTCCCTCGCGAGCGAGTTGTCGCGCCGACTGCGCGACCAGGGTGTCGATCGCCATCAGCTCCAGCCGGAGCGCGCCCAAGCGCCTGAGGGTGTCCGGCGTTGGCCTGGCGCCTCGCTGCCAGCGGGCGAGCGCATCGAGTTCGGCCTGCATCGCGCCCGCCATGGCGCCGCCGAGCAGGGTGTCTTCAAGGGTCCGAAGCGGTTTGGCAATCAGGTCGAAGGCGTTGCTCTCGGTGCCCAGACGCCGCGCATCGGGGACAACACAGCCGTCCAGCGCCAAGGCGCAGTGGCCCAGCGGCGGCAGCACCGCCTCATGGCCAGTCGGTCGCCGCACGAGCCCCGGACTGTCGGCATCGACGACGAAGGCGTCGAAGCGATTGCGCCCCTCGATCACGCCCGTGACCGCCAGCACGACGAAGGCATCGGCCGCCGGGCCGTTGCTGACGAAGGATTTCTCGCCATCGAGCAACCAGTGGCCGTCGTGCCGGCGCGCCGCGCACCGCAGCAGCTTGGGGTGGGCCCCAGCCTGGGGCTCGGAGATGGCCAGTGCAACGAGTTTGTGGCCTCCGGCCATGCCGCGCAGCAGGGCGCGGTGGCCATCATTGCCGACATGTGGGCCGATGACGAAGCGGCCGAGCATCTCGTTCATCAGCCAGCCCAGGGCCAACCCCACGTGTGCCGTTTCGCGCGCGATGGTGCCCGCCAGCGCGGCCACGGCCGGCCAGTCCGCACGGGACTCGTTTCCATCGGGATCGAATCCCACGCCAAGCATGGCCCGCGCGCCCAGGTGCTGCCACCAGGCGCGAGGGAATGGATCGCCGCGCGACACCGCGGGCGCGGTGCGCAGCGCCTCGCGCATCGCGGCGCCAAGGCGGGCCGTTGCGACGTCCTCGGTGACAGGCTGGTCCATCATTGGAACCCCAACTGCCGCGCTGCCAAGTCGCGCATCACCTCTTCGGCGCCGCCGCCGATGGTGTTGACCTTGACCTCGCGGTAGATGCGCTCGACCTTGACGCCGCGGATGAAGCCGGCGCCGCCGTGCATCTGCACCGCCTCGCTGGCACAGTGGGCCATAGTCTGGGTGGCCTGATTCTTCAGCAGGCAGATCTCGCCGACGGGCGCTTCGCCCTGCTCGACGCGCCAGGCCAGCAGCTCCAGCAGGGCCTGCGTGGCCTCGATCCGCATCGCCATATCGGCCAGCTTGTGGCGCGTGACCTGCTGGTCAATGAGCCGGCCGCCGAACATCTCGCGCTGCTGCGCCCAGGCCAGGGCCTCGTCCAGGCAGACGCGGGCAAACCCGTTGGCCCCGGCGGCCAGGAAAATGCGCTCCCGGTTGAAGTTGAGCATGATGGCCTTGAAACCCTGGTTTTCGGCGCCAACCAGGTTAGCCACGGGGACGCGGCAGTCTTCGAAGTGCAGGGTGGCGGTGTCCGAACACAGCCAGCCCATCTTCTCCAGTCGGGTCTGGGTGAAGCCGGGCGTGCCCTTTTCCACCAGCAGCAGCGACACCCCGCCGGCGCCCTGCCCGCCGGTACGCACGGCCACGGTGTAGAAGTCGGCGCGTATCCCCGAGGTGATGAAGGTCTTGGAGCCGTTGAGCACGAAGTGATCGCCGTCCCGCCGCGCCGTGGTCTTGAGGTTGGCCACGTCCGAGCCCCCCGAGGGCTCGGTGATCGCCAGCGCGCTGATCTTCTCGCCGCGCAGCACCGCCGGCAGCACCCGGCGCTTGATTTCGTCGGAGCCGACATTGACGATCGGCGGGCAGCCGATGGTGTGCGACAACAGGCTGGCCAGCACGCCGCCGGCGCCGCAGCGGGCCAGCTCCTGGGCGGCGATGATGGTCATGAACAGGTCGCCGTCGTTGCCGCCCCAGGCTTCGGGGAAGCCCAGGCCGAGCAGGCCGATCTCGGCGGCCTTGCGGTACAGCTCCACCGGGAAGCTGGCCTGCGCCTCCCAGGCCTCCACGTGGGGTGTGATCTCGCGTGCCACAAAGCGGCGCATGGCATCGCGGAAGGCCGCGTGCTCGGAATCATAGAAGGGGCTGCTGTTGGCGGTGGTACTCATGGTGGCCCTCGGTGGTCGTTCAGACCGGCGCGGCGGCTTCGACCAGGGTGGCGATGACGGCGCGCGTGGCCACCTGGTCGCCGACGCGCACGGCCACGCGCTCGACCACGCCGTCGCGCCGGGCGACGAGCTGGTGCTCCATCTTCATGGCTTCCAGAACCGCCAGGCGCTGGCCCTTGGTGACGGCATCGCCCGCCTGCACCAGCACTGCCAGCACGCGCCCGTTCATCGGCGCGCTGATCGTCGACTCGGCCGCCTGCTCGCTGCCGCGCGGCGGCGCGTAGGTCACGTCGTCGAAGGTGGCGACGCAGCCATCCAGCGCCAGATGCAGACTGCCGCCGGCAGCCATCGCTGTGACGCGAGTGTGCAGACCGTCGATCGACAGCGGCCGGTCGGCGCTGTCGGCAGCCCCGAGTTCGATGTCGTGCGCAACGCCGCCGTCGAGCTCGACGTGCAGGTGCCCCGGCCCGCGCACCGTCACGTACACGGCATGCCGGCACTCGCTCTCCGCCAGATCCATCGGCCAGCGCGCCGGCCCGTTGGAGCGCCAGCCGGCCTGCGCGCCGCGATAGGAGGTGGTGTCGAAGCACAGCGCGGCGGCGGCAGCCAGCACACGGGTGCCGGGCGCCCGCGCCTGCAACTGCTTGGGCCCGAAGTGGTGGCCGATGAAGGCCGTGGTGGCAGCGCCGGCGGCGAACACTTCATGCCCGGCTGCCGCCATCAGGAAGCCCAGGTTGGTCGGCAGCCCCAGCACACGGGTGGCGCGCAGCGCACCGAGCAGGCGGCGGCGCGCCTCGTCGCGCGTGGCGCCATGGGCGACGATCTTGGCAAGCATCGGGTCGTAGTAGGGGCTGATGGCCTGGCCGCTGGCCAGGCCGTGGTCGACGCGGATGCCCGGGCCTGCAGGTGGCCGCCACAGCGCGACGTCGCCACTTTGCGGCAGAAAGTCGGCCTGCGGGTCTTCGGCGTACAGGCGCACCTCGATGGCATGGCCCTGCAGCCGAACCTGGTCCTGCGTCAGCGGCAGCGGTTCTCCGCGCGCCACGGCCAGCTGCCAGGCCACCAGGTCCTGGCCGGTGATGCATTCGGTGACCGGGTGCTCGACCTGCAGCCGCGTGTTCATTTCCAGAAAGTAGAAGCGGCCTTCGCGGTCGAGCAGGAACTCGACCGTGCCGGCGCCGACGTACTGCACCGCCCTGGCGGCAGCCACCGCCGCCGCGCCCATGCGCTCACGCAACGCGGCATCGACAGCAGGCGAGGGCGCTTCCTCGAATACCTTCTGGTGCCGTCGCTGGATCGAACAGTCGCGCTCGCCGAGGTGGATGACGTTGCCGAGTCGGTCGGCGAAGACCTGCACTTCGACGTGCCGCGGTTCGACGACCGCGCGTTCCAGGATCAGCTCGTCCGAGCCGAAGGCGTTGGCTGCCTCGGACCGCGCCGTGGCGAGCGCCGCGGGCAGGTCGGCGAGGTCGGCCACCAGGCGCATGCCGCGCCCGCCGCCGCCGGCCGCGGCCTTGACCATGATGGGTACGCCGATCTCGCGCGCCTGTGCAATCAGCGTCTTGTCGGACTGGTCGGCGCCCTGGTAGCCGGGCACGCAGGGCACGCCGGCATTCAGCATCAGGCGCTTGGCAGCGGCCTTGTTGCCCATCTGCTCGATGGCGTGCGGGTCGGGGCCGATGAACACCAGCCCGGCGGCCTGCACCGCGCGCGCAAACGCGGCGTTCTCGGACAGGAACCCGTAGCCGGGGTGGATCGCGTCGGCGCCGCTGGCGACGGCAGCGCGCAACACGGCGTCGATGCTGAGGTAGCTTTCGCGCACCGGCGGCGGGCCGATGCACAGCGCCTGGTCGGCCTGCCGCACATGCAGCGCGCCGGCATCGGCCTCGCTGTACACGGCCACCGTGCGGTAGCCCTCGGCGCGCGCGGTACGGATGACACGGCAGGCGATCTCGCCGCGGTTGGCGACCAGGACCTTGCTGAAAGTGGTGCTGCTCATCGCCTGCTCACATCCGCGCCACGCCGAAGCTGCTGGGCCGCAACGTGCGCGCCCGGCCTTCACGGCAGGTGGCCAGCGTCATCGCCAGCACCTGGCGCGTGTCGCGCGGGTCGATGATGCCGTCGTCCCACAGTCGGGCGGTGGCGAACAGCGCGTGCGACTCCATGTCGAAGCGTTTCAGGATCTCGGCGCGCATCGCGTCCAGCTGGGCCGGTTCGGGGGCCTTGCCGGCGCGCGCCATCTTCTCTTCGGTGACGATGCGCATCACCGTAGCCGCCTGCTCGCCGCCCATGACCGCCACCCGGGCATTGGGCCAGGCGAAGACGAACTGCGGGTCGTAGGCCCGCCCGCACATACCGTAGTTGCCGGCGCCGAACGAGGCGCCGATCATCAGCGTGATGCGCGGTACCGTGCAATTGGTGACGGCCTGGATCATCTTCGAGCCGTGCTTGATCATGCCGACCTGTTCGACGTCCTTGCCCACCATGAAGCCGGTGGTGTTCTGCAGGTACACCAGCGGCGTGCCCGACTGATTGCACAGCTGCATGAATTGCGTGGCCTTGTTCGACCCCTGCGGATCGATCGGGCCGTTGTTGCCGATGAAGCCGCAGGGCTGGCCTTCGATGGCGCCGTGGCCGCAGACGGTGGCGGCGCCGAAATCGGGCTTGAAGTCGAGGAAGTCCGAGTCGTCGATGAGCCGCGCCAGCAGTTCGCGCACGTCGTAGGGCTGGCGGTAGTCGGGCGGCACGAGGCCGGCTATGTCATCGGCCGCGTAGCGCGGCGGCTTCCAGGCGCGCAGCGGCGCGGTCGGCGGGTTGTTGTTCCAGGGCAGGCGGGCCAGTACGTCACGCGCAATGCGGATGCCGTCGGCGTCGTCCTCGGCCAGGTACTCGGCGACTCCCGATACGCTGGTATGCATCTCGGCGCCGCCCAGTTCCTCATCCGTCGCGATCTCGCCGGTGGCTGCCTTCAGCAGCGGCGGGCCGGCGAGGAAGGCCTTGGCCCGGCCGCGCACCATGATCACGTAGTCCGACATGCCCGGCAGGTAGGCGCCGCCGGCGGTGGAGTGGCCATGCATCACCGTCACCTGCGGAATGCCGGCGGCCGACAGTCGCGCCTGGTTGGCGAAGCCGCGACCGCCTTCGATGAAGACCTCGCCCACATGCATCAGGTTGGCTCCGCCGGACTCGACCAGCCGCACCACCGGCAGCTTGTTTTCCAGCGCGATGGCTTCGGCGCGAAGGCTCTTCTTCATGCCCATCGGCGTGATCGTTCCGCCCTTGATGGCGCTGTCGGACGCGAAGATCATGCAACGCACGCCCGAGACGATGCCGATGCCGGTGACGATGCCGCCGCCCAGCACGTTCTTTTCGCCGTCGTCGTCGTGCATGCGAAGGCCGGCCAGGGTGGACAACTCCAGCCAGGGCGAGCCGCGGTCGAGCAAGCGCGCGACGCGCTCGCGCGGCAGCAACTGCTTGCGGGCGCGGAACCTGGACTCCATCGCGTTGGACGTATCGCGCACTCGGCCCTCGAAGCCGCGGAACGATTCGACAAGGGCGAGCATCTGCGCCCGGTGGCGGACAAAAGGTTCCGAGCCGGAATCGATCTGGGACTGCAGGACGGGCATGGGTCGCGATGGTTCGTTCGATGCGGATGGAAGGATCGAAACGCAGGCCGGAGTCCGCGGGGGCGGACAGAGAGCCCCGCCCCTCGAATGACCAGACAATCGCTGACCTAACAACCGTTAGAAGATGCAATGGTACAGGAAAGCCGCGCCGTCGTCACTTGCCGCGCGGCATGCTGGAGTGTCGCTGATCGAGCTGCACGCGCGCCGCGGTTGGACTCGGGCCAGTGCCGGCGTCCAGTGCCGGCACTGCATCGACCTAACGTTCGTTAGCTGATAAAATATGAAACATGAACGACGCAGGCGACACAAGCCGCAGGAGCCTGATCCTGAAGACCGCGGCGAAGCTCTTTCGCCAGCACGGCTACGAGCGGACCTCGGTGCGGCAGATCGCCGAGGCCCTGAGCATGACCTCGGGCTCGATCTTCTATCACTTCACCTCCAAGGAAGAGTTGCTGGTCACTGTGATGGAAGAAGGCGTGCGAGACATCCTGAGCGGGGTTCAGAACGGCCTCGCAGGCGAGTCACGCCTGCCGGAACGCATGCTGGCGATGGTGCGTTGCCATCTGACCGCCCTGTTGGGGCCGAAGCTGGACGCGATGACCGTGATGCTCTACGAATGGCGCAGCCTGTCCGAGCCGGCACGGGCACGCGTGCTGACCTCGCGCGACGCCTATGAGGAACTCTGGATGGCGCCGATCGACGAGGCTGCCGCCCTGGGCTTGGTGGACGCCGATACCGGCCTGGTGCGCCACACCGTGCTGGGCGCGCTCAACTGGACTGGCCAGTGGTATCGACCGGACCGTCGCGTGGGCGTGGAACTGCTGGCGCAGCACATGTTTCACTTCCTTTTCCCGCGCCTCGCCCAGCGCTTGGGCTCGGTCGTGACCGAGGGCATTGGACGGGGGAACGGCGGAAGCCGCAGCTCGCTCCAGCTTCTGCAGACTGGAATGTAAAACCGATGGAGAAAAAGTGAAAGTACTTGTCGCCGTGAAACGGGTGCTCGACTACAACGTCAAGGCCCGCGTGAAGTCGGACGGTTCGGGAGTCGATCTCGCGAACCAGAAGCTGTCGATGAACCCCTTCGACGAAATCGCCTGCGAAGAGGCGGTGCGGCTGAAGGAGGCCGGCGTGGCCACCGAGATCATCGCCGTCTCCTGCGGTCCGGCCGGCTGCCAGGAGACGCTGCGCAGCGCCATGGCCATCGGCGCCGACCGCGCTGTCTTGGTCGAGACCAACGACGCGCTTGAACCGCTGGCCGTGGCCAAGCTGATGCAGCACGTGGCCGCCAAGGAAGGCGTTCAGGTTGCCATCTTCGGCAAGCAGGCGATCGACGACGATGCCGGGCAGACCGGTCAGATGTTCGGCGCGCTGATGGGCTGGGCCCAGGCCACTTTTGCCTCGCAGGTGAAGATCGAGGGCGGCACGGCGACCATCGGCCGCGAGATCGACGGTGGCCTGGAGACGCTGCAGATGAAGCTGCCGGTGGTCATCACGACCGACCTGCGCCTGAACGAGCCGCGCTTCATCACGTTGCCCAACATCATGAAGGCCAAGAAGAAGCCGCTCGAGGTGATCAAGGCTGCCGACCTGGGCCTGGACCTGGCGCCGCGCACCGTCACTCTGCGCGTGGACGAACCGGCGGCGCGCAAGGCCGGTATCAAGGTCGCCGATGTGGCCGAACTCGTCAAGCGACTCAAAGAAGAAGCGAAGGTGATCTGATGACAACCCTGATCATTGCGGAACACGACGGCGCGGCGATCAAACCCGCCACACTCAACACCATCGCCGCCGCCATGAAGATCGGAGGGCCGGTGCATGTGCTGGTGGCCGGAAGCGGCTGCGCCGCCGCCAGCCAAGCCGCCGCGGCGGTGGCCGGCGTCGCCAAGGTTCTGGTGGCCGACGCTGCCCACTACGGCGCTCAACTGGCCGAAAACCTCGCCGCGCTGGTGGTCCAGCAGGTGGGCGCCGATGCCTCGTGCACGCACGTGCTGGCGCCGGCCACGGCCTTCGGCAAGAACGTGTTGCCGCGCGTGGCCGCGCTGCTTGACAGCTCGCAGCTGTCCGACGTGACGGCTATCGAGTCGCCCGACACCTTCCAGCGCCCGTTCTACGCCGGCAACGCCGTGGCCCGTGTGCAGTCCAGGGACAAGGTCAAGGTGCTGAGCATTCGTACCACGGCCTTCGACCCGGTGGCGGCCAGCGGTGGCTCGGCCGCGGTGGAAAGCGTCGCCGCGGCTGCCGAACTGGGCCTGACGCAGCTGGTCGGGCGCGAGGTGGTCAAGCTCGAACGCCCCGAGCTGACGGCCGCATCCATCATCGTCTCGGGCGGCCGCGGACTGGGTGCGGCCGACAAGTTCCATGGCGTGCTCGAGCCGCTGGCCGACAAACTGGGCGCGGCGCTCGGCGCGTCGCGCGCCGCGGTCGACGCCGGCTATGCACCGAACGACTACCAGGTCGGGCAGACCGGCAAGATCGTGGCGCCGCAGTTGTATGTTGCGGTCGGTATCTCCGGCGCCATCCAGCACCTGGCGGGCATGAAGGACAGCAAAGTCATCGTGGCCATCAACAAGGACGCCGAGGCGCCGATCTTTCAGGTCGCCGACTACGGACTGGTGGCTGACCTGTTCCAGGCCGTGCCCGAACTCGTTTCGGCGCTGTAGGTCTGCCCATGCCCATGTCCGATGCCCACGAACGTCACCCTGAACTGCGAGCGGCCCTGCGCGAGTTGTGCAGCCGGTTCCCCGACGAGTACTTCCGCCGCATCGATGACGCGCGAGGCTACCCCGAGGCCTTCGTCGATGCCCTGACACAGGCTGGCTGGCTGGCGGTGATGATCCCCGAGGAATACGGCGGCGCCGGGCTGGGCCTGGCCGAAGCCTCGGTGGTGATGGAAGAGGTCAACCGCAACGGCGGTAACGCCGGCGCCTGCCACGGCCAGATGTACAACATGGGCACCCTGCTGCGCCATGGTTCGGACGAGCAGAAGCGCCGCTACCTGCCCAAGATCGCCACCGGTGCGCTGCGCCTGCAGTCCATGGGCGTGACCGAGCCGAGCGCCGGCACCGACACCACGAAGCTCAAGACCACCGCGCTGCGCAGCGCCAGCGGCGACCGCTACGTCGTCAACGGCCAGAAAGTTTGGATCTCGCGCGTCCAGCACAGCGACCTCATGATCTTGCTGGCGCGTACCACGCCGCTGGCGGAGGTCAAGCGCAAGTCCGATGGCATGTCGATCTTCATCGTCGACCTGCACCAGGCTACGGCCAAGGGGATGACCGTGCGCCCAATCCGCAACATGGTCAACCACGAGACCAACGAGTTGTTCTTCGAAAACCTCGAGATCCCGGCCGAGAACCTGATCGGGGAGGAAGGCAAGGGCTTCAAGTACATCCTCGATGGCCTGAACGCCGAGCGCACGCTGATCGCCGCCGAATGCATCGGCGACGGGCGCTGGTTCGTCAAGCGCAGCGCGGCCTACGCCTGTGATCGCCGCGTTTTCGACCGCCCGATCGGGCAAAACCAGGCCGTGCAGTTTCCGATCGCCGAGAGCCACATCGAGCTGGAGGCCGCCGACCTGATGCGCTGGCGCGCCTGTGACCTGTTCGACGCCCACGAACCCTGCGGCGCCGAGGCCAACATGGCCAAGTACCTGGCGGCCAAGGCCTCCTGGGAAGCTGCCAACGCGGCGATCCAGACCCATGGCGGATTCGGCTTTGCCTGCGAATACGACATCGAGCGCAAATTCCGCGAGACGCGGTTGTACCAGGTGGCGCCGATCTCGACCAACCTGATCCTGTCCTACGTGGCCGAGCATGTGCTCGGCCTTCCGCGTTCCTTCTGAAAAGGGTTCCGATGCTTCCGTTGCAAGGCATGCTGGTCGTCACACTGGAACACGCCATCGCTGCGCCGTTCTGCACCAGGCAACTGGCCGACCTCGGTGCACGCGTCATCAAGGTCGAGCGCCCTGGCGAGGGCGACTTCGCCCGCGCCTACGACACGCGTGCACGCGGCTCGGCCTCGCACTTCGTCTGGTGTAATCGCAGCAAGGAAAGCCTGACGCTGGACCTGAAGAACCCCGGCGCGCGGGCAGTTCTGCAGAAGCTGGTGGAGCGCGCGGACGTGCTGGTGCAGAACCTCGCGCCCGGTGCGACCGCACGCATGGGCCTGGACCATGCCAGCCTCGCGCCCATCCACCCGCGCGTCGTGGTCTGCGACATCTCGGGGTACGGCGACGGCGGCCCGTACACCGAGAAGAAGGCCTACGATCTGCTGATCCAGAGCGAATCGGGCTTCGTCTCGGTGACCGGCACGCCCGAGCATCCGTCCAAGGCCGGGCTGTCCATCGCCGACATCGCCGCCGGCATGTACGCCTACAGCAGCGTGCTGGCCGCGTTGCTGGAGCGTGGGCGTACCGGCCGTGGCCAGCGGCTGGAGATCTCAATGCTCGAGGCGATGTCGGAATGGATGGGCTACCCGCTCTTCTACACCTTCGAGGGCCAGCCGCCGCCGGTGCGTGCCGGTGCCTCGCACGCCGCCATCTACCCCTATGGCCCCTTCACCTGTGGCGACGGCAAGTCGGTGGTACTGGGCGTGCAGCACGACCGCGAGTGGACGGCCTTCTGCAACAAGGTCCTGCTGCAGCCGGCGCTGGCCAAGCAGTACCTGGGCAACGCCAACCGCTTGGCGCAGAAAGACAAGCTGTTCGGCATCATCGACGCCGTGTTTTCGAAGCTGACGGCGGCACAGTTGATCGAGCGCCTGGAAGACGCGCAGATCGCCAACGCCCAGCTCAACGAGATGGCCGATCTGTGGAAGCATCCGCAACTGCGGGCGCGCCAGCGCTGGGCGGAGATCGGCACGCCGGGCGGGCCGGTGCCGGCGCTGTACCCGCCGCACCACCTGTCGGGCGACGAGCCGCCGCCTATGGGGCCGGTGCCGGCCCTTGGCCAGCACACCGATGCCATCCTGGCCGAACTGGGCTACAGCGCGGCTGACATCGCGCGTTTGCGTGCCGAGCGCGCAGTTTGACCATGAAGGGCTGTTCATGAGCTCGCAAGACACTCCAGGCGCCAGGCTGGCCGCCTTCGCCGCCGGCCTGCGCTTCGAAAGCATTCCGGCGCCGGTGCTGCGGCGCACCGAAGACCTTTTCCTGGACTGGGTCGGCTCCGCGCTGGCCGGCAAGAGCGCCCGCGCGGTACAGGCCATCGAGGCCTATGCGTCCAGCATGGGGCCGGCCGATGGCAGCGCCGAAGTGCTTATGACGCGGCGCATGACCTCACCGCATTTCGCCGCCATGGTCAACGCGGCGGCCTCGCATGTGGTCGAGCAGGACGACGTGCACAACGGCTCGGTGTTCCACCCTGCGGCGGTGGTCTTTCCGCCCGCACTGGCGGTGGCGCAGGCCATCGGTGCCAGCGGGCGCGAGTTCCTGGCCGCAGCGGTGGCGGGCTACGAGGTCGGCATCCGTGTCGGCGAATTCCTCGGCCGTTCGCACTACCGCATCTTCCACACCACCGCCACGGCGGGCACGCTGGCCGCCGCCGCCGCCACCGGGCGGCTGCTGCGGCTGGACGCGGCGCAGATGCTGCACGCCTTCGGCAGCGCTGGCACGCAGGCGGCCGGGCTGTGGGAGTTCCTGCGCGATGCCGCCGATTCCAAGCAATTGCACTGCGCCCATGCAGCATCGGCCGGGCTGGCTTCGGCCTACCTGGCACAGGCCGGTTTCACCGGTGCGCGCCAGATCCTCGAAGGCGCGCAAGGCCTCGCGGCCGGCATGTCGAGCGACGCTGACCCTGCGCGCCTGACTGCCGGGCTGGGCAGCCGCTGGGCGACGGCCGAGACTTCGTTCAAGTACCACGCCTCGTGTCGCCACACCCACCCCAGCGCCGATGCGCTGCTGCTGCTGATGCGCGAGCACCGGCTGAAGCCCGATGACATCGCCGCCATCACCGCGCAGGTCCACCAAGGCGCCATCGACGTGCTGGGCCGCGTCGTTGTGCCCGGCACCGTCCACCAGGCCAAGTTCTCGATGGGGACGGTGCTCGCCCTGGTGGCCGAACATGGCTATGCGGGCCTGGACGAGTTCGATCGCCACTTCCTGGCGCCCCGCATCGCCGTGTTGCGTGACAAGGTCACGATGCAGCTCGACACAGAGGTCGACACGGCCTATCCGCAGCGCTGGATCGGCAAAGTCAGTGTCCGCACGCAGGACGGTCGCACGATGCAAGCACGTGTCGACGAGCCCAAGGGTGACCCGGGCAATACCCTCAGTCGCCCCGAGCTCGAGGACAAGGCGCGCCGTCTCGCTGCCTACGGCGGTGCGGCGACGCCGGCCGAAATGGACGGGCTGATCGCCCGCACCTGGGGCGTGGCTGACGCTCCCCGCATGGGCCGCTGGCTGCCGGCATGAGCAACGCCGTCGCCGCCGGCGCGTCGCCACGCGCCTATCTGTTTGTTCCCGCCGACCGGCCCGAGCGTTACGCCAAGGCGCGCGCCTCGGGCGCCGACGCGGTGATCGTCGATCTCGAGGATGCGGTGGCACCCGCAGCGAAGGCCGGCGCGCGCGACGCTCTGGCCAATGCGCTGGACGAGGCCGCGCCGGTGGTGGTGCGCATCAATGCCGCTGGCACGCCGTGGTTCGAGGACGACCTCGAGTTGTGCCGGCACCCCGGCGTGGCGGGCGTGATGCTGCCCAAGGCCGATGGCATTGACGCCGTCTGCAGCGCCTTCGAGGCCTGCTTCAAGGACGTGCTGGCGATCATCGAATCGGCGCGTGGCATCGAGGAGGCGCGCAACATTGCGCGTGTGCCGGGCGTCGTCCGGCTGGCCTTTGGCAGCGTCGACCTGGCGCTGGACCTGGGCGTTGACTGCGACCCTGATGGCACAGAGGATGAACTGCTGCACTTCCGTTCGCAGGTGGTGCTGGCCTCGCGACTGGGCGGGCTGGACGCGCCGGCCGACGGCGTCAGCACCGCCATCGACGATGCGGTGCGGTTGCGCGCCGACGCCGAGCGCGCGCGGCGCCTGGGCTTCGGCGCCAAGCTTTGCATCCACCCCAGACAGGTGGCAGCGGTGCAGGCCGCCTTCATGCCCGACGCCGAACGCGTCGCGTGGGCGCGCCGCGTTTGCGCAGCGTTTGCCGCCGCCGCCGGAGCTGCCGTGGCCGTTGACGGCCAGATGGTTGACAGGCCGCTGCACGAGCGCGCCCTGGCCATCCTACGCAGGGCCGGCGGCACTGCCTGAATCACCAACGCAACAAAGGAAACCTTAATGGCCCGCAAGACCAAACCCATCCGATCGGACATCGCCTGGAGCACGCCCGACAGGATCGAGGTCCACGGCAAGAGCCTGCCCGACGAACTGCTGGGCCACATCAACCTGGGTGACATGGCCTTCCTGCAGATCGTGGGGCGGATGCCGACGGCGCCGGAATCGAAGCTGTTCAATGCGGTGGCGGTCACGCTGGTTGAACATGGCATCACGCCCAGCGCACTGGCTGCGCGGCTGACCTACGCTGGCGCACCCGAATCGCTGCAGGCCGCAGTTGCGGCCGGGTTGTGCGGCCTGGGCACAGTGTTTGTGGGTTCGACCGAGGGCACCGCGAAGATGCTGTACGAGGCGCTGCCGCCCGGCACGAAAGGCGCGGACCTGGAGAAGATCGCGCGCGAGGTCGTCGCCGGTTTCCGTGCCCGGGGGCAGATCGTCCCCGGCTTGGGCCACCCGCTGCACAAGCCCGTGGACCCGCGCGCACCGCGCCTGTTCCAGATCGCCAAGGAGAACGGCTTCTCGGGCGACTACGTCAAGCTCGAGCAGCTGATCTGCGCCGAGGCCGAGCGGCTGTCGGGCAAGATGCTGCCGGTCAATGCCACCGGCGCGATTGGTGCCATCTGCTGCGAGCTCGGTCTGCCATGGAAGATCGTGCGCGGCATCGGGGTGCTGGCGCGCGCCATCGGCCTGGTCGGCCACATCCTCGAGGAAAGCAACAACCCGATGGCCATCGAAATCTGGCAGCGGGTGGAGGACGAGGCGACGGCGCACATCCGTCCGGGCGCCGCCTGATAGTCCACTGATTGACCACAGCCCCCTTTCACTCAACCGACGCGGCCTCATCATGTCTGACCTCACAAGCCCCGTTTCCAAGCCGATCGAGCTGTTCCGCCAGATCCCGCGCCAGAGGAGCAGCGACGGGGTGCAACGCTGGCCGGTCGACGCCGTGGTCGAGCTGCTCGAGCTGCCCTTCAACGACCTGATCTTCCGTGCCCAACAGGTCCACCGCGAGCACTTCGATCCCAACGAAGTCCAGCTGTCGACTCTGCTGTCGATCAAGACCGGTGGCTGCGAGGAGGATTGCGGCTATTGCCCGCAATCGGTGCACTATGACACCGGGGTCGAGGCCACCAAGCTGCTGGAGCCCGCCATGGTGGCCGCCGCGGCGCGCGCGGCACGTGAGCAGGGCGCGTCGCGCTTCTGCATGGGCGCGGCCTGGCGTGCGCCCAAGGACCGCGACATCGACAAGGTGGCCGAGCTGGTGCGCGTGGTCAAGGCCGAGGGTCTGGAGTCCTGCTGCACGCTGGGAATGTTGACCGACACCCAGGCGCGTGCGCTGAAGGAGGCCGGGCTCGACTACTACAACCACAACCTCGACACCGCGCCGGAGGCCTACGGGCGCTTCATCTCCACACGCACCTACGACGACCGGCTACAGACCCTGCAGCGCGTACGCGAGGCCGGCATCAATGTCTGCTGCGGCGGCATCGTCGGCATGGGCGAATCGCGCCGCGAGCGTGCCGGTCTGGTGGCGCAGATCGCCAATCTCGACCCGTACCCGGAATCGGTGCCCATCAACCAGCTGGTGCAGGTGGAAGGCACGCCGTTGCACGGCACCGAGGCGCTCGAGCCGTTCGAGTTCGTCCGCACCATCGGCGTGGCGCGCATTACCATGCCCAGGGCTCGCGTGCGTCTGTCGGCCGGTCGCCAGCAAATGGGCGAGGCGGTGCAGGCGCTGTGCTTCCTGGCCGGCGCGAACTCGATCTTCTACGGCGACAAGCTGCTGACCACCGGCAACCCCGACTGGACGGCCGACCAGCGCCTGCTCGGCGCGCTGGGCATCGCGGCGCGCTGAGACCCTCACTCGGATTCACTTGGCTAGCTGCGACAGCAGGTTCACGGTTCACGTGGTGAGGCACCGAGAGATTGAGATGGGTCCCCCAGGTGGAAAGCGCCGCAAACCTTGCGGGCCGCGACGTCGGGGAGCGAGCGTCCGGCTCCTCAGGTTGAGCCGGCTCCTGCTGTTTGGATAACTCCCACTATCGATGGGTCGCATCGGCCATTCACACCCTGAACGACGCAGTGGTGTCGATCGGCTGCTTTGGGTGAAAACATCGAGCGGCGGATTCATAGTCCGCCGACCGGACCACTGCCTTGATTCGGCAGTGCTCAAGACGAGAGACGAGACGGCTGCTTTGGGTCGTTCTCAGACATCGAGTGACCCGAACTCCCTCTGAGTGAGGCCTCGAGGGCAGAGTTCGGCCAAAGGACTAAACCGCTACGCGGTAGCCCCTCCGGCGACATCGGGGTAGCTCGAACCGGTGGCGATTCTGCGATGTTGGCGAGCGAGGCAATCCGCCTCGTTCACCCACAGGAGCAGGACCATGACTCCATCGACCGCGACCGTCACGCCGCTGCGCCAGCGCATGCTCGACGATATGCGCATGCGCAACCTGGCGCCCAAGACCCAGAGCGCCTACATCCGGGCAGTGCGCAGCCTCACCCGGTACCTGCGACGCCCCCCTGACACGGCCACCCCCGAGGACCTGCGCCTGTTCCAGCTGCACATGGTTGACGCAGGAACGTCGCCGGTCTCGCTGAACGCCACGCTCACGGGCCTGAAGTTCTTCTTCGACGTGACCCTGGAGAGCGGCGACGTGATGGCCAGGGTGCGTCCGGTTCGCACGCCGCGCAGGCTGCCCGTGGTCTTGAGCCAGGAGGAAGTCTCGCGGCTGATCGCTGCGGCGCCCAACATCAAGTACCAAACCGCCCTGTCGGTGGCCTACGGCGCCGGGCTGCGGGTGGGCGAGATCGTGCGGTTGCGTGTCGCCGACATCGACAGCCAGCGCATGACGCTCCGCGTGGATCAGGGCAAGGGGCGCAAGGATCGCTACGCGATCCTGCCCCCGCTGCTGTTGCAGCGCCTGCGCGCCTGGTGGAAGGCCGCGCATGCCGAAGGCGCCATCCGCGCCGAAGGCTGGCTCTTTCCTGGCCGAGACCCGGTGCAGTCCATGAGTACACGGCAGCTCAATCGTGTTGTGCACGAGGCGGCTGCGGCCGCCGGCATCGGCAAGCGGGTGGCCATGCACACGCTGCGCCACAGCTTCGCCACCCACCTGCTGGAGCAGAAGGTCGACATCCGTGTGATCCAAGTGCTGCTCGGGCACGCGAAGCTGGAGACCACCTCGATGTACGCCCAGGTGGCCACCGAAGTGCTGCGCGAGGTGATCAGCCCCATCGAGACGCTGCCGCCCGGGTAGCGCCCCGCCCGTGGAGCGGCCTGTCCTGGAGGTCGCCGACATCTTCCGCCGGTACGGGCCGGCCTGGCGCGCCGACCAGTGCGGCCACCTGAGCCTGGGCCAGCTGAAGGTCATGACCGCCATCGAACGGTGCCGCACCGCGGCACTGGGAGGACACGCGCTGCGCTGCGACGGCTGCGGCGCTGCCCAGTTGGCGTACAACTCCTGCCGCAACCGTCATTGCCCCAAGTGCCAGGCGAGCGCCGCCCAGCGCTGGCTGCAGGAGCGCCAGGCCGACCTGCTGCCAGTCGAGTACTTCCACGTGGTGTTCACGCTGCCGGCCCCGGTGGCGACCGTGGCCTACCAGAACAAGGCGCTGGTCTACGGCATGCTGTTCGACGTCGCAGCCGAAGTGCTGCAGACGATTGCCGGCGACGCGAAGCATCTGGGTGCTCGCATCGGCGTGACGCTGGTGCTGCACACCTGGGGCTCGGCGCTGACGCACCACCCGCACGTCCACGGGATCGTGCCGGGCGGTGGCCTGGCGCGGGACGGCAGCCGGTGGGTCTCCTGCCGGCGCGGGTTCTTCCTGTCGGTGCGTGTGCTCTCTCGCCTCTTCCGGCGGCGCTTCCTCGAAGAGCTGCAGAGGGCCCACGGCGAAGGTCGGCTACGGCTGCTGGGCGATCTGGCAGCGCTCGCCGATGGCGCAGCCTTCGCCCGCTGGGCGGCACCACTGCGCAAGACCGAATGGGTGGTCTACGCGAAGCGGCCCTTCGCCGGGCCGCAGGCCGTGCTGGCCTACCTCTCCCGATACACCCACCGGGTGGCGATCTCCAACAGTCGCCTGATCGGCATGGCCGATGGCCAGGTGACCTTCCGCTGGAAGGACTACCGGGCCAAGGGTCGCACCAAGCACAAGGCGATGACGCTGGAGGCGCCGGAGTTCATCCGGCGCTTCCTGCTGCATGTGCTGCCCGCCGGCTTCCACCGGATTCGGCACTACGGCTTGCTGTCCAACGCCAATCACAAGCAGGACATCGCTCAAGCGCGGCAGCTGCTTGGTGTGCAAGGGTCCCAAGAGCGGACTCAACATGCCGAGGAGCTATCGAAGACGCAGGCTGAAGGCACCGCGCCGGCGTTCGTCTGCCGCCACTGCGGCTGCGCCATGACGATCGTCGAGATCATTCTTCGGGTGCAGAACATCCGCGGACCACCGCCAACAGGACCACCGCCGTGACCGTCTGCCATGCTCGGCGTCGTGAGTGCTTAGCAAGCACTCGGGGCATGCTCGTGCCGATCAAGCGGAACGTGCCGCTGAAGCGCCACGGCAACCGTGCGTACGGACGCCGCTGGCCTGCACATCGCGCGAATGCGGGCGGACGGGCGACGATCACCCCGCGGGCGTTACCCTCGCCAACGCTCGCGACCATGCAATCGCCATAGCTTGCGTCCTCAGCCGTGGGCGTGCCCCGCGGTTTCCTCCCTTGAGGCTTGTCCGACACCTGCCCTTCTGTCGTAGCAGGGGAGCGTCGTCACGCTCGCCGGGCAGGTATCCGACACTTTTTCTGCGCGGAGATGATGTCTTTGGCCATCTTTTTCATCTGCGGCTCCTTGCCGTCCTTGAGTTCCGCTTCGGCCATATGGATCGCGCCCTCGTGATGAATCCGCATCATCATGGCGAAATCGACGTCCGGCTTTCCGGTCATCGGCATGGAGGACATCTTGTCGTGCATGTCCTTCATCATTGACTTCATGTCCATCTTGCCTGCCGGCATGGAAGAGGGAGCCGCCATGCCTGCCATCGGCGCGGCGCCCGGCTTGGCCGGCGTTTGGGCATATGCCAGAGGTTGCAGGAACGCGAGCGCCAAGGCGATGGTGACTGCGTGTTTGTTCTGATTGGTCATGTTGGTCTTTCGGTGAGGGGAATTCAAGCCATTGCGGCCATCTTGCGGCATTCCTGGCCGCACTGATGGCAGGCCTTCGCGCACTGCTGGCAGTGCTCCATGCCGTGTTTTGCACATTCGTCGCCGCAAGACTGGCAAATGTCGGCGCACAGGCTGCAGATGGCCTTCGCATGCTCACTGCCACGAGCCATGGCGGCGGCCGCCAGCTGACAGATCGCGGCGCAATCCATGTCCAGCGCGATGCAGCGCGCCATCATCTTCACGTCCGGCTCTTGCAGACAGGAGGCGGCGCAATGGTTGCAGGCTACCGCGCAGGCGTGGCAGGCTTCAATGCAAGAGAGGTGTTTCTGGTGGGGCACGATGTTTCTCCAAGGCTGGTTGGCCGCCCATGGCGGCTGGCGGCACAACGCCGCGACGACTTCCAGCGCCGCCGGCGCCGACTGCTGCCCCTGCTCCCTTTGAACAAACCCGCGCAGACGGGCGTTCGCCACTCACTTGTGCACGCAGTCCCCGCAGCTATAGCTACCGCTTTCGAGACTTACGTACGCGCGGACCGCGCTGCCTGGGCTTGCCCAGTCCACGCCGCTTCTCGCGCCAGACCGCAAACAAGACGAAACCAACCAAGCAAGCCGCACCCAGCCCTCCGCCCACCAATATCAAGGTCAACGTCTCCCGGGAGGCGCTGGCCAGCTTGAACATCTCATGGGACATGGCCGGGGCGAAATCACTTGGCTGGCAGGATCTCGGTGACCGTGAACTTGCCGCCGTCGCCGTTGGCCCTGAAGCGGATCTTGTCGCCGGCCTGGACCTTGTCCAGCATGGACGCATCACTGACCCCGAACACCATCGTCATGGGCGGCATATCCAGATTCTTGATCGCGCCATGCTTGAGCGTGATCTTCTTGCTGTCCTTGTCGACCTTGCGCACCTCTGCCTCGGTCGCTTCTCCCGCTGCCGCCGCTGCCGCGGGGGTTGATCCGGCGGCGGTGGCCTGGGCCAAGCTGGCCAAGGGGACGGTCGACACCGCGGCGCCGAGGGCGGCGGTCCACAGGATGTTTTGGAGGGACTTCATGACTTGCTTCCTTCATAGCGTTGATAAATCTTGGCGCTGGCATCCTTGGCCAGCAGCATCACGTTGTAGGGATCCTTGCGGTTCCCATAAGGCCCGCCATCCATGCCGGGCGAGCCGACCGGCATGCCAGGCACAGCCAGACCCAGGGCGGTCGGCCTTTCCTTGAGCAATCGATGGATCTCACGCACCGGCACATGGCCCTCGATGACATAGCCGCCGATGAGAGCGGTGTGGCAGGAGCCGTACTTGGGATCCACGCCCAGCCTGGCGCGCATGACTTCGTTGCCTGTGTCGTTGACCTTGACCTTGAAGCCACCGGCTTCCAGGTGGGCCACCCAGTCCTTGCAGCAGCCGCAGTTCGGGTCCTTCCAGACTTCGGCGAAGATCGCCTTCGCCGAGGCCGGGCCGTGCATGACCAGAAGCGCGCCGCCGATGGCGCCGACCAGGGCAGCGCGGCGGCTGAGGACTTCGTCAGTGCTTGTGGCTCGTGTGTCCATCACTCTTCCCTGCCGCGACCACCTTGATCTTGCCGACCATGCCGGCTTGGTAGTGGCCCGCAATCAGGCACGCAAAATCAAAGTCGCCCGGGCGGTTGAAGGTCCAGACCACCTCGCCTGTCTTGCCCGGCGCCACGTGCGCCATGTAGGGCTCGTCGTGCTCCATTTTCGGAAACTTCAGCATCAGCGCGGCGTGCTCATCGAGCACCTTTTTCGTGCCGATGACGATCTCGTGCATCTGCTGGCCGGTGTTCTTGACGACGAACTTCACCGTGTCGCCTTGCTTGACTTCGAGCTTGTCCGGGGTGAAGCGCATGTTGTCGCTCATGACCAGTTCGACGGTCCGCTTGACGGCCTTCGCGTCCCCCGCGATGCCCCAGTCCTTCTGTTCCTTCTTGACCGGGCCGGCCTTCTTCTTGTGGTCCTCTCCTTCGTGAGCGGCGGCGCCCAGCGATGCGCCCATCAGGGCCGCGGCCAGCAGTGCGTTCAGTAGTTTCATCTCGAATGTCCTTTCAGTGAGACAGATTGGCGAATCGCCGGGGGTTAATGGCCGGTATGGCCGCTGGGTTTACGGATCTGGACCTCCACGTCCTTCTTTGGCTTTCCCTGCACCGGCATGGAGCCTGTTCCTTCGGACTGGAAACGCGCCGGATTGGGGAGCTGGCCCTTGAACTCGTAGGCCACGGTGCCCGCGGGATGCTTGAACCAGTCGGTGTTTTTGTAGTCGCCAGGCTTTTGATCGCCCCTGACCTTGACGACGGTGAACATGCCGCCCATTTCGACGGAGCCGAAAGGACCCTGTCCGCCCATCATGGGTTCGGTGTTGTCCGGCAGTGGCATCGTCATCTCCGCCATGTCGGCCATGCCGCGCTCGCCCATCACCATGTAGTCGGGCACCAGGTTGACGATGTCCTTGACCACCTTGCGGTGGTCCACGCCGATCATGGTCGGCACGTCATGGCCCATCGCATTCATCGTGTGGTGGCTCTTGTGGCAGTGGAACGCCCAGTCGCCCTCCTCGTCGGCCAGGAATTCGATCTGGCGCATCTGGCCCACGGCCACATCGGTCGTCACTTCGTACCAGCGCGTGCTCTTGGGCGTTGGGCCGCCGTCGGTGCCGGTGACGAGGAACTCATGCCCATGCAGGTGAATGGGATGGTTGGTCATCGTCAGGTTGCCGATGCGGATGCGCACCTTGTCGTTCTTGCGCACGTTCATCGAGTCGATGCCCGGGAAGATGCGGCTGTTGAAGGTCCAGAGATTGAAGTCCAGCATCGTCATGATCTTGGGCGTGTACGCACCCGGATCGACGTCATAGGCGTTGAGCAGAAAGACGAAATCGCGATCCACCTCGTCGATCAGCGGGTGCTTGGCTTTGGGGTGCGTGACCCAGAAGCCCATCATCCCCATTGCCATCTGCGTCATTTCGTCCGCGTGCGGGTGGTACATGAAGGTGCCGGGGCGGCGTGCCACGAACTCGTAGACGAAGGTCTTGCCCGGGTCGATCGCCTTCTGGTTCAGCCCCGCCACCCCGTCCATGCCGTTCGGTAGGCGCTGGCCGTGCCAGTGGATGCTGGTGTGCTCAGGCAGCTTGTTGGTGACGAACACCCGCACCCGGTCGCCCTCCACCACCTCGATGGTGGGGCCTGGGGACTGGCCGTTGTACCCCCACAGGTGCGCCTTGAACCCTGGCGACATCTCGCGCACGACCGGCTCGGCGACCAAGTGAAATTCCTTGATGCCGTTGTTCATGCGCCAGGGCAGCGTCCAGCCGTTGAGCGTGACGATGGGGTTGTAGTGCCGCCCGGTGTTGGGCACCAGGGGCGGCATGGTGTCCGGCTTAGTCTGAAGCACCGGCTCGGGTAACGCCGCCATCGCGACCTTGCTAATCGAGGCTGCGGCGATGGCGCCCGTGATAGCGCCCGCGCCGGACAAAAAATTGCGTCTACTGGTCATTGTTTTGGTTCCGTATATGGTCTGCGGCGAGCCATCAATGGCCCGGCCCTTCCGAGCCGCCAGCGGTGCTGGTGGAGACCGGCGTCGCGCCCATGGCCATTGGCTTGCCGATGATCGAAGCGGCGAGGCCGGCGTCGGCCAGCCAGAACTGCTGCTGTGCATTGATGGCCTGCATGACGCTGGTGACTTGGTCCCGGCTGTCGGCCAGCAACTCGAAAACGCCGATCAACATGCCGTTGTAGCGAAGCACGTTCTCCTCTGCCATCACTTTGCGAAGCGGCACGATCTCGTCGCGGTAGTGCCTGGCCAGGTCGTAGGCCGTACGGTAGGCCGAGTAGCTCTCTCGCAGCTGCGACGAAGCAGAGCGCACCACGGCCTCGTACCGGTTGGCTGCGGCCAGGTGCGTATTTCGGCCCAACTTGGACACCCCGTTCGGAACCCGCTGGACACCAGGTTCGGCGCGACCTGGTCACTCTTTCGGCGAGGCGGTCACTGTCATGAAGCGAACAACCTGCCAGTAGTCGACGC
>NZ_VOBQ01000051.1 GCF_007833165.1 Caenimonas sedimenti | reverse complement strand
CTGAGCGGCCTCGCCCAGCAAGCCGTCACCCTCAAGTTCCACACCTTCATGGCGCCGCAGTCCAACGTGTGGCTGACCATGCACAAGCCGTGGATGGAAAAGGTCGAGAAAGAGTCGGGCGGCCGCATCAAGTTCGAGGGCTACCCCGCCATGCAGCTGGGCGGCACCCCGGTGCAGCTGTACGACCAGGCCAAGGACGGCGTGGTCGATGTCTCCTGGACGCTGCCCGGCAACACCGCAGGCCGCTTCCCGCGCATCGAAGTCTTCGAGCTGCCGTTCATGATGAACAACGCCGAAGCGACGTCCAAGGCGTACTGGGAGTACGTGCAGACCGTCGCCCAGGACGAATTCAAGGACGTGCAGGTCCTGGCGCTGCACGTGCACGGCCCCGGCATGTTCCACACCAAGGACAAGCTGATCAAGACGGCCGACGACCTGAAGGGCATGAAGGTGCGCGGCCCGACACGGCAGATCACCAAGATGCTCGGCTACGTCGGCGCCACCCCGGTGGGCATGCCGCTGCCGCAGATCCCCGATGCGCTGTCCAAGGGCAC
>NZ_VOBQ01000050.1 GCF_007833165.1 Caenimonas sedimenti | reverse complement strand
GGAAATCGCCAAACCCCCAGTCAACTCTCCACGAACACCCGGATGAACACCCATAAGAATGCCCGATTGACGTACCTTCGCCGCCTCGAATTGGTCCAGGACATGACCGAGCGTGGCCTTTCAGCATCGGAGGCGGGACTGCAGCAGGGGGTCAGTGCCGTCACGGCCCGCAAGTGGTTGGGTCGCTACCTGGCTGAAGGCCCATCTGGGCTGCTGGACAAATCCTCGCGTCCAGCGCGTAGCCCGCGTCAGATCGACCCGAACGTGGCTTTGGTCATCGTCGAGCTGCGCCGCAAGGTCATGCTGCAGGCTCATATCGCTTCGTACGTGGGCGTTTCCAAGGCGAGCGTCAGCCGGGTGCTCAGACGCGCCGGGCTCTCTCGCCTGAGCGACCTTCGCCCGCCTGAGCCGGTGCAACGCTACGAGCGAGAACAGCCCGGAGAGCTACTCCACATCGACATCAAGAAGCTGGGACGAATCGAGCGGCCTGGCCATCGAGTCACAGGCACCCGGGAAGGCCGCATCCAAGGCGCCGGCTGGGAATTCCTCTATGTCGCCGTGGACGACCACAGCCGCGTGGCGTTTACCCTGATGTACCCCGACGAGCGCAAGGAAAGCGCCGTGAGCTTCCTGCAAGCCGCGCACGCGTACTACGCCGGCCTGGGCATTCAGGTGCAGCGCCTGATCACCGACAACGGCCCGGCGTTTCATTCAAACGTGTTCGTCAAGACGTGCTGCGAACTGCAAGTGAACCAGAAGTTCACGAGAGCCTACCGGCCGCAAACAAATGGCAAGGCCGAGCGGTTCATCCAGTCGGCCTTGCGAGAGTGGGCATACGGCCATGCTTACAGCCACTCTGATGAGCGTCGAGCCGCTTTGCCGCAGTGGAACCACTTCTACAACTGGCACCGACAGCACCATGGGATCGGCTGCAAACCGCCAATCTCCAGGCTCTCAGCTACAAACAACCTCTTGACACTTCACACCTAG
>NZ_VOBQ01000049.1 GCF_007833165.1 Caenimonas sedimenti | reverse complement strand
CTAGTGTCCTGTCCCATAAATTCGTAGGCACAGAATCTGCATGAGCTGAGGCATCCTTGGGGGTGCCGATGGCGAATGCATACAAGCGAGTTCTGATTGCACTGACGGACGACGAGCGGGCGCAGCTGACGTCGATGGCGCGCTCGCGCTCGTTGCCTGCGGCGATGGCGCTGAGAGCGCGGATCGTGTTGGCCTGCGAGGGCGAAGACGTGCCGACCAGCGAAGTGGCTGAGGACCTTCGGATCGGCCGTGCGACTGTCGTGAAGTGGCGTGCCCGCTATGCCACGCACCGGCTGCAAGGGCTGTATGACGAAGTTCGCCCGGGCCGACCGCGCACAGTCGATGACGAGCGTGTTGCCGAGCTCATCGCAAAGACGCTGCATGCGAAGCCGGCCGATGGCGGCACGCATTGGAGCGTTCGCACGTTGGCTGGTGAGACGGGTATCAGCAAGAGCTCTGTGGCTCGGTATCTGCAGGTCTTCAAGCTCAAACCGCATCGTGTGGAAAGCTTCAAGCTTTCAAACGACCCGTTCTTCATCGAGAAGGTACGCGACGTCGTGGGGCTCTATCTGAATCCTCCAGAGAACGCCTTGGTGCTGTGCGTGGACGAGAAGAGCCAGTGCCAGGCACTGGAGCGGACCCAGCCAATGCTGCCGATGGGCTTCGGCTATGTGGAAGGCGTGACGCACGACTACGTGCGGCATGGCACGACGACACTGTTTGCCGCGCTCAACGTGCTTACCGGGGAAGTGTTCGCCCAGTGTCGGCCGCGACATCGCCATCAAGAGTTCCTGGACTTCCTGCGTGCCATCGACAAAGCGGTGCCACCAGAGCTGGACGTGCACTGCATTGCGGACAACTACGGCACAAACACCCGAAGGTGCGTGCTTGGCTCGCGCAGCGTCCGAGATGGCACATGCACTTCGTGCCGACCTACTCGAGCTGGCTCAATCAGGTCGAGCGCTTCTTCTCAATCATTACCAACCGTGCGATCCGCCGCGGTTCATTCAGCAGCGTCAAGGACTTGATCAAGAAGATCGACGAATTCGTCACCAGGTACAACGAGTCCTGCAAGCCCTTCACCTGGACTGCGACAGCCGACTCGATCCTAGAAAAGATCGTGCGACTGTGTTCGCGAATTAACGGGACAGGACACTAG
>NZ_VOBQ01000048.1 GCF_007833165.1 Caenimonas sedimenti | reverse complement strand
TTCAAGGTTGAACGAGTAGAACAGCCGATCCTGCGCTCCGCCTTGGCTTCCCATCATCGTCAGCACCCCCGCATTTGGTTCGCGCAAATCTAGGCGGCACCGGAGAGTTTTTCAACAGAATCGGCCGGAAGCGGACATCGCGCCCGGCGGCCTATCTGCGAATCGGACGAACATCACTTATCGCAAAGATGGATTGAAGGCTGTCTCTATGTGGTGACCGTCTGGTCGACGACGAATGCACCGCAATAGCTGCCCGCGTGCGGTTGGCGACGATGACCGTATACGGCCGCTAGGGGGAACTCAATCGGTGCCAGCCCCGTTCCTCTGATTGCGGTTGGTCGCTTCAACAAGGATCTTGGCCACTTGTTCTTCGTCCAAGGTGACGCGTGAAAATTCGACTGTCTTCAGGACGGTGTCCAACGACAGCGGGTACCAGTCAGCCTTCGGTTCGTAGTGAGCGGCACCCAAGTGCAACTGGGGCGGACTGTTGACATAGCGAATGAAGTCTTCGGCCGTGGGCTTGTTCCCCGCCCACAAGCGCGCGACCTCGCCGCGGACGATGGGGGAGCTTGGCGCGAGCTTGCCAATTTCAACGCCGAAGGTTCCGCCAGGCTTGAAGAATCTCCCAAGCAACGAGTGATCGATGTAGTAGATGTCCTGCCACGAGCCGAGGGAGAAAGGCAGGGAGTTCACGACACAGAACACAGGCTTCTTGCCCTTGGCCTGAGGATAGTCGGCATCGATGATGTCTGGATAGTTAGTAAGCGCATTGCGCAGTCGCGCAACCTGCGCCGCATGGCTTTCGAGCTCCATCATGAAGTACGCCATCGCAATCGGCTGGCCGAATGGGATGCTACGGTTCTTGCACTCCAGAAAGAACACGTAGTCGTCCCACACGAAGGTGACGTCGTAGTCGAACTCATGCTCCTTCTTCGGCCCACGGTACACCTTCAGCTTGCGAGGCGTGAAGCCTTCACCCTGAAGGACTCGCAGCACTTCGTCTTCATACGCCGGCCCCTTCCCCTGGAAGGAGAGCTTGGCGTTCTGAAGGCTGGAGAGCATGACCTTGACCAGGTTGGCCTCGACCAAAGCAAAACCGAAAAGCAGGTAGTGAACCGCCCCGGGATTTGAGGAGGCTCCTTCGATAGAGTATGGAGCCATATGAGGAAGTCACCCAAGTTCTCCCCCGAGGTCGTCGAGCGTGCCGTGCGCATGGTTTTCGACGCCAAGGACCAGTA
>NZ_VOBQ01000047.1 GCF_007833165.1 Caenimonas sedimenti | reverse complement strand
TGAACCGCCCCGGGATTTGAGGAGGCTCCTTCGATAGAGTATGGAGCCATATGAGGAAGTCACCCAAGTTCTCCCCCGAGGTCGTCGAGCGTGCCGTGCGCATGGTTTTCGACGCCAAGGACCAGTACCCGTCCCAATGGGCGGCCATTGAATCGATTGCCGGCAAGATCGGCTGCACCCCGGAGACGCTGCGCCGCTGGGTGCGCCAGGGCGAGCGTGACTCTGGCGTGCGCGAGGGTCTCACGACGGCCGACCAACAGCGTGTGAAGGAACTTGAACGCGAGGTACGCGAACTGCGCCGGGCCAATGAGATCCTGAAGCTGGCCGGCGCGTATTTCGCCCAGGCGGAGCTCGACCGCCGCTGGAAGCCGTGATGCCGTTCGTGGACGAGCACCGTGCTCGTTTCGGGGTCGAGCCGATCTGCAAGACGCTGCAGGTTGCCCCGTCGGTCTACTGGAGGGAGGACGCTCGCCGGCGTGAGCCGGCACTGTGTCCCCAAAGGCGGCAGCGCGATGCGCTGCTGGTCCCCGAGATCGAACGTGTCTGGAACGCCAACTGGTGCGTCTACGGAGCCGACAAGGTCTGGAAGCAGCTCAACCGCGAGCGCATCGAGGTGGCGCGCTGCACCGTGGAGCGTCTGATGCGCCGCCTGGGCCTGCAAGGCGCCATGCGCGGCAAGAACGTGCGCACCACCATCCCGGACGCCAAGGCAGCTTGCCCGCTGGACCGGGTCAACCGCCAGTTTCGGGCCGACAGGCCTAACCAGCTGTGGGTGAGCGACTTCACCTATGTCTCCACCTGGCAGGGCTTCGTCTACGTGGCCTTCGTCGTCGATGTGTTCGCCCGGCGCATCGTGGGCTGGCGAGTCAGCTCTTCGATGCAAACCGACTTCGTGCTGGATGCGCTGGAGCAAGCGCTGTACGCGCGGCGCGGCCAGCTCCATGGCGACTTGGTTCACCATTCCGACCGCGGATCGCAATACGTCTCCATCCGCTACAGCGAGCGACTTGCCGAGGCCGGGATCGAACCTTCGGTAGGCAGCAGGGGCGACAGCTACGACAACGCGCTGGCCGAGTCGATCAATGGCCTGTACAAGGCCGAGGTGGTCCATCGACGTGGCCCGTGGAAGACCAAGGAAGCGGTCGAACTGGCAACCCTGGCCTGGGTCGCATGGTTCAACCATCACCGGCTTCTGGAGCCAATCGGCTATATCCCGCCGGCCGAGGCTGAAGACAACTACTGGCGGCAGCGCCGACGACCTGGGGGGCCTCCGGCGGCCCCTGCGGGGGGCTTGAAGAAAGGAGAATCCGAAAGCCGAAGTCACCAGACCATCCCGGTCTGACTCACACCAACCAGCCTCCACGAAACCCGGGGCGGTTCA
>NZ_VOBQ01000046.1 GCF_007833165.1 Caenimonas sedimenti | reverse complement strand
CACTGCTGCACGATGCAATAGGTGGTCCAGATGCCATAGAGGGACTCATGCTCGAGCCCCTCCAGACGGGCGGGTAAGGCCAGCGCCACGCGCGCCGCGTCGAACGACTTCATGCCCTGCCACCCCGAGCAGCGGCGCCCGCATCGCTGTCCATGTCCGGCGCGTCCACGTAGTACGCAAGCACCGAGAAGAATTCGGCATCCTTGAGCGCCTGAAAAACCATGGCACTGTTGACGTGCTCCAACGCCAAGTGCTCATCGATGCAGCGGTGCAGAAGGCCAAGCAGCGACGCCCGCAAGTACTGCATCGGCAGGCGCAAACCGCTCGCGACGTTGTGCTGTTTCATCACGAGCTGCATCGCCTCGACGTAGGCGTCCGTCAGGTTCTGCAGCCTGAAGCCCGCCGCATAGGCGGCCGGAAAGGTTTGCTGTAGCGGCGGAAGCGCCTCATCCTCCACGGGACTGTCGAAGGCATCCAGGACTTCGCCGATGCTGTCGCAGTCAACGCCGCGGTAGATGAATTCGCGCGCGAAGAACCGACCCAGCACCTGCATGGCGCTGGCCTCGTGCCAGCTCTGGGGAGCGTTGCGCAGCTCGGGCTGGCCAATCAGGAGAAAAAAGGGATACACCCCGAGCTGCTCCAAGGCGTTGTAGCAGTAGATCAGATAGCCATACTGAGCGCGCGTGAGGTTTTGGGCCTCGTCGACCATGATGATGATGCGTTTGGATCCGGCCGTCTTCGCCAGCTCGACGAGGTGCGTATGACAACGCCTGCGCAGCACAGCAAGATCGCGGCTGGCGACCCTGTTGCAGCCGGACTGCTGCAACTGCTCCTGGATGAACTCCCGTTCGGTCTGCTTGCCATCGCGTTGGTCGGGGATGACCCAGTGCAGCACCGCAGTCGAATAGCCCAGAATCGAGCCGATGCCGAGGATCAGGTATTTTGCCGCGCGTGTCTTGCCGTTTCGTTGCTGGCCATAGACGGTTCCGCCGGGCAGGTCCATGCGGACCCATCGTGCGACCGTCACGCACAATTTGTCGATTTCGGGAGTCCAAACCGTGAGGTTGGGAAGCAGGCCTGCGGAGGGTTGACTCTGCGCGTCCCCAGAGACGGTGTCGTTGGTAACCATGGGAATTCCTTCCTTCATGTGAAGGTTTTGGGATGGCTGGAAGATTGAAGACGTCGTCGGCTAGACAACGCGAAGCGGTCGCTTGGACAATGCCCAGCGCGGTTGGGGGGCGGGATGAGCAGGCGAAGGCGCAGCCGGTTGGGCTGCGGGCCCGCTTGCTGCGTTCGTCGACGATGCGGCTGCGGGATGCACAGGCGCGGCGTTGGAGGGGCGCAGCGTCGTGAGCGGCAGGATCTCGATGGACTGGGCTGCCTTGGATGCCGCCTCCCAGTCCGCGAAACCCTGGGTCA
>NZ_VOBQ01000045.1 GCF_007833165.1 Caenimonas sedimenti | reverse complement strand
GAGATGGTATGGACGCCTCCCACCCCTGCCGCGCCGCCACCGCCAGTCGGGCGGGGCCTCGCATCAAACGGCATCGAGTGCCAAAGTGGAGGTCTGTTCAACCACTGACGATGGAGGCCCCACGTGAATATTACGACCTATGCGATCGATATTGCCAAGTCCGTGTTCCAGCTCCACTGGGTGGATCCGGACACGGGCGAGATTCACCGCAAGAAGCTGCAGCGCGCCAAGGTGGTCGAGTTCTTCGTGCGGCGCGCGCCGGCGCGCATCGTGATGGAAGCGTGTGGTGGCGCGCACCATTGGGGTCGGGTGCTCACCCAAATCGGTCACCAGGTGGAATTGCTGCCGCCGCACAAGGTGAAGGAGAGCGCCAGCGGCAACAAAGACGATGCCCGGGATGCGCGGGCGATCTGGGTCACCGCAACCCACAAGGATGTCCGGAAGGTGGCCGTCAAGACGGTAGAGCAGCAGGCCGAACTCTTTGCCCACCGCGTGCGTTCGCACTGGGTCAGCTTGCGCACCGCCACGGTGAACCAACTGCGCAGCATGCTCTACGAGTTTGGCGTGGTCGCCCCCAAAGGGCGCAAGAAGGTGGTGGGTTGGGTGGCCGAGCACCGTGCACAGGTGGAGGAGCAGGTACCACCGGCCATGGTTCGCCTGCTGGACCAGCAACTGGAGGTGCTGCGCGAGATGGACCAGCGAATTGCTGCCGATGAGCAAATGATTGCGCAAGCTCAGAACGGCAACGGAACCGCGCGCGAGCTGCGAAAGGCCCCCGGCATCGGGCTGCTGGGCGCCAGCGCCTTGGCGGCCACCCTGGGGGACGGCAAGGCCTGGAAGAACGCACGCGAGTTCGCCTGCTGCCAGGGCCTAGTGCCAGGCCATACCGGCACCGGTGGCAAGGTCCGCATGGGCAAGATCACCAAGCGCGGTGATCCGTACATTCGAACTCTGCTGATTCACGGCGCGCGCAATCTGGTGCGCGTTGCCAATCCGCCGCAGTGGATTGCCGAGATGCTCAAGCGTCGGCCCTTCAACGTCGTGGCCACCGCGGTGGCTCACAAGCTGGCGCGCGTCGCCTGGTCGATTGCCACGCACGGAGGCACATTCGATGCGGTGCGAGCCTTCGGGCCACGCCAGGCGCGCGTAGTGGCCTGAAAGCCCAATACCGTCATCAGGAAGAAGAGAGCTGCGCGGCTCTCAGTGAGTAACCAGATCGGGCGACCGGCCCCAAGGAGTGTGCAGGCGAGCAGAGGAAGTGATGGCAAAGCGGTCAGACCGTGAGTCGGGAAATCTGCGCATAACTCGGGGCGACCTTCGGGCCAGCCCGTGAGTGAGATCAAGATCCGGCTTCGCGAATGACCATCAGGGCCAGCCGCAGACCCCAGGTCTGCAAGAGCACAGGCCGGATATAAGTCCGCAATGAACCCGCCAAGTCAAAACTTCCAATACCCGCTTGCCACACGGGAGGCGTCCATATAAGTT
>NZ_VOBQ01000007.1 GCF_007833165.1 Caenimonas sedimenti | reverse complement strand
CGGAGCGAGTTCGCCCGCGGGGCCGCATGACCGGACGGCGCAGGGAATTCGGTAGGGCCGCGCGCGGCCCGACGAACGCCGTGCCAGCGCGCCACAGCCCGCCCGCGTGCGGCTTTGCCTGCGAGGCCGACGCGTGCGGCGAGCCGCTCGTCAACATCAGTTCGGGAAACTACCTGCCCCACAAGCCGCAAGAAGCTGCATAATTATCCGTAATTACAGGAAATTACGAGAGCAGACCCCCATGCGCATCGTCGCCAACTCCCTCCACGACGAAGTCGCCGCGCAACTGCGCGAGCGCATCTTCGCGGGTGAGTGGCCGCCCGGGACGTTCCTGGACGAAGTGCGGCTGGCGGAGGAGATGCGCATCTCCCGCACGCCGCTGCGCGAAGCCCTGAAGGTGCTCACGGTCGAGGGCCTGGTGCGGCACGAGCCGCGCCGCGGCTGCTTCGTCAACGAGGTGACCGAGCAGGACCTGGACGAGATCTTCCCCGTGATCGCGCTGTTGGAAGGCCGCTGCGCCTACGAGGCCGCGCAGAACGCAACGGACGCCGACCTGGCGACGCTGGAGGCCATGCACGACAAGCTCAGCCGCCACGCCAAGGGCAAGCGCATCAATGAGTACTACGAAGTGAACTTCGCCATCCACGAAGCCATCATCGCGCTGGCCGGCAACCGCTGGCTCGCCACGGTCATCGGCGACCTGCGCAAGATCGTCAAGCTGGCGCGCCTGCAACAGCTGCATGCGCCGGGGCGCCTCGAGCAAAGCCTCACGGAGCACCTGGCGGTGTTCGCGGCACTGAAGGCGCGTGACCCGGAAGGCGCGGAAGCCGCGATGAAAACCCACCTGACCCGGCAGCGCGTGGCACTGCGCGAATTGGCCCGCGGCCAGCGATCGAGGATCGCCTCATGAGCGCGACGGAGTGGTTCAGCCGCAGCGTCGCCCTGATGCGGCCCGCCGCCGTCGCCGAGACGGTGGTGGCCGCCCCGACCGGCGAGCGGCCGCTCCGTGCACGGCTCGATGCCACCCTGCGCCGCGGCGAGGAGGCCCTGTCGCCGCGCGAGCTGCGCCGTCTGCTGGAAGACCTGCAAGGCATCATCGATCCCCGCGTGAGCGAGGTCGAAGGCGGCCGGCGCGCCAAGTTGATGGAGGCCTGGTACGCGGGCGCCACTCCCGCGCAGCGGCGCGACCTTTGGCTGCTGATGAGCGAGCAGTTCACCGCTGACCCGGAGAAGGTCAAGAAGGCGCAGGCGCAGTACGCCGCCGCCGTCGGCACGCCCGACGAAGCCGCCGCCGAAGTGATCTACCGGCGCGCCACCGTGTCGCCCCGCCGCCGGGTGCTGCAGCGCTTCAGTGCGGATGCGGACGGCATCCGCTTCCTGGTCGACTTGCGCGCCGAGCTGCAGCCGCACCTGAAGGGCGACCGGCGGCTGCGCGCGCTGGACGTCGAGATGGAGTACATGTTCTCCACGTGGTTCGACGTCGGCTTTCTCGAACTGCGCCGCATCAGCTGGGATTCGCCGGCGTCGTTGATCGAGAAGCTGATCAAGTACGAGGCCGTGCACGACATCCGCAGCTGGGCCGACGTGAAGAACCGGCTCGACTCCGACCGCCGCTGCTATGGCTTCTTCCATCCGCGGCTGCCGGACGAGCCGCTGATCTTCGTCGAGGTGGCGTTGACGGACGAGATCGCGGGCAGCATCCCGCCGCTGCTCGACGAAACGGCCGCGCCGTCCGACCTGGGCAAGGCCACCACCGCCATCTTCTATTCCATCAGCAACACGCAGGACGGCCTGCGCGGCGTGAGCTTCGGCGACTCGCTGATCAAACGCGTGGTGGAGGAGCTCAAGGCCGAGTTCCCGAAGCTCAAGACCTTCGCGACCCTGTCACCGATCCCGGGTTTCCGCGCCTGGCTGCAGAAGACGGCGCCGGCCGAGGTGCTGGCGGGGCTGGAGGATCCGCTGGCGCTTGACCCCAGGTCGCCCAAGCGCGCCGAGCTGCTCGCCTGGGCGGCGCGCTACCTCGGCCGCGAACAGCAGGACGGGAAGCCACTTGACCCGGTGGCGCGCTTCCACCTCGGCAATGGAGCGCGCGTCGAGCGCCTGAACTGGGGCGGCGATCCTTCGGCCAAGGGTTTGAAGCAGTCTTTTGGTCTCATGGTGAACTACCTGTACGACCCGAAGCGCCTCGACAAGCATCGCGCCATGCTCGCGCAGGGACAAATCCCGATTTCGGGGGCCATCGAAGACCTCTATCGTTAGCCCGTTTTCCGCAAGACGCAGTACCAGAACAGGAGACAAGACAATGGATTCGAACAGCCTTACCCGGCGCGGCGTTTTGCGCGTGGCCGCACTGGCGGGAACCGGTATCACCGGTCTCGCCCCCTGGCTCGCGAACGCGCAGGCCCGCTGGCCCGCCAAGCCCGTCAACATGGTGGTGCCGTTCGCGGCGGGCGGCGGCACCGATGCCTTCGGGCGTCCGCTGTCCGCGCAGTTTGCCAAGCAGACGGGGCAGAACCTCGTCATCGAGAACCGCGGTGGCGCCGGCGGAACGCTCGGGGCCAGTCTTGCCGCCAAAGCCGCGCCAGACGGCTACAACATCTTCATGGGCGCGGTCCACCACACCATCGCCCCTTCGATGTACCGCAAGCTGGACTACGACCTCGAGAAGGATTTCGTGCCGCTGGTGCTGGCTGCCTCGGTTCCGCAAGTGATCGTGGTCAACCCGAAGAACATCACCTCGCCCGACTTCAAGTCGTTCCTGGAACTGATGCGCAAGAGCCCGGGCCGCTACAACTACGGCTCGGCCGGCGCAGGCACCTCGCACCACATGGCCGGCGAACTCTTCAAGCAGCAGACCAAGACCTTCATCACGCACATTCCCTACACCGGCGCCGGCCCGGCGTTGCGCGACCTCGTCGGCGGCCAGGTGGACATGATGTTCGACGGGCTGGGGTCCAGCGCCGCCCACATCAAGGGCGGCCGCATCAAGGCCCTGATGGTGTCGGGCAAGACGCGCAACCCTTCGCTGCCGGACGTGCCCTGCGCGGCCGAGGTCGGCCTTCCGGATTACACCGTCACGACCTGGTACGGGCTGTGGGCGCCGAAGGGCACGGCGGCCGACGTGCAGGCGCGCATCATCGAGGAGATGCGCAAGGCCATCGCTTCCGACGAACTCAAGGCAGTCTGGGCCAGCCAGGGTGCCGAGTTCCCCAATCTGAGCCAGCAGCAGTTCGGCAGCTTCATCAACGCCGAGATCAAGCGCTGGGCCCAGGTCGTCAAGACTTCCGGGATCACGCCCGACTGAAAGCGCCACGACGTTTTGATGAAAGAGAACCGCAACCTGTTCGCGGCCCTGCGGGCCGCCTTTCCCTCGAACCTGGATGCCGTCGCGGTGGAAACCGACGACGGCCTGGCCTACAGCTGGCGCGACCTCGACCGGGCCAGTGCCATGCTGGCCAACCTTCTGCTGTCGCTGAAGCTGCCGGACGGCGCGCGCGTTGCTGTGCAGGTCGAGAAGTCGGTCGAGGCCATGCTGCTGTACCTGGCGACGCTGCGCGCAGGCTACGTCTTCCTCCCCTTGAACACGGCCTACCAGAAGGCCGAGATCGAATACTTCGTCGGCAATGCGGAACCGTCGGTGGTGGTCTGCACGCCCAGGAACTTCGGCTGGGTCAGCAAGATCGCCTTCCAGGCCGGCACGCGCCACGTCTTCACGCTCGGCGAGGATCGCACGGGTTCGCTGCTGGAGCGCGCCGTGCACCACAGCGACCAGCACGAGACCGCACGCAAGGCGGACGACGATCTCGCCGCCATCCTGTACACCAGCGGCACCACCGGTCGCAGCAAAGGGGCCATGCTCACGCACGGCAACCTGCTGTCCAACGCCGAGGTGCTCAAGGACTACTGGGGATGGGAGAAAGGCGATGTGCTCGTGCACGCCCTGCCCATCTTCCACGTGCATGGGCTGTTCGTCGCGCTGCATGGCGCCCTGTTGAACGGCAGCAAGATGCTGTGGTTCGGCAGGTTCGATCCCAAGGCGGTGATCGCGAAGCTGCCCGAGGCGACTGTCTTCATGGGCGTGCCCACGCTCTACACGCGCATGCTCGCCGAATCCGCGCTGGATCGCAACGCCGCGCGCAACATGCGCCTTTTCATCTCAGGTTCGGCGCCGCTGCTGGTGGAAACCTTCAACGAGTGGAAGGAACGCACGGGGCATACCATCCTCGAGCGCTACGGCATGAGCGAAACCATCATGCTCACTTCCAACCCGTACCTGCCGAGTGACGGCGAGCGCCGAGGCGGCACCGTCGGCTTCCCGCTGCCCGGCGTGGGCGTGCGCGTGACGGGCGACGACGGCACCGAACTGCCGCGCGGCGAAATCGGCGCCATCCAGGTGCGCGGCCCCAACGTCTTCGCCGGTTACTGGCGCATGCCGGAGAAGACGAAGGAAGAGTTCACGGCGGATGGCTGGTTCAAGACCGGCGACGTCGGCAAGATCGACGAGCGCGGCTACGTCGTCATCGTCGGGCGCAGCAAGGACCTCATCATCAGCGGCGGCTACAACGTCTATCCGGCCGAGATCGAGGGCTACCTCAACGAAGCGGATGGCGTGGCCGAAAGCGCCGTGGTGGGCGTGCCCCATCCGGACTTCGGTGAGGTCGGCGTCGCGGTCGTCATTCCCAAGCCTGGTGCGCGGATCGACGGCGAGCGCCTCATCGCGGCGCTCAAGGCGCAGCTGGCCAACTTCAAGATCCCGAAACGGTGCTTCGTGGTGGACGAGCTGCCGCGCAACACCATGGGCAAGGTGCAGAAGAACCTGCTGCGTGAGCAGCACAAAGCGCTCTTCGTCTAACGCGTCCTACACCACCGGCGGGGGTGCTCCGCTAGCTTGGACGGCTTATGAAGATCGCCCAGGTTGCCCCGCTCATCGAGAGCGTTCCACCGCGCGCCTACGGCGGCACGGAACGCGTCGTCCACTACCTCACCGAAGCCCTGGTGGCCATGGGCCACGAGGTCACGCTGTTCGCCAGCGGCGATTCCAGCACCTCGGCTCGGCTGGTGCCCGTCGTGGACAGGGCGCTGCGACTGCACCCGGCCAAGCCCGACCCGGTCATCTGGCACACCTTGCTGGTGGACCGCGTGCGCGAGACGTGCAACGAGTTCGACGTGATCCATTTCCACGTCGACACCGTCCACCTGCCGGTGGCGGTCCATTGCCGCACGCCGAGCCTGACCACTTTGCACGGCCGGCTGGACCTGCCGGACCTGACCCCGCTGTTCAAGCGTTTCGCGCGGCATCCCCTGGTGTCCATCTCGGACAGCCAGCGCCGGCCCCTGGCCTGGGCGAACTGGCTGGCGACCATCCCGCATGGCCTACCGCCCGATCTTTACCACTTCCATCCCGAGGCCCAGGACTACTTCGCGTTCGTCGGCCGCGTCTCACCCGAAAAGGGCTGCGACCGCGCCATCGAGATCGCCATCGCCTGCAACACGCCACTGCGCATCGCGGCCAAGGTGGACGTGCATGACAGGCCGTACTTCGAAGAGAAGATCGAGCCGCTGCTGGACCATCCGCTCGTCACCTTCGTCGGCGAGATCGGCGACGCCGACAAGGACGATTTCATCGGCAACGCCAAGGCGTTCCTGATGCCGATCGACTGGCCCGAGCCGTTCGGCCTCGTCATGATCGAGTCGCTTGCCTGCGGCACGCCGGTGGTGGCGTACGGGCACGGCTCGGTGCCCGAGATCATCGAAGACGGCGTCACGGGCTTCGTCGTGCACGACCAGGCCCAGGCGATCGCCGCCGCGCGCGACGTCGCGCGGCTCGACCGCCGTGCCTGCCGTGACGCCTTCGAGCGCCGCTTCACCGCGCCCGTGATGGCGCGCCACTACGTCGAGCGCTACCGTGCGCTCGTGCAAGAGCAAGACGCGCGCGTCGCCGCGTGAACTTTCCGGCGGCCCGGCCGTCGCACCCGTCATGGCCAAGAAGAAAATCCAGATCGACGACAAGTGGTACGTGCTCGCGACCTTCGCTCATCCGGAAGAGCAGCCCCAGGTCCTGAAGAACGACGAGACCTTCGCGATGTTCGACCGCTTCGGCGATGTCGCCGCTCTGGCGCCGGGGCAGGAGGGGCTGTACCACAACGACACGCGCTACCTGTCGCACCAGGAGCTGACGATCAACGGCGCGCGGCCGCTGTACCTGGGCTCGTCGGTGGAGGAGGCCAACAGCCTGCTCGTCATCGACCTGATGAACCCCGACCTGACGGTGGACAACAAGGTCGTGCTGCCCAAGGGCACGCTGCATCTCTACCGCGCCAAGCTGCTGTGGAAGGGCGCCTGCTACGAGCACCTGCGCCTCAGCCACCACGGCGAGGAGAGCGCGACGGTGCGCCTGGAGATGACGTTCGACGGTGACTTCATCGACCTGTTCGAAGTGCGCGGCATGCAGCGCAAGCAACGCGGCGAACGGTCGCCGCCTGAAGTGGCGGCCACCGAGGTGGTGCTGCCGTACCAGGGGCGTGACGGCCGTGCGCGCCGCACCCGCGTGCGTTTCGAGCCGGCGCCGCGCAGCATCGACGCCGGCCGCGCCAGCTGGGACCTGCGGCTGGACCCGGGCGAGGAGCATCACTTGTATTGCACGGTGGTCTGCGAGTGCGAGGGTGAGCCGGTTCCGGCCGTGCTGCCCTACCACTCGGCCCTGCACGAGAACAACCGGGTGCGCCTGCAAGGGCAGGGCACGCGCTGCGCCATCGAAACCTCGAACCCGCTCGTCAACCTCTGGCTGGACCGGTCGGTGTCGGACCTGGCGATGCTGACCACCGAGCTGCCGAGCGGGCCGTACCCGTTCGCGGGCGTGCCCTGGTACTCGACGACCTTCGGCCGCGACGGCATCCTGACGGCACTGGAATACCTGTGGGTCGATCCCAACCTGGCGCGCGGGGTCCTGTGCTTCCTGGCCGCGACCCAGGCGACGGAGAGCGACGCCGAACGCGATGCGGAGCCGGGCAAGATCCTGCACGAGGCGCGCGCGAGCGAGATGGCGCACACGCGCGAAATCCCGTTCGGCCGCTACTACGGCACGGTGGACGCCACGCCGCTGTTCCTGGTTCTGGCAGCTGCCTACTGGCAGCGCACGGCCGACGAGGGCCTGATCCGCAGCTTGTGGCCGCACTTGCTGGCGGCGCTGCGCTGGATCGACGAGTCCGGCGACGTCGATGGTGATGGCTTCGTCGAGTACGCGCGGCGCAGCGCCGAGGGCCTGGTCCAGCAGGGCTGGAAGGATTCCAACGATTCCGTGTTCCATCGCGACGGCCAGATGGCGGACGCCCCGATCGCGCTGTGCGAGGTGCAGGGCTACGTGTACCAGGGCAAGCGCATGGTGGCGGAGATGGCCCGGCACCTGGGGGAGACCGCACTGGCCGACCGGCTCGCCGCGCAGGCGGAAGAACTGCGCCGCCGCTTCCAGTCCGCCTTCTGGTGCGACGACCTTGCCACGTATGCGCTGGCGCTCGACGGCCAGAAGAAGCCTTGCCAGGTGCTGTCATCCAACACCGGCCACTGCCTGTGGAGCGGGATCGCGGCCCCGGAGCACGCGCAGCGGGTGATCGACGGCCTGATGGGCGCCGATTTCTTCAGCGGCTGGGGCATCCGCACCATCGCGGCGGGCCAGCCGCGCTACAACCCGATGTCGTACCACAACGGCTCGGTCTGGCCGCACGACAACGCGCTCGCGGCCGCCGGCATGGCGGGCTATGGGCGCACCGAGGATGCGGTGCGCCTGTTTTCGAGCCTGTTCGACGCGAGCCTGCATTTCGACCTGCACCGCCTGCCCGAACTCTTCTGCGGCTTTCCGCGCCGCGCCGGTGCCGGGCCCACGCTCTATCCAGTCGCCTGTTCGCCGCAGGCCTGGGCCGCGGCGGCGCCGTTCGCCATCCTGCAGGCCTGCCTGGGGCTGGAGGTGCGCGCGGACACGGGCGAGATGGTGCTGAAGACGCCGCGTCTGCCGCCCTTCATCGACTGGCTGCGCATCACGCGCCTGGGCGCTCCGGGACCGAGTTGCGACCTGCTGCTGCAGCGCTACGAACGCAACGTCGGCGTCGAGGTCCTGCGCAAGGATCCGGCCCTGCGCGTCAGCATTCAGGCCTGAGCGGCGCCGGGGTCGGGGGGGGGGGACGGTCCGAAGGGTCGCGCAGGATCTTGACCAGGCCCACCGGCTCGCCCGCCGTGTTGCGCATGGCCATCATGGCGCCGCTGCCGAAGAAACGGCTGCCATCCTTGCGCATGTGCGTGCGTTCATCGGATGCGCGGCCTTCGCGCAAAGCGGTGGCGGCTTCGCGTTCCGGTGCCCCATCGGCCCGGTCTTCGGGCGTGAAGATGATGTCGGCCGAGCGGCCCATCACCTCGGATTCCGAGAAGCCCAGCAAGCGTTCGGCGCCGCTGTTCCAGCTGGTGACGCGCCGCTCGAGATCGGTGGAGAAAATGGCGTACTCGCGTGCGCTTTCGACCAGCAGGCGCAACCGTTCTTCGCTGGCGCGCAAGGCATCCGCCGCGGCCCGCGCGCTGCTGATGTCGCGCGCCAGCGCGGTGCCCGCCAGCATCTTGCCGTCGTCGTCGCGGATCGGCGACAGCGTGATCGCCACGTGGATCCGCGTGCCGTCCTTGCGTTTGCGCACGGTCTCGTGGTTGTCCACGCCGTTGCCATGAACGACGTTGGCGACCAGGCGGTCCTGTTCGGCGCCGCCATCGGGCGCCAGCATGGTCAATGGCTGGCCGATGGCTTCTTCAGCCGTGTAGCCGAAGATCCGCTCGGCGCCGCCGTTCCAGCTGAGGATGGTGTGGTCCGGGGCAAAGCTGATGACCGCATCGGAGGTGGCGCGCACCACCGAGGAGAGCCAGCGCTGCACCTCCTCGGCCTTCTTGCGTTCGGTGATGTCGATGAAGGTGAAGACAACGCCGCCGATCCTGTCCTCGATCGTGCGGTACGGCAGGAGGCGGGCGAGGTACCAGCGGTCGCCGCGCTGGCTGACCTCGCGCTCGATGGGCACCAGCCGCGCGAGCACGGAGCGGGCGTCGTCGCCCAGCTCGGGGTAGTCCAGCTGTGACGCCATGTCCGTCAGCGGCCGGCCGGCGTCGCTGGGGATCAGGTTGAAGAGCGCCCCGGCGGACGGCGTGTAGCGCGTGATCCGCAGGTCGCGGTTCAGGAAGATGGTCGCGATGGCCGTCGCGTCCATCAGGTTCTGCATGTCGCTGTTGGAATGCACCAGCTCCTCGACCTTGTTCTTGAGCTCCTGGTTGACCGTGGTGAGCTCCTCGTTGATCGACTGCAGTTCTTCGCGGCTGGTTTCGAGTTCCTCCGTGGCGGCCCGCAACTCCTCGTTCATGGCCTGCAGCTCTTCGTTGCTGGCCTTGATTTCCTCGGTCGAGGCCTCGTATTGCTCCACGGTTTCGCGCAGGTGCGACTTCAGGCGCTCGATCTCGCGATCGAGGTGCCGCGCCAGCGGGTCCGTTTCCGCACGGGCGGCGGCATCGGCCACTTGGCCGGCGTCCGGGATGCGCGGGTCGAAGGTGACAAGGAAGAGCGGATCGCCTTCCTGTTCCAGGCACAGGACCCGGACGTCCACCAGGGTGGTGGACCCACCGAGGGGAAAGGGCAGCGCCTGCAGTTCGGCGGTGCCGCGAGTCTGGCCCGCCTGGTACAGCGCGGCGCGCAACTCGATGCGCAATTCCGCGGGCATGGCACGCAGCAGGTCGCGGCTGGGTTCGCCGCCGGAGAATTGCAGGAAGCGGCCCGCGCGGGGCGAGAGGTGCAGGATCTTGTAGTCGGCGTCGAGCAGCACCGAAGGCGGCGCCAGGTGTTCGACCAGACGCAGGTGAAGTTCGGCAAGGTTGAGGCGGCCGCCGGGCGCCCCCGGCGTGGCGGCGGAGGGTTCGGTCGACGACAGGAGGCCGGCCTGGCTGCTGACGATCGGGCCGTCGCGCGCGGCCTGTTGCGCTCTCTCGGCCAGCGCCAATGTGGCCGGCGCGCTGCGCAGCGGCACACTGGTCCGGCCCACCGGCCGCTGCTCGTAGATGCGATGCTTCTTGTCCAGCACCTGGAAGAGCAGGCTGGTCTCGTCGATGGATTCGGACGAGCCCAGCATCAATTTTCCGTGGGGGACCAGCCCGAAGTGCACGGTCTCCATCACGCGGGTCTGGGCCTCGCGAGTCAGGTAGATCAGCAGGTTGCGGCAGCTCACCATGTCCAGCCGCGAGAAGGGTGAATCCTTCAGCACGTCATGCACCGCGAACAGCACCATCTCGCGCAATTCGCGCCGCACGCGATAGCCGCGGTGTTCCTTGATGAAATGGCGGCGCAGGCGTTCCGGGGACACGTCGGCCGTGATCGCGAGCGGATACACGCCGTCGCGTGCGGTGCGGATGGCGCCGTCGTCCAGGTCGGTCGCGAACACCTGGATCAGTGGCGGCGAGTCCAGCGTGCGCGCGTGCTCGCTCAGGAGCATCGCCAGCGAATAGGCTTCCTCCCCCGTTGCGCAGGCCACCGTCCACACGCGGACCACGTCGCCCGCTTTCTTGCCGGCGAACAAGGCAGGCAGGTGGGCCTCGAGGGCCTCGAAGCACTCGGCATCGCGGAAAAAGTTGGTGACGCTGATCAGCAGGTCCTGCAGCAAGGCATTGCACTCGCCGGACCGGGTGCGCAGGCACGTCAGGTAGCTGCCCAGGTTGTCGACCCCGTTGACCTGCATGCGCCGGCCCAGGCGGCGCAGCACGGTCGCGCGCTTGTAGTTGCTGAAATCGCGGCCGGTCCGCGTGCGCAGGAAGCTGAGGACGTCACGCAACTGCGCTTCATCCTGCTCGTGGCGGCTTTGCGCCGGTGCCGGTGACTCCTCCGGTGGCAGGTTGATCGATTGTTCCAGCCGGAAATAGGACAGCAGCCGCGCCGGCATGTCGCGCACCGGCAGCACCCAGTCGACCATGCCGGTGTCGACCGAACTGCGGGGCATGCTGCCGTGCAGCGCTTCCTCCGGATCCTGCGCCACGGTCAGGCCGCCGCGCTCCTTGATGCGCTTGATGCCGATGGCGCCGTCCCCATCCATGCCGGACAGCACCACGGCCGCCGAATGGGGGGCATGGCTGTCGGCCAGGGTGCGGAAGAACACGTCGACGGTGACGTGGCGGGCCCGTTCCTCGCCGATCGCGGAGAGCTTCAGGTGTCCGTTCGCCGACTGGATCAGTTTGCCGGGCGGAATGACGTAGACGGTGCCCGGCTCCACGCTGATCTGTTCATTCGCCTGCACGACGCGCATTGGCGTGCAGCGCTGCAGGAGTTCCGTGAGCGAACTGTCGTGGTCCGGCGAAAGATGGATGACGACGACGAAGGCCAGCCCCGAGCCGGCCGGCATGACGCGGAAGAATTCCTGCAGCGCCTCGATGCTGCCGGCGGAACCGCCCAGCCCGACCACCGGAATCTTGTTGTAGCCGTGGCTGGGGACGATGTTGTCGATCTCTTCGGCGAGATCCTGCTCGGCGCCGTCGGGGCGCAGGTGCTCTGTCATTCGAATCCTTGCGGGGCGCAGGCAATTATGCTTGCTCGGCGTTCATTTCCCCGCGGGCCATCGCCGCAAGTTGTTCGATCTGCATGCGCAGCCGGTCAGCCTGCGCTTCGCCGGCGCTGGCCTGGGCGGGGTCGCCGGTTTCGCGCGCGACGGCGGCCACGCGGCGCAGCAGCATTTCACGCTCGCGCAAGGCGCGCACCGTGCTCCAGAGGGAGTTCTCCGCGGTTTCCTTCTGGCCGTGCCGCAGGCTGCTGGCGGTGTAGGCATGGCCCACGTGGCAGCGGTAGCGCAGCGGCTGCTTATCGTTCATTTCCCAGAGGGAGCCGTCGCAGTCGGGGCAGGTGAGCGACGACGGACGGGCAATGGCCGCGAGGTGTTCGATCGAGATGTCGCCGCGTTCGATCGCTACTTCGTGCACGAGCGTTCCGTCACCGGCCGCCGCGGTGACGGTCCGGCTGGCGGCACCGACCAGGCGCCGCAACAATGGCGCGATCTCGTCCAGTTGCACGCAATGGTCCACCGAAACGTGCGCCAACGCGCTGGCCGGCATGTCGGGTTCCACGGCCGTGGTGGGGTCCTGCACGATGGCGGTGCCGCCTTGCTCCTTGATCGCTTTCAGCCCGGCGGTGCCGTCATCGAGTTGGCCGGTGAGGACGACGCCGATGGCCCGGGCTCCCCAGTCCAGCGCGACCGTGCGGAAGAGAGGGTCGATCGCCGGCCGCGCGAAATTCTGCTTGGGGCCACGGGTCAGGTGCATGACGTCGCCCCGCAAGAGCAGGTGGTGATCGGGCGGCGCCACATGGAAGCGGCCGGGCGCCAGCCTGTCCCCGTCCGCCGCATGGACGGCGGGGAGGGGGCCGCGCCGTTGCAGAAGTTCCGGCAGCACGCTGCTGTGGCCGCCGATGTGCTGCACCACGCAAATGGGGGCGGGAAAGTCGCCGGGCAGGGCGGCGGCGATCTCCAGGAGGGCGGAAACCCCGCCGGCGGAAGCGCCGATCGCCACGAGCGCGTTCTGGTCTTGCATGACTCTCATTCTGGTGAATTGCGGCGCCGCGCGCCGTCCGGCGGAAAGTTTTTTTCGCCGGTTGCAGAGCATGCGCGGCCGTGCGTAAACTGGCATGCATGTCGTCGACCCAGCACGAAGCGTTCCCCGCGATCGCGGTCCAGTTCTCGGCCGCGCTGGCCGCCTATGAAGGCGACGTGAGGCGCATCGTCAGTCCCCAGATCGACCCGGAGCTCTACCACCAGATCGGCCTGCGCATGGATGAAATGCGCATGTACGCGTCGTCGCTCCCGACCGTCTCGGTGCTCTGGGTCGACGTGATGATCCGCCACTTCGAACTGATGCACGGCATGTGGCAGCAATCGCGCGAGGGCCCACGCGTTGACGTGGCGGTGCTGCTGGCGGCCCAGGTCGAGGCCGTCGCCGCCCTGCGGGAACGCTGCAGTTACCTGGCGACCGGTCGCGCCGCGGGCCCGTCTAGAGCGTCTCTGCAGTAGGCACCGTCCTACCAGCAGACGCGGGCCACGCCTGCGAACTCGTTCCCCTTACAAATCCAACATCCCGTTTGAGTTTGATACATGCAGTTGATTCCAACTGTGTGATGTCAGGCGTGACGGGCCTTGCAGCAGGATTGCTCACGGCCGAGTTGTAACTACTGCCGGGCATCTCCGGCGTAGGGAGCCGGATTTGGACCATCGCATCGTCGGGATTGTTTGCGGGACCCGCCCTGAAATCATCAAGCTCGCGCCCGTGTATCACGCGCTCCGGCACGAGCCGGGCGTGTGCGTCCTGTGGGTGCACACCGGGCAGCACGGCGACATGGCCGAGGGCATGCTGCGCTGCTTCGGCATCGAGCCGGACGTCCGGCTGACGCGCAAGGGGGCCTCCCTGGAAGCCTTCAGCCTGGAATGCCGGGCCCAGCTGGATGCGCTGATGAGCGAGCGCCGGTGGGATCTCTGCATCGTGCAGGGCGATACCGAAAGTGCCTTTCTCGGGGCCCTCTCGGCCTTCTACCGCCGGGTGGCCGTGGCGCACGTCGAGGCGGGCCTGCGCACCTACAACCTGGAGCGGCCGTTCCCGGAGGAGGGCCTGCGCCAGATGATCAGCCGCCTCGCCTGCATGCACTTCGCGCCGACCGAGCGGGCGCGCTCGGCGCTGTTGCGGGAAGGCATTGAGCCCGAGAAGATCCTGCTGACCGGCAACACCGTCGTCGATGCCCAGCAATGGGTCAGCGAGCGCCACGGCATCCGCCCGGAAGGCGACCCGCGCCGTGGCCACATCCTGGTCACGTCGCACCGGCGCGAACACTGGGGCCGCGAGATGGAAGACATCTTCCATGCGATCGCCGACATCGCGCGTGCCCATCCGGAGCAGCGCGTCCTGTTTCCCGTGCACCTCAATCCGGTCGTGCAGGGCCCGGCCCACAGCATCCTGCAGGGCGTCACCAACGTGAAGCTGGTGGCGCCCCTCGACTACCTGGAGATGCAGCAGGCGCTGGCCGGCGCATCGCTGCTGCTCACGGATTCCGGCGGGTTGCAGGAAGAAGCGCCGACCTTTGGTGTGCCCACGCTCGTGCTGCGCCGCGAAACCGAACGGCCCGAGGCCGTGGAAGCGGGCTGCGCGCGGATCGTCGGGCCCGATCGCGAGGCGATTGTCGCGGCCGTCGAACGCCTGCTCGCGCATGACGACGAGGCCGCCGCCATGCGGCACGTCGCGAACCCCTTTGGCGACGGCACTGCCGCTCGCCGCATCACGCAGGCCGTGCTCGCACGCCTGGCACCCGTCGTTGAAGAGGCCGCTGTCGCGGCATGAACCTGGAGCTGTTGTCCATGAAAACCCTGCTCATGCCCATCGCGCTCGCGGCCGCGGCCGCGTGCGCTTCGGTGCCCGCCGTCGCCCAGACGGTGGCCCCCCCGCCGCTGCCGATCGGCGCGCAACAGGCCCGGCCCGACCCCGGCCTGCACCTGGAGGAGCGCAAGCGCCACGTGCGCGCGCACCACCACAAGATGCACCACAAGAAGGACTACACGCGCGACGACGAGGACCACGACGACAAGGACAAGAAGGACAAGTCGGGCAAGGACGACAAGAAGGACAAGAACGACCGCTCCGGCGGCAAGAAATAAGGCGAACGATCATGAAACTCATCCGCCGCTTCTTCCTCGCCCTCGTCGCCTGCACGGCCTTCCTGGGCGCGCTTCCCGCGCAGGCCCAGACGACCGTCCCCAAGGTCCTGGCCCTCTACGACGCGCCTTCCGGCACCGAATGGGACAAGCTCGGCATGGCCTACGCCATCATGCTGCGCAACCTGCTCGGGCACTTCAACGCACAGGTCGACCTGGTTCCGGTGCAGCAATACACCGCCGGCCGCGTCAACAACTACCAGGCCACCTTCTACCTGGGCGCCGCCTACGACCACCAGATTCCGGCGGCCTTCCTGAATGACGCGATGACCACGACCAAGACCGTCGTCTGGTTCAAGTACAACATCTGGCAGCTGGCCTGGAACGCCCAGTACAACTTCACGGCCAACAAGGGCATCTCGTTCTACGGCCTGCGCGGCTTGAACGCGCAGCCTTCGTCGTCGAACCCGAATCCGGGCTTCTTCGACACGGTGAAGTACAAGAACCTCGACTTCGTCAAGTACTACACCTACGACGCAGGCCGCAACGCGATCAATTCGGATCCGGACATCGGCTGGACGGCGATCGCCGACCCGGCCAAGGCCACAGCCGTCGTGTCCGTTGCCAACCCGAAGGCCGGGGAGGTCGCGCCCTACATCGTGCGCGCCGGCAACTTCTGGTACGTGGCGGACCTGCCCTTCAGCTTCATCGGCCCGCGCGACCGCTACCTGGTCTTCTCCGACCTGCTGCACGACATGCTGGGCATCAACCACGCCGAGAGCCACAAGGCGATGGTGCGGCTGGAGGACGTGGGCGCGATGGTGGACACCAACGCCATGAAGACGCTGACCGACTACATGGCTTCCAAGGCCGTGCCGTTCTCGATCGCCGTGATCCCGCACTACATGGATCCGCTGGGCCTCTACAACGGCGGCACGCCGCAGAGCGTGACGCTGTCGCAGGCCACGAACCTGCGCAAGTCGCTCGACTATGCCCGCCAGAAGGCCGGTGCCGAGATGGTCATGCACGGCTACACCCACCAGTACGGCAGCATGCGCAACCCGCACACCGGCGTGAGCGGCGACGACTACGAGTTCTGGGACATCGTCAACAACAGGCCGGTGCCGGAAGATTCCACCAGCTGGGCGCTCGGCCGCCTGAACGCGGGCCTGCGCGACATGCGCGCCAACGGCTACAACCCGGTGGCCTGGGAGACGCCGCACTACCACGCCTCGCCGCTGGCTTCCAAGGCCGTCCCGCAGGTGTTCGGCACCACCTACCAGCGCGTCGTGTACTTCACGGCCGACAAGCCGAACTTCTTCGCGCCGGTGGGCAAGGACTTCTCGGTGGGCCAGATCTTCCCGTACGTGATCGGCAAGGACTACTACGGCCAGCGCGTGCTGCCGGAGAACCTGGGGAACATCGAGTACGACATCAGCACGATCGACCCGACCTCCAACTACAACTACACGGCGGACGACCTCATCACCAACGCCCGCTACGCGCTGGCGGTGCGTGACGGCTTCGCCTCCTTCTTCTTCCATCCCTTCTGGCTGGAGCCGGCGGTCGGCACGCCGGGCTTCGCGGACTTCAAGAAGACGGTCGAAGGGATCACGGCGCTCGGCTACACCTGGGTCAAGCCCAGCCAGCTGCCCTAGAGCAAGAGCGCGCGAACCAATACTTTTACAACGAGGTGCACCATGAAACTCCCACGTGTCCTGACAGCCGCCGCGCTGGCGGCCCTGTGCCTGCTGCCGAGCTTCGGCACGGCGCAATCGCCCACGCTGCGGCCCGTCACGCCGCCCACGCCGGCGCAGCAGCCGCCGACCACGCCGGTGTTCCGGCCGGCGGCACCCGCGGAGACGGTGAACCTCGGCGGCACGCCCGCGGAAGTCTTCGGCAAGCTCGCGGCGGATCCCTGGATCCCGCGTTCGATCACCTTCCAGGAGCTCGGTTTCACCGAGCCGGTGGTGCTGGGTTATCCGGACACCATCCGTGAGATCTACCTGCCGGTGCCGGCGGGCGTGGACCTGTCGAACGCGCAACTGCAGCTGGACGCCAGCTACGTGCGCGCGGACGGCGGCCGCACCACGCTGGTCTATGCGATCGACGGCGCGCCCGTCACCGCGCAGGGTTACACCGCCGACCGTGGTGATGCGAGTGCCGTGATCCCCATCGACGGCAAGCCCCGGCCCAGTGGCTTCGTGCGGCTGAACATCGACTGGCGCACGGCCATGGCGCGCGAAAACACCTGCGCCGACGCGCGTGCGGCGGGCAACATCCTGCGCATCGAGCCGACCAGCAAGTTCGTGTTCCGCTACAACGGCACCGCCATCCGCGACCTGGCCGCCGCCTGGTCGGCGCTGCCGGCGCAGCCGACGATCCTGATCGCGTCGAACCGGCTGACGCAGGAATCCTATGACTCCGCCTGGCGCGTCGGCGTGGCGCTCGAGCGTGCCGGCAAGCGGCCGAAAATCCGCACGCTGCCGGTCGCGGGCGACACCGTCAACATGCAGGGCGTGGCGGTGCCGCCGGGCCTGAAGTCCGTGCCCGGCTATGCCGGCCTGACCGACAGCCCCACCCACAAGATCGCCAGCCCGGCCGAAGCGGGCGCGCTGATGGCCATGGGCCCGGCCGGCCCGATCCAGGCCGACATCGTGATCGCCGATGCGAACACCGCCGCCGCCATGGGCCAGCCGCTCGACGCGCTGCAGGGCCAGGTGCAGGGCGACGCCGCCGGTAACTTCACCCAGTGGCGCCAGCGCGCGCTGGATGCGTTCAGCAAGCCGGCCGTACCGAACGAAATCCGCCTGGCCAACGTCATGGGGCGCCCGACCATCGTGGTGGCCTCCAACGCCGGCGCCCAGGCGGCCGGTCTCTTCACGCAGATCTGGCAGCAGGCCGCGGCCGGCACCAACCTGGTGGTGAGCGCCGCCGACGAGCCGAAGAACGATGCGTCCGCCGTGTCGCTCAAGTACCTGGGTGGCAAACCGGCGAGTTTCGACGTGCTGGCCCACGCGGACTGGAACGCATCCTTCGACATCGGCTCTGTGGCGGCCGACGGCAAGGGACCGGGCACGCTCGTGATCGACGTGGCGGCCTCGCCGAGTGCGGCGCGCACGCCTCCCGTCGTCTCCGTCTTCATGAATGAAGTGCTGCTGGGCGCCAAGGAAATGGAAGCGCACGGCAAGCGCGAGCGCATCGTCGCCCCGGTGCCGCGCTACGCGCTGCAGACCCGCAACACGATCCGCGTTTCGTTCGTCCGGCAACTCGCCAGCGACCGCTGCCGCGAGACGCCCGAGCCTTATCCGGTGTCCGTGCTGGCCTCCAGCCACATGCTGCTGGACAAGATCGAGCCGGCGGGTGACTTCACCGGGCTGATGTCGAAGTTCGCCAATGGCGGCACCTTGTACGTGCCGGCCGCTCACCTGAACGACGCCACCACCACGCTGCCGCGCGTCATCCGCCTGGCCGCGAGCACCGGTTTGTCACCGGTGAAGGCCAAGTTCGTGCCGGTGGCCGACGGCCAGCAGCCGAAAGCCGATGGCGCCTACCTGGCGGTCGACGTGGTGCCGCAGGGCGTGGGCGATGGCGTGAAGCCGGAGCAGGACCGCCTGTTCCTCGCCGGCACCAAGGACCGGCCCCTGCTCGACGTGCGCGGCCTGAACCGCGTGGGCATGCTGGAAGTGCACGGCAAGGGTGACAACCTCGGCGCGGTCTACCGCACCCTGGGCGCGCAGCCGCCGTCCATGGAGAAGCCGATCATGCTGTCCGGCGGCAACCTGGCCATCATGGGCAATGCCGGCCTCCGGACCGAAGTCAACACGCGCGACCCGTCGGGGCAGGGCACGATGAAGGAGGCCCAGCTCGGGCTCTTCGAGCGCGGCTACTGGTGGACGCTGCCCATCCTGGCCGTCGCACTGTTCGTGGCGTTGCTGGTCTTCGCGAGCCGCATGCGCCGCCGCAAGAGCGAGACCGGCGACCGCTGATGCGCTTCACTGAAAGGGGATGGACATGAACTGGGACCTGATCGTCGCCGAGTACAACTCGGGGCTGGAGGTGGTCGCCGCGATCCTGGCGCTGATCATCTTCATCTCGTCGCTGGACGACGTGTTCATCGATCTCTGGTACTGGACCCGCCGGATCTTCCGGCGGGTGAAGGTGGAACGCGACGGCCGCTATTCGAAGCTGACCCCGGAGATGCTGCGCGACCGGCAGGAGCAGCCCCTGGCCATCATGGTGCCGGCCTGGCAGGAGAGCGATGTCATCGCCGCCATGGTGCAGAACATGGTGGAGGTGCTGGAGTACCAGAACTACCAGATCTTCATCGGCACCTACGTCAACGACCCGGCGACCGTCGAAGAGGTCGAGCGCATGGCCAAGCGCTACCCGCGGATCCACCGCGTGGAAGTGCCGCACCCAGGCCCGACGTCCAAGGCGGACTGCCTCAACTTCGTGGTGGACGCGATCTTCGCGCATGAGCGTGACAACGGTGTCGAGTTCGCGGGCGTCGCGCTGCACGACAGCGAGGACGTCGTCCACCCGCTGGAGCTGAAGTTCTTCAACTACCTGCTGCCGCGCAAGGACATGATCCAGCTGCCGGTGGCCTCGCTGGAGCGCGACTGGTACGAGCTCGTGGCGGGCACCTACATGGACGAGTTCGCCGAAAGCCACGCCAAGGAGATGGTCGTGCGCGAAAGCGTCTCGGGCATGGTGCCTTCCGCTGGCGTCGGTACGTGCTTCTCGCGCAAGGCGCTGATCGCGCTGGTCGGCACCACGCGCAACAAGCCGTTCAACGTCGACAGCCTGACGGAGGACTACGACGTCGGCATGCGCCTTGCGCAGATGAACATGCAGTCGATCTTCGGCGTGTTCCCGGTCACCTTCCACATCAGCCGCACCTCCTGGGGCAGCAAGAAGCGGCGCGAGCTGCTGATGCAGATGCCGCTGTGCGTGCGCGAGTATTTCCCCGACAACTTCCGCGCGGCCTACCGGCAGAAGGCGCGCTGGGTGCTGGGCATTGGCCTGCAGAGCTGGGAGCAGATCCGTTGGCGCGGGCGCACGCTGGCCGCGCGCTACCTGCTGCTGCACGACCGCAAGGGCGTGTTGACGGCATTCGCCAGCATCTTGGCGTACCTGCTGGTGATTCACTTCGTGCTGTTCCACGTCGGGCTGGCCACGGGTTGGTGGAACGCCTACTACCCGTCCCTGTTCGAGCAGGGCAGCTTCTGGCGGGCGCTGCTCTTCATCAACGCCATCTTCCTCGTCATCCGGGCGGCGCATCGCGTCTACTTCACGACGGTGCTGTACGGCTGGGAGCATGGGCTGATGTCGCTGCCTCGCATGGTGGTCGGCAACTTCGTCAACTGCATGGCGGTCGCGCGGGCCTGGAAGATGTACCTCTCCTACCTGTTCCGTGGCACGCGGCTCGCCTGGGACAAGACCGCCCATGAATTCCCGAGCAGCGTGCAGCTGGCGCGCCGCCGGCAGCGCCTGGGTGAACTGCTGAAGTCCTGGAACGCGGTGGACGACACCGCCCTGGCGCGCGCGCTGGAGCAGCAGTCCGCCAGCGACGTCCCGCTCGGCCGGGTGCTGGTGTCGAACGGCTGGCTGGACGAGGAGACGCTGGCGGAAGCCATCGCCTACCAGGCCGACCTGCCGCGGGCCAACCTCACGGCCGATCTGGTGCGCAAGCACGCGGCCGACGTGCCGCTGATGCTGGCGATCCGGCACCGGGCCGTTCACATGGGGCTGAACAAGAACGGCCGGCCGGTGCTGGCGGTGGCGAGTCCGTTGTCGGAAGCCGCGCTGGCGGAGTTCGAGGCCGCGCTGGGCCAGGCACCCGTGCAACGCATCGCCCGCGAAGGCGAACTGGCCGTGGCCCTCCGGCTGCTCAGCGAGAAGGGGCTGGGCGGTGGCCGCGCGCCGGAGGTTCCCAGCGGTCCGTTGCTGGGCGACATGCTGATCGAGCGCGGGCTCTTGCGCCGCGACGAATTCGAGAATGCAATGCGCGAATACCGGCCCGACAAGCATGGCCGGATCGGCGACTACCTGGTCGAGCAGCGGGTGATCCTGCGCGACGTGGTCGAGCAGGTGGTCCAGGAACAAAGAAGGTTCTTCAACGCCCAAGCCCAACCATCATGAGCCCAGCCCAACAAAAACAACGACCCATCCACCTCGCCATCGCCGGTGCGCTGGCGATTTTTCTTTGTTCCGCGGGTGCCCAGACCACGGCGCCCGCTGGACGCAACCCGCCGCCCGCGGCCCATGCCGCGGCGGACGCTGGCTACAAGGCCTTCGAGCGGAAGGACTACGCGGCCGCGGTGGAGCACGCGCAGCGCGCCGTGCAGCTCGCCCCGGACCGCCGCGACTACTGGCTGCTGCTGGCACAGGCGCAGCTGGCGGCCGGCCAGATGGGCGGCGCCCAGCAGTCGCTGGACCGGGCGGCCCAGGCGAGCGGCGACGACGCCGCGCTGGCCCGCGCCCGCGCCGACTTCACGCGCGCACGGGCCCAGGCCTCCGGCGCGGCCATGTACCAGGCGCTGCAGGCCAATGACCTGACCTCCGCGATCGCGCACGGCCGCCTGGCCGTGGCCGATGCGCCAGAAAACGCCGGCTACCGGCTCGCCCTGGTGCATGCGCTGGTGCGTGCCGCGCAACTGGCGGAAGCGGAACGCGTCGCGGGCGAGACCCTCGCGCTGCTGCCGGACAGCGCGGCACCGCTCGCCTTGCGCGGCTATGCGCGCCACCAGCTGGGGCGGACGGCGGAAGCGGCCGCGGACCTGGACCGCGCGCTGCAGCAGCGCGGCCTGCCACCGCCGTCGCAACGTCAGATCCGCCTGCTGGCGGCCGACCTGGCCCTGTCCCGCGGCGATGGAGCGAAAGCCGCGGAACTCCTGCAGCCGCTGCAGGCGAGCGACACCGAAGCCGCCGCGCGGCGCGACCTGGCGCGGGCGCGAGCGAGCAGCGGCGGCGCGCCCATCACCGTGGCGCTGCCGGCGCTCGATTGCGCCAATGTCGTGGCCAGCCAGACCTGCACGGTGCTGGCCGGATCCGTCCCGCTGATGCCGGGCCACGCGGCGGCGGGCGCCGCCTACCGGGCGCTGGAGCAGAAGGACGCGCAGCGCGCGCTCGAACTGGCGCGCGAAGCCACGGCGGCATCGCCCGGCCAGCGTGACTGGCAGCTGCTGCGCATGAACGCGGCGCTGGCGGCCGGGCAGGTGGAAGAGGCCAAGCAGGCCGCGGCCGCCGCGCGCGCGCTCGGTGACGACATGCCCGGCGCCTCGCGGCTGGACCTGGCGTACTTCTCCACCCGCGTGGGCGACCACCAGGCGGCGCGCGAATCCTTCCGGCAGGCGGATGCGGCGGGCGGCCTGCCGCCCACGTCGCTGCTCGACGCCGGCTATGCCTCGATGCGAGCGCGCCAGGACGACGAGGCGGTCGGCTACTTCAAGCGCGCCATCGACGCGGTCGACAGCCTGCAGCTGAAGCTGGAGCCGCAGATGGTGTACGACACCCGGCGTGCCGTCGCGGAGATCTCGCGCAAGTGGGGCGTCCTGGCATCGCTCACCATGAGCAATGGCGGCAGTGCCGTGCCGCTGTTCGGCTCGGTCGGCGGCCCCGGCGGCCGCAAGGTCACCCAGGCCGGCGTCGAGGCCTACTGGCGGCCCTGGGGCTTCCGCAACGGCCAGTTCGTGGAACTGTTCGCGCGCGGCTTCCAGACGCTGCACAGCGAAGCCGGCGGCCTCGAGGGCAGCGACAGTTTCCAGGGCGCGCTGGGCGCACGCTGGAAGCCGCTGTCGGGGCACAACGCGGTGCTCTCGCTGAGCCGCGTGTTCGGTCCGGAGGTCGAGGGCGACTGGCTCGCGCAGGCTGCGTACTCGCTGGACCTGGGCACCGACCTGCGGGTCGACGTGCCGAGCTGGTGGACCACGCGCATCTCCGCTGAAGTCGGCCGCTACCTCGAAGGCCAGCGCAACTACGCGCTCGGCTCCGTGATGTTCGGCCGCAGCTTCCTGGTGGGCGGCTCGGGCCGCACCGTGGTCTATCCCCACGCCGTCGTGGCGGCGGATTACAGCTCGGTGGAAAGCCCCAAGAGCGCGATCGGCGCCGGCCCCGGCGTGAGCGTGCGGCACTGGTTCCGCGAGGACAAGTACACCGCGCCGCGCTCGTATGTGGACATGACGTTGCAATACCGTGCGCGGATTTCGGGCGCTGACCGTGGCGACGGCGTGTACTTCAATACCCTTCTGTCCTATTGATGAAAGCGTTGCTTGCTTCCCTGGCCCTGCTGATGGCCGGTTGCGCCGTGACCGTCCCTCCGATCGAAGGGGTGGTCTGGCAGATCGACAACGAGACGACGGAGCCCCGCGGCGACTGGGAGCGGTTGGGCGTGCGGCGGCTGCTGGTGCAATGGACGGTGGTCGATGGCCTCGCGTTCATCAACGGGACCGACCTGCCACCGGGAGCGAAGCAGCCGGACTGGCAGCGCATCGCGGCGCAGCCCTGGGCCCAGGAAGTGATCGTCGGCCTGGCGGGCCGGTTCGACGAGCGGGCGGCCCGGGCGGACATCGAGCCGCTCGCGCGGCTGTCGGTGGAGCTCGCGAAGAAGCCGCCGCCGGTGAACGTCGCGGGCTGGTATTTCCCGGTGGAAATCGACCCGACCTGGGTCGAGGCGAAGCGCCTGGGCCCGCTGCTGGACCTGTTGCCCCGCCCGTTGTGGATCAGCGTCTACGACAGCGCGAACGTCGGCCCGGAGGAGCTGGCGGAGCAACTCGTGGAGTGGCTGCCGCGCGACGTCGGCGTGTTCTTCCAGGACGGAGTGGGCGTGCACGCGCGCGAGCCCTATGTCGCCAGGCACTACGCCAACGTCCTGGTGCGCCGCCTCGGCAAGGAGCGCGTGCGGGTGATCGCCGAAGCGTTCCGGCCCAGGCCGGGAGGCGGCTTCCGCCCGGCGACGGTGGAAGAGCTTCGGCCCCAACTGGCGACCTATGGAGGCTTTCCGATCTACCTGTTCGAGGGCCCGCGCTATGTCACAGCGCCGCTGGTCCAGCAGCTTTCAGCCGGACAGCAGCCGCGGTAGTCCTTGTCCTACACCGACAGGACCGGCTTTCCCACAGTCGGGATGGCCGGGGTTTTTACAGTATGTAAGGCCATGAAAGCAATCTTGTCGCCCCCCCGTATCGCCGCAGCGCTGCTGCTGGCCGCCTGTTTTCCGGCCGCCGCCCAGTCCCTCGGGCCCGCGCGCGCCCAGGCGTGGCTGGGGCGATCGCTGGAATTCAGCGTGCCGGCGCGATTCGACGGCACCGGCCGGAATGATTGCGCGAACGCCGAGGTGTACTACGGCAGCCGGCGGATCGACGGGAAACATGTGCAAACCTTTGTCCACGGCGCCGGCAGCGAAACGCGCCTGCAGGTTCTGGTGGATGTGCCGGTGGATGAGCCAGCCGTTTCCGTCGCGGTGCGCGCCGGGTGCGGCAGCAGCGTGACCCGGCGCTACGCCGTGCTGGCCGAGCCCTTGCCGCACGAAGCGCCGCCACCCGTCGTGGCGCGCGCAGCAGCGGTGGTACCGGCAGTCGCCTCAGCCCCGCAACCGGTGGCGGATGTGCGGGTGGCCAAGGCGGAGGTCGCGACGCGTGCCGCCGGAGCCGGCGTGCTCCCGGTGGTCGCCCGCGTGCCGCGGGCGCAGCCCGAAGCGCCGCGCCCGCGCATGGAGCCGGTGGCCGGCGATCGCCCGGCGATCCTGCGCGTCTCCGGCATGCTGGCCAACCCGCTGGGCGACCCCGCGCAGCGCGTGGTGGCCGCGCGCCTGTGGCAGGCGTTCAACGCCGAACCGCAGGAGCTGATGCGGACCACGGCGCTGCTGCAGTCGCTGGAGGCCGAACTCGCTTCGCTGCGCCTGGCGGCTGGCCGCACTCGGGCCGAGGTGCTACAGGTGCAGCGCCGGGCCGATCTGCCTGCCGCGCCCGCCGCGGCGTCCAATCTGCTGCCCTTCGTGCTGCTGGCGGCGCTCGGTGTGGTGGGGGCCGCGTTGCTGTGGCGGCGTGGCGCGTTCAGCGGGGCGCCCGCGGGCCATTGGTACGGTGTGCCCGCGACGCCGCAGGCATCCGTCTTCGATCCGGAACCCACGCTGCCCACCCCGCGGCAGGAAGCCCCGGCCAGCCAACCCGCATCCACCCCGGCCGCGGCCCAGCCGTCGCTGCCGCCGTTCGACCCCTTCGTCCCGTCGGCGTCTCCAGCCAGCCGGGCCGGGCCCGAGGTGGCCGCCGCCCAGGCCGTCCTCGCCGCCAAGGTGAAGTCCGCGCGGGCCCGCGCCGATGCCAAGGTGCACATCTTCCGGGTCGACGCGCTGGCCTCCGCGCTGCAGGAGGCGGAGTTCCTGCGCTCGCTGGGCCTCACGGACGACGCCAAGGCGGTGCTGCGTTCGCACCTGGCGGACGCCACCTCGCCGTCGCCGCTGGCGTACTACGAGCTGATGCAGATGTGCGCGCAGGGGGAGGACGAGGCGCGCGAGATCCCGCTGCTGCGCCGCCGCTTCCACGAGAAGTTCGAGATCGTCGCGCCTTCGATGGACGAACTGAATGCGCCCGGCGGCCTCGAATGCCATCCCAAGCTCGCGGCCCGCATCGCGGCGGTGTGGCCGACCCCGCCCGCGCTGGACATCATCGAAAAGCGGCTGTTCGCCAAGCCGGAAAGCTCGGACTACCAGATCTCGCTGGAAGCCTGGCGCGACCTCGTGTGGCTCTACGACCTGGCGCAGCACATGCAGATGGGACCGGCCGCGGCCGCCATGGGCCAGCGCGCCGAGTCGGCCGTGATGGCACCGTGGGCCGACCTGGACACGGGCGGGTTCGACCTGTCGGGCGGTGATTTCGGCCGCGCGCACAACTTCGCCGTGGACTTCGACCTCAACGCGGCGGCCGCGCCGGACGAATGGAGCGAGGGCGAGCTCACGCTCGAGCCGTTGCCGCGGCCGGCGCTGGCGCAGTGAAGGAATCGTGAAAGGAGCCGTCTTGCCAACAGCGCCTTTCGCCGGGGATGACGCACCCGCGCTGCTGTTCGACGACCTGCCGGCGCCGCGCACGGGCCGGGGCAGCGGGCGGCCCGCCTGGCTCTACACCGGCGCGCTGCATCCCGCCGATGAGCCTGAGCGGCTCGCGGAGCTGCGCAGCTTCGCGATCCTCGACACCGCCCCCGACGACGACTACGACCGCCTGGTGCAGCTGGCCGCCCTGGTGTGCGGCGCGCCGATGGGGGCGCTGACCTTCGTCGACGGCGATCGCCAGTGGTACAAGTCGCGCGTGGGCGTGCCGCTGGCGCAGCTGCCGCGGGACAAGGGCTTCTGTTCCCACGCCATCCTCGATGCGGACCGGCTGCTGGAAATTCCCGACGTGGCCCGGCTGGGCTGGGCCGATTCGCAGCCCTGGGGCCCGGAGGGGCCGGAGCTGCGCTTCTACGCGGGCGCGCCGCTGCGCACGCGCGAGGGCAGCGCCATCGGAACCTTGTGCGTGATGGACCACGTGGCGCGCACGCTGACCGAGGCGCAGCGCGATGGCCTGGACAAACTTGCCAAGGCCATCGCGACGCAGCTCACCTTGCGACGCCAGCTGCGCATCGCCACCGAAACCGACCGGCTGACAGGCCTGCCCAACTGGTTCCACTTCGAGGCGGAATTCGACCAGACCAAGGCCGAGAAAGGCATGGTCTGCTTCGTCAAGCTGAAGACGATCAACCAGATCAACTCGGCGCACGGCTTCCGCGTGGCCGACGGCCTGATCAAGCAGACCGCCGACCGGCTGCGCGCGTTCACCGAGCATGGGGCTTTCATCGGCCGCATCAAGCGGGGCCTCTTCATCCTGTTCTTTCCCGGCGTCGACCCGGCCGAATTCGCCCGGAAGCGGGCCCCGGGGCTGGCGGCGAGCCTGGCGGCGCCGTATGAAGTCAACCAGCTCTCGCTGGTGTGCCCGGTCAACCTGGGGTTTGCCGCCTATCCGGGCGACGGCGCGACGCTCGACGAGGTGGTGAATGCCGCGGACGCGGCGCTGCAGGTCGCCATCGAGCGCGAGCAGCCCATGGCCTTCTTCGACCGGTCGGTGGACAACGTGCAGAGCCTGCACTACCGGCTGGAGCCGCAGTTGCGGCTGGCGCTGGCCCGCACCGAGTTCGTCAACTACTACCAGCCCAAGGTGGAACTGGAGACCGGGCGCATCGCCGGCGTGGAGGCCCTCGTGCGGTGGATGGACCCGGCGCGCGGTCTGGTGCCGCCCGGCGAGTTCGTTCCCGCGCTGGAGACCACCGGGCTGATCGGCCTGGTGGGCCAGCGCATCCTGGAGCGCGCCATCGAGGACTGGCTGGCGTGGAAGGCCGCCGGCCTGCCCGCGCCCCGCATCGCCGTCAATGTGGCGGCCGCGCAGTTGCGCGACGATGGCTTCCTGCTGATGCTGGAGCGCGCGCTCGCCACACTGGGTGGGGATGCGTCCGCGCTGGGCATCGAAGTCACGGAGAGCATCCTGATCTCCGACATGGAGCGCGCCATTGCCGTGCTGGAGCAGGTGCGCAAGCTCGGCATCCCGGTCGCGATCGACGATTTCGGCACCGGCTATTCGTCGCTCGCCTACATCGTCACCTTGCCGATCGACGAGCTGAAGATCGACCGCGCCTTCGTCAAGAAGATCACCGCCGACGCCGCCTACGAGGGCATCGTGCGCACCTGCGTTTCACTGGCGCGCGGGCTCAACCTGAAGGTGGTGGCCGAAGGCGTGGAAACGCAGGCGCAGGCCGACATGCTGCGCCGCCTGGGTTGCGACCAGGCGCAGGGGTTCCTGTTCAGCCCGCCGGTGCCGGCGGAGCAGCTGCAGCGGATGCTGATGGCGGAGGAGGCGCTCGAGAAGTCGCAGTAGGCCCGAGCCGATGTCATGCCGGGCTTGACCCGGCATCCATCGCCGCCTGCCGCCCCGTTTTCGACGCGCCACTATGGATGCCGGATCAAGTCCGGCATGACATTCTCTCTAGCCGATTTTCACCAGCTCGAACAACACCGTCGGCGGCAACTCCTGCGCGACCTGGTCGCGCCCCACCTTCGGCGTCTCGAACTGGTCGACGCCGCTCAGGTTGAAGGTCGGCAGCTCCTTGGTGATCTCCACCAGCCGGCAGCGCGCCTCGCCGCCGAGCACGGTGGCACGGAAATCGAGCAGGTCGTCCATGTCGATGTCGTAGGCGGCCACCACCACGTGCGGCTTGCTTTCGGCAACGGCCGCGCGGGCCTGCGCGAAGTCGCGCGCGGCCACCGCATCGATGCCCATCTTGCGCAGAGCGTCCTGGGCCTGCTGGCGCAGGCGGTCGTCGTGCGCCAGCACCAGCACCCACGAGTCGCGGTGCGTCGTGCCCATGGGTTGCTGCAGTTCCAGGCAGGAAACGCCTTCGGTGTTCAGGAAGGTCTTCGGGAAATCGATGGTGAGGATGGCAACGCCCTCCTCACCGGTGCGCCGCACCTCCAGGCCCGCCGACGAGGCCATCTGCCGCATCAGCATCCAGTGCAGGCCGTCGTTCAGCCGCCGGCCATGCGGACGCACGTTCCAGCCGCCGGTGCGCTGCTGCGCGGGCTGCGTTCGCTTCGGTGTCGTGACGCGGACGCACAGCCGTGCCGGCCCGGCTCCTTCCGTGGGCGCCATCTGGATGACGATCTCCTTGCTGAAGCTCAGGCCCCAGTCCACGATGCTGTTCAGGAGGCTGATCGCCACGGGCGGGTCCAGCAGCACGTCCACCGGCCGCAGCTCGCCCCGCACGCTGGCCCCCGCGGCTTCGAACTCGCCGGCGCGTTCTTCCAGCATGCGCTGGATCATCTCGGACATCTCCACCCGCTCGCGCGCCTGCCGGATGCGGCCGCCCGCCAGCCGCGTGATCTGCTGCGCGCGCAGGCTGGTGCCGCGCAGCATGTGCATGGCATCGCTGAGCGCCTTGGCCTCGGCGCGGCGCAGCCGTCCGGCGCCCACCAGGTAGTTCAGCGCGCGCAGGATCAGGTTGCTGCTTTCGACGGACTGTTCCGACAGCGATGCGACCAGGTTGGGCCACTGCTGCGCCATCGTCCAGGGCGCGTTCGGGTCGCTGGGGGCGGAACCGTCCGCGCCGTCGGACCAGCGGCGCCCGGTCATCGGCGGGGCACCCACGGCGTTGGTGTTGGTGTTGGTGGATGCCGTTGTGGCTTCGGCGGCGAGATTCATGGCACTTCTCCCGAGGGTTGGATGGCGGCCGGCGCGGTGGCGTTGTGCACCAGCGAGCACTGGTGCGAGCAATAGTCCACCAGGGCGTCGATCTCGGTGGACTTGTCGAAGACGGCGTCGGCGCCGAGCTGGGCGCAGCGCTTGCGCACGCCGGCGTTGACGTAGTTGCTGAAGACGATGAGCTTCTGGTGCGGCTTGGCGCGCTGCACGCGCTGCAGCAGGCGGATGCCGCTACCCTTCTGCAGGAACAAGTCGACGATCAGCAGATCCCAACCGTGGGGGTCATGGGCGAGCCAGGCGGCGGCCTCGTCCTCGGTCGGGCTCGCGCCCACGACGCGCACGCAGGTCAGCTCCTCGAGCGCGCCGGCGAGCCCTTCGCGGATCTCCGCGTTGTCCTCCACTACGAAAACGTTGAGGTGCACGGAAAAGCTCAATTGGTAAGGGTCGGTGTCAAAGCGTTACCCACTCTAGTGACGCGGCTGCGCGGCAGTCTCAGAGGGGCACGCGTTCGCGTGTAGGAGGCGGCCTACGGAATCGCTGTTGAGCTGTTGGTAACCGTAAGATGCAATTCATCCATGCCGAAAGAAGCCATTTGCCGCCCACGTCCGACCTGCTGCAACTGATCGAGCGCAGTGCCTTTGTCGGGGTGTGGAGCGTCGACGCCGCGTTGCGCTGCCTGTCCTGGTCCGACCAGCTGGCGGCCATGCACGGCATGCCGGCGGGCTATGCGCCGCCGGCCGAGGATGCCCTGCGGCATTTCGTGCCCGAGCATCGCGCCGAGGTCGAGGAACAGCTGCGGCGCTGTGTCGAGTTCGGCGACCCCTTCGACATCGAAGTGCAGATCGAAGCCGACGGTGGCCGCCGCGCCTGGGTGCGCTGCATTGGCCAGGCCGTGCGGAATGCGGACGGCACCGTGTCGGGTGTGGAAGGCCTGCTGCAGGAGATCGCGCCCGCGGGCTACCCGCTCGATACGCTGCTGCGCCACACCGTGAGCATGGGCGGTGCGCTCGGCAGCGGCGAGGCCTTCGTCACGGTCGACCATGAAGGGCGCATCAGCTTCCTGAACGAACACGCGGCCGAACTGCTGGACGGCGGCGACACCACGCTGCTCGGGCGCAAGATCTGGAGCTTCTTCCAGAAGCGCGCGCGGCTCGCGCTGGAGGAGCGTATCCGGCATGCGCTCGAGAACCACGAGATGCTCGAACTCGAAGAGCGCGACGCGCAAGTCAACCACTGCCTGGAACTGCGCGGCTTCCCCTTCAGTGGCGGGCTGGCCCTGCACCTGCGCGATGTGACGGCCCGGCGCGAGGCCCAGCAGCACCTGCGCCTGCTGGAAGGCAGCATCGCGCGCCTGAACGACATCGTCATCATCACCGAGGCCGGCCCGTTCGGCGAACCGGGGCCGCGCATCGTGTTCGTGAACGACGCGTTCGAGCGCCGCACCGGCTACACGCGCGCGGAGGTGCTGGGGCGCACGCCGCGCCTGCTGCAGGGCCCGGACACGCAGCGCGCCCAGCTCGATCGGATCCGGGCGGCGCTCGAGCAGTGGCAGCCGGTGCGGGTCGACCTGATCAACCACACCAAGGCGGGCGAGCCCTACTGGGTGGACCTCGACATCTCGCCGGTGTGGGACGGCGCGCGCCGCCTCACCCATTGGGTGGCCGTGGGCCGCGACATCACCGAGCGCAAGACGGCGGAAGAGAAGATCCAGTACCTCGCGTTCTACGATCCGCTCACGCAGCTGCCGAACCGGCAGCACCTGCTGGACCGCCTGCAGGTGGCCATGCAGGAGACCCTGGAGCACGGCACGCACGAAGGCGCGCTGATGTTCATCGACCTGGACAACTTCAAGGTGTTGAACGACACGCTGGGCCATGCCAAGGGCGACATGCTCCTGCAGCAGGTGAGCCGGCGCCTGCGCGGCTGCGTCGCCAAGGGCGACCTGGTGGCGCGCCTGGGCGGCGACGAGTTCGTGGTGCTGCTCGAGAACAAGGCCGAGAAGCCGCTCGACCCGCTGACGGCGGCCAAGGCGGTCAGCCACCGCATCCTGGCCGCGCTGGGTGAGCCCTATGTGCTGCCGGGCTACCTGCACCACAGCACCTGCAGCATCGGCGTGACCTTGTTCGGCAAGGGCGCGTCCAGCGTGAACGAACTCCTGAAGCAGGCGGACCTCGCCATGTACCAGGCCAAGGCCGCGGGCCGCAACGCCGTGCGCTTCTTCGACCCTGAGATGCAGGCCGTGGCCAGCGCCCATGCCGAGCTCGCCGCGGACCTGCGCCAGGCTTGGCGCGACGGCGCGCTGACCGTGGAGTACCAGCCGCAGGTGGGAGAAGCGGGCCGCATGACGGGCGTCGAGGCGCTGCTGCGGTGGGACCATCCGGCGCGTGGTCGCGTCGAGCCCTCGCAGTTCATCCCGGCCGCCGAGGAAACCTCGCTGATCATCCCGATCGGCAGCTGGGTGCTGGAGGCCGCGTGCGCGCAGATCGCCGCCTGGTCCGCGCGGCCGGACCGCCGCCACCTCAGCATCGCGGTCAACGTGAGCGTGCGCCAGTTCCGCCATCCGGATTTCGTGGACGAGGTCATGACCTGCATCCGCGCGGCCGGCATCGAACCCAGCAAGCTGAAACTCGAGCTGACCGAGAGCCTGCTGGCCGACGGCATCGAGGTCACCGTGGCCAAGATGGGCAGCCTCAAGGCGATGGGCGTCGGGCTGTCGCTGGACGACTTCGGGATCGGCTATTCGTCCCTTTCCTACCTGAAGCGGCTGCCGCTGGACGAACTGAAGATCGACCGCGAGTTCGTGAAGGACATCCTCACGGATGCGAACGACGCCGCCATCGCCGGCACCATCATCGGCCTCGCCCGCAGCCTCGGCCTGAACGTGATCGCGGAAGGGGTGGAAACCATCGAGCAGCGGGACTTCCTCGCCCGCCAGGGCTGCCACCAGTACCAGGGCTACCTCTACTGCCGCCCGCTCGCGATCGGGCAGCTGGAAGCGTTCCTGGACGAAACCAAGGGCACCGCTGCTATACCGGAACCATCTTCAGTGGGGTCGTGACCACGGAGCGCGGGAAGCGCAGGATGATCTCGGAGGGGCTGCGGCGCAGCTCCACGGCCTCCAGCGCGGCAAGGGCCTGGACCTCCGTCCATGAGAGCGTGGCCTGGCCGGCATCGTGCAACTGGGTGCTCGCGGCGTCCGCCGAAGGCTGCCAGGTGACGGCGACGACGGCGTGGCCGGCGGCAGTCTCCCCGCTCAGCACGAGCTCACCGCCGCCCGGCGCGTGCTCGGCGAGGCTCAGCAGGGATGCCGCGAGTAGGAAGCGCAAAGCGCCACGGCTGACCTCCATCGGAATGTCGCGGACCTCGTTGCGCAGGTGGAATCCCCGGAAGTTGAGGCTGGACGCCAGCAGGCCGGCGCATTCCTCCACGCCTTCGTTCAGCGGCACGCTGTCGTCTTCGGCGGGCTCCATCCAGGTGGCCACATGCAGGCAGCTCGCCACGGCCTTGCGGGTCAGGCGGTTCAGCTTCGAAACGGCCGCATGCAGGTCCGCGCTGTCGACGGCGCCGCGGTCCAGCCGCGCGCTCAAGGCCTCCATGGTCATGCCCAGCGACTGCAAGGGCACCACCATGTCGTGCCGCAGCGAGGGTGCGAGACGCCGCAGGATGTCGTGGCGGGCCGCATGGGCCAGGCTGCGCTGCCGCTGCGCCGAGGCCAGCTCCGCCGGGTTGGACGCGTCGGCGGTGACGGGGAATGCGAGGGGGACTTCGAGGGCCAGCAAGTGGTGCTTCCGGAAATGAGTGGGCGGAGTCTGGCCCTGCACAGCCAGCGCGTTTGTCAGGGTGGCGCGAGGGGGGCTGTAGGACTGGGACGGCATGGCCCGCGCGAGCGGAACTCTGGGCGCGCCGCCTACGTCCGGGTCAGCGTGGCGGGGCCACCCTTCGGGGTGGTTCTTCCTTTGCGCGCGGCGCTCAGCCCGCGCCGACCTCGATCTCGAGGCCGCTGCCGCGCAGCGCGTGCACCATCATCCGGTCCCGCCGGTCCACCAGGTAGCTTTCGTTCTCGTCGAGGATCACGTCGCGCGGGTCGCCGTCGTGCGTGATCCACAGCGCGCCGGTGCGGCAATGCACCACCATCCGGCCTTCGGCGGGCGGCAATTCCTCGGTCGCGCCCTCGGCAAGATTCACCGCGAACCAGCGGGTGACGTTCGGCTTCACGTTGATCGATTCCATGGGGCGAAGCATGGGAGCGGGCAGGGGCGCGCGAGCGTAGGACCCCGTCGCGCGGGCTCGTAGTCTCCGTCACGCGCGGACTTTCGGACGGCCGCACCCGCCGGCGGGCGTGCCCGCGTCGCGCCGCCGTCCTACAGTTGCGCCAACTGATGCGTTCCACAGTGGCGCCACCGCAAACCTGGACGAAACACTTCCCATGAAGGCTGCATTCGAGCGCTTGTCGCAATTCTCCGCACGCGCATGGCGGCGCACCAGCGGCGCGGTCCGCCGCCATCCCTGGCGCACGCTCGCGGCCCTGCCGGCGCTCGCCATCGCGTACGTGCTGGTGCTGGTGCCCTTCACGCCGAGCATCGGCGACATCAAGAAGGCCAAGCAGGAGCAGCCCACCGTGGTGCTCTCGGCCGATGGCAAGGAGCTCGCGGTGTTCAAGCGGGCCAACCGCGACTGGGTCAAGCTGTCCGATGTCTCGCCCCACGTGGTGACGGCGCTGCTGGCGACCGAGGACCACCGCTTCTACGACCACCCCGGCCTCGACGTGATCCGGACCTTGCGGGCCGCGGCGCGCACGCTGGCCGGTGACCGCCAGGGCGGCTCCACGCTCACGCAGCAGCTGGCGCGCAACCTGTACCCCGAGGACATCGGGCGGGCGCCGACGATCACGCGCAAGCTGAAGGAGGCGATCACCGCGTTGAAGATCGAAGCCGTCTTCAGCAAGGACGAAATCCTGGAGAGCTATCTCAACTCGGTGTCCTTCCTCTACAACGCCTGGGGCATTCAGATGGCGGCCCGCACCTATTTCGACAAGCCCGCCGACAAGCTGAACGAACTCGAGGCCGCCACGCTCGTCGGGATGCTGAAGGGGACGAGCTACTACAACCCGGTGCTGGCGCCGGAGCGCGCGCAGCAGCGGCGCAACACGGTGCTGGCGCAGATGGTCAAGCACGGCAAGCTGCCGGAGGCGAAGTTCGCCGAGCTGAAGGACCAGCCGCTGAAGCTGGACTTCGAGCGCCTCCCGGAATTCAGCGGGTCCGCCCCGCACATGACGGAGTACCTGCGCCGCTGGCTGTTCGAATGGGCCGACAAGCACGACTACAACATCTACTCCGATGGACTGGTGGTGAAGACCACCATCGATTCGCGCCTGCAGGCGCTGGCCAACCAGGCGGTCACCCGCCAGGCGGACATGCTGCAGGCGGTGGCGGACGTCGAATGGGGCCGCAGCGGCGCGGCCAGCTTCGGCACGGATCCCAAGGCTTACGTGGCGCAGCGCGCCAAGGTGCAGCCGTTCGAGCACTACTGGAACAGCCGCAAGGACCTGGTGAACGCGTTCATCCGCGAGACGGCCGAGTACAGGGAACTGCGCGGCCAGAAGGTGGAGGATGCCGAAGCGATCGCCCAGTTGCGTGACGACGCGAACTTCATGCAGGCGCTGCGCAAGCGCAAGACGCAGCTGCAGGCCGGCTTCATGGCGCTGGACCCGCTGAACGGCCAGATCCGCGCCTGGGTCGGCAGCCGCGACTACAACGACGACAAGTTCGACCACGTGCAGCAGGCCCGGCGCCAGCCCGGCTCCACCTTCAAGCCGTTCGTCTATGGCGCGGCGTTCGAGCAGGGCATGTCGCCGATGCAGCAGCTGATGGACGCGCAGATGGACATCCAGATCGACAAGAACAAGGTCTGGCGCCCGAGCGACGTGGGCGAGGGCCCGACCAACCAGCCGATGACGCTGCGCGAAGGCCTGGCGCGTTCGAAGAACACCATCACGGCGCAGCTGATGATGCAGGTCGGGCCATCGCGCGTGGCGAGTCTGGCGCGCGCGATGGGTGTGCGCCAGAGCAAGCTGGACGAAGTGCCGTCGCTGGCGCTCGGCACGAGTCCCGTGACGCTGAAGGAGATGGTGTCTTCGTTCGGCACCATCGCCAATGGCGGCACGTACATGGAGCCGGTGCTGGTGACCAGCATCGAGGACCGCCATGGCAGCACGGTGGAGACCTTCGGCATCGCGCCGGCGGAAACCGCGCTGTCGGCCCACGCCGCGATGACGCTGCTCGACGTGCTGCGCGGTGTCGTCGAGGAGGGCACGGCCGTTGGCCTGAAGCACCGCTTCGGCATCACGGGCGACGTTGCCGGCAAGACCGGCACCACCCAGGACAACACCGATGGCTGGTTCATCCTGATGCACCCGAAGCTGGTGGCGGGCGCCTGGGTCGGGTTCAACGACAACCGCGTGACCATGCGCAGCGAATACTGGGGGCAGGGTTCGCACAACGCCCTGCTGGTGGTGGGCGACTTCTTCCAGCAGTCGTTCAAGGGCAACCTGCTGGACGCCAAGGCGACGTTCGCCGCGCCGCGCCAGAAGGACCTGGAGCCCGCGCCGCTCCTGGACCGCATGAACGACTGGTTCAGCAGCGTGTTCAGCACGCCCGCCGCCGTGTCGGAGCCGATCGTCGTGACCACGCCGCCGGCCCGCTTCGAGCCGCCGGTGCTGCAGCCACCGCCGACCGCGCTCGCCACGCCGTCCGTCTCGCCGATGAGCCTGCCGGCCCCATCATCGGCCCCCGCCGCGACCGAGCCCGGCCTGCCGCCCGAACTGGCGCGGGTGCCCTCCTTCCCCCGGCCGCTCGAACCGGTGCGGCCGGCCGAGAGCGTGTCCGGCACGCAGGTCTACATGCAGGGCAGCGCCAGGCCCGCGCCGGCTCCTGCCGCTACGCCCAGCGCCATCGAGACGCGGCCGGCCGCGGAGGTGGTGCTGGCTCCCAGGCCCGCGCAGGGGCCGGAGGTCATTCGCGTGATGCCGTCGTCCAATGCCAATGCCGGCGGCAGCAGCTTTGGCGGGGCCAGCAGCATGGGAGCGGGTGGCAGTTCGGGCGCGGCATCCAGCGCAGCCATTAGCGCTCCCGCCACGCCCATGACCACGCCCATGACCTCAGCCGCTGAAGCGCCTGCTGCCGCCACCGGCAGTCCCACGGGGTTGAGCCAGTAGCCGCACGCTGGCCGCAATAAAAAAGCCGGGCATGCGCCCGGCTTTGCCTTGTCACAGGATCGTCAGATCTTGCGATTCAGGTCCTCGGCCTTGTCCTTCAGGACTTCCTTGGCATCGCCCAGTTCCTTCTGGGCCTTGCCTTCCATCTCCTTCGCGTGGCCCTTGGCCTGCGTTCCAGTGTCGCCGGTCAGCTTGCCGACCTGTTCCTGCACTTCGCCGCCGACATGCTTGGCGACGCCCTTGACCTGGTCCTTGTTCATGGATGAACTCCTGTCGTTGTTGCACCAGATTCAAAGATAGGGGCGGCCACGGCCCGGGGTAGAGGCGCAACGGCGGCTAGGCTCGTGCGTAGCCTCCTACAGTAGAGGAACACGCCCCAGGCACAGACGGGTTGGCACGGCAGGCGCGCCATCGCGGCCATGCCTCAGTAGGGCGGGGCGAAGCCACCGCGGCCGGCGCTGATGCGCTGCGCCGTCGGCTGGCCGTCGATCGACTGGGCGGTGATCGCCACGGCCCCGCCGACCACCAGCAGCGCGCGGTCGGCCGGCCGCAGGCTCACGATGGGAACCTCCGGCGGGACCACGATCGTCTTCTCGCCGTCCTTGTACTTGACGACCAGCTTGCGGCCGTCCGCGGCGGCGGCGACGTCGGCGACGGTCGCGTTCGTCATGGTGCTTTGCGGCAGGAAGTCGAAGGGCCGGTGGCCTTCGCCCGTGCCACGCATGGCCTCCGGGAACAGCGTGACGGCGATGGCACGTTGCGAGCCGTCGGCCTGAGGCAGGGCGCCGACGCCGATGAAGCTGCCGGCGCGCACTTCGGCGAGCGTGACCGGATAGACCTCGGTCACCACCAGGTTGGGGGCCAGGGCGAGTTCGATGCGTTCGCCGCTGCGTTCGCGCAGGGTGACCCTGGTGGGCGTGAGCGCCTCGATGGTGCCGCGCAGCCGCACGGTGGGGCTGGCAGGCTGGCCGCGGCCGGCGAGCGGGGCGAGGGCGGCGCACAGCGCCAGCCCGAATGTGGCGCGCCGGGCGCGGAAGAATGACGTCATGCGGGTCCCCTGGTGCCGCGCCAGCATAGCGCGGGCCGCGCCCGCGTGCTCGTCACCCACCAGCCGGCGGCGCCGGCGCCAGGCCGCGCGCGACCGCTTCCAGCAACGCGTCCGGGCCGGCCGGCTTCACCAGGTGGGCAGCGAAGCCGGCGGCCGTGGCGCGCGCCGCATCCGCTTGCGTGCCGTAGCCGGTGAGCGCCACGAGGTAGCACTGCGCGCCGCCCGGATGGGCGCGGACCTGCCCGGCGAGCTCGTAGCCGCTCATGCCCGGCAGGCCGATGTCGAGCACGGCGACCTGGGGATGGAAGCTCTCCAGCAGGGCCAGCGCCTCCTGCGGGTGGTAGGCCACCTTCACCTCGTAACCCGCGATCTCCAGCAGCGCCGCCGCGGTGTCGGCCGCGTCCTGGTTGTCGTCGACCACCAGCACCCGGCCCATCCCCGTGGCATGGGGCGACTCCCGCGCCGGCTCCGGCGCCGGTGGCGCCGCCATGGTGGGCAGGCGGACGATGAAGCGGCTGCCATGGCCGGTGCCTTCGCTTTCCGCCCGCACGCTGCCACCGTGCATCTCGACCAGGCTGCGCACGATGGCCAGGCCGAGGCCGAGGCCGCCGCGCGAACGGTCCGCCCCCTGGGGTGCCTGGTAGAACAGGTCGAACACGTGCTCCCGCACCTCGGGCGGCATGCCGACGCCGCCGTCGGTGAGCACGATCTCGGCGAAGCCCTCGCCCCCGCTGCGCAGCGCCAGCTCGATCGGGGCTTCCGCCGGGGTGAACTTGATGGCGTTGCCCAGCAGATTGTTGAGCACTTGGCCCAACCGGTCCTGGTCGCCCGAAACCCAAAGGCCGCGCGCGTCGTCGTCCACGTGCACGCGGAAGAGGCGATCGCCCAGCAGCGCCGGAATCCCCTGTGCCGCGTGCTCCACCAGGTCCGCCAGCCGCACCGGCTCGAAGCGCATGGCCAGCCGCTTGCTGGTGATGCGCGAGACGTCCAGCAGGTCATCGACCAGCCGTGTCATGTGGCCCAGCTGCCGCTCGACGACCTCGCGTTCGATGCGCGTGCTGGCATCGCCCTTGCGCGCCATCAGGTGCAGCGCGGTCGCGATGGGGGCGAGGGGGTTGCGCAGTTCGTGGCCCAGCATCGCCAGGAATTCATCCTTGCTGCGGGCCGCCTCCTCGGCCAGCCGCAACGCGTCCGTCACGCGGGCCAGCAGGTCCTCGCGCTCGCGCGCCGCCCGGTCGCGGTCGTCGGCGGCATGCGCCAGCGCGGCGGCGACGTCCTGCAGTTCCGAAATGCCGAGCGGCGGCAGCCGGACCTCCTCGCCGCGGCCCAGCGCGCCGGCCGCGGCCTTCAGCTGGTCGATCGGCTCCGTCACCTGGCGCGTGAAGTACCAGGCCAGGAAGGCGGACAACGCCAGCGACGCCGCCAGGCCGCCGGCAACCGCGGCCAGGACCGCGTAGAAGCCGCGGTCGGCTTCGCGTTGGGAGATGCCGATGGCCACGACCCAGCCGGACGCCTGCAAGCGCGTGAACCCGGTCTGGCTCGGGACGCCTTCGAGCGTGGTGGTCGGCCCCGCGCCTTCGCTCCCTCCTCGATCGAGCAGGGCCTGCAGCGTGGGCGAGGGCCGCGCGACCGCATGTTCGCGCGAGCGCGCCACGCGGTTGCCGGCCTGGTCGAAGATGGCCACCACCCAGCCCTCCGGCACCCGCTGGCGCGCGACGACGGCCAGGATTCGTTCGGCCGGGATGACCGCCGACACCACATAGATGAGCTGGCCGTCGCGGATCACGGGCAGGCGCACGGCGAAGGCGGGTCCCTGCTTCTGGCGCCCTTCGGCCACCCGGCCGACGGTCACCATGCGCGTCTCGATGGCGCGGCGCATGCTCTCCACGTCGACCGGCTGCGGATCGGGCGTGCCGGACGGCTGGGCGGAATTCATGAGGATCCGCCCGGTACCGTCGGCCACGAGGAGGCTCCGCCAGCCTTGCCCCTCCGCGACGCGCGCCGCCACGGGCCGGAAGTCGTCCAGCCGGCCGGACGCGAGGTGGCCGGTCTGCGCCAGGCTCTGCAGGATGCTCCCGATCGACCGCAATTCGGCGTCGACCGCGGTGGCGAGCGCCCGCGACACATCGAGCGCCGCGCTCTGCGCCTCCAGCGTGCGGTCGCGGATCAGCGAGCCGATGACCACGACGGCCACCAACGCCAGCGGAACGAGGCCGCTGGCGGCGAGCATGAACAGGCGGAAGCGCAGCGTGCGCCCGTGCGGGACACGGATCATGGGCGGAGGGCGCGGGCCGGCGGCGACTGCATCGCACCATTCTGCCCGGCTGGGCGGACTTCTAGGGTTCGTTGCCGCGCGCGCAGGCCACCTTGTGCAACAGTTCCACCAGCATGCTGTGCTCGCCCGGCGTCAGGGGCATGGCCGCCTTTTCCGCGTCCAGGATGAGCTGGGTCGTCTTGCGCACCAGCGCTTCGCCTTTCGCCGTGGGATGCAGCAATTGCGAACGGCGGTCCTGCTCGCTGGGCGTCCGCGCGATCCAGCCGCGCTTCTCGAGCCGGTCCACCATGGTCGTGATGTTGGGCGCCGTCACGGCCAGCGCGCGCGCCAGCCGGGCCAGCGAACCGCCCGGGTTCTCGGCGATCAGCGTCAGCACCGTGTACTCGACCGGACGCAGTTCAAACGGCTCGCCGACGGTCCGCGCATAGATGGCACTGGTGACGATGGAAGCCTGCGCAAGCTGGTAGCCCAGCACCCGCTGCAGTTGCGCCTCTTCCAGGCGCCCGGCAGGCGTCATGTCCAGGCGCGGCGTTCTCTTGGGGTGCATGCGGGGATATTGTGCCAAGCCCTTTTACTTCATGCTGTGAACCAGTGGATGAGCTTCGCCTTTAGGTAAAACCCGGATACGTACCAACCAGATAGTTTAGTAACTTAACGATCTGGACCAACCCGCGACGCTCCATGCGCGCTTACAGGAGACCCACCATGCAAGTCCTGCGACGGCTGCGCCCACGCGCCCTGTCCCTTTTCGGCGCTCTCGCCGTGCTGGCCGGCTGCGGCGGCAGCGACAACGGGCCGCCCCAGTTGTCGGCCGCCACCGGGGTCAAGATGACCACCGCGTGCAGCGCGCTGGCGGGCAAGATCGGCGCGCTGGCCAACACCACGCTCACCGCCACCAGCAGCATCCCCGCCGGATCGCTCACCGTGGCGGGGCAGCCGGTGCGGGAGCATTGCCTGGTGACCGGCAAGATGCACGAGCGCGTGAGCACGGTCGACGGCAATGCCTACGCGATCGGTTTCGAGATGCGGCTGCCGACCGACTGGAACGGCCGCTTCCTGCACCAGGGCAACGGCGGCATCGACGGCGCGGTCGTCACGGCCACGGGAGCCACCGGCGGCGGTCCGCTGACGCACGCGCTGCAGCAGGGCTTTGCCGTGCTCAGCTCCGACGCGGGCCATCCCGGTTCGCTCGGGCCCAACTTCGGCATCGACCCGCAGGCACGGCTGGACTACGGCTACCAGGCGGTCGCCAAGCTCACGCCGATGGCCAAGAGCGTGATCGCGTCGACCTACGGCAAGGGCGCCGACCGCTCGTATTTCGCCGGCTGCTCCAACGGCGGGCGCCACGCGATGATCGCGGCCACGCGCTACGCCAACGACTACGACGGCATCCTCGCTGGCGCGCCGGGCTACAACCTGCCGAAGGCGGCGCTGGCCAACATCGCCGGCGGCCAGTTGTACGCCAGCGTGGCGACGTCGCCGACCGATCTTTCGACCGGTTTCACCACCGCGGAACGCCGCCTGGTCAGCAACGCCGTGCTGTCGAAGTGCGACGCGCTCGACGGCGCCACCGACGGCCTGGTGCAGGACGTGCAGGCCTGCCGCGGGGCGTTCGACCTGGCGCGCGACGTGCCTACTTGCGCGGGGGCGCGCGATGGCTCGTGCCTGAGCGCGGCGCAGAAGACGGCCATCGGCAAGATCTTCAGCGGCCCGACCACCAGCAACGGGACGCGGATCTATTCCACCTTCCCGTATGACCCGGGCATCGCCGGCGCCGGCATCCCGTTCTGGGAGTTCACGGCACCCCTGGCGCTGGACTCCGGCGCGGTCGGGCTGATCTTCAAGGTACCGCCGGATGCGGCCACCGGGTTCAACGGTCCGGCCTTCACGCTGTCCGCCAACCTGGACCTGCTGGCCCAGCAGATCACCGCGACCAACGGCATGTACACGGAATCGGCCATGAGCTTCATGACGCCGCCGAACCCCACGAACATGGCGACGCTGAAGGACCGTGGCGGCAAGATCATCGTGTACCACGGGGTGTCCGACCCGATCTTCTCGGTGGACGACAGCGAGACCTGGTACAAGGGCCTGCAGGCGGCCAATGGCGGCGACGCGTCGAATTTCGCGCGCTTCTTCCGGGTGCCCGGCATGGGCCACTGCTCGGGCGGGCCGGCCACCGACCAGTTCGACGCGCTGTCCGCGCTGGTGAACTGGGTCGAACAGGGCCAGGCGCCGGCGAGCATCACGGCCACGGCGCGCGGCGCGGGCAACGCGGGCGGCGTCAACGCCGACCTGCCCGCGACCTGGGCGGCGAACCGCACGCGGCCGCTGTGCCCTTATCCGCTGGTCGCACGCTACAACGGGACGGGGGACGTGGAGTCGGCGAGCAGCTTCAGCTGCCGGTAGCAGGGCTGGGAGACTCCCTCCCCCTCCGGGGGAGAGCCGGGGGCGCGCTGCGCCCCCATTTCATTTCTGCCGGATCACGTAGCGCACGAATCCGTCGGCTTGCGTGAACTGGTCATAGAGCCGGCGCGCTTCGGCGTTGTCGGCCTTGGTGACCCAGTACACCCTGGCCCAGCCTTCGGCGCGCATCGCGTTGCGCAACCACTCGATCAGGGCGCGCCCGACGCCCTGGCCGCGGGCAGCGGGCGTGACGAACAGGTCCTCCAGGTAGCAGACCGGCTGCGTCTCCCAGGTGTTCTCGTGCACCACGCAGTTGGCGAAGCCCACCACCTGGCCTTCGATCTCCGCCACCACGCACATCACGGCGGAATCCGGATCCAGGATGCGGTTCCAGGTGCGGTTGGTCACCTCGTCGGGCACGCCGGCGTCGTAGAAGTCGCAGTAGCCGCGCCAGAGCTGCCGCCACGCGGGTTCGTCGGAGGGCAGGGCGGCGCGGATGAGGCAGGGCGGGGTCACCGCTCCATTGTGCACACCCAGCGGCTAGAGCTGCCGCGCCAGCAACACCGCCGCATGCACGGCCACGCGTTGCGCGCCATCGGCGATCTGGTGCCGGCAGCTGGTGCCGTCCGCGACCACGAGCGCATCGGGCGCGTTGCGGATCGCGGGCAGCAGGCTCAGCTCCGCCATCTGCATCGACACCGCATGGTGCTTTGCTTCATAGCCGAAGCTGCCTGCCATGCCGCAGCAACTGCTTTCGATCAGCCGGGGCTGGGCGCCGGGAATCAACTTCAGGACTTCGAGCACGGGCGAGACCGCGTCGAAGGCCTTCTGGTGGCAGTGGCCATGCACGAGCAGCGGCTGGTCCTTGGTCAGCGGTTTCAGGCGCGCCTTGAGCTGCTCCAGCCGGCCGGCCGCCGCTTCGCGCGCCAGGAACTCCTCGAACAGGACGGCTTGCCGGGCCAGCGCTTGCGCCGGTGCGCCCAGGCCCATGACCGTCATCTCGTCGCGCAGCGTCAGCAGGCACGAAGGCTCCAGCCCCACGATGGGCATGCCGCGCTCCACGAAGGGCTGAAATGCCTGCAACAGCTCGCCGGCCTTCGCCTTCGCGTCGTCCACCATGCCGCTGGCCAGGTAGGTGCGGCCGCAGCACAGGTGCTTGCCGTCCGGTTTTTCCTTGGCGGCGATGTGCACGGTGTAGCCGGCGGCTTGCAGCACCTGCAACGCCGCTTGCGCGTTGGCCGATTCGAAGAAGCCGTTGAAGGTGTCGACGAACAGCACGACCGGCCGGGCCGAGGCCAGCACCTGTTCGCGCGTCGCGCCCTGCGGTGTGCCGTTGAAGAAATGCCGGCTCCGCCACTGCGGCAGCGGCCGCTGCCGCGCGAAGCCGAAGAGCCTTTCGCCCAGCAAGGCCAGCAGCGCGCTGCGGTTGCGCAGGTTGAGCAGGCCCGCGAAGCGGCTGGCCAGCGGCGCGTACTCCGGCAGGCGGGCGACCAGCTTGTCCTTCAGCGACCAGCCGTTCTTCTTCCGGTCGGCCTGCAGGAACTCGATCTTCATGCGCGCCATGTCCACGCCGGTTGGGCAGTCGCGCTTGCAGCCCTTGCAGCTGACGCACAGGTCGAGCGCGTCGCGCACCGCTTCGCTGGCCAGGCCGTCGGGCCCCAGCTGGCCGCTCAGCGCGAGGCGCAGCGTGTTGGCGCGGCCGCGCGTCAGGTGCTGCTCGTCGCGCGTCACGCGGTAGCTGGGGCACATGGTGCCGGCGTCGAACTTGCGGCAGTGGCCGTTGTTGTTGCACATCTCCACGGCCTTGGCGAACCCTTGGGCGGGATCACCGCCGGTGCCCGGCGCCGTGGTCTTCTCGGTCGCGGGATCGTTCTGCACGTCCCAGGGTGTCCAGTCCAGCGCGGTCTTCAGGGGGATGACGCGATAGCCCGGCGGGAAGCGCATCAGCCGCGTGTCGTCCATGCGCGGCGTGTCCACCATCCGCTGCGGGCACAGCAGGTTCAGCGGGTCGAACAGCCGCTTCATCTCGCGGAAACCGTCGTTGATGCGCGGGCCGAACTGCCACTGGATCCATTCGCCGCGGCACAGGCCGTCGCCGTGCTCGCCGCTGTAGGCGCCCTTGTACTTGCGCACCAGCGCCGAAGCTTCCTCGGCGATGTGCCGCATGCGCGGCGCGCCGTCGGTGCGCATGTCGAGGATGGGCCGCACGTGCAGCGTGCCCACCGAGGCATGCGCATACCAGGTGCCGCGAGTGCCGTGCTTGCGGAACACCTGCGTGAGCGCGTCGGTGTATTCCGCCAGGTGTTCCAGCGGCACGGCGCAGTCCTCGATGAAGCTCACCGGCTTGCCGTCGCCCTTGAGGCTCATCATGATGTTGAGGCCCGCCTTGCGCACTTCCCACAAGGCCTTCTGCGGCACGTCGTCGGGCATCAGGATCACCGAGCCCGGCAGCCCCAGGTCGCCCATCAGCTCCTGCAACTGCTTCAGCTTGTTCAGCAGCATCGGCTTGTCGGCGCCGGCGAACTCCACCAGGAGCAGGGCGTCCGGCTTGCCGATCAGCGCGGCGCGCACCGTGGGCGCGAAGGCCGGGTTCTGCAGCGCCAGCTCGATCATCGTGCGATCGACGAGCTCGACCGCGGTGAGCGTCCCGTCACTGCCCACACCCTTGACGATGTGCTGGGCGGAATCCATCGCCTTGTAGAAGGTGGGGAAGTTCACGACACCCAACACCTTGGCGCGCGGCAATTCGGCCAGCCGCAGGGTCAGGCTCCTGGTCAGGCCCAGCGTGCCCTCGCTGCCCACCAGCAGGTGCGCCAGGTTGACGCTGCCGTCCGTGGTGTAGGGGCGTTCGTTCTGGTTGTGGAAGACGTCCAGGTTGTAGCCGCCGACGCGGCGCAGCACCTTGGGCCAGCGCTTCTCGATCTCCGGCGTCAGCGTCATGGCCAGTTGGCGAACGCGCTCGCCGAGCATGCGTGCCGCGCCCGTGCTCTCATCAAAACGGCGGAAGTGGTGCAGGGCGCCATCGGTGGTCCAGGCCTCGGCGCCGAGCACGTTGTGCACCATGTTGCCGTAGGCGATGCTGCGGCTGCCGCACGAGTTGTTGCCGGCCATCCCGCCCAGCGTGGCCTGCGCGGCGGTCGAGACGTCGACGGGGTACCACAGGCCCAGCGGCTTCAAGTGGGCGTTCAGATGGTCCAGCACGATGCCCGGCTCCACCGTGACTGAGCGTCCCGCCGAGTCGGTGTCCAGCACGTTGCGCACGTGCTTGGAAAAATCGATGACCAGGCCAGCGCCGACGGTCTGGCCGCATTGGCTGGTGCCGCCGCCGCGCGGCACGATGGGCACCTTCAGGTCACGGCAGATGTCGAGCGCGATCCGCACGTCCTCGGTGCTGCGCGGCACGAACACGCCGACCGGTGTCACCTGGTAGATGGAAGCATCGGTGGCGTAGCGGCCGCAATCGGCAGGCGAGAACAGGACCTCGCCCCGCGTTTCGGCGGCCAGGCGCTGCGCCAGGCGCCCGGCCACCTCGTTGCTGGTGGTCGCGACGCGCTCGTACGCCGAGGCGGCGGTTTCGCGCGTCACCTGGACCGGCAAGGGGGCGTTCATCGGCCCGCCTTCGCGATCGCCGGCTTGCGCAGTTGCTCCAGCACCACGTCGCGCTTGTTGTGCAGGTGGGTGATCAGGACGCCCCGCATGGCCACCGGATCGCGCGCCGCGAGCGCCAGGATCATCTGCTCGTGCTCCTTCACGGCCCGCTTCCACTTGGCGCCGTCCTGGTTGGAGCGGAAGCGCAAGGCCTGCAGCCGCGCATTGACCTGGTTGTAGACGGCACCGAGCACCGGGTTCTTGGCCGCCGCGTTGATGGCACGGTGGATGCGTGCGTTGAGGGTGTAGTAAGTCGACAGGTCGCGCCGGGTGTAGGCCGCCAGCATCTCGAAGTGCATGGCCTGGATCTCGGCCAGTTCGTCCTCGGTGATGCGCTGCGCCGCCAATTCGCCCGACTGCCCCTCCAGCCCCGCCATCACTTCGAAGGTATGCAGGATGTCCGCCTCGTTCAGCGAAACGGCGATGGCGCCGCGGTTGGGCAGGAGTTCCACCAGCCCCTCGGCCGCGAGCATCTTGATGGCTTCGCGCAGGGGCGTGCGAGAAACCTGCAGCAGTTCGGAGAGCTCGCGCTCATTCAACTTCGCACCCGGCGGGATGCGGCTTTCCACCAGCATCTGGCGCAGGCGCTGCGCGACCTGCTCATGGAGGGCGGCGCGAGGGATGGAGATCACTTCCGCGGTCATGCGAGCATTTTGTATGCAAATGCGTGGGGCTGTAAAGAAGCTTCCTGCAGAGCAGGGCTCTTGACAACAGAATTTTGTATGCAAAAATCCGCCGCATGCTGACGCTCGACTTTCATCCCACCGGCCGCCACTTCCTGCAGATCCCGGGGCCCTCGCCAGTGCCCGACCGGATCCTGCGCGCGATGAGCCTGCCGACCATCGACCATCGCGGTCCGGAGTTCGGTGCGCTGGGCCTGCGCGTCCTGAAGGGCATCCAGCAGATCTTCCAGACGAAGCATCCGGTGGTGATCTATCCGGCGTCCGGCACGGGCGCGTGGGAAGCGGCGCTGGCCAATACGCTGAGCCCGGGCGACCTCGTCCTGATGTACGAAACGGGCCACTTCGCGGCGTTGTGGCAGAAGCTCGCTTCGCGGCTGGGCGTGAAGACGGAGTTCCTGGGCCTGCCCGGTGTCGAGGGCTGGCGCAAGGGCGTGCAGGCGCACCTGATCGAGGAACGGCTGAAGGCCGACAAGGAGCACGCGATCAAGGCCGTGTGCGTGGTGCACAACGAAACGTCGACCGGCGCCACCAGCAACATCCTCGCGGTGCGCAAGGCGATCGATGCGGCGAAGCATCCCGCGCTGCTGATGGTGGACAGCATCTCCGGCCTGGCATCGGCCGAATACAAGCACGACGAATGGGGCGTGGACGTCACCGTCAGCGGGTCCCAGAAGGGCCTGATGCTGCCCCCGGGCATCAGCTTCAACGCCTTGGCGCCGAAGGCGCTGGAAGCGAGCAAGTCCGCGAAACTGCCCAAGGCGTTCTGGGCCTGGGACGAGATCGTCGAGATGAACAAGTCGGGCTATTGGCCCTACACCCCCAACACCAACCTGTTGTACGGCCTGGCCGAGGCTTGCGACATGCTGCTGGAGCCCGCCTTCGGCGGCCTCGAAGGCACGTTCGCCCGGCACCGCCGCTGGGGCGAGGGCGTGCGCGCCGGGGTCCGGGCCTGGGGCCTGGAGATCCAGTGCAATGAAGCCGCCAGCTACTCGCCAGTGCTCACCGGCGTGATCACGCCCGAGGGCGTGGATGCGGACGCGGTGCGCAAGCTGATCTATGAGCGCTTCGACCTGTCGCTGGGCACGGGCCTCGGCAAGGTCAAGGGCCGCATGTTCCGCATCGGCCATCTGGGCGACTGCAACGACCTCACGCTGATGGCGGCCTTGTCGGGTTGCGAGATGGGCCTCAAGCTCGCGGGCGTGAAGCTCGCTGGGTCGGGGGTGCAGGCCGCCATGGATTATTTCGCGGGGCATCCCGCGCCTGTCGCGCTGCAAAAAGCGGCTTAAACAGACGATCACGCGGTGCCTTCGGCACACGCGTCCTTGTGTTCTTACAGGAGACAAAAGCATGCTGCAACGCAGAACCCTCATTGCCGGCGCCGCCGCGACCCTCGCGGTCCCCATGCTCCGCGCCCAGAACCTCCCCACCGGCCCGGTCCGCATCATTGTGGGCTTCGCCCCCGGCGGCGGCACCGACATCCTGGCGCGCGTCATCGGCCAGAAGCTGGGCGACATGTGGAAGACCCAGGTCATCGTCGAGAACAAGGCGGGCGCGTCCGGCACCATTGCGGCCGACTACGTCGCCAAGCAGCCGGGTGACGGCACGGTGCTGCACATGGCGCACATCAACAGCCACGCGATCGTTCCGGGCCTGCAGAAGCTGGGCTACGACGCCGAGAAGGACTTCCAGCCCATCGCGATGGTGGGCGTCACGCCCAACCTGCTGATCTGCAACCTGGCCCAACCCGCCAAGACGGTGAAGGACATCGTCGACCTGTGCAAGGCCAATCCCGGCAAGGTGAGCTTCGGCTCCGCCGGCAACGGCTCGGCGCAGCACCTGGCGCTGGAGATGTTCATGCTGCAGGCCGGCGTGAAGGCGATCCACGTGCCCTACAAGGGCTCGGGCCCGATGCTGGTCGACCTGATCGGCGGGCAGATCCAGTACAGCTTCGACACCATGACGGCGGCGACGCCACACGTGAAGAACGGCAAGGCCCATCCGATCGCGCAGACGCGCCAGAACAAGGCCAAGTCCTATCCCAACGTGCCCACCATGGCCGAATCCGGTTTCCCCGGCTTCGAAGCCACCACCTGGTATGGCTTGGTCGGCCCCGGCAAGATGTCCGCGGCGATGGCGAAGCGGATGAATGAGGACGTCAACAAGGCGCTGGCCATGCCGGACGTGATGGAGAAGCTGGAAGCTTCGGGCGCCGAAGACGGCGGCGGCACGCCGGAGAAGTTCGCGCAGTTCATGAAGGTCGAACAGGCCAAGTGGGCGAAAGTGATCAAGGACGCGAACGTCAAGGTTGAAATTTGACGCGACCTCTCCCGCTGGAGGGCGTCCGCGTCCTCGACATCTCGCAGGTGATGGCCGGGCCCTACGCCGCCATGCTGCTCGGCGACCTGGGCGCGGACGTGATCAAGATCGAGCCGCCGGGCACGGGCGATCAGACGCGTGGCTCCATGGGGTTCAAGATGAAGGGCGCCGACTCGCTCGGCTTCCTGAACATGAACCGCAACAAGCGCAGCATCACGCTGGACTTGAAGACCGAAGCGGGCAAGGAAGTCCTGCTGCACCTGGCCAAGGACGCGGGCATCCTGATCGAGAACTACCGGCCCGGCGCGATGCGGCGCCTGGGTCTTGGCTACGAAGTCCTGAAGGAGGTCAACCCGCGCCTGGTCTACACCAGCATCTCGGGCTTCGGCCAGACCGGCCCCTGGGCCGACCGGCCCGGTTTCGACCTGATGGCGCAGGCCATGTCCGGCGTGATGAGCGTCACCGGCTACCCCGATAGCCCGCCCGTGAAATGCGGCGTGCCGGTGGCCGACATCGGCTGCGCGCTCTTCGCGATCTACGCGACGCTCGCCGCCTACATCGGTGTGAAGAACACGGGGCAGGGCCAGTACATCGACGCGTCCCTGTTCGACTCCGCGATGGCGTTCTCGGTCTGGGACATCTGCGACTACTGGGGCACGGGCAAGCGGCCGGAGCCGTTGGGCACCTCGAACAAGATGACCGCGCCCTACCAGGCCATGGCCTGCAGCGACGGGTATTTCGTGATGGGCGCCAACAACCAGAAGCTCTGGCAACAACTGTGCACCTTGCTGGGGCGCGAGGAGTTGCTGGCCGACCCCCGCTTCGCTACGATCGCCCAGCGGCTGGCCCACCGGGCGGAGCTGCAAGAGGCGTTGGAGCGGACGTTCCGGCAGCATCCCAAGGACCACTGGGTCGAGAAGCTGCTGGCCCATGGCATCCCGGCCGGCCCCATCCTGGGCTATCCGGAGGCCTTCGGCAGCGAACACGGGCAGGCGCGCGGCATGCGCATGGAGATCGACCACCCGGTGGAAGGCAAGGTGCCCAACATCGGTTTCGCGGTCAAGCTCTCCGGCACGCCGCAGGAAGTGCGGCGCCACCCGCCTTTGCTGGGCGAACACACCGACGAAGTGCTGGAGGAGGCAGGCATGGACGCCGAAGCGCGTGCGCGCCTGCGCAATCAGGGGGCTTTCGGAACGTGCTGAACACACAAGGGATCTTCGTGGGTGCCGTGCACCTGCGCATCGCGGACGGCATCGCATCCGTCACCTTCGACCGCCCCGATTCGCGCAACGCGATGACGTGGGCGATGTACGAGCAGCTCGAGGCCATCTGCCGCCAGTTGCACGAGGACGAGAGCGTGCGGGCTGTCCGCTTCCAGGGCGCGGGCGGGGCCGCCTTCGTTTCCGGGACGGACATCCCGCAGTTCCAGGCCTTCACCTCGGGCGACCATGGGGTCGCCTACGAGAAGCGCATCGACACGGTGGTCGAACTGGTCGAGACGCTGCCCATGCCGACGCTGGCGGTGGTGCAGGGCGCGGCGGTCGGCGGCGGCTTTGCCATCGCCACCGCCTGCGACTTCCGGATCGCCACGCCCGGGTCGCGCTTCGGTGTGCCGATCGCGCGCACGCTGGGCAACTGCCTGTCATCGGCCAACGTCACCCGCCTCGTCGCTGCCGTCGGACGGCCCATGGCCCAGCGGATGCTGCTGCTGGGGGACCTGCTCAACGCCGAAGAGTTGCTGGCCTCCGGTTACCTGCTGCAGGTCGTGGCGCCCCAGGACCTGGAGGCCGCCGCCAAAAGCGTGTGCGACCGTGTGGCCAGCCTGGCGCCCATCACGCAGCGCGTCAGCAAGGAAACGCTCAACCGGCTCCTGCACAGCGGCGTGCCGGATGTGGATGACCTCATCCGCCGCGCCTACGACAGCGAGGATTTCCGGGAGGGTGTGCAAGCCTTCATGAAGAAGCGGCCACCGGTCTGGCAAGGGCGCTGAGGCGCCGTCCTACGCGAGCCCAAGTTGCGGCGACCTAGCATGGCGCCAAGGAGCATTGCCATGGCCGCCAAGCAAGATCGTCCGTCCGTTTCCAGTCCCGCGGTGCGTGCAGAAGAGCCGCTGGACCTGGCCCAGTCCGTGGCCGGCGAGGAAGACCCCGGTGCGTCGATCGATCTCGCCGGCGCGCCGGGCCGCTCCGACCAGCCCGCGGGCCAGGCGCCAGGGCAGCCCTCGGCGGCACAGCCGCCGATGCGGCCCGGCGACGAAGCGCCCGAAGGAACCGCAGGAACCGGCGAGGACGTTTGCCCGCGTTGCGGCGGCAGCGGGCGCCTCGGCGCGTCGTCCTGCCCCGAATGCGCGGGCACCGGGCGCGTCACCGTGGGCATCGGCGGCGCCTGACGCCGGATGCCCGGCTGGCTCCCCGCACGCCTCGGCGCGCTGCCGCCGATCCAGGCCGTGCAGACGCGCCAGGGGCGCCTGAGCTACCTCCTGTCCGGCAGCGGACCTGCGACCATCCTGCTGTTCAACGGCGCGGGCGTCAGCCTGGAAGGCTGGCGTGCGCTCTATCCGGAGATCGAGCAGTGCGGGACGGTCTTCGGATGGAACCGCTTCGGCATGCAAGGCAGCGACCCGCCGAAGCAGAAGCAGACGGGCACGGTCGTGGTCGCCTCATTGCGTGAGCTGCTGGGTTATGCGGGTCTCGCGCCACCCTACATCCTGGTGGCGCACTCGCTGGGAGGGCTCTACGCGAACCTGTTCGCGCGCCTGCATCCCGGCGAAGTGACTGCCGTGTTGTTCGTGGAGGCCACGCATCCGCGCGACCGCGCCGTGCTGCGCACGCACGAGACGCAGCTGGTGCGCGCGCTGGGCAAGGTGATCTCGCTGCCGCAGCTGCTGTTCAAGCCGAACGTGCACGCCGAACTCGAATGCGTGGACGACACGGTGCGCGAGATCGAGGTGGCGGGGCCGTTTCCCGATGTTCCCGTGCGCGTCATCACCGGCGGCAAGGCGCCGCCGGCGTGGCTGATGTCGCCCGCCGCCGTCGGCGCGCGGCGCGCCCACCAGCAGGAGCTCGCGCGGCTCTCACCGCATGGGGAACAGGTGATCGCGCACGAGAGCGGGCATTTCCCGCAACTCACGCAGCCTGAGGTCGTGCTGGAGGCGCTGCGTGCGCTGGCGGCGCTCACGCCAACGCGAGCCCCAGTGACTTGAGTTCGCGCCGGCCGGCCGGCGTCACGGTGACCACGCGGCTGTGCTTGCGCCGTTCGATCCAGCGCTGCGACTGCAGGTGCTCGGCGAGCGCCGACCCCAGGGCGCCACCGAGGTGGTCGCGGCGTTCCGACCAGTCGAGGCAGCGGCAGGCGAACTGGCGGCGGCGCGCCTTGGCCGACGCGACGTCGATGCCCAGGTTGTCCAGGGCCTTGGCGCCGCGGACCGTGACCACCAGCTGCTTGGGGTCCACCCCATCGTCTTCCAGCCAGTGCTTGCGCAACAGCAGCGTGAACAGGCCGGTGCCCAAGCTGCCGGCCAGGTGGTCGTAGCAGTAGCGGGCCTGCTGCACCGGTTCCAGGGTCGCGGCGGGCGCAGCCTTGCGGCGCGGCGCGACGCGCATGAGGCTTTCCACCAACTGCGCGACATGTTCCGTGGCGAAGCGGAAGTACTTGTGGCGGCCTTGCGCTGTGGATTCCAGCAAGCCGTCTTCGAGCAGGCGCTTGAGGTGCGAGGTGGCCGTGGCCGGCTCGATGCCCGCGCCGAGCGCAAGCTCCTTCGCGGTGAGTGCGCGGCCCTCCATCAGGAGCGACAGCATCTGGATGCGCCGCGGGTCTCCCACGGTGGCGGCGATGCGGGCCAGGTCGGGTTCTGCATGCATGCTTCGATGGTAGCCAAACTGTTGCGGCTCGACAAACGCGTGACTGCTGCGCAAACTCCCCCCATGCATCCACCACCGGACGCCATTGCGGCGACGACCCATCCCGACCCCTGGCCGTACTACGCCGCGCTGCGCCAGTCACGCCCGCTGTTCTTCGACCATGGCCTGCGCCTGTGGGTGGCGAGCAGCGCCGCGGTGGTCGAGGCAGCGCTGGTTCATCCCCACTTGCGCGTGCGACCGCCCGCGGAGCCCGTGCCCAAGGCGCTCCTGGGATCGCCCACGGGCGAGGTGTTCGCTCAACTGGTGCGGATGAACGACGGCGGCTTCCATCGTGAGCACCGGCCTGCGACGGAGCGCGCAGCGGCGGCATTCTCGCTGGAGGTGCTGGGAACGCAGACGGCCTTGGCCGCGGCTGATCTGGCAGGCCGGGTCGACGTCAATGCGTGGCTCTCGGCCGTGCCGGTGCAGGCCATCGCGCGCATGCTTCGGGTGCCGGCAGACCAACTCGACACCACGGTCGCCCATGTTCATGCTTTCACCCAAGGCATCGCCGCGGGTGCGGACGCTGCAACGCTCGCAGCCGCCGACAAAGCGGCCACCGCGCTGATGGCACAGGGCGCTGCCGAGGGCCTGGACAGGGTGCGCTCGGCGAACCGCATCGCGATGATGCAGCAGTCACTGGACGCCACGGCTGGCCTGATCGGCAACGCCATCGCCCGGTGGCAGCGCGAAGCGCGTGTGCCCGACCTGGCCTTCGTCGAAGAGATTGCGTGCTGGGACCCGCCGACGCATCACACGCGACGTTTCGCGGCCGGGGACACGGAGCTGGCCGGCCAGGCGCTGGCCGCGGGCGATGGCGTGCTCGTCCTGTTGGCCGCCGCCAATCACGATCCCGCGGCGCGGCGCAGCTTCGCCTTCGGGGCTGGTGCGCATGGGTGCCCGGGCGAACGCATCGCTGTCACCATCGCTGCCGCGGCGCTGAAGTCCCTGCACGAGAGCGATGGGCTGCGGCGCTTCGGGGCCGTCAAGGGCTACCGCCCGCTGCCCAACGTCCGCATCCCCGTTTTCGCAACCTGAGGAGAGCAACAAGCATGGTGAGTGTCATCTTCGAAGTCTGGCCCCACCCCGAACACCGGCAGGGCTACCTGAGCTGGGCGGCGGAGCTGAAAGAGGAACTGCTGAAGATGGAGGGCTTCATTTCCATCGAGCGCTTCCAGAGCCTGACGGACCCGGACAAGTTGCTGTCGCTGCAGTTCTGGCGCGACGACGCCTGTCTCACGGCGTGGCGCAACCTGGAGGCGCACCGCGCGGCGCAAAGCGCGGGACGCAAGACCATGTTCAGGGAGTACCGGCTGCGCATCGCCGAGGTGACGCGTGACTACGGCTTGAAGGAGCGGGCCGAGGCGCCGGCGGACTCGCGGCAGGCGCATGGCTGACAGGGTCGTCATTCCTGCGAAGGCAGGAATCCAGGCCTATCCCGCAAACCCCTTGTAGAACATGTAGCCAGCAAGCAGGAAAAGGATGCTCCCGAAGATCCGCTTCAGCTTGCCGATCGGCAGGGCATGCGCCGCGCGCGCGCCCAGCGGCGCGGTGAACACGCTGCACAAGGCGATGACCGCCAGCGCCGGCAGCCAGATGTAGCCGAAGGAAGCCGGCGGCAGGTCTTGCACGCCCTGGCCGCTGATCGCATAGCCGGCCACGTTGGCGACGGCGATGGGAAAGCCGAGCGCCGCGGAGGTGGCCACCGCGTTGTGGATCGCCACGTTGCACCAGGCCATGAAAGGGACGCTGATGAAGCCGCCGCCCGCGCCGACCAGCCCCGAGAGGAAGCCGATGAAGCCGCCCGCGGCCAGCTGGCCCGCCGTGCCCGGCATCTGCCTGGTCGCCTTGGGCTTCCTGTCCAGGAACATCTGCGTCGCCGAGAAGCTCACGAACAGGCCGAACACGATGGCCAGCACGTTGCCCTTCAGCAGCGCGAACACGCCCAGGCTGGCGATGATGCTGCCGATGACGATGCCCGGCGCGAGCCGCTTCACGATGTCCCAGCGCACCGCGCCGCGCTTGTGGTGCGCCCGCACGCTGGAAACGGAGGTGAAGATGATCGTGGCCATCGACGTGGCGATCGCCATTTTCACGGACAGGTCCGGCGAGACGTTGCGCCCCGACAGGATGATGGTGATGAACGGCACCATCAGCATGCCCCCGCCGATGCCGAGAAGGCCGGCGAGGAAGCCGGTGGCGATGCCCAACAGGGCGAGTTCGATGATCAGGCGGGCTTCGATTGGCATGGGACTTCAGGGACAGCCTTCGATTATCGCCCGCCGGCGGGCCCGGCCGGGGCTCAGGGAATCTCGTAGACCGTGTATTCGTCCGAGATGCCGCGCAGCACGCATCGGCGCTCGCTCGGCGTGAGCCCGGCGCCCGCCAGCAGCCGGGCGGTGGCCTCGTCGCGCACGACCGGTTCGGTGGCGAAGATCGATTGCGACATCGCCAGCCCCTGCACCCGCGAAGCGATGTTGACGGTCTGGCCGAAGTAGTCGAGCCGGTCGTTGAGCGTGACGGCGAGGCAGGGACCCTCGTGGATGCCGATCTTCAGCAGGAGGTCTTCGCGCTCGTGGTCCTCGTTGAGGCGGCGCATGGCTTCACGCATGCGCAGCACCGCCGCCATGCCGCGGTCGGGCGTGGGGAAGGTCGCCATCACCGCGTCGCCGATGGTCTTGACGACCGCGCCCGACTCCTGCGCGACCACGTCGCCGAGCACGCCGAAGTGCGCCTTGACCAGGTCGTAGGCCGCGAGGTCGCCGATGCGTTCGTACAGTTCGGTCGAGGCCTTGAGGTCCGTGAACACGAACGTGAGGCTCAGGATCTTCAGCCGCTGGTCCAGGGCCAGCGTGTCCGCGCGGAACAGGTCGCGGAAGGTCTGGTGCGTCAGCAGGCGCTTGGCCGTGAGGAACGGCTTGCGCTGCCCGAGCAGGTGGTGCAGCGTGTCGCCGGCCAGGAACAGCCCCGGCAGCGTGCGGACATCGCTGCGGTTCTCGAACGTGAGCCGCAGCGGGCCAGGCCGCAGCACTTCGGTCCCGGTGGGCGCCTGCACCTTGTTGAACACCACGCCCATCTCCCGGCGCTCCCGGGTCGGCTCCCCTTTGACGTCCAGGAACAGGGCCGAGTGCGTGACCGGTTCGAACACGATGATGAAGCCTTCGGGCAGCTGCACCGACATCGTGCCACGCTCACCGGGCGCCAGCTCCGTCCAGTCGAGCACCACCTCGTGCATCTGCCGCTGGAACTCGTCGGGCGGCGGAAAGCGCATGCCGGAGCTCCAGTACATCTGGCGTACGTAGTCCCACACGGGCAAGGTTTCGGGCGTGTGCGCGGCGATCTTGCGCACACGCGGGCTGACCGTGAAGGCCACCTCCACCATTTCGTCCAGCGACGGCTCGTAGCCGGCGGCGCAGAGGGAGCAGGCGTAGTCGCTCTGCTTCACGGTCTTCAGCGTGGCGTTGGTGTTCAGCACGCCGCCGCAACCGGGGCAGAGGATGTTCCACGACATCTCGAACAGTCCCAGCCGCGCCGCATGCAGGAACGTGTCCAGCACCGTCTCCAGCGCCAGGCCATGGTCCGCGGCGAAGTCGAGAACGTTGATGCGATGCAGCGCCTCGTCGGGGCCGTCGCGCACCAGGCGCTCGACGGCCGTCGCGGCGCCAGGGTCGGCCGACTGGCGCAGGACACTGAACCGGGCTTCCGTTTCCGACATGGCGCACCTCCGTGCGGTATGTCGCCGCCATTGTGCGCAGCTTACAGGCGCGGCGCAATGACGAACGCCGGGCGGTGCCCGGCTTTTGCAGGAGCGCAGCGACTGCCTCCGGATCGGCCGAAGCATCGCGCAGGGCGATCCCACCATGACAAAGGCCGGATTCACTCCGGCCTTTGTCATCTGACTACTCACTTGCAAAAGTGCAGCAGCACTTTTGCAAGTGAACGGTATAGGTGTCTGCATTGCCACCGGGCCGGCATCCTGAACCGGAGTTCAGGTGGGCGAGGTCAACCTGGCGTTGGGTTCATCTGACGCGAGACGATCACGCTCGCCAGGGGATGTTCCAAGCCCGAGCTCAAAGAGCATTGGTTCAAGGAAATATAAGACCCGATGCGCACTGCAGACGAAGCCATTGTAGGGCGCGGAATCGGCGCGCGGGGCAAACAACGGGTGAAGCCTTGCAAGTTTTCCGGGCTTGACAAACCCGATGCGAAGCTCAACTGGAAATCAGAGCAGACGCCCGTCATCGCCGAGTGCATGATCGAGCCGGTCGATCAGGCCGGCGAGGCGCCCATCGTCAGCGAACGCTCCGTTCTTCGCGGCACCGTTGGTCGCGGGCTGCACCGGGGTGGCCACGCTCCGGTCCGCGATGTCGAAGGCGAGGTTGAGCGCAGCCAGAACCGCGATTCGGTCGCGTGCTTTCACCTTGCCCGCGTCGCGGATCTTGCACATGGCGGTGTCGACGCGCTCCACGGCTTCGAGCAGGCGCTGCTCGCCGCCTTCCGGGCACCCGAGCAGGTAGCTCTGGCCCATGATCTGCACTTCGAGTTGCTTCATGCGGGGGTGTTGAGATCGGGCAGGCGTTCGAGCAGGGCGTCGACGCGGGAGCGGGCCGCGGAGAGGCGCGACTTCAGTGAATCGCGTTCCGACGTGAGCAGCTCCACCTGTTCGGCCAGCAGCGCATTGGTGCGTTGCAGTTCCTCGTAGCGAACGAGCAGGCGCTCGACGCGTTCGACGAGGGGGTCGATGTCAGAGCCACTGGCCATTTGCCGGAATTGTAGGCGGGGTACTGAAAAAACGCTCTAGAATCAACACGTTGGTGCTCGCGGTGTGGTTCGCATGCCGCAGTTCAACGGGAAGCAGGAAGCGGTGGCCGACCCGGCCGAAGCCAACCTGCGCTGCCCCCGCAACGGTCAAGCGGAGGGAAGCGGTGCCAGCCGTTCGCGGTGGGCGCCGCCTCCCACTTTCATCACGCAAAGCCACTGGGTCCGCCTGAAACAGCGGGCCTGGGAAGGCGATGGAAGTTCTTCCGCCAGCCCGGATACCGGCCAACGACGTGGTTGCGTGCGCTTGCATGCGGCCGTTTGAGCCCAAAGTGCCGGCGGGGAAGCCGGCCCGGGTGACCAGCCTGTCTGTCTGCCATGAACCGTTCCGTGCTTCCACTGCGTGTGGCTGTCCTGCCGCTCGCGCTTTGCGCCGCCTTCGGCGCCTTCGCCCAATCCGGGTCCCTCACCGAGACCGTCGTCACCGCCACCCGCGTCGCCACCCGCGCCGACGAACTCGTGAGCGACGTGAAGGTGGTTGACCGCGCCGCCATCGAGGCATCGACGGCGCGGACCTTGCCCGAGCTGCTGGCCCGAACCGCGGGTGTGCAGATGTCGTCCAACGGTGGGCGCGGCAAGCAGTCCAACATCTTCATCCGGGGCGCCGAGAACCGCCACACCATCCTGCTGGTCGATGGCGTGCGCCTGGGCTCCGCCACCGCCGGCACCCCGAGCTGGGACACCATCCCGGTCGAAATGATCGAGCGCATCGAGATCCTGAAAGGTCCCGCGTCCGCGTTGTACGGCAGCGAAGGCGTCGGCGGCGTGGTCCAGATCTTCACGCGCAAGGGCCGCGACGGCCTCCATCCGAATGCCTCGCTCACGGCCGGCAGCGACCGCCACTGGGTGGCCGGCGCCGGCATGCAGGGCGGGCAGGGTGCGCTGAAATACTCGGTGGGGGTGCAGCGCGCGCGGGAGCGCGGCTTCAGTTCCACGAATCCCGCGGTGCCGTTCGGCAATTTCAATGGCGACCTCGATCCGTTCCGGCAGGACGCGCTGACGGCCTCCGCCAGCTACGATTTCAGTCCGCAGTGGAGCGTCGACGCAGGCCTGATGCATTCCGACGGGATCAGCTGGTTCGACGACGGGCCGGGGGTGGATTCCCGGACGGCCATCCGCGCGCTGACGGCCCATGCCGGCGTCAGGGGCCGCTTCATGCCGGGCTGGCAAACCGAACTGCGCTTCTCGCAAGGTACCGACACGGCCAACATCATCGAGGCGGCCTCCCCGGGCGCGTTCAAGACGAAGCAGTCGCAGTGGACGTGGCAGAACAACCTGGAGACGCCGCTGGGCGTGGTGCTGGCGGGCCTGGAGCGGCGCGAGCAGGACATCAGCGCCACGGCTGCGTACGCCGTCACCCACCGCAGCATCGACGGCGTGTTTGCCGGCCTGAACGGCAGCGCCGGTCCGCACAGCTGGCAATTCAACCTGCGCCGCGACCGCAACTCGCAGTTCGGCGGCGAGACCACCGGGTTCGCCGGCTATGGGTTCCGGATCACCCCGGCCTGGCGCGTGCATGCTTCGCATGGCACGACCTTCGTGGCGCCGTCATTCAACCAGCTGTACTTCCCACGCTTCGGCAATCCGTTGCTGCTGCCGGAACGCGGCAAGAACACCGACGTCGGCGTGACCTGGACGCAGGGTGCGCACGAGCTCAAGCTGGTGCGCTTCGACAACCGCATCCGCGGCTTCATGACCAACACCACCTTGCCGATCAACATTCCGCAAGCGCGGATCGACGGCTGGACCCTGGGCTACGAAGGCCGGATCGACGCGCTCGCGCTGCGCGCCAATTTCGAGCGCCTGGACCCGCGCAACGAGGCCAATGGCCGGCAGCTGCCGCGGCGCGCGAAGCAGCAGCTGAACCTGGGCGCCGACTACCGCCTGGGCGATTGGCGCTTCGGCTGCGCGCTGCTGCACGCGGGGGACCGCTTTGACGACGCCGCGAACACGCGGCCGCTGGGCGCCTACACCACGCTCGACGTCCACCTGGACCGGCAGCTCACGCCGGCCTGGAGCGTGCAGGCCAAGGTCAACAACCTCACGGACAAGCAGTACGAGACGGCGACGGGCTACAACCAGGCCGGCCGCGCGGTGTTCGTCACCCTGCGCTGGCAGCCGAAGTAAAGTCTTCGCATGTTGACGATCCCCCGCGGCCCGCAGCGCATCGTCTGCCTCACCGAGGAAGCGACGGAATGGCTGTACCTGCTGGGGGAGGAAGCGCGCATCGTCGGCATCTCGGGCTACACGGTGCGGCCGCGCCGCGCGCGCGAAGAAAAGCCCAAGGTCAGCGCGTTCCTCAGCGCGAAGATCGACAAGATCCTGGACCTGAAGCCGGACTGCGTGTTCGGCTTCTCCGACCTGCAGGCCGACATCGCGGCGGAACTGGTCCGCAAGGGCGTGCAGGTCACCATCTTCAACCAGCGCAGCGTCGACGAGATCTTCGCCATGCTGTACCAAGTGGCGGCGATGGTGGGCCGCGCGGAGGACGGGCTGCGCCTGCTCGAAGGCATGCGTTCGCGCCTGCTGGCGATCGAAGCTGTGGGCCGCGCCTTGCCGCGCCGGCCGCGCGTGTTCTTCGAGGAGTGGGACGAGCCGCACATCAGCGGGATCCGCTGGGTGTCGCAGCTGGTGGGCATCGCGGGTGGCGACGACGTGTTCCCGGAGCTGGCCGTGCAGGCCATGGGCAAGGACCGCATCATTGCGGACGGTGCCGAGATCGTGCGCCGCAACCCGGACATCATCGTCGGTTCGTGGTGCGGCAAGAAGTTCCGCGCCGGGAAGGTGGCGGCGCGCCCGGGTTGGGACGCCGTGAACGCGGTGCGCGATGCGCAGCTCTTCGAGATCAAGTCGGCAGACATTCTGCAGCCGGGGCCGGCAGCCTTGACGGATGGGGTGGCGCAGCTGCATCGGATCGTGCTGGCCTGGAGCGAGGTCCATGGCTGATCTGCAGGTCGCGCGCAGTGAGTTGATCCTCGGCGGGCAGAAGAGCGGGAAGACGGCGCGGGCCGAATCGCTGGCGGCGGCGTGGCTCGCGCTGTCGGACCAGCACCAGGCGGTGTACATCGCGACGGCGCAGGCCTGGGACGACGAGATGCGGGATCGCATCGCGCGGCATCGCCTGGACCGGGCGCGGCGCGTGCCCCGGATGGCGACGGTGGAAGAGCCGCTGGCGCTGGCGCATGCGATCGGGATGCATAGCGATGCGGGGACGTTGGTCGTGGTCGATTGCTTGACGTTGTGGCTGACGGCGATGTTGATGCCGGCTGCCGGTGAGGGTGTGACGCGCGTGCGCCCCCACCCCAGCCCTCCCCCGGAGGGGGAGGGGGCAATACAGGACTCCCTCCCCCTCCGGGGGAGGGCTGGGGTGGGGGCGCCGGGCGCCGACCTTCTCACCGACGCCATCGCCGCCTGCGCCGGCCCCCTCATCCTCATCAGCAACGAGATCGGCCTCGGGGTCATCCCCATGGGCCGCGACGTGCGGACCTTCGTCGACGCGCTCGGCAGCCTGAACCAGGCGGCGGCCGCGGCCTGCGAACGGGTCACGCTGATGTCGGCAGGCCTGCCTTTGCCGCTGAAAGGTGAGCCATGAGGATGTTGCTCGCCGCGCTGCTGCTCACGCTGCCGATCGCCGCGCCGGCGCTGCAGGTCACCGACGACCGCGGCGTCACCGTCACCTTGCCGGCGACCCCGCAGCGCATCGTGAGCCTGCTGCCTTCTCTGACGGAAACCGTGTGCGAACTGGGCCGCTGCGACCGCCTGGTCGGCGTGGATCGCTACTCCAACTTCCCCGCGCCGGTGCGCAAGCTGCCCCAGGTGGGCGGCGGCATCGACCCCAACATCGAAGCCGTGGTCGCGCTCAAGCCGGACGTCGTGCTGATGGCCACCTCGTCACGCGGGGCGCAGCGCCTCGAGGCGCTGGGGCTGAAAGTGATCGCGCTGGAGCCGCGCAGTTCGGCCGACGTGCAGCGGGTCATGGGACTCCTCGGGAAGATCGTGGACGCACCGGATGCGCCACGCATCTGGCGCAACATCGATGCGGGTGTCGCTGCCGTCGCCCAGTCGCTCCCGCCGGCCGCCCGGAACCTGCGCGTGTACTACGAGGTCAGCACGGGCGGCTACGCCGCCGGCAACAAGTCCTTCATCGGCGAGATGATGCTGCGCCTGGGGCTGAAGAACATCGTCGCCGACCACCTGGGGCCGTTCCCGCGGGTCAACCCGGAATACGTGGTGCGCGCCGACCCGCACATCATCATGATCGGCGCGCGCAACGCCATGGGCCTGGAACAGCGTCCCGGCTGGGCCGGCATGCGCGCGTTGCGCGAACAACGGGTCTGCGTGTTCACGGCCGAGGAGTCCGACATCCTGGTGCGGCCGGGGCCGCGCATGGCGGACGCGGCGCGGCTGGTGGCGCGCTGTGTGACCGAGAAGGGTCTGACGCCCTCTACCGCCGGGAGCAAGCGGGAGTGAGGGCGGCTCGTGCCTGGAGCTTCGGGCTCGCCCTGCTTGCGGCGGCGGCCTGTGTCCTGCTGCTCGGCGCGGGCGTCGGCAGCACCGGTTTCGACAGCGTGCTGCGCGCCTGGCAAGACCCCGTCGCCTGGCAGATCGTCTGGGACATCCGGTTGCCGCGCACGTTGGGCGCCTGGCTGGCCGGCGTGCTGCTCGGCCTCGCGGGCGCGGTCGCACAGGGGCTGTTCCGCAATCCGCTGGCGGATCCATTTCTCCTGGGCAGTGCTTCCGGTGCCGCCCTGGGCGTGGCGCTGGCGCTGGCCTTGTTCGGCGCCTCGCCCTTCGCCACGCAATGGCTGGTGCGGCTCGGCCTGACTGGCGCGGCTTTCGCAGGCGCCGTGGGCGGCGTGCTGCTGACGCTGGCGCTGGCGCGCGGCGTGCAGCACACGCTGCGGCTGCTGCTCGCGGGCGTCATTGTCGGCGTCGTCTTGAGCGCCGCGCGCGACCTCGTCACGCTCGCCGTGCCGGACATCCTGCAGGCGATGCAGGCCTTCATGCTGGGCAGCACGGGCTTCGTCGGCTGGACGGCTTGCGGCGTGATGGCGGCCGTGGCGTTGCCCGCGCTGCTGGTGGCGTGGTCGCTGGGGCGGGTGCTGGACGGACTGGCGCTCGGCGAATCGACCGCCGCCAGCCTGGGGCTGCCGCTGGCCGCCGTGCGCGTCGCGCTGGTCGCCGTGCTCGCGCTGGCAACCGGCGCGGCCGTCGCGCAGACGGGCCTGATCGCCTTCGTGGGGCTGGCCGCGCCGCACCTGGTGCGCTCCATCGTGAAGACCACGCACAGCCGCCTGCTGCTGCTCAGCGCGCTGATGGGCGGCTTGCTTCTGATGACGGCCGACTTGCTGTCCCGCTGGATCATGGCGCCGCAGGAACTGCCGGTGGGCGTTCTGACGGCGGTGCTGGGGGGCAGCTACCTGCTGTGGCTGATGCACCGGCGTGGACGCCCGGGGAGCGGCTTGTCGTGAGTGGCGTGGCACTGCAGGCGAAGGCCGTGTGTGCGTCACTCGGCCATGGCTCGCACAGGGCGCAGGTGCTTCACGGCATCGATCTCGCCCTGCCGGCAGGCCGTTGGACCGCCGTGGTCGGGCCCAATGGCGCGGGCAAGTCCACGTTGCTGCGCGTGCTGGCCGGCCTGCTGCCGCACGAGGGCGAGGTGTTCCTGCAAGGCCGCAGCCTGGGCACCATCGCCGCGCGCGAACGCGCCCGCCTGCTGTCCTGGCTGGGCCAGAACGAAGGCGCCGCGGACGACCTGACGGTGTACGACGTCGCGATGCTCGGGCGCCTGCCGCACCAGCCCTGGCTGGCCGGCCCCAGTGAGATCGATCGCGCGGCGGTGGAACGTGCCCTGCGCGCGACGCAGGCCTGGGAATGGCGCGAACGTGCCTTGGGCCAGCTGTCCGGCGGCGAGCGCCAGCGCGTGCTGCTGGCGCGCGCGCTGGCGGTCGAGGCGCAGGTGCTGCTGATGGACGAGCCGCTGGCCAACCTGGATCCGCCGCACCAGGCCGACTGGCTTTCACTGGTGCGGCAACTGGCGCGCGCCGGCCGCACGGTGGCGAGTGTGCTGCATGAAGTCCCCATGGCGCTGCAGGCCGACGACATGGTGGTGATGGACCGCGGGCGTGTCGTGCATCAAGGCGAATGCGCCGATGCCGCGACGCATCGTGCGCTGGAAAGCGTGTTCGGCCAGCGCATCCGCGTGAAGTCGGTCGACGGCCAATGGGTGGCCCTGCCGAATTGACTGGGACTGCATGAACATCGAACAACCGCCATCGGCGAAACCCTACGACAAGCCCGAAGGCGAGCGGCGCGGGCTGGTCATCGTCCATACCGGCAATGGCAAGGGCAAGAGCACGGCCGCTTTCGGCCTGGCGCTGCGCGCGCATGGCCGCGCCAAGGCCGTCAAGATCTACCAGTTCATGAAGGTGCCCACGGCCCGCTTCGGCGAGCACCGCATGTTCGAGCAGATCGGCATTCCCATCGAAGGCCTGGGGGACGGCTTCTCCTGGAAAAGCCAGGACCTGGAGCGCTCCGCGCAGCTGGCGCGCGATGGCTGGCAGAAGGCGCGGGCATCCATCCTTTCCGGAGCGTACTTCCTGGTGGTGCTGGACGAACTGACCTATCCTCTGATCTATGGCTGGCTGCCGCTGGACGACGTGCTCGCGACCCTGCGCGAACGCCCCAGGGACGTGCACGTCGCCATCACAGGCCGGCGCTGCCCGCCGGAGATCATCGAACTGGCCGACACCGTGACGGAGATGACGAAGATCAAGCATGCGTTCAATGCAGGGGTTCCCGCCCAGCGCGGGATTGAAGATTAATTGGAATCTGACCCCAATTTGTCTTTCGGATTGGCGCTGCTGGTGGCGCTCGTCATCGACCGCTGGTGGGGCGAGCCGCCGCTGCTGGTGCACCCGGTCGTGTGGATGGGGCGTTACCTGGGATGGATCGGCGGATTGATCGCCCCGCGCACCGCGCTGCCTTCGCCCAACTGGCAGGCTTTCACCGCGGGCGCGCTGGCCTGGTATGGCGGGGCGATGCTGTGCGGGCTGGCGGCCTGGTTGCTGCAGTCGGTGGTGTTGAAGCTGCATCCCGTGCTGGCCGGCTTGCTGCTGGGCCTGCTGCTGAAACCGATGCTGGCCTGGCGCATGCTGCGCGACGAAGTCGCCGGCGTGGAGCAGGGCCTGGCCGAATCGCTGGATGCCGGGCGCCGGCGGCTCGGCCGCATCGTCAGCCGCGAGGTGATGCGGCTCGACGCTTCGCAGGTGCGCGAAAGCGCGATCGAATCGCTGGCCGAGAATCTGAACGACTCGGTGGTGGCGCCGGTCTTCTGGTTCGTGGTGGCCGGCCTCCCGGGCGCGATGGTCTACCGGTTCTGCAACACCGCCGATGCGATGTGGGGGTATCGCGGCTTCCGCGCGGGCGTCCACTGGGAATGGGCCGGCAAATGGGCGGCGCGTGCCGACGACGTGCTGTCCTGGATCCCGGCGCGCTTCACGGCCTTGCTGGTCGCGGTGGCCGCCGGCGGCATTTCGCTGGCGCGCTTGCGCGGCGACGCGCACCGCACGCCGTCGCCCAACAGCGGCTGGCCGATGTCGGCAATGGCGCTCGCGCTCAACGTGCGGCTGCGCAAGCCCGGTGTGTACGCGTTGAACGAAGGCGCGCCGGCACCGGCCGCGGCGGACACCGGCAAGGCCATCGCCCTGTCGGGCGGCGCCATCCTGCTGCTGGGCGGTTGGGCGGCGGTCATGCTGGCGGCGCTGGGCTGGGGGCGCACATGGTGATCGCGCGCCTGCTGCTGGCGTGCGCGCTCGCTGCCTGCATGGGCCAGACGCAGGCAAGGCTGATCGAAGAGGTCGTCCAGCTGCCAGTCCGCGTCGAGGACATGCACGGGAAGCCCGTCACGCACACCATCGTCGTGACGATCTTCCACGACGACGCGATGCCCAGGCCGTATCCGCTCGCTGTCCTGGGGCACGGCCGTTCCGGCAAAGCCGAGGAACGCGCGTCGTTCGGCCGGGCCCGCTACACCGCGCATTCGCGTTGGCTCACGCAGCAAGGCTTCATCGTCGCCGTGCCCACGCGGATCGGCTACGGGGACACCGGCGGGCCCGACGTGGAGGCGTCGGGTCCCTGCAGCAAACGCAACTACCCGCCGGGGTATCAAGCGGCGGCCGACCAGACCCTTGCCGTGATCGCACTGTTGCGGGCTCGGCCCGACGTCTCGGGCGATCGCGGCGTCGTGCTCGGCCAGTCCTATGGCGGCGCCACGGCCCTCGCGGTGGCGGCGCGCAATCCGCCCGGGGTCCAGCTGGCCATCAACTTTGCCGGCGGTGGCGGTGGCAATCCGGAGACCTCGCCACAACAGCCCTGCCAGCCGGCGCTGCTCGGACGCATGTTTTCCGGTTTTGGCCAGTCGGCGCGCATCCCGACGTTGTGGATCTACAGCGAGAACGACATGTATTTCGGTCCCACCCATCCGCGTACCTGGTTCGAGGCGTACCGCGCCGGCGGCGGGCCCGGCGAATTCGTGCAGTTTCCGCCCTTCGGTGCGGATGGCCACCGGCTGTTCGCCGATGGCGCGGAACTCTGGCGGCCGCGGGTGCTGGAATTCCTGCGGACCCACGGCTTTGCCCAGGGGCGGGAGCCGCGTTGAGCGCACGCTGCGTGATGGTGCTGGGCACCACCAGTGGGGCCGGCAAGAGCTGGCTCGCCACCGCGCTGTGCCGCTGGGTGGCGCGGCAGGGCCTGCGCGTGGCGCCTTTCAAGGCGCAGAACATGAGCAACAACGCGCGGGTGGTGGCGGGCGGTGAGATCGGGGCGGCCCAGTACTTCCAGGCGCTGGCCGCGCGGGCCGAGCCCGAGGTGCGCATGAACCCGCTGCTGCTGAAGCCCGAGCGCGACACGCACAGCCAGGTGGTGCTGCTCGGCCAGGTGGACGAAGCGCTGACGCGCATGCCCTGGCGCGGCCGCAGCGAGAAGGTCTGGCCCGTGGTGGCCGATGCGCTGGACCAGCTGCGCGCGGAGAACGAAGTCGTTGTCATCGAAGGCGCGGGTTCGCCGGCCGAGATCAACCTGCAGGCCAGCGACATCGTCAACCTGCGGGTCGCGCGGCATGCCGCGGCGCGCTGCCTGCTGGTGACGGACATCGACCGGGGCGGCGCCTTCGCGCATCTCTACGGCACCTGGGCGCTGCTGCCACCCGAAGACCGGGCTCTGCTTCGGGGTTTCGTGCTGAACCGCTTTCGTGGCGACGCCGCGTTGCTGGCGCCGGGCCCGGAGCGGCTGCAGGCGCTGACCGGCGTGCCGACGGTGGCGACCTTGCCCATGTGGTGGGGCCACGGCCTGCCCGAGGAAGACGGCGTGTTCGATGACCGCGCGACGGCGAGCGGCGCCGTGCACACCACGGTGGCCGTCATCGCCTACCCGCGCATCAGCAACCTCGACGAGTTCCAGCCGCTGAAGAACGTGCCGGGTGTGCGGCTGGTCTGGGCGCGCACACCTGCCGCTTTGGCCGGCGCCGACTGGGTGATCCTGCCCGGCTCCAAGCACACGTCGGGCGACCTGGCGTGGTTGCGCGCGCAGGGCCTGGACGCTGCGGTCGCGTCGCATGCGGCGGCCGGCAGGCGGGTGCTGGGGATCTGCGGCGGCTTGCAGATGCTGGGGGAAGCGCTGGTGGACACGCACGGCATCGATGGCAATGCGCCAGGGCTGGGCCTGCTGCCGCTGGTGACGGCGTTTGCGCCGGACAAGACGGTGCGCCGCACGGACTCGGTATTCGGCGATGTTGAAGGTCCCTGGTCCGCGCTCTCTGGCGTGCACTGCGCCGGTTACGAGATCCGCCACGGCCAGACGGCGCAGCATCCGGCGATGGCACCTGGACGTCCGGTTCTGCCGGACGGGCTGGGCTGGCAGAGCGCGCAAGGCAATGTGCTGGGCGTGTACCTGCATGGCTTGTTCGAAGACACGGCCGTGCTGCACGCGCTGTTCGGCGCCGCGGCGCCGACGCTGGACAGCGTGTTCGAGGGTCTCGCGGACTTTGTCGACGCGCACTTCGCGCCCGGTGTGTTGAAGGGTTTGCTGGATGCCAATTGAGACGGAGATCGCCGACCTGCACGACGCTGACCTGGCTGCGCGCCTGCAACGCAAGATCGATGGCAAGACCAAGCCGTTGGGCGCACTGGGCCGCATCGAGGAGCTCGCGCTGCGCATCGGTTTGATCCTCGGCACCGACACGCCGCGGCTTGCGCAGCCACAGCTCGTCGTGTTCGCCGCCGACCACGGATTGGCGGCGCAGGGCGTCTCGGCGTATCCCAGCGACGTCACGTGGCAGATGGTGCACAACTTCCTGGCGGGCGGCGCCGCGGCCAGCGTGCTGGCGCGCCAGCACGGGCTGGCCCTCACCGTGGTCGACTGCGGCGTGCGCCACGACTTCGCGCCGCAGCCGGGGCTGGTGTCGCGCAAGATCGCGGCCGGCACCGCCGATGCGTCGCAAGGTCCCGCGATGACACCGGCGCAATGCCGGGAGGCGGTCGCCATGGGGCGCGACGTGGTGCGGGCCTTGCCCGGCAACGCCTTGCTGCTCGGTGAGATGGGCATAGGCAACACGTCCGCCGCATCGCTGTTGCTCGCGCGCCTGTGTGATTTGCCCTTGGACGATTGCGTGGGTGCGGGCACCGGCCTGGATGCGTCAGGCGTGGCCCGCAAACACCAGGTGCTGGCACGTGTGCTGGCGCTCCACGCGGGCGCCATCGAGCCCCTCGACGCGCTGGCCGCCTTCGGCGGCTTCGAGATCGCGGCGATGACGGGTGCCGTGCTGCAGGCCGGAACCGAGCGCCGCGTGATCGTCGTCGATGGCTTCATCTCCACCGCGGCCGTCCTGGTCGCGCACCGGATCGCACCGCATGTCACGCAACGCTGCGTGTTCGCGCACCGTTCCGGGGAGCATGGTCATGCGCTGATGCTGCAACACCTGGAAGCGCGTGCCTTGCTGGACCTGGGCTTGCGCCTGGGCGAGGGCTCGGGCGCCGCGCTGGCCTGGCCCTTGCTGGTGTCGGCCTGCATGTTGCTGGCCGGAATGGCCAGCTTCGAATCCGCCGGGGTCTCTAGGGAAAACTCGGTACGGTGATGAGGTTGTGCGGGGCTGCGTCCCGGACTATGCTCCGCCCCATCACTACTAAAGTCGTCCCGGGAGCCTTTCCATGTACAAGAAAATCCTGCTGGCGTACGACGGCTCGGATGCCGGCCAGAAAGCCTTGCTCGATTGCCGGGAGCTTGCGCAATGGAGCCAGTCCGACCTGCACCTCATCGCCGTGATGCCGTCCGCCATGAGCTTCGTCGGCCTGGAAGGCGGCGTGTACGACGTCGAACTCGAGGAGCGCGAGAAGAAGAAGTACCTGGCCGTGCTCGAGGACGGCCTGAAGCGGCTGGCGGATGCCGGCTGGACGGCGCGCGGCGAAGTCGTCACCGGCGAAGCCATCGACGAGATCACCAAGGCGGCCCACAAGATCGGCGCCGACCTCATCGTGGTCGGGCACAAGCACCTGGACAGCTGGGCTGCGCGCTGGTGGCGCGGCTCGATCTCTGGGGCATTGATCGAGCACGCCCCCTGCAGCGTGCTCACGGTCATCACGCGCTAGCCGGCAGGCCGCATGCAGTCCCCCGCCGGCAAGCGCCGGAAGGCCGGCCGTTCCTCTTCGAACTTGTATTCGCAGGCGCAGTACGCGCAGCGCGCCGCCCAGTACGACCTCGAGCTGGCGCCTTTCGAGCCTTACCGTGCGCAGGCCATCGCGGCGCTGGAACTGCGCCCGGGCGACACCGTGCTGGACGTCGGCTGCGGCACCGGCCTCAGCTTCGCCGCGCTGGAGGAGGGCGTCCTGCCGCGCGGACGCATCGTCGGCGTCGAGCCCTGCGCGGAAATGCTGGCGCAGGCGCGCGAACGTGTGAACCGCCACCATTGGGTCAACGTCGACCTGCTGGGTGCGACCGCGGCCGAGGCGCCCCTGCGCGGCCAAGCCGATGCCGCGCTGTTCCATTTCACGCACGATGTTCTGCGCGACCCGGCCGCCATCGACCACGTGCTGGGCCACCTGAAGCCGGGAGCCCACGTCGTGGCCACGGGCCTGCAGTGGGCGGCGCCCTGGATGTGGGCCACCAATGCCTTCGTGCTGGCCGCCGCGCTGTATTCGACGAGCTCGCTGGCCGGCCTGCAGCGCCCCTGGGACGAACTCGGGCGGCGCATGACCGGCCTGCAGGTCCACACGGCCGGGCTGGGCGGCATCTACATCGCCAGCGGCCGGCTCGCCCGGTAGAACCCCCATGGCGGGCCCGGGCGGCGGCGCCTAGGCTGGCGCCATGAAGTCTCTCCGCACGCTCACGCTCCTTTCGGCCGCGCTGCTGCTGGCCGCCTGTGCCAACCAGGCGCCACCGGCGACCTCCGCCCAGGCCGGCAAGCCGAAGCTCGTGGTCTTCCTGGTCGTCGACGGCCTGCCGCAGCGGCAGGTGACGGCCTACCGCGACCAGCTGGCGCCCGACGGCTTTGCGCGCTTCCTCGACCGTGGCGCCTGGTTCAGCGACGCGCACTACGGCTACTCGTTCACCGTCACGGCCGCCGGCCATGCCACGATGCTCACCGGCGCCTACCCGCATCGCACCGGCATCATCGGCAACGAGTGGAAGGACGTGAACACCGGCCAGGACGTCTATTGCACCGGCGACACCAGCGCCACCTACATCGGCAACAAGACCCAGCCGCTGGACGGCACCAGCCCGCGCAACCTGAAGGTGGAGACGGTGGGCGATGTGCTGCGCCGCGCCGACCCGCGGTCCAAGGTGATCGGGATCTCCGGCAAGGACCGGGGTGCCATCCTTCCGGCGGGCAAGACCGGCACGGCCTACATGTACATGACGGGCACCGGCGAATTCGCTTCGACCACGCACTACATGCCCGCGCACCCGGCCTGGGTCAATGCGTTCAATGCCGGCAAACGCGCCGACCGCTACTTCAAGGCCGAATGGAAGCCGTTGCTGCCGGACGCGGCCTATGCACGTTCGATTCCGGACAGCCAGCCCTGGTACGGCCCCGCCGGCGGCAAGCTGCCGATGACGATGGGCGTGCCCGCCGACGACAAGCCGGGGCCCGCGTTCTACAGCGCCTTGCTGCGCAGCCCCTACGCCGACGTGCTGTCGCTGGAATTCGCACGGGCCGCCATCGCCGGCGAACAGCTCGGCGCCGACGACGCGCCGGACATCCTCGCCATCAGCCTCTCCGGTCACGACTACGTCAACCACCGCTGGAGCGCCGAATCGCGCCTGTCGCACGATCACTTCCTGCACCTGGACCGGATGCTGGAAGCCTTCTTCCGCGACCTCGACGCCACCATCGGGCGCGACAACTACATCGCGGTGCTGACGGCCGACCACGGTTTCATGCCACCGCCGGAAGTGAGCCAGTCGCGCGGCCTGACGGCCGGCCGGCTCTCGGGCAGCCAGACCCTGGGCCGCGTGAACGCCGAGCTGGAAAAGCGGTTCGGCGCGCCCAAGCTCGCCCAGTTCCTCTCGGCGTCCGCCCTGGTGCTCGACCGCAAGCTGATGGCCGAGCGCGGGCTCCAGTTCGACACCGTCGCCGAAGCGGCCCGCGCCGTGCTGGCGGCCGAGCCGGCCATCGCGGCCGCCTACACGCGCCGCGAACTGGAGACGGGCAGCCGCGCCGGCGCGCCATTCTTCGAGGCCATGCGCAAGAGCTGGAACCGCGACATCTCGGGAGACGTCCAGTACGCGCTGGCTGCCAACTGGATGATGACCTCCAGCTCGTCCATCGCCACGCACGGCTCTCCGCATCCCTATGACACCAACGTGCCCATCCTGGCCTGGGGGCCGCGGTGGGTGAGCCCGGGCCAGCGCGCTGCCCGCGTCGAGGTGGCCGACATCGCGCCCACCCTCGCGGCCGTCCTGGGGGTGGCGCCGCCTTCAGCCAGCGAAGGCCGGCCGCTGCCGTTTCGCGGTCCCTGAGGCGAACTTCATCCGCGATTCACAGCGGGCGCGCATACTGACGCCACCGCGAACCCGGCAGGAACCCGCCTACACCGTGTCGCGCCCGCCACTGTCGAACTGAGCCGTGGCCAGGCGGCACGCTCGCTGCTGCTGAACTTGGGCTCGAAGCGAGAGAGAAAAAACGAATGCCAACACCCCCGCCTTCGGCTGACGGACCACCCGAATACTTCGAACAGCCGACCGCGGCGCCGGCGCCGCGCAAGCGGCTGAGCCGCCGCGCTTCGATCCTCGGATCGGTCATTGCCCTGCTGGTGGTCGTGGGCGTCGGCTGGCTGGCCTGGAGCCTGACCCGGCCGGCCGAGCCCACGGCGGCCGCGCAACGCGGGCCGGGCGGTGGCGGTGGCGGTGGCGGTGGCGCAGGCCGGCCGGGCGGCGGGCCAGGCGGCCGCGGGGGCGCCACGACGGTCGGCTTCGCGGTGGCGGAGCGCGCGGACATCCCGGTCACCCTGGAGGCCCTCGGCACGGTGGTGCCGCAAGCGACCGTGCGGGTGCGCCCGCAGGTGTCCGGCGTGCTGGAGCAGGTGCTCTTCAAGGAAGGCCAGAACGTCAAGCGCGGCCAGCTGCTGGCCACCATCGACCCGCGGCCCTTCGAGATGGCGCTGCAGCAGGCGCTCGGCGCGCGCATGCGCGACGAGGCGCAGCTCGCCGCCGCGCGCGTCACCCTGGCGCGCTTCGAAACCCTGTTGAAGCAGGATTCCATCGCCCGGCAGGAGGTGGACACGCAGACGGCGACCGTGCGGCAGCTGGAGGCGGCGGTGGTCACGTCCAAGGCGAACGAGGGCACGGCCCGCCTGAACCTGGGCTACACCCGGATCGTGGCGCCCATCGACGGGCGCGTCGGCTTGCGCACGGTGGACGTCGGCAACACCGTGGGCCCGAGCGACGCCAACGGCGTGGGCGTCATCACCAAGCTCAGCCCGATCGACGTGGAGTTCGCGGTGCCGCAGGACCACGCGTCCTGGCTGCAGCACAACGCCGGTGCCTTCATGGAAGTGAAGGCCACGGACCGCACCCGCACGACCCTGCTGGACACCGGCGCCTTCGCGTCGCTGGACAACCAGATCGACACGCAGACCGGCACCGTGCGCGCCAAGGCGCGCTTCAACAACACGCGCCAGCAGCTCTTTCCCAGCCAGTTCGTGAACGTGCAGTTGCAGCTGCGCACCATCAACGACGCGGTCGTGGTGCCGGTGTCGGCGCTGCGCCAGGGCGGCAGCGGCGACTACGTGTTCGTGCTGATGGACGACCGGACGGTGAAGCTGCGGCCCGTGGTCCGTGGCCAGCCGGTGGGCGACAAGGTGCAGGTGGCGAACGGGCTGGCGATCGGCGAAAAGGTGATCACCGAGGGTGCGGACCGCTTGCGCGACGGTGCGCGCGTCATGCTGCCCGGCGACACGCCAGGAGGCGGCGGCGGCCCGGGCGGGCAAGGGCGGCGGCGCCAGGGTGCTGCGTCCGCGGCGCAGCCGGCGGCTTCGGAGCCGTTCCAGGGCGCTTCGGCGGCGCGGCGGAACGCGGACGTGACTTCACCTTGGGCGGGGGCGCGCGAAGCCCCCCTCCCGGCCTCCCCCCAGAGGGGGGAGGGGCAAGCCCAGAGACCCAATGGTGCCGCCTCTTCCGCGATGGGTGCCGGCGCCAACCTCACGCCCGAGGAGCGTGCCGCGCGCCGGCAGCGCAGGCAGGAGGCTGCCAGCGCCCCCCGATGAATCCGTCCCGCCCCTTCATCCTGCGGCCGGTCGCGACCTCGCTGCTGATGCTGGCCATCGTGCTGGCCGGCCTCGTCGGCCTGCGTTTCCTGCCGCTTGCCGCCTTGCCGCAGGTGGACTACCCGACGATCCAGGTCCAGACCCTGTATCCCGGCGCGAGTCCCGAGGTGATGGCGCAGACCGTCACGGCGCCGCTGGAGCGGCAGTTCGGCCAGATGCCGGGACTTTCGCGCATGAGCTCGACCAGCGCGGCGGGCGTCTCCATCGTGACCCTGCAATTCGGCCTGGGCCTGGCGCTCGACGTCGCGGAGCAGCAGGTGCAGGCCGCCATCAACGCCGGCGGCTCGCTGCTGCCCGCCGACCTGCCGGCGCCGCCGGTCTACGCGAAGGTGAACCCGGCCGACGCGCCGGTGCTGACGCTTGCATTGACATCGAAGACGCTGCCGCTGACCGAAGTGCGCAACATCGCCGACACGCGGCTCGAGCTCAAGATCAGCCAGGTGGGCGGCGTCGGCCTGGTCTCGCTGGCGGGGGGCCAGCGGCCGGCCGTGCGGATCCAGGCCGACAACCGCGCGCTGGCATCCATGGGACTCACGCTGGACAACGTCCGCTCCACCATCGCCAGCGCCAACGTGAACGCGGCCAAGGGCAGCATCGACGGCCCGACCCGCTCGTACACCATCAACTCCAACGACCAGTTGCTGGCCGTCGAGGACTACAGCAACCTGATCATCTCGTTCCGCAATGGCGCGCCGGTGCGGCTGCACGAGGTTGCGCAAGTGATCCAGAGCGCCGAGAACGTCAAGCTCGGCGCCTGGGCAGGGATCGAGCCGGCGATCATCCTGAACGTGCAGCGCCAGCCAGGCGCCAACGTGATCGCCACCGTCGACGCCATCAAGGCCCGATTGCCCGAGCTGACAGCCGGCCTGCCGGCCGCGATCCAGGTCGACGTGCTGTCCGACCGCACCACCGGCATCCGCGCTTCGGTGCACCACGTGCAGATGGAGCTCTTCCTGGCGGTTGTCTTCGTGGTGCTGGTGATCTTCGCGTTCCTGCACAGCCCGCGCGCGACCGTCATCGCCAGCCTCTCGGTGCCGATTTCACTGGTGGGGGCCTGCGGAGTGATGTACCTGCTGGGGTACAGCCTGAACAACCTGTCGCTGATGGCGCTGACCATCGCCACCGGCTTCGTCGTCGACGACGCGATCGTGGTGATCGAGAACATCATGCGCCACATCGAGAACGGCGATTCCCCGATGACCGCCGCGTTCAAGGGCGCGAGCGAGATCGGCTTCACCATCATCTCGCTGACGGTGTCGCTGATCGCCGTGCTGATCCCGCTGCTGTTCATGGGCGACGTGATCGGGCGCCTGTTCCGCGAGTTCGCGGTCACGCTGGCGATCACCATCCTGATCTCGATGGTGGTCTCTCTGACCCTGGTCCCGATGATGTCGGCGCGCTGGCTGAAGCCGCACCACGGGCCGGAGCGCGGCCTCGGCGGGCGGATCCAGCGCGGCTTCGACCGCGTGATCCACCGCTACGACCAGGCGCTCACCTGGGTGCTGGCGCGGTCGACGCTCACCCTGCTGGTGGCGCTGGGCACGCTGGTGCTCACGGTCGTCCTCTACATGGCGATCCCGAAGGGGCTGTTCCCGACCCAGAACACCGGCCAGCTGCAGGTGCGGGTCGAGGCGACGCAGTCGATTTCGTACCCCGTGATGGCGCAGTTGCAGCAGGACGTGGCGCGCGAGCTGATGGCCGATCCCGCGGTGGACACCATCGCCAGTTTCGTCGGCGTGGACGCCGCCAACAACACCATGCTGCACACCGGCCGCATGCTGGTGAACCTGAAGAGCGGCCGCGGCAGCCTCGAAGGCGTGATGGCCCGCCTGCGGCAGCGTGGCCAGCGGGTCGCGGGCGCGACGCTGTATTTCCAGCCGGTGCAGGACCTGACGATCGAGTCGGAGACCGGGCCGACGCAATACCGCATCTCGCTGGAGGCGGCCGACACGGCGACGGTCGAGGAGTGGGCCGCCCGGGTGGTGGAGCAGCTGCGGCGCGAGCCCAAGCTGCGCAACGTGACCACCGATGCCAACGCCCGCGGAGCGGCGGTCTACGTGGAAGTGGACCGCGACACGGCGGCGCGGCTGAACATCAGCACCTCCAGCATCGATGACGCGCTCTACAGCGCCTTCGGCCAGCGCATCGTCTCCACCATCTTCACCGAGACCAACCAGTACCGCGTGGTACTGGAGGCGCGCGCCGACAAGGCGGCCACGGTCGATTCCCTGAAGGCGCTGCAGCTGCGAACCGGCTCGGGCGAATCGACGCCCCTGTCGGCGGTGGCGCGCGTCGTCGAGCGGCAGGCGCCCCTGCAGATCACGCACGTGGCGCAGTACCCGGCGGCCACCATCGGCTTCGACACGGCCGAAGGCGTCGCGCTGGGCACCGGGGTGACCGCGATCCGTTCGGTGCTCACCGACATGAAATTGCCGGCCGGCGTCAGCGTCACTTTCCTCGGCGCCGCCGGCGCCTTCGAGAACTCGCTGTCCAACCAGCTCTGGCTGATCCTGGCGGCGGTCGTTTGCGTCTACATCGTGCTGGGCGTGCTGTACGAGAGCTACATCCACCCTCTGACCATCCTCTCGACACTGCCTTCGGCGGGGGTCGGCGCGCTGCTGGCGCTGATGATCTCCGGCAACGGCCTGGGGGTGATCGGCATCATCGGCATCATCCTGCTGATCGGCATCGTCAAGAAGAACGCGATCATGATGATCGACTTCGCACTGGATGCGGAGCGCGACGAGGGCAAGACGCCGCGCGAGGCGATCCACCAGGCCGCGCTGCTGCGCTTCCGCCCCATCCTCATGACCACGCTGGCGGCGCTCTTCGCCGCGCTGCCGCTGATGCTGGGTTTCGGTGAGGGTGCCGAACTGCGGCGGCCCCTGGGCCTCGCGATCTTCGGCGGACTGATCGTCAGCCAGCTGCTCACGCTGTTCACGACGCCGGTGATCTATCTGGCGTTCGATCGGCTGGGGCGGCGGTGGCGCAAGGCCCCATCTTCGGATGCTCCTCCCTCCCCCTCCGGGGGAGGGTCGGGGTGGGGGCACGCCGGCCGCGGGGGGGGGGGGGGGGGGGGG
>NZ_VOBQ01000006.1 GCF_007833165.1 Caenimonas sedimenti | reverse complement strand
CCACGCCGGCCGCGCCCCCCTCCCGGCCTCCCCCCAGAGGGGGGAGGAGGTCCAGTGAACCTCTCCGCCCCCTTCGTCCGCCGCCCGGTCGGCACCGTGCTGCTGACGGTGTGGATCGCCCTGGCCGGCATCACGGCGTTCTTCAACCTGCCCGTCGCCTCGTTGCCGCAGGTCGACTATCCCGTGATCGCCGTGTCGGCGAGCCTGCCCGGGGCGAGCCCGCAGACCATGGCCAGCAGCGTCGCGACGCCGCTCGAAAGGCGGCTGGGCACCATCGCCGGCGTCAACGAGATGACGTCGCGCAGCAGCACCGGCAGCGCGCGCGTCACGCTGCAGTTCGCCCTGAACCGCGACATCGACGCGGCCGCGCGCGAGGTCCAGGCCGCCATCAACGCCTCGCGCAGCGACCTGCCGGCCACGCTGCGCAGCAACCCGACCTACCGCAAGGCGAACCCGTCGGCGGCGCCGGTGATCATCCTGGCGTTGACGTCGAACACGCGCACGCCGGGTCAGATCTACGATGCGGTCTCCAACATCGTGCAGCAGAAGATCGCCCAGGTCTCGGGCGTGGGCGACGTCGAGCTGGGCGGCGGCTCCCAACCGGCGGTGCGGGTCGAGCTGATTCCCTTCGCGCTGAACAACTACGGGATTTCCTCCGAAGACATCCGCGCCGCCTTGCAGGCCGGCACGGCCAACCGGCCGAAAGGCGACGTCGAGCTGAACGGCCAGCGCCTGCAGATCTACACCACCACCGGGATGGCCAACGGCGGCAAGTCGGCCGCCGACTACCGCAACCTCGTTGTCGGCTGGCGCAACGGCGCCGCGGTCCGCCTGGCCGACGTGGCCGAAGTCCAGGACGGGGTCGAGAACATCAACACGCTGGGCCTGTTCAATGGCCAGCCGGCCGTGATCGTCACGGTCACGCTGCAGCCGGGCGCCAACGTGATCGAAACGGTGGATGGCGTGCGCGACCTGCTGCCGTCCTTGCAGGAGGCGCTGCCCGACGACATCAAGCTGCAGGTCACTTCCGACCGCACGAACTCCATCCGGGCCTCGTTGCACGAGGTGGAGATCACGCTCTTCATCGCCATCGCACTGGTGGTGCTGGTGGTCAGCGTGTTCTTGCGCAGCGCGCGCGCCACCTTCATCCCGGCGGCCGCAACGGTCGTCTCTCTGCTGGGCACGTTCGGCGTGATGTACGTGCTGGGCTTCTCGCTCAACAACCTGTCGCTGATGGCGCTGACGGTGGCCACCGGTTTCGTGGTGGACGACGCCATCGTGGTGCTGGAGAACACGGCCCGCCACATCGAGGCCGGCATGAACCGCTTCGAGGCCGCGCTGCTGGGCGCGCGGGAGGTCGGCTTCACCGTGCTGTCGATCAGCCTGTCGCTGGTGGCTGTGTTCATCCCGCTGCTCCTGATGGGCGGCCAGGAGGGGCGCCTCTTCCGCGAATTCGCGGTGACGCTGTCGGCGGCGGTGCTGATCTCGCTGGTGATCTCCCTCACCACCACGCCGATGATGTGCGCCTGGCTGCTGCGGGCGGACGCGCACGAGCGTCCGCTGGGCCGCATCGCGCGGGGCCTGGAGAAGGCATTCGGCTGGACGCAGCGGGCCTACGAGCACAGCCTGGACTGGGCGCTCTCGGCCCAGTGGCTGGTGCTGCTGATCCTGGCGCTCGTCATCGGTTTGAATGCCTTCCTGTTCATCAAGATCCCCAAGGGCTACTTTCCCCGGCAGGACGCCGGTCAGATGCAGGGCGGGCTGCGGGCCGACCAGAGCATCTCGTTCCAGGCGATGCAGTCCAAGCTGCGCCAGGCGGTGGAGATCATCCGCGCCGATCCGGCGGTCGACACGGTGGTGGCTTTCACGGGTGGCAGCCGGGCCGGCGGCGGCTTCATGTTCGTCAACCTGAAGCCGGATCGCGAAGCCCGCGCCGAAGCCGTCAGCGCGCGCCTGCGCCCGCAGCTCGCGCAGATCACGGGGCTGAGCGTCTTCCTCAACCCGGTGCAGGACCTGCGGGTCGGCGGCCGGCAGAGCAACAGCACCTTCCAGTACACGCTCAAGTCGGACAACGTGCAGGACCTGAAGCTCTGGGCCGTGCGGCTGTCGGAGGCGATGAAGCGGCAGGAGGCGCTGGTCGACGTCGACACCGACCAGCAGGAGAACGGCGTGGAGACCTTCGTCGAGGTCGACCGCGAAAGCGCCAGGCGCCTCGGCATCAGCTCGCGCGACGTCGACAACGCGCTGTACAACGCCTTCGGCCAGCGCCAGGTGGCGACCATCTACGACGACCTGAACCAGTACCGGGTGGTGATGCAGGTGGCACGGCGCTACATCCGCGGGCCCGAGGACCTGAAAGACGTGTATGTGCCCGCCAACGACACCGGGCCGGCGACCGCGCAGGCGTCCACCGGCGACACCGGCAGCACGACGACCGCCACCGTGGCGCGTTCGGCCAATCCTGGTTTGCGCGACGCTTCGACCGGGGCGGTCGTCAGCGGCACCGCGCGGCCGATGGTGCCGCTGTCGGCCATTGCGAGGTTTGCCGAGCGGCCCACCGCCACCTCGATCGAACACCAGGACGCCGAACTCGCCACCACGGTCTCGTACAACCTGGCCGAAGGCTTCAACATGGCGCAGGGCGAGGCGGCGGTGCGGGCAGCCGAGGCCGCGATCGGCATGCCGATCAACGTGCGCGGCAGCTTCCAGGGCACGGCCGCGGCGGCGCAGCAGTCGCAGCAGCAGATGCCGATGCTGATCCTGGCGGCCATCGTGGTCATCTACATCGTGCTCGGCGTGCTGTACGAGAGCCTGGTCCACCCGATCACGGTGTTGTCCACCTTGCCGTCGGCCGGCGTCGGCGCCGTGCTGGCCCTGCTGCTCTTCCGGATGGACTTTTCCATCATGGCGCTGATCGGGCTGTTCCTGCTGATCGGCATCGTGAAGAAGAACGCCATCCTGATCATCGATTTCGCACTCGACGCCGAGCGCTCGCGCGGCCTGGCGCCGTACGACGCGGTGCGCGAGGCCTGCCTGCTGCGCTTCCGCCCCATCCTCATGACCACGCTGGCGGCCGCGCTGGGCGCGCTGCCGCTGGCGATCGGCTTCGGGGAGGGCGCGGAGCTGCGCCGGCCGCTGGGCATCACCATCGTGGGCGGGTTGATCGCCAGCCAGGTGCTCACGCTGCTCACCACCCCCGTGGTTTACCTGTTGCTCGACAAGCTGCGGCGGCGCAGCCCCCTTGAGCGGCACCTGGGCCGGCACAACGAACTACAGACGTCATGAAACTGCGCGCAGACCTCTATTGCAACGTGACCCTGCTCGCCCTGGCCTGCAGCCTCGCCGCCTGCGGCAACCTCGCGCCCAGGTACGAAGTCCCCGCCCTCGAAACACCGGTCGCCTTCAAGGAAGGGCAGGGCGCCTGGATCGCCGCGGCGCCGGCCGATACGCTGGACCGCGGTCCCTGGTGGGAGCTGTTCGACGACCCGGTCCTGAACGACCTGGCGGCGCAGGTGGAGGTGTCGAACCAGAACGTGGCGGCAGCCGTTGCCTCCTACCGCCAGGCGCGGGCGCTGACGCGCGAGCAGCGGGCTGCCCTGTTCCCGCAGGTCGGCCTGGATGCCAGCCGCAACCGCAGCGGGGGCCGCGGCGACACGCCCGAGCGGACCAGCTACCAGGTGAACATCGGCGCGAGCTGGGAGCCGGACGTCTTCGGCCGGCTCGGTCTCGGGGTGGACAGCGCGCGCGCGGCTGAACAGGCGACGTTCGCCGACCTGGCCGCGGTGCGCCTGGCGAACCAGGGCGAACTGGCGGTCAACTATTTCGGCCTGCGCGAGACCGACGTCCTGCGCGCCCTGCTGGCCGAAACGCTCACGGGCTACCAGCGCACGCTGCAGATCACGCGCAACCGCTATGACGCCGGAGTGGTGGCCCGCACCGACGTCCTGCAGGCGGAGACCCAGCTCGCGAACACCCAGGCCGAGATGCTCGGGCTGGAGCGGCAGCGTGCCGTCTTCGAGCACGCGATCGCCGTGCTGGTCGGCAAGGCACCGGCCCATTTCAGCCTGGCCGCCGATGCCCGGTGGAATGCCAGGGTGCCCGCAATCCCGCCCGAGGTACCGTCGACGCTGTTGCAGCGCCGGCCCGACATCGCCACGGCCGAACGGCGGGTCGCGCAGGCCAATGCGCAGATCGGCATCGCCCGCGCCGGCCTGTACCCCAGCTTCCGGCTCAGCGGCTCGATCGGCTCCAGCGCGGCCAGCATCGGCGATTTGTTCAACGCTTCGAGCCTGGTGTGGGCGCTGGGGCAGTCGCTGGCGCAGACGCTGTTCGATGCGGGCGCGACGCGCGCGCGGGTCGAAGGTTCACGCGCGGCGCTGGAAGAGGCGGCGGCCCGCTATCGCCAGACGGTGCTGGCCGCTTTCCAGGACGTCGAAGACCAGCTGGCCGCGCTGCGCGTGCTGGGCCAGCAACAGGTGCTGCGCCAGCAGGCGGCCCGCGCCGCCGACCTGGTCGAGCAGCAGGTGCTGAACCGCTACCAGGCGGGGCAGGTCGGCTTCACCGAGGTGGTGACGGCGCAGGTCAGCGCCGCGAACGCGCGCCGCGCGCTGGTGCAGGCGCAGATCGACCATCAGCTGACCACCGTCGCGCTGATCCAGGCGCTGGGCGGGGGCTGGCGGGGCTTGTGAAGATCGCTGGGGTGCGGCTTTGCGCGCACCACCAGCCTACGGTTCGGTGTCCTGCCCGAGCAGGGCGAGCATGCCGCCCTCCAGCGCCTCCATGTGGCGCGACAGCTGCGGCGTGCCCTCTTTCGAGATCTTCATGTAGCCCTTGAAGCTGCGCAGCAGGGTGGCGCGGTCGCCATGGTGCAGCAGCACCGTGGCCAGCGCCGCCTGCAGCACCTGCACCTGGGCGGCCAGCATCAGCTGGTTGTCCACCAGCCCCTGGATGCTCTGGGTGTGCACCTCGAGCATCTCCTTCAGTTCCTTGTCGTCCATGGCGGCCTCACTGCGATCCCGGCATTGTCGCCGCGAATGCCGCCCCGAAATCGGGTTCTGACCCCAACTAGGGGGGTGGGGTCTTGGGCTGGTAGTCGCAGTACTGGATCACCGCGCACTGCCAGCACTTGGGCGTGCGGGCGACGCAGACGTAGCGGCCGTGCAGGATCAGCCAGTGGTGGGCATCGACAAGGTACTCCTTGGGCACGCGCTTCATCAGCTTGTGCTCGACTTCCAGCGGATTCTTGCCGGGAGCCAGTCCAGTCCGGTTGCTCACCCGAAAGATGTGCGTGTCGACGGCCATCGCCTCGGCGCCGAAGGCAACGTTGAGGACGACGTTCGCCGTCTTGCGGCCGACGCCGGGCAGCGCCTCCAGCGCTTCCCGGTCGCGCGGCACCTCGCCGCCGTGGCGCTCCACCAGGATGCGGCAGGTCTCGTGGAGATGCTTGGCCTTCATGCGATAGAGGCCGATGGTCTTGATGGAGTCCTCCAGCCCCGCCTGGCCGAGCGCCAGGATGGCCTGCGGCGTGTTCGCGACCGGAAACAGCTTGCGCGTCGCCTTGTTGACGCCGACGTCGGTGGCCTGCGCCGACAGCAGCACGGCGGCCAGCAGCTCGAAGACGGTGGTGAACTCCAGCTCCGTCGTGGGCAGCGGATTGGCGGCGCGCAGGGTGGCGAAAAAAGGCTCGATGTCCGCGGTCTTCATGCGGCGAGTGTATTCAGCGCTTCACCTGCAACTCGCGGGCGAGCGCGGCGACGACCGCGCCCTTGGCCGAGTCGCGCCGGCGCACCAGCGCGATGCGGCGTTCCTCCGCGCGCGGCAGTTCGATGAGCCGCAGCTTGGGGTCCGCCGCCCAGCGCGCCTCACGCAGTTGCGGGACGATGCTCACGCCCAGCCCCGCGCGCACCAGTTCGGCGATGCTTTCCAGCGCGTTGAGCTCGAGGAATTCCTGCGGCCGGGCGCGCAGCTGCTTCAGCGCCTTGTCGATCAGGCGGCCGGTGTGCTGGCTGCGGTCGAAGCGGATGAAGGGCTGGCTTTGCAGCACCTTCGCGGCCGGCAAGTCGTGCAAGGTGCGCGGGACCAGCAGCACCAGCGGCTCCCCATAGAGCGGCGTCCAGCCCAGTTCCGGGCTGGCCGCGCCGGGTTCGCGCACGGCGATGGCGGCATCGAGTTCGCCCGCCAGCACGCGTTCGACCAGCTCCATCGACTTGGCGGCCGACACGTGCAGGTCCAGCGCGGCGTGCCGCGCCTTCAGGGTCAGCGTGGCCTCGATCAGCCCGCGCACGGCCGAGACGACGGCACCGAGGTGGACCGTGCCGGCCATGCCGCCGGCCTCCGGCTCGCCGGCGCCCACCATCTGCTCGTACAGGCTGACGAGGCGCCGCGCCTGCGGCACCAGGGCACCGCCGGCATCGTTCAGCATCACCGCCTTGCCCTGGCGTTCGAACAGCGGCCGCCGCAGTTCGCTCTCCAGCGCGCGCATCTGCTGGCCGACGGCCGCCTGCGTGAGTGCGACGCGGGGCGCGGCGGCGGCGAACGAGCCTTCGGCGGCGACGGCGAGGAAGGTTCGCATCAGGCGGATGCTGCTCATCCCTCCATCGTAAAGCAGAGCTTTAGTCTGGCTAAAGCAAGATTCGCTTTTGCTTTTCTTTGGCGCTTCCTATCATCTCGGGATGAAGATCCTCGCTTCCCTCATGCTGGCCCTGGCCGCCGCCGTTGCCGCGCCGGCCCACGCCCAGCCTTACCCCAACAAGCCCATTCGCCTGGTCGTGCCGTTCCCGGCCGGCGGCGCGACCGACATCTTTGCCCGCGCCGTGTCGCAGAAACTTGGCGAGCGGTTGGCCACCAGCGTCGTCGTGGACAACAAGCCCGGCGCCGGCGGCAGCATCGGCTCCGACATCGTCGCCAAGGCGCCGGCCGATGGCTACACGCTGCTGCTGGCGACCACCAGCACGCACAGCATCGGACCCAGCTTCGCCACCAGCAAGCTGCCGTACGACGCCGTCGCCGACTTCACGCCCATCGCCCACGTAGGCAGCGCGCCCAGCATCATGCTGGTGCCCAACAGCGCGCCGGTGAAGAACGTGAAGGAGTGGGTCGAGTACGCGCGCAAGAACCCGGGCAAGCTCAACTACGCCAGCAGCGGCAACGGCACCATCGTCCACCTGGGCGCGGAGTACTTCAAGGCGCAGGCCGGGCTGTTCCTGGTCCACATCCCCTACCGCGGCACGGCCCTGGCCATTCCCGACCTGATCAGCGGCAAGATCGACGTGCTGTTCGATTCCCTGCCCAGCGGCCTGCCGCACGTGAAGGAAGGCCGGTTGAAGGCCCTGGGCATCACCAGCGCCAAGCGCTCGCCGCTGCTGCCCGAGCTGCCCGCCATTTCCGAGTCGGTGCCCGGCTACGAAACCGTCACCTGGTTCGGCATGTATGGCCCGAAGGGCCTGCCGGCGGACGTGGTGAGCCGCATCAACACCGCCGTCAACCAGGCCCTGCAGGATCCCGACGTGAAGGATCGGCTGGCCCGGCTGGGCATCGAGCCGGCCGGCGGCACGCCGCAGCAGTTCGCGGCCATGACGGACGCGGACCGCGCCAAGTGGAAGAAGATCATCAACGAGCGCAAGCTCCAGGCGGATTGAGCGGCATGAAAGACTTCGATTTCCACAATCCCTATCCGACCACCCGCATCCCGGTCTTCGCGCGCAACGCGGTCTCCACCTCGCACCCGCTGGCCGCGCAGGCCGGGCTGCGCATGCTCTGGAAGGGCGGGAATGCGGTGGATGCCGCCATCGCCGCGGCGGCGGCCATGACCATCTGCGAGCCTGTGAGCAATGGCCTCGGCAGCGACGCCTTCGCGATCCTGTGGGACGGCAAGGAATTGCACGGCCTGAACGCGTCGGGCCCGGCCCCCGCCGGCTGGACGGCCGCCAGTTTCCGCGAGAAGTACGGTACCAACGCCGCCACGCCGCCCAAGCGCGGCATCGACTCCGCGACGGTGCCTGGTGCCGTGGGCGCCTGGATGGCCTTGTCGCAGCGCTTCGGCAAGCTGCCCTTCGCCGACCTGCTGGAGCCGGCCATCGAGATCGCCGAGCGCGGCTACCTCGTGCCGGTCGTGGTGCAGCAGAAATGGGAGGCGGCCACCGAGGAACTGGGCGGGCAGCCCGGCTTCGCGAAGGCGTTCCTGCCCTGGGGCCGGGCGCCGCGTGTCGGCGAGATGTTCCAGTTCCACGCGGCCGCGAAAGGCTTGCGCGCCATCGCCGCATCGAAGGGCGAGGCGTTCTACCGTGGCGAGATCGCGGCGGCCATCGCGCGGTTCAGCCAGGAGCAGGGCGGCTCGCACACGGTGCAGGACTTCGCCGCCTACCAGCCGGAGTGGGTGAAGCCGATCGCGAAGAACTACCGGGGCTACACGCTGCACGAGATCCCGCCCAACGGGCAGGGCATCGCCGCGTTGATGGCCCTGGGCATCCTCGGCCAGTTCGATCTCGCCAGCCACAAGCTCGACGGACCCGACTCGCAGCACCTGCAGATCGAGGCGATGAAGCTCGCCTTCGCCGACACCTACCGCTTCGTCGCCGAACGCGCGAGCATGGAGGTGACGGCGGAACAGATGCTGGACGACGCCTACCTGGCCAGCCGCGCGAAGAGCATCGACATGAAGCGCGCGCAGCCGTTCGAACCCGGCAACCCGGTGAAGGGCGGCACCATCTACCTGACCGCGGCCGACGAGAACGGCATGATGATCAGCTTCATCCAGAGCAACTACATGGGCTTCGGTTCGGGCTGCGTCGAGCCGGAGTTCGGCGTCAGCCTGCAGAACCGTGGCCATGGCTTCAGCCTGCTGCCCGGCCCCAACCAGCTCGCGCCCGGCAAGCGGCCCTTCCACACGATCATCCCCGCGTTCCTCACGAAAGATGGTCAGCCCGTGATGTCGTTTGGCGTGATGGGCGGCAACATGCAGCCGCAAGGCCACATGCAGACCCTGGTGCGGATGCTCGACTACCACCAGGGCCCGCAGGCGGCCTGCGACGCGCCGCGCTGGCGCTTCAATGCCGGGCTGGAGATCAATGTCGAGCACCAGATGCCGACCGCGACGGTGCAGGAGCTGCAGCGGCGCGGCCACCGCATGGAGGTCATCAACGACAGCTACCAGGATTTCGGCGCCGGCCAGTTCATCTGGCGCATGGGCGACCCGAAGAAAGAGGGCTACGTCGTCGCCAGTGATTCGCGGCGCGACGGGCTCGCCGCCGGTTTCTGAGAGCGCGCCGCGCGGCGCTTTTGTTCCGCCACGCGGACCTCGTCGCGCGCGTTGCGGAAAACCCTCTGCCGATTTGTCGCCTCGGTGACCCACGGGTGTGTCGCGCGTTTCCACAATGCCCTTGGCATCCGCCATTGAATCATTGCTGGAGACAAAAAGTATGACTGCCCAATTTCCCATGCGTGCCGCCGCGCTGGCCACCGTGCTGTTCCTCGCCGCTTGCGGGGGCTCGGACGACTCCGAGCCCATCCTGTCCGGCGAGACGCGGGCGCAGGACACGCGCACGTTCACCGTCGCGCCTTTGACCAGCACCGCCGTCTATGCCGACGCTGTCGTTGCCGCCGACGGCAAGCCCAGCTTCACCGCGATGACCGGGCACGAGACCACCAGCCGCTGGGCGGGTGAACTCAACGGCTCGGCCTACCGGGTCGAAGTGCCGGCCAACTGGAACGGCGAGCTGGTCATGTACGCCCACGGCTATCGCGGCACGGGCGCCGCGCTCACCACCGGCAACCCGTCCATCCGCCGCTACCTGCTGGAGAAGGGCTACGCGTGGGCCGCTTCCAGTTACGGCAAGAACTACTACGACGTGCGCGCCGGCGTCGAAGACACCAACGCGCTGGCGCTGGCCTTCAACAACATCGCCGCCGCGAATGGCCGCACTCTGGCCGCGCCGACCAAGACCTTCATCACGGGCCACTCGATGGGTGGCCACATCGCCGCGGCGGCCATCGACGCCGAAGCCGCCCAGGCCAACAACCGGGTGCGCTACGCCGGCGCCGTGCCGATGTGCGGCGTGACCGGCGACAAGGAACTGTTCGACACCTTCACGGCCATGCAGATCAGCGCGCAGACCCTGGTCGGGCTGCCGAACAACCCGCTGCCGAACTGGTCCGGGATCTCCGCCCAGGTGAACAGCGCCCTGTGGACGGCGTTCCCCTCGACCGCCACGCCGACTGCCGTCCCGACACCGACGCCGCTGGGGCTGAAGTACGCGTCCATCGTCAAGAACCTGACGGGCGGGGAGCGCCCGCTGTTCATGCTGGGCCTGACGCGTGGCGGCTCGTTCCCGTCCTCCTACGGCACCTTCGGCGGCGACGGCACGGTCAACGGCATCCTCAACAAGTGGGGCAACGACACCACGCGCTACACGTACGTCATCGACGGGGATGCCGCGACCAGCGCGGCGGTCAACGCCAACGCTCCCAAGGCGGTGCGCGATCCGCTGGCGAACGCGCGGCGCGCCGATGGCCTGCGCTGGATCCCGCAGGCGAACGGCGACTTCAACGTCCCGGTGGTCGCTATCCACACGCTGGGCGACCTGTTCGTGCCCTTCCACATGATGCAGGTCTTCCGCCAGCGCGCCGAGTCCAAGGGCAACGGCAACCGCATCGTGACGCGCGCGATCCGCGGCATCAGCCATTGCGACTTCACGATCGCGGAGCAGAACGAAGCCTTCGACGCGATGGTCCAGTGGGAGAAGGGCGGAGCCAAGCCCGCGGGCGACGACATCCTCAACCCCACGGTCGTGGCCGCACCGACCTTCGGCTGCACGTTCACCCGGCCCCCGACGGCCGGCGTGGACTCCGCCACGACGACCGCGCTGCGCGGCCTGATCGCCTCGACGCCGGGCGGCGCCTGCCCCTGACGCGGTGATGCGGGAGCGCCTGCCCTAACGGCAGGCGTAATTCACGGGCTCCTTCGCGGAGCCCGTGCCGTTCCAGACGGCCTTCTGCGGGTAGACGCAGATCGGGTACCGCACGCTGCCGTCGCGCGAGGCGATCACCAGCGTTCCCGGCGCGGTGCCGCGCTCCACCCAGTCGACCAGCGCGCTGAAGAGCGGGTCCTGCTCGCGGGTCGGCGTCTGGTTGGCGTTGCCCGGCAGCGCCGGCATGGGCACCGTGTTGTTGGCGCCGTTCACCGTCCAGGCGCGGCCCTGCGAGCTGTGCGCCATGCCGGGGATGTTGTACATGCGCAGGAACTGCTGCACCTGCGCCTCGCCGCCCACGCCGTCCTTGACGCGCTCGTAATAGTGCACGGCGCCGCCGGGCGGGATCACGTCTTCCGCGAGGCCGTTCCACAGGATCATCTTGCGGCCCTGGCTGCGCAGCCTGGACAGGTCCGTCCGGGCCGTCTGGTATTCGATCAGGAACGGTTGCGTCAGCCGCTGCGCGAAGACCTGGGCGTAAGTGGCGTAGGTGAGTTCGCGCCAACGGTTGCGCACCGGGGTGGATGCGTTCGAGATCGGAATGGCCGAGGTGGCCGACGCGTCGGCGGCGTAGCTCACGTCGCCCATCGCCAATGCCAGCATGTCGGTGCTGGCGCCTGTGATCTGGCCGCCCAGGTTGGAGCCCCGCGTGAGCCCCCACCAGAGCTGTTTGGATGCCAGGGTCCTGGCGCTGCGCGAGTCGGCGCCTTGCGCCGGGTCGTAGCTGCCATCGGTGGTCGGGCCGTACCAGATCTTGTTGAGCGCCACGGCTTCCTTGGCCGACAGGCAGTTTGCGGCGTCGGTGCTGCTGCCCGTCACGCCTTGTCCCGCCGCGCCGGCGCAGAGGGCGCCGGCGTCGCGCAGCGGGTCGTAGGCGCAACTGAACGGATCGAGCAGGAAGCCCAGCTTCTCCTTGTCGCAGCTGGCCACGGCGCGCGCGTTGGCCGCGGCCACCTTGCGAGCGAAGGCCGCGGCGGCGGGTTTGTCGATGGCGGTGATGCCAAGTTCCGACTTCATCACGACTTGCGGATACAGGCCGGCCAGGCTGAAGCTGGGGACGCTGACCGCGGGCTGCGCGATCAGGTAGCCGTCATAGAGTTCGGGCCACTCCTGCGCCACCTTCAGGCCCTGGCGGCCACCCTGGGAATGGCCGTCGTAGTAGGCATGGCGCGGCTTGCGGCCGTAGTAGGCATCGACCAGCGCGCGCGTCTTCACGGCCTGCTCATACATCGCGCGGTGCGACATGTCGCGGAACCCTTCGAGGTTCAGCGCCCCACTGGAAAGAAAGGCGAACGAAGCATCCTGGTAATGCGGCTGCCCACCGTCCGTGGTGCCGGAGGCATAACCCATGTTGGCATTGACGATCGCCGGCACCTTGCTGCCGATCTGCCCGGCGAAGCGATGGCCACCGCCCACCCAGCCGCCGCCGCCGTAGTTGCGGATGCGCTCGTTCCACACCGCGTGCGCGGGCAGCCAGACTTCGATGCCGATGCCTTCGGAATACGACCTGGCGCCCCTGACCTTCTCGGCCGTGACGCCGGGACCCACCAGCAGCTTGACCAGGCACATGTCGGTCGCCGCGGTAACCGGCTGGGCCGAGTCCACCGCCGTCAGCGCCGCGCCCTTGGCGATGGAACGCACTTCCACCACGCTGGTCTGCGCGTCGGGCTTGAAGGCCGACTTGATGCCATCGTCGCAGGCCAGTGGCTTGCCCGAGCTCATGAGCGGCGGGCTGCCGCAAGCCGAGAGCAGCATGGTGATGGCCGCCACGGCCAGCAACGGCTTGCAGCGGAAGCGGTGCGACTCAAGCAAAGGATTCATCGGGATCTCCGGAGGAGCGAAAGAGGGAAAGCGTCAATGCCGCAGGCGCAACTGGTTCGGCAGCGGCTGCGACAGCCGCAGCACGTCCTCGGCCAGCCAGAGCGCCGACTTGCGCGCGCGTTCGGCCACCATGGGCAACGGCAGTTGCACGAAGTCGTCGTTGAACACTTCGAAGCTGTAGTCGCCGCCATAGCCGATGGCGTCGAGCTTCAGGACCATGTCGACGAGCTGCGCCGTGTGCACGCCCTCCCCCGGAAACACCCGGTAGGTTCGTGCGGTCTCCCGGCGCTCCTCGAAAGTCGGCGTGTCCTGCCACAGGAAATCGGACAGCTGCACGAGGAAGATCCGCGACGGATCGAGGTCGTCGATTGCGTCGAGCGGCGTGCCGGCCGCCAGGATGTGGAACGAGTCCAGTCCCACGCCGAGGTTGGGGCAGTCGGCCCGGCAGACGACGTCCCACGCGGTCGTGAACTCGTTGATGGTGCGGCCCCAGGAGAGGCCTTCGTAGGCGATGCGGATGCCGTGCGGGATCGCCAGCATCGCCAGCTTGCGCAGGTCGCGCGCGATGTGGTCGAGGTCCTGGCTGGCGTGGTTCGAGGTCGACGAGCAGGCCAGCAGCACGTCGCAGCCGAGCGCCGCGCACATCTCGAGCATGGTCTTGGCGATGTCGACCTTGTACTGGTGGAGGTGGCCGGAGAGCCCCTCGAAGTCGCGCAGCACCTGGAAGCCCGTGCCCCGCAGCCCACTGTCGCGCACTTCGCGCACGGCCTCTTTCCAGCCGCCGGGGTGGCCCACCAGGTCGTTGGCCTTCAGCATCACCTGGCTGAAACCGGCCTCGCGCATCGCCGCCAGCTTGGCGCTCAAGGGCCCGGCGAGCGTGATGGTGTCCATGCCGAAGCCGCGGATGGCCTGGGCCAGGCTGCGCTGCCGGTTCATTCGTCGTGCACCAGCTCGAAAACGACGTTGCCCAGGTAGGTCTTGGAGAGCGCCCCCCGCCGCTCGGTGTGCGTGGCCTGCGTCTCGACGAACTCCATGCCCAGGGCGCGCAGCGCCTTCACCGCTTCGAGCACGTCGGGCACGCCGAGCCCGATCCGGTGCAGGCTCTCCCTGGCATCCGGATCGTCGACTTCGGCCTCGATCAGCTGCAGCATGAAGCGATTGGCGGGACCGCCCACCGCCGGGGCGCGCATCAGCTTGCCGGCCGGCATGATGCCGAAGCGCTGCTCATCGGGAATCAGTTCGCAGCCGAAGAGGGCACTGTAGAACTCGATCCAGTCGTAGTGCCGGCCCGGCCCGATGTACTGCACGATGCCGAAGAAATGGATGCCCGCCACCGCCGGCGGATGCTGGTCCACCGCCGGGATGGCCACGAAGTCGACGTCGTAGATCGAGAATTCGCGGTAGCGGTCGACGAAGTAGATGCGGGTGCCGCCCACGCCATGGATCGCCGGGATGTTCAGCTCCATGGCTTCGGGATGCGTAGGCACTTCCCAGGCGCCGCGGTCGACGACATAACCGTACGCTGCCCGTGCATCGCGCACACGCACGGCGATCGCACTGATGGCGGGCACGTCCGTGGCCAGGCCTTCGGGCTGGTGGGCGTTCACGATGATGTTGAGTGCGCCCTGGCGGTACAGCAGCACCTCGCGCGAGCGGTGGCGCGCGACGGGGCGGAAGCCCATCATCTCGAGCACCTGCCCGAGCGCCTGGGGTTTCGCCGTGGCGTACTCGACGAATTCGATGCCGTCGAGGCCGATCGGGTTGGCTTCGTCGCTGAAAGCCGCCTGCAGCGGCTCGCGTGCGTGCTCGGGGTGCAGGAGGAGGTCGCTCATGTCAGTATTCCAGGCGCGCGACGGCGCGCAATTCCTCGGGGGTCGTGGTCGGAAATCCGAAGAATTCAAGGTAGGCCGGGATCTGCTCGAACAGCATGTCCGTGCCGATCTGCACCCGGCAGCCGCGCGCCTGCGCGGCGACGAGAAAGGCCGTCATCTCCGTCTTCATGACCACCTCGCCGACGAAGGTGCCGGGCGCGAGCCGCGCCACATCCACCGGTAGCGGGTCGCCCGGGTTCATGCCGAGCGGCGTGGCGTTGACGACGAGGTCGAAGCCGTCCGGGTCCTTGACGCCCGTGGTGACGGTGATGGCGGGGTAATGGGTGCGCAGGCGTCCGGCCAGGTCGTCGGCGGATTGCGCCTGCGTGTCGAACAGTGCCAGCGCACCAACGCCCGCGGCGGCCAGCGATGCGGCGATGGCGCAGCCCACGCCGCCGCAACCGACCACCAGCGCGCGCGCGCCCGCCAGTGCCAGGCCCTTGCGGCGCAGCCCGCGCACGAAGCCTTCGCCGTCGAACATGTCGCCCACCAGCCTCCCCTCGGCGTCGCGCTTGACCGCGTTGCAGGCGCCGGCCACCTGCACCGTCGGCGTCGCCACATCGAGCAGGCCCACCGTGCTCACCTTGTGCGGCATGGTGACCAGCGCGCCGCGGATGTTGTCGAGCGTGAAGAGGCCGCGCAGCACCAGCGGGTAGCTCTCCGGCCGGCAGCCCATGGGCACCACCACCGCGTTCACGCCGATCGACGCGAAATAGGGGTTGTAGATCATCGGCGCCTTGAAGGCGTGCGTGGGATGGCCGAGGTGGGCGATCAGCTCGGTGTGGCCGTTGATCTGCATGGGAGCGAGCGGGACGCGGGTGTTCATGCGCTGACGGCGGCCTTGCCATGCGCGCGCACCAGGCCCTCGAGCGCGATCACGTAGCCGTGGACGCCGAAGCCGATGACGATGCCCGCGGCGGCCGGCGAGACGAAGGAATGGTGGCGGAACGCCTCGCGGGCGTGCACGTTGGAGATGTGGCACTCGACCACGGGCAACCCCGCGACGCCTTTGATGGCGTCGTGCAGGGCGACCGAGGTGTGGGTGAAGGCACCCGGGTTGAACACGCAGCCGAGCGCCTCGCCCTCACGGTGCAGGCGCCCGTATTCGTGGATCTTGTCGATGAGCGCGCCTTCCCAGTTGCTCTGGAAACATTCGACCTCGTGCCCCAGCCGGGCGCCGGCCTCGCGGCAGGACGCCTCGACGTCCGCCAACGTGGCCGTGCCGTACTGGCCCGGCTCGCGCGTGCCCAGCAGGTTGAGGTTGGGGCCGTTCAGCACGAGGATCTTCATCGACGCATCGCCCTTTACTTGCGTGCCTTGTCGAGTTCGGCCATCACGGCCTTCACCGTCGCTTCGCCCACGCTGGCGGAATGCTTGGCGATCACCGGCTTCATCTTCTCGCGCAGCTTGGCGACTTCGGCGGGGGCCAGTTCGGTCACCTGCATGCCGTTCTTCTTCAGCTCTTCCAGGATGCCGGCAGCGGCCGAACGCGACTGCTCGCGCTGGTACTTCGCGGATTCCAGCGCCGCGTCCTGCACGATCTTCTTCTCGTCGGCCGAGAGCGTGTCCCAGAACTTCTTGCTGATCACCACCGACTGCGGGTTGTACTGGTGGTTGGTGAGCGTCATGAACTTCTGCACTTCATACAGCTTGGCGCCCCGGATCGTGGCAAAGGGGTTCTCCTGGCCGTCCACCGCCTTCTGTTCCAGCGCGGCATACAGCTCGGGGAAGGGCAGGGGCGTCGGGTTGGCGTCCAGTGCCTTCACCCAGTCGACGTTGATCGGGTTCGGGATCACGCGCAGCTTGAGGCCGGCGATGTCTTCGACCTTCGCGATGGCGCGCTTGCTGTTGGTCATCTGGCGGAAGCCCAGCTCGTAGTAGGCCAGGCCGACGACGCCTTTGTCTTCCAGCTTGGCGTGCAGCGACTTGCCGAACGGGCCGTCGACCACCGCGTCCGCCTCCTTCGGGTTGCCGAACAGGAAGGGGAAGTCGTACACCTCGAAATCCTTCACCAGGCTGGCGAAGATGCCCGAGTTCATCGACGCCATCTCGAGCGTGCCGCCCTGCAGCGCCGATACGTTGGCCTGGTCGCTGCCCAGCGCGCCGCCGGGGAACACGTTGACCTTGAGCTTGCCGCCCGACTTCGCCTCGACGATCTCGCCGAACTTCTCCATGCCCATCACGATGGGGTGGCCCTTCGCGTTCTGGTTGGCGAACTTGATGGTCTTGGTCTGCGCCTGCGCCACGCCGAACGCGGCGAGGGCGACCGCGGCCACCAGGGTCTTGAGGAAGAGTCGCTTCATGGTTGTCTCCAGGTCAGTCAGGGGTTGGGATCTCGAATCAGCCGTAGAACCAGCGCGCGGGCACCATCACCAGGGCCGGGAAGGCCACCAGCAGGAACATCGTCGCGAACTGCGCGACCATGAAGGGCCACACGCCCCGGGTCACCGCATCCATGCTCACCTTGCCCACGCCGGCCACGGTGCTGAGCACGGTTCCGACCGGAGGGGTGATGAGGCCGATCGCGTTGTTGATCATGAACAGCACGCCGAAGTAGACGGGGTCGATGCCGGCAGCCTTCACGATCGGCATGAACACCGGCGTGAGGATCAGGATGGTGGGCGTCATGTCCATCGCCGTGCCCACGATCATGGTGATCAGCATCATGGCGATCATCAGGAGCATGGGCCGGTCGAGCAGCGGCTTGAGCAGCGACACCAGTTCGGCGGGCAGGTTGGCCACGGTGATCATCCAGGCCGACACCATCGCGGCGGCCACCAGCAGCATGATCACGGCCGTGGTTTGCGCGGCAGCGAGGAAGAGGCCATAGAGCTGGGAGAGCTTCAGTTCGCGATAGACCACCGTGGAAACGAAGAGCGCGTAGACGGCGGCGACCACGGCGGCCTCGGTGGGGGTGAACACGCCGAACTTCAGGCCGACCACCACGATGACCGGGAGCACCAGCGCGAAGGTCGCGTCCTTCATCGACGACAGCACCTCGGCGCGGCTCGCGCGCGGGGCGGGCTGGATCTTCTCCTTGCGCACGAGGACCCACCACGTGAACCACAGCGCGGCGCCCAGCATGAGCCCGGGCGCGATCCCTGCCATGAACAGCTTGGAGATGGAAACGTTGGCAGTGACGCCGAAGATCACGAAGCCGATGCTGGGCGGGATGATGGGCGCGATGATGCTGGCGGACGCCAGCAGGCCGGCGGAGCGGGCTGTGTCGTAGCCCGCGCGGTTCATCATCGGCAGCAGCAGCGCCGACAGGGCGGCGGCATCGGCCACCGCGGAACCGGACAGGGCCGCCATGATCACCGCCGCCATGATCCCGACGTAGCCCAGGCCGCCCTTGACGTGCCCGACCAGCGTCATCGCGAAACTCACGATCCGCCTCGAGAGGCCGCCCGCGTTCATGATCTCGCCGGCCAGCATGAAGAAGGGCACGGCCAGCAGCGGGAAGCTGTTGGCGCCTTCGATCACGTTCTGCGCCAGGATCTGGGCATCGAACATGTTGAGGCGCCACATCAGCGCGGCGCCGCAAAGCAGCAGCGAGAAGGCGATGGGCACGCCCAGCGCCATGGCGCCGAGCAGCGCGCCCAGGAAGATGACGATGGTCACGGATGCTTTCCTTGGGCCTCGGCGGGCGCGTGGTCTTCCGATTCGACGACGGCGACGAGCTCCGCGTCCGACAGCCGGCCGGTCACCAGCTTGAGGAAGTCATTGAAGATGAAGATGGCTGCGAGCACGGCGAAGAAGACGCCGCTGGCGTAGAAGTAGCCCATCGACACTTCCATCACCGCGCTGGTGGAGCCCCAGTTGATGCCGGTCTGCTGCCACGACCCCTTCAGCATCAGCCAGCAGATGTAGATCATGAGCACGTGCGTGACACCCAGACAGATCTTCTTGCCCATGGGCGGCAGGCGGGACACCAGCGTGTCGGTGCCCAGGTGCGCGTGATTGCGCAGGGCGACCAGCGAGCCGAGGAACGTCATCCACACGAAGAGCCAGCGCGAGAGCTCCTCGGACATCGTGATGCCGGTGTTGAAGCCGTAGCGCAGGACCACGTTGCCGAACACCATGACGACCATCAGCGCCAGGCACACCACCATCAGCACGGACAAGCCGCGGCAGGTGAGGTCGATGAACTTCTGCAGCATCCAGGTGGTCTCCTGGGATGCATTTTGTACGGACTGGTTAGTTTTATCTGTCCGGGAAAACCCGTACGGAAGGCGGAGCGTCAGGGTGCGCGGAGGAACCGCACCAACATGTCGATCACGCTGTCGCGCCGCTGCGCGACATAGGCCGTGGACCGCGTATCCAGCTTGAAGATCAGGCCGAAGGTGTGCCGGTTCGAGACGTTGAAAAAGCTCAATGCGGAGATCGACTGGTGGATGTCCACCGGGTCGAGCCCGGCACGGAACGCACCGCTGGCGACACCGCGGTCGTAGAGGTGCCGGATGGCCGCGATGGCCGGCACGTTCAGGTCCTGGATGCGCTGGCTCTGGGCCAGGAACTGGCCGCGGTTGATGTTCTCCGACATCACCAGCCGGATGTAGTTCTCATTGGCAAGATGGTGGTCGAACGTGAAGGCGACGAGGCGGCGCAGGGCCTGCTCGGGCTCGAGGTCCTGCAGGTGCAGTTCGCTCTCGATGTCGCGCACGCGGCGGTACGACTCCTCCAGCACGGCCAGGTACAGGCCTTCCTTGCTGCCGAAGTAGTAGTAGATCATCCGCTTCGAGGTCTTGGTCGCGGCGGCGATCTCGTCGATGCGCGCGCCCGCCAGCCCCTTCTCGCCGAATTCGGCGGCGGCGATCTCCATGATGTTCGCCTTGGTGCGTTCCGGATCGTTGGTGCGGCTGGGCTCCATTCCGGCCCGCTTGCGGGGTGCCGCCGAGCGTGTCCTAGTTTGTACTAGTTCGTTCATTGTCGGAGTATAGGGGCCACCCGCGGGTGGCGCCAACCGCTAGGCAATCCAGGCCGGGTGCGTCAGGTCCCATTGCGAGCTGCGCGGAGGCCCGAGAAGCGCCAGGCGTTCCCCCACCGCATGCCAGGCTTCGTCGCATTCCTCCGCGCGCATCAGTCCCAGCTGGCGGTAACGCAGGCCAGCGACACGCGCCGCGACCGCCATGCGGGCGTGCACGCCCTCATCGGACGCGGCACCGAGCAGCTCGGGATGCGCGGGCAGGCTCGCGCACGCTTCGACGACGCGTTGCATCAGCTGCGTGTTGCGCTTGGCGTCGTCGCCGAACAGCAGCACCAGGTGGCCCCAGTCGGGCAGGAAGGCGCGGCGCAGCCCATGGCGCAAGCCCGTGCGCGACACGGCGATCACGCGGCAGGGATGGCCGTCCTGCCGGAAGTCCACGTAGTCGGTGCCGCTGTCCAGATCGTCTTCGCCCGCCACGCGCCGCGCCTGGCTGGCCGTGCGGTGCTTGCGGGCCAGCCAGCGCACCAGGTCGAAGCCGCGCCCGTCGTCCGCGGAACACACGCCGACGCGATGGAAGGCCTCCGGGTCGGTCTCGGTTTCGTTCGCCAGGCCCACGCGCAACGGCGCCACCAGCCGCCGGATCACGGAGGTGGGTGGATACTGGATGCCGCGCTGCAGGCTTTCATGCAGGGACGACACACGCTTGCCGAACTCCGCCGGCGGCTCGTCCGATGGATTCAGCATCATCGACCAGCGTGTCAGCAGATACCGCGGGCCGCGGCTGTGATGCACGAGCAGTTGCGTGTGATGCCGATTGTCGCCCGCCACCCGCTCGCGCATCGCGCGCAGCGCGGGACCGGGCCCTTCCATCCAGTGGACATACCAGCCGCTCTGGCAGAGGAGCGCCGCATGGATGCCGAAGCGCTGGTTGTGGCGCATGGACGTTTCCCGGATCCGCTCCATCTCCGCGTAGGGCGCTTGCGGGCGGGTGAGCACGCTCGCGCAGATGATGCGTTCGATGTCCTGCTCGCCGCTGGCGGCCGCCGGTGGAGTGCGCTGCGTGGTGGGCATGGCGCTGTCTTTGCGCGAGGGTAGCCGCCGCTTCCGGCCGCGGCTGTGACGTTGGTCACGGCGGCGCCGATCCTCGGGTAACAGGTTGTTGAGCTTGCAATACGTGCTTCTTACAGCACGGCCGCGGCCTAGGTTCGCGAGTGCATGGGATTCGCCGAATCCCCGTGTGGCAAGGCCGCGAGCGACGCCACCAGCTGCGTGAGCCGGTGGCCAGCCCCGGCCGGCCCGTATTTGCGCTGCCACCGCAACAGATCGACGAAGGCATTGCCGCCCAGCGCGCGCACGGCGATCTTGACGCTTTCGTACAGCGCGTCGTCGAGCTCGCCTTCGAGGGACCGGATGGCCATGAACGGCGTGCCCGCGAGGGCCGGCGCAGCCTTCATGTGACGCAGCAGGTCGTACATGTGGCCTTCATCGAAGTGGCAGCCGCAAACCACCAGGGCAGGCCCGGCTTGCAGGGCGGCTTTCGCGGCGTCCAGGTTCTCGACGGGGACGAGTTCGAAAGGCGCCGTCAGGGCGCGACGGAAGACATCGACCGCCTCGGGCGCATCGGCGACCAGGACGTGCGGAGCGGGCGGGACGGACGGCGTGGACATGCGACGAATAGTGTAATCTCATGACAACGTTCTCCGCGCATGAATTTACTCCGCCTTGCGGATCGTCCCCTGCGCCGCGGCGCACAGTTTCCGCTCGCCGGCGCGCTCCAGGAAGATGTCGCAGCGGCACACGGCCTGGGTCCTGCCGCTGCCCACGACCGTCGCGACCGCCACCAGCCGGTCGGCGTCACGCGCCGGCCGCAGGTAGTTGATCTTGAACTCGGAGGTGAGCACCTTCCCGAGGACCGAGCCGCCCGCGTAGGTCAGCGCGTTGTCGGCCAGGTACGAAAGTACGCCGCCATGCACGAAGCCATCCTGCTGCAGCAGATGCGCGGCGAGCGGCAGCGACAGTTCCGCGGTCCCGGCTTCGAACACTTCGAGGGTGGCCCCGACCACGCCGTTGAAGGGCTGGCGGGCCAGCACCTGGCGGCCGTAGGCGAGCAGGTCAGCCTGCATGGGGCTTGCCTTCCGTTGCCCGGGTCGCCGTCACGCCCGGCGTGACCAGCCACCGCAGGAACCGGACCCGCGCGGACCAGGGGCGGGGATGCGGCGCGAGCCCCAGCGACATCTCGGCCTGCGTCAGCCCGTCCTCGATCAGGGCGTCGTGCAGCGGGCCGTAGAGCAAAGGCCAGGTCCATGCCGCCCATCCGGAAGTGGACATCTCCACGCGATGCTCCAGCACGCAATGCGCCGACGTCGCTTCCAGCACCTCCAGCGCGTGCCACCCGTCGAATCCGCGCGGTCCCGTGAACCGGAAGCGGATGCCCTCACCCGGCGTGTACGCTTCGACGCGGTAGCGGATCGGACCGTGCCCGCCCTCGGCGCCCGCGCCCAGCGGACGGTCGAAGCGCATGCGCGGCCAGGCCTGGCGTGGCCACAGTGCGTCCTGCGGGGACGCCAGGGTGTCGATGAGCGCGCCCACACGCTCGGGTGCCGCGTGCAGCAGGCGCTGGTGGATGTTCACCACTTTCATTCCTGTTTCTCCTTCGTCGATTTCAGGGGGCGACCGCCATCCAGGCCGCGTGCTCCAGTGCGGCCCGCACCTTGGGCGGGACGGCAGGCTGGGTGACCCAGAAGCTGGTGAGCGACAGCGCGGGCGCGAACACCACGGCCATCCACACGGGGAAGGGCAGGGGCCGCATCTCGCCGGCCGCCACCTTGGCCTCGACCCATTCGCGCAGCGCGCCGAAGCCGGCCTCGTTGGCCTGCGCCCATTCACCGGTCCCGGCAGCCAGGTCGCCCGCCCGCTTGAGTTCCTGAAGCAGGCGCGCCCGGTCCGGGTTCTGCAGGACCCAGTCGATGTGCACCCGGATCATCCCCTTCACCCCGGTCTGGGCGGACGCGCGCCCGGCCACGGGGACCAGGAGCGCGGCATGGAAGTCGCGCAACGTGTGCGCGTAGAGCGCGTCCGCCAGCCGGGCCTTGGTGGGGAAGTGGTGGTACAGGCTGCCGTTGCTGACGCCGGCTTCCTGCCGCACCATGTCCATGGACGTGGCGGCGAAGCCTTGCCGCAGGAACACCTGCGTGGCGGCGGCGAGCAGCCGCTCGCGGGTGGACGTGGGATCCATGGTCTAGAGTATCACTCTAGACCAGCACTCCAGTCAAGCCGAAGGCGTCAGCGTCCGGCGGAAGAGGTCGAACACGCGCTCCCAATGCCGCTCCGCCGACGGCTGGTGGTAGATGCCGGTGCGCAGCGGGAAGACGAAGCCATGCTCCGAATTGGGGTACCACTCGATCCGGTGCGGCGTGCCGCCGGCTTCGAGTGCGGCCTTCAGCGTGGCGACCGTTTCGGGCGGTGCCCACTTGTCGGTCTCGGCGCAGCCGAAGTAGCTTTCGCACTTCACACGCGCGCCCAGCAGGTGCGGCGAGTCGTCCTGGTCCGTGACCATCTGGGCGGGGTGGATGGCCGCGATGGACTTGATGCGATCGGGAAAATTCGCCGCGGCGTGCATCACGAAGGGTCCGCTCATGCAGTAGCCGACGCAGCCCACCCTTTGCGCATCGGCCTCGGGTTGCGCGTCCGCGAAGTCCAGCATGGCCTGCGTGTCGCGCACCGTCATTGCGTTCGTCAGCGCCTGCATGTGCTCGAACATCACCGCCATCTTGGCTTCGGTGCGTTCCGTCAGCCAGAAGTCGCGCGAGCGGCGGTAGTAGAGGTTCGGCAGCACCACGTAGTAGCCCACCGAAGCCAGGCGCCGGGCCATGTCATGCAGTTCCTCGCGCTTGCCCGGCGCATCCATGTAGAACAGGACGACCGGGAACGGGCCTTTCTCTTCCGGGTAGACCACGAAGGTGTTCATGGCGCCGTCGGCGGTGGGGATGTCGAGGTGCTTCTCGATCATGGGCAGGGTCTCCTCACGTGGTCGGGTGGTGCGGCGCATTGTGCACCGCCGTTTGCTACAAACGGGGGATGAAGAAAGCGCCCCTCGTCATCCGCCCCGTCACCCCCTCGGACTACGACGCCTGGCTGCCCCTCTGGGAGGGCTACAACGCCTTCTACGGGCGCGAAGGGCCGACAGCATTGGCGCCCGAAGTGATCCAGGCGACATGGCAGCGCTTCCTCGATCCCTACGAGCACATGCACGCGCTGGTGGCCGAAGCGGATGGCCGCATCCTCGGGCTGACGCACTACCTGTACCACCGCAGCACCATCACCATCGGCCCCGCGTGCTACCTGCAGGACCTGTTCACGGTGCCCGAAGCGCGCGGGCAAGGCGTGGGCGCGGCGCTGATCGACGCCGTGTGCGAACGTGCCAAGGGCATCGGCTGCCCGCGCGTCTACTGGCACACGCGCGAAGCCAACGTGACCGCGCGCCGGCTCTATGACCACGTGGCGGAGCGCAGTGGGGCGATGGTGTACCACAAGCTGTTCCAGGGGTAGTCCCTCGCCTACCGGCACCGTCCCGCAGGGACGACAGCGAACGGCCGGACGCGTCCCCATGTTGGTAGCAAGCACCCCAATCCACGCACGGAGATCTCCAACATGCACACCGTCATCTGCGCCTTCGACGACGCGGCCCAAGCCCGGCAGTCGGTCGACCGGCTGGTCGAACTCGGCGTCCGTCGGGGCGACATCCACATCGAACACAAGGGCCTGCATGCCAGTTCGGCGCTGGCGAATTTCGGGGCCTTCTTCGTCAGCCTGCTGGGCCAGGAGCAGTCTGCTGCCGTCGCGGACCGGTACACCGGCGCCGTCCAGGGCGGGCAGCACGTGCTTGTGCTCGACGCCCTCGACGAGGAGCAGGCCGGGCGGGCCTCGGCCCTGCTCGCGGCCATGGGCGGGCAAGGCCCCAGGACCGTCCATCGCCCGCTCCTGCGCCCCCTGCGCGACATCGTCGCGGTCCGTGCGGTTCTCGCGGACCATGCTGGGCGCCGCGACGCACCGGGCGACGAGCGGCCGATGATTCGCGCGGAGCAAAACGAGCGCGCTTTCGCTTTCGGCGGCGAGCAGCGCCCGCAGAATCGGCCGGACCCCGATGATGCGGGCCATGCGCCTGGCCTGCGCTACGCCGACCAGGACAGCAAGGACAAACCGCGGCGTTGAGCGTGACAAGCTTGCGTCCGTGGCAACAAACAACGCGGGCATGTGACAACTCGAAACGCAGTCTCCCGTTGAGTACCGCCTGGCGGCCGCTCGTCCATTTCCAGGAGGCGGTTACACCCCATCCTTCCTACGCTGCGTCTCATCCGTAGCGCCTGGGAGAAGGTGATGAAGTCGCAGTCGTCGATCCTGTCAGGGGTACCCCTTGCAGCCTTGATCCTGTGTGCCCCCGCACTGGCCCAGCAGCAGCCTGCCGCCGCGTCCACAGGCCCGGTGCGCGTGCTGGTCAATCCTGGCGACAGCGGTGAGGTGTCGCGCGTCGCCCTGTACGGCGCCTGGAAGGGCGCGCTCGAACAGGCGCTGCGCAAGGAGGACATCAAGCACGCCAATGTGGCGCTGTCGGCCGACGCCACCGCGGACCTGGCCGCGACGCGTTCGCGCATTCACGACATCTTCGTCGCGCCCGCGCATGTGATCGGCAGCGCCGTACGCTACGGCTACGTGCCGGTGCTGGGCCTCAGCAAGCCGGTCCAGGCGGTGCTGGTGGCGCCCAAGGACAGCGGCATCAACAACCTGCAGCAGGCTGCCGGCAAGCGCTTGGGCCTCCCGCTGCAGGACAGCGTGGTGACCTACCTGCTGCGCGGCGAGGTGAACGCATCCAACACGACGATCAAGCGCCACTTCGGTCCTCTGTACGACACGCGCTACCAGGACGCGCTGCTGCCTTGCCTGCAGATCCGCCGTTGCGACGTCGTGGCGGTGGAGAAAGCGGTCTTCGACCGGTGGGTGGCGGCCGGCGAGCAGGTCAAGATCGTGATGGAGTCCAAGCCCGTGCCCGGCCTCAGCGTGGCCGTGCGCGACAACGCCCGGGTGAGCGCCGACCAGCTGAACGCGGCGCTCACCGAGACCCTGCATTCCACCGGCCTGCTGCGCACGGAGAACGCCAAGGCGATTTCGCATGCCGCGGCCGACTTCAAGTACGTCTCCACGCTGGGCTACTTCACGCCGCGCGCGCTGCCCGGTGCCAACGTGGTCGATGCCAAGGCAGTCGTGCAGTTGCTGCAGGCCGGCGCGATCTATGTCGACACGCGCACCGACACCGAGTTCAAGGCGGGCCACGTCTCCGGCGCGAAGCTGGTGCCCTATGGGGAGAAGAGCGCCAAGGAGGCCGACTTCGATGCCGCCCTGGACCAGTTCGACCTGGCCAAACTGGGCGCCAACCGCGACGCGGAACTGATCTTCGCCTGCAACGGCCCCGAATGCTGGAAGAGCTTCAAGGCATCGCAGGCCGCCCTGAAGGCGGGCTACCGGCGGGTGCACTGGTTCCGCGGCGGCTTCCCGGAATGGCGCACCAGTGGGATGAAATTCGACATGGCCGCGCAGCAGTAGCCCGGCGGGCGGCGGCCTAGAATCGCCGCCATGCCCCTCCAATTCGCTTCCCGCCTCGACAACGTCGAAACCTCGGCCATCCGCGAGCTGTTCAAGCTGCTCGGCAAGCCCGGCATCATCAGCTTTGCCGGCGGCTTCCCGGACAGCGCGATGTTCGACATCGATGGCCTCAAGCAGGCCGCCGACGAGGCTTTGACGCACGAATCCGGTGGCGCGCTGCAGTACGGCGCCACCGAAGGTTACGAGCCGCTGCGCACGCAGCTCGCCGACTTCATGCAGGCCAAGGGCGTGGCGGGTGTCGAATCGAACCACCTGATCGTCACCACCGGCAGCCAGCAGGCCCTGGACCTGCTGGGCAAGACCATGATCAGTCCGGGCGACAAGGTCATCGTCGAGGGCCCGACCTTCCTGGCCACCATCCAGTGCTTTCGCCTCTATGGCGCCGAGCTGATCAGCGCGCCCATCGACGCGGACGGCGTGCAGGTGAACCAGCTCGAGCAGCTGATCGTGCAGCACAAGCCGAAGTTCGTGTACCTCATCCCCACCTTCGGCAACCCGAGCGGCGCGTTGCTGAGCCTGGAGCGGCGCCGGCAGATCCTGGAGCTGGCCGTCAAGTACCAGACGCTGGTGGTGGAAGACGACCCGTACGGCGACCTGTATTTCGGCGCGCCGCCGCCGCCCAGCATCCTGGCGCTGACGAAGGAGATGCCCGCCGCGCGCGAGTGGATCGCCCACTGCGGCAGCATGAGCAAGGTGCTGTCGCCTGGGCTGCGGGTGGGCTGGCTGATCGCGCAGCCTGAACTGCTGGCCAAGGCGACCATGTGCAAGCAATTCAGCGATGCGCACACGAGCACTTTCGCGCAGGCCACCGCCGCGCGATACCTGAAGAGCGGCCGCATGCCCGAGACCCTGAAGATCGTGCGCAAGGCCTATGGCGCGCGCGCTCATGCGATGGGCGAGGCGCTGAAGAAGCACCTGGGCGGCGCGATCGAGTTCACGCAGCCGCAAGGCGGTCTGTTCTTCTGGGCGCGGCTCACCGGTGCCGGCGGCGGCATCCAGGACGCTGCGGAGTTCGCGAAGCGCGCCATCGAGCAAGGTGTGGCTTTCGTCCCGGGCACGCCGTTCTATGCCGCCAACCCGGACCCTTCGACCTTGCGCCTGAGTTTCGCGACGGCCAATGTGGAGAAGATCGAGGAAGGGGTGGGGCGGCTGGGCCGGGCGCTCTGAGCGTCAAACTTTCGGAGCAGGACCGCGCCGACCATCTTGACAGCCGCGCGCCGATGCCCGGCCGTGCGCCTGTGTTGCATCGTGGATGCCAATCCAACTCACAGGAGCATCCCATGCAACGCAAACCCCTCTTCGCGGCCCTGGTGGCCGGCTCCCTGCTGACCCTGGGGTCGCTGGCGCAGGCCCAGTACGCGCCGCATCATGACCTGGACCGCGACGGCATCCGCAACAGCCAGGACCGCGACCGCGACGGTGATGGCATCCGCAATGCGCAGGATCCCAACCCGAACGTGCCCAACATCGCCCGGGTCCAGCGCAACGGACCCAACGGCGACCTGGACCGCGACGGCATCCGGAACCGCCATGACCGTGACCGGGATGGCGACGGCATCGCGAACGCGCGCGACCGGTACCCGGACAACCGGCGGTATTCCTGAAGCGGACTCAGGACGAAAAAAGGGCCTCGAGTGAGGCCCTTCTTTCATCGCTCGCTTCTACTTGGCCTGCGCAGACACCAGCACGGGTTTGTCTCTGTACACCTGCGGCATCACCATCTTCAGGTTCACGATCTTCGGCTTGTCGTAGGTCACGATGTAGGGCTGGTTCGGGTGCAGCGTCGCGTAATCCTGGTGGTAAGCCTCGGCGGGATGGAATGTCGCCAGAGCGTTCACCTTGGTCACGATGGGCGCCGGAAACAGCTTTGCAGCGTCCAGCTGGGCGATGTAGCTCTCGGCGACCTGCTTCTGCTGCGGGTTGCGGTAGAAGATCGCGGAGCGGTAGTGCGTCCCGACGTCGGGGCCCTGCCGGTCGAGTGTCGTGGGGTCGTGCGCCACCGAGAAGAAGATCTGCAGCAGCGTCCCGTAAGACACCTTCTTCGGGTCGTAGGTGACCTGCACCGATTCGGCGTGGCCGGTGCGGCCGGTCGTCACCAGCTCGTAGCGGGCGGTGGACTTGTCCCCACCCGCATAGCCCGAGACCGCGTTCAGCACACCCTGCGTGTGCTGGAACACGGCCTGCACCCCCCAGAAGCAACCGCCGGCGAACACCGCCGTTTCGGTCGTGGCCGCGGCCGGGACGTCCTGGGTGGGCGGCGGCAGCTTGACCGCCTTCTCGGCGGCGATGCCGCTGGACCCCAGGAACAGCCAGGCGGCGGCGGTCACGGCGGCGGTGGTGAGCAGGACTTTGTTCATGGCAGACCTTTCGAGCGTATGTCGGATGACGGGCATCGCTTCTTACACTTGGCTGACCCGCCGGTGCGGCGCTACCACTTCAGGACCAGCATGGTCCCGTTCCCGATCGGATAGCTGACCGGTCCTGTCTCGACAAAGCAGCCCAACGCAGTGGCACCGGATTGAAAGTTCTCGCCAAGAGGAACGTCGACGACAAGATTCCGACGGCTCAAGCCTTGGCCCGGCGCGAGATCCTCGCCCAGGCGTACCCGAGCTTCATGCATCACAGGGGGCCAGTCGAACCTCCCGCCCTTCGAAATCAGGAGAGCACACATCAGCGCCTGGATCGGCTTCGCAGGCAGTTGCCGGTTCTCGGCCCGGAAGCTGTCGACGACAAACGCGATCGATTTCGGTCGCTTCTCGATCCGCCCGGTAGCCTCAAGAAGAAGTTCCGTCTTCTTCAACCCACCCGGCTCCATCACATCCTTGGCCGATGTCAGCGTGACGTCCATGGGCAGGTTTGCGCCACGCAGGCCCTCACCGGATGTCAGCAGCACGACCAGGATGGCCACAAATCCCACCCCGACGGCCGATGCCGGCAACAGGAATACCCATCGTTTCCAACCGAGGGCGATCGCAGCGGCGCGTGAAAAGGCGTTCACGAGAATGAGCAAGTGAAGCAGCCCGCAGGCCTGGACGATTCCCAGTCGCCACTTTGCGCCTGTCGTCAGGGAAGTATCCAGGGACTCGAGTTGTTGCATCAGCGGCAGATCTGAATCGCCAATGGCCGCGAACCTGTGATGGACGGCATCCGGCAGCACGAGCCAGAAGACCAGCAACCATGCCGCCAGAGCGATATAGAGCGCTGCTGTGCAATGCAGAGTGAAGCTGGCTATTGATCCGGAGGATGGCCTGCCTTTGACCGGCCAGGAAAGAATTCCGAACGCCGCAAACGCCACGAGGGCGGAGAAAGCCATTGCCGCCAGGAATTTGGCCACCATGAAAGGATTGATTTCACCGGCCACAAGCAGGCCGCTCAAGCAAAGGACGGTCAGGGCCGCACCCGCCAGGAGGAAGCTTCGGCGAAGTCCGGCTACCGGCTGCAGTGCCGCGGCAGCATGCCCAATTGGGCGGAAGATGCTGCCGAGAACGCTGCGCGACACGTCCAGAACCAGCTTGGTCCCGAAACCAAAGGCCTGCCCATTTGAGGCATCGCGGACCACGGTTGGTCCGCCGAGCGTGTCCAGCGCCTCGCAAAGGGCCTTCGCGTCGCCCGACATTGGGTCAAAGCGGACGAAATGGAGATCGGAGACCCACTCCAGGCCAGCTGGCAGCGATCTTGTGATCGCCAAAGGATCCACCGCGAGCGCGACGGGCAATACGGGCTTCCCGAGCTTCCTTGCCAGCGCCAGTTCTTCCAGCACGTAGTCGGTGACCCCAAAGGCCGGCGCGGCAGCGTCGCCGGTCCAGCCGGGGCCCATCGCGCAAACGACGATATCCGCCATGGCTACGCGCGAACGGATCTGCGGCAACCAGTTCGCTCCTGGAGCAAAACTCAACCTGTCCAGTGTCAGATGCTCCGCGCCGAACCTCTCTGCCAGGCGACCGTAAAGCATCAGGACGCCGCGATCGAAGTCGCTCGAGCGATAAGAAATGAAGATGCTGCTCATGTTCTCTCGGCGTCCCTGTGGCGAGACATGTCAGCCGGCGCTACGCCAGAGCTTCTTATGCCGGGGATTGACTCAATACACCACGACTCCCCGGATCGACTCCCCCCGCTTCATCAGGTCAAACCCCTCATTGATCTTCTCCAGCGGCATGGTGTGGGTGATCAGGTCGTCGATGTTGATCTTGCCCTCCATGTACCAGTCGACGATCTTCGGCACATCGGTGCGGCCGCGCGCGCCGCCGAAGGCCGAGCCTTCCCACTTTCGGCCGGTCACCAGCTGGAAGGGCCGGGTGCTGATCTCCGCGCCGGCCGGCGCGACGCCGATGATGATGCTGCGGCCCCAACCCTTGTGCGTGCACTCCAGCGCCTGGCGCATGGTGGTGGTGTTGCCGATGCATTCGAAGCTGTAGTCGGCGCCGCCGTCGGTCAGCTGAACGATCGCGTCCACCACGTTCGGCACTTCCTGGGGGTTGACGAAGTGCGTCATGCCGAACTTGCGTGCCATCTCCTGCCGGCCCGGATTGATGTCGACGCCGATGATCTTGTCGGCGCCGACCATGCGGGCGCCCTGGATCACGTTGAGCCCGATGCCGCCCAGGCCGAACACCACCACGTTGGCGCCGGCCTCCACCTTGGCCGTGAAGATCACCGCGCCGATCCCCGTGGTGACGCCGCAGCCGATGTAGCAGACCTTGTCGAACGGCGCGTCCGGCCGGATCTTCGCCATCGCGATCTCGGGCGCCACCGTGTAGTTGCTGAAGGTGCTGGTGCCCATGTAATGCAGGAGCGGCTTCCCGTCCAGGCTGAAGCGGCTGGTGCCGTCGGGCATGAGGCCCTTGCCCTGGGTGCCGCGGATCAGCTGGCACAGGTTGGTCTTGCGCGAGAGGCAGAACTTGCACTGCCGGCACTCTGGCGTGTACAGCGGGATGACGTGGTCGCCCTTCTTGAGCGTGGTCACGCCGGGGCCGACGTCCACCACCACACCCGCGCCTTCATGGCCCAGGATGGCCGGGAAGATGCCCTCCGGATCGGCGCCCGAGAGGGTGTAGTAGTCGGTGTGGCAGATGCCGGTGGCCTTGATCTCCACCAGCACTTCGCCCGCGCGCGGGCCTTCGAGGTCGACGGTTTCGATGGTGAGCGGGGCTGCCGCTTTCCAGGCGATGGCGGCTTTGGTTTTCATGGGCCAGAGCCTACCGCACCGGGCCCGGGCCGCGCAGGCCCTAAACTCGGCCCATGCACACCCCGTGCAGCTGGCTTGAAGGGAAAACGATTCGCATGGATGTCATCTACCACTGGAAGAACCACCAGGCCGACATGAAGGCAGGCCGCATCGGCCACTTCAAGTCCACCCCCGACAAGCTCTCCGCGTTCACCGCGGGGTTCCCGGACTTTCTCTGGGTCTTCAAGACGCCGGCCGGCCGGCCGGGGGAAGTGCAGCTTCTCGCACGGCTGAGATGGGCCGACAAGTCCGCCGTGACGCTCAAGCCGGAGCCCGGCCACGCGTACATGCACTACGACCCGAACGACGCGAAGTCCGTGCTGTTCGAGGAGAGCGACAGCGAAGCCGCCATCAAGGAGACCACCCTCTGGATCGGCAAGCACTTTCCCAAGATGGTCGCGGCCAACTTCCAGGGCGCCAACGGGCAGGAGGCGGTGCGCGGGGACACCCTGAACGAACTGCAGCGGCTGGCGTCGCGTTTCGGCACGCGGCCGTTCGCCGGCTGAGGCTAGTCCTCGCCCATGTGCAGCCAGTCCTGCTCGCGCAGCTTGCGCAGGTAGGCCATGACGGCGGCCAGCGCGCCGGAGCGGTCGGCGAACTCCAGGTGGTCCCGGAGCGCCATGCGCTTGGCCAGTGATGATGCCGTGCGCCACGCGGGCCCGTCCGGCGGGGCCGGCGGCTTGCGCACCCCCTCCGGCAGCAGGTCGTAGAGCTGGAACCAGAAGACCGGCTGGGGGCACACGCGATTGTTGCGCCGTGCCTCGACCAACACGTCATCGATGCTCGTGCCCGGGGTGGCTGGCTTGCGAGTCATCATCCCGGGCAGGATCGTCTTGTCCGCCGGCTGGGTGTCGGCGAAGCGGGCGTTCCCCCGGTTTTCCAGATCCTGGAACTGCTGCCAGGCGGAGTCGGTGTTCGACTCGTCCGCCTGCGGCAGGTTGGTGTCGGCGAAAACGCCCCGGCCCGGCGGTCGGCCGGGGGGTGGCACAGGCTTGTTCATGTTTTTCTGGAACCCAACGAAGCCGGAATGGTACGGCGATTGCGCCCGGCGCGGGTGGCAATCGTCGACGGCCGGGTTGCGCGGTGCGCTCCAGCGCGACAGCAGCGGCAGAGGGGGCTGCGCTAGCATCAGGCACACCCAAGAAGGAGGCCGCATGAATGGCGCCAGAAGCCTGGTGGAGACCTTGCTCGCCGCCGGGGTCGACACCTGTTTCGCCAACCCCGGCACCAGCGAGATGCATTTCGTCGCGGCGCTCGACCAGGCCGCGGGCATGCGTTGCGTGCTGGGCCTGCAGGAAAACGTGGTGACCGGCATGGCCGACGGGTACTGGCGCCTCGCCGGCAAGCCGGCCTGCACCTTGCTCCACTGCGGCCCGGGCCTCGCCAACGGCCTGGCCAACCTGCACAACGCCCGCCGCGCACGCAGCGGCATCGTCAACATCGTGGGCGACCAGGCCACCTGGCACCGGCCGCACGATCCGCCGCTGACCGCCGACACCGAGGGATTCGCGCGCGGCGTCTCCGCGTGGGTCCGCACCAGCGCTCGCGCCGCCGATGTCGGGCGGGATGCCGCCGCCGCGGTCCAGGCGGCGCGGGCGCTGCAGGGGCAGGTGGCCACGCTGGTGCTGCCCTCCGACGCGTCGTGGGACGACGGAGGCGAGGTCGCCAAGCCCCTGAGCGTGCTCCCAGCGCCGCCGGTCGACGGGTCGGCCGTCGACGCCGTGGCGCGCGTGCTGCGGTCCGGCGGCAAGACCTTGTTGCTGCTGGCAGGCGCCGCCGTCCAGGAGCAGGGCCAGGCGCTGGCCTGGCGCATCGCGCAGGCGACCGGCGCGGGCCTCATGGCCGACTACCTGAACGCCCGGGTCTCGCGCGGCCGCGGCCGGCTGCAGCTGGAGCGCGTGCCCTACAGCACGGATCTCGCCGTCGCAGCGCTGGCGTCCTACGAGCACATCGTGCTGGTCAACGCCAAGCCCCCGGTCGGCTTCTTCGCTTATCCCGGCAAGCCCTCGCAGCAGCACGCGCCGGGCGCCCAGTTCCATGTGCTGTCACGGCCGGACCAGGATGCGGTCGCGGCACTGCGCGATCTGGCCGACGCGCTGCGCGCTCCGCCACTGGCCATCCCCGATCCCGGTCCGCGGCCCGAACCCGCCAGCGGCGCGCCCACCCCGGAGAAGCTGGCACAGACCGTCGCCGCCTTGCTGCCGGACCAGGCCATCGTGTCCGACGAAAGCGTTTCCTACGGTCGCGGCTTTTACAAGCACACGCACGCCGCAGCACCGCACGAGTGGCTGCACCTGTCCGGCGGGGCCATCGGCGACGGCATGCCCGTGGCGACCGGCGCGGCCATCGGGGCCGGCGGAGAGCGGCGCGTGCTGAGCCTGCAGGCGGACGGCTCGGCGATGTATTCCTTGCAGTCGCTGTGGACGCAGGCGCGCGAGCGCCTGCCCGTCACCACGGTGATCCTCAGCAACCGCAAATACGCGATCCTGATCAACGAATACCAGGCCGTGGGCGCGACGCCGGGCCCCAGCGCGATGCGCATGCTCGACCTGGGCAACCCCAATCTGGACTGGGTCCAGCTGGCGCAGGGCATGGGCGTGGAAGCCGCGCGGGCGAGCACGCTCGAGGAATGCGCGGCGCTGATGGCGGCGAGCTTCCGGCGGGACGGGCCTTTCCTGATCGAGCTGCTGGTCTAGTCCCGGGCGCGCACCGCGGTTGGCGCGTCAGGGCCGGGCGCCTGCGCCGGCGTTGAACCGTTGCACGAACTTCCGGTCGATCCAGTCCTTCCAGCGCCAGACCCAGCGGCCTTCCCAGCTGGAGCCACCCCACACCGCGAGCGCGTGCCGGCTGCCCGTGCTCACCAGGTACAGCGCGCGCGCCTGGGGCTGCCAGCTGGCGAGCGGCAGGCCGCGGCAAGCGGCCTGCAGGTTGCGCGACAGCGGCTCGCCTGCCCGCACGGCATAGACGCCGGACTTCGGCAGCGCGGCCCGCAGGCTGGCCACGTCACCGGCCGCGAAGATCGCGGGGTGGCTCTCGCATTGCAGGGTGTCATGCACGCGCACGTAACCCACCGCGTCCGTGGCGAGCCCCGAGTCGGCCAGCCACGGATGGGGCGCGGAGCCCGTCGCCAACCAGCACGCGTCGGCGGGCAGCGCGGCCCCATCTTCCAGCAGCACCTGGCCGGCTTCCACCGCTGCGGCACGCCGGCCGCCATGCCAGGGCATGCCCTTCTGGCGCATCAGTTCCAGGACCCGGCCCCGCGTCGACGGGGGCGACGCCTCGAGCGGGGTCGCGCCGGATCCGGCCAGGTGCACGCGCAGGTGCGACCAGCCCTCGCGCTGCCCGCGATGGTGCGCCGCGAAGGCGAGTTCCACACCGCCCAGGCCGGCGCCGAGCACGACCAGGTCGAAGGGACGGCCTGGCCGCAGCTTCGCCTGCGTCTCGACCCACCCGGCGACGAAGGATTCGATGGGCCGGATGGGCGTGGCGTGCCCGTGCGCGCCGGGGATCGCATGCGCGGGGCTGCCCGAGCCCACGTCGAGCGACAGGACATCGAAGTCCAGGGATCCGTGCGCCCCGGTCTCCACGCGGCGGCCGTCCGCGTCCAGCGCGTGGGCGCTGTCCAGCAGCAGCCGGACGCCGGCGGCCGCCGCCAGCCGCGCCACGTCGATGCCGCACTGTTCCAGCGCGTAGTGGCCGGCCACCCAGCCGGGCAGCATGCCCGAATAGATCTGGCGCGGCGTGGGCGTCACCAGCACCACCTCCCAGCCCGGCAGCCGCGCGCGCGCCAGGTCTGCCAGCACCCGCAAGTGGGCATGGCCGCCGCCGAGCAGCAGCAGCCGCTTCATGCGGTGCCGGGCAGCCGCACGTCGCCGAACCAGGTGTCGACCTGGTCGCTGGTGTTGTCGGTGTCCGCGCCAACGGCCACCGCACGCACGGGCGGCATGGGGCCGGGAAAGGCTTCCTGCCAGTCGCGCGCCAGATCGCGCTCGATGCTGCGCCACTGGCCCGCGAACTCCTGGCCGCTGTCCACCACCACCATGCGCACGCGGTCGGTGTAGGGGTTCCAGCCGGTGCTGCCCACGGGCTGCGCCTGGCCCCACACATAGCAGATGGCGGCGGTGGGGATGTCGCGGCCCGACAGGCTGCGCGTCGCCTGGATGCGGAGCCGGTCGGCGAAGGCCAGGCGATCCAGCGGCAGATCGAACAGCACGTAGAGGCGCGCCGCATAGTCATCGCCGGGCTTCACCCGGAAGTCGGAGCCGGCCAACGCCCGGGAGACCTTCCAGCGCCACTGCGCGCGAGCGACGCTGCCGCCGCCGGTCGGCAGCGTGGCCACGAGCGAGGAGGCCGCAGCCTGCGACCGCACGTGCAACACCGTCACGCCGCCATCCGCGACCAGTGCGAACTGGTTGGCGCGTTCCACCTTGGGCAAGGTCTCGTGCGCCCAACCTGCCGGCAGTGCCCCGCCGGGCGCCGAAGCGGAGAAGCGCGGGACGCCGGCGCCGGCCTGCGCCTGCGCCGCCCTCCAGGGGGGAAGCGCCAGCGCGGCAGCGCCGAGCACGACTTGGCGGCGGGTCACCGGCCGCATGTCAGCCCCTGCGCCAGGCGTGGTACCTGGCCAGCATGCGCAGGGCCGCGGCCGGCTGGTGCGCGCGCCGCCATTCGCCGGCGGCGTACTTGCCGGCTTCCGACCAGGTGGGGTAGGTGTGGATCGTGCCCAGCACCTTGTTCAGCCCCAGGCCGTGCTTCATCGCCAGCACGAATTCGGCCAGCAGTTCCGCCGCATGCGAGCCGACGATGGTCGCGCCGAGGATGGTGTCCTTGCCCGGCGGCGTCAGCACTTTCACGAAGCCGCGGGCTTCGCCGTCGGCGATGGCGCGGTCGAGATCCTCCAGGCTGTAGCGCGTGACTTCATGGGCCACGCCCTGCTCGCGCGCCTCTTTCTCGTTCAGGCCCACGCGGGCGACTTCGGGGTCGGTGAAGGTGGCCGCGGGAATCACGCGGTAGTCGGCGCGGAAACGCTTCACGCCGCCGAACAACGCGTTCACCGTGGCATACCAGGCCTGGTGCGCGGCCACGTGGGTCAGCTGGTAGGGGCCGGCCACGTCGCCCGCGGCGTAGATGTTGGGGTAGAGCGTCTGCAGGTACTCGTCGGTTTCCACGGTCTTCTGCGCGGGGATGCCCAGCTCCTCCAGCCCGTAACCCTCCAGGCGGGCCTGGCGGCCCACGGCGACCAGGAGGGCGTCGAACGGCAGCCGGACCTCGGCGCTGCCGTCGGAGGCGACCAGCAGCTTTTCGCCTTCGGCCCGTTCGCAGCGCAGGGCCCGATGGCCGGTCAGCACCCGCACGCCGTCCGCGAGCAGCGCTTCGCGCACGGCCTCGGCCACGTCGTCGTCTTCGCGGGCCAGCAGGCGCGGGGCCAGCTCCACCTGCGTCACTGCGCTGCCCAGCCGCGCGAAAGCCTGCGACAGCTCGCAGCCGATGGGCCCGCCGCCCAGCACCACCAGCCGGCGCGGCGGCTGCTCGAGCGCGCCGAACTTTTCCCACAAGGTGTCGCTGGTCACGTAGCCGGCGTCGTCCAGGCCGGGCAGCGGCGGCACCACGGGCCGCGCGCCGGTGGCGATGACGATGCTGCGCGTGGTCAGGCGCCGAGGCGCGCCACCCGGCGGAGTGATCTCCACCGTCCAGGGATTCACGATGCGTGCGTGGCCCGCCACCACGTCGACGCCGAGTCCGCGGTAGCGCTCGACGCTGTCGTGCGGCTCCACGTCCCGCACCACGGCGCGCACCCGCGCCATCACGGCCGCGAAGCTGAATTCGGGCGGCACGTCCTGCAGCCCCCAGGTGCCGCCATGCCGCATCTGGTGGGCCAGCCGCGCGCTGCGGATCAGGGCCTTGCTGGGCACGCAGCCGTAGTTCAGGCAGTCGCCGCCCATGCGGTGCGTCTCCACCAGCGTGACTGAAGCCTTGACCGCCGAAGCGATGTAGGCAGAGACCAGGCCCGCGGCGCCCGCGCCGATCACCACCAGGTTGCGGTCGAACGTCGCCGGCCGCTGGCCGCGCCAGCGCGCATACACCTTGCGTCGCGCCACCAGGCGCGCAATGGCCCGGCCGATCCAGGGGAAAACCGCCAGCAGCACGAACGAGCCCAGCAGCCCTGGGCTGAGGATGCCGCCCAGCGATTGCAGCTGCCCCAGTTGCGTGCCGGCGTTCACGTAGACCACCGTCCCCGCCAGCATGCCCAGCTGGCTGACCCAGTAGAACGTCCACGCGCGGATGGCCGTGAGGCCCATCGCCAGGTTGATCACGAAGAAGGGCACCAGCGGCACCAGCCGCAGCGTGAAGAGGTAGAGCGCGCCGTCGCGCCGCAGGCCGCGGTCGATCTCCGCCAGCCGCTGGCCGAAGCGCGCCCGCACCGCATCCCGCAGCAGGAAGCGCGCACCCAGAAAAGCGAGCAGGGCGCCCAGGCTGGAGGCGAACGACACCAGCAGCAGGCCCCAGCCCAGGCCGAACAGCGCGCCGGCCGCGAGCGTGAGGACGGTGGCGCCCGGCACCGACAATGCGGTCGCCACGACGTAGAGCGCGAAGTAACCGGCGGGCACTGCCACCGGATGCGTCTCGCGCAAGCGGCCCAGCGCGGCCTGGCTTTGCTGCAGGGCTTCCAGGCTCAGGAATCGGCCCAGGTCGAAGGCGAGGAAGAGCGCGACGGCGGCGGCCACCGTGAGGGCGAGGGCGGCTCTTCTCGGATTCATGGAGGCCATTCGTGGAACTGGTGCCGGAGGTTACAGGTTCCGGCCGTGTAACCTGCGGCAGCCGACCGTCGAATGAACCCCATGCCCACGAACACCAGGACCGCTTGATGCACGACGGCTTGCGCGCCGCGCTCGCGGCCAGCCATCCGGCCTGGGCCGAAACCGCGCTGCAGCCATTGCCCGATCGCGGCCTGGCGCACCTGCACGTGCGCCTGGCGGGAACGGGGGTGTTGGCGCGCCTGCCCAAGCAAAGCCAGCTGGGCCTGGCGCCCGAGGCCAATCTCGCGCACGAGCGGGCCTGTTTCGAACGCGCCGCGCCCAGCGGCCACACGCCGCGTTTGCTGGGCTGGTTCCCAGTCAGCAGAGACCTGCCGCGCGGCGGCCTGCTGGTGGAAGAAATCGTCGGCCGCCCGCCCGTGCTGCCGGACGACCTGCCTTCGATCGCGCGCGCGCTCGCGGCGCTGCACGCGCTGCCGCTTCCTCCGGCGTCGGGCCGTTCCCCGTTGGCCCATGTGCACGATCCCCTGCAGGATCTCCTGGCGGAAGTGACGGCGCAAGCGCGTCACGTGCCGCAAGCGTGCCTCGTGCACAGCGTGGCCGCAGCCGTGGAAGACGAACTGCGCGCGCTGCGCGCGCTCATCCAGGCCCCGGATCGCCCCACACGGCACCTCATCGCCTTCGACGCCCACCCCGGCAACTTTCTGCTGCACGCCGACGGCCGAGCGGTGCTGGTGGACCTGGAGAAATGCCGCTATGGGTATCCCGGGCTCGACCTCGCGCATGCGACGCTCTACACGTCCACCACCTGGGACGCCGCCACGCAGGCGGTGCTGTCAGCGGATGACGTGCTGGCGTTCCACGCGGCGTGGGACGAGGCGGTGGGGCCGGTGATGGCGGAGGCGGCGCGGCCCTGGCATTTGCACCTGCGCCGGGCGATGTGGCTGTGGTCCATCACCTGGTGCTGCAAGTGGCGGGTGCTGTCGGGGCGACCGCCGGGCGGCCCGGGCGCGGGCGAGGACTGGTCGTCCGCCCACAGCGATGACGCGCTGGTGGCGCATGTGCGCGAGCGGGTGGACCACTACCTCTCGCCGGCAGCGGTGGCGCGGGTGCGCGACGAATTCCAGGCGCTCGCGCGAGCGTGGTCCGCGTGACGCCGCTGGCCATCGTCATCCCGGTCATCGACGAGGAAGAGGGGTTGCCCGCCGCGCTCGCGGCGCTTCAGCCGCTGCGTGCACGGGGCGTGCGCGTGGTGGTGGCCGACGGTGGCAGCACCGACGCCACCTGGCGGCTGGCGTCGCAAGGCGCTGACCACGTGGTCATGGCGCCCCGCGGCCGCGCCGCGCAGATGAACGCCGGGGCCCGCGCCGCGCAGGCCGGGGCGTTGCTGTTCCTGCATGCCGACACGGCGCTGCCGCCCGATGCCGATCGGCTGGTGCTGCAAGCGCTCGAACAGGGCGCCAGCTGGGGCCGGTTCGACGTGCGCATCGCCAGCCGCCGGCCCATGTTGCGGCTGGTGGGGACGCTGATGAACCTGCGCTCGCGCTGGACCGGCATCGCCACCGGGGACCAGGCGATCTTCGTGCGCTCGGACGTGTTCGCCGCTGTCGGCGGCTTCGCCGACCAACCGCTGATGGAGGACATCGCGCTCACCGCCGTGCTGCGCCGGCACGGGCCGCCGGCGTGCCTGCGCGCGCGCGTGGAAACGTCGGCGCGGCGCTGGGAGAAGCATGGCGTGCCGCGCACCATCGGCCTGATGTGGGGTCTGCGCCTGCGCTACTTCTTCGGCGCGGACGCGCAGGCGCTGGCCGATCGCTACGGTTATGCCCGCCGGTTGCCCCAGCCTGCGGCGGCCATGGCGGTGATGGCCAAAGCGCCGGTGGCCGGTCTGGCGAAGACGCGGCTCATCCCTGCCATCGGCGCGGCCGCGGCGGCGCGCCTGCAGCGCCGGTTCACGCTCGAAGCGCTGGCTGCGGCGCGGGCGGCCGCGATGGGACCGGTGCGCCTCTGGTGCGCGCCCGATGCGGGGCACCGCTTCTTCCGCGCACTGCGGGCGCGCTGCGGCCTGGAGATGGCACCACAGTCGAACGGTGGCCTGGGCGCTCGCATGGCGGCCGCGTCCGCTGCGCACTTCCATGCGAACCCAGGCCTCCCACTGCTGATCATCGGAACCGATTGCCCGTTGCTCGCGCCCGGCCACCTGCATGTGGCGGCGCGCGCGCTGGCCACGCACGACGCCGTCCTCATTCCGGCCGAAGATGGCGGCTACGTGCTGCTGGGCCTCGCGCGCCATCTGCCCGGCGTGTTCGAAGGCATCGACTGGAGCACGCCGCAAGTGCTGGACCAGACCCGCGAGCGCCTGCGCGCGGTGGGCCTGCGCTGGTGCGAACTCGCGCCCTTGTGGGACGTCGACGAGCCCGCCGACCTGCGCCGCCTGCAGTCCCTGAACGCACGTAGCATCCCGCCATGACCAGCTTTCCCCGCCACGACGATGCGTGGTATCGCGCACGCCTGGCCGACCCACGGGCCCGCCCACGGGTCGTCATCGACACCGACACCGCCAACGAGATCGACGACCAGTTTGCGTTGGCCTGGGCGTTGCTCGCGCCCGAGGCTTTGCAGGTGGAAGCGGTGTACGCGGAGCCATTCTCTTTTGCGCACCGCCGGGCCCGCTTGCCGCATGCGCCGCCCGATGCGCCGCCGTTCAATCCGCCGGACGAGGGCATGCGCCGCAGCCTGCAGGAGATCCTGCGCGTGTACGCGCTGCTGGGCCTGCCCACCCAAGGCCGGGTGTTGGCCGGCAGCCCGCGCTACCTGCCGGGGCCGGGCCAGGCCGTGCCCAGCGCCGCGGCGGACCACCTGGTGGCCACCGCGCGCGCGGCGCCGGCGGACGAACCGCTCTACGTCCTGGCCCTGGGCTGCGTCACCAACATCGCCAGCGCCTTGCTGATGGCGCCCGACATCGTGGAGCGCATCGTGGTCGTCTGGACCAGCGGCTATCCGAGCACGGCCACGCTCTCGAACGACGATTCCTTCAACCTGGTGCAGGACGTCGCCGCCGCCGAATGCGTGCTGGACAGCGGCGTGCCCCTCGTCTACCTGCCTGGCTTCCACGTCGGTGCGCAGCTGCGCCTCTCGCTGGCCGAAGTCGAGCAGCACGTGCGCGGCCGCGGTGCGATCGGCGACGAGTTGCATCGCCTCTTCACCCACAACCCGCTGTGGACCATCCACCCCGTGGACACCTCGCGCCCCTACAGCTGGGTGATCTGGGACCTCATCTGCGTGGCCTGGCTGTTGCGCCCGGCCTGGGTGCCCAGCCGCCTGGTGCCGACACCGCGGCTGGATGCGCAACGGCGCTGGCTGGCCGAGCCCGGACGCCCGCTGATGCGCGAGGCGCATGCGGTGGACCGCGATGCGATCTTCAATGACCTGTTCGCGCGCCTGGAGAAGCTTCGGGCGTCAACCGCGTCAGCCGGGACGGATCCGCCACATCCCCCGCGTCGTGCGTGACCAGCAACGCCGGAATCCCTCGCTCCCGCACCGTCGCGAACACGAACTCGCGCATGCGACCGCGCAGCCCGGCGTCCAGCCGCGCGAAGGGCTCGTCCAGCAGCAGGGCGCGCGGCTGTGCCAGCAGCGCGCGCACCAGCGCCACGCGCGAGCGCTGGCCGCCGGAGAGAGTGCGGGGGTCCGCGTCGGCCATGCCGGGCAGCTCGAGGTCCTGCAGCGCCTGCGCGACCGCGGCCTCGCGCTGGGCCTTGGGGCCGGCCGGCACGGCGAAGAGCAGGTTCTGCCGTACCGTCATGTGGGCGAACAGCAGGTCGTCCTGGAACAGGATGGCGAAGCCGCGCTGCCGCGTGGGCAGCTGGTCGACGCGTGCTCCGGCCAGCCGGACTTCGCCCTCGAACGCCACCGCGGGCGGCGCGATGCCGCATAGCGCGGCCAGCAGGCTCGACTTGCCGCACCCGCTGTCGCCCATCAGCGTGTGCACGGCGCCCGGTGGCACCGACAGGCGCAGGTCGTGCACCAGCCGGCGGCCGGCCACCACCAAGGAGCGAACGTCGACTTCGAGGCTCACGTACGCTCCCGGAACCGCCGCGGCCGGCCCAGCCAGGCCGCACCCGCGAACATCAGCGCCGGCAGCAGCCACTGCAACCACGCGTAGGCCGCGACCAATGAGCGCTGTCCGCCGCTCGACAACGTGACGGCTTCGGTCGTGACGGTCGCGTAGCGGCCCGCGCCGATGAAACTGGTGGGCAGGTATTGCGCCACGCTGACCGCGAAAGCCACGGCAAGCGCCGAGGCCAGCCCCGCCCGCAGCAGCGGCCATTTCACGCGCAGCAGAAACGCGAAGCGCCCCCGCCCGAACGTCGCAGCCAATTGCGCGTAGCGGACATCGAATCCGAGGTACGAAGGGCTGAGCGCGATCAGCACATAGGGCAGGGCGGCCAGCGTGTGGGCGAGCCAGAGGCCCAGCCACCGGCCGTCGATGTGCCAGGCCAGGGCGAGCCGGTGCATGCCGACGACCCACAGGACGGAAGGAAGGAGCAGCGGCAGGTAGGCGATCCGGCGCAGCCGCGCGTCCCACGCAGGAGGCGCGGTCTCCAGCCAGGCCACGCCCCAGGCCATCGCGGCCAGGCTGCTCGCGGCAGCCAGGCCCAGCGTGGTGGTCAGCGTCGAGGTGCTCGCGAACACGGAGCGCCAGCCTTCCAGGCTCAGCAGCTGCGGCCACAAGCGGGGAAAGGGCCACACACCCGCGACGCTGCCGACGGTCAGCACGGCCATCGACAGCGCATAGGCCAGGACCAGCGCGGCCACAGGCAGCAGGGCGATCGCCAGACGGCCATCGGGCGCGCCACGGCGGCCATCGGTCCACGTGCTGCGCCGGCGCGGCCAGTTGCGCGACGCCCAGGCGGCGCCCGCGGCCACCGCAGCCATCAAGGCCAGCAGCCAGGCGCCGGCCGCGCCTTGGGCGTTCACGGCCGGGTCGGCATCCAGCAGCCACTGCCACGCCAGGACGGCGGCGGTGGGGGGCGAAGCCGGCCCGATGACCAGCGCCACATCCACCACCGTCATGCTGTACGCCCCCACCGCGAGCACCGGCGCGGCGAGGCGCGGCCACAGCTGCGGCCACACCACGCGCCACCACGCCGTGCGCCGCGCGTAGCCCATGGTGCGTGCCAGGTCCAGCTCGCGCGCCCAATGCGCGCCGGTGTCCGCGCGCTGGAGCTGGCTGGCCGCCGTCCACAGCAGGAAGGGGATTTCCTTGCCGACCAGGGCAAGCACCAGGCCCACGCCCCAGGGGTCGTGGCTGGTCGGCCAATCCGGCGGCTGCGTGAAGCCGGTCGCCCACGGCGACAGCGCACGCAGGATCCAGCCGCTGGGCGAAAGCAGGAAGGCCAGCCCGATGGCGAAAGCCGCGTGCGGCATCGCGAGCATGGGCGCGAGCATGCGCGTGACCAGGCCCCAGCCCGGCGTGCCGAAACTGTGCGAGAGGATCCAGGCGGTGGCGACGACCGACAGCACCGTGGCGATCAGGCCCGTGGCCAGCGAATACAGCAAGGCCCGCGGCAGTTGCGGCTCCGCCAGCAAGGCGCGCCACGCCGCGGCGTCGAACGCGGCCATCGCCGCGCTGGCGGCGGCCCAGAGCAGCGGCACGGCGGCCAGCAAGCCCAGCGCGGCCGGCCAGGCCCAGCGCAGCACGGGGAACCTCAGGTGCCGTAGCGCCGCAACCACTCGCGCTCCAGCGGATCGACCCAGCTGCCGTGCGGCTCCAGCAGCACGGGGGCCGGCTTTTCCACCTGGCCCGGCGAGCGCTGGACAGTGAAGAGTTCACGTTCGGCCGGCGGCAGCTTGTCCACGGCCAGCACGGTGCCGTCGCCCCACACCGCGATGTCGGCCTTGCGCGCCTGCGCGAGCGGCGACAGCATGAAGTCGATGACCACCTGCGCGGCATCGGGCGCATTCGCGTTCGCGGGGATGGCGAGGAAGTGCGTGTTGCCCACGGCGCCATTCTCGTTCTGCCAGCTGAACACCGTGGCCGGGAGGCGGCGCGCGGCGATCTCGTTGGCGGCTTCATTGGGGTTGAAGGTCAGCGCGATCTGCAGTTCGCCGTCCGCCATCATCTGCCGGATGGCGGCGGCGTTCTGCGGATGCTGCCGCCCCGCGCGCCACAAATGGGGCCGCAGCGCATCGAGGTAGGTCCACAACGGCGCGGTGACGCGTTCCATCGCCGCCGGCGTGAACGCCTGGTAGAGCGGCGCGCGGTCCGGCGTGGCCTCCAGCAATGCCTGCTTGAGGAAGGTGGTGCCGTGGAAGTTGGGCGGGCGTGGATACGTCACGCGGCCCGGCTGAGCGCGCGCGAAAGCCAGCAGCGCGGCCATGCTGCGCGGCGGCTCCGGCACCCGCGCGCGATCCGCGAAGAAAGTGAACTGCGCCATGCCCCACGGTGCCTCCATGCCGGCGACCGGCTCGGAGAAATCCATCCTCGTGCTCGGCTTGCCTTCCGTGTCCACCCACCGGTAGCTGGGCAACTGCTCGGAAAACGGGCCGAACAGCAGGCCTTCGCGCTTCAGCGTCAGGAAGTTCTCGCCGTTGATCCAGACCATGTCGACACTGCCGCCCGCGGCGCGGCCGGCCTGTTTCTCGTTGCGCACGCGCTTCACCGCTTCGGCGGTGTCGGTGACCTTCACGTGCTCGAGCGTGATGCCGAACCGGCGAGACACCTCGCCGGCCGCCCACTGCAGGTACGCATTGGTGCGTTCGCTGCCGCCCCAGGCGTTGAAGAAGACCTTCTGGCCCCGCGCGCGCGCGGTGACCGCGTTCCAATCGGTGGCGGCGCGCGCCAGGCCCGGCAGCAGGAGGGGCATGCCCGCGGCCAGGGTGGCGCGCAAGGCGTGTCGGCGGGTCAGGGTGGACGTGGGCATGGGAGGTGGATTGTTGCGTCGATTGTCATTCGGCGCGCGCCTGCGCGCGGTTACACGCCGGGCACAATGGCGCGTTTTTCTTGCAACGGCGGTAACCCCCCACGGATGGCCAACGAATGGACTGGCAGGAACAGGCGAATGCCACGGAAGCCCGGTTGCGCGGCCAGCTGCTGGCAGCGCTGGAGGGTGACGCCCGGGCGTACCGGACATTCCTGTCCGCGCTGGGCGCACACCTGCGGGCCTATTTCCGCAAGCGCCTGTTCGACTTGCCCGACGACGTGGAGGACCTGGTGCAGGAAACGCTGCTGTCGATTCACACCCACCGGCACACCTACCGGACCGAGCTCCCGCTGACCGCCTGGGTGCACACCATCGCCCGCTACCGGCTGGTGGACCTGCTGCGCGCCCGCTCGAGGCGCGAGGCCCTGCACGACCCGCTGGACGACGGCGCGGCGTTCTTCGCCAGCGCCGACCTGGACGCGCTGGAAGCCAGGCGCGACCTGGGCACACTCACCGCCCACCTGCCGGCCCGGCAGCGCGAGGCGCTCTATCGCGTCAAGGTGGACGGCGCCTCGATGGCCGAAGCGGCCACGGCGATGGGCATGACGGAAACCGCGGTGAAGGTCACGGTCCATCGCGGGTTGAAAGCGCTGATGGCCCGCGCGCGGAGCAGCGAATGAAAACCGATCAACTGGCACTGGCCCTGGCGAACGATCTGGCGCCGGTGGACCCGCGCGGCGTGCGCAGGCGCTTCGGCCTGACGCTCGGGGCGGCGGTCCTGCTCCCGCTCCTGGCCGTGCTTCTGCTGCTGGGCCCGAGGGCGGACTGGCGCGGCGCGCTGCAACTGCCCATGTTCTGGATGAAACTCGGCTTTCCCGCAGTGGTGGCGGCTGCCGCCCTCGTGGTGCTGCATCGCCTCGCCTATCCGGGACTGCGGCCCGGGCGAGCCTGGGGCGCCGTGGTGCTGCCTTTCATCCTGGCCTGGGCACTGGGGTTGGCGGTACTGGCCCGGGCACCGGAGGAAAGCCGCCTGGGCCTCCTGATGGGAAGCGCCGGATGGTTGTGCCCGGTGCTCATCGCGCTGCTGGCGATCCCCGCGATGTGGTGCGCCTTGCGAGCGCTGCGCGGATTGGCCCCGACGCGGCTGACAGCGGCCGGCGCCGTGGCCGGACTGTTCGCCGGGGGCGCGGCGGCCTGCGCCTATGCGCTGGCCTGCACCGAGATGCAGGTGCCTTATCTCGCCTTCTGGTATGCCGTGGGGATGCTCGTGCCTTCGATGGTGGGGGCCGGCCTGGGCCGGTGGCTGCTGCGCTGGTAGCAGCAGCCCCGCTCAGGCCTTCGGCTTGTACGCGACCACGTCGATCTCCACTTTCGCATCGACCATCAGCCGCGCCTCGGTCGTGGAGCGGGCCGGCCTCTTCTCGCCGAAGAAGCTCATGTAGACACGGTTGAAGCTGCCGAAGTCGCGGGCGTCCTCCAGCCACACGGTGGTCTTGCACACATCGTCGAGCGTGCAGCCGGCCAGTGCCAGCACCGTGCTCAGGTTCTTCATCACCTGGCGGGTCTGGGCCTCGATCCCGCCGGCCACGATCTCGCCGTTCTCGTCGGCTGGCACTTGGCCCGAGACGTAAACGAAATCGCCAGCACGGACGGCGGGCGAGAACGGGCGGGGCTGGCGGTCGGAGGCCACGGGCGGGTTGCCCAAATGTTCCAGAGGCATGACGAAGTCCTTCTAAAGATGAGTTTTGGCCGGGAGGTTGAAATGTATTTTCAGAATTTCAGGATTTCATTCGGGTTTTTCCTGAAAAGAGGGGTTTATCACCGATTTATCCTTCACGGCTGAAATTCACCTTCACTTCTGGAGCTCACATGACGCGTGGACCTTCCATTCATCGCCGCACCGCCCTGGCCACGCTCGCCGCCCTGGGCGCGGCAGGAGCGGGGCTGGGCACGGCACACGCCCAAGCCGGCAAGTCGGCGCTGAACCTCGCCATGGTCGCCGAGCCGCCCACGCTGGACATCATGTCCACGCCGGCCGACCTGGTCTGCATCATCATGCAGCACGTGTACGAGCCGCTGTTCACCTTCGACGCGAAGGCGGCCATCGTTCCCATGCTGGCCGAGTCCATGCCGAAGATCTCGGCCGACGGCAAGCTCTACAACATCACCCTGCGCAAGGGCGTGAAGCTGCACAGCGGCCGCGACCTCGACGCGGAAGACGTGGTGGCGAGCCTGAAGCGCTGGATGGAGGTGTCGCCGCGCGGCAAGTCGGTGGCCGCGCAGGTGGACAGCATTGCCGCCAAGGGGCCGAACCAGGTCGACATCAGCATGAAGAACGCCTATGCGCCGCTGCTTTCGCAACTGGCCATGGCCTCGGGCATGGCCGGCATCATGGCCAAGGAGTCGCTGGCGACGCCGCTGCGCGAATACGTCGGCACCGGCCCGTACCGCTTCAAGGAGCGCCGCCCCGACCAGTACGTGCTGCTGACCCGCTTCGACGCCTATTCGGCCCGAAGCGAAGCGCCCAGTGGCTACGGCGGCAAGCGCACGGCGGTGGTGGAAGAACTGCGCTTCGTGCCGGTGCCCAATGCCAACACGCGCGTCGAAGGCGCGCTGGCGGGCCAGTTCCACTACGCCGACCTGCTGCCCATTGAGGCGCTGGGCCGCCTGGAGAAGGCCAAGGACAAGGTGGTGCCGATCATGACGCCGTCCTTCGGCTTCCCCTACCTGGTGTTCAACACGCGGGATGGCTCGATGGCGCAAAAGGCCGTGCGCCAAGCGGTGCGCACGGCGATCGGCCAGGGCGAGATGCTCGCCGCCGGCTTCGGCGACACGCGCTTTTTCATCGCCGAAGGCAACCACTTCCCCAAGGGCACGCCGTTCTATTCGGCGGTGGGTACGGACCTGTACAACGAGCGCGACGCCAAGAAGGCCAAGAGCCAGGCCGACCAGGCCGGCTACAAGGGCGAGCCGGTGCGCATCCTCACCAGCCGCCAGTACGACTTCCACTACAACATGGCGCTGATCATGGCCGAGCAGCTCAAGCGCGCCGGCTTCAAGGCGGAGCTGAATGTCGTCGAGTGGGCCACGCTGCTGCAGCGCCGGGCCGACCCGAAGCTGTGGGACATCTACATCACGCATTCCGGCCAGTTTCCCGAGCCGATGCTGTCCCCGCCGCAACTGGGCGATGGCGCGCCCGGCTGGTGGACTTCGCCTGCCAAGCAGGAAGCGCTCTCCGCGCTGAACCAGGAGCCCAACCCCGCCAAGCGCGGGCCGCTGTGGGGCAAGGTGCAGCAGGTGGTGTATGACGAAGTGCCGTACATCAACGTGGGCAAGTTCGCCAGCCTGTCGGCGCGCGCGCCCTCGCTGCAGAACTACACACCCTTCACCTATCCCTTCTTCTGGAACACGAGCCTGAAGGGGTGACTCGGTATCTGTTGTCGCGGCTGGGGGGGATGCTGGTGGTCATGGCCATCGTGGCCGTGCTGGTGTTCATCCTCACGCGCGCGGCATCGGGCGACCCCATCGCGGTGCTGCTCGGGGACCAGGCGACGGCGGAGGACATCGCGCGGGTGCAGAAGGTCTACGGCCTGGACAAGCCGCTGCCGGTGCAGTTCGGTTTGTGGCTGAAGGAGCTGGCGCACGGCAACCTGGGCGAGTCGATCTTCCTGCAGCGGCCGGTGACCCAGGCGCTGTGGGAGCGCGCCGAGCCGACCACGCTGCTGTCGCTGATGGCGATCGCCATCGCGGCGCTGATCGGCGTGCCCTGCGGCATCGTGTCGGCGGTGTACCGGGGCAGGTGGATTGACCAGGTATTCACCGGGTTCGCGATGCTGGGGGCGAGCGTGCCCAGCTTCTGGTTCGGGCTGGTGCTGATGCAGATCTTCGCGGTGTCCCTGGGCTGGTTTCCCGTGTCGGGCTATGGGCCGCCCGGCGCTTCGCTGGCCGAGCGGCTGCATTGCCTGGTGCTGCCGGGCACCGTCCTGGGGGTGCTCAATTCGGCGCTGATCATCCGCTTTACCCGGGCCTCGATGCTCGACGTGCTGGGGGAAGACTACGTGCGCACCGCCCGGGCCAAGGGTTTGCCGGAGAACCGCGTGGTGCTCAAGCACGCGCTGCGCAATGCGCTGGTCCCCATCGTCACCGTGATCGGGCTGACCGTCGCGCTGATGATCGGCGGCGCGGTGGTCACTGAGACCGTGTTCGGCCTGCCCGGCGTGGGCAACCTGGTCGTGAGTGCGGTGCTCCGGCGCGACTACCCGGTGATCCAGGGCGCGCTGCTGGTCGTGGCGGTGATCTACGTGGTGATCAATTTCCTGATCGATTTGCTGTACACCGTGGTCGATCCACGGGTGAAGTACTGAGCTCATGCGACTGCCCCTGATCCTTCGCAAGCTGTTCCGCCGCCGGATCGTGCTGGGCGCCGCCATCGCGTTGCTGGTCGTCGTGTTCATCTCGCTGTTCGCGGGTTGGCTCACCGGGTTCGACCCGAACGAAACGGCAGTGCGAGAGCGTCTTTCCAAACCCTCGTCCGCGCACCTCTTCGGCACCGACGAACTGGGCCGCGATCTGTTCGCGCGCATCGCGTTTGGCGGCCGCTATTCGCTGACCATCGCCTTGCTCACCGCCATCGGTTCCACGGTGTTCGGCACGCTGATCGGCCTCGTGGCCGGCTTCTTCCGCCGGCTCGACGCGCCGGTGTCGCGCGTGGTCGATGCGATGATGTCCTTCCCCGACATCCTTCTCGCCATCGCGCTGGTGGGCATCCTGGGCCCTTCGATGCTGAACGTGGTGTTCGCGCTGGTGCTGGTCTACACGCCGCGCGTGGCCCGCGTGGTGCGCGCCTCCACGCTGGTGGTGCGCGAGCTGCTGTTCGTGGAGGCGGCGCGCGCCGTGGGCGTCTCGACCGCTCGCATTCTCTGGCGGCACATCCTGCCCAACCTGCTGTCGCCCATCTTCGTGCAGGCATCCTTCATCTTCGCCTACGCGATCCTGGCCGAGGCCGCGCTGTCGTTCCTCGGTGTCGGCGTGCCGCCCGAGATCCCCACCTGGGGCACCATGGTGGCGGGCAGCCAGCAGTACGCGCATCAGGCGCTGTGGATCGTGTTGTTCCCCGGCCTGGCGATCATCCTCACCGCGCTTTCCCTGCAGTTGCTGGGGGACGGCATCCGCGACCTGCTGGATCCGCGCCTGAGGAAATCGATGTGAACCGGCTCGAAGTCCGCGGCCTCAGCACCTTCTTCGACACCGACGAAGGGCTGATCCGTTCCGTGGCCGACGTGAGCTTCGACATTCGCGCCGGCAAGACGACCGCCATCGTCGGGGAATCGGGGTCCGGCAAGTCGGTCACCAGCCTCACGCTGATGCGGCTGTTGCCACGGGACGCGGCAACGCAGGTGAAAGGGCAGGCGCTGTTCGTCAACCGCGCCGGCGAAACGCTGGACCTCCTCACGCTGCCCGAGCCGCGCATGCGCGCCATCCGCGGCAACGAGGTGGCGATGATCTTCCAGGAGCCGATGACCAGCCTGAACCCGGTGTTCAGCGTCGGCGAGCAGATTGCCGAATCGCTTCGCCTGCACAAGGGTCTGAGCGGCGCGGCCGCGACGGCGCAGGCGTTGCGCATGCTGGAGCTGGTGGAGATCCCGGCGGCGGCCCAGCGCCTGCGGGAGTACCCGCACCAGCTTTCCGGCGGCATGCGGCAGCGCGTGATGATCGCCCTGGCCATGGCCTGCGACCCGACGCTGCTGATCGCCGACGAGCCCACCACGGCGCTGGATGTGACCATCCAGGCGCAGATCCTGGCGCTGATGCGCCGGCTGCAGACCGAGACGGGCATGAGCATCCTGTTCATCACGCACAACCTGGGGGTGGTGGCGCATCACGCGGATGATGTGGCCGTGATGTATGCCGGGCGCATCGTGGAAGCGGCTGCTGTGAACGACTTGTTTGCGCGGCCGCAGCACCCGTACACGCAAGGCCTGCTGGCCTGCCTGCCGGCACAGCAGCGCCGGCGGGCCGACACGGGGGAAGGAAGGCGACGGCTGTATGCGATCCGCGGCCAGGTCTCCAGCCCGCTGTCACCACCACCCGGCTGCGCCTTCGAGCCGCGCTGCGACCAGGCTGTGCCCGCCTGCCGCGATGCCATGCCGGCCCTGCGCGCCAGCGAAGCGGGCAGCGCCCGCTGCATCCTGGTGCCGGAGGCGACCCGATGAGCGCCGTCCTCCCCCTGATCGAGGTCCGCAACCTCCAGAAATTCTTCGGTCCGGCCTCCCGCCAGGTGCGCGCGGTGGACGACGTCTCCTTCAGCATCCAGGCCGGCGAGACGCTGGGCCTGGTGGGCGAGTCGGGTTCCGGCAAGAGCACGATCGGCCGGGCGCTGCTGCGCCTGATCGACAGCACCTCCGGCAGCGTGAGCTACCGCGGCGAGAACCTCGTCACCGCCAGCGGCAGCCGCATGCGCGCGTTGCGCAGCAAGCTGCAGATGATCTTCCAGGACCCGTACGCCAGCCTGAATCCGAAGATGCGAGTCCGCGACATCCTGGGCGAGGCACTTCGCACCCACGGCCTCTCGCCGGGCAAGGAAGCCACGGCCGCCCGCATCGCCGAACTGCTGCAGCTCGTGGGCCTGCCGCCGGAGCACGCCGCCCGCTATCCGCATGAATTCTCCGGCGGCCAGCGTCAGCGCATCGGCGTGGCGCGGGCGCTGTCGGTGCAGCCCGAGTTCATCGTGGCCGACGAGCCGCTGTCGGCGCTGGACGTCTCCATCCAGTCGCAGGTGGTGAACCTGCTGTGCGACCTGCGCGACCAGCTGTCGCTGACGATGCTGTTCATCTCGCACGACCTGGATGTCGTGGAGTACCTGTGCGACCGCGTGGTGGTCCTGTACCTGGGCCGCGTGATGGAGGTGGCACCGACGGCGCAGCTCTTCGCCCGCCCGCTGCATCCCTACACGCATGCGCTGCTGGCCGCGTCGCCGCGGCCGGACCCCATGGTGAAGATGGTGCACGTGCCGCTGAAGGGCGACATGCCCAGCCCGGTGAACCCGCCTTCGGGCTGCGTCTTCCGCACGCGCTGCCCTTACGCATTGCCCGCCTGTGCCGAAGTCCGGCCCGAGCCGCGCGACGTGGGCGGCGGCCGCTTCAGGGCATGCATCCGCGACGACATCGAATTGCCCACGATCCCATGATCCTTCAAGACCTCCTCGACCCCACGCTCGACGCTTCGTCCAAGGGCTATCCGCACCACGCACAGCCCATGCGCCGCTCGGAGATTGGTGCGCAAGGCTGGAACGTGCTGCGGGGCGATCTGCCGCTGCCGGTGGCGGTGATCCGGCGCGATGCGCTGGCGGGCAACCTGAAGTGGATGCAGGAGTTCGCCGCCGGACGCGGTGTGGGCCTGGCCCCGCATGGCAAGACCACCATGTCGCCACAGCTGTTCCGCAAGCAGTTGGACGCGGGCGCCTGGGGCCTGACCTTCGCCACCGTGGGACAGCTGCGGGCCGGCGTCACCGCCGGCGCGAAGCGCTGCCTCATCGCCAACCAGGTGTTCCGGTCAGTAGATCTGCAAGGCATCGCCGACCTGAAGCGGGCGCATGGCGGCTTGCGCATCGCCTTCCTGGTGGACTCGCTGGCCCAGCTGGAACTGATCGAAGGCTGGCACGTGGCGCAGCAGGGCGTGGAGCCCTTCGAGGTGTTGCTCGAACTCGGCCTGGACGGCGGGCGCACCGGGTGCCGAACACACGAGCAGGCTCTGGCGCTGGCACAGCGCCTGCGTTCCGGCAAAGCCACGAAGCTGGTGGGCATCGAATGCTACGAAGGCCTGGGTGCCACGGGCGATTCCGGCAAGGACACGGCGTACGCCGATGCGCTGATGCAGCGCGTGCGCGACATTGCCAAAGCCTGCGATGAGCAGCAACTCTTCGAAACCGGTGAGATCCTGCTCACCGCCGGCGGCTCCGCGATCTTCGACCTGGTGGCGGACCACCTGAAGCTCCAGCTGTCCCGCCCGGTCCAGGGGTTGCTGCGCTCGGGCTGCTATGTGACGCATGACCACGGCACCTACCACCGCTTCATGAACGCGGTGGCCACGCGCATGGGCTGCGGCCATGGGTTGCACGCGGCCATGGAGGTCTGGGCCGCTGTGCAGTCCTGTCCCGAACCGGGCCTGGCGATCCTGACCGTGGGCAAGCGCGACATCTCCTACGACCTCGAACTGCCGCTCCCCATCGCGTTCGTCAAGCCGGGCAGCGAGAACCTCACCCCCGCACCGACCGACTGGACGATCGGCGGCCTCAACGACCAGCACGCCTACCTGCGCGGCACCGGCCCCGAACACCAGGCCCTGCGCGTCGGCGATCTCGTCGCGCTCGGCATCTCCCACCCCTGCACCACCTTCGACAAATGGCGCTGGATGCCCGTGGTGGACGACCAATACAACGTGCGTGACGCCATCGTCACCTGTTTTTAGATGACTGCTTGCAGATGACCCCCCGCGTCCTCGAAAAAATCGCCGAGATCATGGACCGCGCCCCGACGGCGCGGCGCACCGTGCTGGCGCTGATCCTGGAAGACCCGCAGCGCGTGCTGGACGAAACTTTCGAGATGCTGGCCCGGCGGGCCAACAGCTCGGTTCCCACCATCATGCGCACCTGCCGCGACCTGGGCTATCCAGGGCTGCGCGAGTTCAAGCTGGCGCTGGCGCAGGAGCTGGCGGTGGGCGGCTCGCCGCTGAACCGCCGCGTGCGCATCGATGACGGCGCGGTGCAGGTGATCGCCAAGGTCACGCGCGGCGCCGTCGCGGTGATCAACAACGTGCAGGCCCAGCTCGACGTGAAGGCCGTCGAGGCCGCGGCCGACGCGATCGCCGGGAGCAAGCGCATCGACTGCTATGGCGTGGGCGTCACGTCGAACTTCATGGCCTCGGACCTGCAGGCTCGCCTGTACCGCATGGGCCTGGCCACCAACAGCTACCTCGACCCGCACCTGCAACTGATCTCCGCCGCCACCATCCCGCCGGGCGGCGTGGTGATGGCCATCACCCACGTGGGCGGCATGCCGTCGCTGCTGGAAGCGGTGGACGTGGCGCGTTCGCAGGGCGCCACGGTGATCGCGCTCACCCAGCCCGGTTCGCCCTTGTCGTCGCTCGCGCACATCGTGCTGGGGGTCGAAGTGGCACCCGACCCGGTGATGCCGGTCGGCCCCGAGGCTTACCTGGCCCACCTGGCGGTGATCGAGATCCTGACCGTGCTGGTGGCACAGCGCCTGGGCGACAAGGCGGTGGACCGGCTGGTCAAGATCCAGCACACGCTGGAGACGCGAGGGGTGGACATGCAGCACCACATGAAGCTCGACTGGGGCGATGCCGCCAACGGCACCACCGGGACGCCCGAATGACGAATGCCATCCTGCTGGAGAACGGTTTCATCGTGGACGGCACCGGCGCACCTGGGATCGCCGGTGACGTGCTGCTGCAGGGCGACCGCATCCTGGCTGTTGGTGCCGGGCTGCGCGCGAACCTGCCCGCTGGAGTTTCGCTGAGCGAAGTGCAAGTGCACGACTGCACCGGCCTCGCCATCGCGCCCGGCTTCATCGACGTGCACACGCACGACGATGCCATCGTTCTCGATGCGCCGGGGATGTTCCCCAAGCTCTCGCAGGGCGTGACCACGGTCGTCACGGGCAACTGCGGTCTCTCGGTGGCGCCGTATGTGGTGGACCAGCCGCAAGGCGCCTTGACGCTGCTGGGCAACTCCTTCAAGTACGCCTCCGTCAAAGCCTACGCGCAGGCGGTCGCGCTGGCGCAGCCCGCCGTCAACGTGGCGCCGCTGATCGGCCACACCACGCTGCGCTCGGCGTGCATGGACGATCTCACCCGGGCCGCCACGGCGGGAGAGACGCAGGCCATGTGCGAGCTGCTGGAGCGGTGCATGGCCGACGGCGCGATCGGCATGTCTTCCGGCCTGTTCTATGCCGAGGCGATGCCAGCCCCGGCTTCCGAAGTCACGGAGCTCGCCAAGGTGGTGGCCCGCCACGGCGGCGTCTACGCCACCCACATGCGCTCCGAGATGGCCGACATCCTCGATGCCATGCACGAAGCCAGCGACTGCGCCTTCGAGGCGGGCGTGCCGCTGATCATCTCGCACCACAAATGCGCTGGCCCGGCCAACTGGGGGCGCACGCAGGAGACTTTGCCGCTGATCGACGTGCTGGCCGAGCGCCAGGACATCGCGATGGACGTCTACCCCTATGTGGCCGGCTCCACGGTGCTGCGCGAAGACCTGGTGGATGAAGTCATCGATGTGATGGTGAGCTGGTCGGCGCCGCACCCGGAGATGATGGGCCGGATGCTGGCTTCGATCGCCGAAGAGTGGGGGACCACGCAGCGCGAGGCCTGCATCCGGCTCAAGCCGGGAGGTGCGTGCTATTTCCAGATGCACGAAGACGACGTGCAGCGTGTCATCCGGCACCCGCGCAGCATGATCGGCTCCGACGGCCTGCCACACGACCGGCATCCGCATCCGCGGTTGTGGGGTGCGTTCCCGCGTGTCCTGGCTCGCTATTGGCGCGAGCAGAAGCTGTTCAGCATGGAGCAGGCGGTGCACAAGATGACGGGCCTGTCCGCCCGCAACTTCCGGTTGAAGGAGCGCGGGCAGGTGCGTGCCGGCTGGTTCGCCGATCTCGTGGTCTTCGATCCCGCGCGGATCCGCGACGTGGCGACCTACGAGAAGCCGCTGGAGCAGAGCGAAGGCGTGGCGATGGTGTTCGTCAATGGGGCACTGAGTTTCGACGCCGGCAATGCAACGTCCACTCGCGCGGGCAGGGTGCTGCTCAAAGCGAACTAGGAAACCTGTCATGCCGGGCCCCGGCCCGGCATCCATGCAGCCGCGTCACATCCCGGAGGGATAAGTCTCCGGCGCCTCCCCCGTCACCCACCGCTCTTCCTTGTCCAGCGGCTCCAGCGCATGCGTCTCGTCGATGTGGATCATCGCGTCGAACTGGTCGGCCAGCCGGGTGTGGAAGTAGTGGCTTTGCCGTTCCGTCCCTGGTCGGTAGATCACCCCGATCGCCCGCTGCAGCCGCCGCTTCAGAAACACCTCGCGCGACCTGGCCTCACCCCGCAGCGGCAGCCAGCAACGTTCGCCACCCGCGCGATGGAAGGCCGCCTCCCAACTGCCAGCCAAGCCTTCCCGCACGCGCTTGCGCTGCGGCGGCTCGTCCCATTCCGTGGCCGCCGTCACCCAGCCGTGGTGCGTGCTGAAGCCGACCAGCGTGGCCTCCCCAGGGAACCGGTCGCGGACCAATTGGCCCACGTTCCATTCGCCCTGGTCACCCATCTCGGTGGCGCTCGCGTCGCCCAGGTGCGAGTTGTGCGCCCACACGGCGATGCGTGGCGCAGCGCCACCCATGCGCAGGTGCTTGTCCAGCGCCTGCAGCGTCTCCACCATGTGGCTGTCCCGCAGATTCCAGGACGAGACCCGGCTGCCGAACATCGAGCGGTAGTACTCCTCGGCGTTGCGCACCAGCCGGGCGTTCTGCTGCGCGAAGAAGGTCTCGTCACGCTCCAGGCCGGGCGTGGGCGGCAGGTTGGCGGCCCGCCCGTTCAGCTCGCGCAGCATGGCGGTGGCTTCGTCCTCGCAGCTGGGCGTGAGGCCCAGTCCGGCGCGGTAGCCGTCCATCTGGCTGTCTTCCCGCGCATGGTCGAAGCAGGCATAGAGCGCGCGTGCGCGCCTGGCGCCCTCGGGGTCCGTCTGATCCAGGTAGGTGAGCACCGCCTGGATCGAGGTGAACATGCTGTAGAGATCGATGCCGTAGAAGCCGACCTGCTCCGATCGCGCACGGCCACGGTTGTAGTCGCGCAGCCACTCCACGAAGTCGCGCACCTCGGTGTTGCGCCACATCCAGGCGGGGAAGCGCTGGAAGCCGGAGAGCGCCTCCGACGCATCGCCGTCGTCGGACGAGCCCCGCACATACCGGTTGACGCGCCAGGCATCAGGCCAATCGGCCTCGACGGCGACGGCGGTGAACCCCTTCTCGGTGATGAGGCGCTGCGTGATGCGGCTGCGCTCGCGGTAGAACTCCGCCGTGCCGTGCGAGGCTTCGCCCAGCAGCGCGAAGCGGGCGGTTCCGATGAGTGACAGCAGTCCGTCGTAGTCGCGTGGTCCGCCGGTCAGGGGGCGGAGGCTGGCTTGCAACGCGCGGTCCAGCTCGGCATCTGTGTGTTGCTTGAACATGGGAGTCGTGCCCTTCACCAGGCATTCCACGCAGTCGCCCGCCAGCTGTGCGTCGGTGCGCGCCAGCGCTTGAATCCCGGTTGGTCCGACGTCGTGCAGGGACGTGCCTGAGCTTCACCGATTCCTACCCCCCGCGCGGCCTTCTCGGACACACAAGTCAGCTTCCGCCGACTATGGTGGAAATCGACCTTGCACGAAAGAAGGAGCAAAAGAAATGGTCTCAAACGGATTGCTCGTGCGCCTGCAGGCGCAGCCCGGCCGCGACGCCGAACTGCAACGGCTGCTGCTGACCCTGAAACCGCTGGTACGCGACGAGGCTGCCACCACCGCCTGGTTCGCCGTGAAGTCCGGACGCGGCGAGTACGGCATCTTCGACGTCTTCCTCAACGAAGCCGGACGCGACATGCACCTGGCGGGCGAGGCCGCGGCGGCATTGACGCTGCAGGGCGGCGCCCTGTTGGCGAAGCCGCCCGGCATCGAGAAGGCCTCCATCGTGGCTTGCAAGCTGCCGGCGGTGGCAGCGCCCGTGCCGGACACCACGTGCGCGCTCCTGTTCACGTTCCGGGCCAGGCATGGCCAGGAAGCGCAGGTCGAAAACATCCTGCGTTGCGCCAAGGGCGTCGTCGACGCGGAAGCACGCACCACCGCGTGGTTCGGCCTGCGGCTGGCCGGGGGTGACTTCGGTGTCTTTGCCGCGTTCGCCGACAATGCGGCCCGCCTGGCGCACCTGGCGGGCCATGCGCCGCGCGAGTTGACCCGGCATGCGCTGTCGCTGCTGGGCGGCTTGCCGGCCATGACCATGCTGGAAGTGGTCGCCGTGAACTTCGCGGAGCGAGAAACACTGGTGGGTCTGGGCGTGGACTGACACGCCTCCGGAGCCGGGCTGGGCTCCGGGCCTCTCGCTGGGCTGCACGGCGCAGGTAGACTGCGGGGCTGGCTTGCCGTGATGTCTGGTCCCCCCTCTCCCTCCGTCCCCGCCTTCCTCGCAGGCGGCGGCGAGCTTTCCAGGCTGATCGCCACGCATGACTGGGCCGCCACGGAACTGGGCCCCCTGCAGTCGTGGCCGGCACACATCAAGACCGCCACCGCGCTGATGCTGCGCTCGCAAGTCCCGCTGGTGATGCTGTGGGGCGAGAGCGGCCGCATGATCTACAACGATGCCTATGCCCACGTCGCGGGCGGCAGGCACCCAGGGCTCCTGGGCTCGGAAGTGCGCCGGGGCTGGGAGGAGGTCGCCGACTTCAACGACCATGTGATGAAGGTGGGGCTGGCGGGCGGGAACCTCAGCTACAAGGACCAGGAGCTCGTGCTGTTTCGCAACGGCGTGGCGGAGCAGGTCTGGATGGACCTGGATTACTCCCCGCTGGTCGACGACACCGGCCAGCCGGTGGGTGTGATGGCGGTGGTGATCGAGACCACGGACAAAGTCCGGGCCCGCCACGTCGTCCAGGGCGAGCGGGAACGGCTGGCAAGGCTTTTCGAGCAGGCGCCGAGCTTCATGGCGCTGCTCGACGGCCCCCAGCACCGCTTCGTGCTGGCCAACCCCCGTTATGTGCAGTTGGTGGGACGCGATGTCGCCGGTGCCACCGTGGCCGATGCCCTGCCGGACGCCGCCGCCCAGGGCTACGTCGAGCTCCTGGACAGGGTCTACCAAAGCGGCCAGCCGTACTCCGCCTTCGATGCCCGCTACCGGATCCAGCCCAGCCCGGACGTGCCGGCGGTCGAGCGCTTCGTCGATTTCCTGTTCCAGCCGATCCGCGGCGAGACCGGCGCGGTCAGCGGCATCTTCGTGCAGGGCGTGGACGTCACCCACCGGGTCACGGCGGAGCGGCGCACCAGGGCCTTGAACGAGCTCTCGGAGCGCTTTCGCGCCCTGGAGGACTGGCAGGCGGTGCAATACGCCGCCTCCGAGATCCTGGGGCGCGCGCTGGGTGTGAGCCGGGTGGGTTACGGCACCATCGACCCCGACGCCGAAACCCTGCATGTCGAGCGCGACTGGACGGCCGCCGGCGTGGACACCCTGGCCGGTGTGACGCACCTGCGTGACTACGGCTCCTTCATCGACAGCCTGAAACAAGGCGAATTCATCAGCATCGCGGATGTCCGCACCGATCCGCGCACGGCTCCCGCGGCTGCCGCGCTCGAGGGGCGGAGTGCACGCTCTTTCGTCAACGTGCCCGTCCTGGAGCAGGGCCGGCTGGTCGCTGTCCTCTTCGTCAACCATGCGGAATTGCGGGAGTGGACGGCGGAGGAGCACGCTTTCATCCGCGACGTGGCGGAGCGCACGCGCATCGCGACGCAACGCTCTCGCGCCGAAAAGGCGCTGCGCGACAGCGAGGCGCGTTTCCGGACCATCGCCGACGCGATGCCGCAGATGGTGTGGTCGACGCTGCCCGACGGCTACCACGACTACTACAACCAGCAGTGGTACGACTTCACCGGCGCCGCGCCGGGCACGACCGATGGCGAGTCCTGGAACGGCATGTTCCATCCGGACGACCAGCCGCACGCCTGGGAGGTCTGGCGGCACAGCCTGGCCACGGGTGCAACCTACGAGATCGAGTACCGGTTGCGGCACCGTTCGGGCCAATACCGCTGGGTCCTGGGCCGGGCGCTGCCCGTCCGGAGCGAGGCGGGCGAGATTGTGCGCTGGATGGGCACCTGCACCGACATCCACGAACAGAAAACCGCGCGCGAGGAGCTCCTGGCCAACAACCGCCGCAAGGACGAATTCCTGGCGATGCTCGCCCACGAGTTGCGCAACCCGTTGGCGCCCATCAGCATGGCCGCGCACCTGCTGAAATCGGCTCCCTCCGATGCGGCCTACGTCGAACGGTCGGCCGGCATCATCAGCCGGCAGGTGCTGCACATGACGGAACTGGTGGACGACTTGCTGGACGTCTCGCGCGTGACGCGCGGACTCGTCGAGCTGGAACGCGTCCCCGTGGACCTGAAGGCCGTGCTCGGCAACGCCATCGAACAGGTGCGCCCCATGATCGAGGCACGCGGGCACGAGCTGACCACCCGCATGGCTGCCGGCGACGTGGCCGTGCTCGGCGACCGCACACGCCTGGTGCAGGTGATGTCCAACCTGCTGAACAACGCGGCGAAGTACACGCCGCCGGGCGGCGCGCTGTCCATGACGCTGGTGGTCGTCGATAGGAACGTCGAAGTCCGAGTCGCCGACAACGGTTCGGGCATCGACGCCAACCTGCTGCCCCACGTGTTCGACCTCTTCACCCAGGGCGAACGCACGCCCGACCGGGCGCAGGGCGGCCTGGGCCTGGGGCTGGCGCTGGTCAGGAGCCTGGTGGAACTGCATGGCGGCCGGGTCTCCGCGCAAAGCGAAGGGCGGGGCAAGGGCAGCGTCTTCACGGTGACCCTGCCGGAGCTGGCCGGCGATTTGCCCGACGCCCAAAGTGCGACGCCGGGAGCAGCCCTGGCCGACGATTCACAGGCGCTGCGCGTGATGGTGGTGGACGACAACCAGGACGCGGCTGAAACGCTGGGCGTGTTGCTGGAGACCCTGGGCCACGACGTGCGGGTCGCTCACGACGCCACTCAGGCGCTGAAGGCGGTGGAGGGCGGCGCCCGCGACGTCTTCATCCTGGACATCGGCCTGCCCGGCGTGGATGGCTACGAGCTGGCGCGCCGGTTGCGGGCGCATCCGCACGGCAGCGCCGCCACCTACATCGCGCTCACCGGGTACGGCGGCGCACAGGACAAGCAACGCGGCGATGAAGCCGGCTTCGATCACTACCTGGTGAAGCCGGCGGACCTGGGTGAACTCGAAAGACTATTGCAACTCGCGGGCGGCGGCTGAAGCGCATCGAGGGTTTGCGCCGCAGGTGGCGGGGACGTTGACGGGGGGGAGTTGCATAATCGCGACTCGAGGAGCGGACGCCATGGCAGACATCCCTTGCACCACCCGGCGCGCCGCGCTCGCGTCCCTCGCCGGCACTTTTCTGGTCCCCGGCGTACGAAGCCAGCCCGCTTGGAACACCGAACGCATCCAGGCCCTGGAAGCGCAGTTGCGCGCCGCTCCCTATGTGCGCGCCCTGCTGATGGAGCGCCGCGGCGCCACCTTCGATTACTACAAGCAGGGCTTCTCCGGCTCGAGCCGCATGAACGTCGCATCGGTGACGAAATCGGTCGTGTCGCTGCTGGTCGGCATCGCCATGGAGCGCGGGGCGATCGCGAGCGTTGAGGAACCTCTGGCCGCTTTCTTTCCCGAGCACGCGCAAGGCCCGGGCGCCGCGGCGATGCAACGCGTCACGCTGCGGCATCTGCTCATCATGTCCTCGGGATTCGGCCGTGCAACCACGTACGACGACTACATCGACCTCTCGCGCCGGCTGTATGCGCCTGGCTTTCTGGCGTATGCACTCGCCCGGCCACTCGCGTACGAGCCCGGCAGCCGCTTCCAGTACGACAGCACCGATACGCACCTGCTCGCGCTGGCGCTCGCGCGCCGCCTCAAGGTGCCGCTGATGGAGTTCGCGCAGGAAGCGCTATTCCGTCCGCTGGGCATCGACGGCGCGGAATGGCCGGCGGGGCACGACGGCGTTCCGATCGGTGCGGCGGAGTTGCGCTTGACCGCGCCGGAGATGCTGCGGATCGGCCAGATGATGCGCGCCGGCGGCAGCTGGCAGGGTCGCCAGGTGGTGCCGGCGGCGTTCGTGCGCGAAGCGACCGCACGCAAGATCGCGACTGACATCCCGCCGCGCGGCCGCCCGGAGCTGTGGGGCTACGGTTACCTGTGGTGGCTGTCGTCCATCCCCGGCGACGAATCGCCGGCATACAACGCGTCAGGTTTCGGCGGGCAGTTCATCTACATCGTGCCGGCGCTCGAGGTGGTCGTGGTGACGCTCACAGATGCGATTTCCCGCGCGGTGGCGATCCAGACCGCGACGATCATTCGCGAAACAGCGCTGTCGGCGGCGCGCTGAAGATCGAACATTGTCGACAGTCAGCGCGCAATGCCGCTGGATGCAGCCTGCGTTCGGCAATGAACAATTGAACAGCAGCTTCCGCGGCCCCAGCGCCTGCAGGGTGTGGCACAGGCGGCTGACGGTGGGGGATGCCCAGGCGCTCGGCGAATTCGCTGTTGGCGTTTGTGATGCGTTGCACAGCGCCTCGATGGATTGCGAGTCGAGTCCGCAATGACAGACGAGGACACCGGGCCAGGTCCAATTTCAGGCAGCCTTGGCCTGCGCATACGCCGGCGCGAATTCGTCGCGGGCGAATTGTTCGATCGTCGTCTGCTGGATAGCGACGGGGCCTGCCGCCACGGACGCCAGCGGCGACGTCGACAGCCAGCCGGCCAGCGTCTCCAACTGATCGGCCGCATTGGCCGAGAACCCCACGGCCTGCAGCTCCGCCTTCGCCTCCGCGGGCGCCGCTTGGACGTAGGGCAGCCCCGGCTGACGAATGGCAGCCCCCAGGGCCGCGGCCGCTTCACGCATCGTGATGTGCCGCGGCGCATGCAGCAGCAGGATGCCGCGGTGTTGCGGCGCGGTCAGCTCGCGCGCCGCAACGGCCGCGATGTCGCGCGTGGCCACCATCGGGATCGCCGCATCCGGCGCCTCCATGCCGGGCAGCACGCCAGCCGCGGCCACCACGGCTGCCCCAGGCAGCAGGTTTTCCATGAACGAGCCGGGCCGCAGGTGCAAGAGGTCGAGGCCCGGGATCGCATCCAGCCGCTGCTCCTGCGCGTGCAGCGCCTCGATGGGTCCGGTGCCCTGCGAAAGCTCCGCGCCGATGCTGGAGAGGTTCACCACACGCGGCACGCGCGCCTGGCGCAGCGCGCTGGCGATGGCGGTGCCGATCCGGTCCTGGGCCGCGCGCATGTCGGGCTCGGCGTAGCAGGGCGGGATCATCGTGTAGACGGCCGTGGCGCCGGCGAAGGCGCGGGCCAGGAAGGCCGCATCGGCCGGGTCGCCAGCGGCGATTTCGGCGCCCGCACTAGCGAGAGGGGCGAGCGCAGCCGCATTCCGCCCCACGACGCGCACGGGGTGGCCGGCGGCCAGCAACAGGCGGGCGAGCTTGGAAGTGATCTGGCCGTTGGAGCCGAGCAGGACGAACATGGTGGTTCCTTTCGAGGGACGAGGTGGTTGAGAGCCTGCATCGTGCTCGCATCCATCGTCCGGAAAAAGAGACTTTTCAGGAATCCATTGTTCAGGGATACTGGACAAATGAACCTGATGCGGCTGGAGATCTACGTCACCGTGTGCACCACGGGCAGCTTCACGCGTGCCGCGGAGCATCTGGCCATCACCAAGTCCGCGGCGAGCCAGCAGGTGGCCACGCTGGAGCGCGAACTGGGCGTGCAACTGCTGCTGCGCTCCACACGCAGCCTCACGCTCACGGACGCTGGCGCCGCGCTGCTCGAGGAGGGCAGGGCCTTGCTGCACCAGGCGCAGGGCCTGGCCGAACGCACGCGGCGGCAGGCCGCCCAGCTGACGGGGGTGTTGCGCCTCACCTCGGCGGAAGAGATGGCGAGCTGGGTCGCGCCGGTGATCGCCGAATACGTGCGGCTGCATCCAGGCATGCAGGTCGAGTACCGCCCCAGCGACAGGTTGCTCGACTTGGTGGGTGAAGGCCTGGACTTGAGCCTGCGCACGACCGGCCGGCGCGATTCGAGCTTGATGGCCGCGCACCTCGCAACTTTCGACATCTGGTGCGCCGCTTCGCCGCGCTACCTGGCCGAGCGCGGCACGCCGCGGCGGCTGGCCGACCTGGCTTCGCATTCGTGGATCGCATTCACGCCCATCCCCACACCCTGGACCCTGCGCGCGCGGGACGGCAAGCAGTCGGTGCGCGTGCAGCGTTCTCTGAGCACGTCCAGCACCACCGGCGGGCGCGCCCTGGCGCTGGCCGATGCGGGCATCTTCGGGGCACCGCAATTCGTGCTGGAGGTGGAGGTCGCGGCCGGCCGCTTGGTGCGCGTGCTGTCCACGGTCAAGTTGCCGCAGGTCACCCTCTACGCCGCCTGGCCCGGCGGGCGCGAGCCGCCCGCCAAGACGCGGGAGTTCATCGAGCTGGCGAAGGCACGGCTGCGGGAGGCCTGACCTGGCGCGTGGCCGCCGCTATGAAGGCTGCGGCCCTGGTACCCTGTCTTCCACCACGAAGCGCGCTTGTGTCGAGATCGCTGCGTCAGCCCGCGCGGCATCGTCGACCACCCGCAGTGTCGTGGTCCAACGTGTGGGCGTGACCTCCGCCACCGCGTAGCCGCGCTTGTCCGCCCGCGCCAGCAGGAGGTGCGGGTTATTACCCACGATCCTCTGTGTCTGGGCCGGGGAGACGTTGCTGACCGACGAGATCGACGTCCCGCAGAACTCGCTGGCGATGACGGCGGACTGCGGTTTGTAGAAATCAGCCAGCACGCGGCTCACGTAGTTCTGGTGGATGTCGCCGCCGATGAAGACCGTGTTGCGCGGCCCCGCGCCACGGATCGCGTCGAGCAGACGCTGGCGCCCGGCCGGGTAGCCGTCCCAGGCGTCGCCGTGGTAGCTCTCCTGCGGCAGCGGGGCGTAGTTCCGGCGCGAGAAGATGGTCTGCTGTGCGATGACGCTCCAGCGCGCGCCGATGGTGGCGTCCTGCGCCAACCCCTGTCCGAGCCAGCGCTCCTGGGGTGCGCCAAGCAGCGAACGCGCCGGTTCCATCAGCTCGGGGCACTGAGTCGCTGAGAGGGCGCCGCGTGCATCGGTGCCTTGCGGGCGGCACGCCTGCCGGTCGCGGTACTGCCGCGTGTCCAGCACGTGGAAGCGCAGCAGCCGGCCCCACGCATGCCGGTCGTGGATGCGGACGGACTCCTGCGTGCCCAGTCCTTCGAGTCCGCGCGCGAGCACGGACGCGCGCAGCGGCATGTTCTCGTAGAAGGCCTGGTAGGCGGCGTTGCGTTGCTGCAGGAAGGCGTCATCCGCGCCCGCGCCCGCCAGGGCTGCGTAGTCGTTCTGCACCTCGTGGTCGTCCCAGGTGACGAGCCAGGGGAAGGCGCGATGCGCGGCCTGCAGCTGCGGGTCGGTGCGGTACAGGGCGTAGCGGTCGCGGTAGTCGCCGAGCGTGCTGGCTGCGGGCAGCGTGTGGGTCCGCACGAGTGGAGAAGCCGGTGGCCGGATCGGCATCGCGTACTCGTAGATGTAGTCGCCCAGGAACACGACCAGGTCCAGGTCTTCATCGAGCATGTGGCGGTAGGCCGCGTAGTGGCCTTGCTCCCAGCGCTGGCAGGAGGCGAACGCGAAACGCGTCTTGGCCGGCATCGCATCCGCAGGCGGGGCCGTGCGGGTGCGTGCGATGCGGGTGGTGGCGTCACCGTGCATGAAGCGGTAGAAGTACCAGTGGCCCGGCTTCAGTGCCGACACTTCGACGTGGACGGCGTGCCCCAGGGCGGCCAAAGCCGGCGCTGTCCCCTTGGCAACGATGCGGCGGAAATGCTCGTCCTCGGCGACTTCCCAGTGGACGGTCATTGCGTCGGGCAACGCCGACCGCGGTGAGTCCGCCGGCACCGTGCCGGGCACCGGCCGCTCGAGCAGCCGGGTCCAGAGCACGAAGCCGTCCGGGGAGGGCGAGCCGCTGGCGACGCCCAGGGGGAACAAGTCGCGCTGCCGGAGCGCCGCCGGCTGGCTCCAGGATGGCAACGACGTTGCTGCAGCCGCCGCGGCGGCCAGGCGAAAGAGCGCGCGGCGTTGCATGGGGCATTCTAGGATCGGGCTGCTCCGTCAATCTGGTGAAAGGTCGGCCGCGCAGCATGCCCGCCGAGGAGACACAAGAATATGACAGCGATCGCGCTTTCGCTGCTGGCGACCGTGCTGCTGATGGTGTGGATGGGTTTTTTCGCGCTCGGATCGCTGCCGCTGCTGGTCCTCAATCACGATACCCCGCTGGACGCTCGCTTCATCCGCGGCCTGTTCAACGTCTACTACCTCGCCGCCACGTTCACGGGCTTTGCGGCGTCGCTGGCCTACGTGTGGGCGGGCATGCCGGGCTTCGCCATCGGCACGGGCTGCATCGCGGCCCTGGCGTTCTCGCTGCGCCGCTGGTTCATCATTCCGCGCATGGACGCCCTGCGCGCCACGATGACCGCGACCGACCGGGTCGGCATCCTGCGGTTTCGCCTGCTGCACATCGGTGGGATGTTGCTCAATGTGGTGCAGCTGGGCACCTTGGCCTGGTCGTTGACCAAGCTGAAGCTGTAGGGCCTCGCTGGACGAGGCAGTGCCACGCCACCATGGATTGCGGGTCAAGCCCGCAATTACAAAGGATCTGTCATCCCGGACTTGATCCGGGATCCATGCGGCACAAGACGAGGCAGTGCGAGGCCACCATGGATTGCGGGTCAAGCCCCCAGCACAAAGTCAGGTTGCCTGTCTCAGCAGGCGGCGGTGACGACAACCTCGATCCGCCAGCCCGGCCTGGCCAACCGGGCCTGCACCGTGGCGCGCGGTGGCGTGTGGCCTGGGGTCACCCAGGCGTCCCACACCTCGTTCATGCCCTCGAAATCCGCCAGATCGGTCAGGAAGATTTGCGTCATCAGGATCTTCGACTTGTCCGTGCCGGCGCGGGCGAGCAAGGCATCGATGGCCGCCAGCACCTCGCGGGTCTGGCCGCGAATGTCGAGCGAGGCATCGTTGGGGACCTGGCCCGCCAGATAGGCCGTGCCGTTGTGGACGGCCATCTCGGACAGGCGGGGACCGACGTCGAATCTTTGAATCATGAGGGCTCCTTCATGGGTCGTACTTTAGCGAGCTTGGCAGGCCGGTGACGCCAAAACAGCCAGTCTGGCTATACTGTACAAAGTAGCTATTTTCAGGAGCCGCCCGCCATGATCACCGTCACTTCCGTTGAAGCGCAGAACAGCTTCGGCAAGTTGCTCGACCAGGCGCAACGCGAGCCGGTGGTGGTCACCCGCCACGGGAGGCCGGCCGCCTTCATCGTGTCTCCGCAGGACATGAGCGAGCTGATGGATGCCCGCGTCAAGCGCAGCAAGGCCGTGGCCGAGTTCGCGGCCTGGTCGGTCCGTGCGCAAAAGAGCTCCACGGCCGCGGCGCAAGCCCTCACGGAAGACGACGTCGCTCGCCTGGTCAAGGAAAGCCGGTAGCCGCGCGTGCAGCGCGTCGTGTTCGATACCAGCAGCCTTGTGGGCGCCGCGCTGCAGGTGGGCTCGGTGCCGCACGCGGCGTTGCATCATGCGCTGGCCAATGCCGTGCTGCTGGCTTCCGCGCGCACGCTCGACGAACTGCAGCGCGTCCTTCGGCGCCCGAAGTTCGACGCTTACCTGCCGATGGCCATGCGTCGCGAATTCTTCGACATCGTCGCGCGAGCGGCGGTCATTGTGGAAGTGGCTGTCGATGAAGAGTCGCTGCTCCGCCCCGCCTGCCGCGACGCCGAGGACAACAAGTTCCTCGCACTCGCCGCGGCGGCCGAGGCGCAGGTGATCATCAGCAGCGACCTCGACCTGCTCACCCTGGATCCCTGGAACGGTGTTCGAATCATGAAACCCGCGCGGTACCTTGCGGAGTACGCGCCGACACCATGAGCACGACCGCCTCCCACTCCCTCTGGTCCCCCCTGCGCCTGCCCGCGTTCCGCGGGCTCTGGACCGGCAGCGCCATCTACTTCACCGGCAACGCCATGCAGGTGATGGCGGCGTCCTGGCTGATGGTCGAGCTCACCGGTTCGTCGTTCCTGGCCGCGCTGGTGCAGACGGCGGTGTTCCTGCCCATGTTCCTGCTGGCACTGCCGGCGGGTGTGCTGGCCGACACCACGGACCGCCGCAAACTCATCGTGCTGGCGCTCAGCGTGCAGATCGGCTTCACGGTGCTGCTGGCGGCGCTGGCGTTCGCCGGCTGGGCCGGGCCCGCCTTGCTCCTGATCTTCACGTTCTGCGCCGGTTGCTGCACCGCGCTGCTGTCGCCCGCCTGGAACACCAGCGTGGCCGACACCGTGCCGCGCGAAGACATGCCGCAGGCCATCACGGCGATGTCGATCGCCTGGAACAGTGCCCGCGCGATCGGGCCATCGATCGCCGGCTTTCTCTTCGCGTGGGCCGGCGCGGGCTGGGTCTTCGCCATCGCCGTGGCCGCGGCCGTGGTGATGCTGCAGGTGATCCGCCGCTGGCCACCGAAGCCGCACGCCGAATCGCGCCTGCCGGTGGAGCGCCTGTGGAGCGGCACGGTGGCCGGCCTGCGCTACGCGCGGCACTCACCCATGATCCTGGCGCAGTTGCTCCGCACGATCGCCTATGCGGGCACCGGCTCGGCGCTGTGGGCGCTGTTGCCCGCCATCGCTTCCCAGCAGTTGCAGATGGGCGCCGCGGGCTTCGGCTTCCTCATGGGCTGCCTGGGGGCGGGCGCCGTGGCAGCCGGCCTGGTGCTGGGCAAGGTGCGTGCGCGCCTGGGCCTGGAGCGCCTGGTGGCGATCGGCTGCCTGCTGTTTGCCGCTGCCATGCTGGTCGCGGCGTTCGTCCGCCTGCCGATCATCGTCTTCACGGTGCTCGCCATTGGCGGAGCGGCCTGGATGTCGGTCATGGCCACCTTCAACACGGCCACGCAATCGAGCGCGCCGCCCTGGGTGCGCTCGCGCGCGGTGGCGCTGCACACGGTGAGCGCGCTGGGCTCGTTCGCCATCGGCTCGGCGTTCTGGGGCGCGGTTTCGGGTGTCGCGGGCGTCCCCATCACCTTGTCGATGGCGGCGGTGGTCATGGTCGGCGGCATTTTCCTGGCTCGCTCGTTTCCACTGCGCATGGGCGACGCGCCCGAGGTGACGCCGGGCGCGGTGTGGGAGGAGTTGTTCATCAAGGATGAACCGCATCCGGACGACGGGCCAGTGGCCGTGGAGCTCGGCTATCGCATCCGTGACGGCGAGGCCGAGGAGTTCGTCCACGCGGCGGCCCAACTGCGCGCCTCCCGCCGGCGCGACGGCGCGACCATCTGGCGGCTCTATCGCGACCTGGGCGATTCGTCGCGTTTCGTCGAGCGCTTCATCGTCGCGTCGTGGGCCGACTACCTGCACCAGCGGGCGCGCTCCACGCTGGCTGACCAGGAGCTGGAGGCGCGGCTGCGGGAGTTCCTGCGCGAGGGCGAGACGGTGACCATGCAGCACTACATCACCGAGCGGTGATGTGGCCCGGCTGCTCCGAAGCCGCTAGCGGTCCACTAGGCAATCCGCGCCGGTGATCCGGAACTTCTGCGTCATGGTCGTCGTGCTGCTGCCGGAGCCGCTGGTGGTCTTCTTCTCCACCTTCAGCGTTGCCGCGGTCCCGTCGATGGTCAGCACGCCATGCGTCCTGATCGATGCCGAGTAGTCCGCCTCGGTGGGCGACACGGCTTTGACCATGGTGCCCACCATGGCCCGCTCGGCCGCGGACGCTTTTTCCCATTGGGGGCGCAGCTCGGGGGTGACCAGGGCGTTGGCTTCGTCCATCTTGCCCTGATTCAGCAGGCCCATCTGCTTCACCCCGACCTTGCCGCAGGCATGTGCCAGGATCTCGGCTCCCTTGATCTGCGTGGTGGCCGCCGTGGCCGCGCCGCCGGCGAGCAGCAAGGCCAGGGTGGCCCCGAGGGTGGCGCTACGGTGCCAGGGTGCCCAGGCGTTGGAGCTGTGCTTCATAGTCGTCTTTCAGTCGTGCGATGAGTTGCTCGGCCGGCGGGTAGTCGGCAATCAGGCCGACCGCCTCGCCCACGGTGACGTTCGCACGCGCGTAGTCGAGCGCGCGCACGCCGGCTTCGAAGTCCGCGCGAACCCGCTCAGGCGCCCGCCGCAGGTCACCGATGCGGTCCTCCCAGGCGCGGTGCAAGTCGTTGCGGATCACGCGGAAGTCGTACGGCGCGGGCCAGTCCTTCTGGCGCAGGATGTCGAAGACCGGGCTGCGGGCCGTGCTGTCGCCGCTGGCTTGCACCGCGACATCCTTGGCGGCCGCCGGGGCCAGGCATTCCTGCGTGGCCCAGAAGCGCGAGCCCATGAGCACTCCGTCGGCGCCGAGTACCCGCGCGGCCAGCATGGTGCGGCCATCGGCAATGCCACCGGCGGCCACCAGCACGGTGTCGGGCGCGTGCTGGCGCAACCAGTCACTGAGTTCGGGCACGAAAGCCATCGACGCGCGGCCATGCAGCGTGTTCATGCCGTGGCCGCCGGCTTCGCTGCCTTGCGCCACGATCACCCGGGCGCCGGCTTCCAGGCACATGGGCACCTGTTCCAGCCGCTGCACCTGGCAGATGAGAGGGACCTTGGCGGCGCGGATGCGTTGCGCGTAGGGCGCGGGGTCGCCGAACGAGAGCATCACCGCCGCAGGGCGGTGCTCCAGCACCCAATCGAGCGCGGAGGCGTCGTCGGCCAGCTTCCAGGTGATGAAGCCGCAGCCGATGCGCTCGCGCGGCCCGGCGGCAGTGGCCAGGGCGAACTCGCGCCGCAGCCAGTCGAGCTCGCCGTAGCCGCCGCCCACCAGGCCGAGCGCGCCGGCGCGGGCGCAGGCGGACACCAGGGCGCCGCCCGCCACGTAGGCCATGGGCGCCAGGATGATGGGGACCTGCAGGCCGAACAGGTCGGACAGGCGGCTGGGAATCACCGGTTGCGTCATTCGGCCCGATTGGGTCGCAACTCCCCGGCGCTGTCCAGGGCTTTTTCCCTGGGGCGGGTCAGCCCGCCGAGAACGGCGCCTCGGGCACGGGCATGTGGAAGCTGGCGTTCAGCATGTTCCAGGCGCGGATCGCGCCCACGATGAAGGTGATCTCGGCGATCTCGGTGTCGCTGAAGTGCTTCTGCATCTCTTCGAAGTCGGCATCGCTAGGCACGCGGTGCGGCAGGGCGTTGACGGCCTCGGCCCAGTTCAGCGCGGCGCGTTCCTTCTCGCCGAAGAAGCGGTGCGCCTCGCGCCAGCCTGCGATGGCGTTCAGGTGCCGCGGGTCCATGCCCTGCTTGACCAGGTCGGCCCAGTGCATGTCGATGCAGAAGGCGCAGCCGTTGATCTGGCTGATGCGCAGGTTCACCAGTTCCTTCAGGCGCCGGTCGATGGTCGTGGCGTAGGAGAGCTGGGCCAGGGCCTTGGAGGCCTTGGGGGCGAGGGCGTGGTAGTTGAGGCGGGGCTTCTGGCTCACGGCAAATTTCCTTTTCTTGAGGAGTGGGGGATTCTTCCTCTTCAAGACGGGGCAGCTGGCGCGTTTGTGACAGCTGGTTTGTCATTCCCGCGAAGGCGGCAATCCAGGGCGCCCTGGATCCCCGCCTTCGCGGGGATGACGACTACGTGCCGATATTCGCCAGCTTGTCCGGATTCCTGACCACGTAGATGCTCACGATGCGCTCCCCATCCGTCACCATGGTTTGCGCGGACTCGAGCTGGCCATCCACATAGCGCAGCAAGCCCGGCTCGCCGTTGATGGTCGCCATGCGGTAGGTGAGGCGGTCGCCCAGGTTCAGGTGATTCGCCCAATACAGGTTGGTCACGCGCTCCGCGCCGTGCAGGCCGGTGAGCACCGAGGCCACCTTGCCTCCGCCATCGCCGATGGCCTCGGCATTCTCGGCGAGCAGGGCTCGAATCGCTTCCCGCTGACCGCTCTGCGCGGCGCGCATGAACTTCTCCAGCAACTGCCGGTGCGTCTCGCGCGGGACTTCGAAGCGCGGCCGCTCCGCGCGCACGCGTTCCTGCGCCCGGTGCACCATTTGCCGCACCGCGGCTTCGCTCTTGTCCATGATGGCGGCGATCTCGCCATAGTCATAGTCGAACACCTGGCGCAGCAGGAAGGCCGCGCGCTCCTCCGGCCCCAGGCGCTCCAGCATGTGCAGGAAGGCGACCGAGAGGTCGCTGGCCAGCTCGGCCGCCGTTTCCGGCGTGCGCTCGTCCACCTCGACGATCGGCTCGGGCAGCCACCAGCCGATGTAGGCCTCGCGCTCGGTCTTGGCGGCGCGCAGCCGGTCGATCGCCAGCCGCGTCACCACCGTGACCAGCCAGGCTTCGGCGGACTGCAAGGCGGCGTGTTCGGCCGCGCTCCAGCGCAGCCAGGCGTCCTGCAGCACGTCCTCGGCATCGGCGCGCACGCCCAGCATGCGGTAGGCGATGCCGAACAGGCGCGGGCGGAGACTGCGGAAGGGCTCGGTGGGGGCGGCGATCGGGCTCATGAATGACTAGACGGGCGAGGCCGGGGGTTTGTGACCAGAATAGGGGAAGATTTCGCCATGGACCCCCAGCTCCTGCAACTGCTCGTCACCCGTGAGATGCCGTATGGCAAGTACAAGGGCCGCGTGCTGGCGGACCTGCCGGGCAACTACCTGGCCTGGTTCGCGCGGGAAGGCTTTCCGCGTGGTGAACTGGGCCAGTTGCTGGCCTTGATGCTGGAGATCGACCACAACGGGTTGAAGCACCTGTTGGAGCCCTTGCGGCAGCGTTGACCATCGCCTGTCATCGCGGCTCAGCCCGTCTGTGCCGACTCGGCCGTTACACGCGGGCCCGCTCGGCGTCCGGCAGAGGTAGCATGAACGCATGGAGACTGCGCAGGACCGGCCCGCCGACGCCTACCGGCAGCTGATCGACATCGGCATCGCCTTGTCGGCCGAGCGCGACCCGGCTCGCCTGCGCGAGCGCATCCTGCTCGAAGCCAAGGCGTTCACCAACGCCGACGCGGGCACGCTCTACCTGAAGAGCAAGGGCAAGGAACTGCAGTTCCAGATCCTGCGCAACGACACGCTGGGCCTGGCGATGGGAGGCACCAGCGGCGTGGAGATCAGCTTTCCGCCGGTGCAGCTCTTCACCGAGAAGGGCGAGCCGAACATGCGCAACGTGGCCTCGCACTGCGCGCATACCGGCGAATTGATCAACGTTGCCGACGCCTATTCGGAAACGGACGAATTCGACTTCTCGGGCACGCAGGAATTCGACCGGCGTACCGGCTACCGCTGCCGCTCGTTCCTGACGGTACCGCTGATGAACCACAACGGCTTCGTCATCGGCGTGCTGCAGTTGATCAACGCCAAGGATGCCTCCGGCCACGTGGTGCCGTTCGCCGCAGGCATCCTGCCGATGGTGCAGGCGTTGGCCTCGCAAGCCGCCGTGTCCATCGACAACCGGCTGCTGATCGAAGAGCTGAAGCTGCTGCTCGATTCCTTCATCTCGCTGATCGCCGCGGCGATCGACACCAAGTCCCCCTACACCGGCGGCCACTGCCAGCGCGTGCCTTTGCTCACCGAGATGCTGGTGCGCGCAGCGTGCGAGGCCGAGGACGGGCCGTTCAAGGACTTCAACCTCACCGAGGCCGAGTGGTACGAATTGCGCGTGGCGTGCTGGTTGCACGACTGCGGCAAGATCACCACGCCCGAGCACATCGTCGACAAGGCGACCAAGCTGGAGGCCATCTACGACCGCATCCATGAGGTGCGGATGCGTTTCGAGGTGCTCAAGCGCGACGCGGAGATCAAGCTGCTGAAGGGCAAGCTGGCGGGCGGCGACTCGGCCGAACTGCAGGCGGCCTACGAAGCCGAGATCGCGACGCTCGACGAGGAGTTCGCTTTCGTCGGGGAGTGCAACGTCGGCGGAGAGTTCATGGCGCCGGCCAAGATCGAGCGGCTCCAGCAGATCGCCGAGCGCACCTGGACGCGAACGCTGTCCAACCGCATCGGCATCTCGTACGCCGAGCAGAGGCGGCGCGACGAGATTCCCGAGCGGCCGCTGCCGGTGGAAGAAAAGCTGCTGGAAGACCGCTACGACCACGTGAGCCCGCGCGAGGGCCTGCGGCTCTCCGCGCCAGGCAACCTGTGGGGCTTCAACCTGAAGGCGCCGGAGCGCGAGTTCAACCTGGGCGAGGTCTACAACCTGTCGATCGGCCGCGGCACGCTGACCGAGGAGGACCGCTACAAGATCAACGAGCACATGGCGCAGACCATCGTGATGCTGGAATCGCTGCCCTGGCCGCGCCACCTGCGCCGCGTGCCCGAATACGCAGGCGGGCACCACGAGAAGATGGATGGCACCGGCTACCCGCGCGGGCTGAAGCGCGAAGAGATGTCGGTGCCGGCGCGCGTGATGGCCATCGCCGACATCTTCGAGGCGCTGACGGCGGCCGACCGGCCCTACAAGCCGCCCAAGACTTTGTCGGAATCGATCCGGATCATGCAGTTCATGGTCAAGGACAACCACATCGACCCGGATCTCTTCAAGCTGTTCCTGGAGTCGGGCGTGTACAAGGAATACGCCGCCCAGCACCTCAAGCCGGAACAGATCGACGAGGTAGACGTCGAAGCCGAGGCGCTCAGGCCCGCTCGAAGTCGATGAAGCCCTGGGCGGCGTCGACAGCCACCAGGCGCACGTTGACCGCGTCCCCCACATCCAGGCCCTCGAAACCGCGCACGACGCGTCCTTCCAGCAAAGGGCTGTGAATGCGGACGAAGGTGCCCTTGGGCGCGGCCCCGGTGACCAGCGCGTCGAACCGCTCGCCGATGCGGTGGTGCAGCAGGTAGGCGCCGGCCGCTTTCAGCACCTGGCGCTCGACCTTGTTGGCGTTGTCTTCCTGCAGCGTGCAGTGCTTCGCGATCGCAGTCAGCTCTTCGGCGGAATAGGGTGCTGCGTTGCCGGCGATGGCCGCCTTCAGCAGGCGCTGCGTGACGAGGTCCGGGAAACGCCGGTTCGGTGCCGTGGAGTGGGCGTAGTCGTTCACGGCCAGCCCGAAGTGCGGCAGGCCCGACGCGCCGGCGGCTGCAGCCGAGTACTCGCCTGCGCCCAGCATCTTCACGACCGCGAGCGACAGGTCGGCGAAGCCCGAGGGGTCAGCTTGCCGCCGTTCGCGCAGGAAGCGGTCGAGCGCCAGCGCGTCGGGCGCTGCGGGGAGTTGGACGCGGTGGCTCGCCGCCAGCGCGACGATCCGGTCCCAGCGGCGCGGCGCCTGCAGGAAGCGGCGCAGCGACGGAAAGCCCTGCTGCACCAGGTAGCGCGCCGTCGCGCCGTTCGCCGCGATCATCAGGTCGGCGATCAGGTCCTTGGCGCGGTTCTTCGTGTCGGAGCGCAGGTCGACCAGTTGCCCGTCCTGGAAGACCGGCCGCGCCGAGACGGTTTGCACGTTCAGCGCGCCGCGGCCGTTGCGCCATTGGCGCAGGCGGCCGGCCAGCAGGTCGTGCAGGCGCAGCTGGTCTTCGAGGCCGGCCACGGCGGTGAGTTGGGGCGGGGCCGTGCCGGCGCCGTCCAGCCAGGCGGCGACGGCGGCGTAGGTGAGCTTGGCGCGATTAAGCACGGTGGCGCGGTACACCTCCGATTCGGAGACCGTGCCGTCGGCCTGCACCCGCATGTCGACCACGACCGCCAGGCGCTCCTGCCCCTCGTGCAGCGATGTGGCGTCGGTGGACAGGGTCTCCGGCAGCATCGGAAACACGCCGGCCGCGGTGTACACCGAAGTTGTGTTGGTCCCCGCGTGCGCGTCCACGGCACCGCCAGTGCGGACCTTCGCGTCGACATCGGCAACGGCCACCATCAGCCGGGCCGCGCCGCCGGGCAGCGTCTCGGCCACGCTCAACTGGTCGAGGTCCTGCGTGTCGTCGTTGTCGATGGAGAACCAGGCGAGGTGACGCAGGTCGCGGATCGCGGGGCCGCGCTCCAGCCCCGCGTGCCGCGCGGCTTCGGCCTCCTGCAGCGCGGGCGGCGCGAACACGGGCAGCAGGCCGCGCGTTCGCATCGCCTCCACCGCATACAGGTACAGCTCGTCGGCGGTCATGGCTTGGCACCAGTGGCGTTGCGCGCCGCGGCCGCCCGCAGCTTGTCCTTCTTGCTTGGCCGCTTGCCCTTGATGCCGCCGCTGCCGTCGGTCGCTCCGGGCGGCGTGCGAAGCGCTTCGCCTTCCGGGCGCTGCGCGGGTTCGAAGCCGGGCACTTCCTCGCGCGGCAGGCTGAGCCCCTGCCGCTTCTCGATCAGCCGGAAATGCGCCTCCGTCTCCGCGCTCACGAAACTCACGGCCACCCCGCTGGCACCGGCGCGGCCGGTGCGGCCGATGCGGTGCACGTACTGGACGGCGGAGCGGGGCAGGTCGTAGTTCACCACCACCGGCATCTGCGGGATGTCGATGCCGCGGGCGGCCAGGTCGGTGGTGACCAGCACGTCCCAGCGCTTCGCCTTGAATTCGGCCAGCACGGTCTTGCGCGCGCCCTGACTCAGGTCGCCGTGGAACGCGGTGGCGTAGAGCCCCTTCTTGTAGAGCTTTTCGGCCACGTGTTCGGCCGCGTACTGCGTGGCCACGAACACCAGCGTCTGGCGCCAGCCGTTCGTCTTGATCAGGTGACGCAGGAGCTCGGTGCGCCGGGCCGGATCGACGGCGATGGCCTGTTGCGCGATGACGGGCGCGTTCCCTTCTGCGGCGGCGATCTGGACGCGCACCGGGTCCCGCAGCAGGGTGTCGGCCAGCGCCTGGACATCCGGCGGGAAGGTGGCGGAGAAGAACAGGTTCTGGCGCTCCGCGGGCAGCAATGCCAGCACACGGCGCAGCTCGTCGGCGAAACCCAGGTCGAGCAGGCGGTCGGCTTCGTCCAGCACCAGCGTGGCCACAGCGCCCAGGCGCAGCGCGTTGCTGTCCACCAGGTCGAGCAGCCGGCCGGGCGTGGCCACCACCACGTCGGCGCCGCCGCGCAGCGCCAGCATCTGCGGGTTGATGGAGACGCCACCGAAGACGATGGCCGTCTTCAGCGATGGGTGCAGGCCTTCCGCCAGGCTGCGCAGCACTTCACCCACCTGGGCGGCGAGTTCGCGGGTGGGCACGAGCAGCAGCGCGCGCACCCGGCGCGGTGTGAACTGACGGCCTTCCTGCAGCCGCTGCAGCAGGGGGAGGGCGTAGGCGGCCGTCTTGCCGGAACCGGTGGGCGCCTCGCCCAGCAGGTCGGCGCCACGCAGGATGGGCGGGATGGCTTCCTGCTGCACCGGGGTGGGGGCGGCAAAGCCGAGCTGCTGCGCGGCGAGCGCAAGCGGGGGGGAAAGTCCGAGACGGGTGAATGGCACGAGCGGGAGGCTAGCACGCGCAGCCATGTGCCATGGCTGCGCAGGCTGCGTAAACTCGCGCCATGCAAGCAGACACCGCAGCCAAGCCGGCGGCTCCCGGCGTGGCCCCCTACCTCCAGGCGCTGGAGGCGGATGGCTACGCCATCATTCCGGACTTCCTCGATGCGTCCATGCTGGCCCGCGTGCGCGCGGGCCTGGCGCCGCACCTGGACACGCATGCCGGCCGCAACAACTTCGAGGGCTTCAAGACCGAGCGCGTCTACACGCTGGTGGGGCGGGGCCGGGTGTTCGAGGAGATCGCCGAGGACGCGCGGGTCATGGCCATCCTCGACACGCTGCTGCGCCCTGGCTACCTGCTGACTGCCAGCCAGGCCATCTGCATCCATCCTGGGGAGACGCCGCAGCCCATCCACTACGACGACTCGTTCTATCCCATCCCGCGTCCGCGGCCCTCGATCAGCATCAGCACCATCGTGGCGGTGGATGCCTTCACTGCCGAGAACGGCTGCACGGAAGTGATCCCCGGCAGCCACCGCTGGAGCGACGAGCGCATCGCCGGCGGATACGACGGCCGCGACCATGATGCCGACATGCCGCGTGAGCTGGAAAGCCAATTGCAGCCGGTGATCATGCCGGCCGGCGCCTGCATCGTCTTCCACGGCACGCTGATGCACCGCGGGGGCGCCAACCGCAGCCAGGCGCCCCGGCTGGCCTTCTCCAACCAGTACTGCGAGCCCTGGGCCCGGACCCAGGAGAATTTCTACCACGGCGTGCCGCCGGCGATCGTTCGGCAGATGTCGCCGCGGCTGCAGACCCTGCTGGGCTACGAGATCATGCCGCCCTTCATGGGCCATGTGACGGCGTCGCACCCGACCAAGGTGCTGCGCGAGGGCTACGTGAACGTGGTCGGCAGCGGCCCGCGGGCCTAAGATGCGGGCATGAGCATCGCATTGCGCGTCCTGGCCGCCGGGCTGCTGGCCCTGGTGCTGGCCGCGCCGGCGTCCGCCCGGGTCATCCACCTGGCAACCACGGCGGCCATCGAGAACTCGGGCGTGCTCGCCCAGCTGCTGCCCCGGTTCAAGCAGGCCAGCGGGATCGACGTGCAGATCGCGGCGGGCACGGCCGCCCAAGTGCTGGACCTGGCCCGGCGCGGCGAAGCGGACATGCTGCTCGTCGAAGACGACTGGCCGGAACTGGACAAGCTGAACGCGCAAGGCACTGCGGGCAAGCGCGTCCCGCTGATGTTCAGCGAGTTCCTGCTGGTCGGGCCGAAGTCGGACGCCACGGGCGCGCGTGGCAAGGACGCCGTGGCCGGCTTCAAGAAGCTGGACACGGCGGGCGCGCTCTTCATCTCGCGCGGCGACCAGAGCCTCACCCACCTGTTCGAGCAGCGCCTGTGGCTGCGCGCCGGCATGAAGCGGCCCAAGGGCGGCAGCCACCGCGACTGCGGCTGCGGTATGACTCGCGCGCTCGACATCGCCGCCACGGCCTTCGGCTACACCTTGACCGACAAGGCCACCTGGGCCGCTTTCCGCAGCCGGGGCGAGCTGGTGCCGCTGGTCGAGGGGGATCCGCAACTGGTCGTCGGGTTTTCCGTGGTGCCGGTCACGCTGCCCAAGTCGACTCGCGCGAAGACCGACGCGCAAAAGGCCGAAGAGGCCCAGCGCGCACGCGACCTGCAGAAATTCACCCAGTGGTTGCTCAGCGCGCCGGCCCAGGCCGCGATCGCGGCGCACCGGGTGGCCGGCAACCAGCTCTTCTATCCGAAGGCGGGGAAGCCGTGACGGTGGCCGGAACCGTCGCCGTCTATTGGGACTTCGAGAACCTGCACGCCGCGCTCTGCGAGGAGAAGGAGCCGGGCTCGTACGGGCTGGCGGACCGCCGCTTCAAGCTGCAGGAGCCGCTGGTCGACGTGCAGGCCATCGTCGACCTGGCGGCCACCTTCGGGTCCATCGCCATCAACCGGGCGTATTGCAACTGGCAGTTCTTCGGGCGCTACCGCGACGCCCTGCTGCAGAACAGCATGGAGCTGCTCCAGCTGTTCCCACCGGGAGCCGCCGCCAAGAACGGCGCCGACATCCGGCTCGCGCTCGACGCCGCCGAGGACATCGCGCGGCATCCCCACATCGCCACGGTCGTCATCGTCGCGGGGGACAGCGACTTCATGCCGGTGGCGCACAAGATCCGGGCCGCCGGCCGCATGCTGGTCGGTGTCGGCACGCGCAAGTCGACCAACCGGCACTGGGCGAAGAGCTGCCACGAGTTCCGGTACTACGAGAGCCTGCTCGGCAGCGCGGCCGCCGAACCCGCGGCCGATTAGCGTTCCTTCGAGCCGGTCGCCTTCTCCATCTTGTCGTCGTTGGTGGTGCTGCGCGTGCCCTTGAGATGCAGCTCGACGTCGCTGGCGTTGTCGCCCACCGCGCCGATCGCTTCGCGCAGCTGTTCCTGCGTCACGTTGAGCTTGCGCGCCCACGATTCGCACTTCGCCTTGTCGTTCGTATCGATGCGGTCGGGTTGGTCCTGAGAGGGTTGGGCCATGCTTGTCTCTCCATGCTGCTGTTGGATCAGCAAGGGTAGGGCGCGCTGCGACAGCCGTGTGTAGGCCTGAACCCGAAATCCTGAGCGGTGCCGGGTGTCATATATTGCGGCCATGACACAGCCGCCTCGCCATTCCGCAGCCTCCTTGATCGATTTCGCCCAGCAGTTGCTGGTGGCGGCCCGGATGCCCGCGGACAAGGCCGCTGCTGTCGCCGACATCCTCGTCGAAGGGGACCTGCAAGGCCACACCACCCACGGGCTGGCGCAGCTGCCGGGCTACCTGAAGGAGATCGAGTCCGGCTCCATGCGGGTCGAAGGCGATCCCGAAGTCGTCAACGATGCGCCCGCGGCGCTGACCTGGGACGGCCGGCGCCTGCCGGGCCCGTGGCTGGTGCTGCAGGCCATGGCCGCGGCCACGGAACGAGCGCGAACTCTCGGCACCGGCACGGTGGTGATCCGGCGCAGCCACCACATCGCCAGCCTCGCGAGCTATCACGCCCGCGCCGCCCGCGAAGGCCTGGTGCTGTTGCTGGCCTGCTCCGATCCCAACAACGCCAGCGTCGCCCCCTTCGGCGGGCTGGACCCGGTGTTCACGCCCAACCCCATCTCGGCGGGCTGGCCCACGGGCGCGGCGCCGGTGGTCGTGGACATCTCCACCTCCGCCACCACCAACGGCCTGACGAACCGCGTGCACCAGGAGAAGGGCCGCTTGCCGGCGCCCTGGGTGATCGACGGCCATGGCCAGCCCTCGGACGATCCGGCGGTGCTGTTCGCCGATCCCAAGGGCACCATCCTGCCGCTGGGCGGGCTGGACTCCGGCCACAAGGGCTATGGGCTGTCGTTGCTGGTGGAGGCGTTGACCGGCGGGCTCACCGGCCATGGCCGCGCCGATGCACGCGAGGGCTGGGGCGCGACCGTGTTCCTCCAGGTCATCGACCCGGCGCGCTTCGCGGGGCTGGCTGCTTTCGAACGGCAGACGGGGGCCGTGGTCGACCTGTGTCATGCCTCGCGGCCCGCACGTACCGGCCAGGCGGTGCGCCTGCCGGGCGAGAAGGGCGATGCGCTGGCGCGGGAGCAGCGCGAGCAGGGCGTGGTGCTGCATGCGAGCATCCTGCCCGCGCTCAAGCCGTGGGCGGAGAAGCTGGACGTGGCATTGCCTGGCTAGGAGCCTGGGCGGCAGAGAAACGGCCCAACCCTCCGGGCCGGTACCTGAATCGGCGCCAGGCGTCGTTACGGCCTCCTGATGTGCGGAAGCACACCGCGTCAGCCGCGCCTGGCCTGGCGCTGATTCAGGTGCCGGCGCAGGCCCGTTTCTCTGCCGCCCAGGCTCCTAGGCTGATGCGTCCTGGAGGACGCCTCGCAAGTATTTGACGACGATGGTGTCGTCACCCGGGTGGTTCTCCGGTGTCACGGGGGTGAGCTGCGCGAGCACGCACAGCCAGCCATGCGGCGTGCGGATGTAGGTATCGGTGTAGCACGTCATGCCGGTCGATTCGATGCCGTCACGTACGCGAATCCACTTGTTGGTCGCACCCACCAGCGCGGTGTCCCCCGCCACCGTGATGCGTTGGTCGCGCATGTCCCAGTACGGAATGGCGGCCGGATCGAAGCCAGTCCTCCACGACCTCAAGTACGCCTGCCGGTCGATGTGCACGCCGCCTGGATACAGGGCCCGGAACGACGCATGCAGGATGGCGTCGTGCGAGGCCACGTCGTTGGTCACGAAGTTGTGGATGAAGCGCCTGTTCAGGCGCCGCAGGCCTTCCAGTTCGGATTCGGTGGCGGCTTCGGTCGTATTCATGCCAACCAGTCTATCCAGCCAGCCGCCCGAAAACGGCAGGAGGGATCAGGGGTTCAGACCGCGCGCCGCCCGCGCCACCACCGCAACACCGGCGGCACCACCCACACCAGCACCGTGATCACCGCCAGCCCCGCGGCGATCGGCCGCGAAACGAAGCCGGTGTAGTTGCCGTTGGACTTGATCATCGAGGTGATGAAGTTCTCCTCCAGCATCCCACCCAGCACCACGCCCAGGATGGCCGGTGCGATCGGGAACTTGTTCGCTTCCAGCAGGTAGGCGATGACGCCCGCCACCAGCATCACGCCGACGTCGAACATCGAGTTGTTGATCGCGAAAGTCCCCACCAGGCAGAACAGCAGGATCAGCGGCATCAGCACGTTGCGTGGCACCTTCAGGATGCGCTTGGACACCTTGATGCACAGGATGCCCAGCGGCACCATGATGATGTTGGCCAGGATGAAGAGGATGAACACCGCGTAGATGTTTTGCGGGTTCGTGGTGAACAGCGTCGGCCCCGGGTTCATGTTCTTCATGTACAGCACGCCGATCACGATGGCCGTGATCGAGTCGCCGGGGATGCCGAACACCAGGGCGGGGATCCACGCGCCGGCCAGCGCGCTGTTGTTGGCGGAGCCCGATTCCACGATGCCTTCCACGTGCCCGGTGCCGAACTTCTCCGGCTCCTTGCTGAACTTCTTGCTCATCGCGTACGACATCCAGGCCGCGATGTCGGCGCCGGCGCCGGGCAGGGCGCCCACCGCGGTGCCCAGCACGCTGCCGCGCAGGATCTGCTTGGGATACTTTTTCGCCAGTTCCCACTGGCCGCGCATCACGTTACCGACCTTCTCGACCACCAGTTCCGCCGGTGGACTGGTGTCCACCACGTAGCGGATCACCTCCGAGATGGCGAACATGCCGATCATCATCGGGATCATGCCGATGCCGCCGGTCATCTCCGCGTTGCCGAAGGTGAAGCGCGGGAAGCCTGCGGGGTTGCCCAGGCCCACACAGGCCACCAGCAGGCCCAGCAGCAGCATCACGATGCCCTTGAGCGGGTTGCTGGAGGTGATGAAGACCGCGCAGGTGAGACCCAGCAGCACGAGCCAGAAGTACTCGAACGAGCTGAAGTTCAGCGCGAAGTTCGCCAGGGCGGGCGCTGCAACGATCAGCACGACGGTGCCGAACAGGCCGCCGACGGCCGAGAAGACGAGGCCCGCGCCCAGCGCGATCTCCGCTTCGCCCTTGCGCGTCATGGCGAAGGCTTCGTCGGTATAGGCCGCCGACGCCGGCGTCCCGGGGATGCGCAGCAGGCAGCCGGGGATGTCGCCGGAGAAGATGGCCATGGCCGTCGCCGTCACCATGGTGGCGATGGCGGGGATGGGCGGCATGAAGAAGGTCACGGGCACCAGCAGCGCCGTCGCCATCGTGGCGGTGAGGCCGGGCACGGCGCCGACGAACAGGCCGAACAGCGAGGCGCCGACGATGGCCATCAGCGTCACCGGCTCGAACACCATGCCGAACGCCTGGACGAGTGCGGTCCACATCAGGTCACCACGCGAAGTTCTTCAGCACGCCCCAGGGCAGGGGCACGCGCAGCAGCTTGTAGAAAGCGAAGTGGATCAGCAGCGTCGCGATGACGGCGATCAGCAGCGCCCGCGGCAGCCCCACGCCCAGCGTGGCCATCAGCGCGGTCAGGACGATCACGGCGACCGGCAGGAAGCCCAGCCAGTTCGCCGCCGCGATGTAGAACACGATCGAGCCCAGCAACACCGCCAGTGCAGCGACGTGACGGCGCGAACGCACCCAGTCTTCCAACTCGATCCAGGGCTGCGATCCACGCTGGACCCAGCCCTTCACCACCAGGCCAGCTCCGGCAACGCACAGCCCGATGGCGATGATGCCGGGGAACAGCGCCGGCCCTACCGGCTGCCCCGGGATCTTCGGGAAGCCCTGCACCGCGAAGAGCACGAGCCCGCCCAGGGCCAGCAGCAGCAGCCCGAAAACCGCGTCGTTGAGTTTCACAAGTTCGTCATTCCAGCGGAGGCGGGAATCCAGGGCTCCCGCCTTCCATCTTTCAGTACCCTGGATCCCCGCCTGCGCGGGGATGACAAGGCGTCTATTTCGCGATCCCCACAGCCTTCATCGTCGCACCGAGTTCGGTGTCGGACTTGGCCATGAACTTGCCGAAGTCTTCCGGGCCCGCATAGACCACGCCGAACCCGCGGCTGGCCATGAAGTCGGTGTATTCCTTGCTGTTGGCCACCTTCCGGATGGCCGCGGCCAGCTTGTCGCGCACGTCGTTGGGGATGCCCTTGGGCGCGACGATGCCGCGCCAGGCGGCCATCGTCCAGTCGCTGCCGATGGCCGACTTCAGCGTCGGCACGTTCGGGTACAGCGCCGCCGGCTTGTCGTTCATGATGGCCAGGCTCTTCACCTTGCCGGCATCGATCAGCGACCGCGCCTCGGGCAGCGAGACGGGCGCGATGTCCACGCCACCGGCCACCATGTCCTGCAGGCCGGGCGCGGCACCATTGCTCGGGACCCAGGGCACGGCCGCCGGATCGATCTTCTGGTCGCGCAGCAGCCCGGCGATGGCCAGGTGCCAGATCCCCCCCTGGCCGGTGCCCGAGGCCTTGAGCTTGCCCGGGCTCGCCTTGATGGCCGCCAGCAGTTCCTGCACGGTCTTGTAGGGGGCGTCGGCGCGCACCTGGATGCCGGCGGGGTCCGCGTTCACCAGGCCGATCGGGGTGTACGAAGCGCCGGTCAGTTCCGTCAGGCCCTGCCAATGCATCATGCCGATTTCGACGGTCGCCAGGCCGATGGTGTAGCCGTCGGGCGGGGCGGAGGCGATGGCCGCGTGGCCCACGACGCCGCTGCCGCCGGTGCGGTTGACGACGTTGACCGGCTGGCCGAGGTCTTTCTCCAGCAGGCTGCCGATGATGCGGGCCGTCGCGTCGGTGCCGCCGCCGGCGCCCCACGGCACGATCAGCTGGATCGGGCGACTGGGATAGTTCTGCGCAGCCGCGGGCAGCGTCACCGCGGTGAGCGCGAGGCCGGTGAGTGCGGCGGCGAGGAGGGAACGGCGGCTGGGGCGGGACATGACGGGGTGCTCCTGTAAGTTGTCGTACAACTTCTCGAATCTAGCCGCTCCGGCCGTTTCAAGCCATTAGGGGGAAACCCGCCTGCAGTCGCACGGCTAACATTCCCGTCCACGCCATGTTCGACTCCGCGCTCGCATTCCTCCAGTCGCTCTCCGGCTTCCCCGCCTACGCGCTGCTCTTCGCGCTGCTGTTCAGCTGCGGCATTGGCGCGCCGATCAACGAGGACATCTTGCTGCTCGCGGCCGCGGCTCTCACGCTCCAGGGCGTGATGGAACCGGTGCCGCTGATGGTGGTCGCCTGGTTCGGTCTCATCGGGGGTGATGCGCTGGTGTTCCACTGGGGCCATCGCTTCGGCACGCGCCTGCTGGCGCACCGGTGGGCGGGGCGCGTGATCTCGCCCGCGCGGCTGGCCGCCACGCAGGACACGATGCGGCGCTATGGGCCCGCCTACATCTTCGTGGTGCGCTTCATGCCCGGCGTGCGCACGGCGCTGTTCTTCGCCGCCGGTTCGCTGAAGATGCCGTACCGCCACCTGTTCCTGTATGACGGGCTGGCCGCGGTCGTGGAACTGCCGCTGCTGGTGTACGGCGTGCGCTACGTGGGCGGGCGCTGGCAGGAGATCATGGCGCTGGTCGGCCAGTTCCAGGGCGTGCTGGTGGGCGCGGTCGTCGTGCTGGCGCTGCTGGTCTGGGCCGCGGCACGCTGGCGCCGCACGCGGGCGAGGCCGTCCGCGTGAACGGACATGCGGCTTTGCCGCCGCAAGGGCGCCCGCGCGAGGAGGTGCTGCAGGCCCTGCGCGCGTTCGCGGAAGGCGACCCCGACTACAAGTCCAACCGCCTGTGGAGCCTCGTCTATTGGCTGGACGACGCGCACGATGAATTCCTGGGCCAGGCCTGGCAGTCGTTCCAGTCCGCCAACGGCCTGAATCCCACCGCCTTCCAGAGCCTGAAACGGATGGAGACGGAGATCATCTCCGTGCTGGCCGGCCTGCTGCATGGGCCGCCGGAGACTTGCGGCGTCGTCACCTCCGGCGGGACCGAGAGCTGCCTGCTGGCCGTGAAGACCTATCGCGACATGGCGCTCGCGCAGCGCGGCGTGAAGAAGCCGGAGATGGTGCTGCCGGTGACCGCGCACGTGGCCTGGTTCAAGGCAGCGGAATACTTCGGCGTGCGGCCCCGGCTGCTGCCGCTGGACGCCAGCCTGCGCGCGGATGTCGCGCAACTGCCGGGGTTGGTCAACCGGCAGACGGTGCTGGTTCTGGGCTCAGCCCCGGAGTATCCGCACGGCACCATCGACCCGATCGAAGCCATGGGCGCCATCGCCGCGGCGCGCGGCGTGCCCATGCACGTCGATGCCTGCGTGGGCGGCTTCATCCTGCCCTTCATGGAGATGAATGGCCGGGCCCTGCCCGCCTGGGACTACCGCGTGCCGGGCGTCACCTCGATCTCCGCCGACATCCACAAGTACGGCTTCGCGGCCAAGGGCGCCTCCACCATCACCTACCGCAGCCTGGAGCTGTTGCGCCACCAGATGTTCGTCTACCAGGACTGGCCGGGCGGCGTGTTCGCCTCGCCCGCGCTGCTGGGCACGCGCCCGGGCGGCGCCTACGCGGCGGCGTGGGCCGCGATGCAGCATTTCGGCGAGGCGGGCTATCGCGAGCTGGCCGCCCGAACGATGCAAGCTTTCGGCGCCATGCGGGACGGCATCGCGGCGATCCCAGAGCTGCAGGTGCTGGGCGACCCCAGCGGGCCGCTGCTGGCCTACGGTGCCCGCGACCGCGCCGTGAACATCTTCGCCGTCGGCGACCAGCTCGACGCGAAGGGCTGGACGGTGAACCGCCTGCAGCAACCCGACGGCCTCCACGCGATGGTGACGGCGGCGCACGACGGCGTGGTCGGCGCCTACCTGCACGATCTGCGCGAAGCGGTGGCCGTGGTCAAGGCCGATCCGTCGCTGGCGCGCAGCGGCAGCGCGGCCACCTACGGGATGATGAGCCACGTGCCGCTGCGGGGCATGGTGAAGGACAAGGTGCTGGATCTCTTCCTCCAGATGTACCGTGCGGGTGGCCAGAAACTGGACTTGCATGCGGCGCCGCCGGCAGCCGGCGTCGTCGATGCCGTGGCGCAGAAGGTCGCGGGTTGGTACGTCGCGTGGAAGCAGCGCCGGGGCTAGGGGAATCCCGGAACATCCTCCATTGATAGGATGACGCCGCGCGCCGTCGCGGGCACGATGCGTCCTCGACCCCGAGGAGCAGTACCGTGCAACGCGACGTCATCATCAAGGGCCGCAGCCTGGGGGGCAGTTCCGACCTGACCCTGCTGGCGCCCGTCAAGACCGGCTTCGTCGACTCGATGGAGTCGGTCACCTACAAGACCCGGATCAAGCGCGTGCTCGAGGCCCTGCACGGCGCCCGCACCGCCTCGCATGAATATTCCCCGGCACGCCTGCTGTCCGACTCGGTGGAACGCGTGGGTGTCATCCAGTCGGTTCGGGTCGCCGTGTTCGAGCTCGAAGGCCGCGACATGGTGCTGCTCTCGGTCACTTTCGACGGCAGCTGGGAGTCGTACATCCGCGTGCTCTGGGACAAGGTCGGCACGCTGCTCGACCTGATCTTTTTCGACACCGAGGGCTACGTGCCGGCCTGGGGCAGCACCTACCGGCAGTGGGCCGCGTGGGCGCGCAGCGTGCAGCGCGAGACCGGCTTCTTCTACGGCCCCCCCGAATTCACGGCGCGCGACGTGCTGTACCACCGCCGGGTGGAGCGCATGCGGGCCCGTTCGGGCGCGCAGTCGCTGGAGGAGCGCGAACGCCACACCATGCATGCCGTCCTGCCGTCGGCCGAGGAACAGGTGTCGCGCCTGGTGCAGGGCATCGACACGCTGCCGGACGACCCGCAGGTGGCCTACCCGGGTGACATCCGCATGGTGCGCGAACGCGTGCGGACCGGGCTGCAGGGCCTGGCCGTGCTGTACCGGCTGACGGACCTTTACCGCCCCGGCACCGTCGACGGCGACTTCCTGCGGCGCGCCAGCCTGCAACTGCTGCTGGAGTTCGTGCACATGCGCGACGCCAGGCTGGCGCAGGCGCCGCTGGCGGAGGCGCGCACGCGGTTCGCCCGCCAGCTGGACTGGTTGTTCCCTGATTCGCATGGCGACGCCGAACTGCGCCGGCCCGAGCAGCCGGCGCCCGACGGCGCGCCGGTCCCGGCGGTGCACCGCGCGCAGATCCAGGGCGGCATCCTGCGACCCTACGAAGAGATCACGCATGGCCTGGTGCTGCTGCTGGCGTTCGACGACGCGGCGGCGGCGAGCCGCTTCTTCGCCTGGGCCCATGGCGCGGTGACCAAGGATGCCGACCGGCACATCGCGGGCCCGGGCATCGTCTTCCGCAACGTCGCGCTCACGCTGGCGGGCCTGCGGGTGGCCGGGCTGACGGAAGACGAGCTGGCGCTGTTCCCGGAGGAGTTCCGCCAGGGCATGGCGGCGCGCGCCGGCCAGCTGGGCGACGTGCGCCACAACCATCCGCGGCGCTGGCGGCTGCCGGGCCGGTTCATCACGCTCGACCAGCGGCCGCACGAGGTCATCACCGCCGAACTCGACGGCGTCCATGCCGTGCTGCAATTGCGATGCCGCGCGACGGCGGCCCAGGAGCGTGCGCTCGACTACTTTGAGCTTCATCACCCGCTGCGCGACGAGGTGGCGGCGCTGCAAGGCATCGCCCGCGGCACGCGCATCCTGGCCATCCAGTCGCTGCGCCGCAACCTGCGCAAGCATGCGGGCCGTGACGTCCCGATCGAGCATTTCGGTTACGCCGACGGCGATGGCCAGCCCGACGTCGAGGGCGACTCCTGGGACCGCAACCGCATCCATCTGGGCGAGATCATCCAGGGCCACCCGAACGCGCAGGATGTGCCGGCCGACCCCGAGAAGGATCCGCGCCTGGCCTGGCTCGCCAACGGCAGCTTCCTGGTGATGCGCAAGTACCGGCAGTTCGCGAGCCGGCTGGAGCGCGCGGTGGCCCAAACCGCCATGGAGATGGCCAAGGCCCTGGGCGGCGACCCGTCGGAGTACACCGAGATCGTCTACGGCAAGCTGATGGGGCGCTCGCGCGACGGCATGCCGATGGTGGCGCCGCAGATCCTGGAGCGCAACGAGCGCAACCGCTTCGACTACGAACCCGACCCCGGCGGCCAGTTGTGCCCGCTGCACGCGCACATCCGCCGCGCCCACCCGCGCGCCGACCCGCAGGATGCCGGCCGCCTGCCGCGCCTGATGCGGCGCAGCCTGCCTTACGGCCCGCTGCGCGCGCCCGGCGAGGGGGACCGCGACGCCGACCGCGGCTTGCTGTTCATGGCCTACAACGCCGACATCGGCGAACAGTTCGAGATCGTGCAGCGCTGGCTGGTGGGGGGCAACAGCACCGGCAGTTCGTCTGCCCAGGTCTGTCCGATCGTGGGGGTTGGGGAAAGCGGCCAGGCGCGCTACTTCCGCTTCGAGCACAAGGACCACACCTTCCACGTCGAACTGGAAGCCGCTTCGGTGCTGTTCGACGCACCGCAGCCGCTGACCCAGCTGGAATGGGGCATGTACCTGCTCGCGCCTTCGGTGCAGGTGCTGGATGACCTCTCGGCCAAGGCGGCGCGCGCCGCCGGTGCGCGGCCCCCGGTGCCCTGGGACGCCGCGCGGGGAGAAGCGCTCATCGCGCGGCTGCAGGCGGCCAACACGCTGGACGGCTGGAAGGCGGCGATGGAAGACCCGGACAGCGTCGACCGGCTGGACGCGGCTTCGATCTGGGCCGCGATCCGCGAGAACCACGGCGGTGTGCTGCGCACGGCCTACGGCGTGCTCGTCGCCGACCGCGACCGCATGCTCAAGGTGCTGCACAACCCCGAAGGGCAGTACAGCGTCTGCGGCCACATGAAGCGGATGCGCTCCAGCTTCGGCGAGATCTTCCTGGGGCTCGATGCCGGGCCGGCCTACGAGGAGCAGGCCGACCCCATCAACGCCGCCGTCGCCGCGCTGGACAAGCGCGGCGTCTTCGAGGTGGCCAAGGCCGCCGCCAACGCCAAGATCGACGCCATCGTCGAAGAGGCCAGGCGCAAGTCGGTGGAAGTGCGCGATGCGCGCTTCGAGGTCGGCTTCGAGGCCCGCGAAGTCGTCGAGCACGTCGTGGCCTGCCTGATCGAGGACTGGTTCGGCCTGAAGGACACCGAAGGTGCGCCACTGCGCCGCGGCAGCGACGCGGGCTGGCAGCCCGGCCAGCCGCCCTTGTACCCCGGCCACTTCGCCGCGCCCTCGCGCTACTTCTTCCAGCCGAATCCCGGCAAGACCGCCGAAGCGTTGGGCCAGCAGCACGGCAAGGCGCTGGAGGAGGCCATGCTCGCCTTCGTCGCGGCGCATCGCGAGCACCTGCCGACCATGCGCGACGGCCACACGCCCGCGCCCATCGCCAAGGCCGCGCTGGAGCACCCGCTGCGTGACCGCGACGGCTTCGCGGCGCGCACCATGATCGGCGTGATCATGGGCTTCAGCCCCACCACCATCGGCGCCGTGCTGAACGTGCTGCGCGAGTGGCAGCGCACCGGCCGCTTCGGCGCGTTGCGCGCCGAACTCGCCGGCCACCATGACTACGCCACGGCCGACGCCTTCGTCGCCGGCGCGCTGGCCGACGCGGCGCGCATGCGGCCGATGCCTCCCGTGGGTTGGCGTCAGGTGAGTGAGGCGCACACCATCGGCAACGAGGAAGTGAAGGCGGGCGATGTCGTCGTGCTCGGCAAGGTCTCCGGCACGCAGCAGTCGCTGGCCGAAGGGATTGCCGACGGCCGCCTGATGTTCGGCGGCCAGCGTGGAACGGGTGCGCAGCGCGGACCGCTGCACGCCTGCCCCGGCCACGAGGCAGGTATCGGCGCGATGCTGGGCACGTTGACCGCGCTCTTGACGCGGCCCGAGCTGCTGCGCCAGGGCGCGGCGCCGCTCACCTTCCAGATCGAGGGTGATTCCGGCTGGGTGCCGCCGCCCGCCCCGCCGCCGCCGAAGCCCCCGGAACCCTCCTTCTTCGACGAGCTGAAGGAGAAGCTGCTGGACGCGGTCGACCTGCGCGACGAACTGCAGGAACTGATGGACCGCTTCACCCAGGCCCGCGCCGACCTGCCCGCCGCCAACGGCGCGACGGTGCTGGCCTGGGGCGACTCATGGCTGGACTACCGGCTCGGCATCGACCTGGGCAGCGACCTGCGCGATTGCCTGGAAAGCCAGCACAACTACCAGCTGAGCCGGCGCTTCTGCAACTGGGAGCAGTGGCCGCGCATCGCCACCATGGCCGCGAAGCCGGGGCCGTTCCGCCAGTTCATCGCCAACGAGCTGCAACTGCGCAAGCCCAAGGCCGTCCTGCTGTCCGGGGGCGGTAACGACTCCACCGAAGCGGCGCTGAAACAGATGATCGTGCGGCGCACCGCAGCGCATCCGCTGCCCAAGCTCGACCCGTTGCTGGTCAAGGCGCACATCGACATGCTGATGGATTCCTATCTGCGGGTGCTGCGGTCCATCGAGGCCGAATTCACCCGGGTCGGCCGCCGGCTGCCGGTGCTGGTGCACGGCTACGACCACCCGTTGCCGCGCGGGGCCATGGAGTTCGGCCGCTGGCTGCGCCAGCCGTTCGAGGAGCAGGACTACAACCTGGGCGATCCAGCGGTGATGGCTGCGGCGGCCGGCTGCATGAAGCATCTGATCGACCAGCTCAATGACGAAGTGCTGGCGAAGCTCGACGGCAAGGTCGACGGCCTGAAGGTGATCCACGTGGACCTGCGTGGCACGCTGAAGGCCGCGTGGCCCGACGACGCGGATGCGGACCTCGCCTGGGCGAACGACCTGCACCCGACCAACGCCGGCTTCAAGCTGTTGGCGGCGAAGCTGGCGAAGGCGATCCAGCAGATCCCGTGAATTCGCCGCGCAGCACCTTGCGGGCGCGCTCCAGGTGGAACTGCATCGCCATGGATTCGAACGCTTCGGCGGCGGAGCTCGCCAGGGGCGCGGCATCCGCCGCGCGGCCCAGCATCGGGGCCAGCTCGGCACGCACCAGCTGCGTCACGGCGCGCTCGCGCGGTGAATCGCGCACGGCCGCGGCGCGGTCGGCCAGCGCGAGATAGTGCAGCGCGCGCGGCACGTCGCCGTGCGCGGCGGCCAGGCGGGCCAGCGAGCGGCAGCCCATCGCCTGGCCGTGCCGGTCTTCCGCGCGTGCGCGCCGGAACAGGTTGACGGCATGCTGGCGCGCCTCCTGCTCCAGCCCCAGCCGCACGGTGGCGACCAGCAGCCAGCCGTGGTTGAGCGACGTCGAAACCGCGCCGCCGCGTTCCTCGATCCACTGCGTCGCTTCGCGCAGCACCTGCAGCGACGCCGGGTCCTCCTGCAGCGCCCAGCCGCCGCACGCAGCCAGCGCGCGCCCCATGGCGACGAGGTAGCGGCTGCGGCAGCGCAGCGCGATCTCGCTGCCTTCGATGCCCGCGCGCCGCGCCTCCTCCCAGCGGCCTTGCCACAGGTGCACCGCGCACACGAGTTCCAGCACCGAGGCGCCCACCGAGTGCTCCTTGTCGCCGAGCAGCCGCTGCGCTTCCGCGAAGGTCGCGTGGGCCTCGTCGAAGCGGCCCAGGTCGCCCAGCGTGTAGGCGATGCGGGCCAGCGTGTACGCGGAGCCCACGGCCGTGCCGCTGCCGGGGCGGCTCTGCTGCCGCTTGCTCTCCACCGCGCGCGTCAGCAACGGCAGCGCCCGGTCGTAGCGGCCGGCCGAGGCCAGCGCCTGGCCCAGCGTGGCCTCGACCTGGGCGACCAGCTTCAGGTCTTCACTCACCAGTGCATGGGTGAGGGCAGTTTCGCAGTGCTGCACCGAGACGCGCGGGCGGCCGCGGCCGTAGTTGACGTAGCCCAGCCAGTATTCGGCGCGCGCGATCGCGTTCTGGTCACCGGTCTCGCGCGCCAGCCGGGCGGCCCGCTCGAACATCAGCGAACCCTCGGTCACGTCCAGCGGGTCGAAGACGCAGGCCTGGCCCAGCTTCTGCGCCAGGGCGCACCAGCGCACCTTGAGAGGCCGCGTCAATTGCGGCAAGGCGTCGAGCGATCGCAGCGCGGTCAGGTAGTGCACGCGTGCCCGGTCGGTCGCCATGGCGGCCAGCGCCTTGTCGCCGGCGGCCTCGGCGTACTGCGCGGCCTTGTCGCTGACGCCGGCGGCGTCGTAGTGATAGGAGAGGGCCTCCAGCCACTCGAACGCGTCCTGGTTGCCGACTTCCTCGAGCACCTGGCCGACGCGCAGGTGCAGCGCACGGCGCCGCGCCGGGTGGACCGTGCCGTAGACCGCATCGCGCGTGAGCAGGTGCTTGAAGCGCAGCATGCCCGGCTGGCCGGCCGCGACCAGGAAATCGGTGGCCGAGAGCGCCTGCAGCAGCGGTGCCGCGGCATCCTCGCCGACCATGCGTTCGAGCAACCAGTCGGGAAACACGTTGCCCGCGACGGAGGCCGCGCGCAGCACCTCGGCCTGCGCCTCCGGCAAGCGCGACAGGCGGGACGCGACCAGCGCATTGATCCACGCCGCACTGGCCCGCCGCGCCGTCGCATGAAAATCGCCCTGCGCCGCCGCGTGGCACAGCTCTTCGATGAAGAGCGGCGAGCCGCCGGACTGGCGCACGATCTCCTGGGTGACGAAAGGCTCGACCGAGGGCAGCCAGGCCGCGATGGCGTCGGCGCTGTCGACCGCGTCGAACGGTTGCAGCAGGAGCGTGCGGGCATCGGCCAGCCCCGGGTCCGCTTCCTTGCTCGGGCGGGTCGCCACGATCACCAGCACCGGCATCTGGCGCGCCAGCAGCGTTTCCAGCGCCTGCCGGCTGGCGTCGTCGGCCCATTGCCAGTCGTCCAGCACCAGCACCAGGGTGTGCTGCCGCGCCAGCATGCCGATCAATTCGATGATCGCCGTGACCAGGAGCACCGGATGTGGTGACGCCCGGGTGCCCGCGCCGCCCAGCAGCGCCTGCGCGGCCGGCGAGAGCGCTTCGTCGTCGGTGAGGGGCGCCTGCCGGCCAAGGGCGCCGCGGATCCACTGCATGAACGGCTGCAGCGGCTCCGCACCCAGGTAGCTTTCGCAGTAGCCCTGCAGGACGTGAAAGGCGTCCGGCTCCAGCCGGCGCTGGAATTCCTCGACCAGGCGCGTCTTGCCGATGCCGGGCTCGCCGCTCACGACCACCAGCGGCGATTCACCCCGGCGGGCCCGCTCGGCGGCCGCCAGCAATTCCGCCAGCGCCGCCTTGCGCCCCACGAAAGGCAGCACGCCGCGGCGGCTGGCCGCGTCGAAGCGCCGTTCCACCGAGGCCCGCCCGTCGATGCGCAACACGTTGAGGGGCTCGGCGCGGCCGCGGATCACCAGCCGGCGCAGCGTCGAAGCGTTGAAGAAGTGCGCCTGCGGCCCCAGCGTTTCCTCGCTGACGAGGATCTGGCCCGTGGCGGCCAGCGCGCACAGGCGCGAGGCGGTGTTCGGCACCTCGCCGACCACGTCGAAGCGGCCGCGTTCGATGTCGCCTTCGATCACCAGCACCAGGCCGGCATGGATCCCGGAATGCAGCTGCAAGGTGGTGGCCGTCGGGCCGCTGCCGGCGCGCAGTTGCGCCACGGCGTCGTGCAGTTCGAGGGCGGCTTCGGTCGCGCGGCGGCCGTCGTCTTCGCGCGGTTCCAGGTGGCCGAAGATCGCCAGCAGGCCGTCGCCCTGCAGCCGCGCCACGCTGCCGCCGTGGCGGGGGATGACCTCGCGGGCGAAGCGGCGGAACTGCGCGAGCAGTTCGGAATAGTCTTCGGCTTCGAGGCGCTCCGCATGCTCGGAGGAGCCGGAGACGTCGGAAAACAGGACTGTCACGTAGCGCCGCTGGCCGCCGCTGGCAGAGCCGGGCCCCTCGTCGCCTGCGGCAGGGGCGGGAATCATGCGGCGATTCTGCACGACCTCCCGGCCGGTGCCGCGAACGCACGCGACCCGGCGGGCGGCACTGTTGTGCCGCCACCACCGGGCTGGACGGATTCGGGGCTAGTCGTTCAGCAGGCCACGGCCTCCGGCGGTGAGACTTCCGTTTGCATCGTGGGCGGCGCCGCGGGCGCCAGGCTCATGGGGACCACCGGCGGCAGTGCCGCGACGCGCTGCACCAGCAGCCGCATGCTGTTGATGCCGGTCTTGTCCCGCAGCGAGCGCACCTGCGTCCGCACCGTGTTCTCGGAGACCCGGTGGGCCTGCGCGATTTCCTGGACGTCCATTCCGTCGCACAGCAGCCGCAGCACCGACTGCTCGGCCGGGCTCAGTCCGTGCGTTCGGGCGAAAAAGGTGATGGCGAGGTTCTGGGTGCCGGACTGCCGGGCCAGCATCAGCAGGACCGATGCCGACTCGCCGGCCTGGGGGTGGGACAGCGGGACACAGGCGACGGGGAGGGCCTGCGGGCCGTTGCGCAGCGTGAGCATCTGGCGCCGGCCGAGCGACGCGGAGCGCACGCCACGCAGCAGCTCCTCGGTCTGGAGGGGTGTCTGGCCGACGATGCTGCCCGCCTCGACGCCCAGGAACCGGTTGCGGGCCAGCTCATGGCGCGCGAGGTGGTTGGCGTGCTGCAGCGTGCCGGCGGGGCTGACGAGGATCAAGCCATAGTCGATCTCCTCCAGCACGCGCCAGGCAAAATCCGTCTCGAGCTTCCCGTTGGCGTCCATGAGCACTGCCCTTCTTACTGATGGACACAGTCTAGGGAGTGGCCGGTCGCGCGCAAACGCAGCTTGTCACGGGAAAGATGTGATGGAAGTCACCGCTTTTTCAGCAGCCGCAGCAATTCCGTGTTGAAAGCCGCGGCCTCCTCGAACTGCACCCAGTGCCCGGCGCCGGGGATGAAGACCAGTTCGCCGAAGCCCGGGTCGGCGGCGAACAGCCGCTGGATGCCGGGCCAGAAATCGGCGTACAGCGCATCCTGGGCACCGAAGATCGCGTGCCGCTCGCAAGCGAGGGTGGGCAGGGCGCGCGCCAGGATGTCGGTCAGTGCGAGCCGGCGGCTGCGCATGCGGTCCCGTGACAGGTTCGCCGCGTGCAAGGCCAGCGCCAGTGCATCGATGGATTCCGGCCGGTGCAGCATCAGCACGCCGAGGTTGTGCCGGTGCACGGCTTCGCGCGCGGCCGCATCCGCTTCGTCGCGCCAGGTGCGCAGCTTCAGCCGTTCGCCGCGAACACCCAGGCCCGGCACACCCACCAGGACGAGCTTTCGGACCAGGCCGTGATACCGCTGCGCCAGCAGGCCGGCGGTGAGGCCGCCGAACGAGAAGCCCACGATGTCGTGCGGACCGTCGCCCGCCACCTCGCGCAGGCTGGCGGCCAGCGGATCGACCAGGTCATCGGCATCCGCCGCGCCCGCCGGCAAGGCCGACTCGCCGCTGCCCGGCAGGTCCGGGGCGAGCACGCGTCGGCCGGCCGCGGCCAGCGCTTCGACGTTGCGCAGCCAATGCGTCCAGCTGCCGCTGCCGCCATGCAGCAGGACCAGGGGCTCGCCGTCGCCCCAGGCATGCCAGACCAAAGCACCGTCGGCACACGGCGTTTCGATGCGGGTGGCGAGCGCGAGAACGCGGCGCGCTTCAGGGTGCAGTGGCGAAGACACCGCGCGATTTTGCGTCAGCGGCCGCTACAGCAGTTCGTTGATGGCGTAGGCCGCGTGCGCGAGCACCTTCTCGCGCCACGGGCGTTTGCGCCACTTGTCCAGCTGGATTTCCTCGGCCCGGGCGACGTACTTCTCGAAGATCGCGTCCAGCTCCACGGCGAGCGGCGGATGCAGGATGGCGAGCGTGATCTCGTCGTTGGTGTCGAACGAGCGGTCGTCGAAGTTGGTCGAACCCACGGCGCTCCAGACGCCGTCGATGGTCATCACCTTCTGGTGCAGCAGCGTGTGCGGGTACTCGAACAGGCGGACGCCGCACTCGAGCATCTTCTCGAAATTGCGATGGCCCGCGTGCTGGACCATGGGACTGTCGGAGCCGCTGGTGGCCGGCATCAGCACCCGGACGTCGACCCCGCGTTTCACGGCGGCGCCGAACGCTTCGATGGCCTCCGGCTCCGGGATGAAGTAGGGGTTCTGGATCCAGATGCGCTTGCGCGCCAGGCAGATCGCCGTGTGGTGCAGGATCTTCACTGCCGGCGCCGAGCTCTCGGGCTTGACGAAGACGGCGTGGATGGTGGCTTCGCCCGCTGCCTCCAGCTTGGGGAAGCAGTCGTCGCCCAGGAAGATTTCGCCGGTCTCGCCACCCCAGTTCTCGCTGAAGGCGGATTGCACGCTGTGCACGGCGGGCCCGTGGATCCAGACGCTCACGTCCGAGAAATGCTGGCCGTCCTCGGCGTTGCCCAGCCAGTCGTCCACGATGCAGTGGCCGCCGACGAAGGCCTCGCGCCCATCGATCACGCACAGCTTGCGGTGGTCGCGGTCGTTCAGGATGCCGATGGTGTAGACCGAGCGCTTGTGGAAGAACTCCAGCCGGCAGCCGGCGGCACGCATCTTGTGCGTCGCCTCGATGCCGATCTTCTTGGAGCCCTGGGCGTCCAGCAGCACCCGGACCTTGACGCCGGCCCTGGCGCGCTCGGCGAACGCATCGGCCAGGCGCTGGCCCAGCTTGCCCTCCTTCCACAGGAAGGTCTCGAAGTGCACCGTCGCCTTCGCCGCCGCGATGCGTCCGATCAGCACGTCGAAGAACGCGCCGTTCTCCAGCACCTGCACTGAATTGCCGGGCACCGGCGTGCCGAGCGTGAGGCCGGCGAGCGAGTCGACCAGCGTGTCGATGGGCGCGTCGCACTCCACCTGCAGCACGGGGGAGCGGTGGCGGCGGATCGACCAGATGATGCCGATCAGCAAGGCGATCGTGCCCAGGAAGACGGCGGTCCAGAAAGTGGGGCCCATGCCCCTACCGTAACAACGCTGAGCCAGCGGGCCTGTCAGACAGGCCCCTGACTTTCTGCGGCTAACGCGCGGCTCGCCGCGCCTCCACGGCCCGGATCAGCGCATCCACTTCCGGCTTGCGGGCGAGCACCGGGGCTTTGGCCAGCGGCGCCGCCTTGGTGCCTGCCTGCGCGCTTTCGCGCGCCAGCGCCGTCGCGCGCGCCGTGGCGGGGAGCGTGGAGCGGTAAGGCTGGAGCGACACGATGTCCAGCGGCGCGATCTCCTGGGTCTTGTTGCCCGCGAGCGGGTAGCACTCGCTCACCTGGGTCGGGTTGCGGAAGACCAGGTAGTAGCAGCCGCTCATGGTGTTCATGGTCGGCAGGTCGACGACATAGAAGTCATCGAATTCGAAACCGGGCGCGTAGATCGTGTACTGGCCGAGCTCCGGGTCCCAGCCACCGACGGCCAGCGAGTCGTACTGGTTGATGCCCCACACGTTGTATTCACCAGGGTAGGTGGCACTTTCGCGCACCTCGTTGAACAGGAAGGTGTCGGTCCATTCGGACACGATGCGGTAGGTCAGGCTCCACACGCCCACCAGCCGCGCCGTCAGCACCTGGTTCAGCGGCATCGTGACGCCCGGCGCGGCGCCGCCGATCCGGAACTTCTCCAGCGTGATCTGGCGCCCGTCGGGCAGCGTGAGCACCGCATTCGCCGTGTCGATGAAGCGCACGCTCACGGAGCCGGCGTTGGCGTTCGCCACGGAGGCCGGCTTGTAGGCACCGGTCAGCGTCTGGCCATTCGCATACTGGATGAAGTTGCCGCTGAACGTGGTGGCCGACGACATCGGCCCGACGGCAAGATGCCAGGCCGGGTTGCCGGCATCGTCATACATGAAGCCGGTGAGCGCCAGCACGCCGTTCTGCACTTCCATCGACCAGCCGCGGCCGGACTCCTGGGGGTTCCACCACACGCCGGCTTCTGGCGCGAAAGTCGTGGCGGGCGCGGTGCTGCCGAAGCGGAAGCGCTCCAGCCGCACCGTGCCCCCCGGCCACGTGAGCGTGGCGGTCGCTTGCCCGGTGAACTCGAGCGTCACGTTCCCCAGCACGCCGCGCTGGGCGGCCGGCTTGTAGGGCCCGGTCAGGGTCTGCCCGCCCGCGTAAGCATCGAGGGTGCCGGTGTACCGGGTGGCCGATTGCATGGCGGCCGGCCCCGAGGACACCCAGGTGGCGCGGCCATTGGGGTCGTACAGGTAGGCGCCGAAATTGAGCTTGCCGTCCCGGATCTCGATGACATAGCCGCGGCCGTTCTCGGCCGGGTTCCACCAGACGCCGGATTGCGGGATCGCGGCCGCCACACCCGTCGCCGCCGGCACGTTGGCGGCGGCGCGGACCGCGGAACCGGCGTTGACGATGCCGGCGCCGCACAGGGCGGTGGTGCAGTCGCGGCCCGTGCCGGTGGGGAACGCGCGCGCCGTCGACTGCAGCAGGGCCTTCACCTCGGCGGGGGACAGCGCGGGATTCACCGAAAGGATGAGCGAGACCACGCCCGCCACGTGCGGTGCGGCCATGCTGGTGCCATAGGAGGCGAGCACCGAGCCGTCGTTCAGCGCCGCGCGTTCGCCGGCGTCGCCCAGCGAGAGCACGCCGGAGTCGCGCTGCGGGTCGCCGCCCGGCGCGGCAATGGTGACGGTGCTGCCGAAATTGGAGTAGGAGGCGCGCTGCCCCGCCGAGCCGACCGCGGCCACCGAAATGACGTTTGCGCAATTGGCGGGCTGCGAGCTGAAGGCGTTGATGCCTTCGTTGCCCGCGGCCACGACGACGACGGCGCCGCGCCCGACGGCGGCGTTGATGGCCGATTGGGTGGTCTGCGAGCACGACCCTGCGCCACCCAGGCTCAGGTTGATGACGCGCGCCGGCGTGGTGTTGGCCGGGGTGCCGCTCACCGTCACGCCGGCCGCCCAGGCGATGCCGTCGGAAATGTCGGAGAGGTAGCCGCCGCCCTTGCCCAGCACGCGGACCGGCAGGATCTTCGATCGCCAGTTGACGCCGGCCACGCCCTGGCCGTTGTTGCCGGCCGCGGCGATCGTGCCCGCCACGTGCGTGCCATGCCAGGAACTGGCGCGCGGCGTGCGCTCGAGCGCCGCGGCTTCGCTGGCCGTGAGCCAGTCGCCGGCATCGACGGCGTCCGCGTCGCGCCCGTTGCCGTCGTTGCCGATGGCGGCGTTGCTGATGAAGTCATACCCCGCGATCACCCGGCCGCCGAAGTCGCGATGGCGCAGGACACCGGTGTCCACCACGGCCACGACCAGGTTGGGATCGCCCGTCGTCAGATCCCATGCATCCACTGCGTTGATGCCGCCCGCCGCCACGGCGGGCTCGCGCAGGTGCCAGAGCTGGTTGAACTGGGCGTCGTTGGGGATGACGGTGGCCTGCAGCAAGGTGTCCGGTTCGGCGTATTCGACGTCCGTGCGCTGGCGCAACCGGCTGGCGATGTCCGCCACCTGCGCCGCCGGCAGTTGCGCGGGCAGGGCCAGCACGTGGCCGCCGGCGTGGGTCTGGCGCACGGCGGTGAGCCGCATCCCCGCATCGCCGCTCAGCGATTGCGCGAATTCCGCGGCCCGGGACTCATAGGCCGCCACCAGCGCCGCGTTGGCCGGCTTGACGATGATCTGGTCGGTGAAGCCGGAAATGGCAGGGGCGGCGGTCAAGGCCGCGGCTTCGGGCGCGGCGCCTCCGGAGCCGCCGCCGCATGCGGCGAGCAGCGCCATCAGCGCGGCGAGGGTGGCAGCGCGCAACGGGGCGCTACCGGTGAAACTGGGCATCGGGAATCTCCGGGACAACATGCGCAATATAGGGGAACAGGCGCGGCGGGCTCCTGCTTTCCTTCCTAGAATCGGCATCATGCTCAAGCTTTACTTCCATCCGTCCCCCAACCCGCTGAAAGTCGCCTTGTTTCTCGAGGAAGCGGGACTTTCTTACGAAGTTGTCGCCATCGACACCCGCAAGGGCGAGCAGCACGGCGAGGCCTTCCGGGCGATCAACCCGAACGCCAAGACGCCGGCGCTGACCGACGGCGACGTGAAGGTCTTCGACAGCAATGCGATCCTGCTTTACCTGGCGGAAAAGACGGGCCTGTTCCTGCCCGCCAACGCGCCGCAAGCGCGGGCGGACATGCATTCATGGCTGATGTTCGTCGCGACCGGCATTGGCCCCTATTGCGGACAGGCGGTGCATTTCAAGCACTTCGCGCCCGAGCCCAAGGAATACGCGGTGAACCGCTACAGCTTCGAGGCCGAGCGCCACTGGAAACTGGTGGACGAGCGCCTGGCCGGCCGGGAATGGATGGTGGGCGACACGTACACGCTGGTGGACATGGCGGTGTGGGGCTGGGCGCGCATGATCCCGCGGGCGATGGGGCCGGAAGCGTGGGCGCTCCTCCCCAACGTGAAGCGCCATCTCGACGCCATCAACGCACGGCCCGCGGCGCAGCGCGCCGAAGCCTTGAAGGAGCGCTTCGCCTTCAAGCAGGAATTCGACGACCAGGCCCGCCAGGCGCTGTTCCCGCAGAACGCGCGCCTCGGCCTGTGAAGCCGCGGCCGGCCACCGGCGGCCTCGTCTATTCCACCGAAGCGGGGCGGATGTGCCCCACCTGCCGCCGCCCGGTGGTGCAGTGCGTCTGCAAGCAGGCCGCGAAGGCGGCGGCCGTGGGCGACGGCACCGTGCGCGTGTGGCGTGAAACCAAGGGCCGGGGCGGCAAGGCGGTCACCGTGGTGCGCGGATTGGCGCTCGATGGGGCTGCCCTGGTCAAGCTGGCGCAGGAGTTGAAGGCGGCTTGCGGGTCCGGCGGGACGGTCAAGGATGGTCTGATCGAAGTGCAGGGGGATCACGCGGACAAGATCGTCGCGCTGCTGGTCCAGCAGGGGCATGCGGCCAAGCGGGCGGGTGGCTGATCCGCCACGGGCAGGTTTCCGCACGGCAACGGTTGGTAAAGAAATCCCTGCACCGGCCCGGAAGGCGGAAGCGGACGGGATGATGGCTTGTCACTCGCATCCGCCATGGGAAGTTTCATGAAAGTCCAGACAGCAGCGGCGCATCGTTCGACCGCCTGGAGGCAGTATTGGGCCGTCGCGGTCCTGGTTGGTGCGGCCGCGGGATGCGGCGGGGGCGGAGGCGCGGAATCCCCCACGCCAGCACCAGATCCTGCGCCAGCGCCAGCGCCTGTGCCAGCACCTGCACCGGCTCCCGTCCCCCCTCCGTCGCCCGCACCCGCGCCACAGCCACCCCTGGCCGGAACCTTGAGTTTGCGGGCGGGGCCGGCTGCGCTCCCCGTCATGGGAGCCCAGGACGGCCCCATGCTGGAAGCGCGCTTCGATCATCCGGCGGACCTCGCCATCGATGCGTCCGGGGTGATCTACGTCGCCGACACAGGCAACGGCACGATCCGGCAGATCGGCACCGACGGCTTTGTCAGAACGTGGGCCGGCCGCGCGGGCGACCGGCGCCGGGTCGATGGTTACGCCGAGATCGTGCGCTTCGCGTCACCGAACGACATCGCCCTGGCGGACGGGGTCGTCTACGTCGAAGACCAGGGCTTCGTGCGCCGGATTGCGCCTGACGGCTCCGCGGTCACGCTGGCCGGCATCTCGGAGGTCGAAGGCATGGTCGCTGCACCGGGCGGTGGCCTTTACCTCGCGGGCCGAGGCGGCGTGTATCGCTGGACGGAGGCCGCGGGCCTTGCTCTCCTGGCCGGGATCGACGGCGTGTCCGGTGATCAGGACGGCTCCGGAACGCAGGCGCGGTTCTCCCGCTTTGGCGACATCGCGGTCAGCGCGACCGGCAGCATCTACGCCACCCAGCCGGACCGCCACACCGTCCGGAAGATTTCGCCCGAGGGGGTGGTCACCACGCTGGGTTCCGCCGGCGACCCGATCGCGCGTGACGGCGATCCGGCCGAGGCCCGCTTCATCCACCCGGACGCGATCACGGCAATTGGCCGCGACATGCAGGTGGTGGATGGCGGCACCGGCTTCATCCGCTCGATCAGCGCGGCGGACTACGTGCAGACCTTCCCCGTGTGGCAGCGGCTGGACCTGCGGGGCCAACGCGCAGGCATTGCATTCGCGATCGATGGCGATCTGCTCGCGACGCACGCAGGGGGCGTCTTGCGTCTGCCCGCGCCCGGCAGCTCCCGCTCAACCCAGGCGGCCAACCCGTATGCGACTTTCGCTTTCGCGGGCCCACCGCCGCGTGACCCGCTGCCCTTCGGGGACCCGCTCCAGCTCGGTGTCGACCCGCTGGGCGCCACCGTCGTGTATTCCGGAACCCGGCGGGAGTCGTGGGATGGCACAGCCGGTTTCGTCATGATCGACGCGCAGGGACAGGCCAGCGGCCGGCTGCCGGTTGCGGTCTACTCCTCCGAATACCGCCGTGACGTGCTGGGCATGGCCATGGACGCGGCCGGCAACGCCTATGTGGCCAATCCGTCATTTGGCGGCATCTTCGGGGCCGAGCCCCAGGGCGGCTCCATCCTCCGCGTCAGTGCGGGCGGCACCGTCACGACAGTGGCCGAATGGCCGCAGACCCGCACGGCCGACATCACCCCGGGGTCCCTGACGGTGTCCAGTGACGGCACGACGATTCATTTCCTGAATGTGCGCACCGGCGACCTGGTCCGGCTGGATGTCGCCACTCGGGCGGTGGAGGTGGCCTTGCCCGCCGCCGATCTCGGGCCGCCGCGTCCCGGGATCGACGGCTTGGGCGGGCGGGGGCACCGGGCGGTCACGACGTCGGCCAATGGCGACATCCACGTGCTGCTCGGCACGAACCTGACCCGGCTCTCGGGCGGCAAGGCGACGCCGCTGTTGCGCGGCGGCCCGTTCCAGAGGCCGACCCACATCGCCGCCGACGCCGCAGGCAATGTCTACGTCGCGGACGAAGAGGTGGTGTGGCGGGTGACGCCTGAAGGGAACGCGTCGATCGCCTTCGGCCAGCGCGGCAGCTTCGCCGTCACGCCGGGGCCGTTGCCGGGATCGCTCGGGATCGTCCATGGCCTGGCGATCGGCAAGGACGGGTTGCTGCACGTGGCCGTGCGCGATGCGGTCCTGACCGTGCGGATCCAGTAGGACACCGGCCGCGGTTCACACCACGGGGAGCTTGTCCGGTGTCCAGAATTCCGGGCCAGGGATCACACCTTCGCCTGCCAGCGCGTTCAAGCGCATGTGTCCCGGATCGGACGTGCCCGGGATGACGCAAGTCACCGCCGGCTGTGCCAGCACGAATTTCAGCAGCACCTGGCTCCACGTCGTGCAGCCGATGCCGGCGGCCCAGCCGGGCAAAGGTTTCTCGCGCAGCGACTTCAGCATCTTCCCGCCGCCGAACGGCAAGTTGATCAGGACGGCGATGCCGCGTTCCGCGGCCAGCGGCAGCAGGCGTTGCGCTGCGCCTGGGTGCGCCATCGAGTAGTTGAACTGCACGAAGTCCCACGGCGCGGCGTGCATCACCTGCTCGAGTTCCGGATAGGCGGATTCCGTGTAGTGGCTGATGCCGATGTAGCCGATGCGGCCCTGGGCCTTCCACTCGCGCAAGGTCTCCAGGTGGGTGCGCCAGTCGACCAGGTTGTGGACCTGCATCAGGTCGATGCGGGAGGCGCGCAGCAACCGGATCGACCGTTCCATCTGCGCGATGCCGGCTTCGCGGCCGGTGGTCCAGACCTTGGTGGCGATGAAGGCCTGCGACCGCGCGGGGTTCGTTTCCAGGAGGCTGCCAACCACTTCCTCCGCCGAGCCATACATGGGCGAGCTGTCCACCACCCGTCCGCCGCCGGCGAACAGCGCCTCCAGGACTTCCGCCCGGGCCGGCCGCTCGGCGGGGCGTTGCCCGATGTCGAAACCCAGCCAGGTCCCGCAACCGATGACCGGCAGAGGCGTGCCATCGCTGGGGATCGTCCGGGTGAGCATGGCGCACCTTAGCGCGCGCTGTGGCGGCCTGCAAGGTGGCCAGGAAATGCGAGGCGCAGCTGTCCTACAGCGAAAGTCAGCGTCCGGCTCTACAGTCGCGCCATGCACCCGGCTTTCGCCCGCGCCGCCGCATGGTCCGCCGTCCAGTGGCAGCGCCTGCTTGGCCTCATTCGCCGCCACCCCTGGCGGGCCGCGCTGGTCCTGCCCGGCGCCTTGCTGCTCTACGCCCTGGTGCTGATCCCGCTCACGCCCGGCATTTCGGACCTGCGCAAGGCGAAAAGCGAGGACCCGTCGGTGGTCATGTCGGCCGACGGCGTGGTCCTGGCGGAATACAAGCGCATCAACCGCCAATGGGTGAAGCTCGACGAGATCGCGCCGCCGGTGCTGCAGGCGCTGATCGCGACGGAGGACCACCGCTTCTACGACCACCACGGCATCGACCTGCGGCGCACGCTGTCGGCCGCGTGGCAGACGCTCAAGGGCAACCGGCAGGGCGGCTCCACCATCACGCAGCAGCTCGCCCGCAACCTCTACCCCGAGGAGATCGGCCGCGCACCCACCCTGAACCGGAAGGCGAAGGAAGCCATCACCGCATTGAAGATCGAGTCGATCTACTCCAAGCAGGAGATCCTCGAGACCTACCTCAACACGGTGCCCTTCCTGTACAACGCCTTCGGCATCGAGATGGCGGCCCGCACCTATTTCGACAAGCCGTCCTCGCGCCTCGACGTGCTGGAAAGCGCCACGCTGATCGGCATGCTCAAGGGCACGAGCTACTACAACCCGGTGCTTGCGCCGGACCGCGCGCGCGCCCGGCGCAACACCGTCCTGGCGCAGATGGTGAAGCACGGCAAGCTGGACGCGGAACGGGCCGAGCTGCTGGCCGCGCGGCCGATGCGGCTGGACTTCGAGCGGCAGGAGCAGCCGCTGGGCCTGGCGCCGCACGTGGCGCAGCACCTTCGCAAGTGGCTGATCGCCTGGGCCGACAGGGAGGAATACGACATCCATTCCGACGGCCTCGTGGTGCGGACCACCATCGACACGCGCCTGCAGAAGGCGGCCAACCAGGCGGTGGCGCGGCAGATCCAGCAACTGCAGTCGCTGGCCGACCGGCGGCGCGCCAAGGGGCAGGAGCCCATGGCGCTGCAGGCCGGCTTCCTGTCGGTGGACCCGCGCAACGGCCATGTGAAGGCCTGGGTGGGCAGCCGCGACTTCGCCACCGAGCAGTTCGACCGCGTCAACCAGGCGCGGCGCCAGCCCGGCTCCACCTTCAAGCCGTTCGTCTACGGCGTGGCCTTCGAACAGGGCATGGACCCGGACTTCACCTTCGTGGACGAGCCGGTCGCCATCCAGGAGCGCGGCGGCGCGGTCTGGAGCCCGAAGGACGCGACGCCGCCCACCGGCATGCCCATGACGCTGCGCGACGGACTCGTGCAGTCGCGCAACTCGATCACCGCGCAGCTGATGCAGCGGGTCGGCCCGGCGCGGGTGGCCGAGCTGGCCTATGCGCTCGGCGTGCGCGAAAGCAAGCTCGACGCCGTGCCCTCGCTCGCGCTGGGCACCAGCCCGGTCACGCTGCGCGAGATGGTGGCTGCCTATGCCAGCCTCGCGAACAATGGCCGCTATATCGAGCCGACGCTGGTGACGCACATCGAGGACCGCAAGGGGCGCACGCTCGCCGTGTTCATCACCAAGCCGCCCGAGCAGGTGATGCAGCGCGGCAAGGCCCTGCAGCTGGTGAACGTGATGCGCGGCGTCGTCGATGAAGGGACCGGCGTCTCGATCCGTTCCCGCTACGGCATCCAGGCCGACGTCGCCGGCAAGACCGGCACCACGCAGGACAACAGCGACGGCTGGTTCATCATGATGCACCCGCACCTGGTGAGCGGCGCGTGGGTCGGCTTCAACGACAACCGCGTCACGATGGGAGACTGGGGGCAGGGCGCTCGCAGCGCGTTGCCGATGGTGGGGGACTTCTTCCAGCAGGCGCTGCGCGTGCGCGCCGTGGATGGGCGGGCCGAGTTCGACATCCCGCGCCCGCGGCCGAAGCCGCGCGAGCCCGAGCAGGGCATCGACCCCGTGCAGGAAGTCGTGAACGACCTGCTGGGCCGGTTGTTCAAGATGATCCAGTGAGGGCGTGGTGCACGCGCAGCGCGGCCCAGGCGTCGTTGGCCGCGTAGAGCACCTGCGCATCCGTCAGCTGGCGGTTCGCCCAGTTCGACGTCGTCTGCTTCTTCGACTTCAGGAAGCGCCGGCCGAACAGCACCGCCACCGCCGCCTTGATGCCCATCTGCCGGCGGTAGCCGCGCTGCCGCAGGACGGTGTCGAGATCGAGCACGTTCTGCGGCTCCACACCCAGCTTGTGCGCGATGCGTCGTGTGTCGTCGCCCAGGCCGAAGCCGGCCTTGACGACGTCCGGCTGGGCCAGCAGCGCGGCCACCTCTTCCCGGCAGCCCTGGTCGTGCAGCTGGAAGACGTAGGCATGATCGGCCAGCGCCAACTGGACCGTGTGGGGGCCCTCGGAAGCCTCGCCCACCGCGAAGGTGGGCTTCGATTCCGTGTCGAAGCCCCAGGCGCGCGCCGTCATCAGGTGGGCGGCGGCTTGGCGCGCTTGCGCCTCCATCGCGACCACGGTGATGCGGTCGAGCGCGAGGCGTTCGAAGGGTTCGAACAGCGCGACTTCTTCGGGGCTGGGCAACGGCAGGGCTGGTGACATGGGGCAAGCGTAACGGTGTTCTGCAGCGCGGTCGGCGCGCGCTTCCTAGGGCAGAGGAGTATTTGCAGGCGGCACGCCCGCCCGCAGAATGATTGCATGCCAACCCAACGATCCATTCCTGGAGTTTCCATGCACCGCTCGCGCCGCTTCGCCCTCGCCGCCCTGTCCACCGTCCTGCTCGCCGGCGCGGCGCAGGCCCAGGCGCCAGCCGCGGCCTGGCCCACCAAGCCCATCCGCATCGTCGTGACCTTCCCGCCCGGCGGCGCACCGGACACGCTGGCACGCGTCCTGGCCGAGAAGTGGGCCGGGCTCGGCCAGCCGATCACGGTCGACAACAAGCCGGGCGCGGGCGGCAACATCGGGGCCGACTTCGTTGCCAAGGCCGCGGGTGACGGCCACACGCTGGTCATCGGCACGGTCGGCACGCACGCCATCAATCCTTCGCTGTACGACAAGATGCCGTACAACAACCTGAAGGACTTCACGCCCATCACCTTCCTGGCGGCCACGCCCAACCTGCTGGTGGTCAACAAGAACGTGCCGGCATCCAGCGTGAAGGAGCTGATCGAGCTGGCGAAAAAGCAGCCCTTGAACTTCGGGTCCTCCGGCAGCGGCACGTCGATCCATCTCTCGGGCGAACTGTTCAACACCCTGGCCGGCGTCAAGATGACGCACGTGCCCTACAAGGGCCGCGCGCAGGCCATTCCCGACCTGCTGGGCGGCCGCATCCAGATGATCTTCGACAACATGCCCTCGGCCCTGCCGCTGGTCAAGTCGGGCGAGCTCAAGGCCATCGCGGTCACCAGCGCCAACCGGTCGCCGGCCGCGCCCAACATCCCGACCATCGCCGAGTCGGGCCTGCCGGGGTTCGAGGCGACGTCGTGGTTCGCCCTTTATGGCTCGCCCGGCGTGCCGCGCGACGTGCAGATGAAGATCAACGCCGAAACCATTCGTGCGCTGAACCTGCCGGACGTGAAGGAGAAGCTGGCGGGCCTCGGCCTGGAGCCGGGCGCCGGCACGCCCGAGGCGCTGGCCACGTTCACCCAGGCCGAGACGACGAAGTGGGCCAAGGTGGTCAAGGAGTCGGGCGCCAAGCTGGATTGAGCCGCTGAGCCAGTAGAATCCCTCGCCTTTGAAGGAGGGATCGTCCCGTGAAGTCGTTCGTTCAAGTCGCGCTCGTTCTCGCCATGTGTCCGGTCGCGGCGCTTGCGCAGCCCGTGCACTTCAACGTTCAGTGCCTGCCGCCCGCCCAGCAGGACGAGATCAAGGCAAAGGCGCAAGCGATCCAGGACGCCACCGCGGCGCGCCGCATCGCGGCGACGCAGCAGGTGGGGTCGTCCACGCGGCTGGCGGAACTGCGGGCCGACAAGGAGGCCAAGCAGAGCGCGTTCTCCGAATGCAGCTTCAAGGCGCGTGCCGCGGGGCAGCGCCCGGCGGACGCCTGCGGTGCCCAGCTCGGCGCGATGGCGGCGGCCACGCGCGCGCACACCGACATGGAAAGCGGGATGGACCGCGCGGCCCGCCCGTTCGCGCAGGAAGAGCGCACGCGCCTGGAGGAGTTGCGCGCGCAGTACCCGACCTGCGCGCAACCCCTGCTGCCCGACAACCCCGTCATCCGTAAGTAGCACTGTCCCGGGGGCGGCAGCCCCCGGCCGCGCGAGGCGCGTAAAGTCGGTGGGAATCCCTTCATCGCAGGAGTCCCATGCTCGTCCTTCACGGCTCGCCCATCAGCAACTACTACAACAAGGTCAAGCTCGCGCTGCTCGAGAAGGGGCTGGCGTTCGAGGAGGCCGACACGCCGACCAAGAGCACCGATGAAGCCGTGCTCAGCGTGTCGCCGCTGGGCAAGATCCCGTTCCTGAAGACGCCGCAGGGCGGGCTGTGCGAGAGCCAGGTCATCGTCGACTACCTCGAAGCGGTGCATCCCGTGCCGGCGCTGCTGCCCGCGGACCCGTTCGCCGCGGCCAAGGTGCGCGAGATCGCGACTTTCATCGACTGGCACCTGGAGATCGCGGCGCGCCAGCTCTACAACTCCGCGTTCTTCGGTGGACCGGCGTTGAGCGAATCGCGGCTGGCCTCGGTCCGAAAGGAACTGGAAAGCAAGATCGCCGGTTTCCGCCGGCTGGCGAAGTTCTCGCCGTACGTCGCCGGCGACACCTTCACCCTGGCGGACTGCTCCGCCTTCAACAACTTGCCGCTGGTGGCGATGGCCAGCAAGGCGAGCTTCGGCGAGGACCTGCTGGCCGCCGGCGGCATCGACCACCGCGCGTACGTCAAGTTCATCGGCGAGCGTCCTTCCGCCCAGAAAGTCGTCGCTGATCGCAAGGCGGCGCAGGCGAAGCTGTGACAGCCAGCCGGCCCGTCGCCATCGTCACCGGCTCGGCCACCGGCGTGGGCGCGGCGACCGCGCTGCTGTTGGCCCAGCGCGGCTGGAACGTCGCCGTCAACTACTCGAAGAGCGAAACGGAAGCCCGCGCGACCCAGGCCGCGTGCGAAGCGGCGGGCGCCGAAACCGTGCTGGTGCGCGGCAGCGTCGCCGAAGACGCCGACTGCCGCGCCATCGTGCAGGCCGCTGTCGGCCGCTGGGAGCGGGTGGACGCCCTGGTCAACAACGCCGGCGTCTCGGTGTTCGGAGCCGCCGCCGGCTGGGACGCGCTCGACGTGGAAGCCTTCCAGCGCATCTACGCCGTCAACACCATCGGCAGCTTCCAGATGGTGCGCGCCGCCGTGGAGCACCTGAAGGCCGCGCGCGGCTGCGTCGTGAACGTGTCGTCCATCGCGGGCTCGCTGGGGATCGGTTCCTCGGTGCCCTACATCGCTTCCAAGGGCGCGCTGAATTCGATGACGCTGCATCTGGCACGCACGCTGGCGCCGGAGATCCGCGTCAATGCCGTCTGCCCCGGCCTCATCACCAGCCCCTGGTTCATCAAGGGCATCGGCCAGGAAGGCGCCGAAAAGCTGGCCGCGAACTACGAGAAGATCGCGCCGCTCGCGCGTCCGTCTTCACCCGAAGACGTGGCGGAAGCGATCGTCTGGCTGGTGACCGGCGCGAAGACGACCACGGGCGAGCTGCTGCTGCTGGACAGCGGCATGCACCTGGGCGGTCGGGCGCCGCAGATTGCGGGGACGCCGGGGACGAAATGACGCCGGAAGAATTGCTGCGCCACTACGACGACGCCACCTTGTGGACGGATGGCTGCGGCCTGGAGGTGCCGCTCGCCTACGAACGCGCCCTCAGCGTCCGGCAATTGCGCATGGCGCGCGGCGAGCAGCCGCGCGGCTACAAGGTGGGCTTCACCAACCGGACGATCTGGCCGCGCTACGGCGTGTACGGGCCGATCTGGGGCACGGTCTGGGACACCACGCTGGCGTTCTGCGACGGCGAGGGCACGGTTTCGCTGCGGGCGACCAGCCAGCCGCGCCTGGAACCGGAGTGCGTCTTCGGGATGGCCCGTACGCCGCCGGCACGCGCGTCGCTGGACGACCTGCTGGCGAGCGTCGCCTGGATCGCGCCCGGCTTCGAGATCGTGCAGTCGCATTGCGCCGGCTGGAAGTTCAGCGCGGCCGATACCGTGGCCGACGGCGCCCTGCATGCGCGGCTGCTGGTCGGCCGCCAGGTGCCGGTGTCCGCGTTGCCGTCCGGCGGCGAAGCTTTCGACCGCGAGCTCGCCACGGCGCGCGTCACGCTGCGGCGCGACGGTGACAGCATCGACACCGGCGCGGGCGCGAACGTGCTCGATGGCCCGCTGCACGCGCTGCTGCATTTCCTGCGGGCGCTGCGCGACTGCCCCGGCGCGACCGACCTGCAGCCCGGCGACGTCGTCACCACCGGCACTTGGACGGATGCCTGGCCGGTCGCTCCCGGGGAGCGCTGGTCGGCCGAGTTCGACGCACCGCTGCCTTCCCTGCACGTCCGCTTCACCGATTGAATCCCATGCAAGAGCCGAATCCGCAAGACTGCCTCGCCCCCGCCGAACTGGTCGACGCGAGCCATCCGGCGGTGCTTGCCTTTGCCTCGGAGCACGCCGGCGAGGGCACGGACCGCGAACGTGCAGTCCGCCTTTACTACGCCGTGCGCGACGGCTTCCGCTATGACCCCTACCGCGTGGACCTGGAGCCGCACGGCATGAAAGCCAGCACGGTCCTGGCGAACGGGTACGGCTGGTGCGTGCCCAAAGCGGCGCTGCTGGCGGCCGCGTGCCGCGCCGCCGGCATCCCCGCTCGCGTCGGCTTCGCCGACGTGCGCAACCACCTGTCCACCGCGCGCATGCGGGAGTCGATGAACACCGATGTCTTCGTCTGGCACGGCTACACCGAAATCTGGCTGGACGGCGCCTGGCGCAAGGCCACGCCGGCCTTCAACATCGAGCTGTGCGACCGCTTCGGCCTGCTGCCGCTGGAGTTCGACGGGATCAGTGACTCCATCTACCACCCCTTCGACAAATCGGGCCAGCGCCACATGGAGTACCTGCGGCAGCATGGCAGCTTCGACGACGTGCCGCTGGACCTGCTGCTGGAGGAATTCCGCCGGGTGTACCCGCGTTGGCTGCAGGGAAGCGCCACCACTGGAAGCCTCGCTGCGGGTGACTTCCTTGCCGATGTTGCGAAGGAGTCCGCGCCCCGCCTATGATGCCGGCCTTCGAACAACGACGAGGAGCCACGCCATGATCAGAAAGCGCCATTTCATCGCCACCGCCCTGGGCGCCGCCGCCGCGCCGGTGCTCGCGCAGGGCAACGCCGCCGCCAGCCTCAAGGGGCCGGCCCTGCTGACCGTGACCGGCGCGGTCGACAAGGGCAACCGCGGCCCGTTCGATCCCGTGCTCGACCAGCTGATGGCGAAGCAGAAGCTCAGCTTCGCGAAGGCCCATGCGTTCGATTTCGCGGCGCTCGCGGCGCTCCCGGCCATCACGATCAAGCCGACGCTGGAGTACGACAACAAGCAGCACACGCTGCGCGGCCCGCTGCTGGCCGACGTGCTGAAGGCCGCCGGCGTGACCGGTGACAACGTCAAGGTCGCGATGCGCGCCATCGACGGCTATGCACCCACGATCTCGCTGGCCGACGCCCGCAAGTACCGCTTCATCGTGGCCACGCAACTCGATGGCAAGCCTTTGCCCCTGGGCGGCCTGGGCCCGCTGTGGGCCGTGTACGAAGCCGACAAGTTCCCCGACATGGCGGCCAAGCCCGTCAGCGAGCGCTTCGGGCTCTGCCCCTGGGGGCTGTACCACATCGATGCCGCGCAGGCGGCCTGACGAAGAATTCGACTACCGGGCCCATCGCCGCGCGACTACAACGCCGGGTGTGGCGGCGCGCTACGGTGGGGCATGAACCACCAGCGAATTCCCTCGATCTTTCCCCTGGGCCTCGCGCTCGCCGCCGCACTGTGCCAGCCCCTGGCCCAGGCGAAGGCGCCGTCTCGTGCCGCGGCTGCGAAGCCGGCGTCCGTCGTGCCTGCCGCGTTCCCGCAGGACGCCACCCTGCACATGAACCAGCTCAATGCCGACACGGCGATGCCTGTGCTCGCCGAAGGGGCGAGGGGCGTGGCGGTGCTGCGGGCGCAGGTGATGCTCGATCGCGCCTGGTTCTCGCCCGGCGAGATCGACGGCCACTTCGGCGGCAACATGAAGCGCGCGTTGCAGGCCTTCCAGCTGGCGCGCGGGCTGGCGACCACGGGCACGCTGGACGATGCGACCTGGCAGGCGCTGGCACAGCCGCAGGCGCCGGTGTTCGCCACCTATCTCCTCACGCCGGAGGACGTGGCTGGACCGTACGCGCCCCTGCCGCCGGACCCGGTGATGCAATCCAGGCTGCCGGCCCTGGGGTTCCAGAGCCTGGCGGAAGCGATGGGCGAGCGTTTTCACACCAGCCCAAAGCTGCTGGCCGCCCTCAACAAGGACAGGCCGATCGCCGCGGGCCAACTGGTGGTGGTGCCGGACGTGCTCAAGACCCAACCGCAGCCCGCCGGCGTGACCAGCCTGCGGATCGACAAGTCGGACAGCATGCTCTACCTCCTGGATGCGGGCAACAAGGTCGTGGGGGCCTTCCCCGTCAGCTTTGGTGATGAACAGAACCCGCTCCTGCCCGGCGGGCTGACGATCATCAGCAAGGTGATGAATCCCGACTTCAGCTACGACCCCAGCCTGCTGCGCAATCCCAAGGCCACCGAGAAGGTGAAGCTGCCGCCCGGCCCGAACAGCCCGGTCGGCGTAGCGTGGCTGGGCCTGAGCAAGCAGCATTGGGGCATCCATGGCACCTCCGAGCCTTCGCAGATGGCGCGAGCCGTCACGAGCGGCTGCGTGCGCCTGACCAACTGGGACGTGTCCCGCGTGGCCGCCGTGGTGAGCAAGGGCATGGCGGTCGACGTGCAATCGTGAACCGCGCAGCCGGCCTGATCTGTCTCGCGGCCGCCGCCGTGCTGGCCGGCTGCGGGCGCGAACCGGTGCGCACGGTGGTGATCCCGCCGGCGCAGGTGGAGGTGGCGCAGGCACCTGCGCCAGCAGCTGCTGTGCCAGCACCGCAAGCTCCCAGCAGTCCGCCGACCGCACAGATGGGTGCGGCGCCGGCCCTGGCGGCCCCCCGATTCGACGGCGACCCTGGCGATCTCGAAGGCGCCCGCTTCCTGGTGGCGCGTTCGCTGATGGTCCCCGTCGCCGGCATCCCGCCCGCCGCCTTGCACGACACCTACGAGCAAGGCCGTGGCTCGCGCACGCACGAAGCCATCGACATCGCAGCACCCGCCGGCACCCCCGTCGTCGCGGTGGACAACGGGCGGATCGCCAAGCTGTTCACCAGCAAGCCGGGCGGTCTCACCATCTACCTGTTCGATGCGGATGGCCGCCTGGCCTACTACTACGCGCACCTGGACGCCTATGCGCCCGGCCTGAAGGAAGGCATGGAGGTACAGCGCGGCACGCTGCTCGGCACCGTCGGCAGCACCGGTAACGCGGATCCGAAGGTGCCGCACCTGCACTTCGCGGTGTTCAAGCTGGGACCCCAACGCAACTGGTGGCAGGGCGACCCGGTGAATCCGTATCCGGCGCTGCGTCTTGCGGCGCCCGCGGAGGTGGTGGCTTCCCGCTAAACCGGATAGCGGCGCGCCAGACCCAGGTAGATCGCCGCGCCCAGGGCCAGGGAGCCGCTGGCGATCCACAACGACAGTTCGAAACCCGCCGCCGCATGGGTGGCACGCGCGACCAGCCAGGCCGCCAGCGGCGGGCCGGCGATCTGCCCCAGCCCGTAAGCCGCGGTCATGGCGCCCATCAGGCTGGTCGGCCCGGCGGGGCGCAGCCGGCGCGCCTCCTGCATGCCGAAAAAGGTGATGGCGGTGAAGGGCAGACCCAGCAGCAGGCTGCCGATGGCGAAGCCCGCCAGCGTTGGGCTCACCAGGCTGGCGGCTACGCCGGCGGCCTGGATGGCATAGCAGGCGGCGAGGCGCATCCGGAGGTCCCCGGCGCGCCTGATGCGCGACGCCAGGAGCGCGCCGGCGATCACGGCCAGGCCGAAGAGCGGCCAGAACAGGTCGAGCCAGGGCGAGCCCGGCAAGGCCTGGCGCGCGATCACCGGCAGGAAGGTCGCCGTGATGATGTAGCCCAGCCCCGCGATGCCATAAGCGACGGTGAGCAGCGAGACTTCCGGGAGGGTGCCCACCTGCTGCGCCGGCGCAGCCACGGTGGCCGCGGCCGGCGTTGCGGTCATCGCCATTCGCGGATCGAGAATCTTCCAGACCAGCGCGGTCAACAGCGCCGCCAGCGCGCCGAACGCCAGCCAGCCCGCCATCGCCGGGACATGCAGGGCCAGCAGCACGGTGGCGACCAGGCCGCTCGCCACGATGCCCGCGCCCGGGCCGGTATAGATCAGCGCGCCCATCTCCGGGCGCTGCTGGCGCCCCAGCTGTTCCAGGCACCAGCCCGTCGTGTACAGGAAGACGACGGCGCTGGCCACACCCGCCGCGAAGCGCAGCCAGGGCCAGAGAGCCGGCAGGTGCAACGCCATGCCCAGCGTGAGCAGGGCGGTGGCCACCAGGCCACGCCGAACCAAGGCAGGCCCGTTGACCTGGACCGACCACCCGAGCCGCCGCGCGAACCAGGGCTGGAAGGTGCAGGCCAGGGCGCCCAGCAGGTAACCGAAGTAGTTCGCGCTGGCCAGCAGGCTGGCGCCGGAGAGGTCCAGGGAGCGCTCCGCCAGCATGAGCGGAAGCAGGGGGGTGAAGGCGAAGCGGCCGATGCCCATGGCGACGGCCAGGGCGACCAGGCCGGCGAAGGCGACCGCCATGGGGCGGGGCGCGGGAAAGGTCGATCCATTCATGCGGCGCGCAGTGTCGCATGCAGGCCGGCGTGCCGCCGGCGAAGGGGTTCGCGCGCTCAGCGCACCACGAGCACGGGCACGATCGCCTCGGCCAAGACGCGCGTGGTCACGCTGCCCAGCATGATCTTGCGCAGCGCGCCATGGCCGTGCGATCCGATCACGATCAGGTCGGCCTTTTCGTCCCGCGCCGTCTGGGCGATGCCGTGGGCGGACGTCGCTTCCTCCACGATGCGGGTTTCCATGGCGACCGGCGGGCCGCCGTCGTCGCACAGTTCGGCGGCCCGGCCCAGGGCCTTGCCGGCATGGGCGTGTGCCGCGGCGATGTAGGCCTGGAAGCCCAGCGGATTGGCCTGGCCGATGCCCAGGTAGGGGTAGGGGTCCACCACATAGAGGGCGGTCAGCCGCGCGCCGTGGGTGCGCGCCAGCCCGATGGCGGTGCGGGTGGCCTGGTCGCAGGCGGCGGAGCCGTCGGTGGCCAGCAGGATGTGCTTGAACATGGAAGCCTCCGGCTCGCCGCGAGTCGCGGGTGGCCCAGCGTAGGCCCGCAGCGGCCGCGCGTCAATGCGCCGGGCCGCGCTGCGTATCATCGCCGCCATGGCATTCCCCATCGACAGCGCCGCCGTCGTCCACGGCATCCAGTTGGCCGTGGCGCCCGTGTTCCTCCTCACCGCGGTTTCCGGCATGATCGGCGCCGTGGCCGGCCGGCTCGCACGCATCATCGACCGGGCCCGCCTGGTCGAGGACCGCGCCCGCGCGACCGAGGATGCGGCAGCTCTCGACCGCCACGCGCGCGAACTCGAACAGCTGCGGCTGCGCGGCCGGCTCGCCAATGGCTGCATCGCGCTGCTGACCAGCTGCGCCTTCCTGATCGGCCTGACCATCATCGTGCTGTTCCTGGGCGAGACCTCCGCCTTGCAGGTCACGCGCTGGGCGCTGGGCGGTTTCCTCGCGGGGGTGGTGGCGTTCCTGCTGGCCCTGCTTTGTTTCCTGGCGGAAACAGTGCTGGCCACGCGGCTGCTCGACTTCCAGGTGACGCGGCGGTAGCATCCCTGCGCAGGCCGCGCCGCGCGGTCATGGGGAGCTGGGGATGCCGCAACTCATTGCGATGGTCGAAGGGGTCGAGGTCAAGCACGTCTACCTGCACAAGGACCGGACGACCCTGGGGCGCAGGCCGGAGAACGACATCGTGCTCGACACCCTGGTGGTGAGCGGCACGCATTGCACTTTCGACCTGGTCGGCGTGGCCGACGTGTTCCTCGAGGACAAGGGCAGCACCAACGGCACCTACGTCAATGACCACATGGTCAAGAGCCGGACCCGGCTGCACGACGGCGACGTGATCGCCATCGGCCCGTTCCGCATCAAGTACCTGCAGGCCTCGGAGCAGCCCAGCTCCTTCGGCGAGACCTCGGCGATGACGCTGGAAAGCCACGCGGCGGCGCAGCCGGTGAACGCCAGGTTCCAGGTGATGACGGGCTCCTCCGCCGGGCTGGAGGTGCCCGTGGTGAAGGCGGTCACGACCTTCGGCAAGCCCGGCGTGACGGTGGTCTCGGTGTCGCACCGGCGCACCGGCTACTTCGTGGCGCACCTGGCCGGCAGCAACGTGCCCACCCTGAACGGCCGGCCGATCGGCGACGAGCCCGTGCAGCTCGCCGACCAGGACGTGCTGGATCTCGCGGGCACGCAGATGAAGTTCCTGCTGAGGGAATAACGCACAATCCCGCCATGGGTCTCATCAAGCGCATCTTCGGCAACGGCAAGGACAAGGAACCGGGCGAGCCCCACAGCACGCCCGCCTCGACGCAGTTCCGCGAGAGCGAGAACACGGACGAGGACGATTCGACCGCCTCGCGCAACACGCAGCGGCGGGAACTGGTGCAGGTGATCCTGCGCGACACGATGCGCAAGCACGGCATCCCGTCGGACTGGATCGACCTGCGCATGCTCTCGACCACCAGCCAGACCGGCCGGGCCGGCCTGCACGTGAGCTTTGTCGTGAAGCAGGGCCATGACCGCCTGCTCGCGTACGTGTTCGCCTTCCAGGACAGCTTCGACCGTGAAATGGCGCGTTTCGACACCCGGGCCTCCGAGTGGTTGCTGAGCGTCGGCTGGCAGTTCGAGGGCTACGTCACGCCGCAGAAATCGGCGATGCCCGATCCGAAGGTCTGGATCAGCTCGGCGCCCGCGGCCATCGAACCGGCGCAGGAATCGCCGCTGTCCTTCGCCCCCACGCAGGATCCGATGGAGGCCGAGGCCCGGCAACTGACGCCCGCGAAGGAAGCCGACGATCTCGACCAGGACCTGCAGGCCCTGTTCGCCATTCGCGACGCGGCGCTGGCCCATCCCACCGATTCCGTCCCGCCGGGCTTCGAGAACACCCGCCCCGGCACCGACGACGACGCCGAAACGCCACGCCGCTAGCCGCGCCGTTCCCCGCGGCGGGTCAGAGTTTCGGGATGCGCAGCGTCTTGCTGATCATCAGGCTGCCGGACAACACGTAGAGCAGCGCCAGCGGGTGCAGCTCCCACGGGCCCAGGTCCATGCCGCCGCCCCACAGGTTGCTGCCGATCCGGTCCTGCCAGGCCAGCAGCGCGAGCACTCCGGTGATCAGCACGCTGGTGGGGATGGGCGTGCCTTCGAAATACTTCACCTTGCCGGATTCGTCGCCGGCGAGCTGCTCGGCGGTCACGTTGTAGCGGGCCAGCCGGCTCACGCCGCAGCACACGAAGTAGACGAGCGCAGCGGCATCCCACCCCCCTTGCAGGCCCGCGGCAAAGCCCAGGGCGGCCGGCGCAACGCCGAAGGAGATCACATCGGAGAGGGAATCGAGTTCCCGCCCCAGGGCGGAGTGCTGGTGCCGGGCGCGGGCGATGCGGCCGTCCAGCACGTCGAAGATGAAAGCGATCGGCGCCAGGACCGCGGCCAGGTAGAAGTGCGTGAAATCGCCGCGCGCCATGAACAGCATGGCGAACAGGATCGCGCCGACCCCGCACGCGGCATTGCCGAGCGTGAAGAAATCGGCCAGGTGGAATTCCCGGACCATCGAAAAATGGCGCGGCGCAGTGCGTTGCATGGGGCGTCCTTGTTGCGGATCCACCATAGGACGTGCGGGCTGGCCCGGCCGTAGTCGCCGGGCAAGGCGCCCTGTAGTCGCGGGCCTACTGGCGGATCTTGCCGGCGCCGCTGATGATCGACAGCTCGACGAAGCGCGAGCCGGAGCGCGCGTTGGGCTTGAATCCGACCGCGTAGCCGCCCAGGTCGTAGCTGTCCATCGCATCGAGCGTGGCGGCCATGGCTTCGCGCGTGGGGCGCGCGCCCTGGCGGCGCACGGCCTCCACGATGACCTTGGCCGCGATGTACCCTTCCATCATGGCGTAGCTGACGGGCACCTCGAGGTTGGGCGTCTTGGTGACCAGGTCGTTGAATTCCTTCGCCAGGCGGCTCGCCACCTTGTACGGGCTGGGGGTGACCTGCGCGATGGCGACGCCCTGCATCTGCTCCTCGGCCAGGCGCTTGGAGAGCTGCTCGATGTCGGCGCCCGAATGCGCGAACAGCTGCGCGGCGCCGCCCGCGCCGCGGTACTGCTCGATGAAGCCGGCAGCGGCCGCCCCGCTGGAAATCATGATGATCGCCTGCGGCGGGTTCTTCAGGAACAGGTCCACCGCCGGCGTCACTTTCGCCGTGCCGCCTTCGTAGGCCGCTTTGTGGGTGATCGAGGCCCGCGCCTTCTTGGCCGCTTCGTCGGCTGCGGCGAGCAGCGCCGGCGCGCCCGGCCCATCCTCGTAGAAGAGGCCGAGGCGGGTGATGCCGATGGTCGCCAGGTGTTCGGTGAGCTTGTTGACCTCGTCGCGCAGGGTGGCGCGCACGTTGTACAGCAGCGGGGTTTCACTGCGCACTTCGGCCGTGCGGTAGCCCACGAGGGCGATGCGTTCCTTCTCGAGCAGGCCGGAAGCCACCAGGTCGGTGATGTTCTTGGTGCCGAAATAGCCGGCCAGCACCAGGGGGCGGTCCTCCGCCAGCATGGCCTTGGTGCCGGCCACGGTGTCCTCGGGCCGGCCGCCGTCGTCGCGCCGCACCAGCGTGAACGTGTGGCCGCCGACGCCTCCCGCCTTGTTGACGGCGTTGAAGTAAAGCTGCATGCCGGTGCCATAGGCCCGGCCCTGGCTCGCCTCCAGCCCCGAGAGCGGCCCGACCTGCCCCACCACGATCTGCGCGGCCTGCAGCGCCTGCGCGCCGCACACCGCCACCGCCGCCGTGACGGCCCGCGCCAGCATTGCCATTGTTTTCATCGTCTCGCTCCACGTCCATTCGACTGACGCGAACCTTAGGCCACATGGCCGGAAAAGTCAGTGTGGAAAGCACTTAGGAAATGCGATCCGACCCTCGTCCCACAAATAGTATCCAATAGCACCCCATGCGGCGGGGGACCACGGAAGACATCGAATCGGGCTATGCCTGGGGCCGGCTTGCCGTGTCCCTGCTGCTCATGACCATCGGTGGATCGGGCATGTATTCGATCACGGTGGTGTTGCCGCGCATCCAGGCCGATTTCGGGGTGGCCCGCGGCGACGCGTCGCTGCCCTACACGCTGACGATGATCGGCTTCGGCATGGGCGGCATCCTGATGGGGCGGCTGGCGGACCGGTTCGGCGTCATGGCGCCGGTGCTGATCGGCGCCTGCGGCCTGGGCCTCGGCTTCGTCGGCGCGGGCCTCGCGCCGAACCTGGCGCTGTTCTGCCTGGCGCAAGGCCTCTTCGTGGGACTTCTCGGCACCTCCGCCACGTTCGCCCCGCTGGTCGCCGACACCGCGCAGTGGTTCGACCGCCGCCGGGGCATCGCCCTGGCGATCTGCATGAGCGGCAACTACATGGCCGGGGCGGTCTGGCCGCCGATCATCCAGCACTTCATCGACAGCGTGGGCTGGCGCCACACCTATGTCGGCATCGGCGTGTTCTGCTTTGCGAGCATGGTGCCGCTGGCGCTGGTGCTGCGCCGCCGGCCGCCGCTGCAGCCGGCGGTGACGGCGGCGGCGCAAGCCGCGCATGCATCGGCCCGGCCGCTGGGCATGTCGCCGGGCGCGCTGACGGCCCTGCTGTCGGTCGCCGGCGTTTCGTGCTGCGTGGCCATGTCGATGCCGCAGGTGCACATCGTCGCCTATTGTGGCGACCTGGGTTTCGGGGCGGCGCGGGGTGCGGAGATGCTGTCGCTGATGCTGGCCCTGGGGGTGGTGAGCCGGCTGGTCTCGGGCTGGATCTCCGACCGCATCGGGGGGCTGCGCACGTTGCTGCTCGGCTCCATGCTGCAGGGCGTGGCGCTGCTGCTGTTCCTGCCGTTCGACGGGCTGGTCTCGCTTTACATCGTCGCCGGCATGTTCGGGCTGTTCCAGGGCGGCATCGTGCCGTCCTACGCCCTGATCGTCCGTGAATACTTCCCCCCGCAGGAAGCCGGCGCCCGGACGGGCACGGTCCTGATGGCGACGCTGTTCGGCATGGCGCTGGGCGGCTGGATGTCCGGCGTGGTGTTCGACCTCACCGGGTCCTACCGTGCGGCCTTCCTCAATGGCATCGCCTGGAACCTGCTGAACATGACCATCGTCGGCTTCCTGCTGCTGCGGGCCCGTTCGCTGGGACTGGTCGTGCCCTGGCCGCGGCGGGCGCGGCTGGCCGCGTGATCCGGCGACTGCTCGCCTGCTGCCTGTTGCTGGGCGGATGGGCCGCCGCCGCCGCGGCGCCGCTGGCCGTCGGTGGGGCCTCCAGCCACAACCTGGCGCCTGCACTGCAGGTGCTGGAGGACCCTGCCGGCAAACTGGCTTTCGAGGACATCCTGGCGCCCGCGCAGCAGGCGCGCTTCCGCCCCGTGCCGGTGTCGGGGCCGGGCGCCAACTTCGGCCTGACCCGTTCCGCGATCTGGCTCAAGGTGGACCTGTTGTCGCCTTCCGGCAGTGCCCCGAACTGGCTGCTGGAACTCGGCTACCCGCCGCTGGACCGGCTGGAGGTCTATTCCCCCGACGGTTCATCCGGCCACGAGCGCCAGATCGGCGGCGACCTGCTGCCGTTCGCCGCGCGCGCGGTGCCGCATCGCAACCACGTGCTGCCCGTGCGCGTGCCACCCGGCACGACGACGACGTTGTACCTGCGCATCGAATCCGCCGGCACCGTGTCGGCCCCGCTGCGCTTGTGGCGCGCCGCGGCCCTGTGGGAGCACGACCAGGCGAACTACGCGGTCCTGAGCCTGTACTTCGGCCTGCTGATCGGGCTGCTGCTTTACAACCTGCTGCTGTTCGTCGCGGTGCGCGACCGCCTGTACCTGGTCTACGTGCTGTTCGTGGCGGGCATGGCGACGGCGCAGGCCGCGCTGACCGGTTTCGGCTACCAGTTCATCTGGCCGGAGCTGGTCTGGTGGAACAGCGTCTCGCCACCGGCCGGCCTGTGCCTGGCGGCCATCTTCGGGTTCCAGTTCGCGCGCGACTTCCTGGGCAGCGCGCAGGGCATGCCGGTGATGGACCGTGTGCTGCGCGTGATCGTCGGGGGCTGGGTCCTGACGCTGGCGGCGGCGCTCCTGCTGCCGTACACCTTCTCCAGCTGGATGGTGACCGCCCTGGCGGTGCCCAGCGTGGCCGGCCTGGTGGTGTCCGGCGTGCTGGCGCTGCGCCGCGGCCATGGTGGCGCCAGGCACTACCTGGCAGCCTGGTCGGTGCTGCTGCTGGGGGTGATCGCGCTGTTCCTCCACAACACGGGTGTGCTGCCTTCGCACCCGCTGACCTCCAACGCGCTCCTGATCGGTTCGGCGCTCGAAATGGTGCTGCTCTCGTTCGCTCTGGCCGACCGCATCAACGTGGCACGCCGCTTCAAGGAGCAGGCGCAGGCGCGCATCGCGGCCGAACACGCGATGGTCGAGGTGCTGAGCGAGTCGCAGGCGCGCCTGAAGACCGTGCTGGAGGAGCGCGAGATCATCCTGGAGAACTCCATCGTCGGCATCGCGTTCCTGACCGCCAACGGCCGGCTGCGCTGGGCCAACAAGGCGATGCTCGACATCTTCGGCGCCACCCGCGACCAGATCGCGTCGATGGAGCCGTTCTACCTGTCGCGCGAACAGTACCTTCGGGTCGGTGGCGCGGTGGCGGCCTGCGCGGCGCGCGGCGAGGTGTACCACGAGGAACTGCCCGTCCAGCAGTTCGACGGGACGAAGATCTGGATCCTGCTGTCCGGCAAGGCGGTGAGCGCGGCCGACCTGAGCCAGGGCACCGTCTGGGTCATCATGGACATCACGCGCCGCAAGGTGCTCGAGGAGCAGCTGCAACGCAGCATGTCCGAGCGTGAGGCCATCCTGAACAACGCGCTGGTGGGCATCGTGCTCTCGGTCAACCGGCGCCACGAGTGGGTGAACGAGAAGTTCGCGCAGATGCTGGGTTACCCGCGGCAGATCCTGATCGGCCAGGGCTCCGACTACATCCACCCGGACCAGGAGAGCTGGGAACGCTTCGGCGTGGAGGCACGCGCCGCATTGATCGAATCGGGCTCCTACGTCTGCGAGATGCAGCTGAAGCGCCGCAACGGCGAGCTCTTCTGGGTGCAGATGGGCGGCAGCTGCGTGCGCCCCAACGACCCCGATTCCGGCGTGATCTGGACCTTCCTGGACATCACGCTGCGCAAGCGTTCGGAAGCCGAGATGCTGGAGACGCTGGAGCAGCAGCGGGCGCTGAACGAACTGCGCTCACGCTTCGTGGCGATGACCAGCCACGAGTTCCGCACGCCGCTCGCTGCCATCTTGTCCGCGGAAGAACTGCTGCGCCATTACGGTGACCGGCTGCCGCCGGAGGAGCGGATGGAAACGCTGGACGGCATCGCGCATGGGGTCCAGCGCATGTCGCGCATGCTGGACCGCGTGTTGCTGCTCGGTCGGGCCGACGCGCAGATGCTGGACTTCAAGCCCTCGGACGTGGACCTCCCGCGGCTGTGCAAGCAGCTCGTGGACGAGGCGCGAGCGCAGCATCCCGACGCGACCGCGGCCGTGACCGTTGAATGCGGCCCGGGGGTGGGCCGCGGCCGGTACGACGAGAAGCTGCTGCGCCACATCTTCGGCAACCTGCTGTCGAATGCGATCAAGTATTCGCCGCAGGGGGGCAGGGTGCTGTTCCAGGCGGTGAAGGATGGTGCGGAAACCGTGCTGACCGTGTCGGACCAGGGCATCGGCATTCCGGCCGACGAGATTGCGCATCTCTTCGAGTCATTCCATCGGGCGAGCAACGTGGGGGACATCCAGGGCACGGGTCTTGGGCTGGCGATCGTCAAGAACGCCGTTGAAGTCCATGGCGGGACGATCGCCGTGGAAAGCCGGGTGGGGGCGGGGACCACGTTCACCGTGCGGTTGCCGGGGTAACCCCGAAAACCGCGGACCGGCAGGTGCCGTGGAACGCAGACCCTAAGCCAGCACCTCCAGCAACCGGTCCAGTCCCCCGGAGTTGATCGCCACTTTCGCCTGCTCCCGCACCTTGGGCTTGGCGTGATACGCGACCGACAATCCGGCGACAGCCATCATGGGCAGGTCGTTCGCACCATCTCCAACCGCAATGGCCTGTTGCGCAGGGATGCCGAGCAACGCGCAAGTCTCCAGCAGCATCTTCCGTTTCTCCTCCCCGTCGCAGATGTCGCCCCACTCCTGGTCGACCATCCGCCCGGTGAGTTCACCGCAATTGGGGCCCGAGCGGATCTCCAGCACGTTGGAACGCGTGTAGTCGATGCCCAGGCGATCGCGGATGCGGTCGGTGAAGAAGGTGAAGCCGCCGGAAACCAGCAGCGTCTTCAAGCCGGCCGCCTTGCAGGCGGCGACCAGTTCGGCCGCCCCGGGATTGAGCTGCAGCCTTTCGGTGAAGACCTGTTCCATCTCGGCCACCGTCACGCCTTCCAGCAGCTTCACGCGCCGGCGCAAGCTGTCCTTGTAGTCGGTGATCTCGCCGCGCATCGCGGCTTCGGTGATGGCCGCCACTTCCTCCTTGCGGCCGGCGGCATCGGCGATCTCGTCGACGCACTCGATGTTGATCAGCGTCGAATCCATGTCGAAGGCGATCAGGCGGAAGTCGGCCAGCCGCAGGGGCGGGGTGATGTCCTGGATCACCAGGCCGGGGGCGAATTCTCGGGGTGTGCTCATGTCGGGCTGATTTTCGCATCCCGCGCACGGACACCGGCCGACGAAGCTGTCCGACGGCAGGCTCAACCGCCAGCGGCCACACTGACGGGGCCATGGATCCACTGACTTTCTCGCTGATCGACGTCCTGCTGGTGCTCGTCATCCTGTTGGGCACCTTTGCCGGCTGGCGGCGCGGTTTTCTCATTGCGTCCCTCGACCTGCTGGTGCTCATCGCGGGCGTGGTGGTGGCGTTCCTGTTCTACCAGGCGCCGGCCGCGTGGCTGGGGCGGCAGGTCCCCACGTTGGCCGCCTGGACGCTGCCCCTCAGCTTCCTGGGCATCCTGGTGTTCACGTGGCTGCTGCTGGGCAGCATCGGGCTTGCACTCGCGCGCAGCGCGCCGCCCAAGGTGCATGTCCATGGCATCAACCGCTTCTTCGGATTGCTGCCGGGGTTGGGCAACGGCCTGATCAACGCGACCGTCGCCGCCCTCATCCTGCACACCGTGCCGCTGGGCGCTCAACTGGCGGCGATGACACGTGCCAGCACGCTGGCCTCGACGCTGGCTTCGCCCGCCGAGTGGCTGGAGGCCCGGCTCACGCCCATCTTCGACCCAGCGGTCCGGCGCCTGATGCAGGTGGTGACCGTGCCTGCGGAATCGCATGAAACCATCGCGCTCAAGTCCACCGTCGCGGATCCCAAAGTCCGGCCCGACCTGGAGGCCCGCATGCTGGCCATGGTCAATGCCGAGCGCGAGCGCGCGGGGCTGAAACCGGTGCAGGCCGACCCCGAACTCGCGGAAGTGGCGCGGGCCCACAGCCGCGACATGTTCGCCCGCGGCTACTTCTCGCACGTGACACCCGAGAAGAAGAGCCTGGGTGACCGCATCCGCCAGCGGAACGTCCGCTACCTCGTGGCCGGTGAAAACCTGGCGATGGCGCAGACGCTGAACATCGCGCACGACGGGCTCATGAAGTCGCCGGGGCACCGGGCCAACATCCTGCGGCCCCAGTTCGGCCGCTTGGGCATCGGCGTGCTCGATGGCGGGCGCGACGGGCTCATGGTCACGCAGAACTTCCGCAATTGAAGAGTCCGAGGCTCGGCTAGTCCCTGAAATTCTGGGTCACCATCAACCCGTGCGTTCCCCCGTCCAGGACGCCGATGCCCAGCCGGCCGAACTGCGGCCGCAGGATGTTGGCGCGGTGGCCGGGCGATTTCATGAGGCCTTCGTGGGCCATCGTGAGCGAGCGCGCCAGTGCGAGGTTCTCGCCGGCGATGCGATAACGCACCTGGTAGCGGCGCAAGCGGTCGTCCATGGACGCACCATCGGGCGCATAGTGCGAGAAGTAGCCGCGGGCAAACATGTCGCTGGAATGGGCGCGGGCCACCTGGGACAGTTCCGGGTCCGCCATCAGCACGGCCAGCCCATGGCGCGCGCGCTCGGCGTTCACCAGTTCCAGCAGGCGCGCCTCGAGATCGGGGCGGACGGTGGCCGCGCGCAACCGGTAGTCCAGCGCCACGGTCGCGTCGGGCCGGTCGGGCAGGCTGATCACGTGCCGCATGTCGCGCAATGCCGGGTCGAAGACGGGGCCGATGCGCGCCTCGATCGGCGATGACGCCTGGCTGATGGCCGGCGCGAGCCAGCCAGCCTTGGCCGCGGGCCCCAGCAGGGCCATGCCGACGGCCGCCTGCAGCAGCCCATTGGCCACGCCGGCCAGCACCCCGCCGCCGCGATGGAGCCAGGCCGGGCGCACGGCCATCGGCCACCGACGCAGCAATCGCCGGCCACTGGCGGCAATGAGCAGCATCACGGCGATGAAGATCACGCTCATGGACAAAGGGGCGACCCACACTTCCAGCCCCGGCAGCCGGTCGGTCAGCCACCACGCCGCATAGCCGAACAGCAGCCACGCGGCGACCGCGGCGCCTGCCACTGCCAGCAGTTCCAGGGAGGCGCGCACCAGCCCCTGGCGCCAGCCAAACACCAGGCCCAGCAAGACGAGCACCGCGACGACGGCATCGGCGACACCCATCAGGCCGGCTCCGCCACCTTGGGCTGCCCGAGCGACTTGAGCACATCCCGCACCATCTGGGCCCGGTCCTTCGGGTCGGGCAGCGCGCGCTCGACCCGCAGCTTGTCGTTGCCGGCCAGCTTGATGTGCTTGTTCTTCTGCACCAGCTGGATGATGGCGAGCGGCTCGATCGGCGGGTTCTGCTTGAAGGTGATGTGGATCATCGTGGGGGCGGCGTCCACCTTGACCACGCCGTAGGGCCGAGCCAGCACGCGCAGCCGGTGCACGTCGACCAGTGTCTGGCCCTGCGGCGGGAGCTTGCCGAAGCGGTCGACGATCTCCTCCAGCAGGCGGTCGATCTGGTCGACGTTCTTCGCCGTCGCCAGCTTCTTGTAGAACGACAGCCGCAGGTGGACGTCGCCGCAATAGTCCTCGGGCAGCAGCGCGGGCGCATGCAGGTTGATCTCTGTCGTGACAGACAGGGGGGACAGCAGGTCGGGCTCCTTGCCGGCCTTCAGCGAGCGGACGGCCTCCGACAGCATCTCGTTGTACAGCTGGAAGCCGACTTCCAGCATGTTGCCGCTCTGGTTCTCGCCCAACACCTCGCCGGCCCCGCGGATCTCCAGGTCGTGCATCGCGAGATAGAAGCCCGAGCCCAGTTCCTCCATCTGCTGGATGGCCTCCAGCCGCTGCGCCGCCTGCTTGGTGAGGCTCTCGACGTCGGGCACCATCAGGTACGCATACGCCTGGTGGTGGCTGCGGCCGACGCGGCCGCGCAACTGGTGCAACTGCGCCAGGCCGAACTTGTCGGCGCGGGCCATGACGATGGTGTTGGCCGTGGGCACGTCGATGCCGGTCTCGATGATGGTGGAGCACAGCAGCACGTTGAAGCGCTGCGAGATGAACTCGCGCATCACGCGCTCCAGCTCGCGCTCGGGCATCTGGCCATGCGCCACCGCGATGCGCGCCTCAGGCAGCAGCCGTTCCAGGGCTTCGCGCCGGTTCTGGATGGTTTCCACCTCGTTGTGCAGGAAGTAGACCTGGCCGCCGCGCTTCAGCTCACGCAGCACGGCCTCGCGGATCACGCCGTTGCTCTCGCTGCGCACGAAGGTCTTGATGGCCAGCCGCCGCTGCGGCGCGGTGGCGATCACCGACAGGTCGCGCAGGCCTTCCAGCGCCATGCCCAGCGTGCGCGGGATCGGCGTGGCGGTGAGCGTCAGCACGTCGACCTCGGCCCGCATCGCCTTCACCGCCTCCTTGTGGCGCACGCCGAAGCGGTGCTCTTCATCGATGATCAAGAGGCCCAGGTTCTTGAACTTGGTGGACTGGGCCAGCAGCTTGTGGGTGCCGACGACGATGTCGATGCTGCCGTCGGCGAGCCCCTTGAGGGCGGCGGTGATCTCCTTGCCGGAGCGGAACCGGCTCATCTCCGCCACCTTCACCGGCCACTTGCCGAAGCGGTCGACCAGCGTCTGGTAGTGCTGCTCGGCGAGCAGGGTGGTCGGCGCCAGAAAAGCGACCTGCTTGCCACCGGTGACGGCGATGAAGGCCGCGCGCAGCGCCACCTCGGTCTTGCCGAAGCCGACGTCGCCGCAGACCAGCCGGTCCATCGGTTGCGGCGAGACCATGTCCTGGATTACGGCATGGATGGCCGCGTTCTGGTCCGGCGTCTCGTCGAAGCCAAAATCGTTGGCGAAGGTCTCGTAGTCCTGGGCGGAGAAGCGGAACGAATGGCCCTGGCGCGCCGCGCGGCGGGCGTACAGGTTCAGCAGTTCCGCGGCGGTGTCCCGCACTTGCTCGGCCGCCTTGCGCTTGGCCTTTTCCCATTGGCCCGAGCCCAGCCGGTGCAGCGGCGCCTCGTCCGCCCCGACGCCGGTATAGCGGCTGATCTGGTGCAGTTGGCTCACCGGCACGTAGAGCGTGGCCTTGTCGGCGTATTCCAGGTGCAGGAACTCGGTGCTGCCCTGGCCGACGTCCATGCTGATCAGGCCGCGGTAGCGGCCGATGCCGTGCTGCGCGTGAACCACCGGGTCACCGACGTTGAGCTCCGAGAGATCCTTGATCAGCGCCTCGACGTCGCTGACCTGTTCCTGCTTCTTGCGGCGGCGCGTGGTGGCCGTGGTGGCGAACAGCTCCGTTTCGGTGACGAGGTCGATCGCCTGTTCGACCCAGGCGAAACCGCTGGCGAGCGGCGCCGTGGCGATGCCGAGCTTCTCGTCGCTCGCCTGGAATTCCTCCAGCGAATCGAAGGCCGGCAGCGTGAGGTGGCTCGCCCGCAGGAAATCGAGCAGGCTTTCGCGCCGGCCCGCGCTTTCGGCCAGCACCAGCACGCGATGCGCCGTCGCCTTGGCGTGGTCCTTCAGGCGCTGCAACGGGTCTTCGGCGCCGCGCACGACCGACAGGTCCGGCAGCTTCTGGAACCAGGCGCTTTCGGCCACGTCCTGCGCATCGGTGCGCAGTGCCACCTGCGCATGCTCCTTGGCGCGCGTGTAGAACTGCTCCGCGTTCAGGAACAGCGCTTCGGGCGGGAGCACCGGGCGATCCGGGTCGCCCTGCACCAGGCGGTAGCGGTCGCGCGTGTCCTGCCAGAAGCGCTGGAAGGCGGGCTCCAGGTCGCCGTGCAACAGCACCATCGATTGCTCGCCCAGGTAATCGAACACCGTGGCCGTGTCCTCGAAGAACAGCGGCAGGTAGTACTCGATGCCGGCGGTGGCGACGCCGTTGCCCATGTCCTTGTAGATGCGGCTGCGGGTGGGGTCGCCTTCCAGCAGCTCGCGCCAGCGCTTGCGGAAGCGCGCCCGGGCGTCGTCGTCCATCGGGAACTCGCGCCCCGGCAGCAGCCGCACCTCGGGCACCGGGTAGAGGCTGCGCTGCGTGTCCGGGTCGAAGGTGCGGATGGAGTCGACCTCATCGTCGAACAGGTCGACGCGATACGGCACCGGTGAGCCCATGGGGAAGAGGTCGATCAGCCCGCCGCGCACCGCGTACTCGCCGGGGCTCACGACCTGGGTGACGTGGTTGTAGCCGGCCAGCGTCAACTGCGCCTTCAGGCGTGCTTCGTCCAGTTTCTGCTGCAACCGGAAGTGAAAGGTGTAGCCCGCGAGAAAGGCCGGCGGCGCCAGGCGGTACAGCGCGGTGCTCGCTGGCATCAGCACGACATCGGCCTCGCGCTGCAGGATGCGCCACAGCGTGGCGAGGCGCTCGCTGATGAGGTCCTGGTGCGGCGAGAACTGGTCGTACGGCAGCGTTTCCCAGTCCGGGAAGAGGGCGCAGCGCAGGTCCGGCGCGAAGAACCCGATCTCGTCCAGCAGGCGCTGGGCGTCGATCGCGTCAGCGGTGACGATGGCCGTCAGGCGTCCCGCCTGCTGCTCGCGCAGGGCCAGCCGCGCCGCGAGCAGCGCGTCGGCGGAACCCACGGGTCTTGGCAGGGTCATTCGCCTGCCGGGGGAAAGCTTGGGTAAATCCATCAACAATCGTTCGGTGACCGCAAATGCAAAACACCCCGCGCCTTGAGAGGGCGGGGTGGTGCCCCGATTTTACGGGGGATAGAATGAATCGACGGACGACATGAACGGCAACTCCCCCGCCCCCAGGTACTTTGCACTGATTCCCTGCGCCGGCAACGGCAGCCGGGCCGGAACGGCCGGACCCAAGCAGTACGAGCGCGTGGCCGGCCAGCCCATGATCTGGCACACCTTGTCGGCATTCGCTGCGGTACAGCGGATCGCACGGACCCTCGTCGTGGTCGCACCGGGCGACGGCTTCTTCGAACGCAACCCCACCACCTCGGCATTGGTCGTGCCTTGCGGCGGCGCCACGCGCGCCGCCAGCGTCGCCAACGGCCTGCGCGAGCTGCGCCGTGCCGGTGCCGTGGACCACGACTGGGTGCTGGTGCATGACGCCGCCCGCTGCCTGATCACGCCGGAGCTCGTCAACCGCCTCATCGACACCTGCGCCGACGACGAAGTCGGCGGTCTCCTGGCCCACCCGCTCGCGGACACGCTGAAGATCGACCAGGGCGGCCGGGTCGCCAGCACGCTGTCGCGCGACGACAAGTGGCTGGCCCAGACGCCGCAAATGTTCCGCCTCGGCATGTTGCGCCAGGCGCTGGAAGGTGCGGACAACAGCATCACCGACGAGTCCAGCGCGATCGAGGCCATGGGCCTGAAGCCGCTGCTGGTGCCAGCGGGTGCCCAGAATTTCAAGGTGACGTACCCGGAAGACTTCGCCATGGCCGAAGCGGTGCTGCGCGGGCGCAGGTGATGGCCCCCATGCTGATCCGGGTGGGCGAGGGCTGGGACACACACGCCCTCGTGCCCGGCCGCAAGCTGCTGCTGGGCGGCGTCGAGATTCCGTACGAGCGAGGGTTGCTGGGGCATTCGGACGCCGACGCACTGCTGCATGCGATCACGGACGCTTTGTTGGGTGCCGCCGGGCTGGGCGACATCGGCCGTCATTTCCCGGATACCGATGAGCGCTTCCGTGGCGCCGATTCGATCGTCCTGCTGGCCGAGGCGGCCAAGCGTGTCCAGGCCGAGGGTTGGCGCATCTCCAACATCGACAGCACCATCGTCGCGCAGGCGCCGAAGCTGGCGCCGCACATCGATGCCATGCGTGCGCGAATCGCTCAGGCGCTCGGCCTGGCACCGGCTGCCGTCAACGTGAAAGCCAAGACGGCTGAGAAGCTCGGCCCGGTCGGCATGGGGCAGAGCATCGAGGCTCGGGCTGTTGTGCTGTTGCTGGGGGAGTTGTAGGCTGGGTTCGCGCAGCGACCCCAGCGCCCCCCGGCGAACCCGAAACGCTGAGGTGCGCTTCCGCGCAACCCAGCCTACAGGAGGCACATTCAAGCCGCCGTTTCGCGCAGCGCGGCACGCTTGTCCGCCTGGTCTTTCGCCGAGGCAGCCGCCGCCTGCTGCACTGGCCGCGGCCGCTGCAGCTTGATGTGCGCCGCGAGCCCGCCCGAGGTGGTGTTGGCCAGCGCGAAGATGCCGCCCATGCGTTGCACCGTCTTGTCGACGATCGCCAGGCCCAGCCCCGCGCCCGTGGCGGCGGTGCGGGCGGCGTCGCCGCGGAAGAACGGCTTGATCAGGTTCGGGAGCGCGTCGGGTGAGACGCCCATGCCGTGGTCGCGCACCTTCAGCAGCACCCATTCGTTCCTGGCTCGGGCAGCCACGTCGACGATCGCGATGCCGGTCTCGGGCGTCTTGCCGTAGCGGCGCGCGTTTTCCAGCAGGTTGGAGACGACCCGGGCGAGTTCGACCTCGTCGGCCAGCACTTCCAGGTTCTTCGGCAGGTCGAGGTTGACGCGGATGTCGGTCTGCTCCTGGATCGCATAGACGCAGGCCTCGACCACGTCGTTCAGCATCACGGGCTTGAGCTCGGCATGGTCCGGCCGGGCGTAGTCGAGGAACTTGTCGATGATGGCGTCGAGCTGGTCGATGTCGGCGGCCATGTGGGCGCGGGCGTCCTCGTCGACCACGCTCATCTCGGTTTCCAGCCGCAGGCGCGCGAGGGGCGTGCGCAGGTCATGGGAGATGCCGGCGAGCATGACGGCGCGGTCCTGCTCGATCTTGGCGAGCTGCTGGGCCATCCGGTTGAAGCCGATGTTGACCTCGCGGATTTCGCTGGTCACGGCCTTCTCGTCGAGCCGGCTGGCATCGAAGTCGCCATCGCGAACGCGGCTCGCGGCGAACGACAGCTGCTTCAGCGGCCGGTTGATCAGGCGGGCGATGACAGCCGCCCCGGCCAGCGACAAGGCGGCGGCCGTGATCAGCCAGACGAGCCAGGTCCGGCCGCCCACCTGCGAGAACCGCGTGCGGTCCAGCAGCATCCAGTAGGCGTCCTGCTCGATCTTGAAGCCGACCCACAAGCCCTGTTCGCCGTTGACGGCGCTGGCCATCAGGGTGCCGGAGCCCAGGCGGCTGACCAGTTCGTCGACGATGCGCCGGTCCATGGCGCTGCCGGTCAGCGCCGAGTACCGGTCGCCCGGTTCGCGCGGCAGGACGCGCACGCCCTCCTGGTCGGCCAGGGTCTTGATCAGCGATACGCGGGCGATGGGGTCGGCGTGGACCAGCGCCGCGCGGCTGAGGTTCACCAGCGAGGCGATCTGCTGCGCCGTCTGCACGGCGCGCGGCTCGAATTCCAGCGCGCGGAACGTCTGCAGCCAGGCGACGATGGAGCCGACCAGCAGCAGCGAGAGCAGGAAGAAAGTACGCCAGAACAGCGACAGCCCCACGCGGGGCCGCATTTCGAGCGGGGCGGGGCCGGTTTCGAGCGGAACCGGCCCGGTGGCTTCAGCGCCTTGCGTTCGCATCTTGGGGGCGTGGGAGGACAGGCCTGGGCATCAGGCCATTGTCCGTCCTCGGCAGCCGTTTGTCAGCCCGCGCCGTCCGGCACGAACACGTAGCCGACACCCCAGACCGTCTGGATGTAGCGGGGGGACGCCGGGTCGGCCTCGATCAGCTTGCGCAGGCGGGAGACCTGCACGTCGAGGCTGCGGTCGAAGGGCTCGAACTCGCGGCCACGGGCCAGTTGCGCGAGCTTTTCGCGCGACAGCGGCTGGCGGGGGTGCCGCACCAGCGCCTTCAGCATGGCGAACTCGCCGGTGGTCAGCGGCAGTTCGTCGCCGTTCTTGCGCAGGGTGCGGGCGCCCAGGTCGAAGGCGAAGGGGCCGAACGACACCACCTCGTTGTCGGACGACGGCGCGCCGGGCGCTTCCTGCGCGGGGCGGCGGCGCAGGACGGCGTGCACGCGGGCCAGCAGTTCGCGCGGGTTGAAGGGCTTGCCGAGGTAGTCATCCGCGCCGACTTCCAGGCCGACGATGCGGTCCACGTCCTCACCCTTGGCGGTGAGCATGATGATCGGCGTGCGGTCGTTGGCGGCGCGCAGCCGCCGGCAGATGGACAGGCCGTCCTCGCCCGGCATCATCAGATCGAGCACGATCAGGTCGGCCGTCTCGCGCAGCATCAGGCGGTTGAGGGCCTTCCCGTCTTCCGCCAGGATGACTTCGAACCCTTCCTGGGTCAGGTAGCGGCGCAGCAGGTCGCGAATGCGTGCGTCGTCGTCGACCACCAGGATCTTGTCGGTTCGGGCGGCTGCTTGGGTCATGGTTCTCCGGGAATCCAATTTGTAACAGAGCCGATTCTGAGGGCCATGCACCCGGCCGTGCGGGTTTTTCCGAGGTGCTTTTCACAGTGTTACAAATGTTGCCCGAGGGCGCAGTCGTTCACAGCAGCGATGTGAGCGGCCTGTACGCTCGACCGTTGCATGCGTATGAAGTCATCCTTCCTGCTCTTCTGGTTCTTCGCGGCGGCCCTGCCAGCGCTGGCTTCACCCGCGGGAGGCGAGCTGCGCCAGACGGTTCGCCAGGTGTCAGCGGCTGGCCAAGGCGAGGCCCAGCCGCGGCAGCTTTCCCCAGGTGAGCGGGCGGAACTGCGCCGGCAACTCGCCGACTTCAACCGCGCGCCCGCACGCCGCCCCTAGGCGGCTATGCTGCGCGCCGGATGCAAGGAACCCCCTCGATGACCTACAAGACTCTCGCCGCCGCATGCGCCCTCTGGGCCTCGGCGGCTTCCGCCCAGACCGTTCCCTACCCGCCACCGCAAAACGTCCTGCAACTGGAAGCTCGCGGGACCGTCGAAGTCCAGCAGGACCTGCTGGTGATGAACCTGACGACGGCCCGCGAAGGCGCCGACGCCGCGGTGGTGCAGACGCAGCTGAAGACGGCGCTGGACGCCGCGCTCAACGAGGCGCGCAAGAACGCACAGCCAGGCCAGCTGGATGTACGCACCGGCAACTTTGCTCTCTATCCGCGACACGGCCGCGACGGCAAGATGAGCGGGTGGCAGGGTACCGCCGAGCTGGTGCTGGAAGGGCGCGATTTCCCGCGCATCACCCAGACGGCCGGCCGCATCCAGACCATGACGCTGGGCGGCGTGAGCTTCGGCCTGAGCCGCGAACAGCGCAACAAGGTCGAGGGCGAGGCACAGGCGCAGGCCATCGAGCGTTTCAAGGCGCGCGCGGCCGAACTCGCCAAGGGCTTCGGCTTCTCGGGCTACACGCTGCGCGAGGTGTCGGTGAACGCGAGCGAGCCGGGCTTCCAGCCGCGCCCCCGGATGATGGCGATGGAAGCCAAGGCCGCCTTGGCCGATGCCGCCGTGCCGGTCGAAGCGGGGAAGAGCGCCGTCACGGTCACGGTCTCGGGCTCCGTCCAGTTGCGCTAGTGTCCGACAGGGCTTCACGCACCGGGGCTCTACAGTGCCCCGATGCCCGACACGCCTCCACCGCTCTTCGTGGTGCTCAATCCAGGCTCCGGGGAAAACGAAGCCCGTGAGACCCGCGACCGCATCGCCGCCGTGCTGGCGGCGAGCGGCCGCCCCCATGAAATCATCGAAGTGCCCGCGCCTGACATCGCGTCGGCCTGCCGCACGGCGGCCCGCCGTGCGCGCGAAACCGGCGGCGCGTTGGTGGCCGTCGGCGGCGACGGCACCTTGAACAGCGCCGCGCAGGCGGCGCTGACCGAGGGCTGCACCCTGGGCGTGATCGCGCAGGGCACTTTCAACCTGTTCGCGCGCGAGCACGGCCTGCCGCTCGAAGCCGAGGACGCGACGCGTTGCCTGCTGGCCGCGCAGCCGGTGCCTGTGGCCGTGGGGCTGGTGAACCAGCGCGTCTTCCTGGTCAACGCCAGCATCGGCCTGTACCCGCGCGTGCTGAGCGACCGGGAAGCCTTCAAGCAGAAGCTGGGACGCCATCGCTGGGTTGCGCTGCTTTCGGGCATTGTCTCGTTGCTTGGCTGGCGGCGCCGGCTCGTGCTCGAGATCGAGCAGGATGGTCAATTGCGCAACCTGCGCACCCCGACGCTGTTCGTCGGGAACAACCGGGAGCAGCTGGAACGCGTCGGCATCGGGCCGGAGGTGATGGGTACGGCGGGCCGCGGCACCCTGGCTGCTCTCGCGCCGCGTCCGCAGGGCCGCTGGGCCAAGTGGCGCCTGCTGTTGCGTGGCGTCACGGGGCGGCTCGGCGACAGCGAGGAACTCGACAGCTTTGCTTTCCGGTCGCTAACGGTGAAAACCGGCACGCGGCGCTCGCTGGAGGTGGCGACCGATGGCGAAGTGGTCCGCATGCAGCCCCCCCTGCGATTTTCGGTGTCGCCCAAGCCGTTGATGCTGCTGAAGCCGGTGGACGGCGGAGGCGGTGCCGCATGACGGTGCTGCTGCACATCTCCGACACGCACTTCGGCACGGAGCAGCCCAAGGTGGTCACGGCGCTGCAGGCTCTCGCGCGCGAGCTGGCGCCCGACGCCGTGGTGCACAGCGGCGACATCACGCAGCGCGCACGACCAGCCGAATTCGAGGCGGCACGGCGTTTCTGCGATTCGCTGGGCGTGGCGAACCTGCTGACGCTACCGGGCAACCACGACATCCCGCTCTACAACCTCGCGGCGCGGCTGTTCAATCCCTATGCGGGTTACCGCGCGGCTTTCGGCGCCGAGCTGGAACCCGAGATCGACCTGCCCGACCTGCTGCTGGTGGGCGTGAACACGACGCGGCCGGAGCGCCACAAGGATGGCGAAGTGTCCTCTGCACAGGTGCAGCGCGTGGTGCGGCGCCTGGGTGGGGCGCGCCGCGGCCAGTTGCGGGTCGTGGTGACCCACCAGCCGGCCTGCGTGATGCGGGAAGAGGACGAGAAAGATCGCCTGCATGGCGGCGAGGCCGCCGTGCAGGCCTGGTCCCGGGCCGGTGCCGACCTGGTGCTCGGCGGGCACATCCACCTGCCGTACGTGAGCGACTTGTGCCAGCGTGCCGCGGGCACCCCGCGCGCGCTGTATTGCCTGCAGGCGGGGACGGCGGTGTCGCACCGGGTGCGGCATGGGACGCCCAATTCGGTCAACGTGGTGCGGTGGCAGCCACCGGCGGAGGGAGCGCCGCGTTCCTGCACCGTCGAACGCTGGGATTACGACCTGGCGGACGAGCGCTTCGAGCGCACACACCAGCGCGAGCTGGTGCTGGGCGCTTGACGGTTACTGCGCCGCCCAGCCCCCGTCCATGTTCCAGGCCACGCCGCGCACGTTGTTCGCGGCCGGCGAGCAGAAGAACACGGCGAGCTCGCCGAGTTCTTCGGGCGTGGTGAACTGCAGCGACGGTTCCTTCTCGGCCAGCAGCTGCTTCTTGGCGTCTTCATTCGACAGGCCCAGCGCGGCCGCCTTCGCATCCACCTGCTTCTGCACCAGCGGCGTCAGCACCCAGCCCGGGCAGATGGCGTTGCAGGTGATGCCGGTGGTGGCGTTTTCCAGCGCGGTCACCTTGGTCAGGCCGACGATGCCGTGCTTGGCGGCCACATAGGCCGACTTCTGCGCCGACGCGACCAGTCCGTGCACCGAGGCGACGTTGATGATGCGGCCCCAGTTGGCGGACTTCATCGGGGGCAGGGCGAGCCGGCTGGTGTGGAAGGCGCTGGAGAGATTGATGGCCAGGATGGCGTCCCACTTCTCAGGCGGGAAGTCCTCCACCGGGGCCACGTGCTGGATGCCCGCGTTGTTGACGAGGATGTCGACGCGGCCGAACTGCGCGGCCGCGGCTTTCATCATGGCCTCGATCTCGGCGGCCTTGCTCATGTCGGCGCCGTGGTAACCCACCTGCACGCCCAGCGCCGCCACTTCCGCCTTGGGGCCCTCGACGTCGCCGAATCCGTTCAGCATGACGTTGGCCCCCTGGCGCGCCAGGGCCTTGGCGATGCCCAGCCCGATGCCGCTGGTGGAGCCCGTGACGAGGGCGGTCTTGCCTTTCAACATGTGGTTCTCTCCGGGATGAATTAGGATGCTTGCGAAAGAGCAGGCAGCCTCAAAGTATCCGGCGAATCCGGGCCATTGCGCATCCATGACCGTACCTACGCTGAACTACGTATCCTGTCCCGACGCGGGCGGGAGCCACCGCATGGCCTACTGGCAGTGGGGTTCGGGCGATGCGCCGCACGTGATCGTCTGCGCGCACGGCCTCACGCGGCAGGGCCGTGACTTCGACGTGATCGCCCAGGCGCTGCTCGCGCGCTCGAACGAGCCACTGCGGGTCATCTGCCCGGACGTCGTGGGCCGCGGCCGCAGCGACGCCTTGCGCGACCCGATGGGGTACGCCGTTCCCACCTATGTCAGCGACATGCTCCACATGCTGGGCCAGCTGCACGCCCAGGCGCCCATGCGCACGCTCGACTGGCTGGGCACCAGCATGGGCGGGCTGATCGGCCTCGCGCTTTGCGGCACGCCCAGCCTGCCTTTGCCGGTGCCCGTGCGCCGCCTGGTGCTGAACGACTTCGGGCCCGTCATCCAGTGGGAGGCCCTGAAACGCATCGGCACCTACGTCGGCAACACGGGGCAATTCGAGACGGTGCAGGCCGCTGCCGACGCGATGTGGGCCATCTCCACCGGGTTCGGCCCGCACACCCCCGAGCAGTGGCTGGCGCTGTCGCAGGCGATGGTGAAACCGTTGCCCGGCGGCGGCTTCACGCTGCACTACGACCCGGCCCTGGCCGTGCCCTTCCGCGCGCTCACCGAACAGGCCGCGGCCGAGGGCCAGGCAGCGCTCTGGCAGCTCTATGACAACGTACGGGCCAGCACGCTGCTGTTGCGCGGCGCCCGGTCCGACCTGCTTTCTGCGGCCACCGCGCAGGAGATGGGCCGCCGCGGCCCGAAAGCCCGGCTCGTTGAATTCGCGGGTGTCGGCCACGCGCCCACCCTCATCGCCCAAGACCAGGTGGAGGCGGTCGCCGCCTTCCTGCTCGAACCCGACACTCCCCGAGATGAAAAGCCACGCGGCGGAACAGGTTGAGGCGGTCCCCGGGCTGATCGCCGCGGCCGAAAGGTCGCTGCCCCGGCAGGCGGACGCGCTGGCGCGGGCGCGCGCGTTCGCCGAACCGTTCATCGCCAGTGAAACGCTGGACACCGGCGAAAACACGCTGGCGCATGCGGACGCGGTGGCGGACATCCTGCGGTCGATGGGCGGCTCCGAAGCCATGCAGGCGGCGAGCTACCTGGTGTACGCCAGCGTCCACCTGAACAAGCCGCAGGAGGTCATCGCCAAGGCCTTCGGCGAGAGCTACGCGACGCTGGCTCTGGAAACCAACAAGCTGGTCCGGATCCAGCAACAGGCCCGTGCCGCGGACGACAGCGCGCACCTCGTCGACGACCCGCGCTCCCGCACGGAGCCGGTGCGCAAGATGCTGCTGGCATTTTCGCGCGACCTGCGCGTCGTCATGCTGCGGCTCGCCTCGCGCCTGCAGACGCTGCGCTACTTCGCGGCGGCGAAGCGGCCCGTGCAGCCGATCATCGCGCGCGAGGCGTTGAACGTCTTCGCGCCGCTCGCCAACCGCCTCGGCATCTGGCAGGTCAAGTGGGAAATGGAAGACCTGGCCTTCCGCTTCCTGGAGCCCGAGCAGTACCGGGCGGTCGCCGGCATGCTGGACGAGAAGCGGGTGGAGCGCGAGGCCTACGTCGAACAGCTGCGGCACGGGCTCGAGGACGAACTCAAGGCGCAGGGCATCTCCGCGCAGGTGCATGGCCGTCCGAAACATATCTACAGCATCGTCAAGAAGATGCGCGGCAAGTCGCTGGATTTCGAGCAGGTGTTCGACATCCGCGCGCTGCGCGTGATCGTGCCCGGGGTGAAGGACTGCTACGCGGCGCTCGACTGGGTGCATTCGCGCTTCACGCCGCTCCTGGAAGAGTTCGACGATTACATCGCACGGCCCAAGCCCAACGGCTACCAGTCGCTGCACACCATCGTGCGCGACGAAGCCGGCCGCGCCATCGAGATCCAGATCCGCACGCAGGCCATGCATGACCACGCCGAGCACGGCGTGGCCGCCCACTGGGTCTACAAGGAATCCGGCAGCAAGGGCTACGCCGGGGTGGCGGCGAGCGGCGACTACGACAGCAAGATCGCCGTGCTGCGCCAGCTGCTGGCCTGGGAGCGTGATCTGGCGGGTTCCGCCGACGGCTTGTTCGAGGACCGCATCTATGTGCTGACGCCGCAGGCCACCATCATCGAGTTGCCGCAGGGCGCGACGCCGGTCGACTTCGCCTATAGCGTCCACACCAGCCTGGGCCACCGCTGCCGCGGTGCCCGGGTCGACGGCGTGATGGTGCCGCTGAACACCCATCTGCAGAACGGCCAGACGGTGGAGATCGTCTCGGTCAAGGAGGGCGGGCCCTCGCGGGACTGGCTGAATGCCGAACTCGGCTTCCTCGCCAGCCATCGGGCGCGCGCCAAGGTGCGTGCCTGGTTCAACGAGCAGTTGCGCCACGAGACGGTGGCCCGCGGCCGCGAGATGGTCGAGCGGCTGCTGCAGCGCGAGGGCCGCACGGCCCTCAAGCTGGAGGAGCTGGCCTCCCGGCTCGGCTTCAAGACGGCGGAGGACCTGTTCGCCGTCGTCGGCAAGGATGAGTTCTCGCTGCGCAACATCGAAGCGCTGTTGCATCCGCCCGTGGAGCATCCGCCCGAGGAAATCCTGCTGAAGAAGGCGCGCCCCGCCTCTTCGGCCAAGGGCGGCGTGCTGGTGGTGGGCATCGATTCGCTCATGACGCAGCTGGCCAAGTGCTGCAAGCCGGCGCCGCCGGACGGCATCGGCGGCTTCGTCACACGCGGCAAGGGCGTGAGCATCCATCGCGCCGACTGCTCCAACTTTCGTGAATTGGCGGCGCGCGCGCCGGAGCGGGTGATCGAAGTGGAATGGGGCCGCCCCTTGGCGGACCAGCAGGCGGTGTACCCCGTGGACGTGTCGGTGGAAGCCGCCGACCGCCAGGGCCTGCTGCGCGACATCTCCGAAGTGTTCACCAAGGAGAAGATGAACGTGATCGGCGTGCAGACCCAGTCGGTCAAGGGCACCGCCTGGATGACGTTCACGGTGGAAGTCGGCGACTCGCACCGCCTCGCGAAGGTGCTCAAGGTGGTGGACGGCGTGGCCGGGGTGCGCTCGGCGCGGCGCCGCTGAATCGGTGCTGCGCGTGGACGGCCCTGATGTCCAGTTGCGCAGGCTGCTCGTGGCCGCCTCGATCGCGGTCAGGGTGGTTGCGATGCCCGTCCGGCAGGATGGGACGACGCCCAGGGAGTACGAGAGTTCCGGCCCCACGTTCGCCAACCGCATCAAGGCGGATCCAGCATCCATCGTGAGCGTTTCATGGGGCGAGTCGGAACCGTACGATTGCGTCGTCCGGGTCAAGGCTGGAGGGGTCCGGCAGACGCTCTACAAGCTCTGGCTCCGCGAATCGCCCCGGCAAGTCGACGAGATCCTCGCCGGTCAGGAGAGGGCGGCCAGGTTACGGGCCAGCCTGCCGCACGGCGAGAGAAGGAAGCAGCCATGGGGGCCGCTGTGAGTCTCCTGTCCGCTGATATAATCAGGGGCTGTATTTCGTGGAGACGCGGGATGCATGGGCCGCTAGCTCAGTGGTAGAGCATCGCTTTGACGTAGCGAGGGTCGGGGATTCGATCTCCTCGCGGCCCACCAATCTTTTCCGCATGAGAGCCCGCTCCCGCCAGGGGGCGGGCTTCTTTCATGCCTGCAAGGTTCGTCTTGGCGCCGCGGGGTTCCCGGGGGACAATGCCCCCTCCAGAGAAGGAGGGTCCGATGGCGAACGAAGCGACCATGCATCTGCAGCACAGTGAATCCGTGGTGGCCCAGATGGCCGCCACCATCTTCAGCGGATTGGCGCAAGGTCAGGCCGCTGCCGCGCTGAACGATGACGAACTGATCGAAAGATCGCTCGCCATCGCGATCAAGATGGCGCTGAGAGCCGAAAAGCTGGTGAACAGCGACGAAGAGTGGGTCCGGAAGGATCGTGGCTCGGCGTACCTCGCGGGTTGACGGAAGGAGACATCATGCAAAGACGAAATTCGTTCCTGGCCGCTGCGCTGCTTCTCGCTGCGCTGGCCCTCCCGGCCCACGCGCAGGACAAGGCCGCGCAGCAGGCCGAAGTCAAGGCCAAGGCCATGGCCGCCCTGCAGGACTTCTACAAGGCCGATCCCAAGCTCAAGGACGCCGTGGCCAAGGCGCCCGGCTATGCCGTGTTCACGACATTCGGTCTCAGCTTCGGCCTCGGTGGGGCGGGTGGCAAGGGCATCGCGCACGACGGCAAGACCGGCAAGGACGTGTACATGGGCATCGCGCAGGCCAGCGCGGGCCTGCAGATCGGCGCGTCCGACACACGCTATCTGTTCGTCTTCCACGACCCGAAGGGGCTGGCCACCTTCATCGACAAGGGCTGGGACGCTTCGGCCGCGGCATCCGTGGGCGCGGGTGACGGCAGCAAGGACGCCAACGCCAAGGCGGGCGCCGGCAACGTCACGGGCGGCAGGATGTACCTGCTGACCAAGGCTGGCCTGCAGGTCGGCGCGGCGGTGTCGGGCCTGAAGGCCTGGAAGGACAAGGACCTCAACTGAGGTGCCACCTTCGGGTAAACCTTGGGCCTGCACCAGGATGGGCTCCCTAGAATCTGCTGCAATGCAATAGCGCCGGGCCCGCCGCCGGCGCGCCAGGAGCCCCCTCTCGTGACCAGCAAGAAAGCCAGCGGCGCGGCCAAGCCGGCCCAGCGCGTGATCAAGAAGTACCCGAACCGGCGGCTCTACGACACTGACACCTCCACCTACATCACGTTGACCGACGTGAAGCAGCTCGTCCTGGACAGCGAACTCTTCGTGGTCCGCGACGCCAAGACCAACGAGGACCTGACGCGCAGCATCCTGCTGCAGATCATCCTGGAAGAAGAGGCCGGCGGCGCGCCCATGTTCAGCGAAGCCGCCCTCGCCAACATCATCCGTTTCTACGGGAACGCGATGCAGGGGTTCATGGGCAGCTACCTCGAAAAGAACGTCCAGGCCTTCACCGACCTGCAGGCGCGCATGGCTGAACAGTCGAAGACCGTGGCTCCCGAGGTGTGGGCGCAGTTCATGAGCGTGCAGAACCCGCTGATGCAGCAGTCCAAGGGCATGTTCGAGCAGCTGCAGGAACAGATGGCCAAGCAGACCGAGCAGATGCTCACGGCCTTCACGCTGCCGAAACGCTGAAGGCCCTGCCGAGCACCCCTCGCCCCGTCTCTGGGACAATACGGGGAATGAATGAAAGTGCAATCGCGGCCGACAAGGTGCCCAAGGTCGGCTTCGTCAGCCTGGGTTGCCCCAAGGCCCTGACGGATTCCGAACTCATCCTCACGCAGCTCAGCGCCGAAGGCTATGCCACCTCGAAGACTTTCGAGGGGGCGGACCTCGTCATCGTCAACACCTGCGGCTTCATCGACGACGCCGTGCGGGAAAGCCTGGACACCATCGGCGAGGCGCTCAGCGCCAACGGCAAGGTCATCGTCACCGGCTGCCTGGGCGCCAAGACGGGCGAGCAGGGCGGCAACCTGGTGCGGCAGATGCACCCGTCCGTGCTGGCCGTCACCGGCCCGCATGCGACGCAGGAAGTGATGGATGCGGTGCACACGCACCTGCCGAAGCCGCACGATCCTTTCGTCGACCTGGTGCCGGCCTATGGCATCAAGCTCACGCCGAAGCACTACGCCTACCTGAAGATCAGCGAAGGCTGCAACCACCGTTGCAGCTTCTGCATCATCCCGGCCATGCGCGGCGACCTGGTGAGCCGGCCGATCGGGGACGTGCTGAAGGAAGCCAGGGCGCTGTTCGAGGGCGGCGTGAAGGAACTGCTGGTGGTCAGCCAGGACACCTCGGCCTACGGGGTGGACGTGAAGTACCGTACCGGGTTCTGGGACGGCAAGCCGGTGAAGACGCGCATGCTGGACCTGGTGCGGTCGCTGGGCGACCTGGCGGAACCTTACGGTGCGTGGGTGCGCTTGCACTACGTCTACCCGTATCCGCATGTCGACGAGGTGCTGCCGCTGATGGCCGAAGGGCGCATCCTCCCTTACCTCGATGTGCCGCTGCAGCACAGCCATCCGGCCGTGCTGAAGCGCATGAAGCGGCCGGCGAGCGGCGAGAAGAATCTGGAGCGCATCCTGCGCTGGCGCGAGATCTGCCCGGAGATCGTGATCCGCAGCACGTTCATCGCCGGCTTCCCCGGCGAGACGGAAGAGGAGTTCCAGCACTTGCTGGATTTCATGCGCGAGGCGGAGATCGACCGCGCGGGCTGTTTTGCCTACAGCCCGGTGGAAGGCGCAACGGCCAACGAACTGCCGGGCATGCTGCCGGCGGAACTGCGCGAGGAGCGCCGGGCCCGCTTCATGGCCGTGGCCGAGGAAGTGTCGGCGGCCAAGCTGGCGCGGCGCGTGGGCGCGACGATGCAGGTGCTGGTGGATTCGGCGCCGGCGCTGGGCCGCAAGGGCGGGGTGGGGCGCTCCTACGCGGACGCGCCCGAGATCGACGGCACCGTGAAACTGCTGCCGCCGCAGAAGCTGAGCAAGCGCCTCGCCGTCGGCGAGTTCACGCGGGCACGCATCGTCGCAACGGATGGCCACGACCTCGTGGCCGAGCCGGTCTGACGCGGCTTCGCCCATCAAAGAGCCGGCGATTCAGCGTCGCCGGCTTCCAGAAACAACAAAGCCGGCAGGTGCCGGCTTATCATTCAACTTTGGTGCCCAGGAGAGGACTCGAACCTCCACGATGTTACTCGCTAGTACCTGAAACTAGTGCGTCTACCAATTCCGCCACCTGGGCATTTCAGGGAAAAAACGATTGTATATCAAAAATATAGACCGATCCGCGGGCGGCATGCTCGATGAAATCGAAGGCGTGATCCAGGGCCACCGCGATGGCCACGGTTACGTGCAGCGTGACGACGGCGAGGGCGATATCTACCTGCCCCCCAACGAAATGCGCGCGGTGCTGCACCGCGACCGCGTCAAGGCACGCATCGTGCGGCACGACCGCAAGGGCCGCGCCGAAGGCCGTGTGGTGGAAATCGTCGAGCGGCCGCCGCAACCCATCATCGGGCGCCTGCTGCATGAAAGCGGTGTGTGGCTGGTGGCGCCGGAAGACAAGCGCTACGGGCAGGACGTGCTCATCCCCAAGGGCGCGACGGGGCTGGCGAAATCGGGCCAGGTGGTGGTGGTGGAACTCACCGAGCCGCCGAGCCTGTACGGCCAGCCGGTCGGCCGCGTGAAGGAAGTGCTGGGCGAGATCGACGATGCCGGCATGGAGATCGAGATCGCGGTGCGCAAGTACGGCGTGCCGCACGAATTCTCCGACGCCTGCATCGCGCAAGCCCGCTCGCTGCCGGACAAGGTGCGGCCGGCCGACCGCAAGCACCGCGTCGACCTCACGGACGTCCCCCTTGTCACCATCGATGGAGAGGATGCCCGGGACTTCGACGACGCCGTGTATTGCGAGCCCGCGAAGGTGGGCCGCGGCAAGGGCTGGCGATTGCTGGTCGCCATCGCCGACGTCAGCCACTACGTCGAAACCGGCAACGCCATCGACATCGACGCCTATGAGCGCGCCACCAGCGTGTACTTCCCGCGCCGCGTGATTCCCATGCTGCCGGAGAAGCTGTCGAACGGGTTGTGCTCGCTGAACCCCGAGGTGGACCGCCTCTGCATGGTCTGCGACATGCTGATCAACGCCGCCGGCGAGATCCACGCGTACCAGTTCTACCCGGCGGTCATGTGGAGCCATGCCCGCATGACTTACACCGAGGTCGCCGCCATCCTCGCCAACACGCGCGGCCCGGAAGCCGCGCGCCGCAAGGACCTGGTGCCGCACTTCCTGAACCTGCACGATGTGTATCGCGCCTTGCTGAAGGCGCGTGCCGTGCGGGGCGCGGTCGACTTCGAGACGACCGAGACGCAGATCATCTGCGACGAGAACGGCCGCATCGAGCAGATCGTGCCGCGCGTGCGCAACGACGCGCACCGGCTGATCGAGGAGGCCATGCTCGCCGCCAACGTCTGCTCGGCCGACTTCATCCAGCAGGCCGAGGTGCCCGGGCTCTACCGCGTGCACGAGGGCCCGACGCCCGAGAAGAAGGAAGTGCTGCGCGGCTACCTGAAGGCGATGGGCGTGGGCCTCACGATCAGCGAAGACCCGAGCCCCGGCGAATTCCAGAAGATCGCCGAGGCCACCAAGGAACGGCCGGACGCCCAGCAGATCCACACGATGCTGCTGCGCTCCATGAGCCAGGCGATCTACACGCCGATCAACAGCGGCCACTTCGGCCTCGCCTACGACGCCTACACGCACTTCACCAGTCCGATCCGGCGTTACCCCGATCTGCTGGTGCACCGCGTGATCAAGGCGATCCTGGCCAAGGAACGCTACCAGTTGCCGGCGCTACCCACCCCGGGCGAGGCGCACGAGAAGCTGGCGCGCCGCCTCGCCGCGCGCGTGGCCGCACCCGGCAACAAGCTGAAGAAAGCCGCGCCGCCGCCCTCGCGTGAAGTGCAGGCCTGGGAAGCCGCCGGCCTCCATTGCAGCGCCAACGAGCGCCGGGCCGACGAAGCGAGCCGCGACGTCGAGGCCTGGCTCAAGTGCAAGTACATGCGCGACCACCTCGGCGAGGAATACGCGGGCGTGGTCACCGCGGCCACCAGCTTCGGCATCTTCGTGACGCTCGATGCGATGTACGTCGAGGGCCTGGTGCACATCACCGAACTGGGCGGCGAGTACTTCAAGTTCGACGAGGCCCGGCAGGAACTGCGGGGCGAGCGCACGGGCATCCGCTACGCCATCGGCACGCGGCTGCGCGTGCAGGTGAGCCGGGTGGACCTGGACGGCCGCAAGATCGACTTCCGGCTGGTGCGCGAAGGCGAGGAACTCGTCGCGCGCGCCATGAAGGACAAGGGGGCGAACGGGGCCGGGCGCAGCGATGGCGTGCCCGTCAAGTCGTCCACCAAGCGTGCCGCCAAGAAGGCCGCGGGCAAGTCGGCGCGTTCGCCAGGGCTCGCGGTCAAGGGGGCCGCGAAGAAGGCGGCCGCGAAGAGCAAGCCGCGCAAAAGCCGGCGTTGAAACCGGCGTTGAAGCCGGCGTTGAAACCGGAACCGATCACACAACGAGGAGTATGGGATGGCATCGAATTCTGATGCGGCCGGCAAGGTCGCCATCGTCACCGGCGGCGGCAGCGGCATCGGCCGCGCGGCGGCGCTCGCCCTGCTGGGCGCGGGCTGGCGGGTGGCCCTGGCCGGGCGGCGGGCCGACGCCCTGCAGGACACCGCGACCACGTCGGGCGCCGGTGACCGCGCGCTGCCCGTCGCCACCGACATGACCGACCCCGCCGCGGTGGAAGCCCTGTTCCAGCAAGTGGTGAAGGCCTGGGGCCGCGTGGACCTGCTGTTCAACAACGCGGGGATGGGGCTGCCGGCCGCGCCGCTCGAAGACATGAAGATCGAGGACTGGAAGCGCGTCGTCGACATCAACCTGAACGGCATGTTCTACGGCATCCAGAACGCTTTCCGCGTGATGAAGGCACAGGACCCGAAGGGTGGGCGCATCATCAACAACGGCTCGATCTCCGCGCATGCGCCGCGCCCGCATTCGATCGCCTACACGGCGACCAAGCATGCGGTGACCGGCCTGACCAAGACCGCGGCGCTCGACGGCCGCCGCCACGACATCGCGGTGGGGCAGATCGACATCGGCAATGCGCTCACGGAGATGGCCGCGCGGATGGCCAAGGGCGTGATCCAGGCGAACGGCGAAATCGCCGCGGAGCCCCTGATGGACGTGAGCATCGTCGGCCAGTCGATTCTGTACATGGCCAGCCTGCCGCTGGAAGCCAATGTGCTGTTCCACACGGTGAAGGCGACCAAGATGCCCTTCGAGGGCCGCGGCTGAGGGCCGCTACCCAGCTGCCGCCAGCGCGGCGGCGGTGAGCGGCACGTCCGCCGGCCAGCGGTCCGCCGCCTGGCCGTGCAGGTAGACCGAGGCGCATGCCGCGTCTGCGGCGGATGCGCCTGCGGCCAGATGCGCCGCGATCATGCCCGCCAGCACATCGCCGGTGCCGGCGATCGCCAGTTTCGCGTTGCCGGTCGGGTTGATCCAGGTGCCTGCCGCATCCGCGACCACCGTGCCCGAACCCTTGAGCACCACGGTGCAGCCAAACCGATCCGCGAGTTGGCGCGCCGCGGTCAAGCGATTGCCCTGGACGCGCCCCGTGCCGGTCCCCAAAAGCCTGGCGGCTTCCAGCGGATGCGGGGTCAGCACGGTCGGCCTGCCGCGCCGCCCGCGCGCCTCCAGCAGGGCTTGCAATTGCGAATCCGATGCGATGGCGTTCAGGGCATCCGCATCCAGGACGAGGTCGCGCGACTCACCCAGGACGCGTGGCAGCAAGTCACGCACGGCGTCGCCGCCACCACAGCCGCAGGCCACGGCAGCATGGGCCAGCGCGAGGCTCGCCGTGTCGCGCACCATCAGGTCGGGCTGGCCCGCGTCCAGTGGTGGTGCGCCAGAGGCCAGCAGGCCCACGAACACGCGGCCCGCCCCGTGATGCAAGGCGGCGCGTGCAGCCAGGAGCGCGGCACCCGTCATGCCTGGTGCCCCGCCGATGACGGCCACGTCGCCGTGCGTGCCCTTGTGCGACGCATGGGGCCGGTGTCGCAGCGCAGGGGGCGCCACGAGCCGTGCGGTGCAACCGCCGTCCGGCGCGGTGATGCCCAGGTCGTCGACCCAGATCGACCCGGCGGCATCGCGCCCGCCGGCCGTGAACAGGCCGGGCTTCAAGGCGACCAGGCTGACGGTATGAGTGGCGCTCACGTGGGTCACGCCGACGCCTGTGTCCGCGTTCAACCCTGAAGGCACATCCACGGCCAGGACGCCCGCGCCTGAATCGTTCAGGCCCCGGATGCATTCCAGCAGCAACCCCTCCGCCGTCCGCGACGCACCGATGCCCAGCAAGGCATCGACGGCGAAATCCCAGGTGGGCGGGGCGGCACCGAACACGACGCCGGCGTCCCGTGCGCGTTCCAGCGAACGCCGCGCGTCCTCGGGCGCCCTGGAAGGGTCGCCGGCCAGCGTGACGATGACCTCCTTGCCCCATTGCTTCAGGTGCAGCGCGGCCTCGAAGCCGTCGCCGCCGTTGTTGCCGGGGCCGCAAGCCACCCACACGGTGCGCGCATGCGGCGCGACGGCCAGCGCCAGCCTGGCGACGGACAGTCCCGCGCGCTGCATCAGGGTGTGCGGTGGAAGCGCCGCGGCCGCGGCCTGCTCGATCCGGCGGATGGCCGCCGTGTCTTGCAGGGGCCAGGGTCGGTCGGGCGTGACGCGCAGCATGCGCGCCATTGTGTCAGGCGAACAGCCTTTCGACCCCCAGCCCCTCGATGTCGACCTCGGGCGCGCGCGCCGCCATCAGGTCCGCCACCACCCGGGCGCTGCCGCAGGACAACGCCCAGCCGCTGGAGCCGTGCCCGAGGTTGATCCAGACGCCGGGGATGCCGGTGGCGCCCAGGATGGGCGGCCCGTCGGGCAGCATGGGGCGGGCGCCCTTCCATTCCTGCACCGCCGAACCGGTGTTGGCCAGTTGCGCGGCGCCCGGGAACCAGTCGTGCAGCACCTTGTACAGGGTCTGGATCGCTTCCGGGCGCTTGCGGTCCGCGCGACCGCCGATTTCCGCGCTGCCGGCCACGCGGACGCGACTGCCCAGGCGCGAGATCGCCACCTTGTAGCGCTCGTCCATCAAGCCGCTGCGCGGCGCGTTGAGGGGTTCGCGGATCGGCGCGCTGATCGAATAGCCGTAGACGGCGGCCAATGGCACTTTCAGCCCGACCGGGCGCAGCAGCGCGGCCGAGGCCATGCCGCCGCAAATGACGACGGCATCGAAGCGCCCCGCTTGCGTGCGGCCGTCGGCAGCGGTCACCTGCAGATGGGTCGGGTCCGCCGCATCGAGTGGGGCAACGACGGCCTGGAACTCGAACCGCGCACCGCGCGACTGCGCTTCGTTCTTCAGCAGCAGCGCGAACTGCCGGCAATTGCCGACCTCGTCGTCCGGCAGGTGGACGGCACCGGCAAAGCGCATGTCCGGGTTCAGCGCCGGTTCGATGACCCGCGCCTGCGCCGCATCGATCTCCTGGAACTTGACGCCGGCGTCGCGCAGGACCTGCAAGCCGGGCTGCACCATCTTGCGGTCGCGGCCGGAGCGCAGCAGCACCAGGTAGCCGGGACTGCGGTCGTATTCAAGCTCCAGCGCCGCCGTCAGTTCATGCAGCCGCTGTCGGCTGTAGAACGCCAGCCGCTGCAGCCGGCCGCGGTTGGCCAGGTAGGTGGTGAGGTCGCAGGCGCGGCGCCACTTCAGCATCCAGCCCAGTTCGTGCGCCGCCAGCGGCCAGGTCACGCGCACGGGCGCATGCCGGCTGAAGAAGTAGCGCGCCACCTTGCCGGGCATGCCGGGCGCAGCCCACGGGGTCACGTAGCCGGGCGCCACCACGCCCGCATTGGCGAAGCTGGTCTCCAGCGCGGCGGCGCCATGGCGCTCGAACACCGTGACTTCATGGCCGTCGGTGGCCAGTTCATAGGCGGTGGTCACGCCGATGATGCCGGCGCCCACGATGGCGATTCTCATGCGGGCCTAGGGGTGGGTGATCGGGGCGAGGGCCGCTTCGGCTTGCAACGCGATGTTGAGGATCGTGTCATCGCGCAGCGCGCCGTGCCAGAGCATCAGCCCGACCGGCAGTTCGCCTGCCGCCTGGCAAGGGATGGAGATGGCGCAGCCGTCGAGCATGTTGGTCACGCTGGTGTTGCGCAGGAGCAGGGCGTTGACCCGGAAGAACTCTTCGTCGCGTTCGACCCCCGGGGCGACGGAGGCAATGGGCGGCGCCACCAGCGGGACCGTGGGCGACAGCACGGCGTCGAAACCCGCCAGGGCGCCTTCGACCTCAGCGATCCACGCGCGGCGGGCGTGCGTCAGCGTGATGTACTCGTGCGCCTTCATCCCCGCGCCTTTTTCGATGCGCTGGCGCACGCGCGGGTCGTACTGTTCGCCTTTCTCGCGCAGCAGTCCCGCATGCCACGCATAGCTTTCGGCCGCCGAGAAACCGCCCGTGGCCTGGATGGACCCGAGGTCCTTGATCTGCGCCAGTGAAATCTCTTCCACATGGGCGCCAGCATCCCGCAGCGCGCGGACGGCGCGCTCGAACGCACGAGCCACGGTGGGGTCGGCGCTGTCGAGCATCTGCGTGGTCGCGACCGCCAGGCGATAGACGGAGAGCGGGGCATGGCTGCGCGTGACGGTGCGCGCCGCAAGGATCTCGTGCGCCACGATCGCATCGCGAACGCTGCGCGTCATGGCGCAGACCGTGTCCAGCGTGGTCGACAGCGGCACGGCCCCGGCCGTGGGGACCAGCCGGGCCGTGTTCTTGAAGCCGACGATGCCGCAAAGGGCGGCGGGGATGCGGATCGAGCCGCCGGTGTCGGAGCCCAGGCCGATGAAGGCCGCCCCGGCCGCGACGGAGACCGCCGCGCCGGACGAGGAGCCGCCGGGAATGCGCGCCACGGCCGGGTCTGCCGGGTTGGCGGGCGTCCCGAAATGCGGGTTCACGCCGACACCGGAGAACGCGAATTCGGTCATGTTGGTGCGGCCGATCACGGCTGCGCCCGCCGCGCGCAACCGCGCCACCGCCGGCGCGTCGGCCCGGGCGGGCGTGGCGTCGCGCAAAGCGACGGAGCCGGCCGCCGCGGGCTGGCCGGCTTCCTCAAACAGGTCCTTGATGCTCACCGCCAGGCCCGAAAGTGGGAGCTCGCGGGCGGCGGCGGCCTCGGCCTCCCGCCGCGCCAGCTCGAACCGGGTCCGCAGGAAGGCGTGGGCGCAGGCCGGCGAGGCGGCAATGGCCTCCGACCGGTCCATTTCCGCGCTGGCGCTGGTGGCGCCCAGCCGCAGGCCTTCACGGGTGGCCAGCAGGTCGGGGCGAGCAGTCGGGGTGGGGTTCGGCATGGCGGGGCGTGCTCTTGCTATAATCCTTGGGTTTTGCTGGATGGCACGCGCACGGTGCGCCGCCTTCGACAGCAAAGCAAATCGCGAGTCTCGCCACTCAAGGTGACGCCCCTTCAACAAAGGACGCGTTTCGAGCGGGATTCTAGACCCAACCTTCGGAGCTCCCCATGCCTGTGTCCATGCGTGAAATGCTGGAAGCCGGTGTCCATTTCGGGCACCAGACGCGCTTCTGGAACCCCAAGATGGCCCCGTTCATCTTCGGCCACCGCAACAAGATCCACATCATCAACCTCGAAAAGACGTTGCCGATGTTCAACGAGGCGACCAAGTTCGCCCGTCAACTGGCCGCCAACCGCGGCACCATCCTGATCGTGGGCACCAAGCGCCAGGCGCGCGACCTGGTGTTCACCGAGGCGCAGCGCGCCGGCATGCCCTTCGTCAACCAGCGCTGGCTGGGCGGCATGCTGACCAACTTCAAGACGGTCAAGCTGTCCCTGAAGCGCCTGAAGGACATGAAGGCCCAGCAGGAAGGCGGCCTGGAAGCCATGTCGAAGAAGGAACAGCTGATGTTCCAGCGCGAGCTGGACAAGCTCGAGAAGGACATCGGCGGCATCCAGGACATGAACACCTTGCCGGACGCCCTGTTCGTGGTCGACGTGGGTTTCCACAAGATCGCCGTCGCCGAAGCCCAGAAGCTGGGCATCCCGATCATCGGCGTGGTCGACACCAACCACACGCCCGAGGGCATCGATTACGTGATCCCCGGCAACGATGACTCCGCCAAGGCCGTGACGCTGTACATCCGTGGCATGGCCGACGCCATCCTGGAAGGCAAGAGCAACGCCGGCAACGACGTGCAACGTGCCGTCGCCGAAGGCAAGGACGAGTTCGTCGAAGTGCAGGAAGGCGCTTCGGCCTGATTTTTCAGATCCCAAGGAAGGGGGCTCCTTGGAGCCCCCTTTTTCCAACAGTAACGAGGTAGAGAGAAATGGCTGCAATCACCGCAAGCATGGTCGCCGAGCTGCGCGCCAAGACGGACGCGCCCATGATGGAATGCAAGAAGGCCCTGACCGAGGCCGAAGGCAACCTGGAGAAGGCCGAGGAACTGCTGCGCATCAAGCTGGGCAACAAGGCCGGCAAGGCGGCGTCGCGCGTCACCGCCGAAGGCGTGGTGGCCGCTTCGATCGACGGCAGCACCGGGGCGCTGCTCGAAGTCAACTGCGAAACCGACTTCGTCACCAAGAACGACAGCTTCCTCGCGCTGGCCAAGGCCGCTGCCGAGCTGATCGCGAAGAACGACCCCGCCGACGTCGCCGCGCTCGGGGCGCTGCCGCACAGCCAGGACGGGTTCGGCCCAACCCTGGAAGACGTGCGCAAGGGCCTGATCGGCAAGATCGGCGAGAACATGAGCTTCCGCCGCTTCAAGCGCTTCGGTGGCGGCAGCAAGCTGGTGAGCTACCTGCACGGCACGCGCATCGGCGTGGTGGTCGAGTTCGAAGGCGACGAAGTCGCCGCCAAGGACGTCGCGATGCACATCGCCGCGATGAAGCCGGTCGCGCTGTCGAGCAGCGACGTGCCCGCCGAGATGATCGAGAAGGAACGCGCGGTTGCCGCCGGCAAGGCCGAGGAAGACCGCAAGACGGCCGAAGCCGCCGGCAAGCCCGCGCAGCCCCCCGAGATTGTTGCCAAGCGTATCGAAGGCGGCGTGCAGAAATACCTGAAGGAAGTCTCGCTGCTGAACCAGGCTTTCGTGAAGAACGACAAGCAGACGGTCGAGCAGATGCTCAAGGCCGCCGGCACCACCGTGAAGGGCTTCACGCTCTACGTGGTGGGCGAAGGCATCGAGAAGAAGGTCGACGACTTCGCGGCCGAAGTGGCCGCGCAAGTGGCTGCTGCCAAGCAGTCCGCCTGAGCTCCCTCACGGAGTCGCCGCCCATTACACTCACCCCCCATCATCGGAGACCGCACGACATGCCCGCCCAGCCCGCCCACCAGCGCATCCTGCTCAAGCTGTCGGGCGAGGCCCTGATGGGGGATGACGCTTTCGGCATCAACCGCGCGACCATCGTGCGGATGGTGCAGGAAGTGGCCGAGGTGGTGAACATGGGCGTCGAAGTCGCCGTCGTCATCGGCGGCGGCAACATCTTCCGCGGCGTGGCCGGCGGTTCGGTCGGCATGGACCGCGCCACCGCCGACTACATGGGCATGCTGGCCACGGTGATGAACGCGCTGGCGCTGGCCGACGCGATGGACAAGCAGGGCCTGATCGCCCGGGTGATGTCCGCGATCAACATCGAACAGGTGGTCGAGCCGTACATCCGGCCGAAGGCGCTGCAGTACCTGGAAGAGGGCAAGGTCGTGATCTTCGCGGCCGGCACCGGCAACCCCTTCTTCACGACCGACACGGCGGCCGCCCTGCGCGGCGCCGAGATCGGGGCGCAGATGGTGCTGAAGGCCACCAAGGTCGACGGCGTCTACTCGGCCGACCCGCAGAAGGACCCGACGGCTGAACGCTATACGCGCATCAGCTTCGACGAGGCGATGTCCAGGAACCTGGGCATCATGGATGCCACCGCCTTCGCGCTGTGCCGCGACCAGAAGCTGCCCATCAAGGTATTCTCGATCTTCAAGCACGGCGCGCTCAAGCGCGTGGTGCTCGGTGAGGACGAAGGCACCCTCGTCTACGCGTGAGCGCAGGGTGCGGCAAGAGGAGCTGACGACATGACGACGATCCCCGAAATCAAGCAGAACCTGCAGACCCGGATGGACCAGGCCATCGCTGCGTTCAAGAACACGCTGACCAAGATCCGCACCGGCCGCGCCAACCCGGCGATCCTCGACACCGTGCAGGTCGAGTACTACGGCAGCATGATGCCGATCAGCCAGGTGGCCAGCGTCAACCTGCTGGACCCGCGCACGATCAGCGTGCAGCCCTTCGACAAGGGCATGGGCGCCAAGATCGAGAAGGCCATCCGCGAGAGCGATCTGGGCCTGAACCCGGCTTCCATGGGCGACCTGATCCGCGTGCCGATGCCCGCCATGAGCGAGGAGCGCCGCAAGGAAATGACCAAGCTGGTCCGCTCCGAGGGCGAAGGCGCCAAGATCGCCATCCGCAACCTGCGACGCGACGCCAACGAGCACGTGAAGAAGCTGGTGAAGGACAAGGAAGCCTCGGAGGACGACCAGAAGCGCGCCGAGGCCGACGTGCAGAAGGTCACCGACCGGCACATTGCGGAAGTCGACCAGCTGGTGGCGGCCAAGGAACAGGAAATCATGGCGGTCTGATGGGGACTGCCGTACCGCACCACATCGCCATCGTCATGGATGGCAACGGCCGCTGGGCCACCAAGCGGTACCTGCCCCGCGTCGCCGGGCACAAGAAGGGCGTCGATGCACTGCGCGCCTGCCTGCGCCATTGCGGCGAGCGCGGCGTCAAGGTGCTGACGGTGTTCGCCTTCTCCTCCGAGAACTGGAACCGTCCGCCTGAAGAGGTTTCCGGTCTGATGGAGCTGCTGGTCCTGGCGCTCGGGCGCGAGGTGCCGGATCTGAACGCCGAAGGCGTGCGGATCCGCTTCGTCGGCGACCGCTCGGCGCTCTCCGACAAGGTGCGCGCCGGCCTGCTGCAGGCCGAGGCGGCCACGGCCGCCAACACCCGGGTGCTGTTCAACGTCTGCTTCAACTACGGCGGCCGCTGGGACATTGCCCAGGCCGCGCAGCAGCTCGCCGCGCGCGGGGAAGCCATCACCGAGCAATCGCTCGACCGCGCCATGGCTCTGGCGTATTGCGCCGATCCGGACCTCCTGATCCGCACCGGCGGCGAGAAGCGCATCAGCAACTTCCTGCTCTGGCAGGCGGCCTACAGCGAGCTGTATTTCAGCGACAAGCTCTGGCCCGAATTCGACGAAGCAGCCCTGGACGAGGCCATCGCCGATTACGCGAGCCGCGAGCGCCGATTCGGCCGCACCTCCGAACAGCTGGCTTCCTCCGACAAGAAGGCAGCCTGACGGCCGGCCGCCCATGCTGAAGCAGCGCGTCATCACCGCCGTCGTCCTGCTGGCGATCCTGTTGCCGGCGCTGTTCTGGAAGACGCCGGAGCCGTTCCTCATCGTGACGCTGGTGCTGATCGCAGCGGGTGGCTGGGAATGGGGCAAGCTGAACCAGCTGGGGCAAGGCGCCAGCCTGGCGCTCGGTGGGGCGACGCTGGCGCTCTGCATCGCCGCATGGGCCCTGGGCTGGCCTCAACGTCCCTCCGTTTTGCTCTGGAGCATCACCGGCGCGCTCTGGGTGCTGGCCGGCGCCTGGCTGGTGAAGGCGGGTGTGCCCGGCTGGCCGCGCATCCCGCAGGTCGTCCGCATCATCGGCGGTGTGCTGGCCCTGGCCCTGGCCTGGCTGGCGATGGCCCAGGCCCGCGTCATCGGCATCAACTTCCTGCTGTCGGTCCTGGTGCTGGTGTGGGTCGCCGACATCTTTGCCTATTTCGCTGGCCGCGCCTTCGGGCTCAAGTTCACCAGGCGCAAGCTCGCGCCCGCCATCAGCCCCGGCAAGAGCTGGGAAGGTGTCTGGGGCGGCATGGCGGGCGTGCTGGTGCTGGCCATCGCCTGGACCCTCGCCGACGCCGCCGCCGGCGCGCAGGTGCCCAGCCTCTATTCGCGGCTTGCCGGCCTGGGCTGGCCAGTGCTGGTGATCGCCGCCGCCTTCATGGCCGCGATGAGCGTCGTCGGCGACCTGGTCGAGTCCCTCATCAAGCGCAGCGCCGGCGCCAAGGATTCGAGCCAGCTCCTGCCCGGGCACGGCGGGGTGCTGGACCGCGTCGACGCCTTGCTGCCGACGCTGCCCTTGGCGATGATGCTGGCCACCCTGGCCCAGAAATGAAGCAGAGAATCGCTGTCCTCGGCTCGACCGGCTCGGTGGGCGCCAACACCCTCGACGTCATCGCGCGGCATCCGGAACGCTTCGAGGTGTTCGCACTGAGCGCGTCGTCGAAGGTCGAGGAGATGCTCGCTCAATGCGCGCAGTTCCGCCCGCGCTTCGCGGTGATGGCGCAGCCGGCCGCGGCGCAGGCCCTGGCCCAGCGGCTCGAGGCGGAAGGCCTGCCGACCCGCGTCCTGTCGTCGCCGGCCGCGCTGGAAGAGATCGCCTCGCACGAGGAAGTGGATGCCGTGATGGCCTCCATCGTCGGTGCCGCCGGCCTCGCGTCCTGCCTGGCGGCGGCTCGGGCCGGCAAGAAACTGCTGCTCGCCAACAAGGAAGCGCTGGTCGTCGGCGGCGACCTGTTCATGCAGGCCGTGCGGCAAGGCGGTGCGAAGCTCCTGCCGATCGACAGCGAACATTCCGCCATCTTCCAGTCGCTGCCGGAGGACCCCGCCACCTGGGACGCGCGCGTCGAGAAGATCATCCTCACCGCCTCCGGCGGCCCGTTCCGGACCTGGGAGCCTGCGCGCCTGCGCGACGTGACGCCCGAGCAGGCCTGCGCGCATCCCAATTGGGTGATGGGCCGCAAGATCTCGGTGGACTCCGCGACCATGATGAACAAGGCACTGGAGGTGATCGAGGCGCGCTTCCTGTTTGGCCTGCCGCCGGAACGGCTGGAGGTCGTGCTGCATCCGCAGAGCGTCATCCATTCGATGGTGCAGTACCGGGACACTTCGGTCGTTGCGCAACTGGGCACGCCCGACATGCGCGTGCCGATCGCCTTCGGCCTCGCCTGGCCCGACCGGGTCGAGTCCGGTGCCCAATCGCTGGACTTCAGCCGGCTGGCGGACCTGAGTTTCGAATCGTTCGATTCGCGCGGGCATCGCGAGCGCTTCCCCGGCCTGCAACTGGCGTGGGACAGCCTGCGGGCGGCGCCCGGCACCACCGCCATCCTGAACGCGGCCAACGAAATCGGTGTCGCGGCCTTCCTCGAGCGCAGGATCCGTTTCGACCAGATCCATGCGGTGAACCTTGCAACTTTGGCGGCCGTCGCAACCTCCAACCCACAGTCGCTGCAGGACCTGCTGGCGCTCGACGCGCAGGCCCGGGAAGCCGCCGTCGGCGCCACCCTGCGTTTCGCCTGAGTTCCGAGGATCCCGATGCTTACTCTCCTTGCTTTCGTGGTCGCCATCACGGTGTTGATCGGGTTCCACGAATACGGCCACTACCGGGTCGCCGTCGCCTGCGGCGTCCGCGTCCGCAGGTTCGGCATCGCCACGTTGCCGGTCACCGTGCCGCTCCCAGGCGCGAGCTGGGGGCATCGGCTGATGTACCGCCTGGCCAAACCGGTCCTGGAATGGACGCCCAAGCGGCAGCCGGAAGGCCAGAACACCGTGTTCGCGATCGGCCTGTTCCCGCTGGCCGGCTATGTCCAGATGGTGGGGCAGGGCGACGAGGCCGATGTGACGCCGGACGAAGAAGCGTACTCGTTCAAGCACAAGCCGGTCAGCTCCCGCTTCGCGATCGTCGCGGCGGGACCCATCGCGAACCTGCTGCTGGCGATCCTGCTGTATGCGGCGGTCAACTGGGTCGGCATCGACGAACCGCGCCCGATCCTCGGCTCCCCGGTCGCCGGATCCATCGCCGCCGAAGCCGGCCTGCAGGGCGGCGAGACGGTGGCGCGGGCGGGCTTCGAAGGTGACCCGATGGAGCCGATCCAGTCCTTCGAGGAACTGCGCTGGCTGCTCACGCGCGGTGCCCTCGACGGCCGCGACCTGCGCATCGGCCTGGCGGAGCCCGGCAACCGGGGCGGCCGGCACCTGCTGCTGCCCCTGAGCCGCATCGACGCCAAGGACGCCGACGCGCAGCTGCTGCGCAAGGTGGGCATCGTTTCGCCCTGGAGTCCGCCCGCGATCGGCGACATCGCCGCAGGCGGCGCCGCCGAGCGCGCCGGGTTGCAGAAGGGTGACGTCGTTCGCAAGGTGGCCGGCAAGGAAGTCGGCGACGCGCAGCAGTTGCGCGACCACATCCGGGCGCAGGTCAAGGATGGCGTGGGCTTGCGCGCCACGTGGGAAATCGACCGCGGCGGGCGCGTGCTGGCCCTGGAGGTCACGCCCGACCCCATCACCGAGAAGGGCGCGCCGCCGTTCGGGCGCATCGGGGCCTACGTCGGCGCACCGCCCGCCATGGTGCTGGTGCGGCACGGGCCCGTCGACGGCCTGTGGAACGGCCTGGTGCGCACCTGGGAAGTGTCGGAGCTCACGGTCCGCATGATGGGCCGCATGATCATCGGCCAGGCATCGCTCAAGAACCTGAGCGGCCCCGTCACCATCGCCGACTACGCCGGCAAGTCGGCGAGCCTGGGCCTGACGCAGTACCTGATGTACCTGGCCCTGATCAGCGTGAGCCTGGGCGTGCTGAACCTGCTGCCCATTCCCGTCTTGGACGGTGGGCACCTGATGTATTATCTTTGGGAGGCCGTCACGGGCAAGGCTGTTTCCGAGCAATGGATGGAACGCCTGCAACGCGGTGGCCTGATGGTGCTGCTGGTGATGATGTCGATCGCACTGTTCAACGACGGCTCGAGATACATCCCCCGACTCTTTGGCTGAGAAAATCCGAAAAAAGCCGCTTCCGTCGCACGGTGCGGCGCGGCGCGGTACTGATTCAATGAAGAAACAATTCAAGCGCTTCCGCGCGCGCACCGTCTCGGCTGTGATCGCGATGGCCTTCGCGGCCAACAGCTGGGCGGTCGATCCGTTCACGGTGCGCGACATCCGGGTCGAGGGGCTGCAGCGCGTCGAGCCGGGCACCATCTTCGGCTCGCTGCCGTTCCGGGTGGGCGACCAGTACAACGACGAGAAGGGCTCGGCCGCGATCCGGGCGCTCTTCGGGCTGGGCCTGTTCAAGGACGTCCGCCTCGAGGTCAACGGTGACGTGCTGATCGTCATCGTGGAAGAGCGGCCGACCGTGGCCGACGTCGACTTCGTCGGCGCCCGCGAGTTCGACAAGGACACCTTGAAGAAGGCCCTGCGCGAAATCGGCCTGACCGAGGGCCGGCCGTACGACCAGGCCCTGGCCGACCGCGCCGAGCAGGAACTCAAGCGCCAGTACATCAACCGCAGCCTGTACGGCGCGGAGGTGCTGACCACCGTCACGCCGATCGAGCGCAACCGCGTCAACCTCACCTTCACGGTGACCGAGGGCGAACCGGCACGCATCCACGACATCCGCATCGTCGGCAACAAGTCGTTCAACGAGGGCACGCTCAAGGGCCTGTTCGACCTCGACACGGGGGGCTGGCTCTCCTGGTACACCAAATCCGACCGCTACTCGCGCGCCAAGCTCAATGCCGACCTGGAGGCGCTGCGCTCCTACTACCTGCAGCGCGGCTTCCTCGAATTCCGGATCGATTCCACGCAGGTCGCGATCTCGCCCAACAAGCAGGAAATCAGCATCACGATCAACGTCACCGAAGGTGAACGCTACGTGGTGTCCAGCGTCCGGCTGGAAGGCGACTACCTGAGCAAGGACGACGAGTTCAAGACTCTGATCAAGATCCGTCCGGGCGAGCCCTACAACGCCGACCAGGTGACCGAGACCACCAAGGCGTTCACCGAGTACTTCGGCAATTTCGGCTACGCCTTTGCGCAGGTCGAGGCCCGGCCCGAGATCGACCGCGCCAACAACCGGGTGTCGTTCGTGCTGGCCGCCGAGCCTTCGCGCCGGGCCTACGTGCGCCGCATCAACATCGCCGGCAACAACCGCACCCGCGACGAAGTGGTTCGCCGCGAATTCCGGCAGTTCGAGTCGAGCTGGTACGACGGCGAGCGCATCAAGCTCTCGCGCGACCGCCTCGACCGCCTGGGCTTCTTCCGCGAGGTCAACGTCGAAACGAGCGATGTGCCGGGTGCGCCGGACCAGGTCGACCTGAACGTCAACGTCGTCGAGAAGCCCACCGGCAGCCTGCAGGTGGGCGCCGGTTTCTCCAGCGCCGAGAAGCTGGCCCTGTCGTTCTCCGTCAAGCAGGAAAACGCCCTGGGCTCGGGCAACTACCTCGGCGTCGAGGTGAACACCAGCAAATACAACCGCACCCTGGTCTTCAACTCGGTCGACCCTTACTTCACGGCCGACGGCATCTCGCGTTCATTCGACATCTACTACCGCTCGTCGCGGCCCTATGACGACCAGGGCGGCAACTACCAGCTGATCACCTCGGGCGTGGGTTTGCGCTTCGGCATTCCCTTCAGCGAAGTCGACACGGTGTTCTTCGGCGGCAGCCTCGAGCGCACCGAGATCAAGCCGGGCACCAACATCCCCGCGACCTACCTGGCGTATGCCGAGAGGCTGGGCTACGCGACGACATCGGTCCCCCTGTCCATCGGCTGGTCCCGCGACGACCGCGACAGTTCCCTGGTGCCGACCAAGGGCCGCTACCAGCGCCTCGCCACCGAACTCGGCGTCGCGGGCGATGCCCGCTACGTCCGCGCGAACTACCAGTACCAGCACTACTTCCCCATCAACAAGCAGTACACCGCCGCCTTCAACGGCGAGGTCGGCTGGGGCCGGGGCATGAGCGGCCGGCCGTTCCCGGTGTTCAAGCACTTCTATTCCGGCGGCCTCGGCTCGGTCCGTGGTTTCGACCAGGGCACCCTGGGCCCGAAGGACGTCACCGGGTCCACCGTGGGCGGCCCGAAGAAGATCACCCTCAACGCGGAGGTGCTCGCGCCGTTCCCGGGCGCCGGCAACGACCGCACCCTGCGCATGTTCGGCTTCGTCGACGTCGGCAACGTCTTCGGCGAGCACGACAAGGTCACTTTCGACGAGCTGCGTGCCTCCGTGGGCATCGGCCTCTCGTGGCTGTCCCCCATCGGCCCGTTGCGCATCGCGCTGGCTCAGCCGGTCCGCAAGAAGCCTGGCGATAGAATCCAGCACGTGCAATTCCAGATCGGAACCTCCTTCTGATGACGCCTGAGCGACGTTTTCTTCTCGGTTTGGTGCTGGGCGTGTCCGTGCTCGCGACCGGCGCGCAAGCCCAGGATTTCCGCGTCGGCTTCGTCAACACCGACCGCATCTTCCGGGAGGCCAATACCGCGAAGGCCTCCCAGGCCAAGCTCGAGCAGGAATTCGCGCGCCGCGAAAAGGAGCTGAACGAGCTCGGCAGCAGCCTGAAGGCGGCGTCCGAGAAGTTCGAACGCGAGGCGCCGACCCTGCCCGAGGCCCAGCGCGGGGCGCGCCAGAAGACGCTGATCGACCAGGACCGCGAATTCCAGCGCAAGCGCCGCGAGTTCCAGGAAGACCTGAATTCCCGCAAGAACGAGGAGCTCCAGCAGGTGCTGGAGCGCGCCAATCGGGTGGTGAAGCAGGTGGCCGAGCAGGAAAAGTACGACCTGATCCTGCAGGAAGCGGTCTACATCAACCCCAAGCACGACATCACCGACAAGGTGATCCGCGCGCTCAACACCGTCCGCTAGGAAGCCGCTCGTGGCGCTGCCACTCGGCTCCATCGTCGCTGCGTTGGGCGGCGAGTTGCACGGTGATGCGACGCTCGAAATCCGCGGCCTGGCACCGCTGGAAGCCGCTGAACCCGACCAGCTGAGCTTCCTCAGCAATCCCAAGTACCGCCAGCAGCTCGACAGCTCACGCGCGGCCTGCGTCATCGTCGGGCCGGCGTCGAAAGACCAGGCGCTGGCTCGCGGCGCCTGCATCGTGGCGGACGACCCCTACCTCTACTTCGCCCGGCTCACGCAGCTGTGGAAGCGCGAGCACTCGCGGCCAGCCGGCCCGGCCATCCATCCCAGCGCGGTCGTCGACCCGGAAGCGGAGATCGCGGCCGGCGTGCGCATCGGCCCGCATTGCGTGGTGGAGCGGGGTGCGCGCATCGGCCGCGACACCGTGCTCAAGGCGCGCGTGGTGGTCAGCGAAGACTGCGTGATCGGGGATCGCTGCGTGCTGCATCCGGGCGTGGTGATCGGCGCCGACGGCTTCGGCTTCGCGCCGCACGCAGGCGCCTGGGAAAAGATCGAGCAGCTCGGGGCCGTCCGCATCGGCAACGACGTGGATATCGGAGCCAACACCTGCATCGACCGCGGGGCGCTGGCCGACACGGTCATCGAGGACGGCGTGAAACTCGACAACCTGATCCAGGTCGGGCACAACTGCCGGATCGGCCGGCACACCGCCATCGCCGGCTGCGTGGGCATCGCGGGCAGCGCCAATATCGGCGCGCATTGCACGATCGGTGGCGCCGCGATGATCCTCGGGCACCTGACGCTGGCCGACCGGGTGAACGTCTCGGCCGGCTCCTTCGTCGCGCGCTCGATCCTGAAGCCCGGCCTGTACACCGGCATCTTTCCCATCGACGACAATGCGGCCTGGGAAAAGAACGCCGCGACGCTCAAGCAGCTGCACGGCCTGCGCGAGCGCCTGAAGGCCCTGGAGAAAAAACAATGACGATGGACATCCACGAGATCCTCAAGCAGCTGCCGCACCGCTACCCGTTCCTGATGGTCGACCGGGTGATCTCCATCGAGACCGGCAAGACCATCCGCGCGATCAAGAACGTCACCATCAACGAACCATTCTTCATGGGCCATTTCCCGCACCGGCCGGTGATGCCCGGCGTGCTGATGCTGGAAGCCATGGCGCAGACGGCGGCCCTGCTGTCGTTCGCCACGGCCGGCGTCATGCCCAACGAGAAATCGGTCTATTACTTTGCCGGGATCGATGCGGCGCGGTTCAAGCGCCCGGTGGAACCGGGCGACCAGCTGGTGATGGACGTGAGCCTGCTGCGCGCGAAGTCCGGCATCTACAAGTTCAAGGGCGAAGCCCGCGTGGGGCCCGACCTGGCCTGCGAAGCCGAACTCATGTGCACCATGCGCACAGTGGCCTGAGCGGGGAGAGGGCGACAGTGCCTGGCATCCATCCCACCGCCATCGTCGATCCCCACGCCGAGCTCGACAGCACGGTGGAGGTCGGTCCGTACACGCTGATCGGCCCGCACGTGAAGATCGCGGCCGGCACCAAGGTCGCCGGCCATGTGGTGATCGAAGGCCACACGACCATCGGCCGCGACAACCGGATTTTCCAGTTCGCCTCGCTCGGCGCCATCCCGCAGGACAAGAAGTACGACGGAGAGCCCGGCGAACTGGTCATCGGCGACCGCAACACCATCCGCGAGTTCACCACGTTCAACATCGGCACCCCCGGCGGCGGCGGCGCCACCCGGCTCGGCAACGACAACTGGATGATGGCGTACGTCCACCTGGCGCATGACTGCGTCATCGGCAACCACACCACCTTCGCCAACAACACCCAGCTCGCGGGGCACGTGGTGGTGGACGACTGGGTCATCTTCGGCGGCTTCACCAACGTGCACCAGTTCGTGCGCGTCGGCGCCCACGGCTTCACGGGCCTGGCCAGCGTGCTGCTGGCCGACCAGCCGCCGTTCGTGATGAGCGACGGCAAGCCGGCCCGGCCGCGATCCATGAATTTCGAGGGCCTGCGGCGCCGCGGTTTCTCGCCCGCGCGCGTCACGGCCGTGAAGCGGATGCACAAGGCGCTGTACCGCGACGGCCTCACGCTGGAGCAGGCCTGCGAGCGCATCGCCCAACTGGGACTGGATGAACCGGAGGTCCAGCCTGACGTGCAGACGATGCTGGATTTCCTGGCGGTTCCCGGGCGCGGCATCATTCGATGAAGCCCCGGGTGGCGCTGGTCGCCGGTGAAGCTTCGGGCGACCTGCTCGCCGGGCTGTTGCTGCAGGGGATGCGTGGGCGCTGGCCGGACCTCACCTCGTTCGGCATCGGCGGGCCGGCGATGGAGGGGCAGGGGTTCGAGGCCTGGTGGCCCAGCTCGAAGCTCGCCGTGCGCGGTTATGTCGAGGTGCTGAAGCACTACCGCGAAATCATCGGCATCCGGACGGCCCTGAGGGACAGGCTGCTGGCGGATCCCCCGGATGTCTTCATCGGCGTCGACGCGCCGGATTTCAATCTGGACCTGGAAGCGGACCTGAAGGCGCGCGGCGGCAAGGTCGTGCATTTCGTCTGCCCATCGATCTGGGCCTGGCGCGGCAAGCGGGTGGAGAAGATCCGCCGCAGCTGCGACCACGTGCTGTGCATCTTCCCGTTCGAGCCGGAACTGCTGGCGAAGCACGGCATCCCCGCCACTTATGTCGGGCATCCGCTCGCCAACGTCATCCCGAAGGAGCCGGACAAGGACGCCGCGCGGGTGCGCCTCGGGCTGCCGCCCGATGCCGAGGTGGTGACCCTGCTGCCGGGCAGCCGGGTGTCCGAGGTCGCATCGCTGGCCGGGCGCTTCCTCCAGGCGGCCGAGCTGCTGCAGCGGGCGCGGCCCCAACTGCATTTCGTGGTGCCGGCCGTGCCCGGCCTGCGCCCGCGCATCGAGGCGGCCGCCAGGACCGCCGGCGGGCTGCGCAACCTGCGCATCGTCGACGGCCACTCCCATGCCGCCCTGGCCGCGTGCGACGTCGCGCTGGTGGCCAGCGGCACGGCCACGCTGGAAGCCGCGCTGTTCCAGCGGCCCATGGTGATCGCGTACCACATGAACTGGCTCACCTACGCGCTGATGCAGCCGCGCCGGCTGCAGCCGTGGATCGGCCTGCCGAACATCCTGTGCGGGGAATTCGTGGTGCCGGAGTTGCTGCAGGCCAACGCGAATCCCGAGTCCCTGGCTGCGGCGCTGTTGGAATGGTTCGAGGCGCCTGCCAGAATGGTGGCCGTGCGGGAGAAATTCCGGACGCTCCACACGCTCCTCGAACGCGATACCTCCCAACGAGCCGCCGATGCCATCGAAAAAGTCCTCTCGCGCTGAACAGAAGCAGAAGCGGCTGGACTGGGACCCGGTCGGCCTGATGGCGGGGGTGGACGAGGCCGGCCGCGGGCCGCTGGCCGGCCCGGTCGTCGCGGCGGCCGTGATCCTCGACGACAGCAAGCGCATCCGGGGCCTGGCCGATTCGAAGGTGCTGACCCCGCTGCAGCGCGACCGCCTGTTCGACATGATCCGCGAGAAGGCCCTGTGCTGCGCGGTGGGCGAGGCGAGCGTCGGCGAGATCGACAGCCTGAACATCCTGCACGCCACCATGCTCGCGATGCGGCGCGCGGTCGAAGGCCTGCGCCTCAAGCCGATCAAGGTGCTGGTTGACGGCAACAGGCTGCCGGCGCTCGACGTGCTGTCGGAAGCCGTGATCGGCGGCGATGCCAAGGTGAAATCGATCTCCGCCGCATCCATCATCGCCAAGGTGACGCGCGACCGCATGCTGAAGCAGCTGCACGAGGAATTTCCGCAATACGGATTCGCGGCGCACAAGGGCTACGGTACGCCGGAACACCTGGAGGCCCTGCGCGTGCATGGCCCCTGCGTGCACCACCGCCGGCATTTCAGCCCGGTGGCCGCGACCTTCGCGACCGAAGAGGGCGTGGAAGTGTCGGTCCAGGTCCAGTGACCTCCGGCCCGCAGCACGTCTCGTCGCGCGACAACGCGCTGCTGAAGGAATTGCGGCGGCTGGCGCAGGACAGCCATGCGTACCGCAAGCAGGGCCGGGTCTGGCTGGAGGGGGATCACCTGTGCCGGGCCGCGCTGCAGCGCGGGGTGCAGCCGGCGCTCGCGGTGTTCCAGGCCTCGTACTGGGACGCCTCAGGCCATGATTGGGCGCTCGACGGCATGCGGCCGGTCGTGATCGACGACACGTTGTTCGCCACCCTGAGCGGCCTCGAATCGCCGGCGCGCATGGGCTTCGCGGTCACCTTGCCACCTGCGCCCGCACTGGCGCCCACCCTGGCGAGCGTGGTGCTCGATGGCGTTCAGGACGCCGGCAACGTGGGCGCCATCCTGCGCTGTGCCAGCGCCTTCGGCTTCCGGCAGGTCCTGGCGCTCAAGGGCACGGCCGGCCTCTGGAGTCCGAAGGTGCTGCGCGCCGGCATGGGAGCGCATTTCGGGCTGCAGCTGATCGAGGGCTTGGATGTCGCGGATGCCGCGGCTCTCGCGGTGCCATTGCTCGCGACGAGTTCGCACCGGGGCGAATGGCTCCACGCCGCCGCGCTGCCCTGGCCCTGCGCCTGGGCGTTCGGGCACGAGGGGCAGGGCGTGAGCGCGGCGCTCATGGCGCTCGCGCGGCGTTCGGTCCGCATCGCGCAGCCGGGGGGCGAGGAATCGCTCAACGTGGCGACGGCGGCGGCGGTCTGCCTGCACGCGAGCGCCGCGTCCGCCGTTTCGGCGGGCGGGCTCAATCCCGAGCCGAAACCGCGCGGTACTCGCCCGGCGTGACGCCGTACCGCTGCTTGAAGCGGCGGTAGAAGGTGGATGCTTCGGCGAAGCCCGCCGCAAACCCGACCTCGATCGTGCTCGTGTGCTGGTGGCGCGGCTCGCGCAGCAGTTCGCTGGCCCGTGCCAGGCGCACGCTGGTCAGGAAGTCATGGAACGTGGTGTCCGACAGCGCGAACAGCTGGTGCAGCGTGCGCAACGAAATGCCGAACTCCCCGGCCACGCGGACGCTGCTGAAGTCGAGGTCGGTCGCGCTCGATTCGATGCGCCGCATCACCTGTTGCAGCAAGGCCTGGCGCCTCGCCGCCGGGCCGTGCTGCTGCGTTTCGGGGGAGGCACCGACCGCGCCGGCGACCAGCGTGCACAAGGTGCTGGTGGCGAGGTCCAGGCTGGCGGGAGACGTCGCATGCGCGTTGCGCAGCAGCGCGTCGAGCCAGTCGCTGACCAGCGCGCCCTCTCCGTTGTGGCGCGCCAGCTTGACCATCGGAAGCTCCCCGGAGCCCAGCGCCAGGAGGGGCGCGAGGCGCTCGCGCGGAATCCGCCAGATCCGCAAGTCGAAGCTGCCGTCCGTTCCCGTGGAGAACGCCACGTTGGGGTCGGCGATGATCATGTCGCCCGGCTGCACGACCTCGGTGCGCGAGCCCTGCTCCATCCAGACCTGGCCGCGGCGCTGCAGGTAGACGTAGAAGTCCGCGCCGGGCTGCTGGCGGATGTCGGAGCCGGTGCGCCGCACGACGTGCCGGTCGCACCGGATGTCCGTCACGTCGAGGGCGCCGAGCTGGCGCCGGGCAATGCGTCCGTCGAACGGCCCGTCGTCGCTGCGCTCCAGCGACAGCGCGTAAACGTGTTCGGCACACGCTTCGCGCCATTGCTCGAAACGCCTGGACGGCGTGCTGCTGGCCGTGGACCACTCAATGAGCATGCTGAACCTGTCGGTGACTTCACCAGGAATGGGTAGGTACTGCGCCCGGGGCTGAAATTGTGCGCGAAATGCGAAACCCTGCCGCACGGAGTGCGAAGGCGGATTCGACGGCGGCGGTCATCATCCCTGCGCCCCGCATTCTGTTGCCTCTTGCCACCCAGACCTGTCAGCTACGTGCCGCCGACCACCACCGTCCTTATTGCCGATGACCACGCGCTCGTGCGCGATGGCCTGCGCGGCCTCGTGGCCCATGTCCTGGGCGAGGTGAACTTCGTCGAGGCCGACGATGGCGAATCGCTGCTCAGGGCCGCCGCGGGCGAGCCACCGGCGCGGCTGGCACTGGTGGACCTGAACATGCCCGGCATGGAGAGGGGTTTCCGCCTGGCCGAACTGGCGCGGCGCCATCCGGGGCTGCCGCTGGTCGTGATTTCCGCGCTGACATCGCCGGACGTCGTGCGGCGCACGCTGGAGATCGCCTCGGTGCACGCCTTCATCCCGAAGAGCGCGCCGTCCGGGCAGATCTGCGCGGCCATCGAGGCCGCCCTGCAAGGCGTGCGCCTGCCGTTTGCCCAGCGGGTCTCCGACCTCCGGCGGCCCGACCTGGTGCTGACCCCCCGCATGGAGGAAGTGCGCCAGCTGCTGCGCCAGGGCATGAGCAACAAGCAGATCGCGGGCGCGCTGGGCCTGAGCGAAGGCACCGTCAAGAACTACATGAGCGAGATCCTCCGCGCGCTGAACGTGTCCAACCGCACGCAGGCGGCGCAACTGGACGCCGACAGCCTGTGACGCCGACCCGGGAGGACGAGCGGCCCGATCCCGAGGACAGCGCCCACACGGTGGCGTCGCTGTGGGCACTGCGCGCGTGCGAGGTGTTGTGCGTGCTGATGTTTTCCACCGCCATCCCCTGGCAGCGGGTGACAACCTGGTTCGGCGTCATCGCGGCCCTGGGCGTCCTGCGGTGGTGGCACGTGAACCGGCCGTGGTTCAGGGCCAGCCCCAAGCCTGCCCGCCAGCGCGTCTACCGCATCTACATGTGGGTTCTGATGACCTACGTGGGCAGCGCCTGCTGGTTCCTCTACGTGCCCGCCAACCTGCCGATCCAGGCGGTGCTGATGAGTTACCTGCTGGGCAACGCCACGCTGGTCGCGGTGCGCCTGACGGGCGACGTCATGCGCACCACCATTGCGCTGGTCCTTGCGGTGCTGCCGACGTCGCTGCGCTTCATCGTCGAAGGGACGCTGGACCAGCACAACCTGCTCGTGATGATGGGGGTGGGCGGCCTGCTGATGACCGTCACCATGGTGTTCCTTTCGCGGGCGCAGGAAAGCAACGTCAAGCACCAGGTCGAACAGCGGCGCCGGGCCGAGGCCGCCGCCAACGCGGTGGCTGCCATGGGGTTGAGCAAGTCGCGTTTCTTCGCGGCGGTCAGCCACGACCTGCGCCAGCCCGTGCACGCCATCGGCCTGCACCTTGACCTGCTGATGCGCCGTGGCCAGGCCGCGCAGGACCGGGCGTCCAGGCGGGCGCTGGATGGGATCCACCAATCCTGGCGCGCGCTCGATGACCTGCTGTCGCAGGTGCTCGATCTCACGCGCATGGACTCCGGGGCGGTGCAAGCCGACCTGCGGCCGACCGAGCTGGCGCCCCTGGTGGCCGACCTGGTCATGCAGCACAGCGCGGTGGCCGAGGCGGCAGGCGTGCGTGTGGTGGCACTGGTGCGTCCCGCGGCCTTCGCCATGGCCGACGCGCTGATGCTGGCGCGCGTGCTCTCCAACCTGCTGGACAACGCGATCAAGTTCTCGCCCGCGGGCGCGACCGTGGCGATCGTGCTGCGCGGCGCGCGCGGCCAGTGGCGCCTGCAGGTGCGCGACGCGGGCATGGGCATCCCCCACGTGGCGCAGGAGCGCATCTTCGAAGAGTTCGTGCAGATCGACAACGAGGCGCGCGATCGCCGCCGGGGCCTGGGCCTCGGGCTGGCCATCGCCCGGCGGTTCGCGTTGCTGATGGAGGGCGACATCTCCGTGCGGTCCAGGCCGGGGCAGGGCTGCTGCATGACAGTCAGTCTGTCCCGGGCCGCGCCGCCGACTCCGGCGGCGAGCATTGCCCCAGCCCATGCGGGGGCCGCCGTGGATTCGGGCCCGGCCGAACTGGGTGTCCCGCCGCACGAGGAGCCCTGGCCGCCATCGGTGCTCCCGCTGCGCGATGTCCTGCTGGTGGAAGACGATTCGCTGGTGGCGGCGGCCACGCGGCAGTTGTTACGCTCCTGGGGCTTGCGGGTGCGCCATGTGGAGACCGCTGACGACGCATTGCGGGAGGGAGCCCACGCACGTGCCGATGTGGCCATCTGCGACGCCCGCCTGCCCCACGGCGGATCGGGCCTGGACGTGGCCCTGGCGCTGCGCATGCGGGGCAAGAAGGTCCTCCTGATCAGCGGCGAGACCAACGCGGTGCTGCGCGAGGCGGCGCAATTCCATGAGGTGCAACTCCTCACCAAGCCCGTGTCCGGCCCCACGCTGCTGGCCGCGCTGCAGGCCCTGTAGCGGCGGCGGCGAGTCTCATGGCCCGGATCCGGGCACATGACGAATTGCACCTGTGCGCATTCCGGGGGCGTCCGTACATTCGCCGGCGTCCCAAGCAAAGGAATGCACATGAGCTATCAGTTCTCCCCGGAAACCACTTTCCCCAAGCAGCTGGCGCCGGTTTCGCGGCCGGCACCGAGGCGCACGGGCCGGTTCGCGCGGACGCGCGGCCTGCGCCTCATGCGCGGCGCCTATGCCGTGTTGTGCCGCCTCGCGCCGGCCGTCGCCGCGCAACTGGCCTACGCGCAACTGGCGACGCCGCCACGGACGGCGCAGCTCGACTCGCGGCTGGCATTGCGCGACCAGGCCCTCGGGCATCGCCTGCCATTCGCCGGTGGCGACCTGGCGGTGCTGTCCTGGGGCCAGGGCCCGGCGGTGCTGCTGGTGCACGGCTGGGGCTCGCACGCCACCCACATGGACCGCATGATCGGCCCGCTGGTGGGCGCGGGGTACAGGGTGGTGGCATTCGACGCGCCGGCGCATGGGCAGTCGACGGGTCGTGCCACCGACCTCGTGCAGTTCGCCGCCGCCATCGCCGCCGTGGCGGCGCACACCGGACCGCTGCACGCGGTGCTGGCGCATTCCTTCGGCGCGTCCATGGCGCTGTACGCGCAGCGCGACTGGGGCCTGGACGCGAAGAAGATGGTGCTGGTCAGCTCGTTCGACCATTGCAACTGGTTCACCGAGGCCTTCGCCGAACACGTGGGCCTGACGGCCGCCGTGCTGGCCCGCGTCCGTGACCGCCTGGTGCGACTGTACGGCGGACGGCTGGACTGGGCGCGCATGTCGGTGGTCGACATGCTGCGTGGCAGTGATTCGCAAGCGCTCGTCATCCACGACGAGGAAGATGAGGAGATTCCCTTCGAGCACGGCCTGGCACTGGCGAATGCCCGGCCTGGTGTGCGGTTCAGGGGCACTCGCGGCTTCGGCCACCAGCTCGTGCTGCGCAGCGCCGGCGTGATCGATGCCGTCGTGGAGTTCATCTCCAGCGAGGAGGCCTCGTGACCCGCCTCGCCCTGGTCCTGGGCAGCGGCGGCGTGCGGAGCGCCGCGGCACTGGGCATTGCGCAGCGCCTGGGGGAAGAGGGCATCCGGCCCGGCCTGGTGGCCGGCTGCAGTTCGGGGGCGCTGTTCGGCGCCACCATCGCCATGGGGCTGGACGCGCGGCAGGCCCTGCAGCTCGCGACCCGCCTCTGGTCACAGGAGCTCACGCGCCAGCGGCGCTGGCGTTCCTATGCGCAGATGATCCTGCCCAAGGTGGCCGGTTTCGGCGCGGGCTTCGCGCTGCGCGACGACGCGCTGATCGCCCGGCGCATCGCCGACGCATTCGGCGATTTGCGGCTGGAGCGCCTGCCGATCCCGCTGCGCGTGGCGGCCACGGACGCCGCCTCCGGCAGCCCGGTGTTGCTCACCCGCGGCCGCCTGGCCGACGCCTTGCGCGCCAGCATGGCGGTGCCCATCATCTTCCCGAGCGTGGAGATCGAAGGCCGGCGGCTGGTGGACGGCGTGCTGTCCGATCCGCTGCCCATCGCCGCCGCGCACGACGCCGACGTGGTGCTGGCACTGGGCTTCGCGGGCCAGATGCCGCGGCGGGTGGACCGGCTGTCGCGCCTCGTGGCGCAGACCAGCACCACCCTCATCAACAACCTCATGCACGCCCGGACGGTGGCGGCGCAGGCGGCGGGCCACGAGGTGATCCACATCGACCTGGCGCTGGAGCGCCAGGTCGGGTTGTGGGACACGGCGGCCATGCCCGAGCTGTTCGAGGCGGGCCGGCGCGCGGCGCAGGTGGCCTTGCCGCGCATCAAGGCGGCATTGGACCGCCAGCCGCCGCCACGTCCGCGCCGCCGCGCCGGCCACCCCGCCTTCGCCTTCCCCGCCTTCGACTGATGTCCATCACCACCCTTCAACGCATGACCATGACCACCAACCGCACCGAGCAATACGCGAAGTGCATCGCCGCGTCCAGGCGCATCCGCTGGGACATCGACCGCGACGTGATCCGCGGGCGCGAATTCGACTTCTCCCGCCGGTTCCTGCCCGACGGGCTGTCGCGCATCCGGCGGCTGGCCTTTCTCGCGCCCGCGGAGCAGCTGCGCCTGAGCCAGATCCAGGGCCGCACCTACGCCAACATGTTCGGGCTGGTGGAGCGCTTCATCGCCATCAAGATGCTGGAGCTGAGCCGCGATCACTGGTACGGCGACCAGGTGGCGCTGGAAGCGCTGGTGCGCTTCACCGACGAAGAATTGAAGCACCAGGAGCTGTTCCGCCGCATCGAGCTGCTGGCCGGCAAGGGCATGCCCGCGGGGTACCAGTTCCTGCCCACGGCCAACGCCGTGGCGGCGCAGGTGCTGCAGGCGTCGACCTGGGCCGTGCTGGCGCTCACCTGCCACATCGAGCTGTTCACCCAGGCGCACTACCGCCACAGCCTCGAGGCCGACGAAGAGATTTCCGAGCTCTACCGCGACGTCTTCCTCTTCCACTGGAAAGAGGAGTCGCAGCACGCGCTGCTGGACGAACTGGAATGGGAGCGCGAGAACGGCCGGCTGTCGCATGCGGAGCGGGACCGCGGGGTGGACGACCTCATCGGCCTGGTGGCCGCGGTCGACGCCATCGTGCGGCAGCAGGCCAGCGCCGACGCGGACTACTTCGCCAGCACCTGTGGCCGGGCGCTGACCGCGCAGGAGGCGGCCGAGGTGGCCGCCGGGCTGCTGCACGCCTACCGCTGGCAATACATCGTGTCGGGTGTGCAGGAGCCGCGCTTCGCGCGCGCCCTCGCGCTGATGGTCACCGCCGAGCAGATGAAGCGGATCCAGGCCGCCCTGCAACCTTTGATGGGGTGAACGGCGCCATGAATCCATTGCAAAAGGCTTCGACGGCATTCGCGCTGTCCCTGGGGATGGCCACTGCGGCCGCCGCCAATCCCGCCGCCACGCTGGACCAGGCCCACCGGGCCTATCACGAGGGCGAGTTCGGCCGGTCGCTCCAGATGTACGAACAGCTCGCCGGCGCGGGAAACGCCGAAGCCGCGGAGCGCGCGGGCTTCATGCTGTTTCACGGCAGTGCTTCCTACGGCCGGCAGGTACGCCATGACCCGGGCCGCGCCATGGCGCTGCTCACGCAGGCGGCCCGCGCCGGCCGCCCGGGCGCGGGTTTCCTGCTGAACCTGATCGATCAATCCAACTAGGCCTTCGGCCCTCGACTTCAATTCACGGAGGATTCATGAGAAGACATTTTGCAAAGAGCGCCGTCACGGCGGCCGTCGGTGTGCTGTTGGTGGCGTGCGGCGGGGGCGATGGTGCTGGTGGTGCGCCTGGCGCCGCCACGGCGGAAGCCCGAATGGCCATCGCCCGGGACATCTTCGACGAGCTGGGATCCGCGGCCTCGATCCGGAAATCGGGCGTGCGCGTGGCCGACGTGCCCACGGCCCCGCTCACGGCCATCATCGCCGGCGGACAGGGCCGCGTGTACTCCGTGCCCCAGGGGCTGGATTGCGAAACGAGCACCTGCGTGGGCAACCTCCCTCAGGGCACGGTGGTGAGCCTGCGCGCGGTGCCGGCACCTGGCTTCGCCTTCGACCGCTGGGAGGCGAACGGCGTCTGTTCCGACTTCGTGAGCTGCAACGTCACCATGACGGGCGCGCGGACCGTCACCGCCCGCTTCGTGCCGGCCGACCCGCTGGCCGCTTGCGACGTGACCCGCAGCACCGCCGGCACGCCCGCGGTGATCGCCACGGCCCACCCCAAGCTCCTGCTGGCCAACGCGGAACTGAAGGCCTGCCTGCAGGAAAAGTACGCGCGGGCCGCGCCCGAGGTCATGCGCCTGAAATCGCTGGTGGACACCGCGCTGGCCGGAGGCAATCCCTACAATTTCTCGCCCTGGTTCGCGGCACTGGTGTTCCAGATGTCGGGTGACGTGCGCTACCGCGACCTGGCCATTGCGCGCATGGACCGCATCGTGTCCGACGAAGAAGCGCTGATCGCCGCTGGTTCGGCGCCGCGGGTGCACGGCAACAGCTACCTGGAGGTCGACTGGTACCTGGGCAATTTGGCGCGCGTCTACGACTGGGCGTATGACGGCCTGACCGGGCAGCAGAAGGCCCGCTGGATCGGCTATGGCAACCAGGCCATGTGGAACGTCTGGAAAGCGCCGGGCAACGCCACCACGGGCATGGAAGGCCGCTGGGGCGACCGCGCCCACCGCTGGAGCGGCTGGGCCACCGACAACCCGGCCAACAACTACTACCGCCACTTCATCAGTGCCGGCATGCAGCTGGGGCTGGCCACGCATGGAGACAACCCGTCGGCACCCGAATGGCTGGACATCTTCCGCAACCAGAAGATCGAGCGTGAACTGATCCCGCTGTTGAACGCCAAGGTGCAGGGTGGCGGATCGACCGAAGGCACGGGCTACGGCGTGTCGACGCGCACGCTCTGGACGGTGTACGACACCTGGGAGCGCTCCACCGGCGAACGCCTGGCCGACAAGACGCCGCACACACTCGCGTCCATCGCGCAGGAAATCCACACGATCATGCCCACGCTCGACCGGCGGGCCGTGGTGGGCGACTCCACCCGCAGCGTGACGGGCGAGCTGCACGACTACAACCGCGACTACCTGCAGCAGCTGATCGCGCTGTATCCCGGCGAACGCCTGGCGGGCGTGGCCCGCGGCGTGGTGATGAATTCGAGTGTGCCGCGCATGCGCCACGACTACGACTACTACTCCGACGTGCTGTACGGCCTGCCGAGGACGCAGACCACGCCGGAAGTCCCCCGTTCGGCGCTGGCGACTTCGTACTGGGGCGAGGGCACGGGCAACTTCATGATGCGCTCCGACTGGAACACGGACGCGACCTATGGTCACTTCCAGTGCGGCCGCTACGACGAGAGCCACGCCCATGCCGACCAGGGCAGCTTCATGATCTTCAAGAACGACTGGCTCGCCTATGACTCGATCCAGCGCTCACTGTCCGGCGTGGACCAGTTCATGTCGCTGCACAACCTGCTGCGCCTGAACATGCCCGACGGCGCCGAGGTGGAGATGCGCGCCAACACCATCCCCTGCCGCGTGATGGCCCTGGCCGACCACCCGCGCTACAGCTACATCGCGGCCGACCTCACGCCCGTGTACAGCTGGCGCCATGGCGACTACGCGCGTTACCAGAACAAGCACAACGACCGCGTGAAGAAGGTGCAGCGGGAGTTCCTCTTCATCCGCCCCAGCACGTTCGTGGTGCTGGACCGGGTGGAGACCACCGTGCCAACCCGGCAGTCGTGGCTGCTGAACACGCCGGTGATGCCCGCGGTCAACGGCGGCGAGATCGCGGTCAGCAACAACGGCAACAGCCTGCGCGTGCGGACGCTCGCCCCGGCCAATGCCGCCGCGGAGGTCGTGACCTCCACCTTCTGGAACGCCGACCGCTCGGTGAGCCGCGACTGGTGGCGTGCCGAGGTCAGCCAGACCGGCACCGCCAACGTGTTCCTGCACGTGCTGGACACCAACGGCGCGGTGCTGAGCGCCACGCGCTCGGATGCCGAAGGGCAGGTGGGTGCGCGCATCCAGCTGGCCGACGGGCGCACGGCCACGGCCCGCTTCGCCATCCACGCGCTGGGTGGCAGCCTGGATGTGCAGGGCGCCCAAGGCGAGGTGCAGGTGGCTGGCGCTCTGCCGGCCACCATCGCGCCGCCGCCCGTGTTCGCGGGCGACCCGCCGCCGGCGCCCCGTCCCCCGCCAGCCGTTTACGTGCCCACCGAGCTGAACTATGGCGGCGGGCCGCCGTCCCCGGCACCTTCGCCGGCACCCGCGCCTTCGCCTTCGCCTTCGCCTTCGCCGGCACCTTCGCCCTCTCCGGCGCCGTCGCCTGCTCCGGCACCCGCGCCGACCCCCGCGCCGGCACCGGCCGACCCGGTGCCCGCACCGGCGCCTGCACCGCTGCCGGTGGGCAACGAGCTCGTGCTGCGGCAGGGCCTGAACGCCTACCAGGGCGTGACGGATGTCGGTGTGTCCAACCAGGGCACGCAGTACAACTACGGCAAGGGCGTGGTGGTTCCCGTGGGCAAGACGGGGGCGTTCCGCATCGACGGCAGCCAGGGCTATGAAGCACGCAGCTTCGTGCGCTTCGCTGGCCTCGACAGCCTGGCCGGGCGGCGCGTGACGCGCGCCGAGCTGGCCCTGACGTTCACCTTCGGCGCCAGCGGCTACACGCTGAATGGCATGGTGCTCGAAACGGCGTGGAATCCGCTGTCACCCCGGTTCGGCTGGACCGCCCGCAACGGCACCGGCGCCTGGGCCGTCCCGGGCAGCGGCGGCGCTGACTGGAACAGCGGCCGCACCTTCCAGCTCAGCGGCTTCAACAGCGCGGCGGCCGATACGCGCCGCGTGAACCTGGACCCGGCGGTGGTGCAGCGGTGGATCGACGAGCCGAACAGCAACCATGGCTTCGTGCTGGTGCCCACCGTGGCCGGAAAGACATCGTTCATGCTGGACAGCTCGCACGGGGTGCAGCTCCACCGGCCGACGTTGAAACTGTGGTTCGAGTGACGGTGTGAGCGATGGAGGCCGGCCTCCGCCCCCGTTCCAGGGGACATTGGCCGGCCGCCCGAGGGAGAATTCACCTGGGCTGGCTATAATCAGAGGCTTTCCCGCAAAACCCCGTACGCCTAGCGCATTCCAGCCACCCCCTTAGCGACCGCATCCGCAGGATTGCCGCAGGATTGCGAATGGGCGTACCCGTAACCACACGGAGAACCCAGTGCTTTCGTCGCTTCAGGGCGCTTTCCCGCCCGCCATCCTGGCGCTCGCGGACGGCACGGTCTTTCTCGGCAACTCGATCGGTGCCGCCGGCACCACCACCGGCGAAGTCGTGTTCAACACGGCCCTCACCGGTTACCAGGAAATCCTGACCGATCCGAGTTACTGCCAGCAGATCGTCACGCTGACCTATCCGCACATCGGCAACTACGGCGTCAACGAAGAAGACGTCGAAGCCGCGCGCGTGCACGCGGCGGGCCTGGTCATCCGCGACCTGCCGCTCATCGCCTCCAACTTCCGCACCGGCCTCACGCTCTCGGACTACCTGAAGCGCGAGAAGACGGTGGGCATCGCAGACATCGACACCCGCAAGCTCACCCGCATCCTGCGCAGCAAGGGCGCGCAGAACGGTTGCCTGGTGGGACTGGCGGCCGGCCAGGAAGTCACGCCGGCGCTGGTGGAGAAGGCCGTGGCGGCCGCCAAGCGAGCCCCAGCGATGGCGGGGCTCGACCTGGCGCAGGAGGTGTCGGCGGACCAGTCCTACGGCTGGGACCAGACCGAATGGGAGCTGGGCGCGGGCTACGGCCAGCTCGAGAATCCCAGATATCACGTGGTCGCGTTCGACTACGGCGTGAAGAAGAACATCCTGCGCATGCTGGCGGAACGCGGCTGCAAGGTCACGGTCGTCCCGGCGAAGACGCCCGCCTCGGAAGTGAAGAAGCTCAATCCGGACGGCGTGTTCCTCTCCAACGGTCCTGGCGACCCGGAACCCTGCGACTACGCCATCGCCGCCACGCGCGAGCTGATCGAAGCGGGCTATCCGACCTTCGGCATCTGCCTGGGCCACCAGATCATGGCGCTTGCCTCCGGCGCCAAGACCTTCAAGATGAAGTTCGGCCACCACGGCGCGAACCATCCGGTGAAGGACCTCGACACGGGCCGCGTGAGCATCACCAGCCAGAACCACGGCTTCGCGGTGGACGAAAAGACGCTGCCGGCCAACCTGCGCGCCACGCACGTGAGCCTGTTCGACGGCACGCTGCAGGGCCTGGCCCGCACCGACCAGCCGGCGTTCTGCTTCCAGGGCCACCCCGAGGCCTCGCCCGGCCCCCACGACATCGGCTACCTGTTCGACCGGTTCACCGGCCTGATGGACAAGAAGGCCTGAAGTGAAGCGCGTGGTGCATCGCTGGATCTGGTGAAAGAAGCATGGCCCATCTGCTTTACAGCGCGAAGGACCGCCAGGGCCGTGCGGTCCAGGGCTTTGTCGAGGCCGCAGCCACCGCGGATGCCCGTGAGGAACTCATGGCGCGGGGCTTGAGCGACGTCGTGCTCCACCAGGAGGCGGCCCTCGCCACCGACGCGCGCGACATCGCGGGCCTCGACGAGGCCCAGGCGCGCGAGCTCGCCCGCATCAGCATCTCGGCCATGCGCCGTCCCGGCCTGCTGCCCCTGCTGGGTGACGTAGCCCGCAACAATCGCGGCTGGCTCCTTTTCGACGCGGCGCTGGCCGGATGGGGCGCGTACAGCGGCAGCCGGTGGCTGCTGGCAAGCGGCCTCGGCCTGGCGCTGCTGCCCTTCGCCCTGGCCATCTGGCAATACCGCCACGGCGGCCGCTACCTGGCACTCGTGAAGAGCTTTTCCATCGGCGAGTGGGACCGCGTCCAGGAACTCGCCGCGAAGTTGCGCGTTGTCAGCGCCAGCCGGCCGACCATGGATTTCGACCTGGACGTCCGGCTCGCGTGCATCGTCGCCCGGCGTGACGGTCTGGCGCCCGCTGTGGCGGCGCTCGCCGCCTGGCCGGCGAAGCTGGCCGACACCCCCGGCGTCTATGAAGGCCGGCTGGCCTCGGTGCATGCAGCCGCCGGCGACCGCGACGGGTATGTGCGGCTGATGCAGGCTTCGTACGAGTACGCACCTTCCGAGCCATCGCGGATCCTGGATCTCGCGCTCGCGCACGCGCGTTTCGGCGACGCCAAACGGGCGGGAGAGTTGATGCAGACCCTCGACGCGAGCCTGTTGCCGCCGCACGGCAAGGGCTTCGTGCACTGGGTGGACGGCCTGGTGCGCCTGCGCACCGGTGCCCCCGGCGGCCTCGACGAGCTCCAGCGCGGCGTTGCCGAATTCCTCAAGCTTGCCAGCCAGCCCGCGGTCTGGACCTCACTGGCTTTCTGCACCTGCGACCACGCGGTCGCGCTGGCCCTCGCCGGCAGCCGTGAAGCGGCCCGCGCCGAACTCGCGCAGGTCTGGACGATGGTCCGCGCCCACGCCGACAAGCCCCTCCTTCGCATGCTCCAGGCCGATGGCCTGGCGCCCAACTGATCCCGCTGTTTCCGAAGAATCATGCCCAAGCGCAACGACATCCAAAGCATCCTCATCATCGGCGCCGGCCCGATCATCATCGGCCAGGCCTGCGAGTTCGACTACTCGGGCGTCCAGGCCTGCAAGGCGCTGCGGGAGGAGGGCTACAAGGTCATCCTGATCAACAGCAACCCGGCGACGATCATGACGGACCCGGCCACGGCCGACGTCACCTACATCGAGCCCATCACCTGGCAGACGGTGGAGAAGATCATCGCCAAGGAGAAGCCGGACGCGATCCTGCCGACCATGGGCGGGCAGACCGCGCTGAACTGCGCCCTCGACCTCTGGCGCAACGGCGTGCTGCACAAGTACAAGGGTGCGGCGACCAACAAGCCGGTCGAGCTGATCGGCGCCACGCCGGAATCGATCGACAAGGCCGAGGACCGGCTGAAGTTCAAGGATGCGATGACGCGCATCGGCCTGGGCTCGGCGCGATCGGGCATCGCGCATTCCATGGACGAGGCCTGGACCGTGCAGAAGACGCTGGGGTTTCCCACCGTCATCCGTCCCAGCTTCACGCTGGGCGGCACCGGTGGGGGTATCGCCTACAACTCGGAGGAGTTCGAGACCATCTGCAAGCGCGGCCTGGAAGCCTCGCCCACCAGCGAGTTGCTGATCGAGGAATCGCTGCTCGGCTGGAAGGAGTACGAGATGGAGGTGGTCCGTGACAAGAAGGACAACTGCATCATCATCTGCTCGATCGAGAACCTCGACCCGATGGGCGTGCACACGGGAGACTCGATCACGGTCGCGCCGGCGCAGACGCTGACCGACAAGGAATACCAGATCATGCGCAACGCCTCGCTGGCGGTGCTGCGCGAGATCGGCGTCGACACTGGCGGCTCCAATGTGCAGTTCTCGATCAATCCGCAGGACGGGCGGATGATCGTGATCGAGATGAACCCGCGGGTGTCGCGCTCCTCCGCACTGGCGTCCAAGGCCACGGGCTTCCCGATCGCCAAGGTCGCGGCCAAGCTGGCCGTCGGCTACACCCTGGACGAGCTGCGCAACGAGATCACGGGCGGCGCCACCCCGGCGTCGTTCGAGCCCAGCATCGACTACGTCGTCACCAAGATCCCGCGCTTCGCCTTCGAGAAGTTCAAGGACGCGAACGACCGCCTCACCACCCAGATGAAATCGGTGGGCGAAGTGATGGCCATGGGCCGCACGTTCCAGGAAAGCTTCCAGAAGGCCTTGCGCGGCCTCGAGGTCGGCGTGGACGGGCTGAACGAAAAGACGCAGGACCGCGAGGTCCTCGAGAAGGAACTCGGCGAACCCGGTCCCGAGCGCATCTGGTACGTGGGCGACGCCTTCGCTCAGGGCATGTCGGTGCAGGAGGTGTACGACCTCACCAGGATCGACAAGTGGTTCCTGGTGCAGATCGAGGAGATCGTGAAGATCGAGCTCGACGTCGACAAGCTGGTCGCGCAGAAGGGCGAGGGCGCGCTGGCATCGCTCGACGCGGCCACCATGCGCGCGCTCAAGCGCAAGGGCTTCTCGGACCGCCGCCTCGCCAAGCTGCTGAAGACCACCGACAAGGCCGTGCGCGAGGCCCGCAAGGCCTTGAATGTGCGGCCCGTCTACAAGCGCGTGGACACCTGCGCGGCGGAGTTCGCGACCGACACCGCGTACATGTACTCGACCTACGAGGCCGCTACCTACGGGGGCGTCCCGGAATGCGAGTCCGAGCCGACGAACCGGAAGAAGATCATGGTGCTGGGCGGCGGGCCGAACCGCATCGGCCAGGGCATCGAGTTCGACTACTGCTGCGTGCACGCGGCTCTGGCCCTGCGGGAAGACGGCTACGAGACCATCATGGTCAACTGCAACCCAGAGACCGTGTCGACCGACTACGACACCTCGGACCGCCTGTACTTCGAGCCGCTGACGCTGGAAGACGTGCTGGAGATCGTCGACAAGGAAAAACCGACCGGCGTGATCGTGCAGTACGGCGGGCAGACGCCGCTGAAGCTGGCGCTGGGCCTGGAGGCCGAGGGCGTGCCGATCATCGGCACGTCGCCCGACATGATCGACGCCGCCGAGGACCGCGAGCGCTTCCAGAAGCTGCTGCATGAGCTCGGCCTGCGCCAGCCGCCGAACGCCACCGCCCGCACCGAGCCGGAGGCGCTGGAGAAGGCGCAGGCCCTCGGCTACCCGCTGGTGGTTCGCCCCAGTTACGTGCTGGGCGGGCGCGCGATGGAGATCGTCCACGAGCAGCGTGACCTCGAGCGCTACATGCGCGAAGCCGTCAAGGTGTCGAACGACTCGCCGGTGCTGCTGGACCGCTTCCTGAACGACGCGATCGAATGCGACGTGGACTGCATCGCCGACCATACCGGCCGCGTCTTCATCGGCGGCGTGATGGAGCACATCGAACAGGCCGGCGTGCACTCGGGCGACTCCGCCTGCTCGCTGCCGCCTTACTCGCTCTCGGCAACCACCATCGACGAACTCAAGCGGCAGACCGCGGCCATGGCCAAGGGGCTCAACGTCATCGGGCTGATGAACGTGCAGTTCGCCATCCAGCAGAAGGACGGGCAGGATGTGATCTTCGTGCTGGAGGTCAACCCACGCGCGTCGCGCACCGTGCCCTACGTCAGCAAGGCGACGGGCATTCAGCTGGCGAAGGTCGCCGCGCGCTGCATGGTGGGCAAGTCGCTGGAGGAGCAGGGCATCCTGAAGGAGGTGAGCCCGCCGTACTTCAGCGTGAAAGAGGCGGTCTTCCCCTTCGTCAAGTTCCCGGGCGTGGACACCATCCTCGGCCCCGAGATGAAGTCCACCGGCGAGGTGATGGGCGTGGGCAAGACCTTCGGGGAAGCCTTCGTCAAGAGCCAGCTGGGGGCGGGCACCAGGCTGCCGACCTCCGGCAAGGCATTCCTCACCGTCAAGAACAGCGACAAGCCGCGCGCCGTCGAGGTCGCCCGACAACTGGCCGCGCTGGGCTTCGACATCGTGGCCACCAAGGGCACGGCCGCCGCGATTTCGGCCGCAGGCATCCCCTGCGTCACCGTCAACAAGGTGACGGAAGGACGGCCGCACGTGGTCGACATGATCAAGAACAACGAGATCGCGCTGGTGATCAACACGGTCGAAGAGCGGCGCAACGCGATCGCCGATTCGCGGCAGATCCGCACGTCGGCGCTGCTGGCCCGCGTCACCACGTTCACCACCATCTTCGGCGCCGAAGCGGCCGTCGAAGGCATGAAGGCGATGGAGAACCTCGACGTGATCTCGGTGCAGGAGATGCACGCGCAGCTCGTCTGAAGCACCGCGCGGCGGACAGCTGCTTATAATTGCCGCTGACCCTTTCAGACCGCCGGCCGGCAACGTCCGGCGGTTTCCCTTTGTGGAGACGCCGCAATGGCAACCATTCCAGTGACGAAACGCGGCGCCGAGAAGCTCAAGAGCGAGCTGCACCGGTTGAAGACCGTGGACCGGCCCGGTGTCATCCAGGCGATCGCGGAGGCGCGCGCCCAGGGTGACCTGTCCGAAAACGCCGAGTACGACGCCGCCAAGGACCGCCAGGGCTTCATCGAAGGCCGGATCCAGGAGATCGAAGGCAAGCTGGCCGCGGCGCAGATCATCGATCCGTCCGGCCTGGATGCGGGTGGCAAGGTGGTGTTTGGCGCCACCGTCGAGCTCGAGGACGAGGACAGCGGCGACAAGGTCAAGTACCAGATCGTCGGCGAGGATGAAGCCGACTTGAAGCTCGGGCTCATCAATGTGTCCAGCCCGATCGCGCGCGCGTTGATCGGCAAGGAAGAGGGCGACACCGCCGAGGTGCAGGCGCCCGGCGGCACGCGCCGCTACGAGATCGTCGCCGTTCACTACGTTTGAGCTGGAAAGCGCGCGTCCCCCTGCTGGCCGCCGCCCTGTGGTGGGGCAGCCTTTCGGTGGTTGGCTTTCTCGTCGTTCCCCTGCTGTTCGCGAACCTGGCGACACCCGCCCAGGCAGGCCAGATGGCGGCCCGGCTGTTTTCGGCCCAGACATGGCTGTCGCTGGCCTGCGGGATGCTGGTGCTGGTGAGCGCGCGGGATGCGGAGGGCCAGCCCAGCCTGGACGGGGCGGGCGGCGCGCTGCTTTACGTGATCGCGGGCGTGCTGTTGGCGCTGCTGGCCGAATTCGCGGTCGCCCCCCGCATCATGGCCCGGGAGAACCTGCCGCGCTGGCACGCCATCGGCAGCGCGATGTACTTGGGGCAGTGGGTCTGCGCGCTGGTCGTCTTCTGGCGGACCGCGTTCAGCCGGCCTGGCCCTTCTTGACGGACCGCTGCTTGGGCTTGGCCTTCTTCACGATGCCGCCGCTCGTCAGCCGCTGGTTGCCCAGCACGCGCACGCGCTTCACTTCGGGGCGCTGGCCGCCCCGGCTGCTGTTCTGGATGACCTTGTATTCCTTTGGGCCGGGCTTGCGGTCCTCGTCTTCGGCCTTGGCTTTCGCGGGCTTGGGCCGCCAAAGTACCAGCAGCTTGCCGATGTGCTGGATGGGCGCCGCGCCCAGGCTGTCGGCGAGTTCGAGGTAGATGGCCTCGCGCTGCGCGCGGTCCTCGCCGAGCACGCGGATCTTGATCAGCCCGTGGGCGTTGAGCGCGGCGTCGGCTTCCTTCTTGATGGCGGGCGTGAGGCCGTCGTTGCCGATCATGACCACGGGCGAGAGGTGGTGGGCTTCGGCGCGGTGCGCCTTGCGCTCCTGGATGGTCAGTTGGATGGCGGGCATGGCCCTATTATCGAGGCAACGATGAAAACCCGGACCCAGAGCAAGAAGGTGAACAAGGCGTGGTTGAACGACCATGTCAACGACACCTATGTGAAGCTCGCCCAGAAGGAGGGTTTCCGGGCGCGTGCGGCCTACAAGCTGAAGGAAATCGACGAAACCCTGGGCCTGATCCGGCCTGGCGACGTCGTGGTCGACCTGGGCTCGGCGCCGGGTGCCTGGAGCCAGTATGTGCGGCGCAAGCTCTCGCCCGACGGCGCGGCGGCCGGCGCGCTGAACGGCAGCATCCTTGCGCTCGACCTGTTGCCGATGGACCCGGTGGAGGGCGTCACCTTCATCCAGGGCGATTTCCGCGAGGCGGAGGTGGCCGCCCAGCTTGAAACCGCACTGGCCGGCCGCCAGGTGGATGCCGTGGTGTCGGACATGGCGCCCAACCTGTCGGGCATCGCCTCGGCGGATGGCGCGCGCATCGCGCACCTGATCGAACTCGCCGTCGAATTCGCCCAGGCTCACCTCAAGCCCGAAGGCGCCCTGGTGTGCAAAGTATTCCACGGCGGGGGCTATGACGAGTCCGTCAAGCGCTTCCGTGAAACCTTCCGGGTGGTGAAGACTCTGAAACCCAAGGCCTCCCGCGACAAGTCGTCGGAGACCTTCCTGGTGGGTTTGGGGCTGAAGACCGCGCGTTGACGGGCGTTTGTCCTTCGCGGCGCTGTCCGTGTTCCCTATGGAATGCGTAGCGAAAAACCATCATTCCGTACCTTGAAACCCCTAGAATGGGCAGCAAGTAGCCCAGGATGGGCCTGTACCGTATCCGGAGACACAGTTGAACAATCAGTGGTTCTCGAAGATCGCCGTGTGGCTGGTGATCGCCCTGGTCCTTTTCACCGTATTCAAGCAATTCGACACCCGGGGCGCGGCGGGAGCCCAAGTCGTCGGGTACTCCGACTTCCTCGAGCAGGTCCGCAACAAGCAGATCAAGAACGCCATCATCCAGGAAGGCCAGGGTGGCACCGAGATCGTGGCGATGACCCAGGACGACCGCAAGGTGCGCACCACCGCGACCTACCTCGACCGCGGCCTGGTCGGCGACCTCATCAGCAACAACGTCAAATTCGATGTCAAGCCGCGCGAAGAGGGCTCGCTGCTCATGACCCTGCTGGTCAGCTGGGGCCCGATGCTGCTGCTGATCGGCGTCTGGATCTACTTCATGCGCCAGATGCAGGGCGGCGGCAAGGGCGGCGCCTTCAGCTTCGGCAAGAGCAAGGCGCGCATGCTGGACGAATCCAGCAACCAGATCACCTTCTCCGACGTCGCGGGTTGCGACGAAGCCAAGGAAGAAGTGAAGGAAGTCGTCGACTTCCTGAAAGACCCGCAGAAGTTCCAGAAGCTCGGCGGCCGCATCCCCCGCGGCCTGCTGCTGGTCGGGCCCCCCGGCACCGGCAAGACCCTGTTGGCGAAAGCCATCGCGGGTGAGGCGAAAGTCCCGTTCTTCTCGATTTCCGGTTCCGACTTCGTCGAGATGTTCGTCGGCGTGGGCGCGGCCCGCGTGCGCGACATGTTCGAGAACGCCAAGAAGAACGCGCCCTGCATCATCTTCATCGATGAAATCGACGCGGTCGGCCGCCAGCGCGGCGCCGGTCTCGGCGGCGGCAACGACGAGCGCGAGCAGACCCTGAACCAGATGCTGGTGGAGATGGACGGCTTCGAGACGAATCTCGGGGTCATCGTCATCGCCGCCACCAACCGGCCGGACATCCTCGATGCGGCGCTGCTGCGCCCGGGCCGCTTCGACCGCCAGGTCTACGTGACGCTGCCGGACATCCGCGGCCGCGAGCAGATCCTCAATGTGCACATGCGCAAGGTGCCGATCGGTCAGGACGTGAACGCGGCGATCATCGCCCGTGGCACCCCCGGCATGTCGGGCGCCGACCTAGCCAACCTCTGCAACGAAGCCGCGTTGATGGCTGCGCGCCGCAACGCCCGCGTGGTGGAGATGCAGGACTTCGAGAAGGCCAAGGACAAGATCATCATGGGCCCGGAGCGCAAGTCCATGGTCATGCCCGAGGAAGAGCGCCGCAACACCGCCTACCACGAGGCCGGCCACGCGCTCATCGGCAAGATGCTGCCCAAGTGCGACCCGGTGCACAAGGTCACGATCATTCCGCGCGGCCGCGCCCTGGGCGTGACCATGAGCCTGCCCGAGCGGGACCGCTACTCCTACGACAAGGAGTTCATGCTGAACCAGATCGCCATGCTGTTCGGCGGCCGGATCGCCGAAGAAGTGTTCATGAACCAGATGACCACCGGCGCCAGCAACGACTTCGAACGCGCCACCCACCTGGCGCGCGACATGGTCATGCGCTACGGCATGACCGACGCGCTGGGCCCGATGGTCTACGCCGAGAACGAGGGCGAAGTGTTCCTCGGCCGCTCGGTGACCAAGACCACCAACATCTCCGAATCGACCATGCAGAAGGTCGACGCCGAAGTCCGCCGCATCATCGACGAGCAGTACGGCCTGGCCCGCAAGCTGATCGAGACGCACAGCGACAAGATGCACGCCATGGCCAAGGCGCTGCTCGAGTGGGAAACCATCGACGCCGAGCAGCTCGACGACATCATGGCCGGCAAGGAGCCGCGCCCGCCCAAGGACTTCACGCCGCGTCCCGGCAATACCGGCTCCGGCGGCCCCACGGTCGGCCCGGATCCCGCTCCGAACGCCGCGTAAACTTTGGTCAATGTGCTGAAAAAGGGGGCCTTTGGCCCCCTTTTGCCTGATCGCGCTGGCGCACAATCCCGTCCATGCGCTGGCTGACTTCGCGTTTCGAGATCGCCCTGGACCGTCCGAAGGTGATGGGGATCGTCAACGTCACGCCCGATTCCTTCTCGGACGGCGGGCGCTATTTCGCCAGCACGCGCACCGCGGTGGCGCACTGCGAAAAGCTGCTGGTGGAAGGCGCACACATCCTGGACATCGGCGGCGAATCGAGCCGCCCGGGGACGCCGCCGGTCCCGCTGGACGAGGAGCGCGCGCGCGTGCTGCCCGTGCTGCGTGAGGCCGTACTGCTCGGCGTGCCCGTCTCGGTCGACACGTACAAGCCGGAACTGATGCGCGAAGCGCTGGACCTGGGCTGCGACATCATCAACGACATCTGGGCGCTGCGGCAGCCGGGTGCGGTGGACGCGATCGCCGCGCATCCGTCTTGCGGGGTTTGCCTGATGCACATGCACGGCGAACCCGAGACGATGCAGCGCCGCCCGATGGAGGGCGATGCAGTGCCACAAGTGCTGGCATTCCTGCGCTCGCGCAGCGCCGCGCTGGTGGCGCGCAGCATCGCGGAAGAGCGCATCGTCTGGGACGCCGGCACCGGTTTCGGCAAGACGGTCGAGCAGAATTTCGCGCTGCTGGCGCGCCAGTCGGAGCTGCTGGCGGACGGGCGGCCGCTCGTGGCCGGCTGGTCGCGCAAGTCGTCGCTGGGCGCGGTGACCGGGCAACCGGTCAACGAGCGCACGGCGGCCAGCGTGGCGGCCGCGGTGCTGGCAGTGGAGCGGGGCGCGCGCATCGTGCGCGTCCATGACGTGCGTGAGACGGTGGCGGCACTCCAGGTCTGGGCCGCGACCGTCGCGCAATCTTGAGAGAGACCCAGGGAAGAGACATCATGAGCAGGACGTATTTCGGCACCGACGGCATCCGCGGCACGGTGGGCCAGGCCCCCATCACACCCGACTTCGTGCTGCGCCTCGCGCATGCGGTGGGCCGCGTGCTGAAGCGCACGGAGGAGCGCCCGACCGTGCTGATCGGCAAGGACACGCGGATCTCCGGCTACATGCTCGAAAGCGCGATGGAGTCCGGCTTCAATTCCGCGGGCGTCGACGTCGTGCTGCTCGGCCCCTTGCCGACGCCGGGCGTGGCCTACCTCACGCGGGCGCAGCGCGCCAGCCTGGGTGCGGTGATCAGCGCCAGCCACAACGCCTACCCGGACAACGGCATCAAGTTCTTCAGCGCGCAAGGCACCAAGCTGCCTGACGAATGGGAGGCGGATGTCGAGGCCGAGCTCGAGAAGCCGCCCTCGTGGGCCGACTCGGCCACCCTCGGAAAGGCGCGCCGCCTCGATGACGCGGCCGGCCGCTACATCGAATTCTGCAAGAGCACCTTCGCCAACGACCTCACACTGAAGGGCATGAGCATCGCGATCGACGCCGCGCATGGCGCCGCGTACCACATCGCTCCGAAAGTCTTCCACGAGCTGGGGGCCGAGATCCATTGCATGGGCTGCTCGCCCGACGGCTTGAACATCAACGACCAGGTGGGCGCGACCCACCCCGAAGCGCTGGTGCGTTCCGTGCTGGCGAACAGGGCGGACTTCGGCATCGCGCTCGACGGGGACGCCGATCGCGTGCAGGTGGTCGATGCCCAGGGCCGCCTCTACAACGGCGACGAGCTGCTCTACCTCATGGTCATGGACCGGCTGCAGCGCGGCGAGAAAGTGCCGGGTGCCGTCGGCACGCTGATGACCAACATGGCGGTCGAGCTGGCGCTCCGGAAGCACGGCGTGGAATTCATCCGCGCCAAGGTCGGCGACCGCTACGTGCTGGAGGAACTCGAGAAGCGCGGCTGGCTGCTGGGCGGCGAGGGCTCGGGGCACCTGCTTTGCCTGGACAAGCACACCACGGGCGACGGCCTGATCAGCGCGCTGCAAGTGCTGCAGACCGCGGTTCGCTCCGGCAAGACGCTGGCGGAGCTCCTGGAGGGCGTGCGCCTCTTTCCGCAGACGCTGATCAACGTGCGGCTGCAGGCCGGCCAGGACTGGCGCAAGAACCTGAACCTGGCGAGCGAAACCGAGAAGCTGCAACATGAATTGAACGGATCCGGCCGGGTCCTGATCCGCGCCAGCGGCACCGAGCCGGTCCTGCGCGTGATGGTGGAGGCCAGCGACGAGGGCGTGGCCCGCCAGGGAGCCGAGCGCCTCGCGGAAGTGGTGCGCGCCGGCTGATCGTGGGTCAGGTCGTCGCCGTCCATCGCAGCGCGAGCCACAGCTTCAGCAAGTACGCCGAGGACGAGATCGTCCTGGTCGTCGGCCAGGGGGTGGCGGGCGACGCCCACGCGGGCGCCACCGTCAAGCACCGCTCGCGCGTCGCGCGCGATCCGAGCCAACCGAACCTGCGGCAGGTGCATCTGCTCCATGCCGAACTGTTCGACGAACTGGTGGGCCGCGACCACCCGGTGTTCCCAGGGGACCTGGGCGAGAACATCACCACGCGCGGCGTCGCGCTGCTGGATCTGCCCACGGGGAGCCGGCTACGGTTCGGGGACGGCGCCGAGGTGGAGGTAACCGGCTTGCGCAACCCGTGTTCCCAGATCGACCGGTTCCAGCCAGGCCTGACGGCGGCCGTGCTGGACCGCGCCGGGGACGGGGCCTTGATTCGCAAAGCCGGCGTCATGGCCGTGGTCACGCGGCCTGGCCCGGTGCGCGCGGGAGACACCATCCTGGTGCACCTGCCGCCGGTGCCACACAGGCCCCTCCAGCCCGTGTGATCCGTCGTGGCGCGCGGGCCACACAAAGACCCTGGGCTGTGCAGAAATCCCCTGCTGGGTCTACAGTGGAACCCATGCGTCGCGCCTTCCAGATTCTTGCCGGAACGCCTTTGTTGGCTGCCGCCTTGCTGGCCGCGCCGGCGGCCGGCGCGCAGGAATTCGCGCCCAATTACATGCTGACCAAGCCCACCTGGGCGAGCGCCGGCGACCCGGACCTCGCTCCGCGGCTCGGTCTCATGAGTGTCGGCGGACTGCACCTGTCCACGGCCAGCAGCGACACCGGCGCGGGCCTCTCGCTGCAAGCGGGTGCTCAATGGTTCGCCCGCGTGAACGTGGGCCGCAGCCTGGCCAGCGACACGGTCAGCGTGGGCGGCGGCTACCGGTTTGGCGATGGCCAGGCGCTTTCCATGCACGTCACTCGCCAGCTCGGCCAGGAACGGCTCGGCCTGGCCGTTCGGTACGACTGGACGCACACCTACCTGCGGCTCTCGTACGACACCCGCACCGGTCCGGCGGGCAGCCCCGACATGCTCCGCTTCCAGGCCGGCATGCGGTTCTGACCGTCGCGCCGCGGCGCCGGACTGTCTTTTTCCCGGTCACAATCGCCGCTTGCCTGGAGTGCAGGCGAGGAAAACCCATGTCCAACGACCCCGCGCCTGGGTGGAGCGGGGCCGAACGCGCAATGCGCGAGTGGTGTTCTTCTAGTAGCTGTTGAGCACCTCGTCACCGTCGGCTGCGATGCGACCGCCGTCGTTGCGGGTGATGACGATCGTGGCCGAACGCGGACGGGCGTTTGCGCCGCCCGCCCCGTAGCCGGCGTTGCCGGGCCAGTGGCTCACGAACTTCGAAGGGTCCGTCACGTTGGCCTTGCTGATCGTCTCGCCCGGGTGCTGGATGTTGACGAAGATCGTCTTGCCGTCGGGCGTTTCGGTGATCCCCGTGATTTCGCTGTCCTTCGGGCCGACCAGGAAGCGCCGCAGCGTGGCGTTCGTTGGCTTCGCGCCCACGCGCGCGGGCACCGTGAGCTTGCTGCCGTCCGCCTTGGTGTATTCCAGGTTCTGCACCGTGCCGTCGCCGACGCGGCCGGGCACGCCCACCAGCATCATGCAGTTGGTGACATCGGTATAGGCGCCGTCGTCGGTCTGGACGTAGATCAGCCCGGTCTTGGAACTGAACCACATGCCGTCGGGGCTGGAGAAGTCCTGGTCGGCGGTCAGGCCGGACAGGTTGACCTTCAGCGCATCGACGTCTGACTGGGCGCCGTACAGGTACACGTCCCAGGTGAAACTGGTCGCGCCCGGCTCGTCGCCGGCCTCGCGCATGCGGATGATGTGCCCGTTGACGTTGCCTGGGGCGCTCGCGGCCGTCGGGGCGTCGGTGTAGGCACGCGGGTTCGCGGCGTCCACGGCCTGCTGGGAGGAGCCGGACGGCTCGACCTTGCGATTGCTGTTGTTGGTCAGCGCGCAGTAGATCTCGCCGTTCCTCGGGTTGACGGCCGTCCATTCGGGACGGTCCATTTTCGTCGCGCCCAGGGCATCGGCGGCCAGGCGCGCGTTCACCACCACGTCGGCCTGGTCGGCGAACTTGTAGCCGGCGAAGTTCGCGATGGCGGAGCTGGCGATGTTCAACTCCAGCCACTGGCCCGTGCCGTCAGCGTTGTACTTGGCGACGTACAGCTTGCCGCTGTCCAGGTACTTGTCGCCCGTGGTGATGCGGTTCGCCGGGTTGGCGTCCGCGGCCGCCCAGGAGGCGGCGGACACGAATTTGTACATGTATTCGCCGCGCGAATCGTCCCCCATGTACACCGCCAGCGGCTTGCCGGCCGTCGCGCGGCTGAACGCGGCGCTTTCATGCGCGAACCGGCCGAGCGCCGTGCGCTTGCGAAGGGCCTGGGTCTTGTCGTAGACGTCGGCTTCGACGATGTAGCCGAAGGTGTTGAGCTCGTTGCGGTAGTCGTCCGTCCCATCGGTGGAGGTGCCCGTCTGGCTGATGTTCCAGCGGGCATACTGGTCCGCGCTGCCGGCGGTTTCCCAGCCGTGGCGGCTGGCCGCACCCTGCGGGCGGCCGTTGCGGACCAGCGAGACCACGCTCTTCGCCGTGGCGCCGCCGCGCGCGGCATCGTCGGAGGCGGAGCGGGTGAAATAGCCGGCCCAGTTTTCCTCGCCCGTGAGGAAGGTCCCCCACGGCGTGTACCCGGTGCCGCAGTCATTGATGGTCCCGCGGCAGTCGTTGCCCGAAGGGGAGAACTTCGTCTTCATCAGCGCGTTGCCGCGGGCGGGCCCGTTGATCTGCATCGGGGTGAGCGGCGTCACGCGGCGGTTGTATGCCGAATCCCGCACATAGGTGAACTTGCCGCCTTGCTTGCGCACCTCGACGAAGGACAGGCCGTGCGCGGGGATTTCCTTGTCGGCTTCGGACGCGGGCCGCGGATTGGCGGTGACGCCGGCTGCATGCAGATACTGGTCGGTCAGCGCTTCGTGGTTCATCGCCAGGATGCCACGCTCGGAGCCGGCCACATCGCGCGCGGTGCCTGCTGCGTTGAGGCCGAAGTACTCCATGCCGTCATGGTGGTCGCCCGCGCGGTTCTCGTAGCCCGTGTCGGTTCCATCATTCCTGAAATCGGGCGTGGCGGCAGTGAGCGGGTCGCCCAGGGCGTACAGCACCGTCGCCGTGTAGCCCGCGGGCACCGAGACCATATCGGCGACGCTCTTCGCGACGGCGGTGAACGGGGCCAGCGTGATCGGCGAGCTGTCGCTGCCGCCGCAGGCGGACACGGTGCCCAGGACGGCGGCGCCGGCGGTGCCGAGGCCGACGCGCAGGACATTGCGGCGCGAGAGGCGCGCGTCGAGGATGTCCATCAGCGAAGGGTTGCCGGAGCGGTTGCAGTCTTCGTCGTCGTGGGAGAGCAGGGCGACCTGCTCGGCCTTCGTCGATGCATTCATGGAGGTTTCTTGCCTTTCTGGGGTTGTCGTCGGAACAACCCGGCAGGGTAGAAACACCGCGTGACAGTGGCGTGGCTTTCGTGTGACGTCTGTGTGACGACAACCTTTGGCTAGCGGTGCGCGTGCCAGCGCTCGCGCAGGCGCCAGCGTTGCAGCTTCGCGAACTCGCCGAGGCCGCGCAGGAGGGCGGCGGCGATCAGGGGCAAGTGATGCATGAAAATACTCCTGGCTGAGGAGCCACGCTAGCGCCCGCATGTGGCGCTTTCATGACGGCCGCATCCACTAAGCTCGCGCATCCATGGAGACCGCGCCGCTGCCTGAACTGCAAGAGCTGGAACGCATCGTGGAGATGGCCGGCGCCGGTGTGGAGTGCGAGGTCGCTTGCGAAGCACGGCACGGAAAGCGCGTGCTGCCCATCTATGCGATCACGCTCGGCAACCCCGACCGTTCGCTGCCGGCGGTGGGCTACTTCGGCGGCGTGCACGGGCTCGAGCGCATCGGGGCGCGCGTCGTCATCGCCTTCCTGCACAACCTGGTCATGCGGATGGCCTGGGACGCATCGCTGCGCCAGATGCTCGATCAGGTCCGCCTGCTTTTCATGCCGCTCGTCAATCCGGGCGGCATGGCGCGCGGCACACGCGCCAACCCGGCCGGCGTGGACCTGATGCGCAATTCGCCGGTGGACGCCCTGCATCCCGTGCCGTTTCTCGTCGGGGGACAGCGCCTCAGCGCGGGGCTGCCGTGGTATCGCGGCGTGCCCGGGGCAGCCATGGAGCCGGAAAGCGCTGCGCTGTGCGCCCGGGTCGAGCGGGAACTGCTCGGCCGGCCCTTCAGCCTGGCCCTGGACTGCCACTCGGGCTTCGGCATGCTCGACCGCCTGTGGTTTCCCTTCGCCCACCGGCGCGCGCCCTTCGAGCAGTTGCCGGAGCTGCACGCGCTGCATGGGATCTTCGACCAGAGCCACACCCATCATCCCTACGTCTTCGAGCCCCAGAGCCGCCAGTACCTCACGCATGGCGACCTGTGGGACCACCTCGTGCTGCGCGCTCCCGCGCGCGGGCCGGGCGTGTTCCTGCCGCTGACGCTGGAGATGGGTTCTTGGACCTGGGTCAAGAAGAACCCGCGCCAGCTGTTCTCGCGCCACGGCATCTTCAACCCGCTGATCGCCCACCGCGAGCAACGCGTGCTGCGCCGGCACTTGCCGCTGCTCGATTTCGTGTTGCGTGCGGCGGCAGGCCACTCGCTCTGGCTGCCCGCGGGCGCGCGGCGCGAAGAACACCGCCGGCAAGCCATGGCGCGCTGGTACGACGGGGTGCAGCCATGACGACCTGGGTGTTGTTGCGCGGTCTCGCACGCGAGGCGCGGCATTGGGGCGGCTTTCCGGACAAATTGCGGTGCGCGCTGCCGGCGGGGGACACCGTGGTGGCGCTGGACCTGCCCGGCAACGGGGCGTTGTGGCGGGAGCGCAGTCCGGCTCGTGTGGAAGACATGGTCGCAGCAGCGCGGAGGACCCTCGCGGGCGTCCCCCACACACCTCCCTATGCGCTGGTCGCCCTTTCGCTGGGAGGCATGGTCGCCTTGCAATGGGCGCTGGAGCATCGGGAGGAAGTGCGCGGCTGCGTGCTGATCAACAGCAGCCTTGGCCGCTTCTCGCCCTTCTGGCGGCGCCTGCGCCCCGCCAGCTACGCCACGCTGTTGCGGTTGCTGGCACCTGGGCGCGCGGCCATCGACCGCGAACGCGCCATCCTGCGACTGACCAGCAATCTTCCGCTGGCCGAAGGAACGCAGCAGGCATGGACCGCTTACGCGCTCGAGGCGCCCGTCTCGCGCGGGAACGCCTTGCGCCAGCTGAAGGCGGCCGCGCTGTTCCGCGCGCCGGCCGCGGCGCCAGGCGTGCCACTGTTGCTGGTGGCGTCGGAGCGCGACCGGCTGGTCTCGGTCGAGTGCTCCCGGGCGATGGCGAGGCACTGGGGCGCACCCTTGCGTGTCCACCCGGCCGCCGGCCACGACCTGGCGCTGGACGATCCGGGCTGGCTGGCCGGACTGGTGGCGGACTGGAAGACGCGGGTGTCATAGGACCTTCACGCAATGCAGCCAGAGTGGGGGGGGCGGCGCGCCCGGGGCCCCCCCCCCCCCCCCCACACAACAACCGCGCCCCCAACGCAC
>NZ_VOBQ01000005.1 GCF_007833165.1 Caenimonas sedimenti | reverse complement strand
GTGTCATAGCACCTTCCCCCACTGCCGCCTGTGGGGGGCGCCCGCAGCGCGCGGGCGCCACAACTCCAACAGCATGAACATCCGGATCCTCTTCGTCACGGCAGCCCTCGCGCTGCTCCAGGCCTGCGGCGGCAGCGACAACGGCTACAAAACCCTGGACGGCGCCCGGCCGCTCGTCATCGGCCATCGCGGCGCCTCGGGCGAGCGGCCCGAGCACACCCTGGAAGCCTATGCCCTCGCGATCAGCCAGGGTGCCGACTACATCGAACCTGACCTGGTCCTCACCAAGGACGGCGTGCTGATCGCGCGGCATGAGCCGATGCTGGATGGCACGACCGACGTCGCCGCGAAGTTCCCGGCCAGCCGGAAGACCACCCGGACCATGGACGGCGTGGCCACCACCGCCTACTTCGCCAGCGACTTCACTTTGGCCGAGATCAAGACGCTGCGTGCCGTCCAGTCGAACGCCGCACGCTCCAAGGCGTTCGACGGCCAGTTCGCGATCCCCACGCTCGATGAAGTCATCCAGCTCGCCAAGACCGAGAGCGCCAAGGGCCGCGCCATCGGCATCTACCCCGAGATCAAGCATTCGACATTCCATGCGGCCGGCCTGGGCTTCGGCGCCAACGTGTTCGAGGACAAGCTGGTCGCGGCGCTGCACGCCGCCTACGGCAACTCCGCCGACGCACCGGTCTTCATCCAGTCCTTCGAGGTCTCCAACCTGCAGTACCTGAACACGAAGACCAACATCAAGCTGGTGCAACTGATCGATGCGGACGACGTCAACAACGACGGCAGCATGTCCCTGGTGGCGCCGTACCGCCAGCCCTACGACTTCGTGGTCAAGGGTGACCCGCGCACTTTCGCCGACCTGCTCACGTCCACCGGCCTCGACTTCGTCAAGACCTACGCGGACGCCGTGGGCCCTTGGAAGCCGTACCTGGTCAAGACCGTGAACGACGGTGTCGAGCGCACCGGCAACACCACGCTGACGATCAACGACCGGCGGGTCGACGGCAGCACCGGCGTGATCGAGCTGGCGCACCAGAAGGGCCTGCGCGTCCACACCTGGACCTTCCGCAACGATGCCAGCGGCTATGGCTTCGCCGATCCGCAGAAGGAAATGGAGTACTACCTGCGCCTGGGCGTGGATGGTGTCTTCACGGATTTCCCGGCCACCGGCGTGGCGGCGCGCTCGGCGATGTGAGGCTCAGGCGAGGTGGCACACGGCGGCGTAGTGGCTGCTGGTGCCTGCCACCACAAAGAGATGCCAGACGCCGTGCGCATGCGCCCAGCCGCGGGGGTTGCGGTAGAACACCGTTCCCACGCTGTAGAAAGCGGCACCTGCCAGCAACCAGTCCAGGGCCGGACCGCTCAGGCGCATCGCGACCGGCGCAGCCGCGAGCACGGCGCACCAGCCCAGCAAGAGGTAGTGCGGGACCGCCGGGGATGCGGCCGGCGCGCGAAGCTGCCGCATGAATGCGATGCCGGCGAGGGCCCACACCAGCCCCATGGCGACGAGATTTTCGGCTTGCCGCGGCGCGCTGAGCGCGAATGGCGTGAGGCTGCCCGCGATCAACAGGAAGATCGCGCAGTGGTCCAGTTTCACCCACCGGCGCTGTGCTTCTCCGCGCGTGCTGTGCGCGAGGATGGACGCGAAATACGCGGCGCCCGCCGTCGCGAGGAACACCAGGACCCCGAGTGCCGAAACCCGGTCGGCCTGGCTTGCCGCCGCGCCCGCATGGACGAGGAAGCCCAGGGTCAGGAGCAGGCCCACCAGGTGGGCCCATGCGTTGAATCTCTCGCCTTTGTACATCCGGTCATTCGACAGCCGCACCGAGTCAGGCGTGTGGCAGCGGCGGTCACGGAACCGCCACGAAAGTTTCACAACCGCGTCACTGTGGTTTTCCACACTCCCTCCCATGTCGAAGGAGCCTGCATGAACGAACTGCCGAACCCGACCTTTCCGCTCTCGCCCGTGTCTCTCCCTCGGGGGTCGGTTCATCGACCTTCTTCGCCAATGGTGGAGGGCGCAAGCGGCATCACGGTCGGCTGGGCGGGCGATGCGGGCGAAGTCCGCGAAGCGCAGCGCCTGAGGCACGACGTCTTCGTCGGCGAGATGGGCGCGCGCATCGATACGCCGCTGGCCGGCCACGACATCGACCTGTTCGATGACTACTGTGAACACCTGCTCGTTCGTGACAGCGCCACGCGCCAGGTCATCGGCACCTACCGCGTGCTGACACCCACGCAGGCCCGGCGCGCCGGCAGCTTCTACAGCGACACGGAGTTCGACCTGGTGCGCCTGCGCGGCCTGCGGGAACGCATGGTCGAACTCGGGCGCAGCTGCGTGCATCCGGGGCATCGCCACGGCGGCGTCATCCTCGCGTTGTGGGGTGCGCTCGCGGAGTTCATGGTGCGCAACAACCTGGACACGATGATCGGCTGCGCGAGCATCCCGATGCTGCACAACGGCGTGGTGAGCGGCGACGTTGCCGCGAGCATCTGGCAACAGGTCGCGCGGACGCACCTGGCCGCGATCGAGCACCAGGTGATGCCGCGCCTGCCGCTGCCCGTGGCTGAACTCGCCAGTGACTTGCCCGTGGAGCCGCCGGCGCTGATCAAGGGCTACCTGCGGCTGGGTGCCAAGGTGCTGGGGCCGCCGTCCTGGGACCCCGACTTCAACACGGCGGACCTGCCGATGATGATGCGGATCCAGGACATGCCGCCCCGCTATCGCAAGCACTTCCTGGGATCTTGAGGATGCGCACCGCGTTCGACGCCTTCGGGCCCATGCTCCCCAGCTGGACCGCCCCCCCGGCAAACGAACGCGACGACGACGCGCCGGGCCGCCGCTACCGCAGCATCTTCATCTCCGACCTGCACCTGGGCACGCCGGGCTGCCAGGCGGAGCCGCTACTCGACTTCCTGAAGACGCACCCGAGCGACCACCTCTACCTGGTGGGGGACATCGTGGACGGCTGGCAGCTGCGCAAGCGCTGGTACTGGCCGCAGTCGCACAACGACGTGGTGCAAAAGCTGCTGCGCCGGGCCCGCAAGGGCTGCCGCGTGATCTTCGTCCCGGGCAACCACGACGAATTCGCGCGCCAGTTCGTGAACCAGCATTTCGGTGGCATCGAGGTGCTGGAGGAAGCCGTGCACGTGACCGCGTCGGGCCAGAAACTCTGGGTCGTGCATGGCGACTATTTCGACGCGGTCGTGCAGTGCGCCAAATGGCTGGCCTACGTGGGCGACAACCTCTATGAATTCACCCTGCGGCTGAACCGCCACCTGAACCACCTGCGCGGCCGGCTCGGCCTGCCTTACTGGTCGCTTTCGGCCTACCTGAAGCACAAGGTCAAGAAGGCGCTGAACTACGTGACGGACTTCGAGGCGGCCGTCGCGAAGGAGGCGAAGCGCAGGGGGCACGATGGCGTCGTCTGCGGCCACATCCATCGCGCCGAGATGCGGATGATCGACGGCGTCCTGTATTGCAACGACGGCGACTGGGTGGAGAGCCGCACTGCGCTGGTCGAACACTTCGACGGCCGGCTCGAACTGCTGCACTGGGCCGGCGCGCAGCCTGGCCAGCGCGCGGAGCACGAACACATCACGACGGAGACTGCATGAAGATCGCATTGGTGACCGACGCCTGGCTGCCCCAGGTCAATGGCGTCGTGACGACGCTGGTGGAACTGGTGCGCCATCTGGGCGCCGGCGGACACACGGTCGAAGTGATCCAGCCGGGCCAGTTCCGCACGCGGCCCTGCCCGGGCTACAAGGGCATCGACCTGGCCGTCGCCCCGAGACGCGGTGTGACCGAACGGCTGGACGCCTTCCGGCCGGACGCCATCCACATCGCCACCGAAGGTCCCCTCGGCTGGGCCGCGCGCCGCTACTGCCTGCGCAACCGGCTGGCGTTCACGACGGCGTTCCACACCAAGTTTCCCGAGATCGCGCACGCGGCGATCCGCGTTCCGGTCAACTGGGGCTATGCCTTGTTCCGCCACTTCCACGCGCCGTCGTCCGGCGTCATGGTGCCCACACCCAGCGTGCTGGCCATGCTGGAAGCGCGCGGCTTCCGCAATCTGCGCCCCTGGACCCATGGCGTGGACACGGATCTCTTCAAGTACCAGCCGGTGCCGATCGACTACGCCGGGCTGGCGGGGCTGCCGCGGCCGCTGGCCTTGTTCGTCGGACGGGTGTCTTACGAGAAGAACATCGAGACCTTCCTGAAGATGCCTTTTCCCGGCAGCAAGGTCGTTTGCGGCGTCGGGCCGGTGGAGGCGGACCTGAAGCAGCGCTATCCGCACATCCGCTGGGTGGGCCTGCTGCCGCGCGACGAACTCGCCAAGCTCTACGGTTCGGCCGACCTGCTGGTGTTTCCCAGCCATGCCGACACGTTCGGCCTGGTCATGGTCGAAGCGCTGGCCTGCGGCACACCCGTGGCCGCGTTTCCGGTGGATGGGCCCCTGGAAGTGCTGGGCCGTGAGCGGCGCAGCGGCCCGGGCCGGCTGGGCGGCGCGATGGACCACGATTTGCAAAAGGCCTGTTTCGAGGCCTTGACCACGCCGCGGCACGACGCGCGCGAACGGGCGCTGGATTTCAGCTGGGAGCACGCGACGGCGCTCTTCGCCCGGCATCTGGTGCCGGCGCGGGGTGCGCTGCTGGGCGACGCCGTTGCGCCCGGGCCTGTCACGAAACTGTCATCCTCGCGGTGAACACTGTCACGCTACAGTCACTGTTCTGACATCTTGATGTGCGATGCCGCCACGCCAGTGGTTCCTTTTCTCGACCGTGACCACAGCATCCTCGCCTTCAACGAAAGGGTGCTCGACTGGGCGCACCGCCCGGGGGTGCCCCTGCTCGAGCGGTTGCGGTTCCTGACGATCGTCTCGTCGAATCTCGACGAATTCTTCGAGGTGCGGTCGGTCAACCACCTGATCGCCGCGGCCGCCGGCGACCACAAGGGCGCGTACTCCGTGCGAAGCCACGAGGCGATTTCCACCGCCGCCCACCGCCTGGTGGAGCGGCAATACGCGCTCTACAACGACGAGCTGATGCCGGCTTTCGCGAAGCAGGGCATCGAGATCGTCTCCCATGGCGACCGCAATGCCGAGCAGAAGGCCTGGGTGCACGAGTACTTCGAGCGCGAGGTGCGGCCCTTGCTGATCCCGGTGGGGCTGGATCCCGCGCATCCGTTTCCGCAGGTGGCCAACAAGTCGCTCAACTTCATCGTGCGTCTCTCGGGCAAGGACGCGTTTGGCCGCGAGAACGAGATTGCCATCGTCAAGGTCCCGCGCGTGCTGCCACGGCTGATCCCGATGCCGGCCAGGGTGTCGGGCAAGCGGACGCTGCTCGTTTCGCTCTCCAGCGTGATCCGCGCGCACCTGGACCTGCTGTTTCCAGGGCGCGAGGTCGGGCAGTTCTCGCAGTTCCGCGTCACCCGCCATTCGGACCTGGCGGTGGACGAGGAGGACGTGCGCAACCTGCGAACGGCGTTGCGGCTGGGCCTGCAGCAGCGGCACTACGGCCAGGCCGTGCGGCTGGAAGTCTCGGCCGGTTGCTCGGAGTTCCTGTCGGCTTTCCTGCTCAAGCAGTTTGCGCTGCCGGAGGCGGCGTTGTACCGGGTGCATGGCCCGGTGAACCTGGTGCGGCTGCAGCAGATGATCGACCTCGTCGACGCGCCCAAGCTGCTGTTCCCGGCCCACCGGCCCTGCTACCCGCGGCAGCTGGTGCCTGGACGGTCGATCTTCGAGCAGCTCCAGCATGGCGACGTGCTGATCCACCAGCCCTTCGAAAGCTTCGACGGCGTGCTGGCCTTCCTGCGCGAGGCCGTGCGGGATCCCCAGGTGCTGGCCATCAAGCAGACCATCTACCGCGCGGGCGCCGATTCCGAAATGATGGACCTGCTGCGGGAGGCCGTGCGCCGCGGCAAGGAAGTCACGGTGGTGGTGGAGCTGAAGGCGCGCTTCGACGAGGAAGCCAACATCAACTGGGCGGAGATGCTCGAGTCGGTCGGCGCCCAGGTGGTCTATGGCGTGGTGGGCCTGAAGACGCATGCGAAGATGCTGCTCATCACCCGCCGCGAGGGCGAGCGGCTGGTGCGCTATGCGCACCTTTCCACCGGCAACTACAACCCGCGCACGGCACGCCTCTACACCGACATCAGCCACCTGACCGCCAATGCGCAGCTGACGGCCGACATCGAGCAGGTGTTCGTGCACCTGGCCAGCCAGAGCAAGCTGCCGCGCCTGAACCACGTCTGGCTGGCGCCTTTCCAACTGCACCGTCGGCTGGTCGAGCAGATCGACCTGGTGGGCAGCGCGGCCGCCTCGGGGCTCGACGCCCGCATCGTCCTGAAGATGAACGCGCTCACCGATGAAAACCTGATGCAGGCGCTGGTGCGCGCCGGCCGGCAGGGCGCGCGCGTCGACCTCATCATCCGGGGGGCCTGCATGCTGCCCGCGCATGTGCCCGGGCTGACCGACAACATCCGCGTGCGGTCCATCATCGGCCGCTTTCTCGAGCATTCGCGCGTGTTCTATTTCCGCGCGGGGGCCCAGGAGCACCTTTACCTGTCGAGTGCCGACTGGATGAACCGCAACATGCTGCGCCGGGTCGAGCTGGCCTGGCCGGTGACGGACCCGCACTTGCGGCAGCGGCTGATCGACGAATGCCTGGTCGCGTACCTGCACGACAACCGGGATGCCTGGGACCTGCAACCGGACGGCCACTACAAGCGTGTGAAGGGTGCGGACGAGCCCAGGGGCCACGGCGCGCAAGCCGCGCTGATGGAACGCTACACCGCCCCCGCGGGCGAGGAAACGGAAGGGCAGACATGGACCTGATCATCTGGCGGCATGCCGAAGCGGAAGAGGAGCGCGATGGCCTGGACGACCTCGAACGCGCCTTGACGTCCCGCGGCGAAAAGCAGGCGGTGCGTGTCGCCGGCTGGCTGGACCGCAACCTGCCGGAAGGTACCCGCATTCTCTCCAGCCCCGCGCGGCGCTGCGAACAGACGGCGTTGGCACTGGGCCGCAAATACAAGATCCGCGAGGAGCTCGCGCCGGGCGCCACGCCCGACGACGTGTTGCGGGCCGCGCAATGGCCGTCGGCGAAGCACGCCGTCCTCGTCGTGGGACACCAGCCCGTGCTGGGCGAGACGCTCGCGCAACTGCTTCGGATCGAAGGCGGTAGCGTCGCCATCCGCAAAGGGGCCGTCTGGTGGCTGCGCACGCGCGAGCGCGATGGCCTGGAGCAGACCTTGCTGTGGGCGGTGCAGGGGGCGGAAACGGCCTGAGGCGGGTTGCACCGCTGGCCCGCGCCGGGCGGGTCTTGCGTTGTCTCCATAGTTCATGTATTCTTGAAATATGGAAGAATCCCTTGTCATCAAGGCATTGGCGGCATTGGCCCAGCCAATCCGCCTGCAGGTGTTCCGGGCGCTGGTCGTCGCCGGGCCGCGGGGCATGACTCCCAGCACCATGGCGGAAGGCCTGGGCATCTCGTCGAGCGCACTTTCCTTCCACCTGAAGGAGCTCACGAATGCCGGGCTGGTCACCCAGGAGCGGGCCAGCCGCAACCTGATCTACCGGGCGGCTTTCGACCGGATGGACGCCGTCCTGCGCTACCTCACCGACAACTGCTGCCAGGGCGAGGCGTGCGCGGTCGATGCCGCCGCCTCGTCCTGCGGCACCTGCTAGTCCCCCTTGCACGAAATGGAGCACACATGAAGCGCTTTCACATCCACACCCACGTCGAAGACCTCGCGGCGAGCATCGCCTTCTACAGCAAGCTGTTCGGGGCGACTCCCGCGCGGGCCGAGTCCGATTACGCCAAGTGGATGCTGGAGGATCCTCGCATCAACTTCGCGATCTCGACGCGTGGCGGCAAGCCGGGCATTGACCACCTCGGTTTCCAGACCGACTCGCCGGAGGAGCTCGCCGAGCTCAAGGCTCGCGCCGAGGCGGCGGAGCTCGGACTGCGCGACGATGGCGCCACGTCCTGCTGCTACGCCCGGAGCGACAAGCACTGGATCACCGATCCGCAGGGCATCGCATGGGAACACTTCCATACGCTGGCGGACATTCCGCTGTTCAGCGAGCCGGTGACGGTGACGGTGGCGCAGGAGCCGGCGGGCGCTTGTTGTGCTCCGCGGGGCAGGGCGGTCGCCATTCCGGTCAAGCCGGCATCGTCGTGCTGCTGACGGGGAACCGGCGGGCATGATGACCAACGTCCTGATCCTCTGCACGCACAACTCGGCCCGCAGCGTGCTCGCCGAGAGCATGCTCAATCACTGGGCCGGCCGGCTGGACCAGCCGGTGCGCGCCTTCAGCGCGGGCAGCGCACCGAGCGGCCGCATTAACCCAATGGCCCTCGAGGCCCTGCAAGGCGCCGGCATCTCCACCGAAGGAACGCGCAGCAAGAGCTGGGACGAGTTCGTGGGCGCGGGCGCGCCACGGATGCGGATCGTCATCACCGTGTGCGACAGCGCCGCGGCGGAACAGTGCCCATATTGGCCGGGCAGCCCGGTGAAGGTGCATTGGGGGTACGCCGATCCATCGAACGCGGCCGGCGGCGAGGAGGGGAAGCGCCTGGCTTTCGAGCTGACCCGGCAGGCCATCGGCTACCGCATGCTCCAGCTGCTCCAGCTTCCGCTGGCCACCATGACCGACGGCGACCTGCAGCAGGCGCTGGCTGCCATTTCGGCGGGCTGAGGATGGACGACCTTCCACGAAGACTTGGCGCCGAAGCGCTGGGAACGGCGCTCCTGCTGGCGGTGGTGATCGGCTCCGGCATCATGGCGCAGCGCCTGTCCGCCGGCAACGACGCGGTTGCACTGCTGGCCAATGCGTTGGCGACCGTGGGGGGCTTGTACATCCTGATCGAGGTGTTCGGCCCCATCAGCGGCGCCCATTTCAATCCCGCGGTGAGTGCCGTGATGGTGGTCCGGGGCAAACTGCCTTCGGCCTCCCTGATGCCCTATGTCGCGGCCCAATTGCTGGGCGCCGTGCTCGGCGCCTGGCTGGCCCATGCGATGTTCGACCTGCCCATCCTCCAGTGGTCGGCCAAGGTGCGCAGCGGCAGCGGGCAATGGATCGCGGAAGCGGTGGCCACGGCCGGCTTGCTGCTGGTGATCCTGCGCGCACCGGCGGGGCGCGTGGCTGCCATGGTGGCCAGCTACATCGGCGCGGCGTACTGGTTCACCGCGTCGACGTCTTTCGCGAATCCGGCGGCGGCCTTTGGCAGGATGTTCAGCGACAGCTTCGCCGGCATCGCGCCGGCCAGCGTGCCCGGGTTCGTGCTGGCGCAGCTGGCCGGTGCGGGCGTGGGCCTAGGGCTGCACCTGGCATTCGGACTGCGGGCGCAGCCAACGGCGACCGGTGCCGTGCGGGAGCCAGAATAGACTTGCCGGCATGCGCATCGAGCTTGACGACCTGACGCGCCCGGCGGTGCTGGACCTGCTGCGGGAGCATCTGGCGAACATGTACGAGCTTTCGCCCCCCGAGAGCGTGCATGCCCTGGACGTGGCCAAACTGCGCGGGCCCGACATCACGTTCTGGACGGTCTGGGATGGCGATCTGCTGCTGGCCTGCGGTGCGCTGAAGGAACTCTCCGCCAGCCACGGAGAGGTGAAGTCGATGCGGACGCCCCAGGCGGCACGTGGCCGCGGTGCTGCGCGTGCGGTGCTGGCGCACATCCTCCGGGTGGCCCGGGAGCGCGGCTACGCCGAGGTGAGCCTGGAGACGGGGACGCATCCCGCCTTCCTGCCGGCGCAGAAGCTCTATGAAAGTTTCGGGTTCCGCCAGTGCGGGCCATTTGGCGCCTATCCCGAGGATCCGCATAGCCTCTTCATGACGCTGGCGCTGGCACCCGCCAACGACTGAGCGGCGAATCCTGACGCGCGTCATGCGCGCGTCGCAATGGCGCGTGACAGTCGCCGGATGGCCCTGTCCACCCTCCGTGCCGCTCTCGGCGCCTGCGCCGTCGCGGCGCTCGCCAATCCTGCCCACGGCTGCGCAACCAGCATCGCGCAGCTGCGTGCCCTGCTGGGCGATGCCGGCTTCGCGCTGCATTGGCGCGAAGTGTCGATGCGCGATGGCATGCCGCTCGTGGTCCGCGTCAGCGAGGAGGAGGGCCGGCTGGTCCTGCGCTTCGTCAAGACGGCTGCCGGCCTCTGGGCCGAGGGCCCGGCGGAGTTCTGCCTGGCCGGTGAGCACCTGGAAGCGCGGATCGCGCGGGAGCGGATTCGCGTCGGGCCAGCGGCGCCGTGGCTGCTGCGGCAGTCTCTGGGAGGCGGTGCGCGGTTCGTCCTGGCGCGGCTGCCGCAGGGGCAGCTGCGGATCGGCGCGACCGGCTGGAGCGGCGTGTTCGAGGCAGGCGAATGACTCGCGCGGCGCCTTGGCGGACTGTCACCCGCAGCTGTCATGATCCCGCCATGAACTCACGCGAACTCGATGCGGCCCAGGCGGAGGCCAATCCCCAGAAGCTGCGCACCGGCCTCAGCCGGATCTGGCATGCCGCAGGCTACTCGCTGGCCGGCCTGCGCGCCGGCTGGGGCGAGCCGGCGTTCCGCCAGGAGGCGCTGGCCTCCGTCGTGCTGCTGCCGCTTGCCTTCTGGGTCGGGCGCAGCTGGGTCGAAGTCGCGCTCCTTGCGGGCTCGGTGCTGCTGGTGATGATCGTGGAGCTGCTGAACACCGGCATCGAGACGGCCATCGACCGCATCGGGCCCGAGTGGAACCAGCTCTCCAAGCGCGCCAAGGACATGGGGAGCGCGGCGGTGCTCCTGAGCCTGCTGCTGTGCGCCGGCATCTGGGCCGGCGCCATCGCGGCGCGCCTGTAGCCGGCGGTCAGTCCGCCTTCGCGGGCCGCCCGGTTTTCACGGCCGGAACCGCGCGCAATGCCGCGCCGAAGGCCTCGTCGGCCATCGCGGCGAGCGCCTTGACGCCGGCGCGCAGCACTTCGCTCTTCTTGGCCGGCTGGCCCAGCTTCGCCGCCCGCTGCTTGAGCTCTTCGAGGACGACGTACTCCGCCTTCGGGATGGTGAAGCTGTCACGCACCAGCTTCGGCTTCTTGGGCTTATCGGCCTTGGGCACGGCGGCGGTCTTGACCACGGGTGCAGGCTTGGCCGGCGCCTTGGCCGGGACCTTGTCCGTGGCGGCCTTGCCGCGTACCGGAGTCTTGGTGGCCGCGGGCTTCGTGGCCGGCTTCCTCGTGGTGTTCTTCTTGGCCGGGGCCCGGGGCGCGGGCTTCTTCGCTGTTGCCATGTTCAGGAGTCCTCTCGTGCGATAAAACGGTATATACAGTATATGCCGTTGTCCAGCGCGCTTCTATGACAGCGCGAGTCCCCAGGGCGTTTTCTGCCAGGCCACCACTTCCTCCCGCAGCAGGTGGGCGGACTGCGGGTAGGCCTCGCCCCATTCCGGTTTCAGCGAGAGCTGCAACTGGTGGTCGGCGCCGCGCAGCTGCAGGCCCTGGATGCGCGGGTCCCGGCGGGCGTGGCACAGGATGACGGCCAGCCGCAGGCAGAGGAGCTGGTGCACGAACAGCGTGTCCTCGAAGTCGGCCTCCAACTTGCGCAGCTTGCCGCGGTGACCCAGCACCAGCAGGCTCAGGCGGTGCAATTCGGGCTGCGAGAAGCCGGCGGCGTCCGCGTTGTCGAGCATGTAGGCGCCGTGCTTGTGGTAGTCGCTGTGCGAAATCAGGCTGCCGATCTCGTGCAACCGCGCCGCCCAGCCCAGCTTGCGTTCGTTGCGCTGCAGGTCCGCCGGCGCGTCCTGCGTACGCAGCTGGCGCAGCAGCTGGCAGGCCACCCGGCCGACGCGCTCGGCTTGCGTGCTGTCCACTCCAAATTTCACGGCGAGCCGCTGCACCGTCATGTCGCGCACATCGGAGTTGGCGTTCTGGCGGTCCAGCAGGTCGTACAGCACGCCGTGCCGGAGCGCGCCTTGCGCCGGTTGCATGCGCTCGATGCCCAGGAGACCGAAGACGGCGCGCAGCACGCTCAGGCCGCCGCCGATGACGGGCCGCCGGTCCTCCTTCAGGCCATCGAGCTTGACGCGATCCGCGGTGCGTGCGGCGAGCAACTGCGCATGCAGCCAGTCGAGTCCCTCGCGCGTGACCCACCCCGGGTCGTGACCGGCGGCCGCCAGCACATCGCCCACGGCGCCGATCGTGCCGGACGAGCCATAGGCGACGTCCCACGAGCCCGGCGCATAGGCGCCGAGCGCCTCGTCCAGAACCGCTTGCGCCGCGATCTCGGCGCGTTCGAAGGCGGCGGCCGTGAAGTTGCCGTCGGGGAAGTACTTCATCGACCAGGCGACGCTGCCCACCCGGTAGCTTTCCATGACCTTGGCGTCGAACTGCTGGCCGAGGATCAGCTCGGTCGAGCGGCCTCCAATGTCGACGACCAGCCGCTTCTCGTCCGATTGCGGCAGCAGGTGAGCCACGCCCTGGTAAATGAGGCGGGCTTCCTCGCGGCCGGAGATCACGTCGATCGGGAAGCCCAGGATCTCGTGCGCGCGGGCGAGGAAGACGTCGCGGTTGCGCGCCTCGCGCAGCGTCTGCGTGGCGACGGCCCGGACTTGCCGGGGCTTGAAGCCCGCCAGGCGTTCGGCGAAGCGGCCGAGGCAGTTCCAGCCGCGGTCCAGCGCTTCGGCCGTGAGGTTGCGCGCCTCGTCCAGGCCATTGCCCTGGCGCACCGTTTCCTTCAGGTATTCGACCCGCTGAATCTGGCCGTGGTCGAGGCGGCCGATTTCCAGGCGGAAGCTGTTGGAGCCGAGATCGACGGCGGCGAGGAGGGTTCCGTTTTGCATGCGGGCGCGGGCGTTGCGGCCAGCATAGCATCGCCACTACCCAACGACGCGCCCATCCGCTGTCAGCATGCTCTGCGTGACGAAGGTTGCGCTGCGCCGTTGAGCGTTGAAGCTGACGCGGTAGCCGCCGACATCCACGTCCGAGCGGCGCTGGAAGGCGGCGAGCGCCGACGCACGGGTGATCGGGCCGTCGATGCCGGCCAGCACCTCGTACGTGTAGCGCGCGGCGATGAAGCCGGCCAGGCTCAACGCCACCGGCGGTTCGTCGAACAGCCGCGCCATGACCTCGCGGTACCTGCGTACCACCGGCAGCGAGGCGGTGACCATCGGGACGGCCTGCGTCGCGATGATGGGCGTCGACTTGCCGCCGCCCATCTGCTGAACCGTCTGCAGGTTGACGTCCGCCAGGGCGATCACGTAGCGCTGGCGCGCCTGCTTCTCCAACCCCTGCGTGAACTGCACCAGCTCGGGCGTGCCGCCCACGAACAGCAGCAGCGCGGGCGAGGCCGGCCCGAGGCGCTGACCCAGGGCCGTCAGGTCGCCGCTGCCGCGGAAGGTGGCCAGCTTCAGCTTCAACCCGGCCGCTGTCCGCGCAACGTCCTCCCGGTACAAGTCGTGTTCGCGCGCCGACGCGAAGATCGCGCCGACCTCGTTCACGCCCATGACGGTGAGCGATTTGAGCGCGTGGCCGATCTGCTCCTGGCGCGCCGCGAAGATGGGAAAGGCACGGTCGTCGACCTCGGCGCTGGAGTTCTGGAGCCAGGGCGCCACGTGGGCCAGGCCCTGGCCGTCGGCCCGCATCAAGGCGTTCAGCTGGCTGGCCAGCGGATCGCTCACCGTACCTGAAAGCGCCACGCACGCGGGATGGTCGCGCAGGGCGAGCCAGGCCTGCCGCACCGCATCAGGCGACGAGCCATCGACCTCGATGGTCACATGCTGCACGGGCCGGCCGCGCAGGCCGCCCTGGCTGCCGATGTCCTGCCAGGCGGCGCGCGAGCCGATCACGAAGTCCTTGGCGACGTCCTGTTCATGCTGCGACGTGTCGAACAGCTGGGCCACCATGGGAATGCGGGCGTTGCCTCGCCCCTGGCCCAGGGACACGGCCGGGGCGAATGCAGCGGCCGCGGCCGCGGCCAACAGGCCGCGCCGCTGGAAGGTCGGTGGCGCGGTCACCGGCGGGGCGGCATCAGGACGCGGTCGACCTTGTGCACCACGCCGTTCGTCGCGGCGATGTCGGCCTTCTCGACCATGGCTTCCTCGACCGTCACGAATTCGCCGGCGCGGGCCAGGGCGACGTTGGCGCCCTCGGCCGTCTTGGCGTTGCCGGGCTTCACCTCGGCGGCCATCACCTTCATCGGCAGGACGTGATAGCTCAGCACGGCCTTCAGGCGGGCCGGGTCCTTGCCCAGGTCTTCCAGCGTCTTGGCCGGCACGGCGCTGAACGCGGCATTGGTGGGGGCGAAGACGGTGTAGGGACCGGCGGCCTTCAGGGTGTCGGTGAGGCCCGCCTTGACGACCAGGCTGTTCAGGGTGCTCAGTTGCGGGTCGTGGGCGATGGTGTCGGCGACGGAAACCGGCGTGGCGGCCGGCTGGGTGGCACAGGCCGCGAGCAGGGCGGCTACGGGAACGAGCAGGAGCAAGCGGTGTTGCATGTTGGTACCTCCGTGTTGGTTGCAACGGGAGGTTAGGGGGGGTGCGTGACAGAACAGTGACGGTTTCGTGTCGGCTGGGGGCGTCACGGAGCTGTCACATAACCGTCTTAGAGTCCGCTCAACTCGTTGACCAACCTCCAAAGGTGACCCGCATGATTCGAAAGTTTTCCCTGACCGCCGGCATCGTTGCCCTCTCGTTCACCGGCTTCGCCCTGGCCCAGGACGTGACCGGCGCCGGCGCCAGTTTCCCGGCCCCCCTGTACTCCAAGTGGGCTGCCGACTACAACAAGGCCACCGGCGCCAAGATCAACTACCAATCGGTCGGCTCGGGCGCCGGGCTCCGCCAGATCGAGGCCAAGACCGTCGACTTCGGCGCTTCCGACGCGCCCCTGAAAGACGATGAACTGGCCAAGAAGGGCCTGGTGCAGTTCCCCACGGTCATCGGCGGCGTGATTCCCGTGGTCAACATCCAGGGCGTGGCCCCGGGCCAGCTGCGCCTGAACGGCCAGGTGCTGGGCGACATCTACCTGGGCAAGATCACCAAGTGGAACGACGCCGCCGTCAAGGCGCTGAACCCCAGCCTCAACCTCCCGGATGCCGCCATCGCCCCGGTGCGCCGTGCTGATGGCTCGGGCACCAGTTTCCTGTTCACGAACTACCTGTCGAAGGTGAATGCCGAATGGAAGGCGAAGGTCGGCGAAGGCACCGCCGTCAACTGGCCCACCGGCGCCGGCGGCAAGGGCAATGAAGGCGTCGCCGCTTTTGTCGGCCGCCTGCCCAATTCGATCGGCTACGTCGAGTACGCGTACGTCAAGCAGAACAAGATGAACTACGCCCTGATGCAGAACGCCGCCGGCCAGTTCGTGGCCCCCGACGACAACGCGTTCAAGGCAGCGGCCGCGGGCGCCGAATGGTCCAAGACCTTCTACCAGGTGCTGACCAACCAGCCCGGCGCCCAGTCCTGGCCGATCACCGGCGCCACCTTCATCCTGATGCAGAAGCAGCAGGACAAGCCGGCCCAGGCCGCGGCCGCGCTGAAGTTCTTCAACTGGGCCTACAAGAACGGCGACAAGACCGCCGACGACCTGGACTACGTGCCGATGCCCGCGGCCGTGAAGACCCAGATCGAGAAGCTGTGGGCAGCCGAGATCAAGGACGCTTCCGGCAAGAACCTGGCTTTCTGAACTTCCAACTTCGGGGCGGCCTCACGTGTCCTCTACACTTCCGGCCCATGAGGCCTCCCTCGAAATTTCGGCGCTCTCCCAGGCGCGCCGCGGCGAGATGAACTCCCCGCCGCCGGCGGGCCGGGCCCGCACCGGCGCGGTGATCGACCGGCTGTTCGGCTGGACGGCCCGCATCGCGGCGCTGATCACGCTCAGCCTGCTGATCGGCATCCTGGTTTCGCTCACCATCGGTGCCTGGCCCGCCATCGAGAAGTACGGCCTCGGCTTCCTCACCAACAGCACCTGGGATCCGGTCAAGAACGAGTACGGCGGCCTGGTGATGATCTACGGCACGGTGGCGACGTCCATCATTGCCCTCGTGATCGCCGTCCCGGTGAGCTTCGGCATCGCGCTCTTCCTGACCGAGCTTTCGCCGGCCTGGCTCAAGCGCCCGCTCGGCACCGCGATCGAACTGCTCGCCGCCGTGCCCTCCATCGTCTACGGCATGTGGGGCCTGCTGGTGTTCGGTCCCATCCTCGCCACGTTCGTGCAGCAGCCGTTGCAGGCCGTGTTCGGCGGCGTGCCCTTCCTGGGCGCCCTGTTTTCGGGCCCGCCGGTGGGCATCGGCATCCTGGCGGCCGGCATCATCCTGGCCATCATGATCATTCCCTTCATCGCATCGGTGATGCGTGACGTGTTCGACGTCACGCCGCCCATGCTGAAGGAATCGGCGTACGCGCTCGGTTCCACCACCTGGGAAGTCGTCTACAAGGTCGTGCTGCCCTATACCAAGGGCGGCGTCATCGGCGGCATCATGCTCGGGCTCGGCCGTGCCCTCGGCGAGACCATGGCCGTCACCTTCGTCATCGGCAACTTCAACCAGCTCGATTCGCTCTCGCTGTTCCAGGCGGCCAACAGCATCACCTCGGCGCTCGCGAACGAGTTCGCGGAAGCCGGTGACGGCCTGCACCAGGCGGCACTGATTTACCTGGGACTGGTGCTGTTCTTCATCACGTTCGTGGTGCTCTCGCTGTCCAAGATCCTGCTGGCGCAGCTGCGCAAGAACGAGGGAACACGCGCATGACCACGGGCGAGCAACTCATCCAGGCGTCGGAAGCGCAGGCGGGGCGGGAGCGCAAGTTCATGGCGCGCAAGCGCGTCAACAAGGTGGCGCTGGCCCTGTCCCTGGCGGCCATGGTGTTCGGCGTCTTCTGGCTGGTCTGGATCCTGTGGGAGACGGTTCGACTGGGTGTCGGCGGGCTCGCATGGGCCACGTTCAGCCAGATGACGCCACCCCCCAACGAGGTCGGCGGCCTCGCCAATGCGTTGTGGGGTTCGTTCCTCATGGTCATGCTCGCCACGTTCATCGGCACCCCCATCGGCATCATGGCCGGCATCTACCTGGCGGAATACGACGTGAAGGGCTGGCTCGGCACGGTCACGCGCTTCGTCAACGACATCCTGCTGTCCGCGCCTTCGATCGTGATCGGCCTGTTCGTCTACGCCGTCATCGTCGCGCGCTACAAGCACTTCTCCGGCTGGGCCGGCGTGATCGCGCTGGCGCTCATCGTCATCCCCGTGGTGATCCGCACCACCGAAAACATGCTGCTGCTGGTGCCCCCCGCGCTGCGCGAGGCCGCCTATGCGCTCGGCGCGCCCAAGTGGAAAGTCATCATGAGCATCACCTTGCGCGCCGCCCGCGCCGGCGTGGTCACCGGCATCCTGCTGGCCGTCGCGCGCATCTCCGGCGAGACGGCGCCGCTGCTCTTCACCGCGCTCAACAACCAGTTCTTCACGACGAACCTCAACGAGCCGATGGCCAGCCTGCCGGTGACGATCTTCAAGTTCGCCATGAGCCCCTACGAGAACTGGCAGCAGCTCGCCTGGGCCGGCGTCTTCCTCATCACCTTGGCTGTGCTGGGCCTGAACATCCTGGCCCGTGTGCTCACACGCAGCAAGATATGACCCACCCCCGAAGCGCCTTCGGCGCCTCCCCCTCAAGGGGGCGCCACCAGCGGCCCGGCAAAGCCGGTTCCGCGGTGGCCCTCGAATGGACATCCAAATGAACACCCCGACGACTGCATCGGCGAAACTGGCCGTGCGCGACCTGAACTTCTACTACGGCAAGTTCCACGCGCTGAAGGGCATCAACCTCGACATCCCCGAGAAGAAGGTCACCGCCTTCATCGGCCCGTCGGGCTGCGGCAAGTCCACCCTGCTGCGCACCTTCAACCGCATGTACGAGCTGTACCCCGAGCAACGCGCCGAAGGCCAGATCGTGCTGGATGGCGGCGAGAACCTGCTGACTTCGAAGAAGGACGTCGCCCTGATCCGCGCCAAGGTGGGCATGGTGTTCCAGAAGCCGACGCCGTTCCCCATGTCGATCTACGACAACATCGCCTTCGGCGTGCGCCTGTTCGAATCGCTGGGCGACGCGGACATGGACGACCGGGTCGAATGGGCGCTGCGCAAGGCCGCGCTGTGGGACGAGGTCAAGGACAAGCTGCAGCAAAGCGGCTCCGGCCTCTCGGGCGGCCAGCAGCAGCGGCTGTGCATCGCGCGCGGCATCGCCATCAAGCCCGAGGTGCTGCTGCTCGACGAGCCGTGCTCCGCCCTGGACCCGATCTCCACCGGCAAGATCGAGGAACTGATCGCCGAGCTGAAGAATGACTACACCGTGGTGATCGTCACCCACAACATGCAGCAGGCCGCGCGTGTCTCCGACTACACGGCCTACATGTACCTCGGTGACCTGATCGAGGTCGGCGAGACCGAACAGATCTTCTTCAAGCCCAAAAGGCAAGAGACGGAAGACTACATCACCGGCCGGTTCGGCTGAACGGAGTCCCCATGCCTGAGAAGCACCTTTCCACGCAGTTCGACAGCGAACTCGGTTCCCTGTCCTCGCGCGTGATGGAACTCGGCGGGCTCGTCGAGTCGCAGATCCGCCAGGCCGTCTATGCGCTGTCGCAATTCAACGGCGACGCGGCGCAGCAGGTCCTGGAGAACGAGGTCCGCGTCAACAACATGGAAGTCGAGATCGACCGCGAGCTGTCGTCCGTGATCGCGCGGCGTCAGCCGACCGCGCGCGACCTGCGCCTGCTGATGGCGATCTCCAAGACCACGGCCAACCTCGAGCGCGTGGGCGATGAAGCAGAGAAGATCGCCCGCATGGTGAAGTCCATCATCGGCAAGAGCGGGGCGATGCGGTCGCTGCCCGCCACCGAGCTGCGCGTGGCCGCCGACCTCGCGTCCGGCCAGCTGCGCAAGGCGCTGGACGCGTTCGCCCGGCTCGACACGGCGGCCGCGGTCGCGATCCTGAAGGAAGACGACGCGCTGGACAAGGAGTTCGACGGCTTCGTGCGCAAGCTCATCACCTACATGATGGAAGACCCGCGCACCATCTCCAGCAGCCTCGACCTGCTGTTCATCGCCAAGGCGATCGAACGCATCGGCGACCACGCGAAGAACATCGCCGAGTTCATCATCTATGTGGTGAAGGGCGCCGACGTGCGCCATGCCCCCATGGAAACCATCGAATCCGCCGTCAAGTGAAGCACCAGCCCCGCATCCTGATCGTCGAGGACGAGCCGGCCATCGCCGAGCTGATCGCCGTCAACCTGCGCCACAACGGCCTGGCTCCCGTATGGGCCGAAGATGGCGATGCGGCGCAACGCGAGATCGACGCCGTGCTGCCGGACGCCATCCTGCTCGACTGGATGCTGCCGGGGCAGAGTGGTCTGGCGCTGGCGCGCCGCTGGCGCGCCGACGCGCGGACCAAGCCCGTCCCCATCCTGATGCTGACCGCCCGTGGCGATGAACCCGACAAGGTGGCCGGCCTCGACGCGGGCGCCGACGACTACATCACCAAGCCGTTCTCCACGCAGGAACTGCTGGCGCGCATCCGCGCGGTGCTGCGCCGCCGTGCGCCGGAGCAGGTGGAGGACACCGTGACGATCGGCGCGCTCGCACTGGATGCCGCCGCGCACCGTGTCAGCTGGAACAACCGTCCGGTCAAGCTCGGGCCAACCGAATTCAAGCTGCTGCACTACCTGATGAAGCACCCCGAGCGCGTGCACAGCCGGCAGCAGTTGCTGGACAAGGTGTGGGGCGACCACGTCTTCATCGAAGAGCGCACGGTGGACGTCCACGTGAAGCGGCTGCGTGAAGCCCTCGGCCCAGCCGGCGCGCTGGTTGAAACCGTGCGCGGCGCCGGCTACCGCATCACCGCGCAGCCGGTGGGCGCTTCGCGCGCCGCCGCCTGATCACTCCGGCGCCGCGCGCCCAGCAACCATGCTCGCCCGGCTCGCCACCTTCCTCATCTGCCTCGTGGCCGGTGGCGGGACCGGATGGTGGCTGGGGGGTGACCGCGGCGCCGAGCTCGGCCTGGTGGCCGGTGCGGTCGGCTGGTTCACGCTGGAGACATTGCGTGCGATGCGGGTGCTGCGCTGGTTGCGGGCCGGGCAGTTCCAGTCGGCGCCGCGCGTCGGCGGGTTGTGGGGTGATGCCGCGGACCGCGTGCGGCGCGCGGTGACGCTGCGCGAGCGCGACGTCACCGAGGCGCGCGATCGGCTGGAAGAGTTCCTGGGCGCCATCCGGGGGTCGCCCAATGGCGTCGTGCTGCTGGACGCGCGTGGCCGCATCGAGTGGTGCAACGAGACGGCGGCAGAGCAGTTCGGCCTGGACCCCGAGCGTGACTTGCAGCAGAACATCATCAACCTGGTGCGCGACCCCGACTTCAGCGCCTACCACCAGGGCCGCGACTTCAGCAGCGACCTGATCGTTGCCGCGCCCGGGAGCACACCGGCGCGACCCGTCAAGCTGTCGCTGCGCCTGCATCCCTACGGCGAAGGCCGTCTCCTGCTGCTGTCGCGCGACGTCACGGCGATGGAGCAGGCGGAGATCATGCGGCGCGATTTCGTGGCCAACGTGTCGCACGAGATCCGCACGCCGCTCACCGTGCTGGCGGGGTTCGTCGAGACGCTGCAGACCCTCGACCTGCCCGGCGACGAACGCAGCCGCTACCTGCGGCTGATGGCGCAGCAGGCCCAGCGCATGCAGACGCTGGTGAGCGACCTGCTGACGCTCTCGCGGCTGGAAGGCAGCCCGCTGCCGGGCGGCGGCGAATGGACGCACGCCACGGTGCTGAGCGCCCAGTGCGAGGAAGAGGCGCGCGCCCTCCTGGCGACGCTGGGCAAGTCGCTCACGCTGCGCTTCGAGGCCGACCGCACGCTGGAGATCGCCGGCGTGCCCAGCGAATGGCAGAGCGCCATGTCGAACCTGGTCACCAATGCCGTGCGCTACACACCCGATGGTGGCAGCGTGGCGGTTCGGTGCGGCCTCGTTGCCGATGGACGTGCCGAATTCTCTGTGCGAGACACCGGGCCGGGCATCGCGCCCGAACACGTGCCGCGCCTGACCGAACGCTTCTACCGCATCGACCGCAGCCGCTCGCGCGAAACCGGCGGCACGGGCCTCGGGTTGGCCATCGTCAAGCATGTGGTGCAGCGCCATGGCGCGGAGCTCCGCATCGACAGCCGGGTCGGCACCGGCTCCACGTTCAGCATCCTCTACCCGCCGGCGCGCGTGCGTGGCGGCGCGCCGTTCAGGCCGGCCGATACGCCCGCACGGCCCGCCACAGAATCAACGGCAGGATGATAGCCAGCAGGCCGAGCGCGAAGGCCGCGGCAATCCAGAACGCGGCCGGCGATTGCTGCGCGGGCCAGGGTCCGAGGCCCTGGTAGGCCAGGACGAAGCCCCCCGCCAGTCCCACGCCCCACAGCAGCACGCAGTACGCGACCAGCGGCGCGACGGCAACGCGGTAGCAGCGCAGCACGAAGACGCAAAGCGCCTGGATGGCATCGCCGACATGGTAGACGGCCAGCCACGCCAGCAGCCCCGCCGCCAGTGCCGCCACTTGGGCGTCGCTGCTGTAGATGCGTGCGATCAGGTCGTTCGCCAGCCACACGACAAGGCCGGCGCCCAGCGCCAGCGACAGGCCCAGCTTGAAGCCCGTGCGGATGCAGGCGCGCGCCCGCTTGGGATCGCCCGCGCCCAGCCAGTAGCTCACGCGCGAACTGGTCGAGATGGCGGTCGACAGCGGCATCATGTACAGCACCGCCGCGAGGTTGGACGCGATCTGGTGGGCGGCGGCGGCCAACGTGCCCTGACGGGCGATGAACAGCGCCATCAGCGTGAACGAGGTCACCTCCACCATGATCGCGAGCCCGGCCGGGATGCCCATGCGCGCGAAGTGCGCGATCGCGGGCCAGTCCGGCGGCTCCATGCGACGCCAGATCGCGTAGGGCGCGTACATCGCATCGGTGCGCAGCAGCCAGATCGCCAGCCCGAGGAACACATAGTTGACGACCACGCTGGCCCAGGCGCAGCCGACCACCCCCATCGCCGGCAGGCCGGCGCCGCCGAACGCGAACCAGATCGTTAGCGGGATTTTGGCCGTGAGCGACGCCGTCTGCAGCCAGGTCACCAGTTGCGGCTTGCCCAGGCTCTGGTTCAGCGTGCCGTACATGCGGAACAGCAGGGCCGGCGGCAGCGCGAGCGCGAGCACGGCCAGGTAGCGCCGCACCTCGCCTTGCAATTCCTCGGGCACGCCGGTGGCGTCCAGCAGGAAGCCGGGGAACAGCAGGCCAGCGATGCCGACGATGGTCGCCAGGGCGGCCAGGTAGAGCGCCTGGCGCACGGAGCGGCCCAGCTCGTGGCGCCGGCCGGCGCCATGCAGCTCCGCCCAGACCGGCAGCAGGACCTGCAACACGCCCATGGTGGCGACGAAGATGCTGATGAAGACCGCGGATCCCACGGACAGCGCGGCCAGCGCCTCCTGGGAATAGCGGCCCGCGACGATGGTGTCGGTGATCCCGAAGGCCATCACCGCGATCTGCCCGATCCAGATCGTGCCCGCGTGCCGGGCGATCGTTCGCAGCTCGCTGGCCATCAGCCCCCGCTCTTGCGGAAAAGGAGCAGGTTGTCGCGCGCATCCGTCGGCCGGCGCACGGTCGCGACCAGCTGCCACTGGCGCGCGTCCAGCACCATGGGCAGCGCCACCTGCACGTCCGGCGCCGCCACCAGCCAGGGGCAGGCGCTGGGAATGCTGGCGGCGCGCAAGTCGAGCCTGGCGTGATAACGCAGCGCGGCGATCTGCGCGCGCGTGAGGCCAAAGACCTCGACGCAGCTGGGCCGGTCCATGTGGCGCACGATGCCGTTGACCACGGGCACATAGCTGCGCCCGTAATCGAGCACCGGCAGCCACAAGGTCATCACCAGCAGCCAGCCCAACGCGGCGCCACCGGCGGGCAGGACGAGGCTCTTCCAGATCGCTTGCCGGCTGCGGCTGGTCCGCCAGTGGACGAGCCAGAACCAGGCCAGCGTCGCAGCCAGCGCCAGCAGGAAGGGCAGCAGGGCGAACTGCGGCACGAAGCCGGGTGCGAGTTTGGCGACGTTGGCGGCGGGCTTGGCGGGCACGCCCGTCATCATCGCCACCCAGATCACCCAGATGACGATGGTGCAGAGGCTGAAAAAGAGGAGCGTGAACCAGTCGATCAGTGCCGAAACGCTGCGGCGGAAGGTAGGCAGGGCGAAGGCCGCCAATGTGGCCAGCGCGGGAAGCGCCAGCAGCAAGGCGCGGTCGGAGGGCGAGGAAAGCAGGGCGGTGATCACCGACACGGCCGCGAACCAGGCCGGCAACGCCACGTGCCGGCTGGCGAGCTGGCGGCGCCACTGCCAGAGCGTCCAGAGGGCGAGCGGCCAGGCGGGCCAAGTGAACCAGAGCAGCAGGCGTCCGACCGACTTCCAGTCGCGGTCCACACCGGGTGCCGAACCCAGGCGCCAGTGCCAGGTATCGAAGGCCGCAGCAACTGCCGCTGCCGCCACAGCCAGGCCGATCGCCACCAAGGCCGCGCGTTGCCGGGCCGGTGCATCCGCGGTTTCGCGATCCATCACCGTCACCAGTGCCCCGCCCAGCGCGAACAGCACGGCCATGGCCGGCGCGCCGCTCAGGGCCAGCCCCAGCAGGCCCACGGCGAGGCTCAGCGCTGGCAGGGCCAGCCGGTAGGGCAGTGCGGCCAGCCCGTAGAAGGTGAGGGAGGCAAAGCCCAGTTGGGCCAGCGACGGCGTGGTTTCGTGCGACAGCTGGGCCAGCCCGAAGCAGGCGATCAGCGCCAGCAGGCCGCCATCGGCCACCGCCCGGGCGTAGTCCTGCGGCTGCGCCTCGCCCCCGAACGCAAACGCCACCGGCTGCGCGCGCGGGCTGCGGGCCAGCGAAAAAACGCCGTACCAGGTGGCGAACAGCGTCAGCACGAGCAGGGCAACGAACGGCAGGCGCGCAGCGAAATCGGGGGAGACCCAGCCGGGCGCCAGCTGCATCGCCCAGGCGCCCAGCCAGTAGGGCAGCAGGGCATCGAACTCCGGCGGCTGCCCCAGCAGCGTGGGGCTGAGCCAGCTCGCGCGGCCCTCGGCGAGTTCCACCATGTAGCCCAGCGCCATGATGTCCGCGTTCTTCCAGGGCTCGCGGCCCACGAACCCGGGGATCACGTAGGCGGCGCAGAACAGCAGCAGGGCCAGCCGCGGCAGCCGGCGCACGGCGCTCTGGGTGACGATGGCGGGGGTGGGCTGGTTCAAGCGCGCGAGTTTGTCATACGCGCCGCCAACAAAAAAGGCAGCCGGGGAGGGCTGCCTTCGCTGGTGACCGGCGCGCGATTCTTTACTTGGCGGGGGTCTTGCCGAACTTCTTGAAGAACTTGTCGACGCGGCCGCCCATGTCGTTGACCGACTTCTGGGTGCCCGTGTAGAAGGGATGCGACTCGCTGGAGGTGTCCAGCTTGAACAGCGGCAGCTCGCGGCCGTCGTCCGTCTTGCCCATTTCCTTGGTGTTCACGCAGGAACGCGTGACGAACTTGAAACCGTTGGACAGGTCCACGAAGAGCACTTCGCGGTAGTTGGGGTGAATGCCTTCTCTCATGGGATCCTCGTCAGTGGCGGCAGCCGCACCGGGCCGGCGCAACCCTTGCGCCTCAGAATTCCCGGCGTACTTTCCGCGAAAAGCCTTGGATTATAACCCGGCTGGCAAGCTGGGGTTCGGCTGCGCGCTCACCTCCAGCCTACGCCCCGCCGCGGCGGACCGCGAGGCCCGTGGCGGCGCTGCGCAGGGCCTCCACCAGCAGAGGCGCCCGGATGGGCTTGCTGAGGTAGTCGTCCATGCCGGCGGCCAGGCAGGTTTCGCGGTCGCCCTCCATGGCATTGGCGGTCATGGCGACGATCCAGGGCCGGTCGCCCGTGCCGAAACGCTCGCACAGGGCGCGGGTGGCCTGCAGCCCATCCATCTCGGGCATCTGCACGTCCATCAGCACCACGTCGAAGCCCTGGCCCGCGGCGGCGGCGCTCGCGACCGCTTCCAGCACCGCCAGGCCGTTGCCGGCCAGCTCGCGCTGGTAGCCCAGCCCGGTGAGCATCAGCGTCGCCACGCGCTGGTTGACCTCGTTGTCCTCGGCCAGCAGCACCCTGAGCGGCACGAGTTCGCCGAGCTTGGGCACCTTGGGCTTGTCGCCGCCGGCAGGCGCAGCGGCCGGCGGCGGCAGGCGGTCGAACAGTTCGCAGATGGCGTCGAACAGCACCGTGGCCTTGGTGGGCTTCATCAGCGTCTGGGCGACGTCCAGGCCGGCGAAGCGCTGGCCCGTGTCGCCCAATGACGTCAGCGCCAGCATGGGGAGCTCGCGCGCGTTGCGGCGCTTGCGGACTTCGGCAGCCAGCATGTAGCCGTCCATGAACGGCATCTGCACGTCGATGATGGCCGCGTCGAAGGTCTTGCCGGCGTCGAGCCAGGCCAGCGCTTCGGCGCCCGACGAGGCCGCCTCCGGCAGCATGCCCCAGCGCTGCGTCTGCAGCGTGAGGATGCGCCGGTTGGTGGCGTTGTCGTCCACGATCAGCAGCTTGCGCGCGGCCAGGCCCACGGTCTTGCGGGCCGGCGCGGCGGCATGCGGCGCGGCTTCCAGCGGGATCTCGAACTGGAAGTTGGAGCCCTTGCCGTCTTCCGATTCGACCCAGATCCGGCCACCCATCAGCGTGACGATGCGGCGGCAGATGGCCAGCCCCAGTCCGGTTCCGCCATATTGGCGGGTGGTGGACGCGTCGACCTGGCTGAACACCTGGAACAGGCGGTCCATGGCTTCCCGCGGGATGCCGATGCCGCTGTCGCGCACGCTGGCGTGCAGCAGCACCTTGCCGTCATCGGCGAGGCGCCGTGAGATGCGCACGAAAACCTCGCCCTCCGGCGTGAACTTGACGGCGTTGTTGACCAGGTTGATGAACACCTGGCGCAGCCGCGTCACGTCCGAGAAGATCGTGCGGGGCACCTCGTCCTCGATCCAGTACAGCAGGTCGAGTCCCTTGGCCGTGGCGGCCCGGCCGGTGAGGTCGAAGGCACCCTCGATGCAGTCGGAGAGGTTGACCGGGACGCGTTCCAGCTGCATGAAGCCGGACTCGATCTTGGAGAAGTCCAGGATGTCGTTGATCAGCGCGAGCAGCTGGTCGCCGCTGGTGCGGATGGTGTCCGCGAATTCCTTCTGCGTGTCGTCCAGCCGGGTGTCCAGCAGCAGGTCGCTCATGCCGATCACCGCGTTCATGGGCGTGCGGATCTCATGGCTCATGTTGGCCAGGAACTCCGCCTTGGCCCGCCCGCCGGCCTCGGCGGCGTCCCGCGCCGCGATCAGGTCCGCCTCGGCGCGCTTGCGTGCCGTGATGTCACGGGCGATGCCGACCAGCCCCACGCTGCGGCCCTCCGTGTCGCGCACCGCGGCCTTGACGATCTCGAACAGGCGGGTTTCGCCTTCGGCCGCGGACACCAACTCGTTCTCGTACACGAGCGGGACCGGCGAAGCCATGGCTTTCAGGTCGGAGGCGCGCACGCGCTCGGCCGTCGCGGCATCGAACAGGTCCTTGGCGGTCCGGCCGAGAATCCGGTCCGCTGCCAGCCCATGGTGGCGCTGGTGCGCTGGGTTGGACAGGACATAGACGCCTTCGGCATCCTGCAGCCAGACGCGGTCGGGGATGGTGTCGATGAGCGCGGCGAACTGGGCCTGCCGGCTCGCGAGTGTCAAGTCGGTCCGGCGCTGCTCGGTGATGTCCTCGACCGTGCCTTCGTAGTAAAGGGTCCGGCCTTCGGCGTCACGCACCACGTGCGCGTTCTCGGCCACCCAGATCCGCTCGCCCGAACCGTGACGGAACACCTCCGAGACGAAATGGCGGACCACGCCTTCCTTTTCGAGCAATGCGCGAAACGCTTCGCGACGGCCGGGTTCCACATACCAGCGGGTGGCGGGGTCGTTGAACGCCGCGAGCGCTTCGGCTTCACCCGCGAAGCCGTAGATGCGCGCCAGCGCCGCATTCACGCGCCACTGCCGGCCTTCGGCCCCGGCGCGGTAGGCGCCGATGGGCAGAAGGTCGAAAAGCGTGGAGAAGTCTTGGGTGCTGCTGGACATCGCGGAAAACCTGAGTTGTAACCATGAGTATCGCGCCCATCCAGCGCGTCCGCAATGAAAAAAGCCCGGGCGGCCCGGGCTTTTTCGAGGCACGCGTGGCGTCAGCCGCCGCGGCGCATCATGTCGAAGAATTCGACGTTGGACTTGGTGGCCTTCATGGACTTCAGCACCATCTCCATGGCCTCGATCTCGTCCATGTTGTACATGAACTGGCGCAGGATGCGGGTCTTCTGCAGGATCTCGGGGGCCAGCAGCAATTCCTCGCGGCGGGTGCCGCTGCGATTGAGCTGGATCGAGGGGAACACGCGCTTCTCGTAGAGGCGGCGGTCCAGGTGCAGTTCGCAATTGCCGGTGCCCTTGAACTCCTCGAAGATCACTTCGTCCATCCGGCTGCCGGTTTCGACCAGCGCGGTGGCGATGATGGTGAGGGAGCCGCCTTCTTCCACGTTGCGGGCCGCGCCCAGGAAGCGCTTGGGACGCTGCAGCGCGTTGGAGTCGACGCCGCCCGTCAGCACCTTGCCGGAGGAGGGCACGACGTTGTTGTAGGCGCGGGCGAGCCGGGTGATCGAGTCGAGCAGGATCACGACGTCCTTCTTCAGTTCGACCAGCCGCTTGGCGCGTTCGATCACCATCTCGGCCACGTGCACGTGGCGCGCGGCCGGCTCGTCGAAGGTGGAGGCGATGACTTCGGCCTTCACCGAGCGCTGCATGTCGGTCACTTCTTCCGGCCGCTCGTCGACCAGCAGCACCATCATGTAGCTGTCGGGGTAGTTGGCCGCGATGGCGTGCGCCATGTGCTGCATCATCACCGTCTTGCCGCTCTTGGGTGGCGCGACGATCAGGGCGCGCTGGCCCTTGCCGATCGGCGCGATGATGTCGATGACGCGGCCGGTGATGTTCTCTTCGTTCTTGATGCCGTCGCGTTCGAGGCGCATCTGTTCCCGGGGGAACAGCGGCGTCAGGTTCTCGAACATGATCTTGTGCTTGTTGTCCTCCGGCAGGCCGCCGTTGACCTTGTCGAGCTTGGTGAGCGCGAAGTACCGTTCGCCGTCCTTCGGCGTCCTGACTTCCCCTTCGATCATGTCGCCGGTATGCAGGTTGAAGCGCCGCACCTGGCTGGGCGAGATGTAGATGTCGTCGGTGCTGGCCGTGTAGCTGGTGTCGGGGCTGCGCAGGAAGCCGAACCCGTCCGGCAGGATCTCCAGCACGCCATCCGCGAAGACCTGTTCACCGGCGCGGGCGCGCTTCTTGATGATGGCGAACATCAGCTCCTGCTTGCGCATGCGGCCGGTGTTCTCGATCTCGAGCTCGTCGGCTTGCTTCAGGACTTCGGAGACGTGCAACGCCTTGAGTTCGTTCAGATGCATGGAATGACCCCGGGAAGGGTTTCTTGATGTCTTGGGGGAGGGTGGAAGCGGGGCGAGGAGGCCCTGCGAACCGGAACTCGAACTGCCCGCTTGGCTTGGCGGTGCAGTGAACTGGAAAGGAGTATAGAGCAAAACAAAGGGCCCCGAGGGGCCCTTCGCGCGGGCGGTGCCCTACGCCAATTGCTGGTCGATGAAAGCCGTGAGTTGCGCCTTGCTCATCGCGCCCACCTTGGTGGCCGCCAGCTGGCCGTCCTTGAACAGCATCAGCGTGGGGATGCCGCGGATGCCGAACTTGGCGGGGATGTCGCGGTTCTCGTCGACGTTCATCTTCGCGATCTGCAGCTTGTCCTTGTAGGCCTCGGACACTTCGTCGAGGATGGGCGCGATCATCTTGCAGGGGCCGCACCATTCGGCCCAGTAATCGACCAGCACCGGTTTTTGCGCTTGCAGGACATCGGATTCGAAGGAATCGTCGGAGACGTGCTTGATCAGGTCGCTTGCCATGGGGATTCCTCTTCGCGAGAGAGTGTTGTGTGGATGGATGCCCGCTACAGTGAGGCCATTGTGACAGAAACAAAGTCCCCCCGCAGGCTGGGGACGGCCCCACGAATGCTATGGATGCGATAGCGAGTGGCCATCGTTCCATGCGGCCTGCGGGATGATGGCCATGCGCGTGCGGCCGGCCTTCGGGGCTTGCCTGGCCGTCGCCATCTCGACGCTCGGTGGTGCTCGCCGTGTTGCTCGCTTCGCGCCGCGTCGTGCGAGCTGAACTGCGGTCTGCTGCCGTTGAACCTTCAGAACGAGGTGCGGTAATACACCATCGGCTTGCCGTCCTTGCGCTTGATCGAGATCCGCGCGCCGCTCTGCAGCTGCATGCCGATGAATCCGCGGTCGGCCAGCAGCGGGGTTTTCCGCGCCGGGGAGAGCTTCATCTCCACCCGCGCGCCGTAGACAGGCTGCCGCTGCTGGATCAGCGTGTAGGCGTCCGGCTGTTCCGCGTCCACCCGTTTCCAGGCCGTCAGGTCGAACTGTCGGCTGCTCTCGGTGGTGTGCCGGAAATGGAGGCCGAGATCGAGGCTGCGCCGGTTCGCCCCCGTGGCCGATGGTTGCAACCCCGTGGAAGTGGAGAAGCCGTTCATCCCGACCATGGGCCCGACTGCCGTGCCGCCGGCGGGCAACAGCGAGAGGTCGACCCGGGGTGACTGGCCGGCTTCAACATTCTCGAAGCGCGGCAGCGTGAGGGTGTTGAGCTCCAGACGGACCGGCTGTTCGGAGCGCGTCGCTTCAGCCACCATGTCGAGCGGCGCGACGCTGTCCTGCGCCAGCGCGGCAAGAGGAGCGACGCAACAGCCCAGCGCGACGGCCAGGCAGTAGCGGAAAGAACCTGGGCTGGTCTGGGCGAGTTCGGCAGCGGCGGTTTGCATGCTCATCTCCACGATGGTCCATCGATGGAGTGAACTCTAGGTCTGCCTTGTGTAAAGGTTTGTGGGAAGGTGGTTGCGGGCGCTGTCAGCAGACGCGCCGGGGTGAAGCGCGGCAAACACGTACCAGGAAGCCAGGAAGGGAAGGGTTCGTGAAGTCGGTCACGGCCGAAGAGGGGGTTGACGAGCCTTACCCCCGGCACTGGCTCCACAGTTAGGGCTGCTTGGTTCCCCACCTGACCCGGTTGGCCGCTTCACCATGCGGGGAGGCCCGTCAGGCGCGATTGTAGGCGACCGGGAGAGCCACTTCGGCCCGTCCGGTCAACGCAGTTGCAGTTCGTCGCCGCCGAATTCGACACCCAGGGGTTCGATCCGCAGTTTCTTCGCACCGGCTTCGACCACGCCGGCCACCAGGGCCTCGACGCCTTGCGCGCGCGCGACTTCGACGGTGCGCTGTGCGTCGCCCGCCGCCACGAACAGCGCGAAGCCCGCGCCCATGTTGAGGGTGCCGTAAGCCTCCTGGTCGTCCTGTTGCGCGTGCTGCTGGATGAACTTCAGGACCGGCGTGACTGGCGGCACCGCATGGATGCGGTAGCTGAAGGCGCCAGGATGCCGCAGCAGCTTGCGCCAGCCGTGGCCGGTGATGTTGGCGCAGTAGTGGGGGACGATGCCGGCCTTCGCCAGGGCTTCCGTCACCGGCGAATACAGCACGGTGGGCGCCAGCAGGGCGTCGCCGTAGCTCAAGCCCGGTGCCACCTCCGTGCGATAGCCGTCCGGCAGGCGTTCGACCAGCTTGCGTGCCAGCGAGAGGCCATTGGCGTGGATCCCGCTGGACGCCAGCAGCACGATGGCATCGCCCGCCGCCAGCTTGTCGCCCAGCGAGAGCCGGCTCTTCGGGTTGACGATGCCGGTGCAGGACGCCGCCAGGTCGATCCGGCCGCTCTCGACGATGCCGGCCAGCGCCGGCGTCTCGCCGCCGCCCCAGGCCACGCCGCAGGCGTCGCAGGCGCGCTTCCAGCCGGCCACCAGCGCTTGCGCGCGCTGCGCGTCGCCGAACCAGTCGGAGCCGCCCGCCGCCCAGTACGCCTGCACCACCAGCGGGGTCGCGCCCACCGTGATCAGGTCGTTCACCGCCATCGCGATGGTGTCCTGCGCGATGCCGTCGTAGTAGCTGCGGCCCGTGAGTTTCGCCATCTCGTCGGCCACCAGCGTCTTGGAACCCAGGCATTCGACGATGGAAGCCAGGTAGAACGGCCCGACATCGACCACATACGCCGATTCGCCGCGCGAGGCCTCGACCTCGCCGAAGCCATGCGCGCCCAGGTTGGTTGCGGTGGCCTTGGCGGCGCGCTGCGCGGCCACCTTCAGCGGGTCGATCAGGTCATAGTTGACGCCGGCCTGTTCGTAGCTGAGCGTGCCGGTCGCTGGGGAGGAACTCATGGGTGCGGATTATCGCGCCTCGTGAATCGTCACCTGGGGGCCTCGTAGAATCGAGCCAATGAGTTACCTCGTGCTTGCCCGGAAATACCGGCCGCGGACCTTCGCCCAGATGGTCGGGCAGGAGCACGTGGTGCAGGCGCTGTCCAATGCGCTGCAGCAGCAGCGGTTGCACCACGCCTACCTCTTCACGGGCACGCGCGGCGTCGGGAAGACGACCGTGTCGCGCATCCTCGCCAAGTCGCTGAATTGCCAGGGCGCGGACGGGCAGGGCGGCATCACGTCGGAGCCCTGCGGCGTCTGCTCCGCCTGCACGGACATCGACTCGGGCCGCTTCGTGGACTACACCGAGCTGGATGCGGCGTCGAACCGGGGCGTGGACGAAGTGCAGTCGCTCCTGGAGCAGGCCGTGTACAAGCCGGTCCAGGGCCGGTTCAAGGTCTTCATGATCGACGAAGTGCACATGCTCACGGGCCATGCCTTCAACGCGATGCTGAAGACGCTGGAGGAGCCGCCGGAATACCTCAAGTTCGTGCTGGCCACGACCGATCCGCAGAAGGTGCCGGTGACGGTGCTCTCGCGCTGCCTGCAGTTCAACCTGCGGCCGATGGCGCCGGAGACCGTGCAGGAGCATCTCGCCCACGTGCTGGGTGCCGAGAACGTGCCGGCCGACCCACCCGCGCTGCGCCAGCTGGCCCGGGCGGCGCGCGGTTCCATGCGCGATGCACTGTCGCTCACCGACCAGGCGATCGCCTTCGGCGGCGGCCGCATCGAGGACGCCCAGGTGCGACAGATGCTGGGCAGCGTGGACCGCAGCCACGTGTTCCGCCTGATCGATGCGTTGGCGCAGGGCGACGGCAAGACGGTCGTGGAGACGTCGGACGAACTGCGCCTGCACGGGCTGAGCGCGGCCGCGGCGCTGGAGGACATGAGCATGGTGCTGCAGCGCATGGCGGTGCACCAGGCCGTGCCGTCGGAGCCGGACGCGTCGGATGAAGAAGCCGTGACCATCGCCGCCCTGGCCCAGCGCATGCCGGCGGACGAAACGCAGCTGCTTTACAGCATCTGCCTGCATGGCCGGGCCGAACTGGGCTTGGCGCCCGACGAGTACGCCGGGCTCACGATGGTGTTGCTGCGCTTGCTGGCGTTCAAGCCGGCTGCCGGCGTTTCGCAGGAAAAAAAAACTCTGATTGAGCCGCACCGGCCAGTGGCGGCTCCGGTACGCCCGCCTGCCGCAGCGGTGATGGCGAAGCCGGCCAGCGCGCCACCGGGGCGCGTCCTGCCCGTGGTCGAGCCCCGGCAGGCGCCGCCCAGGCCCATGACCGCCCAGCCGACGCGCCCCGGCGGAAGCGACGTGGTCGGTGTGCCCGTGCGCGTGCAGCCGGAGCCGCTGCGCGAAGCCGCGCCGGCCGCGGCGGCGCCCGTGGTCGCCACCGAAGATGGCGACTTCTGGCAAGCCACGGTGCAGGACCTCGTGGCGCGCGAAGCCGTGACTGCGCTGGTGCGGGAACTCGCATTACAGGCCCAGCTGGTCGCGCGCGACGTCGGCCACTGGATGTTGCGGGTGGAGCGCGAATCGCTGAACCAGCCGGCCAGCCGCGAGCGCCTGCGCGCGGCGTTGCACGCGGCCGGACACGTGGTCGACCTGTCGGTGGAAGTGGGCCCCATCCAGGACAGCCCGGCGCGCCGGCAGGCCCAGGTCGCGCGCGAAAAACAGGCCGCGGCCGAGCAGATCATCCTGAACGATCCGTTCGTTCAGCAGATGGTGCGTGACTTTGGCGCGAAAATCGTGCCTGGCAGCATCAAACCCGTCGAGAAACACTAGGAAACCGCATCATGTTCAACAAGGGACAGCTGGCCGGCCTGATGAAACAGGCCCAGGCCATGCAGGACAACATCAAGAAGGCCCAGGACGAGCTCGCGCTGATGGAAGTCAGCGCCGAGTCCGGCGCCGGTCTGGTCAAGGTCACGATGACCTGCACCCACGACGTCAAGCGCGTGACCATCGACCCCAGCCTGCTGGGCGAGGACAAGGACATGCTCGAGGACCTCGTGGCGGCCGCGTTCAACGCCGCCGTGCGCAAGGCCGAGGACACCAAGAACGAGAAGATGGGCAAGCTCACCGCCGGCATGCCGGGGCTGCCGGGCGGGATGAAGCTTCCGTTCTGACCGGGCTTTGGCAGAACCGTCGCTCCAGGCGCTCACCGAAGCGCTGCGCCGCCTCCCCGGGGTCGGGCAGAAGTCGGCTTCACGCATGGCATTCCACCTGCTGCAGCACGATCGCGAGGGCGCGCGCTTGCTGGCGCGCGCGCTCGAACAGGCGGCCACCCAAGTGCGGCACTGCAGCCTGTGCCACACCTTCACCGAGGACGAGGTCTGCGCCACCTGCCGCAGCCCGCAGCGGGACCGCGCCAAGCTGTGCGTGGTGGAGACGCCGGCCGACCAGGCGGCGGTGGAGCGGACGCAGGCCTTCAACGGCCTCTACTTCGTCTTGATGGGCAAGCTGAGCCCGCTGGACGGCATCGGCCCCAAGGACATCGGCCTGGCCAAGCTGTTCGACCGGGCCACCGCGGGCGAGTTGCAGGAGGTGATCCTGGCGACCAACTTCACGGCCGAAGGCGAGGCCACCGCCCACGTGATCGGCGAGGCGCTGAAGCAGCGCGGCCTGAAAGTGTCCCGGCTGGCGCGCGGCGTGCCGGCCGGCAGTGAACTCGAATATGTGGATCTGGGGACCATCGCGCATGCGCTGGTGGACAGGAGGATGAAATGACGATGGAGATGGCGCGCTTCACGGTCGCGCACTGGTGCGTGTTGCTGGCGGCGCTGCTGCCCTTCGGCTGCGCGGCGCTGGCCAAGTGGCCAGGGGTCGGCAAGCGGCGCAGCGAAGGCGGTTTCGACAACGCCGAGCCCCGCGCCTGGCTGGCGCGCCAGCAGGGCTGGCAGGCGCGCGCCAACGCCGCGCAGGCGAACAGTTTCGAGGCGTTGCCGTTCTTCATCGGGGCGGTGGTCATCGCGCACCAGCTCGGCGCGCACCGGACCATCGTGGACATCCTGGCGGTCGTCTTCATCACGCTGCGCATCATCTACGTGGCGATGTACGTGGCGGACATGCCGCGCACGCGCAGTGCCATCTGGTTCCTTGCCCTGCTGGTCAACGTGGCCATTCTCTTCAGCGGCTGGCGCTAAAGACTTCACTTGAAAAAGTCGCTGCGCGACTATTTCAAGTGGTTTGATCAGTGTGGGAAGGCCCGGCAAAGCCGGATCCTTCCCACAGGAGGAACCGCGCTGCATGCTATTCCGCGCGGTTCTCGCCGGGCGGGCAGGTTGCAAATGACGGCTTCGAAGACTGCGCGGAGCATCGCGCAGCGCAGTCTCCTTTGTGGTCAGGATCCGGCTTTGCCGGGCCTGACCACACCGATCAGATCACCGGAAAATTGCGTAAGCAATTTCCCGGTGCACGGTTACGTGGAAACCCGCACGGGATGGTCCTGATGCGGTGCGGCAAGCCTCTGACTACCCTCGTTCCAATCCAGAAGAACAGACAGAGAGAGGTCCGCCCATGTCACGCATCCTCTTCACCCGGCGAAGTTTCTCGGCGCTGGCGGCGGCCTGCGTCGCGGCGCCTGCACTGCGGGCCCAGCCCAAGGTCGAGAAGGCCAAAGTCTCGATCGCCGTCGGCGGCAAGGCCGCGTTCTACTACCTGCCGCTCACCATCTCGGAGCAGTTGGGCTACTTCAAGGCCGAAGGGCTGGACGTCGAGATCTCCGACTTCGCCGGCGGCTCGCGCGCGCTGCAGGCCGTCGTCGGCGGCTCGGCCGACATCGTGAGCGGTGCCTACGAGCACACGATCAACCTGCAAAGCAAGAACCAGATGTTCCAGGCGTTCGTGCTGCAGGGCCGCGCCCCGCAGATCGCCATGGGCGTCTCCACCAAGGCGATGCCGGGCTACAAGTCGGTCCCCGAGCTGCGCGGCAAGAAGATCGGCGTCTCCGCGCCCGGCTCCTCCACCAACATGGTCGCCAACCTCGTGCTGTCGCGCGCCGGGGTGAAGGCCAGCGAGGTCAGCTACATCGGCGTCGGCACCTCGGCGGGCGCGCTGGCCGCGCTGCGCTCGGGCCAGATCGATGCGATGAGCAACACCGATCCGGTGATGACGATGCTGGAGCAGAAGGGCGAGGTCCGCATCATCAGCGACACCCGGACGCTGAAGGGCACGAACGACGTGTTCGGCGGACCGATGCCCGCGGCCTGCCTGTATGCCCCGCTGGAATTCGTGCAGAAGCATCCGAACACCTGCCAGGCGCTCACCAACGCCATCGTCCACGGCCTCAAGTGGCTCCAGACGGCCGGGCCCAGCGACATCATCAAGACCGTCCCCGAAACCTACCTGCTCGGTGACCGCGCGCTGTACCTGGCGTCGTTCAACAAGGTCCGTGAGGCCATCGCGCTGGACGGCCTGCTGCCCGAAGAGGGTGCCAGGACGGCGTTGAAGGCGCTCGCCAGCTTCGAACCCAGCGTCAAGCCCGACAAGATCGACCTGGGCAAGACCTACACCAACGAGTTCGCCCGCCGCGCCAAGGACCGCTTCAAAGCGTGAGCGACGGCACGCCGTCCGCCGCTGCGCTCGAGTTCGACCGCATCACGGTTGCGTTCCGGTCGCGCGATGCCGAGGGGCAGCGGTACACCGCGGTGGCGGACACCACGCTACGCGTCGAGGCCGGCGAGTTCGTCTCCGTGGTGGGGCCCACCGGTTGCGGCAAATCCACCTTGCTGAACGTCGCCGCGGGCCTGCTGGAACCCTCCGCCGGCCAAGTGCGGGTGTTCGGCGAACCGCTCGCAGGCATCAACAGGCGCGCCGGCTACATGTTCCAGACCGATGCGCTGATGCCATGGCGCAGCGCGCTCGACAACGTGATGGTGGGCCTGCAGTACCGTGGCGTGCCGGACGCCGGCGCGCGGGCGCAGGCCCAGGCGTGGCTGTCGCGTGTGGGCCTTGGGGAGTTCGGCGACCGCTACCCGCACCAGCTCTCCGGCGGCATGCGCAAGCGCACGGCGCTGGCACAGACGCTGGTGCTGGACCCCGACATCATCCTGATGGACGAGCCCTTCAGCGCGCTCGACATCCAGACCCGGCAGCTGATGGAGAACGAGGTGCTGGAGATCTGGGCCGCGCGGAAAAAGGCGGTGCTGTTCATCACGCATGACCTGGACGAGGCCATCGCGATGAGCGACCGCGTGGTGGTGCTTTCGGCCGGGCCGGCCACCCGGCCCATCGGTGAATTCGTGGTGGACCTTCCGCGGCCGCGTGATGTCGCCGAGGTGCGCAGCCAGCCGCGCTTCATCGAACTGCACAGCCGGATCTGGGCGGTGCTGCGCGATGAGGTGCTCAAGGGCTATGCCCAGCAGCTGAAGAAAGCGGCATGACGATCCTCGCCGCCCTCAAGCCATCCGAAAGGAACCTGCGCGCCTGGCAGATTGGCGTGCTGCTGGTCGTGCTGGTGGGTTGGCATGTCGCCTCCCGCAACGAACAGACCGCCTTTTTCCTGGGGGAGCCGATCAAGGTGGCGGGGCGCATCTGGTCCTGGTTCCTGCCGTTCGGGCTCGAGGCGAACGCACTCTTTCCCGAGGGGCTGCCGGGGCGCGCCGACATCTACCGCCACCTGGGCGTGACGCTGCTGGAGACCGTGCTGGCGTTCGGCATCGGCACGGTGCTGGGCCTGGTCTGCGGGCTCTGGCTGGCCCTCGCGCCGACGGCGTCGGCCATCCTCGACCCTTACATCAAGGCGATGAATTCGATGCCGCGGGTGATCCTCGCGCCGATCTTCGCCATGTGGTTCGGCCTCGGCATCTGGAGCAAGGTCGCGCTGGCCGTCACGCTGGTGTTCTTCATCGTGTTCTTCAACGTCTACCAGGGCGTGCGCGAGGTGAGCCCCGCGGTGCTCGCCAACGCACGCATGCTGGGCGCGAACCAGAAGCAATTGCTGCGCACCGTCTACCTGCCGAGCGCCACCAGCTGGGTGTTCTCCAGCCTGCACACGTCGGTGGGCCTGGCCTTCGTCGGCGCGGTGGTGGGGGAATACCTGGGTTCGGCGCGCGGCGTCGGCTACCTGATCCTGCAGGCCGAAGGCACCTTCGACGTCAATACGGTATTCGCCGGCATCGTCGTCCTCACCGCGTTTGCGTTGGTTCTAGACGGCGTGGTCGGCCGCATCGAGCGCCACTTGATGAAGTGGCAGCCAAGACAGGGCGAAACGGAAAAACTATAGAAGGACGAGGCGCCATAGGCGCCTCGTTATCCTCCGTTTAGCTACGGCGCCGATCGTCCGGATAATTGTCCCGGCTGTTCCGGATCCCGTCGCCGTCACGGTCCCGGTCATCCTGGTTGCGGATGCCGTCGCGGTCCAGGTCACCGTAGGGGCCGAAGCGGCGGTTGTTGTCGTAGCGGTTCGGCACGCCGTCGCCGTCGCGGTCGCGGTCGTAGCGGTTGGCGATGCCGTCGCGGTCACGGTCGCCATTCGGGCCACGGCGTTCCCAGTTGCCGCCCACCAGCATCCACTCGCCGTTGCCGCGCTGCACCCAGCGATGCTCCTGGTAGTCGTAGCCGTTGCGGGCGGTCACCCAGTGGCCGGGCACCCACACGTAGTTGCCGTTGCGCCATTCATGGTGGCCGGCGGCCCAGACGTAGCCGGCGCGCGGCGCGGGCACGACCTCGTACTGCGGCGCGGGCGGTGCGATGGAAACCACGAACTGCGCCTGGGCGGCAGCACCGAAGCCCATCAGGGAGGCGGCCAGGACGGCGCCGAGGACGGTCTTGCTATGCATGTGAAACTCCTGTTGGAAGCAATGCACCCACTTTGAACCTAAGTCCGCGCTTCCAGCATCGGACCGGGGCCGTTGTGGTCGTGGGAGTCGTCCTGCGCGAAGGCAGCGTGGTTACAGGCAGACGCGCGGGCGATACACAGCTCGCCCGAAAACTGGCTCAGCGGCGCTTGGTGGCCTGCACCGGGGCCTTGCGGACGGGCGCCTTGGCCGCCGGCTTGCCGCGCAGGGGCTGCCTGGCGATGGCCCGCACAGGCGCGCGGGCCGCGGCACGAACAGGCAGATGCAGCACCACCTGCTGGCCCAGCTTGAAGACGGACGCCGCGCCGACGCTGTTCCACTCCGCGACCTGGTCCGCGCTCACCTTGTAGCGCCGCGCAATGCTCGCCACGGACTCGTTCCGGCCGGCTTTCACGACGGTGCGCCGCAGCGTGACCTCCGGGGCCAGGCTCAGCTGGCCATGGTCGGCCATGTGGCTGGTCACGTCGTTTTGCGTCGGGCTCTTGCGCGGGACGATCAGCACCGACCCCGACTTGATCAGCATCCGCGGCGGAATGGTGTTCGCCGTGCGCAAGTCCGCCTCGGTCATGCCGACGCGGCGCGCGGCCTCCGCCACGCTCATGGTGGCCGGCGCGCTCCAGGCCGTCCAGCTGGCGAACTTGCCCTCGCTGTAGGCCTCGAAGTTGCGTTTGAAGACCGTGGCGTTGTCCCAAGGCAGCAGGATCTGCGGCGTCCCGGCGGCGAGGATGACAGGGCGGTTCAGCGAAGGATTGAGGGCCTTGAAGTCGTCGAGCTCGACGTCGGCCAGGCGCGCGGCCAGGGCGACGTCCATGTCGCGCGTGAGCGTGACGCTCTGGAAGTAGGGATGGTTCTCGATCAGCGGCAATTCAGTGCGGAACTGCTCCGGCTTCGCGACGATGTTCTTCACGGCCTGCAGCTTCGGCACGTAATTGCGCGTCTCGTTGGGCATGTTCAGGTCGGTGTAGGCGGTGGCGAAGCCCTTGGCCTGGTTGACCTTGATCGCCCGCCCGACGCTGCCTTCGCCCCAGTTGTAGGCGGCCAGCGCGAGGTGCCAGTCGCCGAACATACCGTGCAGCTTCTGCAGGTAATCGAGCGCCGCGCGGGTGGATGCCAGCACGTCGCGCCGGTCGTCGCGGAAGACGTTCTGCTTCAGGTCGAAGTCCTTGCCGGTGGCCGGCATGAACTGCCACATGCCGGCGGCGCGCGCGCTCGAGACGGCCTGCGGGTTGAACGCGCTTTCGATGAAGGGCAGCAGGGCCAGCTCGGTGGGCATGTTGCGGCGCTCGAGTTCCTCGACGATGTGGAAGAGGTACTTGCGCGAGCGGTCCGTCATGCGCTGGATGTAGTCCGGCCGGGTGGAGTACCACTGCTCCTGCTGGCGGACCAGGTCGGTCTGCAGGTTGGGCATGGCAAAGCCGCGGCGGATGCGTTCCCACAGGTCCGCGGGGGGCAGCAGGTGCGCCACCGCCTGCGAGCTGAGCTGACCGGAGCTGAGGTCGCTGAGAGGCCCGCTCGGGATCACCGGCGCCGGCGGTGCCGGCGTCACGGCGGCCACCGCGGGTTTGTCTTCCGCGGAGGTGGCCGGCGCTGCGGGGGCATCGGCCACCTGCGGCATCATCGTGGCGCAACCCGCGAGGAGCATGGCCAATGCCAGCGCGAGGGAAAGGCCGAGGCGGGGATACAGCTTCTTCATGGGGTCTCGTTCTTCTTCCATTGGCGGATCCCTCGCGAGGAGCCTGGGGCCGCAGAGCCCCGCATTGTTGCCGGGAATGGATCAGCCCGGCACCGCCGGGTTCCGTCCGCGTGCCAAATTCCTGGGTTTCGAGGCGGTTTCAGGGATCGCGTGACTAGAATCGCGTCGGTGAGCAGGGGGCTCTTGCCGTCGTGCCGCAGCCACAAGCCGTTGTGGTGGTGGGTGGGCAGCGGGATCAAACACATGAGCGACCGGATTATAGGAATGCAGCAGTGGTTCGAAACCCCGCCCGGCCGGTATCTGCTGGCCTGGGAGCAGGCGGAGTTCGACCGCGCGGTCAGCGACATCTTCGGCTACCACGCGCTGCAGCTCGGCTTGCCCGAACTCGATACGCTGCAGGCCAACCGGATGCCGCACAAGTGGCTGGCCCTCAGCGAGCCGGCACCCGAGGGAACCTCCGTGAAGCCGGCGCTGCTGACCGAGTACGGCGCGCTGCCCTTCGAGGAGAACAGCGTCGACCTGGTGGTCCTGCCGCACTCGCTCGAACTCAATCTCGACCCGCACACCACGCTGCGCGAGGTGGGCCGGGTTCTCGTGCCGGAAGGCAAGGTGGTGATCTGCTGCCTGAACCCGGCCAGCCTGTGGGGCTTGCGGCAGCGCCGGGCCCACCTGTACCGGCGCTTCGGTTTCGGTGAACTGTTCCTGCCCGACGCCGGCGACTTCATCGGTTACCGGCGGCTGCGCGACTGGCTGCGGCTGCTGAGCTTCGAGGTCGAGTCCAGCACGTTCGGCTGCTGGCGGCCCGCGATGTCCAGCGACAAGTGGCTGGATCGCTGCGACTGGATGGACCCGCTGGGGCAACGCTGGTGGCCCATCTTCGGCGCCGTCTACTTCATGGTCGCCGTGAAGCGGGTGCGCGGCGTCCGGATGATCGGGCCCGCCTGGAGGACCTCGAAATCCATCGCGACGGCTCCCGTCCCGCTCGCCAACCGCAACCATCCCGCGCACCGCAGCGGCCCCGATCTCCCCGTATGAACCCAGTTGAAATCTATACCGATGGCGCCTGCAAGGGCAATCCTGGCCCCGGCGGCTGGGGCGTCCTGATGCAATCCGGCGCGACACGCAAGGAGCTCTATGGCGGCGAGGCCAGCACCACCAACAACCGCATGGAGCTGATGGCCGTGATCCAGGCGCTGGAGGCGCTGAAGCGTCCCTGCGCCGTCACCCTCTACCTGGACAGCCAGTACGTGCTGAAGGGCATCACCGAGTGGATGCCGGGCTGGAAAGCCAAGGGCTGGCGCACCGCCAGCAAGCAACCCGTGAAGAACGTGGAACTCTGGAAGCGCCTGGATGATCTGCTCCAGCAGGGCGGTCACGTGGTCGACTGGCGCTGGGTGCGGGGCCACAACGGCGATCCGGGCAACGAGCGGGCCGATGCACTCGCGAACCTGGGTGTCGGCCAGGCGCTGGGCCGTTGAGCTTCCGTTAGCATGCCAATGTAAAGTTGGAGCAAAAGCGGCACTGAACGTGCTTCTCGCCGCCTGCGTGGTGGAAGCTGCATAGGCAGCAAATCACCCTCCTGTTACATTGGGAAACGGGCGGCCAGACCCGTGCGCGCGCCTGCATCAATCATTTTCGACGGACTCAGCATCGCAATGGCTTCGAAGGCAATTTACACCGTGGTCGCCGTGGTCGGCATCGCCGCCGCATCAGGCGTCGCCTGGTGGGTCCAGAACAAGCCGGCAGGACAGGCCGCCCCCGGTGCGGACCGGCCCGCCGCGGGCGCGTCCGCGCCGGGCGGCACCGCCGCCCGCCCTCCGGCCGTCGAAGTCGCGCGCGTGGAGCAGGCGCGGATCACCGATGACGCGCAGACCGTGGGCAGCCTGCGGTCGCGGCAGAACGTCATGCTGCGCCCGGAAGTGAGCGGCCGGGTGACCGAACTCAATTTCCGTGATGGCGAACGGGTGCGCAAGGGCCAGTTGCTGGTGCAGCTGGACGACCAGCTGCCCCGCGCCCAGATCCAGCAAGCCCAGGCCGAACTCTCGATCGCCCGTGCGAACCACAAGCGCAACCAGGAGCTGGTGGCGCAGAACTTCATCGCGCAGCGCGCGGTGGACGAAAGTGCGGCCAACCTGCAGGTCGCGGATGCCAAGCTCGCGCTGGCCCAGGCCACGGCTGCGCGCCTGCGCATCCTGGCGCCGTTCGACGGCGTGGCCGGCATCCGCACGGTGAGCGTCGGCGACTACCTGAAGGATGGCGCGGACATCGTGAACATCGAGGACCTGGAGGCGATCTACGTCGACTTCCGCATGCCCGAGCGCTTCCAGGCCAAGATCCGCCGTGGCCAGCGCGCCGTGGTGAACATCGATTCGCTGCCGGGCCGCCGCTACGTGGCGCAGGTGCAGGCCATCGACCCGCTGGTGGATGCCAATGGGCGCTCCATCGGGATCCGCGGCTGCATCGACAACCGCCAGCTGCAACTGCGCCCCGGCATGTTCGCCCGCATCACCACGGTGTTCGGCGAGCGCGAGAACGCGCTGTTGATCCCCGAGGAGTCGCTGGTGCCGCAGGGTGGCCGGCAGTTCGTCCTGAAGGTCGTCGACGGGCCCGACAAGGACACCCGGATCGCCCGCCGCATCGAGGTGAAGGTCGGGATCCGCCGGCCGGGCAAGGTCGAAGTGCTGGAAGGCTTGCAGGCGGGCGACATGGTGGTCACCGCCGGGCAGCAGCGGGTCCAGCGCGACGGGATGCCGGTGCGCATCGTCGAATTGAACAGGCCGGCCGCGGAGATGCGCGAAGGCGCGGGTGGCGGTGGCGCCGGTGGCGCCGGCGCCGCAGGTGCCGTGCGTCCGGCCAGTGCCCCCGCCGACGGCACGCGTCCCATGGCGCCCGCTTCGGCGCCGGCGCCCGCGATGGCCCAGGCCGCGCCTTCCGCGCCCCGAGGCCCGCAGGGCGCGGGCGGCGGAGCCAGGCCGCAGGCCACCGGCCCCGATCCTTGCGTCGTCGCTGCCGCGGACACGCCACGCCCCCAGCGCGGCGCCCGCCCCGCCGGCGGCTGACCGGAAGAGCGCATGCAACTCGCCGAAATTTCCATCCGCCGCCCGGTCTTCGCGACGGTGCTTTCGTTGCTGATCGTGCTGGTGGGCGCGGTGAGCTTCAACCGGCTCACGGTTCGCGAATATCCCAAGATCGACGAGCCCGTGGTCACGGTGAGCGTGCGCTACCCCGGCGCTTCGGCCGAAGTGATCGAGTCGCAGGTGTCGAAGCCGCTCGAAGACTCCATTGCCGGCATCGACGGCGTCGACGTCATCACCTCCATCAGCCGGGCCGACCAGAGCCAGATCTCGGTGCGTTTCCGGCTCGAGAAGGACGCGGATGCCGCGGCGGCCGAGGTGCGCGACCGCACCTCGCGCGTTCGCAACCGCCTGCCCCAGGCGATCGAAGAGCCGGTGATCGCCAAGGTGGAGGCCGACGCCTTCCCCGTGATCTTCCTGGCATTCTCCAGCGACACCCTGAGCCCCCTGCAGATCAACGACCTCGTGAACCGGATCGCCAAGCCGCGGCTGCAGACGGTGACCGGCGTGGCCGACGTGCGCATCTATGGCGAGCGCAAGTACGCCATGCGCGTCTGGCTCGATTCCGAGAAGCTCGCCGGCTACCGCTTGACTCCGCAGGACGTGGAGGACGCGATCCGCCGCAGCAACCTCGAATTGCCTGGTGGCCGCATCGAGTCGCAGCAGCGCGAATTCAGCGTGACTTCGCAGACCGACCTGGTGCGCCCGGCGCAGTTCGGCGACATCACCATCAAGAGCGTCAACGGCTTCCCGGTGAAAATTCGCGACGTCGCCCGCGTCCAGGAGGCCGCGGCCGACGAGCGCAGCGCCGTGCGGCTGAACGGCCGCCCGGCCATTTCCGCCGGGGTGATCCGCCAGGCCACCGCGAACCCGCTCGACCTGTCGAACGGTGTGCGGGAGATGATCCCCAAGCTGAAACAGGACCTGCCAGCCGACGTCGGCATCGACATCGCCAACGACAACTCGGTGTTCATCGACCGGTCGATCAAGAACGTCTACCGCACCATCATCGAAGCGATCGTGCTGGTGGCGCTGGTGATCTTCGTCTTCCTGCGCACGTTCCGCGCGTCCATCATCCCCATCGTCACGATTCCGGTCAGCCTGGTCGGCACCTTCGCGATGATGGCGCTGGCGGGCTTCTCCATCAACACGCTGACGCTGCTCGCGCTGGTGCTGGCGATCGGGCTGGTGGTGGACGACGCCATCGTGATGCTGGAGAACATCTTCCGGCACATCGAGGAAGGGCTCGACCCGTTCTCCGCGGCGATCAAGGGCGCGCGCGAAATCGGCTTCGCCGTGATCACGATGACGATGACGCTGGTGGCCGTGTATGCGCCGCTGGCGTTCACGCCGGGCCGCACGGGCCGCCTGTTCGTCGAGTTCGCGCTGGCGCTGGCCGGGGCCGTCGTGGTGTCCGGCATCGTCGCGCTGACGCTCACGCCGATGATGTGCTCGCTGCTGCTGCGGCACAACCCGAAGCCGTCGTGGTTCGACCGCACGATGGAGAAGAACCTGGACCGCCTCTCCGACGGTTACGGACGCATGCTGCGCTGGATCGTCACGACCGGCTATCACCCGAAGCCGGGCGAAAAGGGGGCCGGGGTGCTGGCGCGCCGCTTCTTCCTGCAGGCCCGCTGGATCGTCGTCGGCCTCATGCTGCTGAGCGGCATCGGCATCTTCATCGTCTATCCCAGCATGCGCTCGGAGCTGTCGCCGCTGGAAGACCGGGGCGTGCTGTCGGCGACCATCACCGCGCCGGACGGTGCGACGCTCGAATACACGAATCGGTATGCCATGGAGCTGGAGCGCCTGGGCACGCAATACAAGGAGTTCGACCGCATCTTCGGCAACGTGGGCAATCCCTCGGTGTCGCAGGGCAACGTCACCTACCGCACCGTCGACTGGGACGAGCGCAAGCGCTCGACCATCGACCTCGCGCGTGAACTGGGTCCCAAATTCTCCGCCCTGGCCGGCGTGAACGCCATCCCCGTGACGCCACCGTCGCTGGGCCAGGGCTTCCGGGAGCGGCCGGTCAACTTCGTGATCCAGACCTCCGACAGCTACCAGAACCTGAGCCGCGTGGCCCGCGAGATCATGGACGAGATGGCGAAGCAGCCGGGCATCCTGCAGCCTGACGTCGACCTGCGCCTGAACAAGCCGGAGTTGCGCATCGACATCGATCGCGAGAAGGCCGCCGACCTGGGCGTGCCGGTCGACGTGGTGGCGCGCGCCATCGAAACCATGCTGGGCGGACGCAACGTGACGCGCTACAAGCGCGACGCCGAGCAGTACGACGTGATCGTGCAGGTGCAGTCCGCCGGCCGCACGACACCGGAGAACATCGACGCCATCTACGTGCGCGGCCGCAACGACACCGTGATCCCGCTCTCCGCGCTGGTCAAGACGCGCGAGAGCGTGAGCCCGCGGGAGCTGAACCACTTCGGCCAGCGGCGCTCGGCGACGATCACCGCCAACCTGTCGCCCGAATATTCGCTGGGTGAAGCCTTGAAGTTCATGGACGCGACCGCGGCCAAGGTGCTCAAGACCGGTTACAGCACGGACCTGAACGGCACCTCGCGCGAATTCCGCAACTCGCAGGGCGCGCTCGCCATCGTCTTCCTGCTGGCGCTGGTCTTCATCCTGCTGGTGCTGGCCGCGCAATTCGAGAGCTTCGTCGATCCGCTGGTCATCATGCTGGCCGTGCCGCTGTCGATGATCGGCGCGCTGCTGGCGCTGAAATGGTCGGGCGGTTCACTCAACGTGTACTCGCAGATCGGCCTGATCACGCTGGTCGGCCTGATCACCAAGCACGGCATCCTGATCGTGGAGTTCAGCAACCAGCTGCGCGAACACGGCATGGAAACCATCGACGCGCTGATCAAGGCGAGCACGCAGCGCCTGCGGCCGATCCTGATGACCACCGGCGCCATGGTGCTGGGCGCCTTGCCGCTGGCGATCGCCACCGGGGCCGGCGCCGAAAGCCGCCAACAGATCGGCTGGGTGATCGTGGGCGGCATGTCGCTCGGCACGCTGCTCACCGTGTTCGTGGTGCCGACGATGTATTCGATCTTCGCGCGGGCCAAGGTGCCGGGCGCCAAGACGGCGGTGGTGGTGGAGACGCCGGCACATCCGCACGACGACCTCGTCGCCAAATGAGCGGGGCGCCTTAAAGCGCGCCCTCGAACATCATCACGTCCACCTCGTCGCCGGCCGCAACGTTGCCCTGCTCGTGATGCAGAACGATGAGCCCGTTGGCCTGCACCATTGAACTGAGGACACCCGAACCCTGGTTGCCTGTGATGCGCACCTGGAGCGCGCCATCCGGGCCGGTCGAAACGACGCCGCGCTGATATTCCGTCCGGCCCGGCTTCTTGCGCAGCGCCTCGGCGCTGCGTGCCCTCAACAGCGGTGGCTGCGTGACCGTCGCACCCATCATCCGCAACAGGGCAGGGCGCACGAAAGCGAGGAAGGTCACCATCACGGCCACCGGGTTGCCCGGCAACCCGAACAGGACTGCGGAGCCGATGCGGCCCACCGCCATCGGGCGGCCGGGGCGCATGGCGATCTTCCAGAAGGCGACGTCGCCCAGCTGCTTCATCATGGCCTTGGTGAAGTCGGCTTCGCCGACGCTCACGCCGCCGCTGGTGATGATGGCATCGGCGCGGGCGGCGGCCTCCCGGAAGGCCGCCTCGAGCAGTGCCGGCTCATCACGCACCACGCCGAAGTCGATGACCTCGCAGCCGAGCCGCGCCAGCATGCCATGGACCGTGTAGCGGTTGCTGTCGTACACGGCGCCTTCGCGCGGTGCCTCGCCCAGGCTCAGGATCTCGTCGCCGGTGGAGAAGTACGCCACCCTCGGGCGCGGCGTGACCGGCACCTGCGCGATCCCCAGGCTCGCGATCAGCCCGCACGCCGCGGGACCCAGCCGCTCGCCGGCACGCAGGGCGGGCCGGCCCTGCATCACATCTTCACCCTTCAGCCGGCGGTTGTCGCCGGGCTGCAGCAGCTTCGCCGGGATCTGGACGCGGCCGTCCCCCGTGAGCCTGGTGAACTCCTGCGGCACCACCGTGTCCAGCCCCATGGGCATGATCGCGCCCGTCATGATCTTCACGCACTGTCCGGCGCCGGCCTGCCCCGCCCAGGCCTTGCCGGCCAGGGCGGTGCCCGCCACTTCGAGTTCGAGGGCGGTTCCACCGGCCAGCAGCGCGCCGTCGAAAGCGTACCCATCCATTGCGGAGTTGTCGTGCGGCGGCACCGAGACCGGAGAGATGACATCCGCAGCCAGTACCCGGCCCAGCGCGTCGATGACGGCCACGCTTTGGGTTTCGCGCAAGGGGTCGACCAGGTGCGCCAGGAAGTCGCCAACGCCGGCCGCGCTCAGCGCCTGGGGGTCGTAGCCCTGCAGGTGCGCCGCGATCTCGTCCAGCGACTTCGTCACGGCCGCTCGAGCTGGTGCAGTTCGGCCAAGGTGTTTGCGTTGGCGAAGGCACGTGCGTCCCCGGGGCGGTCGAACGGCACCACGACGGTCTTGTGCGTCGCGGTCCAGGCGTCGATCTTGCGGCCGCCCGCGTGGGTGAACTGCACCACGCTCTCCATCAATTCATGCCGCAACAGGCAGAACACCGGCTGCGTGCGGATGGCACCGTCGGCCTCGGCTGCCGCCGCCATCGCGATCTCGGCATCCTCGCGCTCGAGCGCTTCCGCCAGCCGCTCCACCAGGTCGGCTGGGAACAGCGGGGTGTCGCAGGGAACGGTGACCAGGAACTGCGTCTCGCAGCGCTCCAGCCCCGTCAGGAAGCCGGCGAGCGGGCCGGGGTAATCGGAGAGTCCATCGGGCCAGACCGGCACGCCGAAGGCCTCGTAGGCCGACAGGTTGCGGTTGGCGTTGATCATCACCTCGCCCACCTGCGGGCCCAGCCGCATCAGCGTGTGCAGGGCCAGGGGCATGCCGTTGAAATTCTGCAGGCCCTTGTCGACGCCGCCCATGCGGCTGCCGCGGCCGCCGGCGAGGATGACCCCGGTGATGTCGTCGCGGGAAATCATCCGCCGATGTAGCTCATCTCGACGCGGCGCTGGCCCGTGCCGGCGTCGGCGGGGAGGGTGCCGCGCAGTTCGGAATAGCGGTCGGCCCGGCCTTGCCAGATGTGGCCGATGGCCGACGCCAGCTCGTCGTCGCCGGCGCCACCGCGCACCAGGGCGCGCAGGTCGTAGCCGTTGCTCGCGAACAGGCAGAGATAGAACTTGCCCTCGGTGGACAGGCGGGCCCGGTTGCAGTCGCCGCAGAAGGCCTGCGTGACGCTGCTGATCAGGCCGACCTCGCCGGAACCGTCGGCATAGGCCCAGCGCTCGGCGGTTTCGCCGGGGGCGGCGGCATCCAGCGCGACCAGCGGCAGCTCCGCGGAGATGCGTTGCCGGACTTCGGCGGAAGGCAGGACTTCATCCATTCGCCAGCCGTTGGTCGCGCCGACATCCATGTATTCGATGAAGCGCAGCACCACGCCCGTGCCCTTGAAGCGGCGCGCCATCGGCAGGATCTCGTGGTCGTTCGTGCCGCGCTTCACGACCATGTTGACCTTGACCGGCCCCAGCCCGGCTGCGCGCGCGGCATCGATGCCTTCCAGCACCTGGCCTACCGGGAAGTCCACATCGTTCATGCGCCGGAACACCGCATCGTCCAGGCCGTCGAGGCTGACGGTCACGCGTTGCAACCCGGCCTCCTTCAGCGCCTTGGCCTTGCGCGCCAGCAGGGAGCCGTTGGTGGTCAGCGTCAGTTCGGGTGGCTCACCATCGGCGGTGCGCAGCGCGGCCAGTTGCGCAACCAGGATTTCCAGGTTCTTGCGCAGCAACGGCTCGCCGCCGGTCAGGCGGATCTTGCGCACGCCATGGGCCAGGAACTGGCGGGCGATGCGGGTGATCTCCTCGAAGCTCAGCAGCGAGGCGTGCGGCAGGTACTGGTAGTCCTTGTCGAACACTTCCTTGGGCATGCAGTAGCTGCAGCGGAAGTTGCAGCGGTCGGTGACGCTGATGCGCAGGTCACGCAGCGGCCGCCCCAGCGTGTCCGCCAGCAAGCCGGTGGCCGCGATCGGCCGCGCGGGCACGCTGGCCGCCAGCGCCGCGAGGCGCTGGTCGACGAGGGGGATCACGCGTTCGGCCATGCCGATATTGTGGACCAGTGAGCTATTGCGCGAAATGTCCGAGGTCAATGACCGCGAAGTGAACAACTAGACGCAACGCGCGCCGTCGACTTCGATGCATACCCCCGAGATGAACGCGGCTTCATCGCTGGCCAGGTAAAGCGCCGCATTGGCGACGTCCAGCGCCGTGGAGAAGCGCCCCAAGGGGATGCTGGCCAGGAATTTCGCCCGCCGGGCGTCGTCCACCGGCCCGCCCGCGAATTCGGCGGAAAGGCCAGTGTCCGGGTTGAACACGGGGTTGATGCAGTTGACGCGGATGTTCTCCGGCCCGAATTCGGCCGCCAGCGACTTGCTGGTGGTGATGACGGCGCCCTTCGAACCGTTGTACCAGGTGAGCCCCGGGCGGGGCCGGAGGCCCGCCGTGGAGGCGATGTTGATGAATGAGCCGCCCTTGTTGGCGCGGAACGCCGGCACGGCATGGATCGTGGAAAGGTAGATGCTCTTCATGTTGATCGCATAGACCTTGTCGAACTCGTCCTCGCTCACTTCCAGGGCCGGGCGGTTGCGGTGCGTCCAGCCGGCGTTGTTGACCATGACGTCCAGTTTGCCGTGGCGTTGCACGGCGGCTTCGACGAGGGCCTTCACATCGGCGGATTTCGTGACGTCGGCGGCGAAGAAGCTGGCCCGCCCGGCCGCGGCCCGGATCGCGGCCACGACCTTCTCGCCGCGCACGGCATCGATGTCGTTGACGATGACCTGGGCGCCCTCGGCCGCCAAGCGGTGCGCGATGCCTTCACCGATGCCGCCCGCCGAGCCGGTGACGATGATGGATTTGTCCTTGACCCGCATGAGATCTCCGTGTTGGTTAAAGCGTACGCCCGCGTGAAAACTACTCGCGCCTCGAAAGAATCGCCAGGGCCCTGTTACAAGCCCTGGACCCGCGGCTGTCTCTGCCACAAGCTTCGGCTGGTCGCCAATCTTAGAGGCTGGAGTACCACATGCCCATGGCCATCCCGAGACCATTCACCTTCTTGCTGCTGGCTGCCGTGCTGGCGGCCGGTCCGGCGCACGCGCAGGACACCGCGGAATCCAGACAGCTGGCGCCGGGGTTCACCACGCGACCCGCCGCGACCCGGCTGGTCGTCCTGCCGGCCGACATGGAGCTGTTTTCGATCAGCGCTGGCGGCGTGACCGAACCGCGGGCCGACTGGACCGAGGCGGCGCAGAAGCATTTCAGCGATGCCCTGCAAGCGCACAAGGGCCGCCTGGGCGTGCAGGCGCCCGCGCCCACACCGGCGCAGATGGACGAATTCTCGGACGTGCTGGCACTGCATCGCGCGGTGGCGGACGCCGTCTTCATCCACCACACGCAAAGCTCCATGCGGCTGCCGACCAAGCAGCGGCGGCTCGACTGGTCGCTGGGCAGCGAGTCGGTTCAGGCATTGCGGGAGCGGACGGGCGCCGACTACGCGCTCTTCACCTGGATCCGCGACAGCTATGCCAGCCCCGAACGCAAGGCGACGATGGTGGCCATGGCGCTGCTGGGTTCCTTCATGCTCGGCGGCGAACAGGTGGGTTACGCCTCGCTGGTGGACCTGAAGACCGGCCGCGTGGTGTGGTTCAACGAACTCAGCAGGATGTCCGGCGACCTGCGCGAGCCCCAGCCTGCCGCCGAAACCGTGGAGGCCCTGCTGAAGGGTTTCCCCAAGCAGCAATGAACGCAACATCCGACGCTTCCCGCCGCGGCTTCCTGCGCTCCGCATGCCGCCATTGCCTGGGCCTGGGCGCCCTGGCCGGACTGCCCGCGCTCGCGCAGGACCTGAAGAGCGGGGTGCTGCCGCCCCGCTTCGCGCGCCCCGCCAAGGACACCGACGAGGGCGGACTGTGGGGCCTCATGGACCGCGAGGAGACGCGCATCAAGCGCAGCCCGCTGGTGATCCGGGACCAGGCCCTCACGACCTATCTGGCAGACCTGGTCTGCAAGCTCACCGACGGCCATTGCCCCGACATCCGCGTGCACGCGCTGCGCATGCCGCACTTCAACGCCACCATGGCACCCAACGGAATGATGGTGGTCTGGACCGGCCTGCTGCTGCGCGCGGAGAACGAGGCGCAGCTGGCGGCCATCCTCGGCCATGAGCTGGGCCATTACCTGGAACGCCACACCGTCGAACAGTTGCGCGCCGCGAAGGACCGCGCGGTGCTGGCGCAGCTGGCGGGCCTGGTCGGCGGCATCGGCGGCGTGGTCGGCCAGGTCGGCCTCATGGCGAACGCATTCGCTTTCTCGCGCGAACATGAGTCGCGCGCCGACCGGCTCGGCATGCGGCTGATGCAGCAGGCGGGCTATGACGGCCGCCAGGCCGCCCTGGTCTGGGACAACCTGCTGGCGGAGATGAAGGTGACGGGGGGCGCCGATGCCGGCAAGAACAACGACCTGCTGGCGACCCACCCGGCAACCTCGGAACGGCGCGACGAGCTGCTGACGCTGGCTGGCGCGCGGGGCGGGGAGCAGGGCGAGGAGCGCTATCGCAAGACGATGGCGCCGCTGCGCTTCGGCTGGCTGCAGGACGAGATCAAGCGCGGCCAGTACGAGGAAAGCCTGATCCTGTTCGACCGCATGCTGAAGCGCGATGCCGCCGACGCGGAAGTGCTCTACGCCCGGGGTGAGACCTATCGCGTGCGCGATGAATCGGGCGACAGCGCCCGGGCCGTGACCGACCTGCGCGCCGCCTCCGAGGCGAAGGGAGCGCCCGCCGTGGCCTTCCGCTCCCTGGGCCTGGTGCACAAGCAGCGCAACGAGAACGGCGCCGCGCTGCAGGCCTTCCAGCAATACCTGGCGCTCGCGCCGCAGGCGGGCGACGCCGGCCTGGTGCGCAGCTACCTCACCGAGCTCAAGCCATGAAGAAGATCCTTGCACCGCTGCTGCTGGCGGCCGCGTTGTCCGCCTGCACGTCGGTGGCCAAGATCGAGGGCGACCAGGTCGTCAACGAGAAGCTCGCCGTGCACGTGTCCGACGCCTGGAACAAGGTCGACGACCCGTGGGAGGCCGACCCGTACGACACCTGGACGCGTGAAGGCTTGCCGCTGGACCACCTGCGCTTCTGGGGCGGCGTGCGCGAAGGCCAGCCGCTGATGACGAAGCCGATGGTCTTCCTGCGCAACGACGACCAGAAGGAGCGGCGCATCCCGACCTTCCGCGCGGGCCTGCCGCCGGAGAAGCTGGTGAGCCTGTTCGAGGAGCTGTATTCCACCGCCGGCGCCGTCACGGTCACACGCGTGGATCCCGCGACGTTCGCGGGGCAGAAGGCCGTGCGCTTCGAATTCACCGTCACGCGCCGCATCGACGACCTGACGATGCGCGGCGTCGGCTGGGTGACGGTCAAGCGCAGTCCGGTCTATGGCGACGAACTCTATGCCGCCACCTTCGTTGCGCCGAAGCTGTCGTTCTTCGAGCGCATGCTGCCGCTGGCGGAAGCTGTCGTGAGAACCGCGAAGATCAAGACGCCGTCACATCGAATGTAAGAGTTTGCATCTAGAATCCAGCTCAACAATAGGGGGGGATTCATGCGAAAGATTCTGCATCGGGCAGCGTTTGCCCTGGCGATTGCTTTGGCTGCGGGCGCTGGAAGCCCGGTTTGGGCGCAATCGCGCAACCTGGCGCCCGGCTTCACGGTTCGCGCGCCGGCCACCAAGCTCGTGGTGGTGCCAGCGGACATGGAACTCTTCTCGCTCAGCGCCGGCGGCGTTGCCGAGCCCCGCGCCGACTGGACCGCGACGGCGCAGCAGCATTTCCGCACGGCGCTCCTGGCGCAGAAGGACGTGGTCGGCACGGACCTCGTGGAATTCAAGGACAAGGACATGGACGAACTCGTCCCCGTCAACACCTTGCACGGCGCCGTGGCCCAGGCCGTCTGGCTCCACCACATGCTTGGCATCGCCAAGCTGCCCACCAAGGAAGACCGGCTGGATTGGTCGCTGGGTGAGGCAGTCAAGCCCCTGCGGGACAAGTCCGGCGCCGACTACGCACTCTTCTTCTGGATCCGCGACAGCTATGCGAGCCCCGAGCGCAAGGCGGCCATGGTCGCCCTCGCCATCGTGGGCATCGGCATCACCGGTGGCATCCAGATCGGCTACGCGTCCCTGGTGGACCTGCGCGACGGCCGCATCGTCTGGTTCAACAACCTGGGCCGCGCCTTCGGAGACCTGCGAGAAGCGAAGCCGGCTGAAGAGACCGTCGAAGCGCTCCTGAAGGGCTTTCCCGCGCGCCGGCCATGACGCCGGCGCAGGGGCGCCGCGGCTTCCTTCGTTCGGCCTGCCGGCATTGCCTGGGCCTGGGCGGGCTGGTCTCGGCAGCGGCGATGGCGCAGCCCACCGACAAGCTGATTCCCGCACGGTTCTCCCGTCCCGCGCTGGATACCGACGAAGGCGGGCTCTGGGCGCTGATGGACCGCGAGGAGACGCGGCTGCGACGCAGTTCCTTCGCCATCCGCGACGAGGCACTCCACAAGTACGTGCGGGATCTGGTGTGCCGCCTCGGCGGCGAGCACTGCGCGGACGTGCGCGTGCACCTGGTGCGCTCGCCGCAGTTCAACGCCACCATGGCGCCGAACGGGATGATGACCGTCTACTCGGGTCTCTTGCTGCGCGTCGAAAATGAAGCGCAGCTGGCCGCCGTGCTGGGGCACGAGCTGGGTCACTATTTCGAGCGGCACCTTGTCGAGACCTTGCGCGACCGCAAGAGCCGGGCGGCCGCCGCAACTGTCCTGGCCATGTTCGGTCTGGTCGGCGGCCTTGCGAGCCTCGGGGTCCTGGCCAGCCATTTCGGGTTCTCCCGCGATCAGGAGGCACGGGCCGACCAGGTCGGCATGCGCCTGATCCAGGCCGCCGGCTACGACGGACGGCAGGCGGCGCTGATCTGGGACAACCTGCTTGGCGAGTTGAAGATCACGGGCGGCGAGGAGGCCGGCAAGCGCAGCCCGATGTTCGCCACGCATCCGCCGGTGGAAAGCCGGCGCGACGACCTCATGAAGCTCGCGGGCGATGGCGGCGGTCGCCTTGGCGTGGCGGAGTTCGACCATGCCGTGGCGCCGCATCGCTTCGAATGGCTCGAAGAGGAGATTCGCCGGGGGCAGTTCGAGGAAAGCCTGGTGCTTTTCAACCGCCTGTTGAAGCGCCGGCCCGGCGACGCGCAGGTGCTGTTCGCGCGCGGGGAAGTGCGTCGGCTGCGGGACAAGCCGGAAGACCTGTCGCAGGCCTTGCAGGACCTGCAGGCAGCGACGTCCGAGGCGGAATCGCCCGTGTTGGCGTGGCGTTCTCTGGGGCTGGCCCACCGGCGGCGCTCCGACGCCGCCGCCGCGGCAGAAGCCTTCCAGAAGTATCTCGCGCTGGTGCCCGAGGCGGGCGATGCCAGTGTCATTCAATCCTATCTGACGGAAGTCAAACCATGAAAAACATCCTTCTGTTCATCGCCGTCGCCTTGCTGGCCGGCTGCGCCTCCGTGGTCAAGGTGGAAGGCGACCAGGTGGTCGCCGATCGCTTGAACGTGAAGGTCGGCGAGGCCTGGAACAAGATGCCGTACTCGCACGGGCCCTTCGAGACCTGGACACGCGAAGGGCCGAACCTGGACCAGTTGCGCTTCTGGGCGGGGATCAAGTCCGGTCAGGCGCTCGCGAAGGAGCAACGGGTGCCCTCCGGGCAGACGGCCCCGAGGGTCCCCACTTACACGAGCGGCATGGCGGCCGACCAGTTGGTCAACCTCTTCGAAACCATGTACGCGTCGGACGGCTCGCTCGTCAAGGTTGTCAGGACCGAGTCCAGCACATTCGCCGGTGCCCCCGGCTGGCGTTTCGAGTTCACCATCACCCGCAAGGGCGACGACCTGCTGATGCGGGGCGTGGGCTGGGTCAGCGTGCGCAACAACGAACTGTTCGCCGCGACCTTCACCGCGCCGCAGCTCACCTTCTTTCCCAGGCTGGTGCCCAAGGTCGAGAGTGTTGTCGCCTCCGCGCGGATCAAGGGCTGAGGCTCACCCGTGCCGGATCGCGACCGTCTTCAGCGTCGTGAACCCATGCAGCGCCTCGAAGCCTTTCTCGCGCCCATGGCCGGATGACTTGACGCCGCCGAAGGGCAGCTCCACGCCGCCACCGGCGCCGTAGTTGTTGATGAAGACCTGGCCGCTGCGCACCCGCTTGGCCATGCGCAGCATGCGGCCGCCGTCGCGCGTCCAGATGCCCGCGACCAGGCCGAACTGCGTGGCGTTCGCCAGTTCGACCGCGTGGTCCTCGTTCTTGAAGGACATCGCGGCCAGCACCGGCCCGAACACCTCTTCCTGCGCCAACCGGTGCGACACCGGCACGTCGCGCAGCAGCGTCGGTGCCTGGTAGTAGCCACTTTCCGGCGCCTCGTCCACCACTTCGCCCTGCGCCACGACGGGAATGCCGGCGTGCTGCGCATCCGAGAGGAAATCCCACACGCGCTGCTGCTGGGTGGCACGGATCAGCGGGCCAACGTCGAGGTCCATCGCGGCGGGCCCGACGCGCAGGTTGGCGAACGCCACGCCCAGGCGTTCCAGCAAGGGCTCGTAGAGCGACTCTTCGACCAGCAAGCGCGAACCCGCGGAGCAGGTCTGCCCCGCGTTCTGCACGATGGCGTTGATGACCACGGGCAGCACGGCGTCGACGTCGGCATCGGCGAAGACGATCTGCGGGCTCTTTCCACCCAGCTCCAGCGTGACCGGGCAGTGCCGCTCGGCGGCCGCCTGCTGGATCAGCGTGCCGACCTTGGGGCTGCCCGTGAAGCTGATGTGGTCGACGCCGGGGTGGCGCGCCAGCGCATCGCCGACTTCATGGCCGAAGCCGGTGACGATGTTGATGGCGCCGGCAGGGAACCCCACCTCCGCCGCGAGCTGCGCCACGCGGATCAGCGACAGGCACGCATCCTCGGACGGCTTGACCACGCAGACGTTGCCCGCCGCCAGTGCCCCGCCGACGCTGCGGCCGAAGATCTGCATCGGGTAGTTCCAGGGGATCACGTGGCCCGTCACGCCGTGCGGCTCGCGCCAGGTGAAGACGGAGTAGCCGTCCTGGTAGGGGAGGGTTTCGCCGTGCAGCTTGTCGCAGGCGCCCGCGTAGAACTCGAAGTAGCGGGCCAACGCCGTGGCGTCGGCCTTGGCCTGCTTGGTCGGCTTGCCGCAGTCGCGCTGTTCGATGGCGGCCAGCTCGTCGGCGTGATCGCCGATCTTGAGCGACAGCCGCATCATCAGGCGGCCGCGCTCGGCGGCGCTGAGCTTGCTCCAGACACCTTCAAAGCAGTGACGTGCCGCCTTCACCGCGGCGTCGATGTCTTCGGCTGTGCCGCGCTGGATGGCGTCGTAGGTCTGGCCGTCCGATGGGTCGATGACCGGGATCGTGCGCTCACCGCTCGAGCGGACGGCGGCATTGGCGATGTAGTGGTGCTGCATCCCAACATTCTGCCTCCTGGGCGAACCAGCCGCCTGGTCCAGGAAGTCGACAGCGCGCGGGTGCGCGCGCTACGCGCCGACTGGCACGTACTGGGCTGCGTTGTCCGCCAGCCAGCGCTCCGACGAGGTGCTGTCGTGCTGGTTCGGATGGAAGTCGCGGCGGAAGTAGTCGCGCCAGGGGCCGTAGCACTGGCGAACCAGCCCGCGCTGGCCGAAAAGATAACTGGCGCCGCTTTTCCACGTGCTCCACTTCCAGAGCGTGCCATCGTGCTGCAGGTTGTTGAAGGTCTGGCGCAAGGTGTCGATGAGGAAGACGGTCGTCAGGCGCCGCATCCACTTGATCCGCCATTCGTGGCTGCCGCCAAGCGCGACGTAAAGGTCGAACGCCGTGCTCTTGTGCTCGGATTCCTCGGCGCTGTGCCAAAGCCAAAGTGTTTTCAGGCGGTCGTCCTGGTCGCCCAGCAGGTCGGGGTTCTTCAGCATCCAGTCGGCGAAGATGGCGGTGAAGTGCTCGTTGGCGGCGGTGATGCCCAGCCAGTGGCGCACGTCCACGCCTTCCATCATTTTCAGGCGTTCGCGCGCGCGCGGCTCCCAGTCGTTCACCAGGCCCAGCTTGGCCAGGTGCGCGTTGTACAGGCTGTGCAGCCGGCGATGCGTGGCCTCCTGGCCGATGAATCCTTGCACTTCGGTCTTGAACTTCTCCTGCTGGTCGGCCGGCAACTGCTTGAAGCCGTTGCGCACGGAGTCGATGAAGAACTGTTCGCCGACCGGAAAGCTCATCGATAGCGCATTGAACAGCGCGCTTCGGAAGGCGTCGCCCGCGCACCAGTGGCGGGCGATGGGCTGTTCCATGTCCACGAGCAGGCGGCGGACGACAAGATCGGTCATGATGAGCTTCTTTTCGATTTGGTACGGACTGGTACCATGATGGCATGAATCAACTGGTACCGTCAAGTACCGAAACCGGGCACTACAGCCGGCTGCTGGAAGGCATGGCGCATGCCGTGGCCGCCAAAGGCTACGCCGAAACCACGATCGCAGACATCGTGGCGGAGGCCAGCGTCTCGCGGCGGACCTTCTACGAGCACTTCACGACCAAGGCCGAATGCCTGATCGCGCTGTACGAGGCCGCCAGTCACAACGCGCTGAAGGTGTTGAGCGACGCGATCGATCCTTCGCATGGCTGGGAGGAGCAGGTGGAGCGCGCGCTCGGGGCTTATCTGGGCTGCATGTCGGTGAATCCCGTGCTCATGCGGACCTTGTTCATCGAAATCCTCGGATTGGGTGCCGAAGGTCTTGCTGCACGCCGTCGCGTGAACCAGGAGATCGCCGACTACATGCTGGGCGTGGTGAACGCGGGTCGCGCGGAGAAGCTGTCACCGCAACTCGCGATGGCGGTCGTGGGCGGCATCCATGAACTGGTGCTGCAGGCGATCGAGGATGGGAAGGTGACGGAGCTGCCGGAGTTGACGAAGACGGCGACGCGGTTGGTGAAGGCGGTGACGCGGCCATAGAAAAAGCGGCCGGCGGGCCGCTTTCTCCTGGATCCCTGCCTGCGCAGGGATGACACCTAACTGTGGAACTTCACCACCAACGGCACGATGAGCAGCGCCACGATGTTGATGATCTTGATCAGCGGGTTCACGGCCGGACCGGCGGTGTCCTTGTAGGGGTCGCCCACGGTGTCGCCGGTCACGGCGGCCTTGTGCGCTTCCGAACCCTTGCCGCCGTGGTGGCCGTCTTCGATGTACTTCTTGGCGTTGTCCCAGGCGCCGCCGCCCGTGCACATGGAGATGGCGACGAACAGGCCCGTCACGATGGTGCCCATCAGGAGGCCGCCCAGCGCTTTCGGGCCGAGGATCAGGCCGACCAGGATCGGCACCACCACCGGCAGCAACGACGGGATCATCATTTCCTTGATGGCCGCCTTGGTCAGCATGTCGACCGCCACGCCGTACTCGGGCTTGGCCGTGCCTTCCATGATGCCTTTGATGTCGCGGAACTGGCGGCGCACTTCGACCACCACCGCACCGGCCGCGCGGCCGACCGCTTCCATCGCCATCGCGCCGAACAGGTAGGGGATCAGGCCGCCGATGAACAGGCCGACGATCACCATCGGGTCGCTCAGGTCGAACGTGATCTGGCGGCCGTAGCTTTCCAGCTTGTGGGTGTAGTCGGCGAACAGCACCAGCGCGGCCAGGCCGGCGGAACCGATGGCGTAGCCCTTGGTCACGGCCTTGGTGGTGTTGCCCACGGCGTCCAGCGGGTCGGTGATGTCGCGCACGCTGTCCGGCAGTTCGGCCATCTCGGCGATGCCGCCGGCGTTGTCGGTGATGGGACCGTAGGCGTCCAGCGCGACCACGATGCCGGCCATGCTCAGCATCGAGGTCGCGGCGATCGCGATGCCGTACAGGCCGGCCAGCTGGTAGGCCGCGATGATGGCGGCGCAGACGAACAGCACCGGCCAGGCGGTGGAGCGCATCGAGACGCCGAGGCCCGCGATGATGTTGGTGCCGTGGCCCGTGGTGGAGGCTTGCGCGATGTGCTGCACAGGCGAGTACTGCGTGCCGGTGTAGAACTCGGTGATCCAGACCAGCGCGCCGGTCAGGATGAGGCCGACCGCGCAGGCGCCGAACAGGCGGATCTGCGTGCCGGTGGACGTGATCGCGTTGTCCGGCATCATCCAGACGGTGACGGCGTAGAACGCGATCAGCGACAGGATGCCGGCGATCGCCAGGCCCTTGTAGAGCGCCGGCATCACGTTCTTCATGCCGGGCGAGGCCTTGACGAAGAAGCAGCCGATGATGGACGCGATGATGGACACGCCGCCGAGCGCCAGCGGATAGAGCACGGCGTTGACCGCGGCGCTCGTCACCAGCAGGGCGCCCAGCACCATGGTTGCGATCAGCGTCACGGCATAGGTCTCGAACAGGTCGGCGGCCATGCCGGCGCAGTCGCCGACGTTGTCGCCGACGTTGTCGGCGATCACGGCCGGGTTGCGCGGGTCGTCTTCCGGAATGCCGGCTTCCACCTTGCCCACCAGGTCGGCACCGACGTCGGCCCCCTTGGTGAAGATGCCGCCGCCCAGTCGCGCGAAGATCGAGATCAGCGAAGAGCCGAAGGCGAAGCCGATCAGGGGGTTCAGCAGGTCGGCCAATTTCTTGTCCGGGGTCAGGTTGCCGTTGCCCACCAGGAACCAGTAGAACGCCGTCACGCCCAGCAGGCCCAGGCCCACCACCAGCATGCCGGTGATGGCGCCGCCGCGGAAGGCGACGTCGAGCGCCGGGCCGATGCCGCGGGTGGCGGCTTGCGCCGTGCGCACGTTGGCGCGCACCGAGACGTTCATCCCGATGAAGCCGCAGGCGCCCGAGAGCACCGCGCCGATGATGAAGCCGATCGAAGTGGTGACGTCGAGGAAGAGGGCGATCAGGATGGCCAGCACCACGCCGACGATGCCGATGGTCTTGTATTGCCGGGCCAGGTACGCCGCCGCGCCGGCCTGGATGGCCGCCGCGATTTCCTGCATGCGGGCGTTGCCCGCGTCCTGGGAGAGGATCCAGCTTCTGGCCCAGAAGCCATAAGCCACGGCCGCGAGGCCGCACACAAGCGCCAAGATGAGCGCCGAGTTGCCAGTCATTGAAGTTTCTCCTACGGTTGCCTTGAAGTCGTCGAGGGGCGCCACGCGAGCGGCGCCACCGCTGCGTTGCTTCCTCGTGACTCCATCCATGGGAGACGATTGGCCAACGCGCAGACTATAAATGCAAAGGCGTGACGGATTTGCGTCAGGGCCGGGAAAGCGCGCGGTGGCAAACTAAAATCCGGGTTTCCCCTGATTCGCCGCTTTCTTCTACTTACAACGAAACCATGTCCCTCGACCTCGTCACCCCCGGCAAGAACGTCCCCGAGTCCTTCAACGTGATCATCGAGATCCCGATGAACGCCGACCCCGTGAAGTACGAAGTGGACAAGGAGACGGGCGCCATCTTCGTGGACCGCTTCATGAGCACGTCCATGCATTACCCCACCAACTACGGCTACGTGCCCAAGACCATCAGCGGCGACGGCGACCCGGTCGACGTGCTGGTGATCACGCCCGTGCCGCTGATCCCCGGCGTGGTCGTCCCGTGCCGGCCGATCGGCATCCTGAAGATGCAGGACGAAGCGGGCGACGATGCCAAGGTGCTGGCCGTGCCGGTCGACAAGGTGCTGGCGATCTACACCCACTGGCAGAAGCCGGAAGACATGAACCCGCTGCGGCTGAAGACCATCTCGCATTTCTTCGAGCACTACAAGGACCTGGAGCCCGGCAAGTGGGTGAAGGTGCTGGGCTGGGAAGGCCCGGAGTCGGCGAAGCAGGAAGTGCTGGACGGCATTGCCAACTACAAGAAGCAGCACGCCTGACGCATGTGGAGCGCGCGCGCCCTGTTCCAGGAAGCCCTGATGGTCCACGTGGTGGACGTCGGGGCCGCCTTGGCCGAGCATCCGAACTACCAGCCGCTGATCGACGCCGGGGCGGCGCGGCTCTCGGGCTTCGAGCCGACGCCGGAAGAGTGCGAGAAACTGAATGCGAAGTACGGCGCGCCGCACCGCATTCACCCGGTGTTCGTCGGCAATGGGCAGACCCAGACGTATCACGAGACCAACGTCGGCCTCACCGGCTCGCTGTTCGAACCCCACAATGAGCTGAACTCGAAATTCCAGCAGCTGGCGGAGCTGATGCAGGTGGTCGCCAGGCACGAGGTCCAGACGACCCGCCTGGACGACGTGGAAGGCCTGGTCGACGTCGACATGGTCAAGATCGACGTCCAGGGTGCGGAGCTCCAGGTGTTCCAGCATGCGCCGCGCGTCCTGTCGGAGGCCGTGCTCATCCAGACCGAGGTGGAGTTCGTGCCGCTCTACAAGGACCAGCCCCTGTTCGCTGACGTCGATGCGCATCTGCGGGCGGCCGGGTACCAGCTGCACACCTTCCTGGGCTTCGGGTCGCGCGCGTTCAAGCCGCTCGCGAAGAACAACCAGCCCTACGACGGCTTTCGCCAGATCCTGTGGTCGGACGCCGTCTACGTGCGCGACTTCATGCACCTCGACCGCCTGGCGGACGGCAAGCTGAAAAAGCTGGCGGTGCTGCTGCACGACGTCTACCAATCGCCGGACCTTTGCCATCACGTGCTGGAAGCGCTCGACCGGCGCGGCGGCGGCCAGCGCTACGCGCCGCGTTACCTGCAGCAGTTGACGGCGCCTGCGCCACGCCCCTAGTCTTCACGGCACGAATGCGAGCGCTTGACGCCGCATTCACGCATCGATGCCATGATGGCCCCCCAACAGAGGGAGCGATCATGAGCGGCAATCTCCAGAAACGTTGGAACGCCCGCAGCCGCTTGTGGGCGGCATGGGCAGCGGTTGCATTGGCAGCCTCCGCCTGTGGCGGTGGCGGTGGTGGTGGCGAATCGCCCGCCCCGCCGGCGCCCGCCCCGGCGCCTGCACCGGGGCCTGGCCCCGCCCCGGCCCCCGCACCAGGTCCCGCTCCGGCTCCGACACCCGCGCCTTCTCCCGCTCCCGCTCCCGCCCAGGTTCCCGTCGGCATCAGCCTCTTCGCCGGCGAGGAAGGAGGCCCCGGCGACATCGACGGCACGGGCCGTGCCGCGCGCTTCGGCGACATCAGCGCCATCGCCATCGACGCCGCCGGCAACGTGCTGGTGGCCGACGGCTCGAACGCGAAGATCCGCAGGGTCACCCCCGCAGGCGTGGTCACCACCCTGGTGGCCAGCACGGGTGGCCTGGTGGACGACGTGGCGGCGCATCCCGACGGCAGCGTCTACTTCGTGGCCAACGGCTCGCTGGTGCGCGCCGGCGCGGCCATCACCACGGTGGCAGCCGGCAGCAGCGCGTTCCACGCTTTGTCGGTGGCGATCGCGCCGGATGGAACGGTCTATTTCGCGAGCCGGGGGCAGGTCATGAAGATCGCACCCGGCGGCGGAACGCCCACCCAGTTCTCGAGCATCGGCTTGACCGGCATGACGGTCGGCGCGGGCGGTGTGCTGCACGGCGTCCTGGACGGACGCGTCGTCATGCGCCTGGCAGCGGACGGGACAGGAACTCCGCTGGGCGTGTTGAACGGCGCCACGGGCGAGACCGCCCAGGACGGCACGCCATTGCGATTCGGCACGCCACAAGGCGTGGCGGTGGACGCCGCAGGCAACGTCTATGTCGCGGAGCGGCGGATCGCGAACGATACCACCGGTCAGTTGCGCCGGATCAGCCCGGCGGGCATCATGACCAGCCCGCTGGGCACGCGCGAACTGTTCGCGGGCGGCTCGCGCGCCGACGTCGCTTTCGATGCCGCGGGCAATCTGTACTTCTCGAGCGGATGGGGCGTCGCCCGGATGACGCCGGCGGGCGCCGTCAGCGCCTTGGCGGGCACCTATCTTCCGTTGGCGGACCCGTCGCTGGCGCCGATCTCCGCAGTCCAGCTGGCAGTGGCTCCGGCGGGTCATGTCTTCACCCTGGAGCTCGTGGGCACCAGGGTGCGGATGCGCAAGTACGAGCCCAATGGGACGCGCTCGGCTTTCGGGGCTGATGGCGAAGGCGTTCTGTTGCCGGAGTTTCCCATTCCTCCATCAGGCAACCTGGGCCTGGCGGTCGGCGCGGCAGGCGACGTCTACGTGGCGGCGCCGAGGATTCGCACCTTGAGCGTGTTCGGCGGCACCATCCGGGCGGCGGAGGGCGGTGCGCTGTACCGCGTCTCGCCGGCCGGCGTGCTGACCACCCTGCAGGAGAGCAGCCCGGGCGTGGCCGACTTCGTGCCGTCCGGCCTGTCCATCGACTCCGCCGGCAATCTCTACTACCTCGACTACGCCGACAAGTTCCTGCGCCGGCGCAGCCCGGACGGCACCGTCGCACGGCTGGGGAACGCGCCGGTCCCGGTGGTCGAAGGCCTCGGCCCGGGCGAGACGCAAGTCGCGGTGTCTCCGGCCGGCAAGGTCTGGCTGCTGAACACCCGAACGGGCGCCTTCAGCACGCTCGATGCGAGTGGGGCGTATGTCGCGGTGCCGCTCGTTGCGATGACGCTGCCAGGCGGGACGCAGGTGCTGCCCCAGCTCAATGGGCCGACGAATCCCGTCGCCGACGCCGCCGGGAATCTGTATTTCCTGGACTTCGGCAAGCTGGTGCGCGTGGCGCCGGACGGGGCCACCCGCGTGCTGGCCGGCTCGGAGCCATTTCGCTTCCAGCCGGCGCCGCTGCGCATCGGCGACCTGACGGGCGGGATCGGTGCGGCGGACGCGCTGGCCATCGGGCCGGACGGGGTGCTGGTCCTGCACAGCGGCGGTGCGCTGGTGCGCGTGCGCACCGAGTAGGCGCCGCTCAGGCCCGGTGTGGATCCGGGTAGATCAGTCCCTTCAGCCCGAAGAGCCCGAAGCGGTCGAACGGCTTCCAGGCGCCTTCGGCCTGCGCGAGCCGGTCGGCCACAGCCCACCAGGCCGCGGGGTTCAGCCCGATCCCGATGTGGCTGGCCACGACCTCGATGTTCTCCACCTCGCCGTGGTCCGGCCGCTGGATGCTGCCTTGCCACGCGACGATGCCGTCGCTGCGCGAGTAGATGCTGGTGGTCGGCACGGGTGGCGCCTCTGGCAGGTCGAAGTTGTCGTGCTCGCGCGCGATGTCGCGCCCGCTCGTGAGTTCGTAGATGCGCCAGGCGTTGGTGGACTTGGGCGGCCCGGCGAAGGGCGAACCCAGCGTGATCACGCAGCGCACCAGGTCAGGCATCTCCTTGGCCAGCTCGCGCGCGTAGACCCCGCCGAGGCTCCATCCGATCAGGCTGACCTTGCGGCCGCTCTGCGCGCAGGCTTCCTCGAGGCTGCGCTTCGCCGCTTCCAGCACCCCGGCGCGCGGCCCGAAGTTGAAGCCCTGGTTCCAGCCCTGTGTGTCGTAGCCCATGGCGCCGAGATATCGCCGCAGCGGGACCGTGGATGCATCGCTCGCCGACAAGCCCGGAAACACCATGACAGGGTGGCCGTCGCCGGCAGGTGCGCGCTGCAGCGCGGGCCACGCCGGGAGCAGGGCGCCGAATTCCCAGGGTGCCCGGAATTCGAGCGCCAGGAGGGCGAGGCTGGGGGGTGGGAGGTCTTCGTTCGCGTTCCGTCTCGTTGCCATCAGCATGGAGCGACTGCTTTCCTGCTTGTTGTCGTGCCTCAGACGGTAGCAGCTTTGCGCCGTTTCGCCGCTGGCGCTTTCGCGGGTTTAGGGAGGGCCCTCGGCTTTCGGGTCGCCTTGGCGACCGGCGTCCTCATGGTTGACCCTGATACGGCGGGCATGTCGATGGGCGGCGGCGGGGCGGCGAAGAGCCCACGCGCCTCGTTGAAAGCCGTCTCCAGCGCGTCCGCGAGCTGCTGCAGGTCGGGCACGGCCTCGCGCCCCGCAATGAGCCCGAAGTCGACGCGGCCGGCATAGGTCTGGATCGTGATGTTCAACGCCAGGCCATGCATGACGATCGACAGCGGATGGAAGGTGATCATCTTCGCTCCCGCGAGGTACAGCGGCACCGGCGGGCCGGGGACGTTGCTGATGGCCAGGTTGGCGATGGCCGGCAGCCGCTCCGTGATGCCGGACCGGCCATAGGTCTTGAGCGCGATCTTGCCGGCGCCGCCCACCAGCCACGGAGCGAGGAGCGATGGGTAGTCGGTCGGCAGCACGGACTTCAAGCCCGCCAGCGCCTGCTTGACCTTGGCAGTGGAGGCCTGGATCGCGTTCCAGCGCTTCAGAGGGTTGGCCAGGTGCGTGCCGAGTTGCACCACGGAGATCGACGCCTGGTTGTTCAGCTCCTTGTTGCTCTCCTCGCGCAGGCTGACCGGCATGGCCGCCACGAGCGGCTTCTTCGGTATGCCGCCGTGGTCCGCCAGGTAGCTGCGCAAGGCGGTCGCGCAGATCCACAGCACGACATCGTTGAACGAGCCGCCCGCGGCCTTGCCCATGGCCTTGCATTCGGCCAGGGGCAGGCTCGCGGTGGCGAAGCTGCGCTGGCTCGTGATGCCCACGTTGAAGATCGTCTTGGGGGCGAGCTGCACGGGCAACCGGCTGCGCAGGCCCTTCAGGCCCTTGTTGCCACTGCCGCTGGCGGACCGCTTCATCACCGCGCCGCCCAGGGACGTGGCAGCGACGGGCAGCGAACGCGCCAGCTTCGCGTACTGCGCGAGCGAGTTGGAGAAGACCGCACCGATCATCTCGCCGATCTTCAGGTCCTTGCCGGTGCGGCGCTTGCGCGCGGGGTCCGCGGGTTCCACCTCGCGCGGCTGCGGCGTCAGGTCCAGGATGGCGTTGGCGAGCACCGTGCCGCCCTTGCCGTCCAACGCGGCGTGGTGGATCTTCGAATAGAAGCCCACCAGCTTGCCTTCCACCGCCATGCCCTTGGGCGCGGCGATGTTGTCGAACACGTGGAACTCCCACAGCGGATGCTCCCGATCGATCAGCTGGCCGTGCAGCCTGGCCGCGGCCGCTTCGGCCTGCTTCACCGTGAGTCGGGTGCCGGGGACCTTGCGGATGTGGAAGTTCAGGTCGACGTCGTCCGCCTCCACCCAGATCGGGTGTCCCAGGTCAAACGGCATGAAAGCCAGGCGCCGGCTGAAGATGGGCGCGAGATGCAGTCGCCTGGCGAGATGCTGCTGCACGGCCTTGTGGAAGCTGCCCTTGAAAGCCTTCGGCATCTCGTAGAGATGCAGGGAGCCCACATGCATCGGCGTTTCCGGGGTCTCCAGGTAGAGAAACGTGGCGTCGAGACCGCTGAGTGATTTCATGGTTGTCCGGAAGAGCTCCGCCGACCATAGCGCGTGCCAGCTGGCGCCAGATCAGGGTTTCTCACGAGTCCTCTCGGTTCGCCGGAACGGGCTGCGCTCGTCGAGGTGCTCCAGGTAGTTCTCGATGCCCTGGCCCTCGCGCGCGAGAAACTTCTCGACGGCGTCGGCGAAAGCCGGATGCGCCAGCCAGTGCGCGCTGGTCGTCTTCACGGGCATCAGGGCGCGTGCCATCTTGTGCTCGCCCTGCGCGCCGCCTTCGAAGCGCTGGAAACCATTCGCGATGCACCACGCAAGGGGCTGGTAGTAGCAGGCCTCGAAGTGCAGGCAGTCGACGCGCTCCAGCGCACCCCAATAACGGCCATAGGCGACCCCGTCGGCGATGGCGATCAGGCTGCAGGCGATCCGCCTGCCCCCGCGCTCCGCGATGAACAGCAGCCAGTTCTCCGGCATGGTTGCCGCCATGCGTGCGAAGAATTCGGGCGTCAGGTAGGGCGCGTTGCCGTGTTCGAGATAGGTGCGCTCGTAGCAGCGATAGAAGAAGTCCCAGTCGGCCGCGGTGATGTCCATGCCCGACGCGTGGCGGAAGGTCACCCCGGCCTCGGCCACCTTGCGCCGCTCCTGGCGGATCTTCTTGCGCTTTTCCTGGGCGAGGCTGGCGAGAAAGGCATCGAAGTCGGCATAGCCCGCGTTGGTCCAGTGGAACTGCACCGTATGGCGAAGCATCAGCCCTGCGCTTTCGCATGCCTCGACGTCCTGGTCCGCCGTGAAGAGCAGGTGCAGGGAGGAGAGCCGCAGCTTCTTCGCTTCCGCGAGCAGTGCCTCGACGAGCGCCGCCCGGGCGGAGCCGTCGCGCGCCAGCAGGCGCGGTCCTGGCACGGGCGTGAATGGCACCGCGACAACACCCTTGGGGTAGTAGCGCAGCCCATGTTGCTCGTACGCGTTGGCCCAGGCCCAGTCGAAGACGTATTCGCCATAGGAATGCGCCTTGGCGTACAGGGGGCACGCTGCCTGCAGCGAGTCGCCTTGCCATAGGGTCACGAGGAGCGGCGTCCAGCCGGTGGCCGCCGTCGCGCTGCCGCTTTCGTGCATGGCCAGCAGGTATTCATGGCGCATGAACGGTGATCCGCCGTTTCCCGCGACGAGGTCGTTCCACGCGGCCGCGTCCACTTCCCCCGGCGAGCGCAGCACGCGGGTAACATATTCCTTGGCTTCGCTTCCCACGGCTCGCATGTCTCTCACCATCTGTACCGCCCAGCTCAACGTCACCGTGGGTGACATGGCGGGCAACGCCCAAAAAATCATCGCCGCGGCGCGCGAAGCCTACACGCGCGGCGCGCGCCTGGTGCTCACGCCCGAGCTGTCGATCTGCGGCTACCCGGCGGAAGACCTGCTGCTGAGGCCGGCCTTCATCGCCGCCTGTGATGATGCCGTGAAAACGGTGGCCCGCGAGCTCGCGGGGTTGCAGGGGCTCCATGTGGTCGTCGGCCACCCGCGGGGCGGGGACTTGCGCAGCAAGTCGGTGCAGGTGCAGTTGCGCTGGAACGCCGCCAGCGTGCTGCACGAGGGCCGTTCCATCGAGACCTACGCCAAGCGCGAGCTGCCCAATTACCAGGTGTTCGACGAATACCGGTACTTCACGAAGGGGCAGGGCACCTGCGTGTTCCAGGTCGAGGATGTCAACGTCGGCCTGCTGATCTGCGAGGACGCGTGGTTCGAGGAACCGGCGCAGCTCGCCAAGGTGTCTGGCGCGACGCTGCTCGTGGTGCCCAACGCCTCGCCGTACCACATCGGCAAGGAGAACGAGCGCATCGACCGCATGGCCGAACGCGCGCGCGCCGTCGACCTGCCGCTGATCTACGCGCATCTGGTGGGTGGGCAGGACGAGGTGATCTTCGATGGCGCCTCCTTCGCCGTGAACGCCGACGGATCGCTGGCCGCGCGGGCGCCGGGGTTCAAGGAGGACATGTTCTACGTGCAGGCGGTCGCCGGCACGAATGGCGTGCAGCTGAGCGGCCCGCTGGTGCCCGACCATCCACCCGAAGCGGACCTGTGGGACGCGCTGGTGCTGGGCGTGCGCGACTACATCGGCAAGAACGGCTTCCCCGGCGTGCTGCTCGGCCTGTCGGGCGGGATCGACTCCGCGCTGGTCATGGCCATCGCGGTGGACGCCCTCGGCAAGGACAGGGTGCGGGCCGTGATGATGCCTTCGCCGTACACGGCCGACATCTCCTGGATCGACGCTCGCGACATGGCCAAACGGCTGGGCGTGCGTTACGACGAGATCTCCATCAAGCCGATGTTCGAGTCGTTCAAGGCCGCGCTGGCGACCGAGTTCGCCGGACTGCCAGAGGACACGACCGAGGAGAACATCCAGGCCCGCATCCGCGGCGTGCTGCTGATGGCGCTGTCCAACAAGTTCGGCAGCATCGTCCTCACCACGGGCAACAAGAGCGAGATGGCCACGGGGTATTGCACGCTGTATGGCGACATGGCGGGCGGCTTCGCCGTGATCAAGGACCTGCTGAAGACCACGGTGTTCAAGCTCGCCGCCTGGCGCAACGCCAACGATCCGTATGGGACGGGCGCCAACCCCATCCCGGAGCGCATCATCACGCGGCCGCCCAGCGCCGAATTGCGCCCCGACCAGGTCGACCAGGACAGCCTGCCGCCTTACGAAATCCTGGACGCGATCCTCGCCCGCTACATGGAGAACGACCAGGGCGTCGAGGAGATCGTCGCGGCCGGCTTCGACCGGGCCATCGTGGAGCGGGTGGCGCGCCTGATCCGCATCAACGAATACAAGCGGCGGCAGGCGCCGGTGGGCATCCGGGTCAGCCACCGGAGCTTCGGCAAGGATTGGCGCTATCCTATAACGGCCAAGTTCCGAGCCTGACACCCAAAACGAATGGAGTTCACCCAATGAAACAGATCACCGCCATCGTCAAGCCTTTCAAGCTCGAGGAGGTGCGCGAGGCGCTGGCCGAATGCGGCGTCACCGGCCTGACGGTGACCGAGGTCAAGGGCTTTGGGCGCCAGAAGGGCCACACCGAACTCTATCGCGGGGCCGAATACGTGGTGGACTTCCTGCCCAAGGTGAAGGTGGAGGTCGTGGTGAAGGACGACGATGCCGACCGTTGCGTCGATGCCATCGTGAAGGCGGCGCGCACCGGCAAGATCGGCGACGGCAAGATCTTCATCACCAGCGTGGAACGCGTCGTGCGGATCCGCACGGGTGAAGTGGACGAGTCGGCCGTCTGAGCCGTCCCCAGCCTAGATCTGCGAGACGTCCATGCCGGCCGGACTGGCGCCGGCCGCCTGCACCAGCCGCGGCAGCAGCGCCGCCGCATCGGTGCCGATGGTGAGCAGCTCCATCTGCCAGTCGCTCAGGAAGCCATGGCCCACGCTCTGCTGCAGGAAGGCGAGCAGGCCGTCGTAGTAGCCCGCCTGGTTCAGCACGCCGACCGGCTTGGCGTGGAAACCAAGCTGCCGCCAGGTCCAGGCTTCGAAGAATTCCTCGAAGGTGCCGATGCCGCCGGGCAGCGCCAGGAAGGCGTCCGCATGCTCGGCCATCATGCTCTTGCGCTGGTGCATGTTGTCGACGATGTGCAGCTCGGTGCAGTCGCTCTTGGCCCATTCGCGTTCGACCATGGAGCGGGGGATGACGCCGATGACCCGTGCACCCGCTGCCAGGGCCGCGTCGGCCAGCACGCCCATCAGCCCATTGTTGCCGCCGCCGTACACCAGCTGGCCGCCGTGCGAGCCGATCCAGTGGCCGACTTCGGAGGCCACGGCGGCAAAGGCCGGGTCGGCGCCGGGGCGCGAGCCGCAATAGACACACAGCGAGAACGCGGGTTTCATTTGGACGGGCTTGCGGAGACCAGGCGGGTGCCGGCCATCGCATCGTGCCAGAACTGCCGCTGGGGATGGAAGCGGCTCAGCAGCGCCCAGAAAGCGATCCACCCGGCGCAGACGACGGCGATTTCCCAGCGCGTGAGTTGCGCCCCGCGGGCAAGGGCCAGCGGGGGCAGCAGCCAGATCGAGCAATAGACATAGCGCGTGGCCGCGCGGCCGAGGGTGAGACGTTGCCCATGGCGGTCCACGATCGCGATGCGCCAGGTCCGCATCGGCAAGGTCTGGCCCTTGTGCCAGCACCAGGTGCAGTAGGCGCCCATGGCGAGCGCCACGAACACGGCGAGCGCCTCACGGTACTGCAAGGCGTGGCGCATCTGGGTGACCACCGAGAAGACCAGCGCGGCGACCAGCGCCACCGCGAACAGCAGGATGCCTTCATACAGCCAGCAGGCCATGCGGCGCCGCAAGGGCGGCGCGGGCAGGAACACCGGCTCGCTCAAGGGTTGCCGGGGAGGGCGCCCGGCTGGGGCAGCAGGGTGTTGTGGTCGACCTGGGCCGGCGCGCCGGCGATGCGCGGCGCCCGCGGGTCGTCCTTGCGGGACTTGGGCACCTTGGTCAGCTTCTGCGGTGGCACGGGCTGCAGCGCCGCGGCCGTCGAAGGCGCAACCGGCTTGGCCGCGGCGGCGCCGGCGGCCAGCTTGCGTTTTTCTTCCGGCGAGAGGTTCTGGTAGGCCTCCCACTTGGCTTTCTTGTCGTCCACCGGCAGCGTGCTGGTCTCGGCGAAATTCAGGCGGGCCTGGGACCGCTGCTGCGGAGACAGCGCAGCCCACTCGGCCATGCGCGTGTGCAGCCGGGCCTGCTCGCCCGGCGGCATGGTTGGGTATTTCTGCGACACGGCGAGCCACTTGCGCTTGTGCGCTTCGCTCAGCTGGCTCCAGCTGCCGGCGAGGGGCTCCAGCGACGCGCGCTGGGCCGGCGTCAGTTCGGCCCAGGCCGGCTTGGCTTCCGCCTTGGCCTGGGCGATCTTCACGGGTGCCGGCCGGTTCCGGCCAGAGGCCGAGGAACTCATGGGCGGCAGTTCCACCTGTGCCTGCAGCGCGGCGGGCCACACGGCAGCGGCGCCGAAAAGGCAGGCGCCCGCGCATGCGAGCGCGGTGAAGCGCCTGGCCATGCGGGCGGGCTGGGTCACAGGAGGTGCGCTTTCTCAGTCCCGGCCGGACTTCAGGAACTGGACGAAGCCTGGGTCGGCGTAAGCCGCCGGCGGCAGGTCGTCGGTGAGCAGGGCCTGATCGACTTCGGCCACTTCGGACGCGCGGTATTCGTTCTGCGCCACGTGCAGCAGCACCAGCCCGGCCGCCAGCACGAGCAGCGGCAGGGCCGAGGCGATGCGGCGGCCCCAACCGAACTCGTCGCCGTCGCCGAGGCCCAGTGCGGCCGTGCCGCCGTTGTGGACGACCAGCGGAGCGTTCTTGTGCTGGATCGCGAGCTTGCGGCGCTCGAGGGCACGCACGCGCGCGGCACGCAGGCGCTCGCGCACTTCATACGGCAGCTCGGCCGTGGCATCCGAGAGACGCGCGGCGACCGCCTGGCCGAACTGATCCGCCTTCTCCTGGGCGTGCAGATGGTCCGTGGTGCTCATGGTTGAATTCCCTTTGCCTTCAGTGCTTTGCTGAGGGCCTGAACCGCCCGTGAGCAGTGTGTCTTGACACTGCCTTCCGAGCAGCCCATGGCCGCCGCCGTCTCGGCCACGTCCATGTCCTCCCAATAACGCATCAAAAACGCTTCGCGTTGACGGGCGGGCAATTCCTGGATCTGTACTTCGATCTCTCGCAAGATCTGCGCCCGGCGGGTGGAGTCCTCAGCGCTCTCGACCTTCTGTGAATGCTCAGGCGAGGAATAAGTTTCCAGCAGGTCGAAGTCGCCGTCCTCGCCCGCGGCTTCGAAGTCGCTGAGATTGGAGAACAAAGCATTACGCGTCTTCTGGCGGCGGAACCAGTCGAGCGTGCAGTTGGACAGGATCCGCTGGAACAGCATCGGCAGTTCGTTCGCGGGCTTCTCGGCGTAGTGCTCCGCGAGCTTCATCATGCTGTCCTGCACGATGTCGAGCGCCGCCTCCTCGTCGCGCACGTGGTAAACCGAGCGCTTGAAGGCCCGTTTCTCGACGCTGTGGAGGAAATCGGAAAGTTCGCGGTCGGTAGCCAAGGCGTCCGGAAATGGGACAGGAATGCGGGGCGCAGTCTCTGATTAACCGGAAATTATGGCACCCCGCCACCACCGCTTTTTGCAAGTCTCTGTTGCAGTGCGATAATGCCGCTGCAAGTCAAAAGGCAAACGAGCCCGGATCCGGCGGCGCAATCAGCCCGCCCATGGCCCGAGGTTCTAAGTCCCGACACTGCTTCACAAGAGCGTGTGAAGGGGCACCCCAAGGTTCTTCTGTGGAAACCCGAAAGGTTGATCGAAATGGAAATCTCCAAGGCGGAAATCTCCGCCGCTGCCGCCACGTCCGGCAGCAACTCCCTCGAACTCCGCGGCGCTGAAATCCTCGTCAAGGCCCTCCAGGCCGAGTCGGTGAAGTACGTCTGGGGCTATCCCGGCGGCGCGGTGTTGCACATCTACGACGCTTTCTACAAGCAGGACACCATCCAGCACGTGCTGGTGCGCCATGAACAGGCAGCCGTTCATGCGGCCGATGGCTACGCCCGCGCCACCGGTGACGTCGGCGTCGCGCTGGTCACCTCCGGCCCTGGCGTCACCAACGCGGTCACCGGCATCGCCACCGCGTACATGGATTCGATCCCGATGGTGATCATCACCGGGCAGGTCCCGACGGCCGCGATCGGCCTCGATGCCTTCCAGGAATGCGACACCGTCGGCATCACGCGGCCCATCGTGAAGCACAACTTCCTGGTGAAGGACGTGCGTGACGTCGCGCTGGTCATGAAGAAGGCCTTCCACATCGCCCGCAGCGGCCGGCCCGGGCCCGTGGTGGTGGACATCCCCAAGGACGTCTCCTTCAACAAGACGGCCTACACGGGCTACCCCGAGAAGGTGGAGATGCGCTCGTACAACCCCGTGCGCAAGGGCCACGGCGGGCAGGTGCGCAAGGCGGTGCAGCTGCTGATGGCGGCCAAGCGGCCCTACATCTACACCGGTGGGGGCGTCATCCTCGGCAACGCGACGGAAGAACTGCGCACGCTGGCCAGCCTGCTGGGCTTTCCGGTCACGAATACCCTCATGGGCCTGGGCGCGATGCCGGGCAGCGACCCGCAGTTCCTTGGCATGCTGGGCATGCACGGCACCATCGAAGCCAACAACGCGATGCAGAACTGCGACGTGCTGCTGGCGGTGGGCGCGCGCTTCGACGACCGCGTGATCGGCAACCCGAAGCACTTCGCCTCCAGCGACCGCAAGATCATCCACATCGACATCGATCCTTCCAGCATCTCCAAGCGGGTGAAGGTCGACATCCCGATCGTCGGAGACGTGAAGGATGTGCTGGCGGACCTGATCGCGACCGTGCGCGAAATGGGCGCCAAACCCGACGCCGGTGCGCTCGGCGCCTGGTGGGAAACCATCGCCGGCTGGCGCAAGCGCGACTGCCTGAAGTACGACCGCGGCAACAAGGAAGTGATCAAGCCGCAGCACGTGATCGAGACGCTGTGGAACATGACCAAGGACGCCGACACCTACGTCACGTCCGACGTCGGCCAGCACCAGATGTGGGCCGCGCAGTTCTACAAGTTCAAGGAGCCGCGCCGCTGGATCAACTCCGGCGGCCTCGGCACCATGGGCGTGGGCATTCCCTACGCCATGGGCATCAAGCTGGCCAAGCCGGACAGCGAGGTGTATTGCATCACCGGCGAAGGCTCGGTGCAGATGTGCATCCAGGAGCTTTCCACCTGCCTGCAGTACAACACGCCGATCAAGATCGTCTCGCTGAACAACCGCTACCTGGGCATGGTGCGCCAGTGGCAGGAACTCGACTACGAGGGCCGCTACAGCCACAGCTACATGGACGCTCTGCCCAATTTCGTGAAGCTGGCCGAGGCCTATGGGCACGTCGGCATGCTGATCGAGAAGCCGCAGGACGTGGAGCCGGCGCTGCGCGAAGCGCGCAAGCTGAAGGACCGCACCGTCTTCATGGACTTCCGCACCGACCCGACGGAAAACGTCTGGCCGATGGTGAAAGCGGGCCAGGGCATCACCGAGATGCTCCTGGGCTCCGAGGACCTTTAAACCCGTAACGCGGCGAATCTATTGGCCGCCGAGCCGCCCGGTTACCGCCGGGCGGGGAGGGCGCCCGAAATGAGGAGCCGGAGGAAAACATGAAACACATCATCGCAGTGCTGCTGGAGAACGAGCCCGGCGCTCTCTCCCGCGTGGTGGGCCTGTTCTCGGCCCGCGGCTACAACATCGAATCGCTCACGGTGGCACCGACGGAAGACCCGTCGCTGTCGCGCATGACGATCCAGACCACCGGCTCGGACGACGTGATCGAGCAGATCACCAAGCACCTGAACCGGCTGATCGAGGTCGTGAAGGTGGTCGACCTGAGCGAAGGCGCGTATACGGAGCGCGAGCTCATGATGGTCAAGGTGCGCGCGGTCGGCAAGGAGCGCGAGGAGATGAAGCGCATGGCGGACATCTTCCGCGGCCGCATCATCGACGTGACCGAGAAGAGCTACACCATCGAGCTCACCGGCGACCAGGGCAAGAACGACGCTTTCCTGGTGGCCATCGACCGCAGCGCCATCCTCGAGACGGTGCGCACCGGTGCTTCGGGCATCGGCCGCGGCGAAAGAATCCTGCGCGTCTAGGCCGCGCCCCATTTCAACTCAAGCGAATTTCTAGGAGAGACTCATGAAGGTGTATTACGACAAGGACTGTGACCTGAGCCTGATCAAGGGCAAGACGGTCGCGATCATCGGCTATGGCTCGCAGGGCCATGCGCACGCGCAGAACCTGAACGACAGCGGCGTGAAGGTCGTGGTCGGCCTGCGCAAGGGCGGCGCTTCCTGGCCCAAGGTCGAGAAGGCCGGCCTGAAGGTGGCTGAAGTCGCCGATGCCGTGAAGTCCGCCGACGTCGTGATGATCCTGCTGCCCGACGAGCAGATCGCCAACGTGTACAAGAACGACGTCGAGCCGAACATCAAGCAGGGCGCGTCCCTCGTGTTCGCGCACGGCTTCAACGTGCACTACGGCTTCGTGACGCCGCGCGCCGACCTCGACGTCTGGATGGTCGCGCCCAAGGCGCCGGGCCACACCGTGCGCGGCACCTACGCGCAAGGCGGTGGCGTGCCCCACCTCGTGGCCGTCAGCCAGGACAAGAGCGGCAAAGCCCGCGACCTGGCGCTGTCCTATGCCATGGCCAACGGCGGCGGCAAGGCCGGCATCATCGAGACCAACTTCCGCGAAGAGACCGAGACCGACCTGTTCGGCGAGCAGGCCGTGCTGTGCGGCGGCACCGTGGAACTCATCAAGGCCGGCTTCGAGACCCTGGTGGAAGCCGGCTACGCGCCGGAGATGGCGTACTTCGAGTGCCTGCACGAGCTGAAGCTGATCGTGGACATGATCTACGAAGGCGGCATCGCGAACATGAACTACTCGATCTCGAACAACGCCGAGTATGGCGAGTACGTCACGGGCCCGCGCATCGTGACGGATGAGACCAAGAAGGTCATGAAGCAGGTGCTGAAGGACATCCAGTCCGGCGAGTACGCCAAGAACTTCATCCTGGAAAACCGCGCCGGCGCTCCGACGCTGCTGTCGCGCCGCCGCCTGATGGCCGAGCACCAGATCGAGACCGTGGGCGAGACGCTGCGCGCGATGATGCCTTGGATCAAGAAGAACAAGCTCGTCGACCAGACGAGGAACTGAGCCGGCAGCTCTGGCAGAAAAGCGGCCCACCGGCCGCTTTTTCTTTGGCCTTTACACTCCACCCATGCACGACTCCCAGCCCACGCCACAAGAAGGCATCGTGGTGCGCAAGCGCCGCAAGGGCATCTACATCCTCCCGAACCTGTTCACGCTGGCGGCGCTGTTCGGCGGTTTCTATGCGGTCGTGATGGCGATGAATGGCCGCTTCGATCTCGCGGCAGCCGGCGTCTTCGTCGCCATGGTCCTCGACAGCCTGGATGGCCGGGTCGCGCGCATGACCAACACCCAGAGCGCCTTTGGCGAGCAGATGGATTCCCTGTCGGACATGGTGTCCTTCGGCGCGGCGCCCGCGTTGATCGCTTATGAATGGTCGTTGAAGGGCCTGGGCCGGTGGGGCTGGATCGCGGCCTTCGTCTACTGCGCGTGCGCGGCCTTGCGCCTCGCGCGTTTCAACGTGAACACGGCCGTCGTCGACAAGCGCTACTTCCAGGGCCTGCCTTCGCCCGCCGCGGCGGCGCTGATGGCCGGCTTCATCGGCCTGATGACGGACCTGGGCGTGAAGCCCTACGACGTGCCCTGGGTGATGTTCGCCGTCGCGCTGTACGCCGGCCTGACGATGGTGACCAACGTGCCGTTCTACAGCTTCAAGGACGTGCAGATGAAGAAGAGCGTGCCCTTCGTCGTGATCGTGCTGATCGCGCTGGGCATCGCCATCATCAACATCCACCCGCCGATCGTCCTGTTCGCGCTGTTCGTCATTTACGGCCTCTCGGGTTACGCGGTGTATGGCTGGCGTAAGCTCAAGGGCCAGCAGACCAGCGTCATCAGCACGTCGACCGACGAGCCAGACGAGCGCGGCCTGCATCGCTGAAGTCTGTGATACATTCGAAGTTCATGACGCGAATTGCCCTGGCCCTACTGCTATCCCCTCACGGGCGGAGACGGTAGAGCGCGCGCGCATTTCCCGATCGACGGCCCGTATGCACCAGCAGCGGGCCGTTTTCTTTTGGGGCTGCTGGTCCACCTTCCAGACGAGAGAGAAGCCATGCCGATGTTGAAGAACCCCGCCAGCAAGTACCGCCAGTTCGCCCCGGTGGGCCTGAAGGACCGCACCTGGCCCGATGCCGTGGTGACCCGTCCGCCGGTCTGGTGCAGTGTCGACCTGCGCGATGGCAACCAGGCGCTGATCGAGCCCATGGACATCCCGCGCAAGCTGCGGATGTTCGAGACGCTGGTGGCGATCGGCTTCAAGGAGATCGAGGTCGGTTTCCCGTCGGCCTCTCAGGTGGAGTTCGACTTCGTCCGCAAGCTGATCGACGAAGACCTGATCCCGCGCGATGTCACCATCCAGGTGCTGACCCAGGCGCGCGAAGAGTTGATCCGCAAGACCTTCGAAGCGCTGAAGGGAGCGCGCCGGGCCATCGTCCACCTTTACAACGCGACCGCGCCGGTGATGCGCAAGGTGGTGCTGGGGCTGGACGAGGACGGCATCGTGCAGCTGGCGACCAGCCAGGCGCGCCTGTTCCAGGAGCTGGCCGCGCAGCAACCGGAAACCGACTGGGTCTTCCAGTACTCCCCCGAGATGTTCTCCGGCACCGAGCTGCCTTTCGCGAAGCGCGTCGTCGACGCGGTCACCGAGGTGTGGCAGCCCACGCCGGCGCGCAAGTGCATCGTCAACCTGCCTTCGACGGTGGAGCATTCCACGCCGAACATCTTCGCGGACATGATCGAGTGGATGCACCGCCACCTGGCGCGCCGCGACGCCATCGTGCTTTCGGTGCATCCGCACAACGACCGCGGCACCGGCACGGCGGCCGGCGAGTTCGCCGTGATGGCCGGCGCCGACCGGCTTGAAGGCTGCCTGTTCGGCAACGGCGAGCGCACTGGCAACCTCGATCTCGTGAACGTCGCCCTCAACCTCTACAGCCAGGGCGTGGACCCCGGCCTGGACTTCTCCGACATTGACGAGATCCGCCGCACCGTGGAGCATTGCAATCAGCTGCCGGTGCATCCGCGCCATCCGTACGTGGGCGACCTCGTCTACACGTCGTTTTCGGGATCGCACCAGGACGCGATCAAGAAGGCTTTCTCGGCGCGCAAAGAGACCGACATCTGGGACATGCCCTACCTGCCGCTGGACCCCAAGGACCTGGGCCGCAGCTACGAGGCGGTGATCCGCGTCAACAGCCAGTCGGGCAAGGGCGGCATCTCGTACCTGCTGGAAGCCGAATACGGGGTCGAACTGCCGCGCCGCCTGCAGATCGAGTTCAGCCAGGTGGTGCAGGGCGTGATGGACTCCGACGGCAAGGAACTGAACGCCGCCGACCTGTGGAAGCTGTTCGAGCGCGAATACGGTCTGGCCGATGCGGCGGCGCCCCAGTACCAGGTGATCGATTCGGCGGGTGGCGCGGCCGGAGAGATGCTGAGCCTGGCGGCGGAGGTCCGCCTGGGCGCGGAGGTGCTCTCGTTCACCGGTGCCGGCAACGGCCCCATCGATGCCTTCGTCGAAGGGCTTGGCCACGCCACCGGCGAAGCCATCCGCGTGCTCGACTACCATGAGCACGCCATCGCGTCCGGCGCCGATGCGCGCGCCGTGGCGTATCTCGAATTGCGGGTCGGCGAGCGCACGTTGTTCGGCGTCGGCATGGATGCGAACATCGTTTCGGCATCGCTGAAGGCGATCGTTTCCGGCTTGCAGCGCGCGCGCTCGGCCAACTCTCGTGAGGAAAAATCATGGCAGACCAGCTGATCATTTTCGACACCACCCTGCGCGACGGCGAGCAGTCGCCGGGTGCGTCCATGACCAAGGACGAGAAGATGCGCATCGCGCGGCAGCTCGAACGCCTCAAGGTGGACGTCATCGAAGCAGGCTTCCCGGCCAGCTCGAACGGCGACTTCGAGGCCGTGCAGGCCATCGCGAACGCGATCAAGGACTCGACGGTGTGCGGCCTGTCGCGTGCCAACGACCGTGACATCTCGCGCGCCGCCGACGCCCTGAAGGGCGCTGCGCGCGCGCGCATCCATACCTTCATCGCCACTTCGCCTCTGCACATGGAGAAGAAGCTGCGCATGACGCCCGACCAGGTGTTCGAACAGGCGAAGCAGTCGGTGCGCTTCGCGCGCAACCTGTGCGGGGACATCGAGTTCTCGCCCGAGGACGGCTACCGCAGCGACGTCGACTTCCTCTGCCGGGTGCTGGAAGCCGTCATCGCCGAAGGCGCGACCACCATCAATGTGCCCGATACCGTGGGCTATGCGGTGCCCGAGCTGTACGGCGAGTTCATCCGCACGCTGCGCGAGCGCGTGCCCAACAGCGACAAGGCGATCTGGTCGGTGCACTGCCACAACGACCTCGGCATGGCCGTTGCCAATTCGCTGGCGGGCGTGAAGATCGGGGGCGCGCGCCAGGTGGAGTGCACGATCAACGGGCTGGGCGAGCGCGCCGGCAACTGTTCGCTGGAAGAGATCGTCATGGCCGTGAAGACCCGCAAGGACTACTTCGGCCTGGAACTCAACATCGACACCAAGCACATCGTCGCGGCCAGCCGCATGGTCAGCCAGACCACCGGCTTCGTCGTGCAGCCGAACAAGGCGGTGGTGGGCGCGAACGCCTTCGCGCACGCGAGCGGCATCCACCAGGATGGCGTGCTGAAGGCGCGCGACACGTACGAGATCATGCGGGCCGAGGACGTCGGCTGGAGCGCCAACAAGATCGTGCTGGGCAAGCTGTCGGGCCGCAATGCGTTCAAGGCCCGCTTGCAGGAGCTCGGGGTGCAGCTGGAAAGCGAGCAGGAGGCCAACGCGGCGTTCGCCAAGTTCAAGGAGCTGGCCGACCGCAAGAGCGAGATCTTCGACGAGGACATCCTGGCGCTGGTGAGCGACGAATCGGTGACCCACGAGCAGGAAACCTACCGGCTTGTCTCGCTCCGGCAACACAGCGAGACCGGCGAACGGCCGCACGCGGTGGTCGTTTTCTCGGCCGAAGGCAGGGAAGTGCGTGGCGAATCCGATGGCAACGGGCCGGTCGATGCGTCGCTCAAGGCCATCGAGAGCCACGTCCAAAGCGGCGCCGAAATGGTGCTCTATTCGGTCAACGCGATCAGCGGTTCCACAGAGAGCCAGGGCGAAGTCACGGTGCGTTTGCAGAACTCCGGGCGCGTCGTCAACGGCGTCGGCGCGGACCCGGACATCGTGGTCGCATCCGCGAAGGCTTATCTCAGCGCCCTGAACAAGTTACAAAGTAAAGCTGATCGGGTGGCAGCTCAAGGCTAGGGTAACTACTTATAATTGACGCAACAGCTTAGGTTACCTTCCTAAGTGCTTGATTGGATGTAACTTTTGCTGGCTCGTCCATGAGACCGCCAGCTCAAGCGTTCAACCTGGAACCACCAGATGACGTCGTTTGGAGTGACCGAGTTTTGAACAGATTCGTACAGACCGTTGCATTGGGCGCTCTCCTGATCGCGTTGGCCCCGCTGCAAGCCGAAGCCCGCAGCCCCAAGAAGGAAGCCGCCAGCGCGTCGAAGCCGGCGCGCGTGAGCAAGACCTTCATTGCCGGCAAAGTGCAGCGCCGCTCGGTGGTGCGCCTCGCTCCCGCCGCCCCGCCGCGCCCTTCGTTCGGGCAGCTCGCCGGCCTGCACACCACCCCCGATGACCTCGACCTCAAGTCGAGCGTGGCCCTGGTGATCGACCAGGACACGCACCAGGTGCTGCTGCGCAAGAACGACGCCGCGGTCCTGCCGATCGCATCGCTGACCAAGCTGATGACCGGCCTGATCGTCAGCGAGGCGCGCCTGCCGATGGACGAAGCCATCACCATCACGCAGGACGACGTCGACACCGAGAAGGGCAGCAGCTCGCGCCTGAAGGTCGGCACCACGCTGACGCGCGGCGAACTGATGCACCTGTCGCTGATGTCCAGCGAAAACCGCGCCGCGCATGCGCTGGGCCGCACCTATCCGGGCGGCATGAGCGCCTTCGTGGACGCGATGAACACGCGCGCCCAGCTGCTCGGCATGCGTGACACGAAGTACGTCGAGCCGACGGGCCTGTCGAGCCGCAACCAGTCCAGCGCACAGGATCTGGTGCGCCTGGTGAGCACCGCCGCCACGGACCCCATGTTGCGCGAGTACTCCACCTCGCACGGCCACGCGGTCGAGGTCGGCAACAAGACGCTGAAGTACAACAACACCAATCGCCTGGTGAAGAATCCGGAGTGGGACATCGGCCTGCAGAAGACCGGCTACATCTCCGAGGCCGGCCAGTGCCTGGTCATGCAGGCCAAGGTGGCGGGGCGCAAACTGATCATGGTGTTCCTGGATTCCGCCGGCAAGCTGAGCCGCATCGGCGATGCCGAACGTGTGCGCCGCTGGGTCGAGACCCATCCGCTGCCCGCGCAGCTGCAGCTGCCTGCCGCGGGCGGCAGCAACACGGTGATCCGCCAGGTCAACGGTTGACACCAGCTTTCAAAATGCAAAAGCGGCCCGCGGGCCGCTTTTTTCATTGGACCAGCGTCCTTCAGGCTGCCAGCCGCTGCCCACTGGACTTGTGCCCCAATGCCGCCGAGATCTCGTTGGCGGTCGCCTGCAGCTTCGCCAGCCAGGCCTCGTCCAGGCGGTCGGCTGGGGCCGAGATCGACAAGCCCGCCACCAGCTTGCCCTGGTCGTCGTGGATGCCGGCGGCCATGCAGCGCACGCCGAGTTCCAGTTCCTCGTTGTCGCGGGCAATGCCGTACTGGCGGGCCTTCGCCAGCTCGCGCTCCAGGATGGGCAATTGCGTGATGCTGTTCTTGGTGTGCCCCGCCAGGCCGGTGCGTGTCGCGTAGGCGCGGATGCGCTGCGCGTCGTCCACGGCCAGGAACAGCTTGCCGGTGGAGGTCAGGTGCAATGGCGCCCGGCCGCCGATGGCGCGCACCACCTGCATGCCCGAGCGTTCGCTGTAGGCGCGCTCCACATAGACGATCTCGTCGCCCTGGCGCACGCTCAGGTTCACCGGTTGCTGGATCTGCTTGTGCAGCTCGCGCATGGGCGTCAGGGCGGCATCGCGGACGTTCAGCCGCGCTTTGACCAGGTTGCCCAGTTCGAGCAGGCGCATGCCCAGCCGGTAGTTGCCGGCTTCGGGCCGGTCGACAAAGCGGCCCGTGGCCAGGTCATTCAGGATGCGGTGCGTCGTGGAGGGATGCAGGCCGGTGCGCTCACTGATCTCCTTGAGCGTCACGGCTTCCTCGCGCGAGGCGAGCACGTCGATCAGCGCGAACATGCGCTCGATCACCTGGATGGTGGGGGTGGCGACGGCGTTGGGGTCGGTTTTTCTCATGGGCGTTCGCTTCGCCCTATTTTATCTTGTGAAATCAGAAGGCCGCTGGCGATGGTGCCCACTGGCCGTCGACCAGCACTTCATGCGGGCTGAACTTGGCCTTGTAGCTCATCTTCGAACTCTCGTTGATCCAGTAGCCAAGGTAGACGTGGGGCAGCTTGAGCCGGCGTGCCTGGTCGATCTGCCACAGCACGCTGAACGTGCCGTAGCTCGCCGCGGCTTCGGGCTCGTAGAACGTATAGACCGCCGAGATTCCGTCGTTCAGCACATCGAGGATGGACACCATGCGCAACGCGCCGGGGCTCCCGTCGTCCAGCTTCTCCCGGAACTCCACGAGCCGCGAGTTGACCCGGCTCTGGAGCAGGAACTGCGTGTACTGGTCGATGCTATCGTGGTCCATGCCGCCGCCCGCGTGCCGGCCCGTCTGGTAGCGCAGGTAGAGGTGGTAGTGCTCCGGCACGAAGCAGAGCTTCAGCACGCGCGCCTGCAGGTTGCCATGGCGGCTCCAGGCACGCCGCTGGCTGCGGCTGGGAACGAACTCGTCGGCCTTGACGCGCAGCGGCACGCAGGCGCGGCAGCCGTCGCAGTAGGGCCGGTAGGTGAACATGCCGCTGCGGCGAAAGCCACCGGTCACCAGGTCGGAATAGGCGTCGTTGTGAATCAGGTGGCTGGGGGTCGCCACCTGCGAACGCGCTTGCCTGCCGGGGAGATAGCTGCAGGGATAGGGCGCAGTTGCATAGAACTGCAGCGTCTGGAGCGGTAAATCCTTGAGGTGCGTCACGCGCGGTAGATTGTTACGGCAGGACTTCGTTCCAGTATACGGGCTCGAATCGCCACTCGATAGGACGGCGCGCTACTTCTGCGGCGACATGTTGCACAAATTCCGCACGCGGAATCTCGCGGGCGCCGAGCGAGGCAAGGTGGCGCGTGTTCTGCTGGCAGTCGATGAGCCGGACGTCCTGGCTGCGCGCCAATGCAACCAGCCCCGCCAGTGCCGCCTTCGAAGCGTCCGGCACGCGCGTGAACATCGACTCGCCGAAGACCGCACGCCCGAGGCCGACGCAGTACAGGCCGCCCGCCAGTTCGCCGTCGATCCAAGCCTCCACGCTGTGCGCATGGCCTGCGCGGTGCAACGCCTGGTAGGCCTCGACCATGGCGGGCACGATCCAGGTTCCGGACTGCCCGAGCCGCCGGCTGCCGGCACAGGCGCGGATCACCGATTCGAAGGCCGTGTCGATCCGCACTTCGAGGCGCCCGGCGTCCAGCCAGTGCGACAAGGTCTTGCGCAGCGAGCGGTGCAGCTTGAACTCCGGGGGGAACAGCACCATGCGTGGATCGGTGCTCCACCACAAGATCGGCTGGCCCTCGCTGAACCAGGGGAAGATGCCGCGCGCGTAGGCCCGCCGCAGGGTGTCGGTGTCCAGTGCCGCGCCGGCGGCCAGCAGGCCGGGCGCCGGCTGCGCGGCGTCCCAGGCGAGCTCGGGGTCGGGAAAGGGGTCGCCGGGGTTCAGCCAGGGCAGGTGCATGGAGGCAAGGGGAAGATTCGCCCTTGCATTGTCGCGGGAAGGCCCGGCGGCCGGGGGGGTCAGGTCTCGGGCCGCAGGACGCGGCCATCCTGCCCAGGTTCCAGGATCAGGCGGGCACCGACGGAATACCCGGTTCCGTTGGGTTCGACGCGCATCACCTCGGCCTCGCAGCGCAGGGGGAAATTGGCGCCGTCGAGCATGTACTCCACGACCACCGAAACGCGTTCACCGAGCGCATAGGCCTTGTCGCTTTCGAAGGCGATGCCGCTCGCGCTGATGTCCAGCGTGGTCATCGGGTGGCCATCGACGCGCAACGGCATTTCGGCGGCCACGCGGCCGGCTTCGCGCCGGTTGATGGGCAGCCAGATCGGAATCCGGGGGCTCGCTTGGGCGGAAGGCATCGTGCTGCTCCTTGGAGATGAGGGCAGGAGACACTGTTATCGCTGAGGCATCGGAGGGTTGTCGTACGCTGCCGCGCGCTCGCGTCGGACTGCACCCCAGGAAAAGAAAAAGGGGTCACGCATGCCGCGTGACCCCTTCTCGTGATCTGGCTCCTCGACCTGGGCTCGAACCAGGGACCTACGGATTAACAGGCCCGAGCCAGACTCCACATGACACAAGAATACACTAAAGCCCACGGAAACGGAGGGCCGGTCATATGGCAGCGAAAGAGCAACTTGAAAAGGTGCGCGGACTATTGCAAGCGATCAGAGCGATGACTACGGGCTCATTGACCGAAAATCCAGCCTGGGGCAGCATCAACTTTAGGGATGCCGAGGCACCGTTGGATCTCATCCAAAGCCTGGCGGGCCATCTTCAGCAGCTTCCGATAGAGCTGATTCCGGAGCCAGTGATGAATGAAATCATCGATCGGCTCACCAGAGTCAGGGACGCAATGAATTCCATCGCAGCTTTTGACTTGGCCAAGAGCGCGAACCCCAATGGCGAACGAGCGGCCTTTTCAGAGCGGGTCCGTGAGGCAGGGACGGCGCTGCTTGTTGTGGTGCAAGGCTGGATTCCCTTCTTGGCTTACCAGAAAGGCGACATTCAAAAGAATATTAACGACTTGAGTCAGGCCGTTGAAAATGCCCGCGCCATTCTTGACAAGGCTCGCGTTGACACGGTCGCAAAGGCAGGCGAGGTCGACACAATCGTGCAGGCAGCGCGTGAAGCATCCGCAGCGGTCGGGGTGGGTCATTTCACAAGCGACTTCTCAGGCGAAGCAACCCGCTTGGATGGCCTTGCAGACACTTGGCTGAAAGCGACGGCATGGTTCGCTGGAATTACGCTCTTGGTCGCTATAGTCTTTGCGGTGCTACCCATGGACCCGGCCGCTAGCAGCTCCTACGTTGTGCACTTCGTCAGCTCCAAAGTGGTCGCCCTTGTAGTACTCCTATCGGCCACGTTCTGGTGTGGCCGAATCTACAAGGCGACCAAGCACCAGGCAGCGGTGAATCACCATCGCGCCAACGCCTTGAAGACGTTCCAGGCGTTCGTAAACGCTGGCAGTAGCGAAGCTACCCGAGACGCCGTTCTGTTGGAAACGACGAGGTCGATCTTCGCAATCTCACCCAGCGGCTATTTGGACGGGGCTGACTCGGTCGGTGACCCAGGCTCGCGCCTTCTGGAGGTCATCCGACCTTCAGGCAAGACCTAAGCAGATGCGGCCAGCCTAGCCTGCACAAGGCCGCCTGGCGTGGCGTGGGCGGCTGACATGGTCGACCCAGGTGCTGTGCGCCCGAGAGAGGCCCGGTATTCCTCCCGCAACGCGTGCAAGCGCGGATCACGAGCCGCCTGTAGCTGCGCGCGGTTTCGGGAGCGGTAACCGCCGGCACGGAGCGCCTTGATTTCGGTGTGCCAGTCGTGTGTGTTCATGCCTTGAATGGTGCCGGGCGGGAGCGGCAAGCGCGATGATGCAGGTCGCGAATTCTCTGTGTGGTTTTACTCTTCGAGCCTCTAGGAGGGCGCCATTCTCGTCACGCTTCCAGCTGGCGTACAAGTTCCTCCATGCGAGCGCGCAGAAGCTGCGCCTCGGCCCGGTGTGCTCGGGTGTCTCCTCCGCGTTTGCCGATGAAGGTGATCCTGCCGCTCAAAGTGACAAGCTTGTTTTGAACTCTGCGCAGTTCAGCGGCCAGGGCTTTGTTGTCGCCGTCTGGCTTATCGACTTCACCCTGAGAATCCATAAACGACGCTATGTTCGTGGTGACCCAAGGTAGATCATCGCCTTGTTGAAAAGCTGATCGACTCGGATTCGCATTTGCATGAGCTCATCTTGCATCGCCTGCGGCTCCGGTGCCTGCTCACGGCGTACCAGCATCCAAGCATCGGCCACAAGACGCTCTTGTCTCAAAAGGGCCTCGTGAGCCGCTTTCCATTCATCGAAAGGATCATCCGTCTTGTTGAGGTCGGACATGTGCGGATTATGTGCGTGTTCAGTCCCGTGATGCAACGGAGAGATTAGGACCCGAAGGGCCGCGAGGCCCTGGGCCAAGCACTCTTCAGCGCGAGCCAGTCTTGCGATGGGGTCTGGTTCCGTGTGCCGTTCCGCTAAACAGGCTTCGATTGCGTCCGCGCGGATGCGGCGGCGCCGAGGCTCCAGACGCTCCTTTGCATGGATTGCTTCTTCGGGCGTCGACGCCCAGCCGACTGCCGGCCCCCGCCCTTAGAGCGCCAGGTCGCAAGCAGCGGGGTGATGTCGTTGGGTGAGCCGCCGATGCGAGCGCGCAGAGCGCGGACCGAAACACTCTGCCCTTCACGTTCCAGCGCCTCCGCAGCGGCTGAAACCTCTTCATAATGCATACGCTGCTGACGTCTCACCTTCGCTACCCTTGTACCGCTTTTCCGGCGAATCGTAGCCGAATAGGTACCGGAACGCCGCCCCAAATTGACTGAGCGGCAGGGCTAAGCAGGCGCCGCACTCTGGACCACGCACCACCAGGCCTGCGGCAGCTCGCGGACGTCGCCCTTCTTGGCGGACAGGGTGGTCCCGTGCAGCAGCAGCCCGCCCTTGCAGGGCCGCAGGCGCACTCTGTCCAGCGCGTCGAGCGTCGGGTAACCGCTGGGGTCCATCAGGCGCGCGTGGATCGCGCCGTCGGCGCCCGCCCAGAATTCCAGCGTGCCGGTGCCGGCCAGGTGCACGTGCTCGGCCGGCAGCTTTTCGCCCATGGCCCGGAGTCGATAGACGGTCCACAGCACGCGCAGCTTCGGCGGCCGCGTAGTTGGCTCGGCAGCGGCCGGGAGGATGCTCGGATCACCCACTGGACAAGTATCCAGTAGCCTCCGGGAGGCTAGACATTTACGCTGCCAGCTCGCGGGGTGTGCTGGAAATCGGACCTTCAATCCGGCCCAACACAAATTCCGCCAGACATTGCAGAATTGGCGAATGGAGCTGATGAACCCCGCCGAGCGGCATGCCCAAGCTCTCGAATCGGAGCGGAAGGCTTGGATACTCGTGGCCGACAAGCTGCCTGGCGCGCCAGGTCATGACCCCAACCTATGGGAATTGTGGAAGGCCACTGTTGAAGTCGCAGACGAAGCCAAGCGCGCGCTGATGATTCCCGGTCGACGCTCCGGCGCGGGGGCGGAGAGCGTCCTGCAACACCTCGCCCATGAGGCCGATTTCAAGCCGTTCAAGGGCGGGCCGGGTTAGGGCGGCTACTTGTCGAGTGCGCGCTCGACCTTCTTGCGCGAGTTGCCAACGGTTTTCACGGCGCGCTTCACTTCGGAGGCCGAGGCGCCGGTCTTCTTGGCCTCGTAGGCGACTTCGTGCTTCTGGCCGCCAGCGACCTTCGCGCGGTCCTGGGCGCGGCCACGGGCGGATTTCTTCGCTGGCTTGGTGTTCATGGTTGCCATGATGGTCTCCTGTGTGATGGCCGAAGCCTGGAGCGACTGGAAGGTCGACTCTGCAGGATAGGGTTGGCATCGTTCGTCGGACGCTGCCTCAGCGCCTGAACCGCTCCGGCGGCACCGCCCCGGTACACCCACTGCCTCGCTTCCCTCCCTCTACCGTCGGCTGGCAAGCAGCCGCTGATATCGGTTGTGATAGTGGAGGGCCGAGCATCCGCGCGGCAGGTGCGCCTGTCTCGACCCACATATTCCACTTTTCGGGATTGATGTACAAGTTGCCATCGGGCCCAACAATGCAATGCACGCCGTCACGCCACAAGCCCTTTCGGCGCCTCGCGTGGATTGCATCCGGTGTGTCGCCCGTGACCTCACAATGTTTGCGCAGGCGTATCCAGCGATAGTTGCCCCTGGTGGCTTCATCAGGGTCCTTGGGCGGGGTCATGGGCCAACCATAACAGCCGAACCCCATTAACAACTCACTCTTTATTTTTGAGCCGCAGCCAAGGCCAGCGCTTGGAAGCCCTGCGCCCACCGCATGAACAACTCCGCGCGAGGGCTTCCTCGAAGCGAATCTCCAACGTGATCCATTTGTTCCATGTAGACCTCAGCAAATCGGCGCGCGTCCGGGTGAGTGATGATTAGCGCCTGCATCACTGCCAACATTGCAGCAGACTGGGCGAACAAGTCGTCCAAGAGGCCTGTGATTTCAGAACTTCCGTTCACTACATGGCCCTCGTGCGCAATGGGCGCCGTGTGAAATCGCGCAACCGGTCACTCGCCTCGGCCGTATTCGTCACGACTTCGTTGAGTCGCCGATCCAGCTTTTCGAGTTGCGAGCAGATGTCCCGATTACCACCACCGCCACGCATCATCGCGAACGTGTCCTGCGCATTGAAGATGTACGAAGGCGGCGTGTACTCCAGCTCCGGGCCACGCTCGCCCACCAGGCGCAAGCCACCGCCGTGCGAGCCGCCGCCGGCATACCCCGGCACGGAGTAGCCATAGCGCTTCAGGTGGTCCGCAATTTCGGCCGCACTGAGAGGGAACACCGTCGCCAGATCGGTGGGCGTCCAACCGAACGTGCCCATCCACTGCGCCACCTTCGCGGTGGAAGCCGTCGCGTTCTCAGGCGCCCAATCCAGCGAGTTGAGCATCGAGGCCATGGTCGCGGAGCCAACCTTGATTGGCGCCTGGCCGGAGGAGACCGGGCCGAAGACGGCACCACCGCTGGAAGGAAACGGACCGAAATCCACGCTGCCGCTGCCGACAGGCCCGAACACGGCACCGCCGCCGCCCGACCCCGAGCCCGACCCGGGCGAGACACCCAAGAGCACGCCCAGGGCGCGCACCGCATCCGCCACCGAGCTGATGCCAGCACTGATGACCGTGGACAACTCCACCTGGCGCCGCCAGTATTCGAGCGTTTCGTCGAGCTGCCGCACCTGCTCTTCCGACGCCTTGAGCTGCAGCTCCGCCGCGCTCAACTGCGGGCCCGCGATGTCTTCCAGCGCCCGAAGCTGGTTCGCCAGCGACAGCCGGTCGAAGTCGCGCTCGGCGCGCGAGCTGTACCGCTTGCCTTCCAGGCCGTTGATGGCCGCATCGATGGCCTCTTGCAGCGCGTCCGACTCGGGCAGGTAGCCCGTGCTGCGGGCCGTGCCGAGCGCCTGATCGATGAAGCTGCGGCCGGCGCCGGCACGCGAACGGCTGGCCGCCTCGACCGTGTCGAAGAGCGAGATGCTGCTATCCTTGAGCAGCTCGAAGAGGCCTCGCAGGTCGCTGACGCGCTCGGCCGCCGCCTGGCGCGCCGCCTCGGCCACGGCCCGCTCAACACTGACGGCGCGCTCCAGCACGTCGAGTGCACCCTGCGTGCGTTCGCGCGCGGCATCGGCCGCCTGCTGCACGGCGTCCGCGGCGTTGGGGGCAGAGTCCGCCAGCAGCGCGAACTGCTCGTTGACACTGAGGAGCGCCGCATAGAGCCGCTTGCCGGGGTCGTCGGTGCGGCCGGCGAAGGCTTCGGTAACCTGGCGGAACTGCTCTTTCGTCGCGTTGAGGATCTGGTCGACCGTGAAGTTGGCGCCGGCCGCCGACAGCACGCCTTGAATGTCCGTCGCCGCCGCGCGCCGTTGCTCCTCGCCACTGTAGAAGTTGCGCACGAACGAGCCGAAGTTGCTCTTGATCGCCGAGGCCGACTCGAAGGCTTCCTGTGCATCACGGATGGCATCCGCAGCACCTGGAACGGTGTCGACCAGCCGGGCGAAGGCTTCATTGACGCTGAGCAGCGCCGTGTAGATGCGCACGCCGGCTTCGTCGGTGCGCCCCTCGAAGGCCTCGACCACCTGGCGGAATTGCGACTTCGTGCCGGCGAGGATTTCCTCGACGCTGAAGGACGCACCCGCGTCAGCCAGCACCCGCTGGATGTTCCGCGCCGTCTGGAGACGCTGCTCTTCGGCGCTGAAATAGTTCGTGTAGTACGTCTGCAGGTTCGACAGCAACAGGTCCATGCCGCCGGCCGCATCGCCCAGCGCCGCGGCCAGGTCGAAGCTCATGTCGCGCAGATGGTCGAAGGGCATGAGCTGGGTCGCCATGCGGAATTTCTCGACCGAGACCACCATTGCGTTGACCTGCGCGAGCAGCGCGTCGACCTGCGAGCCAGCGAGCGCATCGATGTCCACGTCGCGCAGCAGCTTGGCGACGGACTCGGGGATGTCGGTGGCGGCCTGGATCGCCTGCAGGGTGGCTTGCTTCAGCTCCTCCTGATAGGCAGCGGTCGCCTCCTCGGGAGTCATGTCGCCGCGGCGATTGTTGTACCCCGAGCCCTCGGCAAAGCCCGGCCCCCAGCCCTGGCCGAAGACCGCACCACCGCTCAACTGGCCGCCAGCGTAGGCGAAGCCCTTGCCGCGCTCCGACGACTCCAGGCCCGTCACGAAGCGGGCGAGGATGGCGGAGCTGCCCAGCGCGGCCAGCGTGGCGTTGATCGCCTCGGCGGTGATGCCCGCTTGCTGGCCGGCGGTGCCCAGCTCGCCACCGGAGGGGCCGGAGACGAGCCGGTCAAATTCGTATTGGCCGCCGGAGCGAGTCTCGCCTTTGGTCTTCTCGGCGATGGTCGCGATGATGGCGATGCCGGCGGCGATGGGACCGAGAGCGCCTGCCAGCGTCCCCAGGCCACCGGCTATATTGCCGGCGCCGAGCGCCGTGATGCCGGCGTCCAGGCCGCCCATCAGGCCGGCTTCACCAAAGATGGAGCCGAAGCCAGCGTTGAGCCCCGCACCGAAGACGCCTCCACCGCCAATCCCGCCGAAGCCAGGCAAGAGCGGTACGCCACCGAAGGGATTGCCGCCACCGCCCCCGCCGAAGAGCGAGGCCAGGCCCATGCCAGCACCGCCCCGCGCGCCCAGCACCTGGGACACCGCCGAAGCGGGAGAACCGATCACATTCGCAGCGATGTCAATAACCCATGGGCGAACGACCATGGAGTACAGAAGGTCGAAGACCGACGCCTTGAGCGTGTCGCCAATGCGCTTGAAAGCATCCACGCCGCTCTGGCTCACGTCGGTCCAGACGCGGCGCGCCGTTTCATCGATTGAGGTGAGCGTCTCGACGTAGCTTTGACGGATGCGGTCCGTCTTCAGAAGCTGCAGCAGCTTCTCGCGCTGCTCGATCTCGTTCTGCAACTGCCTCGCAGCATCGTTGCCAGGATTCTCGCGCTCCAACCGATCCTTGGCGCGAGCGACGGCGACCATCTCGACAGCCTCGGCGAGTGAAACATTCTCTCGGGCTGCGACCTCAGCCGCCTGCTGCTCTGCCTCCAGCCCGCGCACGCGCTCATGCAAGCCTTGCAACCGCTGCTGGTCAGCCCTTTCCAGCTGAATTCCGAAGGCTCTGATGCCTGCGTTCTCTTCCTCCCACCGATCCGCAATGATCTTGGCGTTCTGGAGTTCCGCCTCAGCACGGATTTCGCGGTCTTTCGCAGCCTGCATCTCCAGAGCCGTCAGCGTGACCATTCCCTTCAACGCATCGTATTGCTCCGCCGTCAGGTCCTTGCGCTTTTCCGTGAGGCCCGCGAGCGCCTCGAATTCATATCGCTGCACCTCTGTCAACTTTCCACCAGCCGCGGCCTCGGCTTTGAGCAGGTCCAGCCGCTTCTGAATTTGCGCGTTGAGAGACTCGTAGGCGGAAGCCGCCTTCCTTGGCGAATCAGTGTCGACGATGGGCGCGCTTTCCCTGGGTATCTCCCCAAGCAATCGCGGATCGTCGGCCATACCGCGGGCGGCGCCATTGAGAAAAACCGTGTCGATCCGCCTGCGCGCGTCAGCCAGCTCGCGCTCCACCTTCGTCCGACGCACTTGCGCAAGCTCCTGCGCCGCCAGCTCGTCGAAAGAGGCCGCCTTGCGCCCGCCGGAGCCGGCGCCAACCAACTTCGCGAGCTGCTTCTCGAGCCGCGCGATGTTCTCCCGCTCGCGAGTGAACGCGTTGGACTCCCCGACGCCGGCGAACTTGCCGACCTGCGAGGCCAGAATCCCAGCCGGGTTGCCGCTGATACCGAGCCGATTAGCCTCATTGACCAACCGCCCCAGCATGACGACGAAGTTGTCGCCCTCTTTGCGGCTGCTGATGAATGTCTCAGCCAGCTTGTTCAGCGGGCCAAGCAGGTTGTTGACAATGGAAAGCTTGGCGCCCTCAGAAATCAGGTCCAGGCGCTTCAGGTTGTCATTGAACCTGGCGGACGCCTTCGCCACGTCTTCACCTATAACCAGCCCCAGCGTCTCGGCCTCTGTGCGGAGTTTGCGCAATCCAGCACTACCCTGGTTGAGCAAAGGAATCAGGTCCTCGCCGGCCTTGCCGAAGATTTTGATGGCGAGCGCCGCCTTCTCGGGTCCGGCTCGGAAGCCGGCGAACTTGTCGGCCAGCTCGGTCAGCACCTTGTCGCTGCCCTTGAGCGAACCATCCAGCTCGCGGATGTTGATGTTCAGAGCCTTGAAGACAGCCGACTGCTCTTTCGCGCCGCCGGCCGCCTCCGACATGTTGACGGCCAGCTTCTTCACGCCCGTCGCGATCGCGCCCAGTGGCGTACCGACGACCTCGCCCGCGTAGCGCAGCGCACTCAGTTCCTTGACCGCAATTCCGCTTTTCTCCGCCAGGTCGTCGAGCTGGTCGGCGGTGTCGATAGCGCCCTTGAGGCTTTGTCCGGTGAACGCCGCGGCAATGGCAACGCCTAGAGTGCCGAATCGCGCACCGGCAGCAGTGACGGACTCCTGCAGGCCTGCAACCTGCTGCTGCGCCCCGGCAATGTTTCGCTTGGCGGACGCCCACATTGCGCCGGTCCGATCCTCCCCAGAGAGGACAATCTTTGCGTCAGCCGTTCCGATCATGGAGCGCTTTCATTTGGTCGAGAATGCCGTTGTGGTTGGGGCGCCTGTCTGCAAGCTAAAGGCCGTCCTAGCGCCCCTGTGTGCAACTTCCCACTGGAGAACGACTTCCGGGACGTTGCACAAGGATGACGACCATGGTCAACTCGACACGACGGGAGAGCTATGGCCGACTTCTCGCCCCCCATCCATCGCGCATCGCATTTTTTTGCGAAGCGCATGCCGATCCCCGCTCACGCGGTCGCCTTGCTGAGGCCGCGGTGATCGATGGCCTTCGCCGCGAAGTCGTGACGGCACTTCATCGACATGCCATCCACCTTGAAGCTCATCTCCGACTCGATGACCGGGCCCTCGTTGCCGTCGAGGTAGCAGTACTCCACCGTATCCACCTGCGTGGAGCTGGCGGCGGCGTACCAGGTCGTCGCGCTGTTCGCGTCGAGGATCGGCTCGACAACCGGTTCGACCGCGGTGCGGCCACCGGTACGGAACTCGTTGACTTCCGCCTTCGTGGCCGGCACGTAGTTGGAGCTGGTGAGCTGGTAGGCGGTCTGCTCCAGCGCCGCCGGCACGATCAGGTAAGCCGGCGCGAGGTTGAGCTCCTCGTTTTGCAGGCCCTTTTGCTTGCGCATCGCCGCGCGCATGGCGCTCAGGGCGCCGACGGCCAGGGCCGAGCCAGTCAGCAGGTTTGCGTGGTCAGCGTGAAACAGCGCGGTGCCGTCGCCCATCGCGGCGTTGGCCGTGAGCTGGCTGTACACCGTGCGGTTTTCGAGCCGCGCGGCTGAGAAGCCGAAGGCGGTGACCATGCGGTCGAAGCCGCGCAGGTCGTCGTTCACCATGGCCTGGCGGCTCAGCGAGACGATGCGCCCGTAGGTGAGCAGGCTGTAGACCTCTTTGCCGTCCTGCATCTGGCCGTAGGTGAACTCGCCGTGCTCGTTGACCTGCAGCAGGTCCGGTGCGCCGGAAATCTGCACCACAGTCATGCTCTTGAAGTCGGGCGCGTTGGGGGCCTTGCGGGCCCATTGGCGGTAGCTGCCCGGGTTCTCACCGTAGGCACCGCGCATGCGCTTGTTGGCGACGTTCGCCAGCAGAGAGGCGAAGTCGCTCACGGTCTGCATGCCCCCAGCGCCGGAGCGAAACTGCATCACGCTGGCAGCCAGCGACATGCGATCGAGGCCACGCGTGTTGACGCCGTGCATGTCGAGGAACTCGCGTCCGAGCTCCAGCAGCGTGAAGCCGCGATACTGCCGGCCGTTGTCGGTGAGCTCAGCTTCCGGGGCCATCCGATGCAGAATCGCTTCGGACATGCCAGCGAAGCGCGTCTGCTTCTCGTCGCGAACAGTGGAGAGTTTCGTCATAGGTCGAGTGGTTTTCAGGTTTGAGAGCGACGGCTTCTCAGACATCCAGCATCAAGCCAGCGTCCCGCGCACGCTCGATGAGGTCGTTTCGCTCCGCATCTAGGGCGGCAATCTTTTCGTCGACTTTGTCGACGGCTGCGCCGCGCTGCGCAAGAGGCAGTCCCGGCGGACCCACAGGCCATTCGACGATTTCGTCCACAGCCTTGGCAAGCGCAACTTTCAACTGGTCGCCGAGCGCGGCACAGAGTACGGTGTCGACATCCGGCAAGGCGATTTCCTGGCGGACCAGACGCTCATTCAGCAGGGTCGAGGGAGTCTGGATGAAGGACGCGAGTCGCCCGCGCAGGGCACCTGGGAACGCGGCGGCCTTGGCGTCGATCCATTTGCTCAGCATTGCCTTCACGTCCGCCCTGGCAGCGGGGCCTCCGAAAATCGCCTGACGCTCCGCGCGGCAGGCCTGAAGGTCCGTGGTAAGCGACACGATCTTCGCCTCGATGTCGATGCGCGTCTTCTTGGCCTGGTCGAAATTGAACATGCTCGCGGCTCCTTTGATGAGTTGCTTGAGTGACATGAGCCCAGGTTAGAAGCGAGCGCCGGAACAAAAAAGCACGGAATTTTTCTTCCAGATTTAATTCCGCAACGGCCACGGAAGCGGACCCGCCGGCCCGCTTGCCCCAGCCCAACTCGCGAGGGCGAGACCACCATGTGTGGAATCCAATGCCGCCCGCGCACCTTTGGCAATCTGCCTCTCCTGCAGCGCCTCACCCGCATTCAGCTCAGTTGCACGGTAAAGAGCTTCATCGAAGGCGCTTTTGATGTCGTGCAGCCCGGCCTCCCGCAGCCTCGCATAGCGACAGCGTTCGATGAACTCGCGCCAATCCTCTTCGAGGCCGCCGCAGTCCTTCAGGTAGGCCGCATCCCGGCCGGACTGCGCGAGCGCTCGAACGATCCAACAATCACGCTCGAAGCGCCGCCCGGCGCCGACAGCTCTGCAGAAAATTGCCGAGGCATCCAGTGAGGGCACAGCGCGCGCCCGACCCGCTGCCGACCAGCGACCAATCTCAGCAATGTCCCTTGCAGTGGCCCTGCCGGCTTCCAGCCGGCGCAGGACGCCATCGCGCGCGATCAGTGCATCGTCGGCTCGCGCGCTCAATCCGCATCCTCCTCAGAATCGTCCTCTAAGGGATCGTCCCCGGCATCTGCGAGCAGCGCATCGAGCCGAGTGGTCACCAGCTTTGCGGTTGTTCGAATCCACTCGTTGCGCGCCGCGGCGATCACAGTCGCAATGGTGATCTTCGCCTCGTCAGGCAAGTCCGGGCAGGCCTTTCGCAGCGCCGCTTCGAGTTGCTCGAAGCGCTCAACCACAGAGCCCCCAGCCATCCCGAGCACGTCGGCCAGCAGGCCGACCGGCGCGAACTCGCCAGACGCCACCGCGTTCTTCTGGTCCTGGCCGATGCGCTGGCTGCGCGCGAGCGCGGCGCGCTCTTGCACCAGGTCAAGGCCGCCGGACTCACCCAACCGACCGGCGGCCATCTCACGCAGGCGCTCGCAGTAGGCGACAAGCATGTCGCCGGCCGCCGCGCTGGGACCAAGCGCAGCGGCCTTGACGAACTCAGACACCGCCTGCTGAGAAACACCCACGAGCACGCCGAACTCCGCCTGCGTCATGCCCCTGGATAGGTCCACTATGCCTACCACACAACCCCCTTAGGGAGCCCACGCAACAGCGCCAGAGGGCGGTTCGAATTACCCGCATCGGGGGCCGCTGGGAAGGACCCAGGCTGCTCGTACGTGACGACGTGGTGAGCTCTCATTGAGCTTCAACGAAGCGGCCAACGGACCATCGCCGCACCTTGCCAGCTTGACCGTGAGACTGCAGGAGGTGACCAGAAGCCGGCACACCGGCCCACCGCCGCAAGTACCGGCCCACGCCGCCTGCGCCGTCAGGTCCACCTAGTTCGCCTAGTACGAGTCGTAACCGCTGGCCTTGTACCGTTTGGTCATCGTTGGCCAGGAGCTCCGCGCATGTCCACCTCTTGCAGCCTCTCGCGTCGTGGATGGCTTCCAGGACGCCAGCCAGCCTTGAGAGTTCGCTCGCAGCCGTGCTGCGCTTCTCCAATGAAGCCTTCGCTAGCTCCGGCACTAGTGCGCGGAGCAAGCGGTCATGCAACTCCACAGCTGCGACAAGTCGATTGATCGCGGACAGCAGGTCAGGATCAGTGTTCATGCTGCTGCTCTTGCCACAGGTTCGCGTGCAACCCTCACCCGCCCGGTGTATGTCAAGAAGCTCTCGCCTTTCCCACTGTGGAAGGCTTTCTCGTCCCATGTCCCCAGGCCCCGGCGAACACCCTCTGCCTCGATGCTGCTGCGGCTGCAGTCCCATTCGGCTACCACGGTCACGGAAGAAGTGTGGGCAGCCGTTTGCCGGAGCCGATTCACCAGGCTCGCCAGGCCGTAGGCCAGTGGGTCGCCTGCGCCCGACGCTTCAGCATCCGACCTGGCGGCCACGATGTCACTCAATTCGGCGCCGAGTCGCAGTGCCTCGCGCAAGCTGGCATTGGCTTTGGACCCCAACGCGCTACCGGACTTGCGCAATGCTGCGGCGATGTCCCTGAATTTGTTGTTCCTCATGACCTCCACCTCCCCTTCGAGACTGATGAGTTTTTGAGATAGACCGAGTACGGGTGTCGCCGATGTCATGTTGGAACCGACATCCGCGACAGGTAGTACTGCCACTGATGTCAGGTAGCCCCTGCCATCGATGGCAGTAGGCGGGCACCTGTCATTGGTGACAGGTGCCCCTGCCATGGATGGCAGTTGGCCGGCTCGTCCAGCTTGCGCAGCCATCTGTTCCCCGGCACTCCCGCCGCTACTCAGCCCGAGCCAGAATCGGTTGTAGCCACGTATTCCGCCGTGCCGCTTGGAAACCAGCTCCCCGCTCACTTTCAGCGCGGCGAGCGATCGAGCCGCCTGCCGCTCGCTGAGGCGGCACGCTCGCGCGATCTCGGCAACGGAAATGTCCCAGCTCCCGGTCTGCATGTTTAGCCTCTGGGCGACATAAAGCAGCACCAGCAGGACGGTCCCCGACTGCTTGGATTCCGACCAGACCAATTCACAGTGCTGCCACGCCATTGCGACTCAAAGCGCCGCCGCGATCCACCGCAGGACATCCGGCCCGGCCCACCGTCGCACCTCGACTCCCGAAGCGATACGCAAGTAGTGCGGCACAGCTCTTTGGACAAGAGCTGGGTCCACTCCCGTCAGGCGACAGAGCTCGACCACTTCCGCTTGGCTCAGCCCCTCCCATCTGCGTATTGCACGCGCCTCCCAATAGCGTTCACCACCTCGGAAAATGGGCCGAGCAAATGCCCCTGCCATGGTCGCGTCCATCAGGCGATTGGCGCTCCAGCCGATGCGGCGTAACACCTCAGCTTCGCTGAGCAGCTCGGGCTTCGGCAGTTCGTCAGCTCTCGGCATAGCGCTTCCTGGCCTTCTCGACCGCGAGGCGTACGGTGACCTCAGCGACCTTGGGAACATCAACGAACGTGCGGCCACGATGCACCGCAATGGCCCCTGCGACGACGAGAGGCTCACGTAGTTGGCGAAGCGCCCACCTTGCCGATTGCTCGGAAGGGAAGGGTGGATCGCGCCCCTCCCAAAGGACGCGCAGCGGCTGGAAGGCACCCAAGAAGGCGGGCGCGCCATTGGATTTTGTTGGCACTCGACAAGCTCCTGACCCGCCAGCGCCGAGGCCGGGAGGCCTCGCCCCCGGCGCATTGGCGCCCGGGGTTTCCCAAACACTGCTAGGTGAGGTTTGGAGTGTTGTCTTGTGCTTGCGTGTCGAAAAGGGTCCGAGCTTCAGGTAGCTCGGACCCTTGACAAGAGCTTTTCTCTCATATACGTCCGATTGAACCGCGAGAGAAACTCCCTGCATTCAGATGCAGATTCGGAGATGGCTTCGAGCGCCTCTTTTCGCTGGCTCCGATGCTTGTCCGCGTACTTTGCAATGAGCGTTTCAGGAGAAATCTTGTGCGCCCACTCTCCGGCCTCATTGGCCTTCCGATCAAGTGCAACTTCAGCCGCCTCATCTCGACTCGCCCCGAGGTGTATCAGGACCTCCATGTCATCGCACAGCATGTTGTCTGCCACATCACGCATCCACTCTTCCAGCGGTGCGCGCTTGCCCGGCGCATTCTTCAGTCCCAGCGCGCGCGCAAGGTCGGACTCGCCCTCTGTCTCAAACCACTTATTCAATCCACCGGCCAGCCACTCCAGGATGGCCGACGGAACCTCCCGCCGCCCCTCCTCGACGCAATGGAGAAAGGCCTCCATCAGATACACGGCGTTCCCGGTCGCGAGATGGTCCACCAGCAAGGCCCCCACTCGATCCAAATCTGCGGCCGCCAACGAACTGGAGACCGCCTCCTGCGTCACGCCTTGGTGGCGCGCCGTGAATGCAGCGAGCAGATGCTCCAAGTTTTTTCGACGACGCGGCTTAGCCATGGAGGTCTATTGTCTTTTGGTGTGGCGCCCATGTCCAACATGGCGCCGGCAAGCGGGCGACACAGGAGCACAGTACGTTGCATGGAACGGCTCGCAAGTCGATTTCGTTTCCGGTAACGCGTTACCGGAAACGTTATGCTGCGCGTGCTGTGCCACAGTCTGTCACGGCGACCCTTCCGCGCGCGGCTCAATCTCCCCGATTGCCGCATTGGGCGAGATGTAGACGCACCAGTAGAGCCACGACTGGAACCCCTCGTCCAGCGCCGCCGCGGCCCATCGTTTCAGTTCGCGCGCTGCCCCTGCATTGACGAACGCTTGCAGCTCGTTGGCGGGCGCCACTCGTTCGAGTCTGCTCGCGCCAGCTTGCCAGTCTTTCCCGCGCTTCATCGCCGCTCGAACATGGGAGCGCGCCGCTCCCATGGTTGTGATCGAGCGAGGACTACCATTCCCATTAGCCATGATGTGCACCTTTTCATCTGAATTGCACGTTGTGGTTAGGTCGGGCCTTGCGTTGGCGCGCTTGGCTCGGCCGACTTTGTCTACCCTGCTAGGGGTAGCGCATCTGGCTTGGGACCAGATGTTCCGATGGCCCCCAGCGCGCTGCGCATCGCGGTGGCCTTTGTCTGTGTGGTGAGGTGGGCGTAACGGCGGGCCATGTCGAGCTTGCGATGACCCAGCACCTCCGCAATCACATTAAGCGGCGTGCCGGCCTGCGCCAGGTAGGAGGCGCAGCAATGTCGAAGGTCGTGGAACTTGAAGTCCCGAATCTGCGCGCGCGCTACCGCATCGCGCCAGGCAGAGTCGACCGAGGCCGGCGCCTGATATCGCGAGTTGACGGACCCGAACACGAAGCGATCCCGGTCGCCCGCAAGAGGCTTCAGTTCATCCACAAGTTGCGGCAGCAACACCAGCGTGCGCCGGTCACCATTTTTGGTCCTGTTGAGGGTGGCCACGCCCGACTCTAGGTCCACCTGGCGCCAACGCAGTGACAGTAGCTCACCCTTGCGCGCACCAGTCAGCATCGCCATGAGGGCGAGCGCATAGAGCCTGGGGTACTTCGACGATTTGCAGGCAGCGAAGAGCCGCCCGCGCTCCGCTTCATCGAGAAACCGGACCCGGCCGTCCGGCTCGGCCAGGCGCTTGATGCCTCGGCACGGATGCACCCAGCCGCGCGGCGCGAGGCGCTGCTCGATCGCCCAGGTGAAAACCGCGGCCAGGGCGACCATGTACCGGTTCAACGTTGCGGGCGTCTTGGCCTTCGCGCGGCCCTTGGCGCGAAAAATCCGGCGCCCCTGGTGGTCCAGCCCCAGGAACACCAGCGGAGGTTGCCTAGCGAGCTCTGCACGGCCGGCGTGCATCAGGTCGCTGTCGACGTTTTCGAGGGTGAAGTCACCAGCGAGGGCGCACCAGGCAGCGAGCCTCTGGGCCCGTGTGGTGTCCGCACCAGCATAGACCGCCATGTAGCGGTCAATCAGATCGCGCACCGTCAGGGACTGAGGGCGCACCGCAAGCGCCCGAAGGCGCTCGCCCATTGCTGCAGAGTCAGCGTTGGGAATCGCCTCTTCTGCGTACTGCTGCTTCACGTTCATTCCGCTCTCCGTTTAGCGCCGAAAACCGGCGGACTAGTGGAGTCCAGAAAAAACGCTGGCAAATCAAGAACTTGGCTCCTCGACCTGGGCTCGAACCAGGGACCTACGGATTAACAGTCCGGCGCTCTACCGACTGAGCTATCGAGGAACAGCCTCAGATTATAGCCAATTTTTTCGGCGGTCCCTTCACAGTGCGGCCGTGAATGCGAGGCGCAGCGTCCGCGGCGCACCCTGGTAGAGGTAGACGTGGCCGAACTGGTACGGCGATTCGCGCCAGTGGCGGCGATCGAACACGTTGTCGATGCCGAGCGTCCAGCTCGCGCGTGTCGCGCCGATCTGGTGGTCGTAGCGCAACGCCGCATCCACGCGGGTCCAGGAGGGCAGCGTGATGGAGCCGTCGGGCACCACGTTGCGCCGGCTCTCGTGCGACACATGGCCCTGCAGTTCCAGCCCGGTGACGGAGGGGACCTTCCAGGACGCATGCGCCCGCAGCACCAGGTCCGGCACGTTGGTGGGCTTCTGGCCGTTGACGGCGGGCTCGGCGGTGCTGCCGCGCCGTTCGGCATCGAGCCACGTTGCGCTGCCGGCCAGGCGCACAGGTCCGCTCAGCCACTGGGCCGACGCTTCCAGGCCGCGGTGCACCGCGTTGCCGTCATTGCGCCCCTCGCAGGGCGTGATGCCGAGGCGGCTGCATGCATCCAGGTTGCTGACCGGCCGTTCGATCTGGAACCAGGCGAGCTGCCAGGCCCACGGGTCCGTGCCGCCCTTGACGCCCAACTCCCACTGTTTCGACTTGAGCGCCGGCAGCGCGATGCCGGCGTTGCTGTACTGCGAAGTGCGGTTCGGCACCACCTGGGATTCCACACCCTGGCCCCAGCTCGCGTAGGCCATCGTCGCCGGGGCAAGCTTGTAGCTGGCCGCGAGCCAGGGGGTCGTGACGCCCTGGTCGTATGCCGTGGGGCGCGAACCGTCTGTTCGCACGCTCTCGCGGTCCAGGCGCGTGTGGCGAACGCCGACCCAGGTGGAGAAGCGGTCGTTCCAGTGGATCGCGTCCTGCACCGAGAACTCCACCGAGCGCTCGTCGCGATTGGTGCTTTGGTCGGTGAGGCGAGGATCGGCCGGCAAGACCGCGGTGCCCTGCACGTTGCCGCTGCCCACGTAGTTGAAGGCCTGCATCTGGAAGCGGTTGCGCAGGCGGGTCGCCATGGCGCCGAACGAGAGGTCGTGCGAGACGCTGCCCGTCGTCACCTTGCCCTTGAGTTGCAGCGAGCCGGCATCCTGGCGGCGGCGCTCGCCTTCGCTGCGGAAGTCGTACAGATCGTAGGTGCCGTCGGAACAGAAGCGGTCGAAGTTGCCTTCCGCGCCGCAACCGAATGAGAAAGCCAGGCGGTCGTCGGTCTTCAGGTGCTGGCTGCCCAGTTGCGCCGTCCAGCGCCATTGCGCGTTCAGGGCTTGCTCGAAGCGCACGGTGCCGGTCAGCCCCTCCATGACGTTGGGTTGCGACCAGGGCTGGTTGTTCAGGTTCAGGCGTGGGTCCGGCACGGCCGGCAGGCTGGCGCCGAGCAAGCTGAAGCCGGCCTGGCTGGGTTGCGACTGGCGGCTCCATTCGAACTCCGTTTCCAGCACGCTGTCGCGCCCGATGCGCCAGTCGGTCGCCAGGGCCAGCAGGCTGCGTTCGCCGTCGAGGTTGCGCAGCTGCGGGCGCAAGCGTTCGTGCGCGGCATTCAGGCGGTAGCCGGCGGCGCCATCCGTGCCGAAGCGTCCGCCCAGGTCCACTGCGCCGAGCAAGCTGGCCTTCTGGGTCGCTTGCAGGCGGACCTCGCGCAGGTCCTGCCGGGTCGGGCGCTTGACGACATAGTTCACCAGGCCACCGGGCGCGCTGGTGCCGGCCTGGATGCCGCTGGTGCCTTTCAGCACCTCGATGCGCTCCTTGTTCTCCAGGCCGATCATCGTCTCGGCGCTGATCGGCAGGCCTTCGCGCCGGTAGTTGAAGCGGTTGTCCAGCGTGAAGCCGCGAATGGTGAGCTGGTCCCAGTAGCCAGGCGAGTTGTAGGCGTCGCTGATGGACGAGTCGAACTGGATCAGGTCCGCGAGCCGGCGCGCGCCGACGTCTTCGATCTGCCGGCGCGTGATGACGCTCGCGGATGCGGGCACCTCCTGCAGCGGCACGTCACCGAAGCCGATGACGTCCGCGGCCGGCGCCGAGTTGCCGCCGGTCACGGTGATGGGCCGCAAGGTGCCCGTCTGGGCGTGGGCGGTCGAGGCGGCCAGCGCCGCGAGCAGCAACGCGACGGCGCGGGGGATGGGTTGGTGGATTGCCACGACGTTCGTCCTTCAACGTTTGGTGGCAGGTCGGCTTGCTGCGGCGGGCGATGTGCCCCTTGGAGAACAAGGAGACCCGTCGGAAGCTTGCTTCCCTGCGCGAGGATTACCTCAATCAGGTTCAAAGGGACTTTCTCAGTCGCTGCCCGGGGAAGGCAGCAACACCCCTAGCGGTTGCACTCTTGCGAGCGCGGTGGGATTGTAGCGAAAGAAAAAAGCGGCCAATGGCCGCTTTCCCCTGGATCCCTGCCTTCGCAGGGATGACAACCGGGGTCAGTCGAAAACCGGCGTCTCCACACCCAGCACCTTGTGCAGCTTCGGACTGGTCGTCGTGTACTGCAGGTGGATCTTCTTGTCCGGGAAGATGAAGGGCGCGGCGCCGAAGGCCGCCAACGCGCATTCGTGGAAGCCGGAGAGGATCAGCTTCTTCTTGCCCGGGTAGGTGTTGATGTCGCCCACCGCGAAGATGCCGGGCACGTTGGTGGCGAACTTCTCGGTGTCCACCTTCAGCTGCTTGCGCTCGATGTCCAGGCCCCAGTCGGCGATGGGCCCGAGCTTGGGCGAGAGGCCGAAGAAGACCAGCAGCGCGTCCATGGGCACCACGCGTGTGACGCCATCGCCGCCGGTGACCTTGGCGCCCGCCAGCTTGCCGTCCTTTTCCTCGATGCCCGTGATCTGGCCGACGATGAACTGCATCTCCAGCGCATCGCACATCTCGCGCATCTTGGCCACCGAGGCCGGCGCGGCGCGGAAGCCGTCGCGGCGGTGAATGAGGATCACGCTCTCGGCCTTGTGCGGGTTGCCGTCGGCGTTGCCGGCGCAGAAGTTCAGCGCCCAGTCGAGGGCGGAATCGCCGCCGCCGACCACCACCAGGTTCTTGCCGGCGAAGTCGGCCGGGTTCTTGACGCGGTAGTGGAACTGCGTGCCTTCGTACTGGGCGAGGCCCTCCACCTTCAGCTGCTTCGGCTGGAAGGCGCCGACACCGGCGGCGATGAAGATGGTCTTGGTCAGGAAGCGGGTGCCCTTGGACGTTTCGACGTAAAAGCGGCCGTCTTCCTGGCGCTCGACCTTCGAGACTTCCTGGCCGAAGTGGAAAGTCGCACCGAACGGCTCGATCTGCTTCAGCAGGTTGTCCGTCAGTTCCTGGCCCGTGCACACGGGCACGGCGGGAATGTCATAGATCGGCTTGTCGGGATAGAGCTCCACGCACTGGCCGCCCGGATAGGCGAGCGAGTCGATCACGTGCGCCTTGATCTCCAGCAGCCCGAGTTCGAAGACCTGGAACAGGCCCACCGGCCCGGCGCCCACGATGACCGCGTCGGTCTCGATGGGGCCGTCATGCTCGGCTGCGGTCTTGATCACTTCTTGATTGAGTTGCGGTTCCATGATTCCTAGAGAGCCAGTTAGCGCACCAGCTCCGACAGCTTGTCGGGCTTGTCCTTCCATTCGTCGGCATCGGGCGGCGCGGCCTTGCGCTTGGTGATGCTCTTCCAGCCGGCGGCCTGCGACAGCTCCACATTGAGCTTGATGAAGTGCACCTGGTCCGGCGGCAGGTCTTCCTCGGCGTAGATGGCGTTGACCGGGCATTCGGGGATGCACACCGCGCAGTCGATGCATTCGTCCGGGTCGATCACCAGCATGTTCGGCCCTTCGCGGAAGCAGTCCACGGGGCAGACGTCCACGCAGTCGGTGTACTTGCAGCGGATACAGGATTCGGTGACGACGTGGGTCATTGTTGTTGGGACGTGATCGGGGAAACCCTTGATTTTAGGGTGTTCGCAGGCCGGGATCTTGCGCTTTGTCAGCGAACCAGCACAGCCCCCGAGGTCTTGTGGCTCGCGGTGTCCACCAGCACGAGTGCGCCGAGCGCGCGCGAGCGGGCGAAAGGCAAGGTGGCCAGCGGCTCCTGCAAGGCGAGTTCGACATGGCCGATCCCATTGGGCTCCAGGCGGTCCGCGTCTTCCTCCGCCAGCGTGTTCACGTCCAGTTTGTGGACGATGCGCTTGACCTTGACCTTGACCCAGCGGTGGCCGTGCAGCGCCCAGTAGGCGCGGCCAGCCACCAGCGGCTCGTCGTCCATCCAGGCGACGGTGGCGGAGAGTTCGCGGCTCGGTTCGAAGGCGCCAGGCGCCAGCAGCCAGTCGCCGCGCGAGACGTCGACTTCGCGATCGAGCACGATGCCGGCGCTGTGCCGGGCCGCCACCTCACCGGGCTTGCGGGCGTGGTCCAGCACCTGTGCCACGGTGGCCGATTGGCCGCTGGGGAGCACCGTCACCTGCTGGCCGGGCCGCACTTCGCCGGTGGCCACGCGGCCCCAGAACACGCGGCGGCCCTGCGAGGTGTCCGCCGAGGCCGAAAACTTCTCGACCCACTGGACCGGGAAGGCAAAGGCTTCCGCGTTCTCGGCCGGCGTCACGTCCAGTTGCTCCAGCAGCGGCAGCAGCGCCAGGCCTTCGTAGCCGCACCAGCCCGGCTGGGCTTCGACCACGTTGTGGCCTTGCAAAGCAGAGATCGGAACGACGGCGCGCGCCTGCACGCCCGCGGCCGCAGTGAACTTCTCGAGCGCACCGCGGATGTTGTTGAAGGCGACCGTCGGGTCATCCACCGCATCCAGCTTGTTCACCGCGAACACGATGGAGGGCACGCGCAGCAGGTTCACCAGCAGCGTATGGCGGCGGGTCTGGGGCAGCAATTCCAGGCCCGGGTTCTGCCACTTCAGTTTGGTCGCGTCCACCAGCACCACGGCGGCGTCGGCGCTCGAAGCGGCCGTGACCATGTTGCGGGTGTACTGCTCGTGACCGGGCGTGTCGCCGATGATGAACTTGCGTGTCGGCGTGGCGAAGTAGCGGTAGGCCACGTCGATCGTGATGCCTTGTTCGCGCTCGGCCGAGAGGCCGTCGGTGAAGAGGGCCAGATCAGCCGCGCCGGACTTCGAGACGCTCGCCAGCTGGTCCTGCAGCACGGCGCGGCTGTCCACCAGCAGGCGGCCGATCAGCGTGCTCTTGCCGTCGTCGACGGAGCCGCACGTGATGAACCGCAGCGCGGCGTCGTGATCGTATTCCACGGTGCCCATCAGAAATACCCGTCTTTCTTGCGCTTTTCCATCGATGCTTCAGACGTCTTGTCGTCCATGCGTGTTGCGCCGCGTTCGCTGACATCGGCGATCAGTGTTTCGGCGACGACTTCGGCCGGTGTCGCCGCCGGGGACTCCACCGGGCACGTGCAGGTGATGTCGCCGACCGTGCGGAAGCGCACCGTGCGCGTCACGACTTCTTCGCCAGCCTTCGGCGGAGTCAGCTCGGTCACCGGCACCAGCAGGCCCCGGCGCTCGATCACCTGGCGTTGGTGCGCGTAGTAGATGGAGGGCAGGGCGATCTGCTCGCGCTCGATGTATTGCCAAACGTCCAGCTCGGTCCAGTTCGAGATGGGGAACACACGGAAATGCTCGCCCGGCTGGATGCGCGTATTGAACAGCGTCCACAACTCGGGCCGCTGCGCCTTGGGCTGCCACTGGCCGAAGCTGTCGCGGTGGGAGAAGATGCGCTCCTTGGCACGCGCCTTTTCCTCGTCGCGGCGGGCGCCGCCGATCAGCGCGTCGAAGCGGAATTCCTCGATGGCTTCGAGCAGCGTGACCGACTGGTGCGCGTTGCGCGACTCGCCTTCGTGCGCCAGACGCACGGTGCCGCGCTTCATGGAATCTTCCACGCTGCGCACGATCAGTTCGGCGCCGAGTTCCTTGGCACGGAAATCGCGGAAGTCGGTGACCTCCTGGAAGTTGTGCCCGGTGTCGATCATCAGCAGCGGATACGGGATGCGTCCGCTGCCGAATGCCTTCTCGGCGCACTTGAGCAGCACCAGCGAATCCTTGCCGCCGGAGAACAACAGCGTCGGGCGCTCGAAGGCGCCGGCGACTTCGCGCAGCACGAAGATCGCTTCTTCCTCGAGCTGGTCGAGGTGGCGATTGCTGATCGGGGCCAGCAACTGGGGTTCGGCTCTGGCGTTCATGCGGCCACTTTCTCGTTGTCTTGCTTCACGTGCAGGCCGCATTCCTTGGCGGCCTCGTCCTCCCACCACCAGCGGCCGGCGCGGAAGTCCTCGCCCAGGCTGATGGCGCGCGTGCAGGGCGCGCAGCCGATGCTGGGATAGAACTGGTCGTGCAGCGGGTGGTAGTCGACCTGGTTCGTGCCGATGTAGTGCCAGACGTCGCCCCAGGTCCAGTTGGCCAGGGGATTGAACTTGGTGCGCGCCTCCGTGGTGTCGATGAGAGGCACTTCGGCGCGCGCGGCCGACTGCTCGCGGCGCAGGCCGGTGATCCAGGCGCGCTGCCCGGTGAGGGCGCGTTCCAGCGGCTCGACCTTGCGGATGTGGCAGCAGGCCTTGCGCAGCTCGATGCTGCGGTACATCGGCTCGGCGCCTTCGCGGGTGACGAAGTGCACCACCGATTCCTGGACCGGACGGAACACGTTGACGGCCGCGCGGGAACTGGCCTTCGTGCGTTCGAGGAGGTCCAGCGTCTCCTGGTGCAGCATGCCGGTATCGAGCACGAAGACGGGGATGTCCAGCTCCAGCCGGTTGATCAGGTGCGTGATCACCACGTCCTCGGCGCCCAGGCTGGAGGCCTGCGTCAGCGGGGAGAACTCCGACGCCGCGCGGATCAGCAGCGCCTGGGTTTCGGCCAGTTTGGCTTCGAAGTCCTTCGAAGGCCGTGCATGCAGGTCGATCGCGCTCATACGGCCGCCGCATCCTTGAAACGAGGGGCCGTGGTGACGGCATCGCCCTGGTAGAAGCGCGCGAAGCGCTGGTACTGGCGCTCGGCGTCGGCGACGTCCTTGCCGTCTTTCAGCACCGCGCTCGAGAAGCCGGTGCGTTCCATCTGCACCAGCTGGTCGATCAGCACGTCGCCGGTCGCGCGGATGTCGCCGGTAAAGCCCAGCCTGCGGCGCAGCGCGAAGGCCTGGCTGTAGGCGCGGCCGTCGGTGAACTTGGGGAAATCGAGTTCGATTCGAGCGACGCCGCCCAGGTCGACGGTCCGGGCGTCGATGTCATTCGCAAGACGCAGCACCTTCGCCCCATCGTCGAGCGCGGCCGTGGCTGCCGAAAGGATGTTCAATTTGCTCATGCGGCCTCCCGCTCGGTGAAGCGCGCGCCGTTGGCGGCAGCCTTGAAGGGCTCGATGCCGACGCGGCGCAGGGTGGAGATGAAGGTCTCGGAGCGGCCATCGGCCAGGCCCCGGCGCTCGCGCCGATAGGTGTCCAGCACGGCTTCGATCACCTCGGGCACTTCGGCCGCGGAGAACGACGGGCCGACGACCTTGCCGGCAGCGGCCGCCCCGGACAACGCGGAGCCATCGGAGCCGCCCAGCGTCACCTGGTACCACTCCTTGCCGTCCTTGTCGACGCCGAGGATGCCGATGTGGCCGCTGTGGTGGTGGCCGCAGGAATTGATGCAGCCGGAGATGTGCAGGTCGATCTCGCCCAGGTCGTGCAGTTCGTCCAGGTCCTGGTAGCGCTGCGTGATGGCCTCGGCGATCGGGATCGAACGCGCATTGGCCAGCGCGCAGAAGTCGCCGCCGGGGCAGGAGATCATGTCGGTCAGGAGCCGGATGTTCGCCTTGGCGAAACCGGCCTGGCGTGCGGCAGCCCACAGTTCGGGCAGGTCGTCGCGGTGCACCCAAGGGAGCACCAGGTTCTGGTCGTGCGTGACGCGGGCCTCGCCGGCGGAGAAGCGGTCGGCCAGTTCCGCGGCCGTGTCCAGCTGGTCACCGGTGGCATCGCCGGGCGCCTGGCCCAGGCGCTTGAACGACAGGGTCACGGCACGCAGCTCCGGGTTGCGGTGCGCGGCCACGTTCTGCTGCAGCCAGCGGTCGTAGTCCGGGTCGGCTTCGGCGTCGGCGCGCACGATGGCGTGCACCTGGGCGTCGGCACCGCGCCGCTCGCGCTTCAGGACCGGGGGCGTGAAGGAAGCGGACACCCGGTCCAGTTCGGCCTGGGTGATCGTGTGTGCGGCGCCGTCCTGCTCGACGATCTGGCGGTACTCGGTTTCCACCTCGTCGATGTAGCGCTGGCCTTCGGCCTTCACCAGGATCTTGATGCGGGCCTTGTACATGTTGTCGCGGCGGCCCCAGCGGTTGTAGACGCGGACCACCGCTTCGAGGTAGTTCAGGATCTCCTGCCAGGGCAGGAACTCGCGGATGCAGGTGGCGATGACCGGGGTGCGGCCCATGCCGCCGCCCACCAGCACCTGGAAGCCCACTTCGCCCGCGGCGTTCTTGCGCAATTGCAGGCCGACGTCGTGCCAGTAGATCGCCGCGCGGTCCTCTTCGGCGCCGGAGACGGCGATCTTGAACTTGCGCGGCAGGAAGGCGAACTCGGGGTGCAGCGTGCTCCACTGGCGCAGGATTTCGCAGTAGGGCCGTGGGTCGACGATCTCGTCCACCGCGATGCCGGCGCGTTCGTCGCTGGTGATGTTGCGGATGCAGTTGCCGCTGGTCTGGATGCCATGCATGTCCACGCTGGCGAGCAGTTCCATCACGTCCGCGCTCTTGTCCAGGGGGATCCAGTTGAATTGCACGTTCTGGCGCGTGGTGAAGTGGCCGTAGCCGGTCTTCAGGCGCGTGCGCACCGGTGTGCCGCCGCGCACGGGGACATCCGCCAACGCATCCTGCTTGGCCTGCGCGTCGGCCAGCAGCGCCGCTTCGGGGGTGTCGTAGTCGCGGGCGATCTTCGCCAGCACGCGCAGCTGGGCGCTCGAGATTTCGCCGTAGGGCACCGCGATGCGCAGCATCGGGGCATAGCGCTGGACATACCAGCCGTTCTGCAGGCGCAGGGGGCGGAATTCATCGTCGCTCAGGCGCCCGGCCTGCCAGCGCTCGAGCTGGTCTCGGTACTGGGCGGCGCGGGCCTGGACGAACTGGCGGTCGAAGTCGTTGTACTTGTACATAGGTGTCAGGGGCAAGAGGCTGGACCTCGTGTCCCGTGACTTTAGGGAAGGCCCTTATGAATCCGAACTATTTTTTTATCCGGCGCTTATGCAGATAAGCTTATGCGCGAGTGCTGGTGCGGGTTTGCGGCCCGCCGGCGTGGGGACCCGGATAAGCCGGTCCTAGGCGCTTCCAGGGTGTCACCGCATAATGGCCGAGCAAAAATCGACGGGACAACAAAGCCAGCCGCATGCCACAGCGCATCTACGTCAAGGTCGTGGGATTCTCCGACGAGGAGCGCCACGCCCTGAAAACCATCTTCAAGCTGTCCGAGGAGCTGCCCACGGTCTACCAGCTGTGGACGCCTGAAGTGGGAGAGCCCGCGAAGCTGGCTTTCCTGGACGGCCAGAGCTGGGAAGCCCGCGTCGACGCGGAGTCGCCGCTGAACGACGACCTCAAGATCATGTGGGTGGGTGGCGACCCGCACGAACGGACCTGGCGCGCCTTCCAGCGCCCGCTGTCCTGGCCGGACATCGTGCAGTCCATGGAGCTCGTGTTCCGCCCCGCCACGGAAGTCGACCTCGACCTCGGGGCGGACGAAGACGACGCGCCTCCCACCGAGCAGATGCAGGACAAGCGGGCCCTGATCGTCGGCCCCATCCGGAGCGACCGGCTCTACCTGCGGGCCAGGCTTGCGCTCGCCAAGCTGACCCAGGCCGACGACGCTGAAAGCGGGCGCCATGCGATGGAGCTTGCGCGGGACAACCAGTACGACGTCGCCCTGGTCGACTTCGGCCTGCCGGACATGCAGGCCCTGGAACTCGTGCGCGAACTGCGCCAGGGCAAGCGTGCCATCCCGCACATCGCCGTCACCAAGGCGGGCCGTTCGCTGCCCGAGCACGTGCGGGCCTGGATGGCGGGCGCCGAGGCGCTGCTGGACAAGCCGCCGCACCCGAGGCGGCTCAACGAGCTCCTGAAGCGGGTCTAGGAGCCGGGCCCAGGCGGCCCACGTCCAGGGCCTGCGCCAGGCGCCGGGACAGGGGCCAGGGTTCCCCATGCAAACGCGCTGCCAGCAGCTCGCCGCACAAGGCGGCGAAGGTCAGGCCGCGGGACCCCATCGCCGTGCTCACCCACAGGCCGGACCGGACTTCCCCCAGCAGCGGACGGCGGTCCCTCGCGACACACCGCACACCGCTCCAGTCTCGGACTGCATCGGTGTCGAATCGCGGCGCCAACACTTCGGCCGCCCGCGGCGCCAGCTCGCTCAGCCGCCGCAGGTTGTCGAGGCGGTCCGCCATCCGCGGCGAAACGTCGGCATCGCCTCGCCCGTAGCTGGAGCCGGTCAGCCAGATGGGGCCCTCGGCTGTGGGGACGCGGGGCACGAAGTGGCCGTTGCCGTTGATGGGGAACGGTGCAAGGTCTGCCACCCCGGCAGGAACCGGTCCATAGCTGACCTGCCCGCGGACGGGCCGCAGGACGATCTCGCCGCGGAGCCATTGCGCACTGGCAAGCCCGGCGGCCAGGACGACCAGCGCCGCTTCTGCCAGGGGCCGACCCTGCGCGTCGGTGACGCGCCAGCCAGCCCCGGTTTGCTCGACGTGTTCGACCGTACGACCCCCATGAAAGGTCACGCCGGGCTGCGCCAGCCAGGCCCGCACCAAAGCGGCCGGGCGGATCCAGGCGGATCGCTCGTGCCACCACGCGCCAGCGTCGGCAGAGAGGCCGCCCGCGGCTTTCTGAGCGTCGGTGGCGGGCGTCGTCCATGCTCGCAGTCCGGGGTTGGCCAGTGGTTCAGTGGGGAGCGCCGTGTCTTCCTGCCGTTCGAGCACGCCGCAGGGGGCCCAGTCCCTGCCTTCCGCCAACAGCAGCGCCGCCTGTTGCAAGGTGATGCGGGCGCCGCAGCGTGTCAGGCGCGAAAGCAGGTTGTCGTCGATGGAGGTGTGCACCGCCATCAGTCCCACCGGGAGAGCGGAGGCACCCGCCGCGGGTTCGGCCGCGGCATCGAGCACGCGCACGTTCCAGCCGCGCCGCGCCAGGCTGGCGGCGGCGGCGGCCCCCGCCAGACCCGCGCCGATCACCACGCAATCGGCCGGTTCCTGGGCGGCTGCGCCGTCGTTGTCGCGGCGCGAGGGCCAGCGCGGCGAGAAGCGTCCATGGGGGCTTTCGCCTTCGAATTCGAACCCGAGCTGCACCAATTGCAGCCTGGTGTCGGCCGACAGGTTGTGGGCCTCGACGTGGGCGCCGCGCCGGCAGAGGCCGGCCGCGCCCGCGAGGAAGGGAACGTCCCAGGGGGCGGCCCCCAGCAGGAGCGCGTCGGCACGCAAGTTCAATGACTTGAGCGCGGCCAGCGGCTCTCCGATGGCCAGCGTCAGCAGGACCCGGTCCTCCGCGAACGCGAGCCGATGGATGCCTGGTGCCAGCCCGAACCATTGGCCTGCGAGATCACGCGCCAGCGGCTGCAGTTCGCTGAAAGCTTCGGCGGCCCGCAGGATGTCTTCGGCGCCGACCGGGTTCGGTTCCACCACCGCGAAATGCAGCAAGCCGGGCCGGCCCTCGTCCGTCAGCCAGGCACGCCACAGGGCCAGGAACTCCAGGCCCAGCCCGAAGCCGCCCTGGAGCACCGTCCACTGCCGATGACCGGCCCAGGGCTGGGGCAGGCCCGACTTCACGGCGCCGTCAGGACGCCGGAGGGACGTAGCCCGCGGCCGTTTCCGCCCCGCCACCGAAGAAGTGGGCTTCCATCTGGCGCTTCAGGTAGTCGCGGGCCCGCTGGTCGGCCAGGTTCAGGCGGTTTTCGTTCACCAGCATGGTCTGCTGCTTCAGCCACTGCTGCCAGGCTTCCTTGCTCACGCTCTCGTAGATGCGCTTGCCCAGTTCACCGGGATAGGGAGGGAAATCGAGGCCCTCGGCTTCGCGGCCGAGTTTGATGCATTGAACGGTGCGCGCCATGGGGGAGTCTTCTTCGAAAGAGTGTTGCTTCCACGCGACTGTAGCAAGTCTGGAGAAGCCCTGGTGCCGGCCGTTCCGGCGGACGAAAAAAAGGGCCGGCGAAAAGCCGGCCCAGAGTTCCTTGATGAGAGGAGCACCAGGGCGACGGATCGCCCTTGCTGCCCATGTCTGACTCGCTCGCCGGGTGTCAGTTCCCCGGCTTTGCGAAGCCCACGTCCGCCGCGTAAGCGGTCGAAACGCGGGGAACTTTCCCGGTCTCCCGGTTTACTTCTTGGATTCGGCGACCTTGTCGGCCGGGGTCACTTCGACCTTCGGCACCGTGATGGTTTCCTTCTTCGCGTTGATGTCCACGTCCGGCAGGGTCACTTGCTTCTCGGTCGTGGTCACGTCCACCTTGGGCGCGGTCACGTCGTACTTCGGCAGCGTCACGTCACCTTCCTTCGTCTTGGACACGTCGTACTTGGGAACGTCGACGTTGCCCGACTGGGTCTTCTGGACGTCGCACCCGGCGAGGCCGAGGGCGGCAGCGGAGAACAGGCCGGCGATCACGAAACTAGCTTTACGCATGGAGAGACTCCCTTGGTTTGTTGATGAAGTCATTCTGGACGGTGCCGCGAAGCCCGGCTGTCGGACCGGGACTGCAACCGCCGTCCGACAGCGCAACCCTGCTGTGCTTCAACGCCGACGCGCCTGCAGGGCGGCACCCCGCGTCAGCGCTTGAGATCCTTGGGAGCGGGACTGTCGATGGGATCCGGGACTCCCCGGCCGTCGTTGCGGTCGCGTTCCATCAGCTGCAGCGTGGCCAATGCACTCGCGGAGCCCTCGCCGGTGTGGCGTGCCCGCGCGACAGGGCCGCGCGCCTCGGGTGCGGTCCGGCGGGCCTTGCCAGCACCACTGTTCTGCGTGCGTTTCGCCACGGCTGCCTCTTGCGATTTTCAGGACTTCCAGTGTGGACGCAGGGCCGCCAGAACCTGTCATCGCAAAACCGGCAAGCCCGTAGGACAGGCCGCACGGTTCTGGTCAGGCGCTTGGCTGCGGCCGCTTGGCGTGCGGCGAAAGGTGAGCGCAGTATTCGGCGAATTCGGAGAGCTCGGAGTTCTTGTCGAACGCGGCGTCCGCGCCGAGCTTGAGGCAGTGCGCGCGGATCACGGGCGAGACGAAGTTGCTGAAGACGACCACCCTGGCATCCGGCGCCGTCTTGCGGCAACGCATGATCACGCTCATGCCGCTGCCTTGGTCCAGCACCAGGTCGATGACGGCCAGGCCCCAGGCTCCGGGGTGCTGGTCCAGCCAGGCAAGCGCCTCCGCTTCAGTGGAAATGGTCGCGACCACCCGGTAGTCGCCCAGGCCATGAAGCATGTCGACCATCGCGGCCTGCACGTTCCTCAGATCCTCGACCAGCAAGACATCGACCGCCAACAGCCCCTCCCGGGATGGGCGCATCGGTGTCGGCGAATACTGGACAGCCCGGCCGACCGACGCACATCGAATGTGAATCTAGCGGTGACCTTCGAAAGCAGACGTAGGACAACTGCCCGACCATGGCCGCTTCAGGCGTGCTGGGCCGTCCGCCAGAAAGCGGGTTGCGCCGCTTCGGCTCTCGCAACGCTTGCGCTGACCGAGAGCCGCGCATCCTTCAGCGCATAGACGATGGCGTGCCGGTGTTCGGTGCCGACGAAGCTCTCGCCGGCCTCCAGGATGACGTCTCGCGGGTCGTTGTCGAGTGTGAGCCAAAGGGTGCCTTCGCTGCAGCGCAGTTGCAGGCCGGCGACGTCCGCAATCCGGTGGATGGCCCGTGCGGGAAGGCGGAGGTCGTGGGGAAGTGCATTCATGGTGTGCGCCTTTGCATGCAACATGGGAATGAATATACTGAGCGTCTCCAAGCTGGACAAACGGTGAATTCGCATGATTGGCATGCACGCAGGGAATGCGAAAAACCCGCAGCGCACGCTTCGGCTGGATCTGCTGCATACGTTCGAGGCGGCCGCCCGGCGCCTGAGCTTCACCCTGGCCGGCGAGGAACTGTTCCTGTCACAGTCGGCCGTCAGCCGGCAGATCCAGCTCCTCGAGGAGAGCGTGGGCGTGCCGCTCTTCGAGCGCCGGCACCGTGCGCTGGCCCTCACCGAAGCGGGGCGCATCATGCAGCGCGCCGTGCAGGACAGCCTCGAGCGGCTGCGCGATGCCGCAGCTCGCGTGCGCGCGGCCACGGCGCCGCGGCAGGTCACCGTCACCTGCACGCCCGGCTTCGCATCGTTCTGGCTGATCCCCCGGTTGCCGCGCTTCACCGCCGGGCACCCGCAGGTCGATGTCCGCATTTCCGCCACGCTGGACATGGTCGACCTGGCTCGCGGGTCCGTCGACGTCGCCGTGCGTTTCGTGCCCTGCGCCTCCGGGGAGGGCAGCGCGCTGTTCGAGGAAGAGGTTCAGCCGATGTGCGCGCCGGGCCTGTTGCGCGACCGACGGCGGCCGCTGCGCGAACCGGCTGACCTGGAGCACCACACCCTGCTCACCATCGAGATGCGCGACGCCCCGTTGACGGTGGATTGGGAGCCCTGGCTGCAGCTGATGGGGTTGGAGGGCGTGCACATGGCGCACACGATGCGCTTCACGCAGTATTCAGAGGCCGTCGCCGCCGCCGTGGCGGGGCAGGGCGTGGTCATCGGCCGCCTGCCGCTGCTCGCCGACCTGCTGCGCCGCAAGGACCTCGTGACGCCGTTCAGGTCCGGTGCAGCCTCCCGGCGTGGCTACTTCGTGGCGCTCGCGGCGGAAGCTGCCCACAACCCGGACGCCCAGGATTTCGCGCGCTGGCTGCATGCCGAAGCGGAACTGGCGCGGGCGGCGCCGGCGCCGGCGCCGGCTAGCCGCCGTTCGGCGCGCTCCCGCGCACCGCTGCCGCCGTCGGCTCGCTGACCGCGCGGCTCCAGCCCTGCCCGGCGATGAAGCGCGACGACTGCACCTCGTTCTCGTCGAAGCCGCTCGGCCAGCTTGCGAACGCCTGGCCGGACGCATCCATCCGCAACTGGAGCGCGCCGGCCTGGCCGGCGGGGCGCGGTAGCGCACCGGGCATCACGTCAGGGACGCTCCAGCCGGTGCCGGCTTCGTAGCGGCTGAAGCGCAGGCTGTGGATCTTCCCGACGGTGTGGTGCCAGACCGCGATGGCGTATCCCTTGCCGTCGCTGGCCAGCTGGGGCTCGCTGGCATCGCCGTAGATCTGCTCCAGCGCCTGGGCGGGTGCCCAGCCGCGGTCGGACGCGTAGGTGGACGCCATGATCTCGCCACCCTGGACCCAGAGCGCCACGGCGGTCCCAGGGCCGGAAGGCACCAGCTGTGCGCGGACGTCCGCCGGCAGCGGTGGCGGCGGGATCGCCTGGGCGGCTGGCGAATGCTGCGCCGCGTTGCCGAGAACCGCCGTGTCGGAGCCCGACACGGTAGACGTCAGGGGTGCGGGGCTTTCCTTGCAAGCGGCGAGCAGGCCGCAGAGCAGGCAGGCCGCGCAGGCGAGGGACTGCGTCTTCATGCGCTCTTGCGTTTGGCCGGGGCCTTGACCGACGCGCGTGCCGCCGCTGCGGACTTGCGCGCCGCAGCCTTCTTCACGGGAGCCGGTTCATCGTTGGCGGCCGTGGTCGCCGGCGCCGATTTCCGCGGCGCCGCCGGAGATGCGCCGCCGCGCAGGCTGCGCCGCAGCAGTTCGGTGAGGTCGATCACCTCGGCGCCGGTCGCCACTTCCTCTCCAGGAACCGGCGTGACCGTCTGCAATGCGCCTTCACGCGATTTCTGCTCGACCAGGGCCATCAGCTTTTCGCGGAACTCATCGTGGAACAGGTCGGGCTGCCAGTCGCCAGCCATGGCAGCGACCAGCTGCTCGGCCATTTTCAGTTCGGCCGCGCTGACCTTGACGTCGTCACCCGGCCAGGCGAGGCCCGCGCCGTCGCGCACCTCGTCTTCCCAGCGCAGCAGATTCAGGACCAGGCCGTTGCCGCGCGGCAGCAGCGCGGCGAGATGCTGCTTGGTCGAGATGACGATCCGCGCGATGCCGGCCTTGCCCGTGCGCTCCAGCGTCTCGCGCAGCAGGGCGAAAGGCTTCTGCCCGCCCTTTCCGGCCGGGCTGACGTAGTAGGCCTTGTTGAAATAGACCGATGGGATCTGGTCAGCCTCGACGAAGGCCTCGATGTCGATCGTCTGGGTGGACTTGGGCAGCGCGGATTTGATCTCGTCGGGCGTGAGCACGACGTATTGGTCCTTCTCCACCTCGAAGCCCTTGACGATTTCTTCCCGCGCCATGGCTTCGCCGGTGACCTTGTTGACCTGGCGGTTGCCCACCGGGCTCATGCTCTGCTTGTCGAGCAGGTTGAATTTCATCCGGTTCTCGGCCGTTGCCGAGTGGAGGGTGACCGGGATGTGGACCAGGCCGAAACTGATCGCTCCCTTCCAGAGGGTGCGGGAACTCGTGGGTGCGGGCATGGTGATCCTCTACAGCCCATCCACCGTAGACAGATTGGGCGGCTCCCCGTGTAGGACGCCGCAGTCAGCCCATGCAGGGGGAGGCTAACGGCTGCGTGCCGGCCGGCGCACCGGCGTACGGAAGCTCAGGCTGGCCCAGTAGCTGTCCCAGTCCGCGATGGCAGCGTCCGCCGCGGGCACCATGTGGACCGCGTTCAGCAGCCATTCGCCCGCATGGGGCAACTCGAGAACGACGCGGCCGGCATCGTCCGTGATGGCGCGGACCAGCACGGTCTGCGTGTTGCGCCGATGCCAGGCCTTCACCAGGACACCGGGCAATCGCTGGCCGCCGAACCGGACTTCGAAGCGCAACGGCCGCGCCGGGGGGTGCCTCAGCGGATCGTCCAGCGGCACGATCTCGATGCGCTGGCCTGTGGTCATGGCGTGCACGGTGTCCGCAGCACCGCCCCCCAGCAAGAGCTTGGCGCTGCGCCGGAAGCGCTCGCGTCCCGGTTGCGCCGACTGGCCGGACGACGCGCGTTGCTCCAGCGCGCCGGTCAAGCCTTCCTCGCGCAGGTAGGCATTGAACTGGCCGGCTTCGAGCGTCACGAAGCTGGGCAGGCTTTCGTACGCCAGCAGGTGCGTGCCTGCCTTGCCTGGCGACCACAGGAATTCAGGCTGCAAACCCTCCGCGGGCACCTCGGCGGTCAGGTCCTGCACGCCGGCGGCGGTGTGGACGCGGAAGGACTCCGCGTGGGCGCGCGTCCAGGCGACGCGCTCGCCGACCAGCGCCTCGCCGACGTACAGCCTCAGGGCGACCTGGCCTTTGCCGGATCCGGCGGCCTCCAGCCAGAATTCGTGCGCGTGCAAGGCACGCCCATTCAGCAGGCAAAGGCCCGCAAGCAGCAACGCACGAATCAGTGGGGACACAGGCAGCCAGGACACTAGGGACAGTGGACCTGCGTTCCCAGCGTGCTGCACCTGCCCGCGCCGATGGATGGCGAGGGAATGAGCCGCAGGTGGGTGCCATCGTTGACCCAGCAGCCGGCCGCATCGCACTGCGCCGGCACTGAGGGACGGCCGACCGCCATTGGCGGCTGGGGCGGCGCTGGCGGAGGTGCCGCTCGCTGGTGGGCTGGCGGCTGGATCACCGGCGGCGAAACGGACAGCGGAGGCTGCGTGGCCCGCGCCGGGCGCGCGGGCGCTTCCGCGCTTCCCAGGCAGGCACGCGCCGCTTCCTGGCGCCGGATTTCCGTCGCGCCCCGGTCACCAGCGCCGCGCGCGGCCTCCAGGGCCTGCAGGGCCTCAGCGCAGGCCGAGGATTTCAATGGGTCCGGCGACGGCTGCGCCGGCGAGTCCGCCGCCCCCGCGGCCAGGGCACTCCATAGAACCAGGCAGATTGGTGTTCGCATTCCCTCTTTGGGTCCTTGTCCGACAGTCCGCGCGTCCGGCCCTGCTTAAGGTGCCATCATGCACCCACGTGAAAATACCAGCCCCACGCGTGCCAAGCAGGGCGACGCACCGACCAGTTCGGTTCCCGCCCAGCCGGACCACGGCGAGAACAGCGCGAGCACCATTGTGGAGGCACCGCTCCAACCGCGCCGCGGGCGGCTGGATGCCCATGACTTCCCGGACGGCGGCGGCAGCGGCGGCGCCGAGAAGTACAGCCGCCGCCGCAGCAAGCCTTAGGCTACGCTTGCGCTGCGCAGCCGGTCTGTAGGAGGCGGCCGCCAGGATGAAAATCGCCACCTTCAACGTCAACGGCATCAAGACGCGGCTGGACCACCTGCTGGCCTGGCTGGAGCGCGAGCAGCCCGACGTCGCCTGCCTCCAGGAACTGAAGGCGCTCGACGGCTCCTTTCCGGCGCGCGAGCTGCGCGAAGCCGGTTATCACGCTTTATGGAAGGGGCAGCGTTCCTGGAACGGCGTGGCGATCCTGTCGCGTGGCGTCGAGCCGGTGGAAATCCGCCGCGAACTGCCCGGGGACCCGGGCGATGAGCACAGCCGCTACCTGGAGGCGGCGATCGACGGCATCGTCGTCGCCTGCCTCTACCTGCCCAACGGGAACCCGCAGCCCGGCCCCAAGTTCGACTACAAGCTGGCCTGGTTCGAGCGGCTGATCGCCCATGCGAAGACGCTGCATGACAGCGGCCACCCGGTGGTGATGGCGGGGGACTACAACGTGGTGCCCACCGACGCGGACATCTACAACCCGCGTTCCTGGCGCAAGGACGCGCTGCTGCAGCCGGAAAGCCGCGAGGCCTACGCGCGCCTGCTCGCCCAGGGCTGGACCGACGCGCTCCGGCACCTCAATCCCGACGAGGCCGTGTTCACGTTCTGGGACTACTTCCGGCAGCATTGGCAGCGCAACGCCGGCCTGCGCATCGACCATCTGCTGCTGAACGTGACGCTGGCGCCCGCGCTGCGCGAAGCCGGGGTCGACACGTGGGTACGTGGCCTCGAGAAGGCGAGCGACCATGCGCCCACCTGGATCACGCTCGATCGCAAGAAGCTGCTGCCGGCCAAGAAGAAAAAGCGAGCGGCGGCATGACTTTCGAATTGCACTACTGGCCGACCATCCAGGGCCGCGGCGAATTCGTGCGGCTGGCGCTCGAAGCCGCCGGCGCGGACTATGTCGACGTCGCACGCGGCGCTGGCAAGGAGAGGCAAGGCCTGCCGGCCATGATGGAATTCCTCGAGGGGAATGCCTCCGCGAGGCCGCCGTTCGCCTGCCCCTTTCTGGTGGACGGCCGCCACGTGATCGGCCAGACCGCGGCCATCCTGCTCTATCTCGGGCCGCGCCTGGGGCTGGCGCCCAAGGGCGAAGCCGACGCGCTGTGGACGCACCAGATCCAGCTCACCATCGCCGACTTCGTGAGCGAGGTGCACGATCTGCATCACCCGATCGGCAGCAGCCTGTACTACGAAGAGCAGAAGGACGAGGCGGTTCGCCGGTCCACCGACTTCCGCGCCAACCGCTTGCCCAAGTTTTTCGGCTGGTTCGAAAAGGTGCTGGAACGCAACCCCGGCAACGCCGGACGCGAGCTCCCGCGCCTGGTCGGCCGGCGCCTCAGTTATCCGGACCTGTCCCTGTTCCAGGTGGTCGAAGGCCTGCAGTACGCCTTGCCGCGGGCGACGCGGCGCGTGTTGAAGAAGGCGCCCCGCGTCCGCGCTTTGCACGCCGGCGTCGCGCAGCATCGGCGGCTGGCCGCGTACCTGGCCAGCCAGCGGCGCATCCCGTTCAATGAAGAGGGGCTGTTCCGCGCCTATCCCGAGCTGGACGACTGAAACCGGCGTCCGCCGGCGCCACTGCCCACCGGTTCACCGTGGCGTCCCCTTGTCCCGCAGCAGCTGCGCCGCCGCGCAATGCCCCTGGGTGGCCACCACCTTGTCGAGCTCGGGTTCGCTGATGAAGCCGCCCGCGACCTTGTCACCGATCTGCGCGCCAGCCGTCTGGCGCACGAAGCGCAGGGTGTCGACGTAGTCCTTGACGTCCTTGCGGCAGCGGCTGTCGCCGGCCTGGGCCACCTTCACGTCCTCTTTCCGTGCCGCCTGGGGTTGCGGTTGCTGCTGGGCGAGGGCCTGCGCAGCGAGCAGGGCCAGCCCCCATCCGAAAGCGTGATTGCGTTTCATCCGGGTCCTCTCTGAACACCGCGTTTTGTGCGGTGCAGCATCAATGTTGCATCGCAACATTACACCAGGATGACAGAGAGAAACCGGCCGCCTCCGCCACGCTGGCGTGGAACCAGCGGGCGGGCGGGAGGGCCCCTGGCGGCTTCTGTCAACCGGCAAAGCCGCCGGACCGCAGGAACTCTTCTTCCTGCGGCGTGCTGCTTCGTCCGAGCAGCGCATTGCGATGGGGAAACCGGCCGAAGCGCTCGATGATGTCGCGGTGATGCCGCGCGTAGCGCAAGGCCTCGCCGCCGAGCGATTCGGCGATGGCGACGCTCTGTTCGTGGTCCGCCAGCTGCTCGGAATGCTGGAAGGGCAGGGCGAAGAACTGGCGCAACTCAGGCTCCACCTGGTTCGGCCACCCCCTGGACGCTGCCGCGCGCGCGATCTCGCGCGCCTTGGCGTCCGTTGCGTACATGCGCGGCGAGTCTCGAAATGCGTTGCGCGGGAACTGGTCGAGCAGGATCAACAAGGAGAGGCTGCCTTCAGGCGTCTGCGCCCATGCATCCAGCCCGCCGCCGGCGGCGGCTTCGTGGGACGCCATGAAGCGCTGGCGGAACCGCTCGTCGAACGCGGCGTCCTTGCGGAACCACTGGTCGGGACCTGCCTCACGCCAGAATTGCAGCACTTCAGACGGCTCGGCCCGGGCGCCCGGCGCGAGATGCCGCCTGGCTTCCAGCTCGCGAATGAGCGCGCGTGCCTCGTCGCCCTCCGGGATCGGCTTGCCGCTGTCCCGCCATTGCACGGCGGCCTTGAAGCCCTCGGCCTGCGCGTAGCGGCGGAACCAGAGCCCCTCCGGGTTGTGGCGGGTGATGCCGTCGAAGAGGGTGGCCAGGCTTTGCGTCTGCTCCAGGCCCATCGTCAGCAGCACCTGGTTGACAACCATCTTGTGCATCGCCAGGTGGCTGCGCGGCACGCCGGCGATGCGCGCGGCGAGCCGGAGCGTGGCGGCGTCGAGTTCGGCGGCCGGCACGACGGTGTTGGCCAGTCCCCATTCCCCGGCCGTGCGGCCGTCGATCGTGTCCCCGGTGAACATCAGTTGCTTGGCGCGCGTGGGGCCCAGGCGAAACGTCCACATGGCCGTCGTCGGGCAACCCCAGACGCGCGTCGGCATGTAGCCGATGCGGGCGTCTTCGGCCATCACGAGCAGGTCGCAGGACAGGGCGATGTCGCTGCCGCCCGCCGCGGCGTAGCCATGCACCTTGGCGATGGTGGGCTTGGGGCTGCGCCAGAGGCTCATGAAGTCCTCGGTATTGCGCTTCATGTACGCGTAGTCGACCAGCGGATCCCAGGGATGGCGCTCCTGCTGGCAGGGGTGGTCGATCTGGCCTTCGCCGAACTGGCTCAGGTCGTAGCCGCCGCTGAAGCCCTTGCCGGCGCCTTCCACCACGATCACATGGATCGCATCCTCGGCATTGGCCCAGTCGACGGCGGCGCGGATTTCGCGCGGCGTTTCCTCGTTGATCGCGTTCAGCCGCTCCGGGCGGTTGAGCAGCAGCCGCGCGACGCGTGGATTCCCCGGGTCGGCGGCGATCTCCAGCGTACTGAAGCTTGGCATGGCGTGTCTCCTCTGGTCCGGGGCAGTTTAGCCAGCGTTGCGTCGGCGTGCTGTCGCGTCCTACATGACACGGCCGTGCCAGGGACTAGAGTGGGTGCATGAGCAACACGGCGACAAGCATCGGCCCCGACGCGGAACGCGGCGGCAACGACAGCCCGGGCAATGCCGACGGCTGCGGCAACAAGACGCTGGGGGAAAAGGCACCGCAGCAGCCGCCGGCCGGCCGCGAGCCGGCGCCGTCCGCCGCCGAGCCCGGCACCGCGGCACGCGACGAGGAGCGCCAATGATCTGGCGTGCGGCGGCCCTGGCCGGCGTGTTGGCGCTCGCGGGTTGCGCCGCATCGAAGTCCTCCGACCGCATCGAAGGCTTCGTTGCGCAGTTGTCGGGGGCACAGGAGGTACCGGCGGTCGCCGGCACGGGCAGCGGTTCGGCTGACGTGGTGTACGACCACCGGACGCAGAGCATCCGCTGGAGCGTGACGTTCCAGGGGCTGAGTGGCTCCGTGACCGCGGCGCACCTGCACGGCCCCGCCGGGCCGGGTCAGAACGCCGCTGTCGTCTTGCCTTTCGACGGCAACCTGAACGCGCAGCCGCTGAAGGGCGAATCGCGCATCACGCCGGAACAATTCGGCCAATTGGCGTCCGGCCAGTGGTACGTGAACCTGCACACCGCGCGCCACCCGCAGGGCGAGCTGCGCGGTCAGTTGCGGCCGCTGGCCAGCCGCTGACACCGCCCATGTGACGTTGGTTGCGCACGCAACCAGTTGCTGCTATAGTTGCGCCCGCAACAATTGACGGGACGAACGCGTGGCGCACCACCAGGACTTGCCGGACGAAGTGCCGGTGCTCATCGCCGGCGGCGGCCCTGTGGGGCTCACCCTGGCCGCGCTGCTGGCGCGCCACGGCATCCGCTCGCTGGTGGCCGAGGCCGACGGCGGCGTCTGCACGGGGAGCCGGGCCATCTGCGTGTCGCGCCGCTCGCAGGAGATCCTGGCCTGGGCGGGCGCCGGCGCCGCGATGGCCGCCAAGGCCCTGCCCTGGACGGGTGGCCGAAGCTACTGGCGCGACGCCGAGGTGCTGCGTTTCCAGATGCCCAGCGAACCCACGCAGCGCTTCGCGCCCATGGTGAACATCCAGCAGTACCACGTCGAGCAGTTCCTGCTGGACGCGCTGGCTGGCGCACCCGAAGTGGCGCAGGTGGCGATGAACATGCGCTTGACCGCGCTGACCCAGGACGCGCAAGGGGTGACGGCCGAACTCGAAACCCCCGAAGGGATGCGACAGGTCCGTGCGCGCTACCTCGCTGCCTGCGACGGTGGCCGCAGCACCGTGCGCGAGCAGCTGGGCCTGCAGCTCGAGGGGACGCAATACGATGGCCGCTACGTCATCGTCGATGTCGTGCAGGAAACCCAGCGCCCCGTGGAGCGCCTGGCCTGGTTCGATCCGCCTTCGAACCCGGGCTCCACCATCCTGATGCACCGGCAGCCCGAGGATGTCTGGCGCATCGACTACCAGTTGCGCGACGACGAGGATGGTGCGGAGGCCCTGAAGCCGGAAAACATCCTCCCCCGTGTCCAGAGCCACCTGGCGATGATCGGCGAGACCGCACCCTGGCGGATGCTGTGGGCTTCCATGTACAACGCGAAGTGCCTGACCTTGCCGGACTACCGGCACGGCCACGTGTTCTTCGCCGGCGATGCGGCACACCTGGTGCCGATCTTCGGGGTGCGTGGCCTCAACTCGGGACTGGACGACGCGGGCAACCTGGCGTGGAAGCTGGCGCGCGTGCTGGACGGCGATGGGGACGACGCGCTGCTGGCCACCTACTCCGCCGAGCGGGTGCCCGCTGCCCGCGAGAACATCGCCTATGGCGCCAAGAGCACGGAGTTCATGGCGCCGCCAAACTTCGCCTTCAGCCTGATGCGCGAGGCGACCCTGCGGCTGGCGCTGGAGGATCCGCTGGTCCGCCCGCTGATCAACCCGCGGCAGTCCGCGCCGGTGGCTTATGCCGGTTCGGCCCTGAATGGCGAGAGCACCGGTGAATGGATGCACGGCGACGCGGCTCCCGGCTTGCCGGCGCCGGAAGCGCTCCTGGCCGGGTCTCAGGGCGAATTCCATCTGAGCCAGGCGTTCGGCAAGGACTTCGTGGCGCTCGTGTTTTCCGACGGCGTCTTGCCGCTGGCGGCAGCCGGCCTGCCGGAAGAGGGCGTCGCGGTACTGCACATCCCGCCCGAAGCCGACCCGCTGCGCCAGGCCGGCGACCGCTACGGGTTGCCACGGGGCGGCGAGGGCCTGGTGCTGGTGCGGCCAGATGGCTACGTGGCGGGCCGCTGGCGCGGCACTGATCCAGCGCCGTTGGTGGCCTGGTTCAAACGCAAGGAGTTCCAGGGATGACGGACGCCGACCTCGATCGCAGCTACACAGCCCTGTGCCAGGCACTGGCTCAGGCAGGGCCCGAGCGCTCGCAGCTGCTGCTGGCGATGCTGAGCCTGCAGCTGATGGCCCGTGCCGAATCGGCGGATACGGTCCTGCCGCTGATCGCCCAGGCGGCGGCGCGCTGCGGCGAGGGGGGCGTGTGAGGCCGCCGCCGGCTTCCGAGTCGCTGGAACATTTCCTCAGCTGGCGGCTGCACCGGGTCAGCAAGCTCAGCGACAAGGTCACGGCCGAGGCCTATGCGGTCGCCTTCGCGCTCCCGTTGGGCGAGGCCCGGTGCCTGGCCGCCATCGGGAACGCGGCGCCCATGTCGGTGAATGACCTGGCCGGCGCGGCCAACCTCGACAAGGGCCAGGCGAGCCGAGCCGCCCAGGCGTTGGTGGCGCGCGGCCTGGTCGCCAAGCACGGTAGTGCGAGCGACCGCCGGGCGGTCGTGCTGGAACCGACCGAGGAGGGGGAAGCGCTCTGGCTGCAGGTGATGGAGCTGATCGCTCATCGGAACGAGGCCATCTTCGGCTGCCTCAGCCATGCGGAGCGGGCGGGCCTGGCGCGGATGCTGGACCGCGTCATCGAAGCGGCCGAGGAGCCCGGGCCAATCCCCGCGGAGCAAGCGAGAAAGCGCCGCTCCGCCTAGAATACGAGGTTGCCCGCGGCAGGCTTCGCCGCTCCACCCCGCCGTTTCCCGGCCCCTCGTCTTTCCGCAATGAACGCCCCCGTCGACGTTTCCTTTTTCGCGCGCGCCGCGAAGCCGATCACCAGCTACCGCAAGTACTGGGCGCATCGCTTCGGCCCCGCGCCCTTCCTGCCCATGAGCCGGAAGGAGATGGAAGCGCTCGGCTGGGACAGCTGCGACATCGTCCTGGTCACGGGCGACGCCTATGTCGATCACCCGAGCTTCGGCATGGCCGTGATCGGGCGCACGCTGGAAGCGCAGGGTTTCCGCGTCGGGATCATTGCGCAGCCGGACTGGCAAAGCGCCGAGCCCTTCAAGGCGCTCGGCAAGCCGAACCTGTTCTGGGGCGTGACCGCCGGCAACATGGATTCGATGATCAACCGCTACACGGCGGACCGCAAACTGCGCAGCGACGATGCCTATACGCCGGGCGACGTCGGCGGCAAGCGGCCGGACCGTGCGGCCATTGTCTACAGCCAGCGCTGCCGCGAAGCGTTCAAGGACGTGCCCATCGTCCTGGGCGGCATCGAAGGCAGCCTGCGGCGCATCGCGCACTACGACTACTGGTCCGACAAGGTCCGCCACAGCGTCGTGCTGGACAGCAAGTGCGACCTGCTGCTCTATGGCAATGCCGAACGCGCGATCGTCGAGATCGCGCACCGGCTGGCGGCACGCGAACCGGTGGCCGAGATCACCGACGTGCGTGGCACCGCGTTCATGCGGCGTGCGGCGCCGGAAGACTGGTTCGAGATCGACTCGACCACCGTGGACGCGCCAGGCCGCGTCGAAGCCCACGTCAGCCCCTACATGACCATCTCCGAGCAGGCCAAGGCCCAGGGCCAGACCTGCATGAAGGAGGAGGGCGTGCAGCCGGTCAACTTCGTCATGCCCAAGGCGAAGCTGAAGGTGCCGCCGCGGGACCGCAGCGTGATCCGCCTGCCGTCCTTCGAGAAGGTCAAGTCGGACCCGGTGCTCTACGCCCACGCCAACCGCGTGCTGCACCTGGAGACCAACCCCGGCAACGCGCGTTCGCTGGTGCAGGCGCATGGCGAGCGCGACGTCTGGCTGAATCCGCCGCCGATCCCGCTGACCACCGCGGAGATGGACCACGTGTTCGGCCTGCCGTACGCGCGGGCGCCGCACCCGGCCTACGGCGACGCCAAGATCCCCGCCTGGGAGATGATCCGCTTCTCGGTCAACATCATGCGCGGCTGCTTCGGCGGCTGCACCTTCTGCTCGATCACCGAGCACGAGGGCCGCATCATCCAGAGCCGCAGCGAGGACTCCATCATCCAGGAGGTGGAGGACATCCGCGACAAGGTCGCGGGCTTCACCGGCGTCATCTCCGACCTCGGCGGCCCCACGGCCAACATGTACCGCATCGGCTGCAAGTCGCCCGAGATCGAGGCCGCCTGCCGCAAGCCGAGCTGCGTCTATCCCGGCATCTGCAGCAACCTGAACACCGACCACGGCCCGCTGGTCAAGCTGTACCGGCGCGCGCGCGCGCTGAAGGGCGTGAAGAAGATCCTCATCGGCTCCGGCATGCGCTACGACCTGGCCGTCCAGTCGCCGGAATACGTGAAGGAACTGGTGCAGCACCACGTGGGCGGCTACCTGAAGATCGCGCCCGAGCACACCGAGAACGGCCCGCTGTCGAAGATGATGAAGCCGGGGATCGGCAGCTACGACAAGTTCAAGCAGATGTTCGAGAAGTTCTCGAAGGAAGCGGGCAAGGAGCAGTACCTCATCCCCTACTTCATCGCGGCCCACCCGGGCACGAGCGACGAGGACATGATGAACCTGGCGCTGTGGCTGAAGCGCAATGGCTTCCGTGCCGACCAGGTGCAGACCTTCTACCCGAGCCCCATGGCCACGGCCACGGCCATGTACCACTCGGGCAAGAACCCGCTGCGCAAGATCGGGCGCGACAGCGAGAGCGTTGACATCGTCAAGGGCGACCGCCGGCGCCGCCTGCACAAGGCGTTCCTGCGCTACCACGATGCCAACAACTGGCCGATGCTGCGCGAGGCGCTGAAGGCGATGGGCCGGGCCGACCTGATCGGCAACGGCAAGCATCACCTCATCCCTACGTTCCAGCCGGCCACCGACGGCAGCTACGCGAGCCCGCGGCGCAAGAACTCGACGGCGGGCCAGCCGAAGAAGGGCCGCATGCTGACGCAACACACCGGCCTGCCGCCGCGCAAGACGAGCTGACCCACGCGCCGCCCGTCTGGCTCAGCCGCCAGACGACACTGGTCGTAGGCTGGTGCCTACACAATTGCACACCACTCTTTACGATGCTCATGTACTCGGCGCCGGACCTCCCGGCGTTGGAGGTTGATCCAATGGAAGGAGCTCACAACATGCAAATCGCGCTCAAGGCCGCCGTCGCGGCCGCCACACTCGTCCTGGCCGGTCAGTCCATGGCCCAGATCGTCCTCTACGAGGAACGTGAGTTCCGCGGCCGTGCCGTCACGGTCGACCGGCCGGTGCGGAACCTGGATCGCATGAACTTCGACGACAGGACCCGCTCCGTCGTCGTCGAGCGCGGCCGCTGGGAAGTGTGCGAGGAGCCGCGCTTCGAGGGCCGCTGCGCCGTGCTGCGCCGCGGGCACTATGACTCCCTGCGTGATGCCGGCGTCAACTGGCGCATTTCGTCGGTGCGCCCCGCCGAAGGGCAGCGCCGCTATGACGCGGAGCCGGCCGTCTCCACGGCCCCTGCCTATGAATACCGCCGCCGGGCCAACGAGCAGCTGACCGAAGTGCCGGTGAACTGGTCGCGTGCCGTGATGGGCCCCCCGAACCAGCGCTGCTGGGTCGAGCGCCAGGCCGTGCCCGCCCCATCGAGCCCCAACGTGGGCGGCGCCCTGGCTGGTGCCGTCATCGGCGGCATCCTGGGCCACCAGGTCGGCGGCGGCAGCGGCAAGGATGCCGCCACGGCCGTCGGCGTGATCTCGGGAGCGGCCATCGGCAGCAACATGGGCGGCGGTTCTTCCGGCGTCGCGACCCAGGATGTCCAGCGCTGCACCACCGTCTCCGGTGGTGCGCCGGCCTACTACGAGGTCAGCTACAACTACCGCGGCACCGAACACCGGGTGCAGATGGCGACGCCACCCGGCAACAAGATCCTGGTGAACGCGCGCGGCGAGCCGCGCGGCTGACCCTGGCTCCTCACCCCTGCATGGTGTGCAGGGGCAGGTCCTCCCGCGCGGCGAGCTGATCCAGCTCGCCGCGTGTGCGTGAGGCGAAGAAAGCCGCGATCGCTTCGCGGGTCTGCGGTGACAGCATCGCCCGGATATCGCTGGCGGCGACGCCAGCGGCCGCGCAAAGCCGGGCGGCGAAATGCGGCTCCAGCGCGGCGACCGCCACCCGTCCATCCTTGCATGGGTAGACCCGATAGCCCGCATGCGCGCCGCCCACGGCCCCGCTGGGCTGCGTGAGGCCCCAGTGCCGGGGGAGGGCCATGTAGCGCGCGGCGTCGGCCAGGGCCACTTCCAGGTAGACGCCTTCCGGGTGTGGATCGCCGGTTCCCGCATAGCGCTCCTGCTTCCGCAGTGCGGCCTGCAGCACCGCCTCGCTCGCCATCAGCGAGCCGCTCATGTCCGCATAGAGGGTCGCCGGCAGCTCCAGTCCAGGGACGAGGCCGTTGTCCGCGAGATAGGTCAGGTCGTGGCCCGGCTCCTCGGCCCGCGCACCCGGCGCACCCACGATCGCCACCTGGCTGAGCGCCGGATGCCGGCTGTGCAGCTCCTTCCAGCCCAGCCCCAGCTTCTGCAGCGCGGACGGGCGAAAGGAAGTGAGCAGCACGTCGGTCTTCGCCAGCTGGCGATGGAGGACTTGCTGGCCGTCCTGCGATTTCAGGTCGGCGGTGAGGACCTTCACGCCCTCATGCAACTCCGTGTACGCGCCTTTCTGGTAGTGCGCCATCGGGTCGCCGGCCGGCGGCTCGATCTTGCTGCAGTCGGCGCCCATGCGCCGGCAGCGCATGAGCGCCGCGGGACCGGGCAGGTTGAGGGCGAGGCTGAGGATGCGGATGCCATGAAGCGGGGCGAACGGCTGCGTCATGGCCAGGGAGCCTAGCAGACGCGGGGAACCACTATGGCAGCCCGCCGCCACCGCCGCTAACGTGTGCTTGCCACCACCTGGAGACTCCTCATGCAGTTCAAACAAGCCCTGGCCGCGCTCGCGGGCCTGGTTTTCGCCGCTTCCGCCCACACGCAGGCGGCGTGGCCGGCCAAGGCGGTGACGCTCGTCGTGCCCTTCGCGGCCGGCGGGCCGACGGACGTGGTCGCGCGCACGCTGGCCGCATCCATGAGCAAGACGCTGGGCCAGACCGTGGTGGTGGAAAACAAGCTGGGCGCCGGCGGTACCGTGGCCGCCGGCTCGGTGGCCAAGTCGCCCCCGGACGGCTACACCTTCTTCATCCACCACAACGGCATGGCCACCTCGACGGCGCTGTACCGCAAGCTGTCCTATGACCCGCTCAACGATTTCGAATTCGTCAGCCAGGCGGTCGACGTGCCCATGACCATGCTGGCGCGCAAGGACTTCCCCGCCGCGAACCTGCAGGAGATGGTCGCGTACATCAAGGCCAACAAGGACAAGATCAACGTCGCCACGGCGGGCCTCGGCGCGGTGTCACAGCTGTGCGGCATGCTGTTCCAGCGTGCCATCGGCGTGCAGCTGACCGAGGTCCCGTTCCAGGGGACCGCGCCTGCGATGAACGCGCTGCTGGGCGGCCAGGTCGACGTGCTGTGCGACCAGACCACGCAGACCATCCCGCAGATCAAGGCGGGCAACGTCAAGCTCTACGGCGTCACCACGAAGAACCGCATCAAGTCGCTGCCGAATGCACCCACGCTGGCGGAGCAGGGACTGAAGGACTTCGAGGTCGTCGTCTGGCACGGCATCTACGCGCCCAAGGGCACCCCGAAGCCCATCATCGAACGCATGAACGCCGCGGTCCGCGCCGCATTGAAGGACCCGGACGTGGCGAAGCGCATGGAAGACCTGGGCGCGGAAATCGTGCCCGACAGCAAGCTCTCGCCGGAAGGCCTGCAGAGCTGGCTGAAGAGCGAGATCGACAAGTGGGGGCCGATCATCAAGGCCGGCGGCAAGTTCGCGGATTGAGCCGGGCATGAACCGCATGCCCACCATGCTGCATGCAGGCGTCGCACTGGCCATCCTTTGCGTGGGCCCGGCCCAGGGCCAGGGCCAGGGGATGTACCAGTGGAAGGACGCGCAGGGCCGCACCCATCTGTCCGACAAGCCACCCCCGGGCGTCGATTCGCCCACGCGAGTCACCCCACGCGCATCGAACGTCGTGCCTGCGGACACGGCTGCCAAGGGTCTCGCCGCATCGCGAACGCCGGCCGAGGCGCCAGCCGCCCCGGCGTCCGCTGCCAGCGCAACGACTGCCGGCACGGCTCAAGCGGCGAGGCCGGGCGAAACCGATTGCCAGCGCCGCCAGCGCGAGTACCAGGCCAGCATGGCCTGCTTCGCGCCGCTGCGCAACGCAGCCGGTGCCATTGCGCCGGAAGCCGCCAAGAAGTGCGGCCCGGCGATGGCGGAACCGCCCCCTTGCTAGCTTTGGCGAGGGCGGGGCGCAGTGTCATGCCCGCCGTTCCCGGCTTCCACCGGTCCGGAGAACGCGCGGGCCAACCTTTGTTTTTGGATGTCTTCGGCCAGGAACCCCGCCGATGCCAACACGGCCAGCGTCGGCCAGAGGAAGCGGAAAACGGACATGAGCCGCGGATTGTATGGGCGGTCCCTTGAGCCGCTTTCGGGGCATGCAGCCTTCTAAAGCGGCAGGCCCACGTAGTTTTCCGCCAACGCCGTCGAGGCCGCCCTGGAATGCACCAGGTAGTCGAGCTCGGCCTCCTGCATGCGCTGGCCGAAGCCCTGGGTGTCCGGAAAGCGGTGCATCAGGCCGGTGAGCCACCACGAGAATCGCTCGGCCTTCCAGACCCGTCTCAGGCAGCGCTCCGAATAGCTGTCGATGGCGGCCGCGGATTTCTCCTGGAAGTACTCGACGAAGGCGGACGACAGGTACTTCACGTCGCTCGCGGCCAGGTTCAGCCCCTTGGCACCGGTGGGCGGCACGATGTGGGACGCGTCGCCGGCCAGGAACAGGCGGCCGAAGCGCATCGGCTCCGCGACGAAGCTGCGCAGCGGGGCGATGCTCTTCTCGATGCTGGGGCCGGTGACGATCCTTGCGGCCAGTTCCGGGTCGAGCCGGCGGCGCAGTTCGTCCCAGAAGCGCTGGTCGCTCCAGGCCTCGACCTTGTCGTCGAGCGGGCACTGCACGTAATAGCGGCTGCGCGTCATGCTGCGCATCGAGCAAAGCGAAAAACCGCGCTCGCTGTTGCCGTAGACGATCGCGTGCGGCGACACCGGAGGCACGTCGGCCAGCACGCCCAGCCAGCCGAAGGGGTACTCGCGCTCGAACTCGGTGATGGCGTCCTTCACCGTCGCCCGACTCACGCCGTGAAAGCCGTCGCAGCCCGCGATGAAGTCGCATTCGATCTCGTGCGTGCCGCCGTCCTTCTCGTACCGCACGCGCGGGCGGGTGCCGTCGAAATCGTGCAGGCTGACGTTCGCGGCTTCATAGACCGTGGCGAGGCCCGCGGCCTGGCGCGCGTCCATCAGGTCCTTGGTCAGCTCGGTCTGGCCGTAGGCCGTGACGACCTTGCCCCCGGTCAACCCATGCACGTCGATCGGATGGCGGCTGCCGGCGAACACCAGCTCGATGCTGTGGTGGACGACGCCTTCGCGCTTCACGCGATCACCCACGCCCGACTCCGCCAGGAGGTCGACCGTGACTTGCTCGAGGATGCCCGCACGGATGCGGCCGAGCACGTAGTCGCCCGTCTGGCGCTCCACGATCACATTGGCGATACCGGCCTTGTGCAGCAGCTGGCCGAGCAGCAGGCCGGAGGGGCCGGCGCCGATGATGGCAACCTGGGTTCGCATGGGGTTTGTCTCCTGCGGCCAAGCTTAGGAGCCCTGGCCCGCCCGGACCAGACCCGGGACGCATCCCTTGTGCGATCATCGCCGGACATGCGCGATCATCGCGCAGAGGATCGACATGACGCTCGCCCAGGCCGACTACATCGCCGGCATCGCCAAGGGCCTGGCGGTGCTGGAGAGCTTCGACACCGAAAGGCAGCGGCTCAATGCCACGCTGGCCGCCCAGCGCGCCGGTCTCACGCGCGCCGCGGCGCGCCGTCACCTGCTCACCCTGGCGCACCTGGGCTACCTGGAAACCGATGGCAGCCACTTCTGGCTGGCCCCCAAGGTGCTGCGCTTCTCGGGCAGCTATCTCGCCTCGGCCCGCCTGCCGCGCGTGATCCAGCCCACACTGAACCGGCTGACGGCGCAGACCGGCGAATCGTTCTCGGCGGTCGTGCTCGACGGCGACCACGTCGTCATCGTCGCGCGGAGCGGCTCGTCCCGGTTGCTGGCCTACGGCTTGCACCTCGGCGCCCGGCTACCCGCGCATGCGACCTCGACGGGGCGGATCCTGCTGGCGGCGAAGCCGCGGGCCGACTTCAATGCCTGGATGAAAGGCCGCGAACTGCCCCGGCTGACGGTGCACACCACGGTGGATCCGCGGAAGTTCCGTGCGGTCATCGAGGAAGTCCGCCAGCATGACCTGGCGATCGCGAGCGAGGAGCACGAACTGGGCGTGCATGCGCTGGCGGTGCCCCTGCGCAACATGAATGGCCAGACCGTGGCTGCCCTGAACGCGGTCGCGGTCCGGCCCGATGTCATGCAAAAGGATCTGTTACCGCATCTGCTGGAAGCCGCCCGGGAGCTTCGACCGCTTCTATAGAGGCTTTTCGCCATAAATTAACAACGAGATATTCGTTGGCGTATTAAGGGGGCGTCCCCACAATCCTTTCTCACTGAGAAAGGTAGCCATGACTCTTCGCCTGGGCGACACCGCGCCCGATTTCACCCAAGAGTCCACCGAGGGCACGATCCGCTTCCACGAATGGGCCGGCGACGCCTGGGTGGTGCTCTTTTCGCACCCCGCCGATTTCACGCCGGTCTGCACCACCGAACTCGGCAAGACCGCCGCCCTGGGCGGCGAGTTCGCCAAACGCGGCGTCAAGCCCATTGCGGTCAGCGTCGACCCCGTCGAGTCGCACAAGGCCTGGGTCAACGACATCAACGAGACCCAGCGCACGACGGTGAACTTTCCCATCCTCGCCGACGCCGACAAGAAGGTCGCCACGCTGTACGACATGATCCATCCGAACTCGCTGGTGAACGCCACCGTGCGCAGCGTGTTCATCATCGATCCGAAGAAGGCCATCCGCGCCACGCTGACGTATCCCGCGTCGACTGGCCGCAACTTCGACGAGATCCTGCGAGTCATCGATTCGTTGCAGCTCACCGACGGCCACAAGGTTGCTACCCCCGCCAACTGGAAAGATGGCGACGACGTGGTGATCATCCCCAGCCTGCAGGACCCGGAAGAGATCGCCCGGCGATTTCCCAAGGGCTTCAAGGCCGTGAAGCCCTATCTCCGGCTCACCGCTCAGCCGAACAAGTAGTCCATCATGAAGTTGAAATTGATCATCGCCAGCCTCGCGCTGGCAGCCAGCGGCATCGCCTCCGCGCAACAGACGCTGCTGAACGCCTCGTACGACGTCGCCCGCGAGTTCTACAAGGATGTCAACGCGGCGTTCGTGCCGCACTACAAGAAGACGACCGGCAAGGACGTGAAAGTCGACCAGGCGCACGGCGGGTCCAGCGCGCAGGCGCGGGCGGTGGCCGACGGGCTCGATGCCGACGTGGTCACGATGAACACGACCACCGACGTCGAGTTCCTCGCCGAGAAGGGCGTGGTCGCGAAGGACTGGGCCAAGCGCTTCCCGGACAACGCATCCCCGACCACGTCGACCATGTTGTTCCTGACGCGCAACGGCAACCCCAAGGGCATCAAGGATTGGGACGACCTGGTCAAGCCCGGCGTGCAGGTGGTCGTCGTGAACCCGAAGACCGGCGGCAATGGCCGCTACGCCTACCTGGCTGCCTGGGGCTACGCCAGGAAGAAGGGTGGCAGCGACGCGCAGGCGGCGGAGTTCGTCGCCAAGCTGTACAAGAACGTGCCGGTCCTCGCGCGCGGCGGCCGCGACGCCACCACGGCCTTCCTGCAACGCAACATCGGCGACGTGCTGATCACGTTCGAGTCCGAAGTGGTGTCGGTCGACAAGGAATTCGGCGCCAACAAGGTCGACGTGGTCTATCCCTCCATCAGCATCGTGGCCGAAAACCCGGTGGCGGTGGTGGAGCGCACGGTCGCCAAGAAGGGCACGGCCGACCTGGCCAAGGCTTACCTGAACTTCCTGTACTCGGAAGAGGGCCAGGAGATCGCCGCGAAGCACAACATCCGCCCGCGGAACCAGGCCGTCCTGAAGAAGTACGCGAACCAGTTCAAGCCGCTGCAGCTGTTCACGGTGCAGGAACTGTTCGGCTCCCTGGGTGAAGCGCAGAAGGTGCACTTCAACGACGGCGGCCAGTTCGACAAGATTTACACGGTCAAGTAGGCCCCTATGAGCGCTGCGAGCATCGCGGCGCCGCTGCCGGCCACGGTGGCGGCGCCTTCGCGCACGGGGACCCGCAAGGTGTTGCCGGGGTTCAACCTGACCCTCGGCTTCACCGTGCTGTACCTGTCGCTGATCGTGCTGATCCCGTTGTCGGCCCTGATCCTCAAGACCTTCACGCTGAGCTGGGACCAGTTCTGGGCGGCAGTGACGTCCCCTCGCGTGCTCGCGTCCTACCGGCTCACCTTCGGGGCGTCGCTCATCGCAGCCCTGGTCAATGTCGTCTTCGGCCTGCTGGTGGCCTGGGTGCTGGTGCGCTACACGTTTCCCGGCAAGCGCATCGTGGACGCGCTGGTCGACTTGCCGTTCGCACTGCCCACGGCGGTCGCCGGCATCTCGCTCACCGCGCTGCTGGCCGGCAACGGCTGGATCGGGCAATACCTGGAGCCGATGGGGATCAAGCTCGCATTCAACCCGAACGGGGTGGTCATCGCGCTCATCTTCATCGGGCTGCCCTTTGTCGTACGCACGGTGCAACCCGTGCTGGAGGAGGCCGAGAAGGAGCTGGAAGAGGCCGCCATGTGCCTGGGCGCCACGCGCCTGCAGACGTTCACCCGGGTGATCTTCCCCTCGATCGCTCCCGCGCTGCTGACCGGCTTTGCCATGGCGTTCGCGCGCGCCATCGGTGAATACGGTTCGGTCATCTTCATCGCCGGCAACATGCCGATGGTTTCGGAAATCACCCCGCTGATCATCATCGGCAAGCTGGAGCAGTACGACTACGCGGGGGCCACGGCCGTGGCTGTCGTCATGCTCTTCTTCTCCTTCCTGCTGCTGCTGGTCATCAACGCGCTGCAGGCCTGGCAGCGCAAGCGATCGGGAGCGGGCTGATGAGTGCGACTCTCCCGACCGACCTGCGCACGAAGCGGGTCAGCACGACGGAATCCCCCTGGGTGCGCAACACGCTGATCGGCATCGCGCTGGCCTTCCTGTTCCTGTTCCTGCTGTTGCCGCTGGCCGCGGTGTTCACCGAGGCGCTGCGCAAGGGCGTTGGGGCCTACCTGGACGCATTGAAGGAGCCGGACGCGTGGTCCGCCATCCGCCTCACGCTGATCACCGCCGCCATCGCCGTTCCGCTGAACCTGGTGTTCGGCGTCGCCGCCGCCTGGTGCATCGCCAAATACGAGTTCCGGGGCAAGGCCTTCCTGACGACGCTGGTCGACCTGCCGTTCTCGGTGTCGCCGGTTGTCGCCGGCCTGATCTACGTGCTGGTGTTCGGCGCACAGGGCTGGCTGGGCCCATGGCTCGCCGAACACAACATCAAGATCGTCTTCGCCGTGCCCGGCATCGTGCTGGCGACCATCTTCGTGACCTTCCCCTTCATCGCGCGGGAGCTGATCCCGCTGATGCAGGCGCAGGGCAACGAGGAGGAGCAGGCCGCGATCGTGCTGGGCGCGACCGGCTGGCAGACCTTCTGGTACGTGACGCTCCCCAACATCAAGTGGGGCCTGATCTACGGCGTGATCCTGTGCAACGCGCGGGCGATGGGTGAGTTCGGCGCGGTCTCGGTGGTTTCCGGCCACATCCGCGGGCAGACGAACACCATGCCGCTGCACGTGGAGATCCTCTACAACGAATACCAGTCCGTCGCGGCCTTCGCCGTGGCGTCGCTGCTCGCGCTGCTGGCCGTGGTGACGCTGGTCATCAAGTCGGCGGCCGAGTGGAAGCAGGAACGTGACATGAAGGCGACGGCCGAAATGCCGCCGGAGCGCCCGATGGCGATGGAGGCCACTGTATGAGCATCGAGATCCGCAACGTCAGCAAGAATTTCGGCGACTTCAAGGCGCTGCGCGATGTGTCGCTGAACATCGAATCGGGCGAGCTCGTTGCGCTGCTGGGCCCTTCGGGCTGCGGCAAGACCACGTTGCTGCGCATCATCGCGGGGCTGGAGACGGCCGACCGCGGCAGCATCCTGTTCTCGGGCGAGGACACCACCGACGTCCACGTGCGCGAGCGCCAGGTGGGCTTCGTGTTCCAGCACTACGCGCTGTTCCGCCACATGACGGTGTTCGAGAACGTGGCCTTCGGCCTGCGCGTGAAGCCGCGCGGCGCGCGACCCAGCGAGGCGCAGATCAAGCAGAAGGTGCACGACCTGCTGAACCTGGTGCAGCTGGACTGGCTCGCCGACCGTTTCCCGTCGCAGCTGTCCGGTGGCCAGCGGCAGCGCATCGCACTCGCGCGCGCCCTGGCCGTGGAGCCGAAGGTGCTGCTGCTCGATGAACCCTTCGGGGCGCTCGATGCGAAAGTGCGCAAGGAACTGCGCCGCTGGCTGCGCCGCCTGCACGACGACCTGCACGTCACCAGCATCTTCGTGACGCACGACCAGGAGGAAGCGCTCGAGGTCGCCGACCGCGTGGTGCTGATGAACGCCGGCAACATCGAGCAGGTCGGCTCCCCCCAGGAGGTGTGGGACCATCCCGCCAGCCCGTTTGTCTACGGCTTCCTGGGCGACGTGAACCTGTTCCACGGCCGCGCCCACGAGGGCCTGGTGACCGTGGAAGGCCTGCAGATCGATTCCCCCGAGCACGCGGGCGCGCAGAACGCCAAGGCATCCGCCTATGTGCGGCCGCACGACCTGGACGTCCAGCGCTATTCCCCTGGCGCCGGGCTCGACGCGAACGGGCGGCCGCGGGGCATCGTGGTGCAGCTGGCGCGCGCGATCGTCGTCGGGCCGGTCGCCCGGCTGGAACTTATCCCGGCGGACGACAACAAACCATCGGACAATGCGGGCCCGGAAACCTTGATCGAGGCGCAGATCCCTGCGCAGCAATTCAAGGAAATGGGCCTTCGGGAGGGCGAGACGCTGGTGGTGACGCCGCGCCGCGCCCGTGTGTTTGTGGAGACCGCGACCTGACGGACGACAGTGCCGGCCGGCACGCGGGTTGGGGAAGCGAATGTTCTTGAACTGGTTCGACACGGCGCCGCGGCGCATCCTGGGCCTGGTGGCCGTGACTTGCGTGGCCATGCTGGCCTTCGGCCTGTACCTGCAGCACGGGCCGGCCAAGCTCGAACCGTGCCCGATGTGCATCGTGCAACGCTATGCGCTGGTGCTGGTGGCGCTGGTGGCGGGCATCGCGGCCTTTGTCCCGGCCCGCGGCTTCCTGGTGGCCAGCGCCGGCCTGATGACCCTCTTTGCCGGCTTCGGCGGCTTCGTCGCCGCCCGCCAGAGCTGGCTGCAGTGGTACCCGCCCGAGATCGCTTCCTGCGGCCGTGACCTGTACGGGATGATCGAGACCTTTCCGCTCAAGCGTGCGATCCCCATGATCTTCCGCGGCGGCGGCGACTGCACCAAGGTTGACTGGACTTTCCTCGGCCTGTCCATCGCGAACTGGTCCTTCCTCTGGTTCCTGTTCTTCGCGCTGGTGGGCCTGGTGCTGCTGGTTCGCCAGTTGCGCGGCCGCAGCATGCCGCGGCACGCGCTAGCGACCTGAGGCTTCGGCCAGCAGCGACCGCACCTCTTCGTCGGTCGCCTGCGGAAACTCGCGGAACCACACACCCACGGCCCGGAAGGGCTTTGGCATGGCCGCGCAGACCACTTCGTCCGCGACGGAGCGGAGCTCCCGGCAGCTCTCCGCCGTCCCCACCGGCACGGCCACGCAAAGGTAGAGCGGATGCCGCTGCCGCAAGGCCTCGGCGGCGGCCCGCATGGTGGCGCCGGTCGCCAGGCCGTCATCCACCACCACCACGGTCCGGCCCTGCACCGCCAGCGGCGGCGCATCGCCCCGATACAGGCTTTCCCGCCGCAGCAGCTCGCGCTGCTCGCGCTCGACCACACGGTCGACCTGGGCCGCGCTGGGCTGGGTGCCCGGCAGGGGGTTCATGACGCGCACGCCGCCGCTGGCGATCGCACCCATGGCGTACTCCTCATGACCGGGATAGCCGAGCTTGCGGACGACGAAGACATCCAGCGGGGCGCCGAGGGCCAGTGCGACCTCATGGGCGACCGCCACGCCACCGCGCGGCAACGCCAGCACGACGAGGCCGGGCCGGCCGCGCAGATGCCCGAGCCGGGCGGCCAGCAGGCGGCCCGCCTGGCGGCGGTTCTCATAGGGCAGGCGGGGTTCGGACTCGGCCATCCCTCCAAGGTAGCGCCTCCGAGAGAACCACGATGTCGGACCATGGAAGTGGCGACCGTCAGCCGCCCGGCTTTCTCTGCGGTCCGCGCGCCTCAGGTCCCGCTTCGACGGACGAACGCCAGCGAACCCGCGAGCGCCAGCAGGGCGCCGCCGCAGATGCGGTCGAGCCAGCGCACGGCGTTGGCCTTCAGCAGGCGCACGGCGCGCGCGCCCAGCACCGCATAACCGAACATCACCGAGAAATCCAGGGCCGCGAAGACGATGCCGATCACCACGTATTGCGGCGCCTGCGCGGCGTGCGGATCGATGAACTGCGGCAGCAAGGCCGAGCAGAACAGGTAGCCCTTGGGATTGGTGACCGCGACCAGGAACGAGCGCCAGAACAGTGACCGCGGCGCCTGGGCCGCGACGCCCGCGTCGGGGGCGGGCAGGTCGATGCCGCCTTGCGAACGCAGCAGCCGCCAGCCCAGCCAAGCCAGGTAGAGCGCACCAGCGTATTTCAGCACGCTGAACCAGAACTCCGAAGCCGCGAGCAGGGCACCCAGGCCCAGCGCGACCGCGCCGACGAGGACGAAATCGGAAGCCACTGCGCCGGCCATGCCGGCCAGGGAGCGCCGCACGCCGAAGCGTGAGCCGTTGGCCAACGCAAGCAGCACCGTGGGGCCGGGCGTGGCGATGGCGATCAATGCCACGAGGCTGAAGACGAGGAGGGTGGAGATGTCCATCGGTTGCTTCTCAGGCCAGTTTCTTCACGAACACCATGCTGCGGCGGTCCCAGTTGTACTTGCGCTTGCGGGCTTCCGGCAGCCAATCGGGATCGACCTGCACGAAGCCGCGCTTCAGGAACCAGTGCATGGTGCGCGTGGTCAGCACGAAGATGCTCTCCAGGCCCATGGCGCGAGCCCGTTGCTCGACACGCTTGAGCACCTTCTCGCCATCGCCCTGGCCCTGGCTTTGGGGCGAGACGGTCAGCGCAGCCATCTCGCCCGTCTTCGCCTCAGGGTAGGGGTAGAGCGCGGCACAGGCGAAGATGACACCGTCGTGCTCGATGATCGTGTAGTTGGCGATGTCGCGTTCGATCTCGGTGCGGTCGCGCTTCACCAGGGTCCCATCGCGCTCGAAGGGCTCGATCAGCTGGAGGATGCCGCCCACGTCGTCGGCGCCGGCTTCGCGCAGTTCCTCCAGCTTCTCGTCGATGACCATGGTGCCGATGCCGTCGTGCACGTACACCTCGAGCAGCAGCGAACCGTCGATCGCGAACGGGATGATGTGGCTGCGCTCGACACCTGCCTTGCACGCTTTCACGCAGTGCTGCAGGTAGAACGGGGTGTCCGTGGGCTGCAGCGCCGGCGGCAGGCTGGCAAGCAGCTGTTCGGCGGCGGCCAGCGGCAGTTCGGTGTCGATCGGGTTGTCCTCGCCCTCGGGCTCCAGCGGCTTGATCCGCACGCCCGGGCTTTCGGTGAGGAAGATCAGCTTGTCCGCCTGCAGGGCGATCGCCACGCTGGTGGCGACCTCCTCCATCGACAGATTGAAGGCCTCGCCCGTGGGTGAAAACCCGAACGGGGAAAGCAGCACCATGGCGCCCATGCCGAGCGTGCGGCTGATGCCCGCCGCATCCACCTTGCGGACCAGGCCGGAATGCTGGAAGTCGACGCCGTCCAGGATGCCGACCGGGCGCGCCGTGATGAAGTTGCCGGAGATCACGCGCACCGTGGAGCCTGCCATGGGCGTGTTCGGCAGGCCCTGGCTGAATGCCGCCTCGATCTCGTAGCGCAGTTGTCCGGCGGCCTCCTGCGCGGAATCGAGCGCCACCTCGTCGGTGATCCGCATGCCGTGCGAGTACTTCGCCGCATGCCCCTTGGCCTTGAGCTGCTCGTTCACCTGCGGGCGGAAGCCGTGCACCAGAACGACCTTGACGCCCATGCTCTGGATCAGCGCCAGGTCCTGCGCGATGTGGTGCAGCTTGCCGGCGGCGATGGCTTCGCCCGCCAGGCCGACCACGAAGGTCTTGCCGCGGTGCATGTGGATGTACGGCGCGACCGAGCGGAACCAGGGGACGAAGGTGAAATTGAAGATCGCGGACATCAGGGGTGGGGCAGGCAACGTGGCAGTTTAAGGGAATCGCCGCGATGCGTTATCGTGCGGGCGATGGACACGCTGGCGGCTGGATTCTGGGGTGCGTTCTTCGGCACCGCGGCGCTGATGCTCGCAGTCTCGCTGGCAGCGTACGTCCGGTCCCAGAAGCAGGTGGCCTTGATGGCCGGCCTGTCGGCGGTGATCTCCGCCGCTTTCGTGGTGGCCTATCTGGGCTGGCTGCCGCTGCATGGTGACGCGCAGGCGCGCCTGTTGGCCCACGTGGCCGTGGCGACGGCGGTATCGCTGGCCCTCATGCTGATGTCCATGCTGGGCCTGCTGCGCCAGCGGGCCTGGGCCCGGCGTGCGGTGATCGGGATGGTGGGGATGGCGGTCCTGGTGCTGGCGGCGGGCTGGATGCTTCCGCCCACGCAGGCGCTGGCGCTCAGCTCGGTCGCCGCGTTTTCCGTGGGGCTGGCCATGCTGGTCACGGCCGTGCGCAGCGCGCTGCGCGGCGACCGGCTGGCCTGGGCTTCCGTCTCCGGCGTCACCCTCATGCTGGTCGCGGTCGGCGGCCTGAGCTGGATCGCCCTGGACCGGGATGCGCCTTGGGCCGTCCATGCGATGAGCGCCACGGCCGGGATGGCCTATCTCGCCGTCATGGCGACCGCGCTCTGGTCCCGCTACTCCTACCTGCTGGAGCTGTCCGAGGTCATGGCGCATGGTCCGAACTACGACCCGGTCACGCGGATGCGCTCGCACAGCGAGACGGGGCAGATGGTGGGCGACGTCTTCTTCAAGCGCGACGCCGGCGTGCGGCCCGTGGGCGTCATCGCGATCTGCATCGCGAATCTTTACGCGCTGGAAAACCTGCATGGGCGCGCGGCGTTCAACCACGCGCTGTTCATCTGCGCGAGCCGGCTGCGGCGCTGCGCGCCGGTCCACGCGGACATGGGGCGCCTGGGTGAGGACGGATTCCTGCTGCTGGTGCGACATCCGGCCGACATTGCCCGCATCGTCACGCTGGCCCGGCAGATGCGCGAACGGCTGGCCCGCCCGGTGCTCCTGGGCACCAGCGCTGACGTGGCGGGACTGGAAGCCGCCGAGACGGCTTGGGAAGCCGAGTTGGGCATCGGCATCCTGACGACGACCACGCAGGTCCGGCCCTCCCACGCCGTGTCGACCGTGCGCGCCATGGCCCGCACGGCCTGGAGCTATTCGAGCCGGCTGGCGTACTACGACCAGCAGGCCGGCCAGATCGCGGAACTGCCCCTCACGGACACTGAGGCCGCCCACACGCCCGGCTGAGCCCCCGGCGGCCCGATAATCACGGGCTTTGGCCGTTCGCAGTCTTGGCTTCCCTTTCCATCACGTTCCCGGAATCGCTGCCGGTTTCCGCCAAGCGCGAGGACATCATGGCCGCCATGGCGGCGCACCAGGTCGTCATCGTCTGTGGCGAGACGGGCTCCGGCAAGACGACCCAGCTGCCCAAGATCGCGTTGGCCCTGGGCCGCGGCAAGCTCAATGCGCCGGCGGGCCAGCGCGGGCGGCTGATCGGGCACACGCAACCGCGGCGCATCGCCGCTTCCAGCGTCGCCAAACGCATCGCGCAGGAGCTCGAGACGCCGCTCGGCGAGGTGGTCGGGTTCAAGGTCCGGTTCCAGGACCGGCTGTCGCGCGACGCCTCGGTCAAGCTGATGACCGACGGCATCCTGCTGGCGGAGACGCAATCGGACCCGTTGCTGAATGCCTACGACACGCTGATCATCGACGAGGCGCATGAGCGCAGCCTGAACATCGACTTCCTGCTCGGCTACCTGCGCCAGCTCCTGCCGCGCCGCCCCGACCTGAAGGTGGTGGTGACCTCGGCCACCATCGACGCCGAACGCTTCGCCCGCCATTTCGCCGGCCCCGTAGGGCCCGCCCCTGTCATCTATGTCTCGGGCCGCATGTTCCCGGTGGAGCAGCGCTGGCACGCTTTCGAAGAGACTCGCGAATTCGACCTGAACGACGCGATCGCCGATGCGGTCGACGAGTTGTGGCGGGGCAATGCGCCGGGCGACATCCTGGTGTTCCTGCCGGGCGAACGTGAGATCCGCGAGGCTGCCGATCATTTGCGCAAGCACCTGGCCCACGACGTCCTGACGCGCAACGCCGAGGTGCTGCCCCTGTTCGCCCGCCTCTCGCAGGCAGAGCAGGACCGCGTGTTCGATACGCACGGCGGCCGCCGCATCGTCCTGGCCACCAACGTGGCGGAAACGTCGCTGACCGTGCCCGGCATCCGCTATGTCATCGACACAGGCACCGCCCGCGTCAAGCGTTACAGCTTCCGCAGCAAGGTGGAGCAGCTCCTGGTCGAGCCGATCAGCCAGGCCGCGGCCAACCAGCGCGCCGGGCGTTGCGGCCGGGTCGCCAATGGCATCTGCATCCGGCTCTATGACGAAGCCGATTTCGCCGGCCGGCCGCGCTTCACCGATCCGGAAATCCTGCGCTCCTCGCTGGCGGGCGTGATCCTGCGCATGAAGTCGCTGCACCTGGGCGGGGTGGAGGACTTCCCCTTCATCGATCCGCCGGCCCGGCGCGCCATCACCGACGGCTACCAGTTGCTGGCCGAGCTGGGTGCGGTGGACGACGACAACGTGCTCACGGCCATGGGCGCGGAACTGGCCCGCCTGCCGCTGGACCCGCGCGTGGGCCGCATCATCCTGGAGGCGCGCGAGCGCGGCGCTCTCGACGAAGTGCTGGTCATCGCCTCGGCGCTGTCCCTGCAGGACGTCCGCGACCGCCCGCTGGACCTGCAGGCGCAGGCCGACCAGCAGCACGCCAAGTTCGACGACGAGAAGAGCGAGTTCTCGGGCTACCTGCGGCTGTGGAAGTGGCTGGACGAGGCGCGCGGGGGGCATGGGACGGATCACAAGCTTTCGAACCGGCAGTACGAACAGCTGCTGCGCCAGAACTTCATCAACGTGCGCCGGGTGCGCGAGTGGCGCGACGTGCACAGCCAGCTCCACACCGTGGTGGCGGAACACAAGTGGCGCCTGAACGCCGAGCCGGCGGGCTACGAGGAACTGCACAAGTCGATGCTCGCCGGCCTGCTGGGCAACATCGGCATGAAGCTGGAGGAAGAGGAGGTCTACCTCGGCGCCCGTGGCATCAAGTTCCACCGCCACCCCGGCGCCCACCTGAAGAAGCGCCCGGGCCGCTGGGTCGTCTGCGCGGAACTGGTGGAGACCACACGCCTGTTCGGACGGGGCATCGCCAACATCGAGCCGCAATGGATCGAGCAGGTGGCCGGTCACCTGCTGAAGAAGCAGTTGCTGGACCCGCATTGGGAGAAGAAGGCCGCCGAGGTGGTCGCGCTGGAACGGGCCACGCTCTACGGGCTGGTGGTCTACAGCGGCCGGCGCGTGCCGTTCGCCCGGGTCGACCTGCAGGGCGCGCGCGACATCTTCATCCGCGAAGGGCTGGTGGCAGGCCAGTGGGAAACAAAATTGCCTTTCCTGGCCGCCAACCAGAAGCTGGTGAAGCAGGTCGAGGAACTGGAGCACAAGGCCCGCCGGCAGGATGTGCTGGTGGACGAGGAGCTGATCTTCGCGTTCTACGACCAGCAGCTGCCCAAGGACGTCTACAGCGGCGCGACCTTCGAGCGCTGGTACCGCGAAGCGGTCCGGACCAACCCGCAGCTGCTGAAGCTCACGCGCGACGAGCTGATGCGGCACGAGGCCGCCGGGATCACCAGCAACGCGTTCCCCCGCACGCTCAAGCTCGGCGGCGTCGATTGCAGCGCGACCTACCTGCACGAGCCGGGCGATGCGCGTGACGGCCTGACCGTCAGCGTGCCCTTGTTCGTGCTGAACCAGGTGAGCGAGGAGCGGGCGGAATGGCTGGTGCCGGGCATGCTCAAGGACAAGGTACAGGCCCTCCTGAAAAGCCTGCCGCAGAAGCCGCGCTCGCGCTTCGTGCCCCTGCCGGAATCCGCGACACGCATTGCCGCGCAGTTGAGCACGCCCGAGGCCTGGGCCCAGGGCGGGCTGACCGAAGCGCTCCTCAAGATCGTCCGTGACGCCACCAGCCTGGACGTGAAGCGGGCCGACTTCAAGCTGGACATGGTGCCCGCGCACCTGTTCATGAACTTCCGGGTGGTCGACGAGCACGGGCGGCAACTGGGCATGGGCCGCAACCTGGGGGCGTTGAAGGCGGAGCTGGGGGCGCAGGCCAGAGGGGCGTTCCAGGCACTGGCGGGGTTGAAGGTGTCTTCTCCCTCCCCCTCCGGGGGCGGGCAGGGTGGGGGCGCTCTTGCGACCCCCCCTCCCAAGCTCCCCCCAGAGGGGGGAGGGGAAAAGAAATACACCGCCTGGACCTTCGGCGAACTCCCCGAACTCATGGAAATCCGCAAGGGCGGCACCAGCCTGGTCGGCTTCCCGGCGCTCGTGGACCTGGGCGACGCCGTGGCCATCGAGGTGTTCGACGAACCTGGCGTGGCGGCCGCCAAGCACCGGACCGGATTGCGGCGCCTGTTCGCCTTGCAGCTGAAGGATGCGCTGAAGTACCTGGAGAAGAACATCCCCGAGCTGCAGAAGATGGCCGTGGCCTTCATGCCGCTGGGCACGCAGGAGGAACTGCGCGAACAGATCCTGGACGTCGCCCTGGACCGCGCGTTCCTGCTCGATCCGCTGCCCACGGACGAGGCCGCTTTCAAGCGCCGGCTGGAAGAAGGGCGCGGCCGGTTGACGCTGATCGCGAACGAGGTCGCCCGGCTGGCAGCGTCGATCCTGGGCGAGTACGCGGCGGCGGCCCGCAAGATCAAGGACACCCGCAACCATCCGGACGCCAATGCGGATGCGGTGCAGCAGCTCCAGCGGCTCGTGCCCAAACGGTTCCTGGCGACGACGCCCTGGCCAGCCCTGCAGCACTTTCCGCGCTACCTCAAGGCCATCGTGCTGCGCCTGGACAAGCTGCGGGGCGACCCGGCGCGCGACGCCGCTCGCCTGGCCGAACTGAAGCCGCAGGAGCAGCGCTACTGGCGGCTGGTGGCGGAGCGCAAGGGCGCCGTCGATGACCGCATGCAGGAGTTCCGCTGGTTGCTCGAGGAACTGCGCGTGAGCTTCTTCGCGCAGGAACTGCGCACGCCGCAACCGGTGAGCATGAAGCGGCTCGACAAGGTGTGGGCTCAGCTCAATAGCTGAAGGCCGACGTCAGGCCCCGCGTTGCAGGGCAGAAATCGCGGCGTTCGCCTGCCGCACTCTTTCGGCCATCGTGCGCATGATGAAGGCATGCACCTGCATGGCCGTGTCGGGGGCCGTGGTGTGCAGGTGCTCCACGGCGCCGCGACTCAGGCCCCAGACGACGCTCTTGCGTTCGGCCACCACGTTGGCCGAGCGGGGCGCCTGGTCATACAGCGCCATTTCACCGACGATGGTGCCGCTCATCAGGCTGGCCAGCCGTTGCCCTTCGCCATGGGTGGGCAGGCGCACCGCCAGCCGGCCCCGCTCGATCAGGTACACGCTTTCATCGGACTCATCGCCCTGCGCCATGAGCATTTCGCCGGAACGCAGCGCCCGCCGCTGCAGCAGCGGCTCCAGGGCTTCCCAATGCTGCGGGCCACCCAGCTCACGCCCCAGCCATTCGCCGAGGCTCTCGTCCGGCACCTGCGGATCCAGTCCCTGCGACAGCAGCAGGCCTTCCTCGGCTTCGTCGAGCGCGAGATCCAGCGTGGGACGGACGATGGCGGTGGCACCCGCGTCCGCCATCGCCGCCCGGGTCCCGGGCCCCAGCCCGCACACCACCAGCCGCACCTGGTTGGAGGCGGCCAGCTGGGCGATCTTCGTGAAGGTGAGCGCCGCCGACGAATCCGCGCTGTCGACGTGGCTGAAATCCAGGACCAGCTCGCGTTCGATGTCCCCGCGTTTCTCTTTCAGGAAGCCGCGCACCCGGTCCAGCAGTGTGCTGGCCGTGCCGAAGAAGATGACACCGCGCAGCACCAGCACGCGGATCGAGGGACCATGGCGCGTCAAGAGCTCGCGGTGCTTGGCCGGCCGCTGCACGGAACTGCGGATGCCGGTGCCATCCAGGTCGTGCTGCACGACCCCCAGGCGGCTGTAGCTGAGGGCGAAGTTGAGGCAGCTGGCGAGGATGCCGGCCAGGACGGCGAGGGTGAAGCCGATCGTCGCGGTCGTGGCCAGGATCACGATCACCAGCGACCAGTCCGCCAGCCCCAGGCGGTCCCTGGACCGGATGACCCAATCGTGCAGCAGCGAGAGGCCCAGGTAGAGCAGGAAGGCGGCCAGCACCGTCTTGGGCAGCCAGCCGAGCAGGAGGGGCGCGGCCACCATCGCCAGCAGGCAGAATCCGCCGGCCACCTGGCCCGCCAGCCGGGTCCGCGCGCCGGTTTGGAGCAGCACGGCGCTGCGTCCCACGGAAATGATGCTCAGGTACCCGCCCAATGCCGCGGCGGCGAGGTTCATCCAGCCGTGCTCGCGCAGCTCGCGGTCGAACGAGATGTCGCGACGTGACATCACTTCGAGGCCCGACGAGCCGAGCAGCAGCGTGATGACACCCACCGTGACCACGGCCAGCATGTCCAGCCACTGCCCCGCGATCAGCGACCAGCGGATGGCGCCGTCGCCCAGCCGCCAGGCCGGGGTCCATTGCGCGGTCGTGCCGATGTCGAACAGCCAGCCGGTCGCGCGCGCCTGCTCCTCGTCGAAGCCGGTGAGGTACAGGGCGACGAGCAGGCTCACGGCGGTGGCGAGCAGGACGGCGGGCATCACGGCGGGATGCTTGTAGCGGCGAAAGAGGACCAGGTACAGCAGGCTCAGGCCGATCGTGACGAGGACCTGCGGATTGCGCAGCAGGATCATCAGGCTCTCGATACCCTCGGTTGCCGGGGGGAGGTCCGCCACCACCCGCACGCCGCCGATGGCGATCAGCCATCCGGTGGAGGCGAGGAAGCCGCCGATCACCGGGTAGGGCACGAAGCGGACGGCCGATCCGAGGCGCCCGATGCCCAGCGCCAGGAACACCAGCGCGCACAGGACCGTGGTGCCCAGGATCAGCACCAGCACCTGCGTGGCGTCACCCGTCGCGGCTGCCGTGCCGGCCAGCGCGGCCGCCATCGCGGCCAGGATCGACGTGGTGTTGCCGTCCGGCCCCGCGAGCGCGAACGGCATCTGGCTGCGCCAGGACAGCCAGATGCAGCCGATGGCCGCATTCACGAGCGCGAGGCCCACGCCAATGGGAATCAGGTGCCGGAGCGCGCCCGGGAACAGCAGCGCGGCATACGAAAGGGCATAGGCCAGGGCGACGGCGCCTGCGATCAGGCCACAGGCGATTTCCCGGGCCCAGGCGGAGGGCACGAGATGGTGCGGGTTTTGCATGGATGGGCATTATGCGAAATAGCAACTTTCATCTGCGGTAAAAAGCCCCATGACTTTCCGGGGCCGGCCGGATACCTTGGCGGCAATGAAGAAACGGGACATGGACCGACGCAGTTTCATCGAGACATGCACCGCAGGGGCCGCAGGTTTGTCGGCGGCCGCCAGCTTCAGCAGCGCCTGGGCGGCGAATGCCAAGGCGAAGGAGTATCCACGCGCGTTGCTGGTCGATGAGCGCGGCGACCCCATCAAGGCGTCGCAGCTCAAGGTCCACGCGAACTACGTCTTTCACTATCCGTTCGAAGCCACGCCGGTGTTCCTGCTGGATCTCGGCAAGCCCGCGCCGCCGCATTCGCTGAGCACCAAGGACCGGAACCCCTACTCCTGGCCGGGCGGAGTGGGTGCCGCGAAAAGCGTCGTGGCGTTCTCTGCGATCTGCGCCCACCACCTGGTGTATCCAACGCGGGAAGTGAGCTTCATCAGCTTCCGCAAGAAACGTGCGCAGCGCGGCGTGCAGGACGGCCTGATCCACTGCTGCGCGGAACACAGCCAGTACGATCCCGCGCGCGGCGCCGAGGTGCTGTCGGGGCCGGCGCCGCAGCCGCTGTGCGCCGTGCTGCTCACGCACGAGCCCAGGAAGGACACGCTCACCGCCTATGCGACGCTGGGTGGCGAGATGTTCGACGAGTTCTTCCGCAAGTACGAGATGAAACTGAGCCTGGAGGTCGGCCCGAACGCGCGCCACGCTGTCAAAGGCCAGTCGGTGGTCCGCGAACTCGAGAAGTTCTGCCGCAACCCCGTCCAGTGCTGAAGGGTCAGAGCTTCGCCAGCCGATCCAGCGCGGTGCGCAGCGTCTCGTCCTTCTTCGCGAAGCAGAAGCGCACCACGCGCTGGTCGAAGCCGCTCGCATAGAAGGCCGACAGCGGGATGGCGGCCACGCCGATCTCGCTCGTGAGCCATTGGCAGAACTCCGCCTCCGGCAAATCGCTCACCCCCGAAATCTCCACGCACTGGAAATAGCTGCCTTCGCTGGGCAGCAGCTTCAGGCGCGTCGCGGCCAGGCCGGCGCGGAACAGGTCGCGCTTGCGTTGGTAGAAGGCCGGCAGCTGCAAATACGGTTCCGGCGAGGCCATGTACGCCGCCAGGCCATGCTGCATCGGCGTGTTGACGGTGAACACGTTGAACTGGTGGACCTTGCGGAATTCGGCCGTCACCGGCGCCGGCGCGGCCACGTAGCCGACCTTCCAGCCGGTCACGTGGTAGGTCTTGCCGAAGCTGGAGACGATCACGGAACGGGCCGCGAGGCCGGGGAAACGAGCCACGCTCTGGTGGGGCTCGCCGTCGAACACCATGTGCTCGTACACCTCGTCGCTGATCACGAACACGTCGGTCGGGGCCAGGAGTTCCTCGAGCTTGCGCATGTCGCCGGCCGACCAGACCGTGGCGCTCGGGTTGTGCGGCGAGTTGACGAGGATCGCGCGGGTGCGGGGGGTGAGCGCCGCCGCGATCTTGTCGAAGTCGGGCCGGAACGTGCCGGGCTGGAGCGGCACGCGCACGACAACGCCGCCAGCGAGATCGATGTTGGGCACATAGCTGTCGTAGCAGGGCTCCAGCACGATCACTTCATCGCCCGGCCGCACGATCGCGAGGATGGCGGTGATGATGGCCTGGGTGGCCCCGGCCGTGATGGTGATCTCGGCCGCGGGATCGTACTTGCGCCCGTACATCGCCTCGATCTTGGCCGCGACCGCCTCGCGCAAGGCCGGCACGCCGGTCATCGGCGGGTACTGGTTGAGGCCCCTGGCCATGGCGTCGCCGACGGCCTGCAGCAGTTTCGGGTCGCAGTCGAAATCCGGAAAACCCTGGCCGAGGTTGACGGCACCCTTTTCGGTAGCCAAGGCGGACATGACCGTGAAGATCGTGGTGCCGACAGCGGGCAGCTTGGTTTGCAGCGGCGGGGTGCGGGGGGCGATGGTGTCCATGACAATCAGAGCTCGTAATCGTTGCCGTGGCCGCTCATGGCCTTGGCGATCAGGTTGCGGTCCAGCCTGTCCGACAGAAGTTCGGCGAACCGGAAGACGAAGTTGCGCAGGTACGCCCCGCGCTTGAAAGCGACGCGCGCGACGTTGTGCCCGAACAGGTGGCCCAGCGGCCGCACCACCAGGTCGCCATTGCTGCCATCGTCGCGCACGGCCATCTCGGCCACGATGCCGATGCCCAGGCCCAGGCGCACGTAGGTCTTGATCACGTCGGAATCGATTGCCTCCAGGGCGATCTTCGGCGCCAGCTTCTTCTGCGCGAACGCCGAATCGATGCGCGTGCGGCCGGTGAAAGACGGGTGATACGTCACCAGCGGCTCGCCGGCGATGTCCTCCAGCGAAACGCGCTCCTTCTTCACCAGCGGGTGTGCCTGCGGCAGCACCAGCACGTGCTGCCACTCGTAGCACGGCATGGTCACGAGTTCCTGGTAGTCCGAGAGGGATTCGGTGGCGATCCCGATTTCGGCAATCTCGTCCAGCACCATGCGAGCCACCTGGTCGGGCGAGCCCTGGTGCAGGCTGACGCTGACCTTCGGGTATTGCTCGCGCAGCCGCGCCACCGGCACCGGCAGCACGTAACGCGCCTGGGTGTGGGTGGTGGCGATCGAGAGCGTGCCGCTGTCCTGGGCACTGAACTGCTCGCCGATGCGCTTCAGGTTTCCCACCTCGCGCATGATCAGCTCGATGCTCTGCAGCACGTGCTGGCCGGGCTCCGTCACGCGTTTGAGGCGTTTGCCGTGCCGCGCGAAAATCTCCACGCCCAGCTCTTCTTCCAGTTCGATGATGGCTTTCGACACCCCAGGTTGCGAGGTGTGCAGCGATTTGGCGGCTTCCGTGAGATTGAGATTGCGCCGCACCGCTTCCTGGACGAAGCGGAACTGATGCAGATTCATAACGAATTTCTTCTAAGAGAGAAGTTCATTATGCCAACGGTTCTTATTCCATCGCAATCTTTGCCAGCATTTGCAGCACCCGGGGGTCTTCGCCGACGGGCGGTTGCAACACGAATTCGACTTGCGGGCAGGCGTGGCGGAAGTGGTCCACCAGGGTCGGCAAGTCTTCCCTGACGTGGCGGCCCGTTCCAAGGAACATCGGGACCACGGTGATGTGCGTCACGCCCTTGGCGACCAGGTCGCCGGCGGCAGTGGCCAGATCCGGCGCGGTGAGTTCCAGGAAGGCACAGCGCACGGGCAGCTCCGGCGCCTGCGTGGCCAGCAATGCGGCGACGGCGTCGATCGGCCGGCGCCACAGCGGATCGCGGGACCCATGGCCAAAGAGGATGACGGCGCGTTTCACGGCTACCGCCTCAGCACCAGCCAGCCGAACGCACTCAGGGAGATCACCGAATAGATCATTCCGGGCGCGCCCGCGGCGACCCACGGCCGCCAGTTCTGCAGGTTGCCGATGTAGCCGAACACGTTGTTCAGCAGGAAAAAGCTGATCCCGATCAAGACGCCGCCGAACACATACGAAGTGATGCCGCCGGAGCGGAAGTGCAGGTAGGCGAAGGGCAGGGCCAGGACGACCATCACCAGGCACGAGAGCGGGTAGAACACCTTGCGCCAGAACTCGATCTCATAGCGCTGCGAGGTCTGCGCGTTGGCCTCGAGGTGCCGGATGTACTGGAAGAGCGCAATGGTGCTCATGCGGTCCGGCTTGAGCAGCGCGACGGACACCATCTCCTGCGTGATCTCGGTGGGCCAGCGCAGGGTGGGCACTTTCAGGCGGTCCACCCGCTCCTGCGCATTGCCGGGCGTGCTGAACTCCGTGCGCTCCGCGTTCTGCAGGATCCAGGAGCCGTCGTCGGCGAAGCGCGCGCGCTGGGCCTGCGTGATGCTCACCAGGAAGCCGCGCGAGTCGGCCTCGAAGATGCGGATGTTCTGCAGGTCGCCCTCGGGGCTCAGCGCCCCCACGTTCACGTTGTAGCTGTTGAACTTCTGCCGCTCCTTGAGCCAGGCCCCCGTCTGCCCCACGGTCAGCCGTCCCTCCAGCCTGGCTTTCAGCAACTGGCCCGCGCGATCCGCCAGCGGCGCCAGGTAGTCCCCGGTCGCGAAGGTGAGCAGGGTGAACATCAGGCCCAGCACCAGCAACGAGCGCAGCGCCCGGCCCGGGCCGAGGCCGCTGGTGCGCAGGATGGTGTATTCCGAACTCTGCGCCAGGCGCGCCATCACGAAGATGGTGCCGATCAGCACCGCGATCGGCAGCAGCTCGTACAGGTGGTTCGGGATCCGCAAGGCGACGTAGAGCAGGACGCTCGTGAGCCGGTAGGGCTCGGTGGCCTTGGAGAGGTTCGGCAGTTCGTCGACGAAGTCGAAGAAGAAGAACAGGGCCAGGAAGCCGATGCACACGAAGATGACCGCGAAGATCACTTCGCGGTAGATCAGCCGGCGGATCGTCTTCAAGCGGGTGTGCTCCGCAGGCGGCGCAGAACCGACGGCAGTGCCCAGTTGTTGTGCTGCTTGCCCAGCCAGAACAGCGCGGCGGCGAAAATGCCGCCGTGCAGGCCGAGCAGGAACCCGGCGAACGAGGTGCGGCCGTGGCCGATCCAGCTCTGGCCGAGGTTGAGCATGTTGAAGTACACGATGAAGGCGAAGAGCGCGAAGATGAGGTTGCCGCTGCGGCCGGCGCGCGGGTTGACGCTGGACACCGTGATGGCCAGGACGACGAAGTTGAACGCCGCCAGCGCCAGCCCGAGCCGCCAGGCGAGTTCGGCCCGGTTGACCGGCGTCGGTTCCAGCATGAGGGCCAGGGTCGAGCGGGCCTTGGCCGGACTCGCGTCGAGGGAGCCCAGGCCGCCCCCGTTGACCCGGCTCCCATGCTGTTCGAACTCGCTGATCCGCATGCCCTCGTTCTTCAGCGAGCTCTCCAGGCGCTGCCCGTTCGACAGCAGCAGGAACTGCTGGTCCCCGATGGTCTCCACGCGTCCGCCGCGGGCCGACGTGACCGTCTCGCGATGGTTCTCCACCGTGGAGATGAAGATGTTCTTGCCCGATTTGTTGTCCGGCGTGTCCTTGTCCAGGAAGAAGACCCGGCGCCCGCTGGCAGATTCCTGGAACTGGCCCGGTGCGACCCGCTCGAGGTCGCCCCGGCGGCCGTAGCGGTCCTTCAGTTCCTGCGTCTGCTGGTTGGCCCACGGCCAGATCACCAGGGCCAGGGCGGCAATGGCCAGCAGGATGGGCCAGGCGAAGCCGAACAGGGGACGCAGGAAGGCGGACAGGCCCCGGCCGGCCGAGAACCAGATGACCATCTCGCTGTCGCGGTACATGCGCGAGAGCGTGCCCACGATGGCCACGAACAGCGACAGGGTCAGGATCGGCGGCAGGAAGCCCAGCACGGTGTAGCCCATCACCATCATCACTTCCTGCGGGTTCACGCTGCCGCGGCTCGCCTGGCTGAGCGTGCGGATCAGCGTCATCGTCATGACAATGGTCACCAGCACCACGAGCGTGGCGCCGAAACTCCGGGCGAGCTCCTTGCGCAGGGTTGAATGGAATAACATCGGCGGCAGACCCAAGAACAACGGCGGATTATGGACTTCGAACTCAGGACCCTGGACGCGGCGGGCGCGGCCGGCGAGAAATGCGACGTGCTGCTCGTGCTGGTGACGGAAGGCCACCCAGGCGGCAAGGACCCCGTGTCGGCCCTGGTTGCGGCGGCGCTCGCCGCGCGCGATCTCGAACCCAAGCCGGGCAAACTGCTGCATGCGTACCGCAGCGCGGGCATCTCCGCGCCGCGCGTGGTGCTCGCGGGCGCTGGTGACGGCTCGGGCAAGAAGATCCAGGCGGCCGTGGGTGCTGCCGTGGGCGCGCTGCGCTCCAGCAAGGCGAAGAAGCTGGTCATCGTGCTGCCGCCGGGCAGCGGGGCCGATGCCGTGCGGGCCGCCGTCTGCGCGACGGCCGAGAGCAGCTACGTGTATGTGGCCACCAAATCGAAGCCGGAGGCGCGCGAGTTGCAGCGGGTCGTCGTCGGCGCAGCCGACGCGGCCCTGCACAAGGACGCATTCGCCAAGGCACGCGCTGCGGCGACCGGCATCGAGTTCGCCCGTGAACTCGGCAATCTCCCACCCAACTATGCGACGCCCACCCGCCTGGGCGACGAGGCGAAGAAGCTCGCCAGGGCGCATGGCTTCCAGTGCGAGGTGCTGGGGCCCAAGGAAGTCGCCAAGATCGGCATGGGCTCTTTCATGGGCGTCGCCCAGGGGTCGAACGAGCCGCTGCGCTTCATCATCCTCAAGTACCAGGGCGGCGGCCGCGCCGATGCGCCCACCGTGCTGGTGGGCAAGGGCATCACCTTCGATACCGGCGGCGTCTCGATCAAGCCGTCGGCCGAAATGGACGAGATGAAGTTCGACATGGGCGGGGCGGCGAGCGTGCTGGGCACCTTCCGCGCGCTGGCCGAACTGAAGCCCGCGATCAACGTCGTCGGCCTGATCCCCACCTGCGAGAACATGCTGGACGGCGGCGCCTACAAGCCCGGCGACATCCTCACCAGCCTGTCGGGCCAGACGATCGAGGTGCTGAACACGGACGCCGAAGGCCGGCTGATCCTGTGCGACGCGCTCACGTACGCCGAACGCTTCAACCCGCGTGTCGTCATCGACATCGCGACGCTCACCGGCGCCTGCGTGATCGCCCTGGGCGGCGTGCGCAGCGGCCTGTTCGCCACCGACGATGACCTGGCGGCGCAGCTGCAGGCCGCCGGCGAGGCCGCCCTGGACCCGTGTTGGCGCATGCCGCTGGATGACGAATACGCGGAAGGGCTGAAGAGCAACTTCGCCGACGTCGCCAATGTGGCGGGGCGGGCGGGGGGCGCCATCAACGCGGCCAAGTTCCTGCACCGCTTCACGCAGAACTACCCCTGGGCGCACCTCGACATCGCCGGCACGGCGTGGAAGGGCGGTGCCGCCAAGAGCGCCACCGGCCGGCCGGTGGGCCTGCTGCTCGAATACCTGCTGGGCCAGGCGGGCGACGATGGCCCGACGCGCAAGCCGCAAGGTGCCAGGGCCAAGCCTGCCAAGGCGCCGAAGGCCCGTTCGAAGGCGGCCGCCTGATCCCCGGTCCCGCATGACCGAGGTCTCTTTCCACTTCAACGCGCCCGACAAGGTGGGCTATGCATGCCGGCTGCTGCGCAAGGCCACGGGCACGGGCGCTCGCGTGGTTGTCACGGGCGAGCCGGACACCCTGCGCACGCTCGACACGAGCCTGTGGACCTTCTCGCCACTGGAGTTCATCGCGCATTGCCATGGTGCAACGGCGCCGCCCGAAGTGCTTGCAGCCTCGCCGGTGGTCCTGGCCGAAGCGCCGCGCGCCGCGCCCCACCAGCAGGTGCTGGTGAACCTGGGCGCGGTGGTGCCCGAGGGCTTCGAGCGCTTCGAACGCCTGATCGAAGTGGTGACCCCGGACGAGGACGACCGGCAGCAGGCGCGCCGCCGCTGGAAGCACTATGCCGATCGCGGCTACGCGATCACCAGGCACGACCTCGCGACGCGGGAGGCCGGCTGATGGCCACCCGCGCGCCGCCACGGTTCGTTCCCACGCTCACCGAAGTCGTGCAAGGCGGGGCGCCGCCCGCGCAGGCCGCGGTTGCCGCGCGGGACGCGGCTGCCGACGCTGGGCCGCAGCTGTCGCAGGAGCAGCTCGCGCAACGCGTGCTGCAACGGCTCGACCTCACGCTCGACCGGCGGGTGCGCGAAGCGATTTCCACCGTCATCCTGGAACAGACGAGCGCCCTCGGCCCCTTGCTGCGGGAGCGTCTCGAGGCCGTCGTGCGCCAGGCGGTGGCGCAGGCTGTCGCGGAAGAATTGAAGGCGCGTCAACGGCCGGGCGCGAGAGGCGTTTGAGAGGGACGCCATTAGCGGCGCTGCTCACCGGGAAAACCCCCTGATGCCCGATCACCTAGACGTTTCCCTATGGTTCGGGCCTGGAAATTGCGATATGGTCGCGCCCGTTGAGCAATAACGGATCTCAACCTTTTCCCTACATCTGGAGGTTTTATGCAAATCAAGCTGATTGCCGCAGCGGCCATCGCCGTCGTTTCCGGCGTCGCGATCGCTCAGGACACCGTCGTGAAGATCGGCCACGTGGCGCCCCTGTCGGGTGCCCAGGCGCACTACGGCAAGGACAATGAAAACGGCGTCCGCATGGCCATCGAGGACCTGAACGCGCAAGGCGTCACCATCGGCGGCAAGAAGGTCAAGTTCGAGATCCAGGCCGAAGACGACGCCGCCGATCCCAAGCAGGGCACCGCCGCCGCGCAGAAGCTGTGCGACGCCAAGGTCGCCGGCGTGGTCGGCCACCTGAACTCCGGCACGACGATCCCCGCCTCCAAGGTCTACAACGACTGCGGCATCCCCCATGTCACCGGCGCGGCGACGAACCCCAACCTGACCAAGCCCGGCTACAAGACGACGTTCCGCATCATCGCCAACGACAACGCCCTGGGCGCTGCGCTGGCCCTGCATGCCGCGGACAAGCTGAAGCTGAAGAAGGTCGCCATCATCGACGACCGCACGGCCTACGGCCAGGGCGTCGCCGAAGTGTTCAAGAACACCGCCAAGTCCAAGGGCATGACGGTGGTCGACGAGCAGTTCACGACCGACAAGGCCACCGACTTCATGGCCATCCTGACCGCCATCAAGGCCAAGGCGCCTGACGCCATCTTCTACGGCGGCATGGATCCCCAGGCCGGCCCGATGCTGCGCCAGATGGAACAGCTGGGCATGGGCAACGTCAAGTACTTCGGCGGCGACGGCATCTGCACCAGCGAAATCATCAAGCTGGCTGCCGGCGCCAAGACGCTCGAGAACGTGATCTGCGCCGAAGGCGGCGCGTCCCTGGGCAAGATGCCCGGCGGCACCGCCTGGAAGGCCAAGTACGACAAGAAGTACCCGAACCAGTTCCAGGTGTACAGCCCGTACACCTATGACGCGACGTTCGTCCTGGTCGAAGCCATGAAGGCCGCGAAGTCCACCGACCCGAAGGTCTACACGCCGTTCCTGGCGAAGTCGAACTTCAAGGGCGTGACCTCCACGATCGCCTTCGAAACCAACGGCGAACTGAAGAACGCCGCGACCACCCTGTACACCTACAAGGGCGGCAAGAAGGAACCGATGTAAGACACGCGTAACCGCGTGTTTCGAAAGGCCGCCTTCGGGCGGCTTTTTCATGGGCCCGGCCGATTCCAAAGTGCTGTTTTCGCCTCATTTGCTCCTGTAGGTTCGACCGCTTTCTTGCTGTCAGTGCCTTCCTACAACCCGCGCCAATGCTGGCTCTGCGAGGGATTGACCGGGCGCTGTTGTTGTCGGCGTGCCGTGAACCCGCTACCCTGCTCCGGGCTTGCTGTTGACCTGCCAACAGTTGCTTACCAACGGGGGATATGAAATGGAAGTAGTGGCCAAGCTGCCAGCGGCGGACCACCGTGACAGCGACCTCAAACTGGTGCTGAAGGCGCTGAGCGCCTTTCGCCGGGGCGAATCAGGGGTCACCCTGCCGACGGAATGGGACGGCCTGTACGGAAAGATCGCCGGCGAGTTCAACGAACTGTCGGCGCAGGCGGCACGCACGTCGCAGCGCTTGAAGGTGGTCGAATCGGCCACGCACAACGGCTCACGCGTCACGCGGCGCATCGCCGACGAAAAGCTGACGGGCTTCTGGCAGGAGAACGTCGCGTGTGTCAACGCGCTGCTTGATGAGGTGGAGACGGGCGTCGAGCGCAGCCGCACGCTGCTGGGCGGCTTGTCCGACCTGAAGAAGGGCAACACCTCCGCCGAACTCCCGCACGACTGGACGGGCATGTACGGCAAGGTGGCCGATGCCTTCAACGACGTGGTCGCCGAGAACGTCCGCATGTCGCAGGAGCTCGCCCGGCTGTCTCGCGTGGTGGGCAAGGAAGGCAAGCTCAAGGAGCGCGCCTCCATGCCCGCGGCCAGCGGCTTCTGGCGCGACTCGGCGGAATCGATCAACTCGCTGATCTCGGACCTGGTGCACCCGACCTCCGAAGTGGCCCGCGTGATCGGCGCCGTCGCCCAGGGTGACCTGTCGAAATCGATGGCCCTGGAGGCCGAAGGCCGCGCGCTGGAAGGCGAATTCCTGCGGACTGCCATGACCATCAACAAGATGGTGCAGCAGCTGGGCACCTTCTCCGCCGAAGTGACGCGCGTGGCGCGCGAAGTCGGTACCGAAGGCAAGCTGGGCGGCCAGGCCGAAGTGCAGGGCGTGGCCGGCACGTGGAAGGACCTGACCGACTCGGTGAACTCCATGGCCGGCAACCTGACCGCGCAGGTGCGGAACATCGCGGAAGTGACCAAGGCCGTGGCGGCCGGTGACCTGTCCAAGAAGATCACGGTGGACGTGAAGGGCGAAATCCTCGAACTCAAGAACACCATCAACACGATGGTGGACCAGCTGCGTTCATTCGCCTCCGAAGTGACGCGCGTGGCGCGCGAGGTGGGCACAGAAGGCAAGCTGGGCGGCCAGGCCGACGTGCAGGGTGTGGCCGGCACGTGGAAGGACCTGACCGAGTCCGTGAACTTCATGGCCGGCAACCTCACGTCGCAGGTGCGGAACATCGCCGACGTGACGAAGGCGGTGGCGGCCGGCGACCTTTCGAAGAAGATCACGGTGGACGTGAAGGGCGAAATCCTGGAACTGAAGAACACCATCAACACGATGGTGGACCAGCTGCGTTCATTCGCCTCCGAAGTGACGCGCGTCGCGCGCGAAGTGGGTACCGAAGGCAAGCTGGGCGGCCAGGCCGACGTGCAGGGCGTGGCCGGCACGTGGAAGGACTTGACGGATTCGGTGAACTCCATGGCCGGCAACCTGACGGCGCAGGTCCGGAACATCGCCGACGTGACAAAAGCCGTGGCCGCGGGTGACCTCTCCAAGAAGATCACCGTGGACGTGAAGGGCGAAATCCTGGAACTCAAGAACACCATCAACACGATGGTGGACCAGCTGCGATCGTTCGCGTCGGAAGTGACACGGGTGGCGCGCGAAGTCGGTACGGAAGGCAAGCTGGGCGGCCAGGCCGACGTGCAAGGCGTCGCCGGCACGTGGAAGGACCTGACCGAGTCCGTGAACTTCATGGCCGGCAACCTGACCGCGCAGGTGCGCAACATCGCGGAAGTGACGACGGCCGTGGCGGCCGGCGACCTGTCCAAGAAGATCACCGTCGATCCCAAGGGCGAGATCCTGGAGCTGAAGAACACCATCAACACGATGGTCGACCAGCTCTCCTCGTTCGCTTCCGAGGTGACGCGGGTCGCGCGCGAAGTGGGCACCGAAGGCAAGCTGGGCGGCCAGGCCGACGTGCAGGGCGTGGCCGGGACCTGGAAGGACCTGACCGAATCGGTCAACTCGATGGCCGGTAACCTGACGTCGCAGGTGCGGAACATCGCCGACGTGACGAAGGCGGTGGCGGCCGGCGACCTGTCGAAGAAGATCACCGTGGACGTGAAGGGTGAGATTCTCGAGCTGAAGAACACCATCAACACGATGGTGGACCAGCTCTCTTCCTTCGCTTCGGAAGTGACGCGCGTGGCGCGCGAAGTGGGCAACGAAGGCAAGCTGGGCGGCCAGGCGGACGTGCAAGGCGTGGCCGGCACCTGGAAGGACCTGACCGATTCGGTCAATTCGATGGCGGGCAATCTGACGGCCCAGGTGCGGAACATCGCCGACGTGACGAAGGCCGTGGCCGCGGGTGATTTGACGAAGAAGATCACCGTGGACGTGAAGGGGGAAATCCTCGAACTGAAGAACACCATCAACACGATGGTGGACCAGCTCCGTTCGTTCGCCTCGGAAGTGACGCGGGTGGCGCGGGAAGTCGGCACGGAAGGCAAGCTGGGCGGCCAGGCGGAAGTGCAGGGCGTGGCCGGCACGTGGAAGGATCTGACGGACAACGTGAACTTCATGGCCGGCAACCTGACGGCGCAGGTGCGGAACATCGCCGACGTCACGAAAGCGGTGGCGGCCGGTGACTTGTCCAAGAAGATCACGGTGGACGTGAAGGGCGAGATCCTGGAGCTGAAGAACACCATCAACACCATGGTGGACCAGCTGCGGTCCTTCGCCTCGGAAGTGACGCGCGTGGCGCGCGAGGTGGGTACCGAAGGCAAGCTGGGCGGCCAGGCCGACGTGCAGGGCGTAGCCGGCACCTGGAAGGACTTGACGGACTCCGTGAACTCCATGGCCGGCAACCTGACGGCCCAGGTGCGGAACATCGCGGAAGTGACCACGGCCGTGGCGGCCGGCGACCTCTCCAAGAAGATCACGGTGGACGTGAAGGGCGAAATCCTGGAGCTGAAGAACACCATCAACACGATGGTGGACCAGCTGCGGAGCTTCGCCTCGGAAGTGACGCGGGTGGCGCGTGAAGTGGGTACCGAAGGCAAGCTGGGTGGCCAGGCTTACGTGCAAGGCGTCGCCGGCACCTGGAAGGACCTGACCGACAACGTCAACTTCATGGCCGGCAACCTGACGTCGCAGGTGCGGAACATCGCCGACGTGACGAAAGCCGTGGCGGCGGGTGACCTGTCCAAGAAGATCACCGTGGACGTGAAAGGCGAAATCCTGGAGCTGAAGAACACGATCAACACGATGGTGGACCAGCTCTCCTCGTTTGCTTCGGAAGTGACGCGGGTGGCGCGCGAGGTGGGCACGGAGGGCAAGCTGGGCGGCCAGGCCGACGTGCAGGGGGTCGCCGGCACCTGGAAGGACCTGACCGACAACGTCAACTTCATGGCGGGCAACCTCACTTCCCAGGTGCGCGGTATTGCCAAGGTGGTGACCGCGGTGGCGAACGGCGACCTGGGCCAGAAGCTGACCGTGGAAGCCAAGGGCGAGATCGCTTCGCTGGCCGACACCATCAACTCCATGACGGACACGCTGGCGACGTTCGCCGACCAGGTGACGACCGTGGCGCGCGAAGTGGGTGTGGAAGGCAAGCTGGGCGGCCAGGCCAAGGTGCCAGGTGCCTCGGGGACGTGGAAGGGCCTCACGGAAAACGTGAACCAGCTTGCCGCCAACCTCACGACGCAGGTGCGGGCCATTGCCGAGGTCGCGACCGCGGTGACGCAGGGCGACCTGACGCGATCCATCACCGTGGAAGCGCAGGGCGAAGTGGCCGCGCTGAAGGACACGATCAACGAGATGATCCGCAACCTGCGCGACACGACGCAGGTGAACACCGAGCAGGACTGGCTGAAGACCAACCTGGCCAAGTTCTCGCGGATGCTGCAGGGCCAGCGCGACCTGGTCGCGGTGGGCCACTTGATCCTGTCCGAGCTGGCCCCCGTCGTGGGCGCCCAGCAGGCGGAGTTCTACGTGCTGCGCTTCAGCCAGGAAGTGCCGCGCCTGCGCCTGATGGCCAGCTACGCGTCGGACGGGCATGGCGCCTACGGCAAGGAAGTCGAGCTCGGCCAGGGCCTGGTCGGCCAGGCGGCCTTCGACAAGAAGAAGATCATGCTCACGTCGAGCATCCCGGAGAGCCTGCGCATTGCCTCGGGCCTCACCGAGACGCCGCCGCTCAACGTGCTGGTGCTGCCCATCATCTTCGAGGGCCAGGTGCGGGGCGTGATCGAGCTGGCCTCGGTCGAGCGCTTCAACCCGACCCACCAGGCCTTCCTGGACCAGTTGACGGAATCGATCGGCATCGTGATCAACACGATCGAAGCCAACATGCGGACGGAAGACCTGCTCTCGCAGTCGCAGTCGCTCGCGCAGGAGCTGCAGAGCCGGCAGGAAGAACTGCAGCAGACCAACGAGGAACTGCAGGAAAAGGCCAGGTTGCTGGCCCACCAGAACCAGGAGGTCGAGCGCAAGAACGCCGAGGTGGAACAGGCCCGCCAGGCCCTGGAAGAGAAGGCCAAGCAGCTCGCCCTGACGTCGAAGTACAAGTCCGAGTTCCTGGCCAACATGTCGCACGAGCTGCGCACGCCGCTCAACTCGCTGCTGATCCTGTCGGACCAGCTGTGCAAGAACCCCGAAGGCAACCTCTCGCCCAAGCAGGTGGAGTTCTCCAAGACCATCCACTCCTCGGGCAACGACCTGCTGATGCTGATCAACGACATCCTGGACCTGTCCAAGATCGAGTCCGGCACGGTGGTGGTGGACGTGAACGAGCTGCGCCTGTCGGACCTGCAGCTGTACGTGGAACGCACCTTCCGGCACGTCGCCGAAGCCAAGAACGTGGACTTCGTGGTGCGCAACGGCATCAACCTGCCGGCGGCGATGGTCACGGACGCCAAGCGCCTGCAGCAGATCCTGAAGAACCTGCTGTCGAACGCCTTCAAGTTCACGCACCAGGGCCACGTCACCCTGATGGTCGAGGAGGTGTTCACCGGCTGGACCTACGACAACGAGGACCTGAACCGCGCGCAACAGGTGCTGGCCTTCTCGGTGTCGGACACCGGCATCGGCATCTCGCCGGACAAGCAGCAGATCATCTTCGAGGCGTTCCAGCAGGCTGACGGCTCGACCAGCCGCAAGTACGGCGGCACCGGCCTGGGCCTCGCCATCAGCCGCGAGCTGTCGAAGCTGCTCGGCGGCGAGATCCGGCTGGTGTCCGTGCCGGGGCAGGGCAGCACCTTCACGCTGTACCTGCCGCTGGTCTACATGGCCACGCGCGCGACGCGCCGCATCGTGACCGAGACGCGGGTGGAACTGCCCCAGCCGCCGGCCTCGCGGCGCTTGCCGCCGCCGCAGCAACCGGGGACCCATTCCGCGAACGACGACGACATCTCGCTCCAGGCCGAGCAAGCCGATGATCCGGCCGCCGCCGACAACGTGGCCGGCGACGACCGGGACAACATCCAGCAGGGCGACCGCGTGCTCCTGATCGTCGAGAACGACCTGGCCTTTGCCCGCTTCCTGCTGGACGCGGCCCGCGCCAAGGGCTTCAAGGGGCTGGTGACGACCATGGGCGCCGGTGCGTTGACGCTGGCCAATCAGCACAAGCCCTCGGCCATCACGCTCGACATGTACCTGCCCGACATGGCCGGCTGGCGCGTCCTCGATCGCATCAAGCATGACCTGGCGTTGCGCCACGTGCCCGTGTGCGTGATCTCCACCGACGACTCCAAGGACCGGGCTTTCAAGTCCGGCGCCCTGGCCTTCCTGGAGAAGCCGATCCCGTCGAAGGAAGTCCTCGACGCGATGCTCGACAAGCTCTACCGCTATGTCGCGCGCGAGGAGAAGAGCCTGCTGGTCGCGCTGGACGACACGAGTGTCCGCAACGAATTGCTGGCGCAGATCGAAGGCGAGCAGATCGATGTCACGGTGGTGGCGAACGCAGCCCAGCTGCAGAAGGCGCTGGAAGACGGCCGCTTCGATGCGGTCGTGCTGCAGGACCATTTCGGCGGCACGGACGCGCGCGACTTCCGCCGAGCGGTGGCGGCGCAGGCCCTCATCGGCCCCGTGCCGCTGATCCTGTACCGGGGCGAGGGCGAGGATGACGGGCAGCATGCCTGGCATTCCGACGAAAGCGTCACGGTGCATGAAGTGGGCACGGCGCCCAAGCTGTTCGACGCGGCGCTGATCGCGCTGCATCGCAGCCTGGCGCGGTTGCCGGAGCCCAAGCGCTCCGTCATCGACAACATCTACGAATCGGCGAAACCTCTCGCGGGCAAGCGCGTGCTGATCGTCGACGACGACATGCGCAACATCTTCGCCCTGGCCACCGTGCTCGAGGAGCATGGCATGGACATCGTCTGGGCCGACAATGGGCGCGAGGCGATCAACCGCGTGGCCAGCGACCCCGGCATCCAGGTGGTGCTGATGGACATCATGATGCCGGAGATGGACGGCATGGCCACGATGAAGGAAATCCGCAAGCTGCCCCAGGGCCGCAACCTGCCGATGATCGCCGTCACCGCCAAGGCGATGAAGGGCGACCGCGAGAAGTGCATCGAGGCGGGCGCCTGGGACTACCTGGCCAAGCCGGTGAACACGCCGGACCTGCTGACGGTCCTGCGGGCCTGGCTGCAGCAATAAGGAGAACGGGTGACGGATTCCCAGCCAGAGGAGAACGCGATCGAGAAGGCCAACATCCTGGTCGTCGACGACTTGCCGGAGAAGCACGTCGTCTTCACCACGATCCTGGAGGAGCTCGGCCAGAACATCGTCAGCGCGCGCTCGGGCCAGGAGGCGTTGAAGTACATCCTGGAGATGGAGTTCGCCGTCATCCTGCTGGACGTCAACATGCCCGACATCGACGGCTTGGAAACGGCCAGCCTGATCCGGCAGTACAAGAAGTCGGCGCAGACCCCGATCGTGTTCATCACCGCCTACGTCGACGAGCTGCAGGCGCGCCGCGGCTATGCGCTCGGCGCGGTCGACTACATCCCGTCTCCGGTCGTTCCCGAAGTGCTGCGCTCCAAGGTGCGCGTGTTCGTGGAACTGTTCCGCATGAACCGTCAGTTGCAGAAGCAGGCGGTCCAGCGGGAAGCACTGGCGCGTTCGGAGGCCGCGCGGACCGCCGCCGAGGATGCCATCCACCGCGCGGACTTCCTGGCCGAGGCGAGCCAGGCGCTGTCGCGTTCCCTCAACATCGACGACACCATCGCGGGCGTGCTGGACCTGTGCGTGCCGATGCTGTGCGAACGGGCGATCCTCGGCATCCCGGACGAGGCCGGGGGGGTGCGCCGGCTGGAAATGCACCCGGCCCCTCGCTCCGACGACCCCGAGGCGTTCACGCCTGAATTGCGGGCCACCGCCGACGAAGTGATCCGCAAGAAGGAGTTCCGGCTCTGGCGCAGCAATGGCCGCGCCGCCGCGATCCTTCCCTTGCTGGCCGGCGATGAGATCCGCGGCGCGCTGGCGCTGCTGGGTCCAGCGGCCCATTTCGACTCGACCCGCATCGCGCTGATGCGCGAGTTCGCGGGCCGGGCTTCCATCGCGATGGAGAACGCACGCCTGTACTCCGCCGTGCAGGAAGCCGACCGCCGCAAGAACGAGTTCCTGGCCATGCTGGCGCACGAGTTGCGCAATCCCCTGGCGCCGATCCGCAACGCCGTCTACATCCTGGCCAGCGCCGAGGCCTTGCCGCCGAAGCTGGCCTGGGCGCGCGACGTGATCGGGCGGCAGGCCGACCACATGTCGCGCCTCATCGATGACCTGCTGGATGTCTCCCGCATCGTGCAGGGCAAGGTCGCCGTCAAGCCCGAGCGCCTGCAGCTTTCGGCGCTGATCGAGGGCGCGGTCGAGGCGAGCGCGCCGCGGGTCGCCGCGCGCGACCAGGTGCTGGACGTCAAGCTGCCGGAGGCGCCCGTCCTGCTCGAAGGGGACGCGGTGCGGCTGTCGCAGGTGCTGTCGAACCTGATCAACAACGCCTCCAAGTTTTCGCCGGAAGCGAGTCACATCGGCCTCACCGCGGACTACGAGGCGGGCGAGCTCCGCATTTCGGTGAAGGACCCCGGCGCCGGCATCGCCCCGGAGTTCCTGCCCCACATCTTCGATCTCTTCGCGCAGGCCGACCAATCCCTGGACCGTTCCCAGGGCGGCCTGGGAATCGGGCTCACGCTCGTCAAGCACCTGGTGGAACTGCATGGCGGGCACGTCAGGGCAGAGAGCGCCGGGCTGGGGCAGGGCACGGAAATGATCTTGACGCTCCCCGCCTGGATCGGCACCGAAGCCGCGGTGACGCCACTCCCGCCGGCGGCGCAGGCCGTGGCACACACAGCCTCGCGCATCCTGGTCGTGGACGACCTGGCCGCGTCCGCCGAGACCCTGATGACCTTGCTGGAGATGGAGGGGTTCAAGGTGCGCATGGCGCATGAGGGGGCGGACGCCCTGAAGATCGCTCGCGAGTTCCGCCCGGACGTGGTGCTCCTCGACATCGGCCTGCCGGGCATGAACGGCTTCGAAGTCGCACGGGGCTTGCGGGCGCAGGAGGAGTCGCGCGACGCCTTGCTGATCGCGCTCACGGGCTATGGCGAAGCCGAGAGCCGGACGCGCTCGGCCGAGGCCGGGTTCGACTTCCACATGGTCAAGCCGGCGGACGTGAACCTGCTGCTGTCGATGATCGCGGATCCACGGCAGGCGCGCCGCGCGGAGGCTGCCGCCTAGCCGCTGCTACAATTGCGGGCTTGCTGGAGAGGTGGATGAGCGGTTTAAGTCGCACGCCTGGAAAGCGTGTGAGGGTTAATAGCCCTCCGCGGGTTCGAATCCCGCCCTCTCCGCCAAATGCCAAGCCAACCCGCCCTCCGGCGGGTTTTTGGTTTGTGGCCCCGCACCTGCGGCCGTTCCGCATTGCCCCAACGGATGGGAGCCCGCTATAGTTGAGCCACGTTCAAGCAGTCCGGGGCGCGCAGTGGGATCCGAAATGGCAGTCAAGACAGGACGCGCTCGGCGCGCATGGAGCCGAGGCATCGCGGCATGGGCACTGGTCGGTTTCTCGGCCAGCGCGCAGGCGCCTCTCGACATCCGGGTGGCACTCGTGATCGGCAATTCGGCGTATCCCGGGGCGGCCGCGCTGGCCAATCCGGCCAACGATGCCGCGGCGATGACGGCGTCATTGCGAAAGCTGGGTTTCACCGTCACCGAATTGCGCGATGGATCGCGCGACCAGATGGCCCAGGCCATTACGGCCGTGCGCGACCAGCTGCGGGGAAAGCAGGGCGTCGGCATGTTCTATTACGCCGGCCACGGACTGCAGCTCGATTGGCGCAACTACATGCTGCCGGTGGACTCCCGGCCGACCAGTGCCGCCGACGTTCCAGCTCAGGCCGTCAACCTCGACACCGTGATCGAGGCGTTCAAGGCGGCGGGAAACCGCGTCAACATCGTCGTCCTCGATGCCTGCCGTGACAACCCGTTCGGCGGCGCCGGCTCCGCCAAGGGGCTGGCACAGGTCGATGCGCCGCCCGGGACATTCCTGGCCTACGCGACCGCACCGGGCAACATCGCTGATGACGGAGCCGAGAGCAACGGGCTCTACACAGGTTACCTCCTCCAGGAATTGGCCAAGCCGACAGCGCGCATCGAAGACGTTTTCAAGCGCGTGCGCCTGCAGGTTCGCCAAAAGAGCAGGGGCCGGCAGATCCCATGGGAAAGCACCAGCCTCGAAGACGACTTCGTGTTCAACGACGGCCGCGCGGCAACGGTCGCGGCGGCTCCGGCAGCGCCTCCTGTCCCGCTGTCCAGGGCCACGCCTGCGGTGCGCGAGGAGCTTTTCACCGCGGAGAAGGCCGACTGGGACCGCATCAAGTCGTCCCGCAACCCGGATGACTATTTCAGCTTCCTGCAGAAGCACCCCAACGGCCTCATCAGCGAAGCCGCCCAGGAAAAGCTGGACCAGCTGGCCCGGCCGCAGGTCGTGGCCTCGCCGGTGCAGGGCCGGGCCCCGATCCAGCGCGACCCGCGGGTGGGCGACGAGATCGAGTACGTGTACCGGGAGGGCCTCACGGGGCTGGAGTCGCGGCGCGAGACGCAGCGGGTGACTTCCATCAAGGATGGAATCATCGAATTCAACAACGGTGAACAGGTGATCACGGTCGGCGGCGGGACCATCCGCAACGACCAGGGATCGACCTTCGACCCGCCCCTCCAGGTGCTGCCGGTGGGCGACTTCCAGATCGGGCGCAAGTGGAGCATCCGGTCCACCCAGACGCTGCGCAACGGCTACAAGGGCTGGGTCGAGCAGGACATGAAGGTGGTGGCCTACGAGGATGTGACCATCCCGGTCGGCACGTTGAAGGCCTACCGCATCGAATCGAGCCTGCGCACGCAGTCCGGCGTCTTCGGGACGGGCACGATCTGGGTCAACAGCAACGGCGCGGTGGTCAAGCTGGTGCGAAAGGCGCGCCTGCCCAACGGCCGCGACGACAGCTGGACGCGGGAAGTGGTGCGGGTCCACCGGCCACGCTGAGGGGCGGCGGCCCGGCCATCCTGGCTGGCGGATGCGCGGGCGCACGGCGGTCACGCGAAATTGCATACACTCGCGGCCATGAAATTCCGCTTCCCCATCGTCATCATCGACGAAGACTACCGTTCGGAGAACACCTCCGGGCTGGGCATCCGCGCGCTGGCGCAGGCCATCGAGGCGGAAGGCTTCGAGGTGCTGGGCGTCACGGGCTACGGCGACCTCTCGCAGTTCGCGCAGCAGCAAAGCCGGGCCAGCGCCTTCATCCTGTCGATCGACGACGAGGAGTTCACCCCCGGGCCCGACCTGGACCCGGCGGTGCTGAACCTGCGCAGCTTCATCGAGGAGGTGCGCCGCAAGAACCTGGAGGTGCCGATCTACGTCTACGGGGAAACCAAGACGTCGCGGCACATCCCCAACGACATCCTGCGCGAGCTGCATGGCTTCATCCACATGTACGAGGACACGCCGGAGTTCATGGCGCGCCACATCATGCGGGAGGCCAAGAGCTACCTGGAGGGCATCCAGCCGCCGTTTTTCAAGGCGCTGCTGGACTACGCCGAGGACGGCTCCTATTCCTGGCACTGCCCGGGCCACTCCGGCGGCGTCGCCTTCCTGAAGAGCCCGGTGGGACAGATGTTCCACCAGTTCTTCGGCGAGAACATGCTGCGGGCCGACGTCTGCAACGCGGTGGATGAACTCGGCCAGCTGCTGGACCACACCGGCCCGGTCGCGGCCAGCGAGCGCAACGCGGCGCGGATCTTCAACGCCGACCACTGCTTCTTCGTCACCAATGGCACCAGCACGTCGAACAAGATGGTGTGGCACCACGAGGTGGCGCCGGGCGACGTGGTGGTGGTGGACCGCAACTGCCACAAGTCGATCCTGCACTCGATCATCATGACCGGGGCGATCCCGGTCTTCCTGAAGCCGACGCGCAACCACTTCGGCATCATCGGGCCGATCCCGCAGAGCGAGTTCACCCCGGAGTCCATCAGGAAGAAGATCAAGGCCAATCCGCTGCTGGCCGGCGTCGACCCGGAGACGGTGAAGCCCCGCATCCTGACGCTGACGCAGTCCACCTACGACGGCGTCCTGTACAACACCGAGACCATCAAGTCCATGCTGGACGGCTACGTGGAGGCGCTGCACTTCGACGAGGCCTGGATTCCGCACGCCTGCTTCCACCCTTTCTACGGCAGTTTCCACGCCATGGGCAAGAAGCGGCCGCGGCCGCAGAAGTCGCTGGTCTATTCCACGCAGTCCATCCACAAGCTGCTGGCCGGCATCAGCCAGGCCAGCCACGTGCTGGTGCAGGACGCCGTCGAGAACAAGCTGGACCGGCACCTGTTCAACGAGGCGTACCTGATGCACACCTCGACCAGCCCGCAGTACGCCATCATCGCCAGCTGCGACGTGGCCGCCGCGATGATGGAGCCACCCGGCGGCACCGCGCTGGTGGAGGAGAGCATCCTCGAGGCCCTGGACTTCCGCCGCGCCATGCGCAAGGTGGAGGGCGAGTACGGCAAGCAGGACTGGTGGTTCAAGGTCTGGGGCCCGGACAAGCTGACCGACGACGGCATGGGGCGCGCGGACGACTGGATCATCAAGGGCGAGGCGCGCACCGCCAAGTGGCACGGCTTCGGCAACCTGGCCGAGGGGTTCAACATGCTGGACCCGATCAAGTCCACCATCGTGACGCCCGGGCTCGACCTGAACGGCAAGTTCGCCAAGACCGGCATCCCGGCTTCCATCGTCACCAAGTTCCTCGCGGAGCACGGGATCATCGTGGAGAAGACGGGGCTCTACAGCTTCTTCATCCTGTTCACCATCGGCATCACCAAGGGCCGCTGGAACACGCTGCTGTCGGCGCTGCAGCAGTTCAAGGACGACTACGCCAAGAACCAGCCGATGTGGCGCATCCTGCCGGAGTTCTGCCAGCGCTTCCCGCGCTACGAGCGCATGGGCCTGGCCGACCTGTGCCAGCACGTGCACGAGCTCTACGCCAAGTACGACATCGCGCGGCTGTCGACCGAGATCTACCTGTCGGACCTGCAGCCGGCCATGAAGCCGAGCGACGCCTTCGCCCACATCGCCCACCGCAAGACCGAGCGCGTGGCCATCGACGACCTGGAAGGACGCATCACCACCAGCCTGGTGACGCCGTATCCCCCGGGCATCCCGCTGCTGATCCCGGGCGAAGTCTTCAACAAGCGGATCGTGGACTACCTGAAGTTCTCACGCGAGTTCAACGCCGAGTGCCCGGGCTTCGAGACGGACATCCACGGCCTGGTCGGCGAGGTGGGCGCCGACGGCAAGATGCAGTACTTCGCGGACTGCGTGAAATAGGCCCACCCCCGGAGCGCTTACGGCGCTTCCCCCTCAAGGGGGCGCCACCCGCGGCCCGGCAAACCCGGTTCCGCGGTGGCCGCGAAGAAGCCAGCTACGCCGGTTCGGCGATTCCGCCGACCACGTGGCTGAACCCGCCGTCGACGTACGTGATCTCCGAGGTGACGCCGCCCGCCAGGTCGCTCAGCAGGAAAGCGGCGACGTTGCCGACGTCCTCGATGGTGACGTTGCGGCGGATCGGCGAGGCTTCGGCCACCACGGACAGGATCTTGCCGAAGCCCTTGATCCCGCTGGCCGCCAGCGTCTTGATCGGCCCGGCGCTGATGCCGTTCACGCGGATGCCCTTGGGCCCCATCGATTCGGCCAGATAGCGCACCGAGGCTTCCAGCGAAGCCTTGGCCAGGCCCATCGTGTTGTAGTTGGGCACGGTGCGGATGGCACCGAGATAGGTCAGCGTGAGCAGCGCCGACTTCTGGTTGAGGTAGGGCAGGGCCGCCTTGGCCATGGCGGGGAAGCTGTAGGCACTGATGTCGTGCGCGATCCTGAAGGCTTCCCGGGACAGTCCATCGAGGAAGTCGCCTGCGATGGCTTCACGGGGCGCGTAGCCGATGCTGTGCACGAAGCCGTCGAACCTGGGCCAGGTGGCCGCGAGGTCCTGGAAGAGCTTCTCGATCTGTGCATCATCGCCCACATCGCAGTCGAAGATCAGGCTGGAGCCGAAATCCGATGCAAACTCGGCGATGCGGTCCTTGAACCGTTCCCCCACGTAGCTGAAGGCGAGTTCGGCCCCCTGCTGGTGGCACGCCTTGGCGATGCCGTAGGCGATGGACCGGTTCGACAGGACGCCGGTGATCAACAATTTCTTGCCAGACAGGAAGCCCATGGGTCTCTCGCATGTAAAAACTCGGCAGAATTGTCGCATGCGAGGTTTGCTTCTCCTGTTGGCCTGCGGGCTGAGCCCGGCGGCCTGGGCGGCCCATGGCTACGCGCTGTGGGGCGACCTGAAGTACCCCCCCGATTTCGCGCACTTCGCCTACGTCAATCCGAAGGCGCCGAAGGGCGGCGAACTGCGGCTCGTCAGCAACCTGCGGGTGTCCACCTTCGACAAGTACAACCCGTTCACGATCAAGGGCAACGCGCCGGCCTATCTCTCGGGCCTGTTGTTCGACAGCCTGCTGTCGGGTGCGCAGGACGACGTGGGCTCGGGCTACGGCTTGCTGGCCGAGGATGTTTCCGTGTCGCCCGATGGTCTCGCGGCGACCTTCCGCCTGCGCAAGGAGGCGCGTTTCCACAACGGTGACCCCGTGCTGGCCCAGGACGTGAAGCACAGCTTCGACACGCTGCTCGGCAAGTACACCTCGCCGGCGTACAAGACCTCACTGGAGGACCTGGCCGGCCTGGACGTGCTGGACGACCGCACCGTGCGCTTCCGCTTCAAGCGCCTGAACCGGGAAATGCCGCTCACCGTCGGCGGCTACCCGATCTTCAGCCGCAAATGGGGGGCCGGCAAGACTTTCGACCAGGTGGTGATGGACACGCCCATCGGCAGCGGGGCCTACAAGATCGGTCCGGTGCGCTTCGGCAAGGACATCACCTATGTGCGCGACCCGAACTACTGGGCGCGGGACCTGAACGTGCGGCGCGGCAGCTCCAACTTCGAACGCATCACCGTCAAGATCTACAAGGACAACACCGCCCGACTTGAAGCGCTGAAGGCCGGCGAATTCGACCTGATGCGCTTCTTCTCCGCCGGCGACTGGGCGCGCCGCGTCAATGGCAAGAAATTCGACAAGGGCGAGCTGGTCAAGGGCGAGTTCCGGCACAAGCTGCCGGCGGGCTTCCAGAGCTACACGCTGAACACGCGAAGTCCGAAGCTGAAGGATGCGCGCGTGCGCGAAGCGCTCGGGCTCGCCATGGACTACGAGTACATGAACCGGCAGATGTTCTACAACTCGTACCAGCGCGTGCGCGGCCTGTTCATGAACACCGATTGCCAGGCCAACGGATTGCCCGGCCCGGAGGAGCTGGCCGTGATGGAACCCTGGCGCGGCAAGATCCCGGATGCCGCCTTCGGCCCGATGTACGAGCCGCCAAGGACCGACGGGGCGACCACGTTGCGCGACAACCTGCGGCGCGCGCGCGACCTGCTGAAGCAGGCCGGCTGGGAAATCAAGGACGGCGTCCTGCGCAATGCGAAGGGCGAGCCGCTCGTGCTGGAATACCTCGATAGCAATGAAGGGGGCGTCCGCACGCTATCGCCATGGCAGCGCAACCTCGAGAAACTGGGCATCAGGCTCAACTTCCGCCAGGCGGACTTCGCCCTCTACCAGCAGCGGCTGCAAAAATTCCAGTTCGAGATCACCTCGCTGGCCTACCAGGGCACGCACACGCCGGGCCAGGAGTACGCCGACCTGTTCGGCAGCAAAGCGGCCGACACCGAGGAGTCCGGCAACCTCACCGGTGTCAAGAGTCCCGCCGTCGATGCCATGCTGGCCCGGATGACCAGCGCCAAGACCAAGGCGGAACTCATCCCCGCGTGCCGCGCGCTGGAGCGCACCATCTCCCACATGCACATCCTGATCCCGCAATGGACGGCCGGCACGCACCGCATCGTGTACAACGCCTGGCGCCTGCAGATTCCCGCCTCGATGCCGCCCTACGCGCAGGGTGAAGCCTGGGCCATCGATACGTGGTGGGCCAAGGAAGGAGCGCCGAACTAGATGGCCTCGTACATCCTCAAGCGGCTCCTTCTCATGCTGCCGACGCTGCTCGGCGTCCTGCTGATCACTTTCGTCGTGACCCAGTTTGTGCCTGGAGGACCGGTGGAGCAGTACATGGCCGAGGCCCGGGCGGGGCAGGGCGGTGAGGGCGGGACGTTCAGCTACCGCGGCGGGCAGGGGGTGGATCCCAAACGGGTCGAGCAGATCAAGGCCCTTTACGGCTTCGACAAGCCCGCGCCCGAACGATTCGTCCAGATGCTGGGGCAATACGCCCGCTTTGACCTCGGCAAGAGCTTCTTCCAGAACAAGGACGTCTGGCAGCTGATCCGCGAGAAGCTGCCGGTCTCCATCAGCCTCGGGCTCTGGACCTTCTTCATCAGCTACCTGATCGCCGTGCCGCTCGGCGTCGCCAAGGCCGTGCGCGCCGGAACGCGCTTCGACCTGGTCACGACGGTGCTCGTCCTCGTTGGCTATGCCATCCCGGGTTTCGTGTTGGGGGTGGCGCTGCTGGTCATCTTCGGGGGGCAACTGCAGTGGTTCCCGCTGCGCGGCCTCACGTCGAGCAACTGGGAGGAACTCAGCTGGGGCGCCAAGGTGGTGGACTACCTGTGGCACATCACCTTGCCGGTCACGGCGATGGTGGTGGGCAGCTTCGCGGTGACGACGATGCTGACCAAGAATTCGTTCCTGGAAGAGATCCGCAAGCAATACGTGTTGACGGCGCGGGCGAAGGGCCTGGATGAGCGGCGCGTCCTCTGGAAGCACGTGTTCCGCAACGCGCTGATGCCGATCATCGCCGGGTTCCCGGCGGCGTTCCTGGGCGCTTTCTTCACAGGGTCGCTCCTGATCGAGACGCTGTTCTCCCTCGACGGCCTGGGCCTTCTCAGTTTCGAAAGCGTGATCCGCCGCGACTATCCGGTGGTGCTCGGCACGCTCTATCTCTTTACGTTGATCGGGCTCGTGACGAAGCTGATGAGCGACCTCATGTATGTCTGGGTGGATCCGCGTGTCAAGTTCGACTGAGGCTCCGCCGGTCCACCTCTCGCCGGGCCGGCGGGCCTGGCGCCGCTTCAAGCGCAACAAGCTGGGCTTCTGGAGCCTGGTGATCTTCGTCACCCTGCTGGTGTTGAGCCTGTTCGCGGAGCTGATCTCCAACGACAAGCCCTGGGTGGTCCGGTACAACGGCAATTTCTACTTCCCCCTGGTCACCAGCTACCCCGAGAAGACATTCGGCGGCGACTTCGAGACGGAAACCGATTTCCTGGACCCCTTCATCCGGCAGCAGATCTCGAAGGAGGGCAACTGGTCGATCTATCCGCCCAACCCCTATGGGCCGAAGACGCTGAATTATTTCGCGAAGGAACCCAATCCCTCGAAGCCGACGCGCGCCAACCTGCTGGGCACCGACGACCGGGGCCGCGACATGCTGGCGCAGCTGATCTACGGCTTCCGCCTGAGTGCGCTGTTCGCGCTTGCGCTCACGATGACCGGGGTGGCCATCGGCGTCATCTCCGGCGCCATCCAGGGCTTCTTCGCCGGCAAGGTCGATCTCACGCTCCAGCGCTTCATCGAAATCTGGGACTCTATGCCTGAGCTGTACCTGCTGATCATCTTCAGCGCCATCTTCTCGCCGAGCGTCGCGCTGCTGCTGATCCTGCTCTCGCTGTTCGGCTGGACGGGTCTTTCAAGCTACGTCCGCGCCGAGTTCCTGCGCAACCGGCAAATGGACTATGTGCGCGCGGCACGCGCGCTGGGCGTGGGCAACGGCCGGATCATGTGGAAGCACATCCTCCCCAACAGCATGACGCCCGTCATCACCTTCCTGCCTTTCCGCATGAGTGGCGCGATCCTGGCGCTGACCTCCCTGGATTTCCTGGGTCTGGGTGTTCCGCCCGGAACGCCCTCCCTGGGCGAATTGCTGAGCCAGGGCAAGAACAACATCGACGCCTGGTGGATTTCACTCTCGACTTTCGCGGTGCTGGTGATCACCCTGCTGCTCCTCACGTTCATGGGGGACGCGCTGCGCGACGCCCTGGACCCGCGGAAGGCCGACGCGTGAGCGCGCCCTTGATCGACGTCCGGGACCTCCGCGTCGCCTTCGGCGGCAAGGAAGTCGTGCATGGGGTCAGCTTCTCCATCCAGCCCGGTGAAAAGCTCGCGCTGGTCGGCGAATCCGGCTCCGGGAAGACGGTGACCGCGCTCAGCCTGGTCCGGCTGGTGCAGAACGCCCAGCTGTCGGGCTCAGCCAGGCTGGCGGCGGCCGATGGCACGCCGGCGGCCGTGGAGTTGCTGCAGGCGCCGGAGCGGGAGCTGCTGGGCATCCGCGGGCGGGACATCGCCATGATCTTCCAGGAGCCCATGACAGCCCTGAACCCGGTCTACACGATCGGCAACCAGATCGCCGAAGTCCTCCAGCTCAAGCAGGGGGTCTCGGCGCGCCAGGCCTGGGATGGTGCCGTGGAGGCGCTGGCTGCGACGGGCATCCCTGAGCCGGCACGGCGCGCCCACGACTATCCCCACCAGCTTTCCGGCGGCCAGCGGCAGCGGGCCATGATCGCCATGGCCCTCGCATGCCGGCCGCGCCTGTTGCTGGCCGATGAGCCAACGACCGCCCTCGACGTCACGCTGCGCCAGCAGATCCTGGACCTCCTGGCCGACCTGCAGCGGCAAACGGGCATGGCGGTCCTCCTGATCACCCACGACCTGAACCTCGTGCGCCGCTTTGCCGACCGGGTGGCGGTGATGGAGAACGGGCACCTTGTGGAGCAGGGCCCGGTCCAGGAGGTCTTCGCGAAGCCGGAGCATCCCTACACGCGGCGGCTGATCGACAGCCGGCCGGCCCGGGACGTCGACGCCCCGGCGGCCCGCGCCCCCGCCGTCATGAAGGCCAGGGCGCTGCGGGTCGGCTATTCCACGCGCATCGCCGGATTCTCCGGCTGGTTCCGCAAGGGTGAGTTCATCGCGGTGCGGGGCGCCGATTTCGACGTGCCGGCGGGCGGCACGCTGGGGATCGTCGGTGAATCGGGCTCCGGCAAGTCCACGCTGGCGCTGGCGGCGCTGGGGCTCGTGCCCCACCAAGGCGCGCTGGAAGTGGTGGCCACGCAGTGGGGCCCGGGCGCTGCCGGAAACCGGGCGATCCGCCGGCTGGTCCAGGTGGTGTTCCAGGACCCATTTTCCTCGCTGTCCCCCCGGATGACCGTGGAGGAGATCGTCGGCGAAGGCCTGCTGGTGCACGAGCCCACCCTGAACCTGGAGCAGCGCCGGGACCGCGTGATCCTGGCCTTGGCGGACGTTGGGCTCGCGGAAGCCCAGTTCCCCGGCCTGCTGTCGCGCTATCCGCACGAGTTTTCCGGCGGCCAGCGCCAGCGGCTCGCCATCGCCCGGGCCCTGATCGTCGGGCCGAAGGTGCTGGTGCTGGACGAGCCGACCAGCGCCCTCGACGTCACCATCCAGCAGCAGGTCTTGAAATTGCTGCAGCGGCTGCAACGTGAGAAGGGTCTCAGCTACCTGCTGATCACCCACGACGTCGACGTGATCCGGGCCATGGCGCACCATGTGCTCGTCATGAAGGACGGGCAAGTCGTGGAGTCCGGCACGGTCGAGCAGGTGCTGGAAAAGCCGCGTGAGGCCTACACCCGCACCCTGGTGGCCGCCGCGGCCTGACGCCAGGGGCAAGTTGCCTCGAACGCGTTGCGAATCAACGCGTTAGGCGATACAATACCGGCCTGACGACCAAACGGGCGGATTACCAACCGCCCGTTTTTTTTGGTTCACCGGTTTCCGAAAAGATTTCGAAGACTTCCGAAGATTAGCGCAAGCGCAAGTGGCACTGCAAGACATCGTCGCCCAGACCGTGGCCGGCCTCGGCTACGAACTGGTGGAGCTCGAACGCTCCGCCGGGGGCACCTTGCGGGTGACGATCGACCTGCCATGGCAGCCGGGGTCCGAAGCGACGGTGAACGTCGAAGACTGTGAAAAGGTCACGCGGCAGTTGCAGTACACGCTGGAAGTCGAGGAAGTCGACTACCAGCGGCTGGAAGTGTCATCGCCGGGCATCGACCGGCCGTTACGCAGCGAGCGGGATTTCGAGCGGTTTGCCGGCGAGGTGGTCGACGTCACCCTGAAGGCGCCGATCGGCGCTGCGGCAAAGGCGGCCAATGCGGTCGAGGGCGCGGCCCAGGTGGCGGCGAACCGCCGCAAGTTCCGCGGCACGCTGGAGCGGGCCGAGGCCGGCTGGCAGGTGGTCTGGAGCGATGAGCCCGAGCCCGCCCCGGGCCGGAAGGTGAGCAAGAAGAAGGGGCCTGCACCGCTGCAGGTTCTGGGTTTTACGCTGGACGAGCTGAAGGAAGCACGGCTGGCACCGATTGTGGATTTCAAGGGGCGCAAGCGCCCCGGGGTGCAGGAGCAAGGGAAATGAATCGCGAACTGTTGATGCTGGTGGACGCCATCTCGCGCGAGAAGAACGTGGAACGCGACGTCGTGTTCGGCGCGGTCGAGGCCGCGCTCGCCCAGGCCACCAAGAAGCTCTACCAGGGCGAAGTCGACATCCGTGTGGCCGTGGACCGCGACAGCGGCAACTACGAGACCTTCCGCCGCTGGCTGGTGGTGCCGGACGACGCCGGCCTGCAGAACCCCGACGCCGAAGAACTCCTGATGGACGCGAAGGACCGCATCGCGGACGTCGAGGAAGGCGAATACATCGAGGAAGGCGTCGAATCGGTGCCGATCGGGCGCATCGGTGCGATGGCCGCCAAGCAGGTCATCCTGCAGAAGATCCGCGACGCCGAGCGCGAGATGCTGCTGAACGACTTCATGTCGCGGGGCGACAAGATCTTCGTGGGCACCGTCAAGCGCCTCGACAAGGGCGACATCATCGTCGAGAGCGGCCGCGTCGAAGGGCGCCTGCGCCGCGGCGAGATGATCCCCAAGGAGAACCTGCGCAACGGCGACCGCGTGCGCGCCATGATCATGGAAGTCGACCTGACGCTGCGCGGCGCACCGATCATCCTGTCGCGTTCGGCCCCGGAATTCATGATGGAGCTGTTCCGCCAGGAAGTGCCCGAGATCGAACAGGGCCTGCTGGAGATCAAGAGCTGCGCCCGCGACCCCGGTTCCCGCGCCAAGATCGCCGTGCTGTCGCACGACAAGCGGGTGGACCCCATCGGCACCTGCGTCGGCGTGCGTGGCTCGCGCGTCAACGCCGTCACCAACGAACTCGCCGGCGAGCGCGTCGACATCGTGCTGTGGTCCGAGGACCCCGCGCAGTTCGTGATCGGCGCGCTGGCGCCGGCCAACGTCTCCTCCATCGTGGTGGACGAGGAAAAGCATGCCATGGACGTGGTGGTCGACGAGGAGAACCTCGCCATCGCCATCGGCCGCGGCGGCCAGAACGTGCGATTGGCCAGCGAGCTGACAGGCTGGAAGATCAACATCATGGACGCGAACGAGTCGGCCCAGAAGCAGGCCGAGGAGCAATCCGGCCTGCGCGCGCTGTTCATGGAAAAGCTGGATGTGGACGAGGAAATCGCCGACATCCTGATCGTCGAGGGTTTCACCGGTCTCGAGCAGGTGGCATACGTGCCCATCGAAGAGATGCTGGAGATCGAAAGCTTCGACGAGGACACCGTCAACGAACTGCGCACCCGCGCCAAGGATGCCTTGCTGACCATGGATATCGCGCGCGAGGAAAGCGTGGAAGAAGTCTCGCAGGACCTGCGTGACCTCGACGGCCTGACGCCCACGCTGATCGCCAAGCTCGCCGAGTCCGGCGTGCACACCCGCGATGACCTGGCCGACCTGGCCCTGGACGAACTCACCGACATCACCGGCCAGTCCACGGACGAGGCCAAGTCGCTGATCATGAAAGCCCGCGAGCACTGGTTCACCGGTGCCACGGCGACCCAGGAATGAGCGGGAGGAACTGAGAACACATGTCGAGTACCACCGTCGCCGAGTTCGCGAGCGAACTCAAGAAATCCCCCGACCAGCTGCTGGAGCAGCTGAAGAGCGCCGGCGTGGCCAAGTCCGCCCCGACCGATTCGCTCACCGATGCGGACAAGCAGAAGCTGCTGGGCTACCTCCAGGCCAGCCACGGCACCGCCACGGCCGAACGCAAGAAGATCACCCTGGTGAAGAAGTCCACCAGCGAGATCAAGCAGGCCGATTCGAGCGGCAAGGCGCGCACGATCCAGGTGGAAGTGCGCAAGAAGCGCACTTTCGTCAAGCGTGACGACGGCTCCGACACCACCGTGGTGGAAGCGCCCGAAGCCGCCCAGCCGCCCGCCCCCCCTGGGGTGGACCAGGCCGAGCTGGTCCGCCGCGAGGAAGAAGCGCGCCGCCAGGCCGAACTGATCCGCCGCCAGGAGGAAGAGCTGGCCGCCAAGCGCCGCGAGCGCGAAGAGCAGGAAGCCCGCGCGCGCGCCAACGAAGAAGCACAGCAGGCCGCAGACGTCCGGGCGGCGCAGTACGTCGCCAAGCAGGCCGACGACGTGGCCAACGCCCAGGCAGGCGTCACGGCCGCCAAGGCCGCTGCCGACGAGGCCGCTCAAGCCGTGGCCAAGGCGCAGCAGGAAGCCCGCGACAAGGCTGCCGCCGAATCCAAGGCCCGCGCCGACGAGGAAGCTGCGCGCGCCCAGGACCTCGGCGACCGCCGCCGCAAGGCCGAAGCCGAGGCCGCCGCGATCCGGTCCATGATGTCCGCGCCCAAGAAGGTGCTGGTCGCGAAGGCACCGGAGAAGCCGGTCGCCAAGGCGCCGGAACCCGCGAAGCCGGGCGTCAAGGGCACGCTGCACAAGCCGGCGACGCCGGTGCGCGCGCCTGGAGCCGCGCCCGCTCCGTCGGGCCCGGGTGCCGGCAAGGAAGTGAAGTCCGCCAAGCTGTCGTCCAGCTGGGCGAACGATCCGGCCAAGAAGAAGGAAATCAAGACCCGCGGCGATTCGTCCGGCGGCGTCGGGCGCAATTCCTGGCGAGGCGGCCCGCGTGGCCGCAAGGACCACCGGGATCACCGCGACGATTCGCAGTCCTCCGCACCGGTCGAAGCGCGCGTGCTCGAAGTGCACGTGCCGGAAACGATCACGGTCGCCGAGCTCGCCCACAAGATGGCGATCAAGGCCTCCGAGGTCATCAAGTCGCTGATGAAGATGGGCCAGCTGGTCACCATCAACCAGTCGCTGGACCAGGACACGGCCATGATCGTGGTCGAGGAAATGGGCCACAAGGCGGTGACGGCCGCGCTGGACGACCCGGAAGCGTTCACCGAGGACGACACCGCCCAGCAGGACGTCGAATCCGTGTCGCGCGCACCGGTCGTCACGGTGATGGGCCACGTCGACCACGGCAAGACCTCGCTGCTGGATTACATCCGGCGCGCCAAGGTCGCCGCGGGCGAAGCCGGCGGCATCACCCAGCACATCGGTGCCTATCACGTGGAAACCCCGCGCGGCATGATCTCGTTCCTGGACACCCCGGGCCACGAGGCGTTCACCGCCATGCGGGCGCGCGGCGCGCAGGCGACCGACATCGTCATCCTGGTGGTGGCGGCGGACGACGGCGTGATGCCGCAGACCAAGGAAGCCATCAAGCACGCGAAAGCGGCGGGTGTGCCGATCGTGGTCGCCATCAACAAGATCGACAAGCCGGATGCCAACCTCGACCGCGTGAAGCAGGAACTGGTGGCCGAGCAGGTCGTGCCGGAAGAGTACGGTGGCGAGTCGCCGTTCGTCCCGGTGTCCGCCAAGACGGGCGCGGGCATCGACGCCCTGCTGGAGCAGGTGCTGCTGCAGGCCGAAGTGCTCGAACTGAAGGCGCCCGTCGATTCCCTGGCCAAGGGCCTGGTCATCGAGGCGCAGCTGGACAAGGGCCGCGGCCCGGTCGCCACCGTGCTGGTGCAGTCCGGCACGCTGAAAGTGGGCGACGTCGTGCTGGCCGGCCAGACCTTCGGCCGCGTGCGCGCCATGCTGGACGAGAACGGCAAGTCGATCAAATCGGCCGGCCCCTCGATTCCGGTGGAGATCCAGGGCCTGACCGAAGTGCCGCAGGCGGGCGACGAATTCATGGTGATGACCGACGAGCGCCGTGCGCGCGAAATCGCGACCTACCGTGCCGGCAAGTTCCGCAACACCAAGCTGGCCAAGCAGCAGGCCGCCAAGCTGGAAAACATGTTCACCGACATGACGGCCGGCGAGGTCAAGACCGTGCCGATCATCATCAAGGCCGACGTGCAGGGCTCGCAGGAAGCGCTCGCGCAGTCGCTGCTCAAGCTCTCGACCGACGAGGTCAAGGTGCAGATGGTGTACGCCGCGGTGGGCGCGATCAGCGAGTCCGACGTGAACCTGGCCATCGCCTCCAAGGCGCTGATCATCGGCTTCAACGTGCGTGCCGATTCGGGCGCGCGCAAGACCGCCGAAGGCAATGGCGTCGACATCCGCTACTACAGCATCATCTATGACGCCGTGGACGAGCTGAAGGTCGCCATGTCCGGGATGCTGGCTCCGGAGAAGAAGGAAGAAGTCATCGGCTCCGCCGAGATTCGCACCGTCTTCGTGGCCTCCAAGATCGGCACGGTGGCCGGTTGCATGGTCACCTCCGGCGTGGTCACCCGCAGCGCGCATTTCCGCCTGCTGCGCGACAACGTCGTCATCTACACGGGCGAGCTCGAATCGCTCAAGCGCGTGAAGGACGACGTGCGCGAAGTCAAGGAAGGCTTCGAGTGCGGTATCAAGCTGAAGAACTACAACGACATCAAGGAAGGCGACCAGCTCGAATTCTTCGAGGTGAAAGAGATCGCCCGTACGCTATAACGCCCAACAGGAAACGAGGCTCGCTGCGCGAGCCTCGTCCTTGTGTTTGATGAAGAAAAGGTCCTCCTCACCCAACCGCGGTTTCCAGATCGCCGACCAGATCCAGCGCGATCTGTCGGAGCTGATCGCGCGCGAGCTGAAGGACCCGCGGGTGGGCATGGTGACCATCAACGCGGTGGAAGTCACGCCCGACTACGCCCATGCCAAGGTCTTCTACAGCATCCTCACCGGTGACCCGGAAGAGACGCAGGAGGCCCTGAGCCAGGCCGCCGGCTTTCTGCGCAACGGCCTGTTCAAGCGGCTGCACATCCACACGGTGCCCACGCTGCACTTCCAGTTCGACCGCACCACCGAGCGCGCGGCCGACATGAACGCCCTGATCGCCAAGGCGGTCTCTTCCCGTTCCAAGGAGGAGTAGCCTTGAACGCGCCACGCACCAGGGTGCAGCGGCGCCCTGTGCATGGGGTGTTGCTGCTCGACAAACCGCTGGGTCTCTCCAGCAACGATGCGCTGCAGAAGGCCAAATGGCTGCTGCGGGCGGAAAAGGCCGGCCACACCGGCACGCTTGATCCCATGGCGACCGGCGTGCTGCCGCTTTGCTTCGGGGCCGCCACCAAGTTCAGCCAACTCCACCTCGACGCCGACAAGACCTATGAGGCCGTCGCCCGCCTGGGCGTCCGCACCACCACCGGCGATGCCGAAGGTGAAGTGATCGAGGAGAGGGACGTGCCGCGCATCGCCCCCGGCAAGCTGGCCGAGGTGCGGGGCCGGTTCCTGGGCGCACTCCAGCAGGTGCCGCCCATGTACAGCGCGCTCAAGCGCGATGGCAAGGCCCTCTACGAATACGCCCGTGCGGGTGTCGAAGTCGTGCGTGAGGCGCGCGACGTGCACATCCACGAGCTGAACCTGGCGCTGGCCACCGACAAGGACGCGCCCACGCTGCGCATCGTCGCCAAGGTCAGCAAGGGCACCTACATCCGCACGCTGGCCGAAGACATCGGCGAAGCGCTGGGCTGTGGTGCCTCCCTCATCGCGCTGCGGCGCCTCGCCACCGGTCCGTTCGACGTGGCGCAGTGCGTGACGCTGGAACAGCTGGAGGCGATGAGCGAAGACGCCCGTCGCGCAGCCTTGCTCCCGGTCCAGGCGCTGCTGCCGGATCACACGGCCGTCACGCTCGACCCCGAAAATGCGGGGCGCTTCCTCTCCGGCCTGCGGCGCCGGGGTGAGTGGCCGGACGAACGAACCGTGGCCGTCTATGGCCATGAACCGCGCGCCTTGCTCGGTACGGCGCACGTCAAGGCCGGCGAACTGATCCCGGGGCGGCTGCTCGCCCCCACCGAAATCCAACAAATCCTGCAGAGCACATCATGAGCAACCAACAGATCCGAAACATCGCCATCATCGCGCACGTCGACCACGGCAAGACCACCCTGGTGGACCAGCTGCTGCGCCAGAGCGGCACCTTCCGCGAAAACGAGAAGGTGACGGAGCGCGTGATGGACAGCAACGACATCGAGCGTGAACGCGGCATCACCATCCTGGCCAAGAACTGCGCGGTCAGCTGGAAGGGCACGCACATCAACATCGTCGACACGCCCGGCCACGCCGACTTCGGCGGCGAAGTGGAGCGTGCGCTGTCGATGGTCGACGGCGTGGTGCTGCTGATCGACGCGGTCGAGGGCCCGATGCCGCAGACCCGCTTCGTCACGAAGAAGGCGCTGGCCCTGGGCCTGAAGCCGATCGTGGTGGTGAACAAGGTTGACCGGCCCGGCTCGCGCCCCGACTACGTGATCAACGCGGCGTTCGACCTCTTCGACAAGCTGGGTGCCACCGATGAACAGCTCGATTTCCCCGTGGTGTACGCCTCCGGGCTGAACGGCTGGGCCACCCTGAAGGAAGGCACGCCCGGCGAGAAATGGGGCGAGGACCTCGCCCCCCTGTTCGACACGGTGCTGCAGCACGTGCCCGCGCACGCCGGCGACGTCGCCGCGCCGCTGCAGCTGCAGATTTCCAGCATGGATTACTCCACTTACCTGGGCCGCATCGGCGTCGGCCGCATCAACGAGGGCACCTTGAAGTGCCCGATGGATGTCGTGATGATGGCCGGCCCGGACGCCACGCCGGTGAAGTGCCGCATCAACAACGTGATGACCTTCGAAGGCCTGGAGCGCCACCAGCTGCAGCCCGGCGAAGAGGCGTACCCGGGCCACATCGTGCTGGTCTCCGGCATCGAGGACATCGCCCTCGGCGTGACGATCACGGACCCCCTGAATCCGAAGCCCCTGCCCATGCTGAAGGTGGACGAGCCGACGCTGACCATGAACTTCCAGGTCAACGCCTCGCCCCTCGCCGGCCGCGAAGGCAAGTTCATCACCAGCCGCCAGGTCCGTGACCGCCTCGAGCGGGAACTGCAGTCCAACATGGCGCTGCGCGTGAAGGACACCGACGAGGAGGGCGTGTTCGAAGTCTCCGGCCGCGGTGAACTGCACCTGACCATCCTGCTGGAGAACATGCGGCGCGAAGGCTACGAGCTGGCCGTCTCCAAGCCGCGCGTGGTCTTCAAGGAGGAGGGCGGGCAGCGCCTGGAGCCGATCGAACTGCTGACCGTGGACCTGGAGGAGGGCCACCAGGGTGGCGTGATGCAGGCACTGGGCGAGCGCAAGGGCGACCTGGTGAACATGGAACCGGACGGCCGCGGCCGCGTGCGCCTGGAATACCGGATTCCCGCGCGGGGGCTGATCGGCTTCCAGAACGAATTCCTGAACCTCACCCGCGGCACCGGCCTGGCGTCGAACATCTTCGACGGCTACGAGCCGTACAAGGGCGAGATCGCCAACCGCAAGAACGGCGTGCTGATCTCGATGGACGATGGCGAGATCGTGACCTACGCCCTCGGCAAGCTGGAAGACCGCGGCCGCATGTTCGTGAAGGCCGGGGACCCGGTCTACGAAGGCATGATCGTGGGCATCCACAGCCGCGACAACGACCTCGTCGTGAACGCGGTGCGCATGAAGCAGCTGACCAACTTCCGCGTCTCCGGCAAGGAGGACGCGATCAAGATCACGCCGCCCATCATGCTGACGCTGGAGTACGCAGTGGAATTCATCGAGGACGACGAGCTGGTGGAGATCACGCCGAAGTCGATCCGCCTGCGCAAGCGGTACCTGAAGGAGCATGAGCGCAAGCGCGCCCTGCGCGAAGCCGCGTAAGATTTCGGGCTTCGCGCGCACAGAAGAAGAAAACGCAGGATGAAGCTCACCCACACCCAGGCCGTCTTCCTCATGGTGGCCGTGACCCTGATGTGGTCGATCGCGGGGGTCATCACCCGGCAGCTGGAACACGCGCGCAGCTTCGAGATCACCTTCTGGCGCAGCTTCTTCACCGTGCTGTCGCTGCTGGTCATCCTGCCCTTCTTCCAGGGGCGCGAAGTGTTCGCCAAGATCCGGCACGGCGGCAAGGCCTTGTGGGTCTCCGGGCTGTGCTGGAGCGTGATGTTCACCGCCTTCATGGTGGCGCTCACGCTGACCAGCGTGGCCAACGTGCTGGTCACGCTGGCGCTGGGCCCCTTCCTCACGGCGCTGGTTGCACGGGTATTCATCGGCCACCGGATCCCGCTGCGGACCTGGACCGCCATCGTCGTGGCGGGCGCGGGCATCGCCTACATGTACGGCGCGCAATTCCAGAGCGGTCAGCTCGCCGGCACGCTCGTGGCGCTGTGCGTGCCGATCGCCGGCGCCATCAACTGGACGGTCACGCAGCGCTCACATGCCCTGGGCCAGGACATCGATCTCGTGCCGGCCGTCCTGGTCGGCGCCATCATCTCCTCGCTGGCCACTTTGCCGCTGGCGATGCCGTTCCAGGCGTCGGCGCACGACGTCGGACTGCTCGCGTTGCTGGGCCTGGTGCAGCTGGCGATCCCCTGCGCGCTCTCTGTCGTCTGCGCGCGCGTGCTGAAGGCGCCGGAGATCGCGTTGCTGGCGCTGCTCGAAGTCATCTTCGGCATCGTGCTCGCCTGGGTGGGTGCCGATGAAATTCCGAGCCAGACCGTGCTGGCGGGTGGCGCGCTGGTGATCGGCGCGCTGGTGGTGAACGAACTTGTAGGTTGGAGGCAGCGGGCATGAGCGACGTCATGGTGGAATTGCGGGGGGCGGCGGGATTGATCACGCTGAACCGTCCGCGTGCACTCAATGCACTGTCCCTGGACATGATCCGCTCGCTCACCGCGGCCTTGCTGGCCTGGCGGGACGACGATGAGGTGAAGCTGGTCGCCATCCGGGGCATGGGCAAGGAAGGGCCGTTCGGCGCATTCTGCGCCGGAGGCGACATCCGCTTCTTTCACCAGGCGGTCCTCGCCGGCGACCCCCGGCTCGAGGATTTCTTCACCGAGGAATACGCCCTCAACCACCTGATCCACCGGTTCCCGAAACCCTACGTTGTCTTCCTGGACGGCGTCGTGATGGGGGGCGGCATGGGCATTTCCGGACACGGCAATCCCAACAGCATGCGCATCGTCACCGAGCGTACCCGCATGGCCATGCCCGAGACGCTGATCGGTCTGTTCCCGGACGTGGGCGGCGGCTGGTTCCTGGGCCGCTGTCCCGGGCGCGTGGGCGAATACCTGGCGCTCACGGGGCATGCACTCGGCGGCGACGATGCATGCGCGGCCCTGCTGGCGGACGGTGTCGTGAACAGCGCCGAGCTGGAGTCGATCTGGACGGAACTCGCCGCCGGCGGCTTGGCCGCATTGCCTGGCGTGCGTGAGCGGCTGGGGGCTCCCATGGGCGAGACACCGCACCTGGGGCCGCATCGCGAACAGATCGACCGCATCTTCGGGCTGCACAGTGTGGCCGCCATCCTCAGGGCACTCGAAGCGGAGCCGGATGGGGTGTGGGTCTCGCAAACGGCCAATGCGCTGCGCAAGGCCTCTCCACTGATGCTGAACGTCACGCTGGAACAGGTGCGGCGCGCCCGCGGCCTGACGCTCGCGGACGAACTGCGGATGGAACGTGGCATCGTGCGTCGTTGTTTCCAGCTTCGCCCCGGGACGGCCAGCGAGACGATGGAAGGCATCCGGGCCATGGCGATCGACAAGGACCATGAGCCGCGCTGGAACCCGGAGACGGCCGAGGAAGTCGTGACGGAAATGGTGGGAGCGTACTTCGACAGCCCCTGGCCGGCGCACGCGCACCCGCTGCGGCACCTGGACTGAGCCCGGCCTACTTGTGGCGCTCTTTCATGGCGCGCTCCACTTCCCGCTTGCCTTCGCGCTCCTTGATGGTGTCGCGCTTGTCGTGCTCGGCCTTGCCCTTGGCCAACGCGATCTCGCACTTGACCTTGCTGTCTTTCCAGTAGAGGTTGAGCGGCACCAGCGTGTAGCCCTTCTGCTCGACCTTCCCGATCAGCCGCCGGATCTGCTCCTTGTGCATCAGCAGCTTCTTGGTGCGCTGCGCCTCGGGGCTGACATGGGTGGACGCGGTCTTGAGCGCGTTGATCTGGCAGCCGATCAGGTACAGCTCCCCCTCGCGGATGACCACGTAGCCGTCCGTCAGCTGGACCTTGCCTTCGCGCAGCGCCTTCACCTCCCAGCCTTGCAGCACCATGCCGGCCTCGAACTTCTCCTCGAAGAAGTAGTTGTAGGCGGCTTTCTTGTTGTCGGCGATGCGGCTGGCGTTGTTCTTCTTTTGGGTCATGGCTGACAGGTGGGTGCGCAGAGCACTCTCTACAATCCCGCACGGAGCAGGGCTCAGCATTCTCCATGAAAAACGTCCACCGATCCGTGCTCATCTGGTACAGCGCCGAGGAGATGTTCGGCCTGGTGACCGACATCCCCAAGTACCCGGAATTCCTGCCGTGGTGCGATCACGCGTCGATCCTGGCGCTGGAGCCGGACGGCGTGAAGGCACAGATCGGCATCGCTTTCGGCGGCATCCACCAGACTTTCACCACGCGCAATGTCCACGCCCCGGGGCGCGAAGTGAAGATGAAGCTGGTCGACGGGCCCTTTTCCCAGCTGGACGGCCGCTGGCTGTTCACGCCCCTGGGCAAGGCGCCGGGTGAGCGCGCCTGCAAGGTGGCGCTGGAGCTGCACTACACGTTCAAGAACCCCGGGCTGGCGACGCTCGTGGGCCCGGTGTTCGACAAGATCGCGGGCAACCTGGTCGATGCCTTCGTGAAACGTGCCGAGCAGGTCTTCGGCCAGTGACGACCGTGCGCGTGACGGTCACCTGTTCTCCAGCCCACCGCGAAGTGCTGGAGCGGCACCTGGAAATGCCGGCGGGCTGCACCGTGCGGGATGCGGTGGCCGCCAGCGGCCTGGCCGCCGCGGCGACCCTGCCCGATCCGGGCCAGGCGAGCGTGGGCATCTGGGGGCGCCGATGCGGCTGGGACCAGCCGTTGCGCGAAGGGGACCGGGTGGAGATCTACCGGGGCCTGGCCGTCGACCCGAAGGTCGCCAGGCGCGAAAGGTTTCGCGGGCAGGGGGCCCGTGCCACGGGCCTGTTCGCCAGGAAAAGGCCGGGTGCGAAGCCCGGCTACTGAGTGCCGCGCCTCAGGCGCATTCCTTGGCGATGATGCCTTCGAGGCGCTTGACCTCGGCGTCGCGCTGCTTGTCGTCAAGAATCTCGCGTTCGCCCTTCGCATTGGTTCGGGCAATGCGAATGCCGGAGTCGAAAGTCGCCTTGCTCGACTTCGCGCGGTTGCAATTCTCCGCGCGTGCCAGGGCGAACTTGGCGTCTTCCTGCTTCTTCTTTTCGGCCGCGGCGGCTTCCATTTCCTTCTTCTTCGCTTCGAGTCCCTTGTCCTTGCCGCTGGGCCGGGGCATGCTGGCCGCAGCCTGGGCCGGCGCGGCCGCGGTCGTGGTGGCGCCCGCGGCTGCGGGGTCAGCCCCCGGGGCGGCCGTGGCGTCCGCCGGTGCGGCGGCCGGCGCCGCGCTGCTGCCGGCTGGCTGCTTCAACACCCGGTTCGCCGGGATGTCCGACGGTGGCGGGCGGTCGCTGAAGACCTTGCGGCCATCCTTGTCCAGCCATTGCCATTGCGCCATGGCGAGCGCGGGCAGCGCGCAGGCCAGCGCGAGGAGGAGGGGACGAAGCTTTTTCATCGCGGCAGTGTAGCGCGACTCACCTATTTTGCCGATGGGCACTTTACGGAGCCGAGACCAAGCCCCCAGAGGGGGCGTGCGAAATTCCACACGGGTAGAATCCGTTTTTTGGAGCCCCGACATGCGCCTTCTAGGAAATGCGCTCACCTTCGACGATGTGTTGCTGGTGCCTGCGTTCTCCCAAGTCCTCCCCAAGGACACTTCCCTCGCGACCCGCCTCTCCCGGAACATCACCCTGAACCTGCCGCTGGTGTCCGCCGCCATGGACACAGTCACCGAGGCCCGCCTGGCCATCGCGATCGCGCAGGAAGGCGGCATGGGCATCGTCCACAAGAACCTCACGCCCAAGCAGCAGGCCGCGGAGGTGTCGCGGGTGAAGCGGTACGAATCGGGCGTCCTGCGCGACCCGGTGGTCATCACGCCGCAGCACACCGTCCGCCAGGTGAGCGACCTGTCGGAGCAACTCGGCATCTCGGGCTTCCCGGTCATCGACGGCGGCAAGGTCGTGGGCATCGTCACCGGCCGTGACCTGCGCTTCGAGACGCGCTACGACGTGCCCGTGACGCAGATCATGACGCCGCGCGACAAGCTGATCACCGTCAAGGAGGGCACCAGTGCCGCCGAGGCGAAGGCGCTGCTGAACAAGTACAAGCTGGAGCGCCTGCTCGTGGTGAACGATGCCTTCGAGCTGAAGGGGCTGATCACCGTCAAGGACATCTTCAAGCAGACCAGTTTCCCGAACGCCGCCCGTGACGCCTCGGGCCGGCTGCGGGTTGGCGCGGCGGTTGGCGTCGGCGAGGGCACCGAGGAGCGCGTGGAAGCCCTGGTGAAGGCCGGCGTGGACGCCATCGTGGTCGACACCGCGCACGGGCACAGCAAGGGCGTGATCGAGCGGGTACGCTGGGTCAAGCAGAACTATCCGCAGGTCGACGTGATCGGGGGCAACATCGCCACCGGTGCCGCGGCGCGCGCGCTGGTCGAGGTGGGCGCCGACGCGGTGAAAGTCGGCATCGGTCCCGGCTCGATCTGCACGACGCGCATCGTGGCGGGCGTGGGCGTGCCGCAGATCACCGCCATCGACAACGTCGCCACTGCGCTGGCGGGCAGCGGCGTGCCTCTGATCGCCGACGGCGGCATTCGCTATTCCGGGGACATCGCGAAGGCCATCGCGGCCGGCGCCACGACCGTGATGATGGGCGGCGTGTTCGCCGGCACCGAAGAGGCGCCGGGCGAGATCGTGCTGTACCAGGGCCGCAGCTACAAGAGCTACCGCGGCATGGGATCCATCGGCGCCATGCAGCAGGGCAGTGCCGACCGCTACTTCCAGGAGTCGAGCACCGGCAACCCCAACGCCGACAAGCTGGTGCCCGAAGGCATCGAAGGCCGTGTGCCCTACAAGGGCTCGATGGTCTCCATCATCTTCCAGATGGCCGGGGGCGTCCGCGCGGCGATGGGCTATTGCGGCTGCGCGACCATCGAAGAGATGCGGCAAAAGGCCGAATTCGTCCAGATCACCGCGGCCGGCATGCGCGAGAGCCACGTGCACGACGTGCAGATCACCAAGGAAGCGCCGAATTATCGGGCCGACTGATTCTGGCCAGATTTGCAAAGATGGGCCTGATGGTTTAAAATCAGGCCCGCTTTCAAGTTCTAGCCAGAATCATGCAAACCGTTCCCATTCACCAGGCCAAGGATCGATTTTCCGCGCTGCTGCTGGCGGTCGAAGAGGGCGAGGAGGTCGTCATCACCCGCCACGGCAAGAAGATCGCGCGGATTGTCAGGGAGAGCGACCCGGTTCCCGACGAGGCTGAGCGCGAACGCGCCCGCCAGGAGGCGATTGCCGAACTCAACGCCTTCCGCGCGCTCGTGAAACCCGATCCGGAGTACCGCAAAGGCGATTGGAAAACCTACCGCGACGAGGGACGCCGTTGAAGCCGATCGTGCTGGATGCGTCGGCGACGGCTCCCTGGTTCCTGCCGGACGAGCAGACGCCCGTGGGCGACCAGCTGTATGCCGACGTCCGCAGTGGCGGCGGCATCTTCTGGGCCCCGGCGCTGTGGCTTTGGGAGACGGCGAACATCCTGCTCGTCGCCGTCCGGCGCGGACGATTCGATGCCGACAGCGCCGATCGTGCCCTGGCCTTGCTGGCCCGCTGCCCGATCCAGCTCGATGCCATGCCGGATGCCCATCGCCGGGCCCAAACGATGCGGCTGGCCCACGTGCACACCTTGAGCTACTACGACGCGGCGTACCTGGAATTGGCGCTGAGGCTCAACAGCCAGCTGGCCTCCGCCGACCGCCGCCTCTGCGAAGCCGCGAAGAGCTGTGGCATCCCATGTCTGGACCTCTGAATGCAACACGACAAGATCCTCATTCTCGACTTCGGCTCCCAGGTCACCCAGCTCATCGCCCGGCGCGTCCGCGAAGCGCATGTCCTTTCCGAAGTGCATCCCTGCGATGTGTCGGACGACTGGATCCGCGAGTACGCCGCTGACGGCCGGCTGAAAGGCGTGATCCTGTCCGGCAGCCATGCCAGCGTCTACGAGGAGACGACGGACAAGGCGCCTCAGGCCGTTTTCGAGCTGGGCGTGCCGGTCCTCGGCATCTGCTACGGCATGCAGACCATGGCGCACCAGCTGGGCGGCAAGGTCGAAGGCGGGCACAAGCGGGAGTTCGGGTTCGCGGCGGTGCGGGCGCGCGGCCACACCGAGCTGCTGCGGGACATCGCCGACTACACCACGGCCGAAGGCCACGGCATGCTGAACGTCTGGATGTCGCATGGCGACAAGGTCGTCGAGATGCCGCCGGGTTTCAAGCTCATGGCCTCGACCGAGAGCTGCCCGATCGCCGCCATGGCGGACGAGGCGCGGAAGTTCTATGCCATCCAGTTCCATGCCGAGGTGACGCACACGGTGCAGGGCAGGGCGATCCTCGAGCGCTTCGTCCTGGGCATCTGCCAGGCGCGGCCCGACTGGGTGATGCGCGACCACGTTGCCGAAGCCGTTGAAGCCATCCGGAAGCAGGTGGGCGACGAGGAGGTGATCCTGGGCCTGTCGGGTGGTGTCGACTCCTCCGTGGCCGCCGCCTTGATCCATCGCGCGATTGGCGACCAGCTCACCTGCGTCTTCGTCGATCACGGCCTGCTGCGCCTCGACGAAGGCGACATGGTGATGGAGATGTTCGCCGGCAAGCTGCACGCGAAGGTCGTGCGCGTGGACGCCGCCGACCTGTTCCTGGGCAAGCTGGCGGGCGTGAGCGAGCCGGAAGCCAAGCGCAAGATCATCGGCGGCCTGTTCGTGGACGTGTTCAAGGCGGAGGCCGCGAAGATCAAGGCCAGCCACGCTCGGCACGTCGCCTGGCTGGCCCAGGGCACGATCTACCCGGATGTCATCGAATCCGGCGGTGCCAAGAGCAAGAAAGCCGTCACCATCAAGAGCCATCACAACGTGGGCGGCCTGCCCGAACAGCTCGGCCTGAAACTGCTGGAGCCGCTGCGCGACCTGTTCAAGGACGAAGTGCGCGAACTGGGCGTGGCCCTGGGCCTGCCGCCGGAGATGGTTTACCGCCACCCCTTCCCGGGGCCCGGCCTGGGCGTGCGCATCCTCGGCGAAGTGAAGAAGGAATACGCCGACCTGCTGCGCCGCGCCGATGCGATCTTCATCGAGGAACTGCGCAACTTCCGGGACGAGTCTAGCGGCAAGAGCTGGTATGACCTCACCAGCCAGGCTTTCACCGTCTTCCTGCCGGTCAAGAGCGTGGGCGTGATGGGTGACGGCCGCACCTATGACTACGTGGTCGCATTGCGGGCGGTGCAGACCAGCGACTTCATGACTGCCGACTGGGCCGAGCTGCCCTATGCGCTGTTGAAGAAGGTGTCGAGCCGGATCATCAACGAGGTCCGGGGCATCAACCGGGTGACCTACGACGTGAGCAGCAAGCCGCCGGCGACCATCGAATGGGAATGAACCAGGGGCCGCGCAGATCGCGGCGCCGGATCTATTTCGGTTTGGACCTGTAAGTTCGGGCGGGCGGGCTCGACTAGCTCATCAGCGTCGCTTTCCGGCCTGAGGGCCGGCGCGATGGTTCGTGCAACCCTTCGTCCAGCCCCAGGAGTCTTCGATGACCAAGCTCGCCCTTTCCGCCGCTGTGGCGGCATCCGCCATGTTGACCGTGAGTGCCTTCGCGCAAACCGCGGCCGCGCCGGTCGACCCGAACAGTTTCCTGAACCAGTTCGAGGCCACGTTCGGCAAGTTCGAGGGGTATCGTCGATCGGGTGCCAAGGGCGTTTGCGCGATGGGCGAATTCGTCGGGACGGCGGAGGCCCGTGGCCTGTCGACGGCCTCGGCCTTCAGTGGCGCGCCGGTGCCTGTGGTGGTGCGGTTCTCGGTTGGCGGCGCCAACCCGAAGGCACCCGACAACGCGAAGTCCCAGCGCAACCTGGCATTGCAGTTCAACCTCCCCAACGGCGAGGTCTGGCAGATGGGAAACATCTCGGCACCGGTGTTCGGCGCCTCCTCGCCGCAGCAGTTTCTCGGGCGCCTGGCTTCCCTCCAGCCGGACCCGGCGACCAAGATGCCGGACGCGGCGAAGGTCAAGGCCTTCGCCGATGCCAACCCTGAGGTGCTGCTGCAAGGCAGGCACTTCGCCTCACAGCCTGTTCCGGCCAGTTTCGGCACGGTCAACTACTGGGGCGTGCACGCCTTTGGCTTCACCAATGCCAGCGGGAGCAAGCAGTTCGGGAAATGGGTCTTCGAACCGGTGGGCGGGCTCCAGGGCCTGACGGACGACGAAGCCAAGGCCAAGGGACCGGCCTTCCTGTTCGACGATCTTCGCCAGCGCGTGAAGGATGGCAAGGTCGCGTTCAACTTCAACCTGGAACTGGCGCAGGCCGGCGACCAGATCGACAGCGCCACCGTGCCGCTGCCGGCCGGCCGGACCAAGGTCAACCTCGGCATGCTGAAGGTCACCTCGGTGGCCGAGGACGGTGGCGGCCCTTGCCTGACGATCACCTACAACCCGATGGTGCTGCCAAAGGGCGTGGAGCCTTCCGCCGATCCGATGATCGCAGCCCGCGCGGCCCCCTATGCCGTCGGGCTCGGACGGCGGCTGACGGAAGGCGCCAAGCAACAGTAAATCCGCCCCGTCCGGTTCCTTGCAAGGAGTACTCATGATCCAGCCGATTCAGCGCCGCGTCTTCCTGATGACCTTGGCCGCCACTGCCACCGCGGCAGCTCCGCTCGTCCACGCGCAGGCCCTCGTCGACGAAAAGGATGCCACGGCCATGGCGCTCGGCTACGTGAGCGACGCCAAAAGGGTGGACGCGCGGAAGCACCCCGCGTTCGCCGCCGAACAGAGCTGCGCGCGATGCGCGCTCTACCAGGGCCAGCCCACCGACAAATCCGGCGGCTGCCCGCTGTTCGCCGGCAAGCAGGTCGCCGGTTCCGGCTGGTGCAGCGGCTGGTCCAGGAAAGCCTGATCGACGCGGCGCGGGCGGCAGCCGTCCGCCGCAGCGCATCGCAGTGATGCGGAATTTGCAGCACATGGGGCATGGGGCAAGGCTACAGTGGCCGTTGGAGGACTCGCCATGTACATGCCCCCCCATTTCACCGCCAAGGATCAGGCCCACGCCGCCACCCTGATCCGCGAGAATCCGTTCGCCAGCCTGATCTCCTGTGACGACGAGGGCGTGCCCTACGTCACCCACCTGCCGATCCACCTGGAGGAGCGCGCCGAGGGCTTCGTGCTGCTCGGGCACTTCGCCCGGGCCAATCCGCATGCGCGCTTCCTGGCCAGCCGGCCCACGGCGGCGGTGACCTTTCTGGGGCCCCACGGCTACCAGTCGCCTCGCATCTATCCTGACCTGAAACGTGTCCCCAGCTGGAACTACGTGGCCGTCCATTGCACGGTCCGGGCGACGCTGATCGACGACCCCGAAGGCAAGGATGCGCTGCTGAAGAAGCTGATCGGCGACCACGAACCACCCTACGCGGAGCAATGGCGCCAATTGCCGCAGGACTTTGCACATGCGCTGCTTGGAGGTATCGTCGCGTTCGAGCTGACCGTGCTGCAGCTGCAATGCAAGATCAAGCTGAACCAGCACCGGCCTGAATCGCACGCCGCGCTCAAGGCGGGCTACGCGGCCGGCAACGAGCAGGAGCGTGGGCTGGCGCTGTGGATGGAGCGGGTGGGAATCTAAGGAACGACATGCGGGCAATCTTCGGGGTGGTGGGCCTCTTGATGGTGGTGGCCATCGTCGCCGTGCTGGCCAAAAAGCAGCTGGGCGCGGGCGTGGCGCCGCCGGCTGCGTCGACTTCGGTGCCAGGCGTGGCCGCGCCGACCGGCACGCCCAAGCAGCAGGTCGACCAGTTCCAGAAGGCTGTCGAAGGCGCGGTGCAGGCACCCCGGCCGATGCCCGAGGAGCCGAAGTGAAGTGACCGACGAGGACTTCATGCGCGAGGCCCTCGCGCAGGCCCGCCTGGCGGCGGCGGCCGGTGAAGTGCCGGTCGGAGCGGTTGTCGTGCGGGGCGGCCAGGTCATCGCGCGCGGCCACAACCGGCCTGTGGGCGCGCATGACCCGACGGCGCACGCCGAGATCGCGGCGTTGCGCGCCGCGGCCGAGTCGCTCGGCAACTACCGCCTGGACGGCTGCGAACTGTTCGTGACTCTCGAGCCTTGCGCCATGTGCAGCGGCGCGATCCTGCATGCCCGCCTGGCGCGCGTGATCTACGGCGCCCCCGACTCGAAGACCGGCGCCGCGGGCTCCGTGATGAACCTGTTCGCAGAACAGCGCCTCAACCACCAGACCGGTGCGCAGGGCGGGGTGCTCGCAGACGAGTGCGGCGCCTTGCTGGCCGACTTCTTCCGGCAACGCCGCCAGGAGGCGCGCGCGAGCGCCCAGCCCTTGCGCGAGGACGCTTTGCGTACGCCCGAGGGGCGCTTCGTGGGGCTGCCCGGCTATCGCTGGGAACCGCACTTCGTCCACGACCTGCCCTCCCTGGCCGGCTTGCGCATGCACTACCTGGATGAAGGCCCACGGGATGCGCCGCTCACCTGGCTCTGCCTGCACGGCAATCCGGCCTGGAGCTACCTGTACCGCACGATGATCCCGGTCTTCCTGCAGGCCGGTGACCGGGTCGTCGCGCCGGACCTTGTCGGCTTCGGCAAGAGCGACAAACCCAAGCGCGACGCGGCCCACAGCTTCGGCTGGCATCGGCAGGTGCTGCTCGAACTGGTGGAGCGGCTGGACCTGCAGGACGTGATCCTGGTGGTGCAGGACTGGGGTGGACTGCTGGGCCTGACCTTGCCCATGGAAGCGCCGGAACGCTATCGCGGCCTGCTGGTGATGAACACGACCCTGGCCACCGGGGACGCGCCGCTCAGCCCGGGGTTCCTGGCGTGGCGGGAGATGTGCGCCAAGAACCCCGCATTCGATGTTGCGCGGCTGTTCGCGCGGGGCAATCCGCACATGAGCCCGGAGGAATGCGCGGCCTACAACGCGCCGTTTCCCGATGCCGGCCATCGCGCCGCGCTACGGGCTTTCCCGCCGATGGTGCCGGACCAGCCGGATGCCGATGGCGCTGCCGTCTCCCGGCAGGCGCGCGACTTCTTGTCCTCGCAGTGGAGCGGGCGGACCCTGATGGCCATCGGCGCGCAGGACCCGGTGCTGGGCGAGCCGGTGATGCGCGCCCTGCGCGCCCTGATCCGCGGCTGCCCGGAGCCGCGCGTGTTGCCACAGGCCGGCCACTTCGTGCAGGAACACGGCGAAGCCCTTGCGCGTGAGGCGGTGGGATACTTCCGCCCGTGACCAAGAAGCACATCTACATCTTTTCGCCGTCCAGCGCTGTCCGCAACAAGCCCGCGGTCCGCCGCGGCGTCGCCCGCCTGAAGGCCATGGGCCACGAGGTCGAACTGGACCCCGCCACGTTCGCGACCCACATGCGCTTCGCCGGTGACGACGAGACCCGCCTCGAGGCCATCCACCGCAGCGCGGCGAGCGGCGCCGACATCGCCATCATCACGCGGGGCGGCTACGGCCTCACGCGGCTGCTCCCCGGCATCCGGCACAAGGCGATCGCCAAGGCCATCGACGGCGGCTTGCAGTACGTGGGCCTGAGCGACTTCACTGCCTTCCAGAACGCGGTGCTGGCCGAAACCGGCCGCACCACCTGGTCCGGCCCGGCTGTCGGGGAGGACTTCGGCGTGGAAGCCGAGCCCGACGACATCATGCAGGCCTGCTTCGACGACCTCGTGAGTGCGCGGGGGGAGGGCACCGGCTGGCGGCTGCCGGCGCGCGAGGCGCAAGACAAGGCGCTGGAAATCTCGGGCACTCTGTGGGGCGGCAACCTGGCCATCGTCGCGGCGCTCACAGGCACACCATGGATGCCGCAGATCAAGGGCGGCATCCTGTTCCTGGAGGATGTGCACGAGCATCCCTACCGCATCGAGCGCATGCTGACGCAGCTGCTCTACGCCGGCGCCCTGAAGCGCCAGAAGGCCATCGTGCTGGGCCACTTCACGAACTACCAGCCGGTCCCCCATGACAAGGGCTACCGGTTGCAGACCGTGGTGGACTGGTTGCGGAAGGTTGTGGGGGTCCCCGTGTTCACCGGTCTGCCGTTCGGCCACGTGCCGACCAAGGTGTGCCTGCCCGTGGGCGCCAAGGTGACGCTGGCAGTGGAGGGCCGGGACGCGTTCCTGTTGTGGGGCCACCTGGGCCACCACGACCACCGGCACTGAGCGGCCGGCGCCCCGCGCCTTACATGAGCGGGCTCGGCCTCGAAGACAGGCTGCCCGGCAACAGCCCATGGAACATGTTGGTGATGCGCTGGATCTTCTCGCGCGCCGCGGATTCGCCCTGGGTGGCCGCCAGGGCGGCCATCAGGTCACCACGCAGGTACCAGAGTGCCTGGATGTCGTTGGCGTAGCGAACCCGGCGGGTGACGTGCGGGAACCGCTTGGTCCCGCTTTCACCCAGCAGGCCCAGCATGGCCTCACGGATGTCCTCGGTGCCGCTCTCGAGGGTCGATTCCGTCGGCGCCACGGGGTTGCCCAGCAGTCCGTAGATGCTGCCCCGGAGATTCGGTTTGAACCAACGCATATTCAGATTTCTGTCAGGCTCACAGGTGAAGTGCCGTGCATGGGTGTCAACTTATGCTTCAGAGTAGCAAAGGGGCAAGACATCGGAGTGACGGAGTTCACGGAAAACAACAAGCAAAATCAACACGTTGGTAACGAATCGTGAAGCTGTTTCCAAGTGTTTGTTACGCGTAGTTCCTTGGTCTACTTTCCGGGCAAGCTTCATGCCGGAGCAAATCCCGGGTTGGGCAGCACGCCGACCAGCCGCGGGACGGACGGCTGGCGGGCCGCGACCCGGCCACCGCGCGCCTTGAGCCATTGCTCCACCAACTCCCAGACCGGCCGCGTGTTGGCGGCTCGCGCCTCCTCGGAAACCGGCGCCCAACCCGCCACCTTGTAGCGCCGCCCGGCCTCCAGGGCGCGCCCGTTCAAGCGCATGTCGCTGATTCGCTGACCGGCCCCGGCAGCCGGGTCGATGCTGTAGGCCAGACCGCCCACCCGGACCATGTCACCGCCTTGCTGGTAGTACGGGTCGGGATTGAACAGGTTGTCGGCGACGTCTTCCAGCACGGCCTTGATGGTTTCGCCGGTCATCTCGGTGAGCGTGCTGTAGGAGTACGTCGTGGCCGTCATGTCCATCAGCCATTCGCGCGTGACCGGCTGGCCGGCCAGCAAGCTGGTGCCCCAGCGAAATCCGGGGGAGAAGGCGATCTCGGCGCCTTGGACGTCCATCAGGGCATCGAGCAACAGCTGGTCGCCGCTGCCGTTGAAGTTGCCGCGGCGGTACAAGGCGCCTTCGGTGACCGCGAGTACCTCACCCAGCTTCTGTTCGTACGGCGCGCGGACCCGGGTGATCAGCGCCTGCATTTCCGGGTCGGCGGGCAACAGGTTCGCGAACACCGGCAGCAGGCTGTAGCGGAAATCGAAGAGGCGGCCGCCCCGCACGTCGAGATCGAGCACGCCCAGGAATTTGCCGTTGGAACCGGCGTTCGTGACGATGGTCTGCCCCGAGCGATTGCGCACGACGTTGGCCACGGGCACGCCGTCGTGCGTATGGCCGCCCAGGATGGCATCGATGCCGGCGACGCGGCCGGCGAGCTTGAGGTCGACATCCATGCCGTTGTGGCTGAGGAGGACGACCACCTGCGCGCCTTTGCCGCGGGCTTCGTCCACCACCTTCTGCATGGCTTCGTCCTGGATGCCGAAGGTCCAGTCCGCGACGAAATACCGAGGGTTGGCGATGGGGGTGTACGGGAAGGCCTGCCCCACGATCGCGACACGCGTGCCGTTGATTTCGCGGATGGTGTATGGCTCGAAGACGGGGTCGCCGAAATCCGCCGTCTTCACGTTCTGCGCCAGGAAGGCGATCTTGCCGGCCAGCTCCTTGTCCACCAGCTCCTTCACGCGGTCCATGCCGAGGGTGAATTCCCAGTGGCCGGTCATGATGTCCACGCCCAGCAGCTTGCTGGCATCGACCATGTCCTGGCCGCGTGTCCACAATGCCGTGGCCGAGCCCTGCCAGGTGTCGCCACCATCGAGCAACAGCGCGCCCGGCCGGCTGGCCTTCAGCCGCTTGACCAGCGTCGCCAGGTGGGCGAAGCCGCCGACCTTGCCGTAGCGGCGGGCCGCCGCTTCGAAGTCGAGATACGTGAAGGCATGGGCGGCGGCCGTGCCACGCGGCATCTTCGCCGCGGCCAGGAGGTGCTCGCCGACCAGGTGGGGCCATTGCCCCTTCATGGTTCCCACTCCCAGGTTGACGCTGGGCTCGCGGAAGTGCAGGGGCAACAGCTGTGCATGGCAGTCCGTCATGTGCAGCAGCGAGACGTTGCCGAAACGGGGCAGGTCATACATGGCCTCGCCCGCGGCCTGGGCGTCCGCCTCCAGGTGGCTGCCGAGGCCAAGGCCGGCGACCGTGCCGGCCCCCATGACCTGGAGGAATTCGCGCTTGGAGAGGTTCATGGCGGGTTCACAGGTTCACGCAAAAAAAGGCCCGGACCGAAACTGGCCCGGGCCCGTGACCCACGAGGGCCTATTTGTTCACCGGGGATGCCGGGTCGAGAAGCAGGGCCATGATGTGCTTGATCTGCTCTTCGGTGAGGTTGCCCATGTGCCCCGAACGCGGCATGTTGGAGCAGGCGTTGTACGCCTTGGCGTTCCAGATCTTGCCCCAGGTGTATTCCACGATGGGCCTGGAACCGGGATGGGCCGGGTCGGTGACGCCGCGGATCTTGCCGTAGTTGTAGAGGCTGGGCCCGATGGTGCCGAAGGAGATTTCCTCCTTGGAGATCTGGTGGCAGTTGTAGCAGTTGCCGCCGTTCACGGAACCCGCGGTGTCCGTCCAGGTCAGGCCGCGGCCGCTTTGGGCGATGGCTTCGCCCTGTTTCCAGTCGCCCAGGAACTTGCCGTCCCGGGGCCACTTGATGGTCTTCAGGTTGGCTTCTTCGAGACGCTTGGCCTCGGCGGCGGAGAGCTGCTTGCCGGCGACGTCCGCGGCGTTGCACAGCTGCAGCGTTTCGTCGATGCCGAGCACGCGGTCGACCTTGGCGATGCCCTGGTCGCGGAAAGCGGCCTTGGTCATGCCGAGGGCCACGGCGTCGAGCTCGGAGCTGCTGGGGAGCGTGGCGCAGCCCATGACGGCGATGGCGCCGGCGGCGGCCACCGCGAAAGTGGAGAGTGGTTTCTTCATGCCCGGCCTCAGCGCTTGATGGAGGGAGCAGCCGACTTGGCGCCCTTGGCGTTGACGCCGAGGTACGTGCTCAGCGCGGTGAGCGCATCGCTGCCGAACTCGGGGTAGGGGAAGCGCTGCTGCCGGTAGCAGTCGTTCAGGCGCAGCTGCATGCTCCACATCTGGCCGTTGGACACCCGGTAGGCCGGCCAGGCGGCGAAGCCGGTGCCGTCGCCCGGGTTCTTGGTGAGGTCGGGGAGATCCTGCAGGCGGATGCGCTTGCCGGCTTCGCCATGGCAGGACGCGCACGAGAAGTCGTGCGTGCCGCCGCGCATGAAGAAGATGCGCTTGCCCGCCTCATAGAACACCTTCTCCTGCTGATGCGCCTGCGGCAGGTTGAAGCTCAGCCCCTTGGACTCCGCCGCGACAAAGGTCGCCAGCGCCGTGACGTTGGCCATCTCGCCGCGGCCAAACGGCGTCTTGCCGATCTCGGCGGCATCGAAGCCTTGCAGGCGCTCCATGCAGCTGACGAGGCGGGACTCCAGGTCCTGCACCTTGCCCGTGTCGGCGAAATACCTCGGCAGTTCGACGAAGGCGCCCTTGACCACGCCTGCTCCCTTGCCCAGGTCACATGCCTCCAGCGATGCGTTCTTCGGCCCCCGCTTCTGCTTCCAGAGCGCTTCGCCCTTCGCCTCGAACAGGTCCGCCGGGTTGCCGTCGGCCAGCATGGCCCGGTATTCGTCGATGGCCTGGGAGGGACTCTTCTGGGCCGCGGCGCCGGCAGCGAGGGCCGCCAGTGCCGCCGCGACCAGCAGCTGGTGTCTGCGCATCGTTGTCGCCTCCTCTTGGTCTCAGCTGACGGTGGCTTCGTCGGTACGGGTCTCGCCGCGGTTGTCCTTCCAGCTCACGCTGACCTTGTCACCGGCCTTCGCCCCCTTGATCGTGAACTGGAGGAAGGGATTCTTGGCCACTGCCGGCCCCCACTCGGCCGCGAATACCTGCTTGCCGTTCAGGGAAGCCGTGACGTCGCTGATGTGCCAGGCGGGAATGGTCTTGCCGGCCGCGTCCTTGCGCTGGCCGGTTTCCATTTCGTGGCTCATGAGGACGCGGACGACCGCGCCGCCGCCCTGTGCCTGCGCGCGAATGCGCATGGGATCTGCCATTTTCTTGCTCCTGAATGTGTTCGATCAGCCGCCGCAGCCGCCTAGGGTGACCTTGATTTCCTTCTTCGAGAAGAAGGCTTTGCCGTCCTGCGTGATGGCTACGGCGTAGACGTCGGAGGATTGGCCCATCTTGGCGCGCGTCGAGAAGTTCGACTCGATGGCCGGGTTGAGGTCGAACACGGCGACCAGCGCATTGGGGTTCTTCTCGACGAGAAGGGCCAGGTGCTTGACCCCGGCCATGGTCGTGGCCGCGCCGATCGGCACGACGGCGCCGTTTTCGGCGATGTCCGGTCCCTGGATCGTCACATCCTTGCTCTCGGCCAGCGCGCCGCCGCCCAGCGCCTTGACGGCGTCGGCGACGTTCTTGGCTTCGAACGCGTTCTTGTTGAACGCCTGGGCGGCCCCACTGAACAGGGTTCCCGTGCCCAGGGTGGTTGCCACGAGGCCTTGCTTGAGCGTGTCTCGGCGAGTCTGCATCGATTTCTCCTTCATAAGCACATCCTAATCAAGTCTGGGGTCATCATCCATCCGGACTACTAGCTAAGCCGAATCACTTCGCGGCACCGTTGGCGAGCCAACCGGCGATCGCCCGGGCTTCGGCCTCGTCGATGGCTTGCGGCGGCATGGGGATCGCCCCCCAGACGCCGGAGCCGCCTGCGCGGATCTTGCCGGCCAGGTAGTCGGCCTTCCCCGCATGCTTGCGTGCGATGTCGCGCCAGCTGGGGCCGACCAGTGGCGCCTCCGCGGCATGGCAGGCGAAACAGCTGTTTTTCTGCACCAGTGCCGCCGCTGCCGCCGCCCCCGGGGCCGCGGAGGGCTCGGAAGAGGGCGCCGCTGCCGCGACCGGCCGCTGCGTCACGACGCCGCGCTGCGGGCCGACCGGGCGATTCTGCTCCGCCAGGTTGCCATGCGCGTCGCGCGCGTGGTCTGGCAGGAAGGAAGCCACCTTGGCCTCGACGGGGCAATCCGACATGCAACGGGCGGCCCGCACGTCGGGGCGGGCCGTGCCACCAAGTTCCTGCCCTGGCCAGAGGGCATGCTTCGTCGTCATCCCGTTGCGGTTCGGCATGCGTTTCTGCACGTCGGCGATGTTTCGATCCGACAGGACAAACTTGTCATCGACCACCTGCGCGAGATGCAGCATGTAACCCGTGACGGCATACACCTCCTCGACGCTCAGCGACTTGGGGGCGTTCCAGGGCATGGCGCGGTTGATGTAGTCCCAGAGGGTGGACACGGTCGCCAGCTTCATCATCGTGGTGCGGCCGGGGTAGCCGGGCTCCACCAGGCGCTGCACGCGGCCGGTCCGGGCGTCGTCGGGCGACGTTCCGCCGATCAACGGGTTGAACACCTGGTTCGATTCGCCGAACACTCCGTGGCACGAGGCGCACTTCGCCTCCCACACTTCCTGGCCCCTGGCAACGCTGCCGGCGCCTGGGGGCAGGCCCTTGAAGTCGGGCCGGACGTCGATGTCCCAGGCGGCGACCTCGGCTGGCGTCGCGTTGCGTCCGATGCCGGGGAAGCGGTTGTCCTGGGCTTGCGCGAGTCCCGCGGCCAACAGGACGGCGGCGGCGGCAAGGTCACGAAACCTGGACATTCTTCACCTCGCCGGACGCTTCGACCAGCCAGGTCTGGATGGCGTTGTTGTGATAGATCGAGCGCGAGCCGCGCACCGCGCGCAGCTGGCGGTAGTTCGGCTGCACATAACCGGTTTCGTCCACGGCGCGGCTCTGGAGCAGAGCCGGTTTGCCGTCCCATGCCCAGTCCAGCTGGAACCGTGTCAGGCATTTGTCCAGCACCGGGCCTTGCAGCCGCGCGGCCTTCCAGTTGCGTCCGCCGTCGACAGACACGTCGACCTGCTTCACCTTGCCGCGGCCGGACCAAGCCAGGCCGGTGATGCTGTAGTACCCCTGGTCGAGCAGCATCTGCCCGCCGGACGGCGTGGTGATCACGCTTTTGCACTCCTGGATGCCGGAGTACTGGCGATGTGTGCCATCCGGCATCAGGTCCAGGTAGTGGATGGCTTCGTCCTTGGTGGCGTAGGGCTGGTCACCGACTTCCAGGCGCCGCAGGTACTTGACCCAGCTCACGCCCTGGATGCCCGGGACCACCAGGCGCAGCGGATAGCCGTTCTCGGGACGCAGCATTTCCCCGTTCTGCCCATAGGCCACCAGGACCTCGCCGGAGCGGATCAGGGACATCGGGATGGTGCGCGTCATGGACGAACCATCCGCGCCTTCGGCCAGCACGAAGCGTCCCTTCTTCAGGTCCACCCCGGCCATTTCCAGGAGGGTGATCAGCGGGACGCCTGTGAATTCGCTGCAGGAAAGCATGCCGTGGGTGTATTGAACGGTGGGCACTGCGACATTGCCCCATTCCATGCCCGTGTTGGCGCCGCATTCGATGAAGCGGAAGCGCGACACGGACGGCAGCCGCATGATCTCGTCGATCGTGAAGACCTTGGGCGCCTTCACCAGCCCGTTGATCATCAGGCGGTGCTTCGATGGATCGATGTCCCACCAGCCCTGGTGATGCCGCTCGAAATGCAGGCCGCTGGGCGTGACGATGCCGAACAGGGATTGCAGCGGCGCGAACGAGACGGAAGCCTGGCGGGTCTGGGTCAGCCCGGGGCTCTGGCGGCGCTGGACGTTCGTCTCGAAGCGTGAGGGCTTGCCGTAACCATCGGCAGCGACCGGTTGGCCGAGGCCACGCGTGTGTTCGGGCAGTTCCAGGATCGCCGGGTCGCCTGCCGGCTGCGCGGTTGCCGGTGCCGCGGCCAGGCCCGCCGCGGCTGCCGCGAACGCGCTCCGGAGGAAGCCGCGCCGGCCTTGCCGGGCTTCATCGGCCACCTGGGCGATGGCAGCCCGGTCCAGGAAGTTTTCCGGAGCCGCGCGCAGGCGGCCGGTGGGAGCAGGGCGGGAGGCCATCGAGGTCAGGGGAGGCGGGGCGGGATGAATCCGAATATCGGCATGCGCGAATATATTCGTGAAGCGCCGTGAGCATCCGCCCGAATGACTGGTGAAAACCCTGCTACTGCAAGTCCGCTTCGATCGCGACCTGGGTGCAGACCGCGCGGCAGAGGGTGACCACCCGGTCGTTGATGATGCGATAAAAGATCTGGACGCCTTCGCGCCGCTTGCCCAGCACACCGGCCTGGTACAGCGTGTTCAGGTGCTGCGACATGTTCGGCTGCGTCGTGTCGATGGCTTCCAGCAGTTCGCTGACGTTTCGTTCGCCGTTGCACAGGCAGCTGATGATCCTGAGGCGCATGGGCGCCGACATGACGCGGAAGACTTCCGCCGCGATCTCGAAGACCTCGTCCGATTCGGTGAGCGTGGCGGTGGACTTGAGCGGGCGGCGGGGCATGCTGGAGCGGAGGCGTGCTTCGTGGGAGCGTGGGCTGCCGGCAAATATATCGCTGAATCGTTGCAGACGGATGTATTTCGGTGGATCGTCACAGTGGGCCGTGGCCCTGGCCGACTAAAATCGCGGCTTTTGCGCGTCACCCCCAATTCCATGAGTGCCACCGTCGATCCAGTCTCCATCAGCCGCGCCGTCGTCTACGGCGGGCTTGCGTTGGGCGTGGTGCTCGGCGCGGTTGGCCAGTCGACGCGGTTTTGCGTTCGTGGCGCGATCGCCGACTGGTTCGAGTTCCGCGGCCCCGGCCGCCTGGTGGCCTGGCTGCTGGCCATTGCCATGGGCGCCGTCGCCGTGCAGGGGCTCATCAGTTTCGGATGGCTGGACGGCACGCGGGTGCTGGCCTGGAACAACCGGCTCGTCTGGGCTTCGTGCCTGGCTGGAGGCCTGATGTTCGGCTTCGGAATGATCCTGGCGGAAGGGTGTCCTCAGCGCCTGCTGGTGAAGGCGGGCGCCGGCAGCTTGAAGGCAGCGGCGGCCCTGATGATGATCGGGATCGTGGCGGCGATGACGCTACGCGGACTCTTCGCTGGACCGCGGGTGGCGCTCCTGGACAGCTGGAACGTCACACTGGCAGGCCCGCAGGATCTTGGAGCCATCGCTGCTGGCCTGATGGGCGGATCGGCACCTGTCCTGCGCTGGCTGCTTGTTCTTGCCATCGTCTTGGCCGTCGGAGCGACAGCGTGGCGCTTCCGGCAGAAGGTGTCCAAGGCGGACTGGATCGGCGGCCTCGCCGTCGGCCTGCTGCTGGCCGTGGCGTTCCTGTTGACCGGCAAGGCCGGCTTCATCGCGGAGCACCCGGAGACGCTCGAGCCGGCCTGGCTGGGCACGCAGTCGCGCCGGCCGGAAGGATTGTCGTTCTCGGCGCCGTTGGCCCACGCCCTGGACCTGCTGACGTTGTGGTCCGACAAGAGCATGGCGGCTACGTTCGGCGTGATGCTGAGCCTGGGCGTGATCCTTGGAAGTGCCGCCAGCGCACGTGCTCGCGGCGAATACCGGCTCGAATCGTTTCGCATGCCCGGCGAAATGGGTGCCCACGCACTGGGTGCCGTGCTCATGGGCTTCGGCGGTGTCACCGCGCTCGGATGCTCCGTCGGCAATGGTGTCACGGGTTTGGCGATGTTGTCCGCCGGTTCCGTCCTGATGGTGGGCGGAATGGTGGTCGGTGCGTGGGCTGCCTTGCGCTTGCGCCAGCGGCAAAGCGTTGCGGGCAGCCCAGGCGTTGCCGCGGTCCGGGCGGCTTGAAGTCCGCGGGTTTGTGTACGACTGCAGTGAAAGTGTTCAGGTCGAAAGCTAGCTAAGTTACTGATTCCAAAGAACTTTTTGACTATAGCTGGCGTGTGTGCCTCCCAAGAGAGCGGCAGACGACCCGACCAGCATTCGCCAAAAATCAGTCTGGCTGACCACCATTTGACCAAAGGCATCTCAGTCTCGCCAACATTTGGACAGAACAAGCATTGCTCGCTGAGCGCCCCGGTGGGTGACGATGCGGAGGCTACGAAGACATTAGGCCATCGTCGGTTGAGTCATCGCCGCGACCGGACGTTTTTCCAGTGGCGGGTGCGCGCGGCATTCGCCGCATCAAGAATGGGCCGCGTCTTCGATTCTGGATTCACCAAGACCCTGGAACCAGGTTCGCGGCACTCGGGCATTCGGCCGCGCCGCCGGACGACCTGGTTTGCGCAGAATCCATTGAGAGAACTCTGGGAGGTATGCCAACAGTTTCGGCATGTTGACAACCATCGTTTTCGGAGCATCTCGCCACGGAAATCGTAACGTTGGCGCGGATCGTGCCCAACGATGCAAGCGTGCACGCCTGCGCGACGTCGAGGCGGGCGAGCAAATCTCTTTGAGTTCCTCACCAAATTCACCTCTGAGCACGCTTGCCATGGTGTTCTCTCGGGGAAACCAGGTGAGCTGATGCTCGTCCGGCGCCATCCAGGCGGCCATTCCCACAGCATTGAGACAGGCAGACGCGTAGGCGATTTCGAGCGCGTCAACGTGAAGACCTCCCAGCGGGAAGATCTGCTCCGAGCAGTATCGCGTCAGCGCCGTGCCGATGCCTCGATCATGAAGCTCCACGGCAAGCATGACCAAGGAGTGACATGCGCACTCGGCCATCAACTGCGCCGATTCAGGTTTGTTGGTCTCGTGGAAATGCCGTAGGAGAACGATGCAGCCGGACAGGTAGGGCAGTGAAGCTTGGCGCGTCTCAGCAAGACCACCTATCCACCCCGTGTGCAGCATGGCTTGCAAATGTCCCAGGCTCTCCACAGGATGCGCCTCGAGCAACCGCTGCTCCATGCCTGCTATGGGGCGGTCCACCAACAGTGAAAGCCAAAGCGATTGGAAAAGATCGGCCTTGAGCGACCAGTTGGGGCACTTATCCAGCCACTCGTCTGGCCGCACGTCTTCGATGCGATCGTCCAGCATGGAAAGCGTTCTGTCAGTGGGCATATGTGCTCCACGCTTCAGGCTACGCGCGCAGCCCTTCGTCTTGCCCAAGGGTCGGGGCGTGTTCCAAGCGGACTCGAAAAATCTCTCGACCTGCGCGACGCCGCCGCGGCGGCCGACCTGACCAAGCAATCCATAGAGGCTCAAGGCCTGCATTCTCTTCACCTGCTGCCAGCGCTCCAACTCCGATGAAGCCGAGCACTCCAGGCTCTCCTCCACCATCGTCTTGCACAGCTCGGCAGTGGAGGCCATGCTTCGCCTTAGCACAGGCATTGGAGATTGTCTATGCGGTAATTTCTTTGCCAGTTTTACCGCGTAGCTCTCCATCGGGGTGGCCTCTAGCATCCAGGCGTGTCCTCAGGTCACCCGGCGAAACCAGACTCGAGTCTTGAGTACGCGAATCTTGCGGCTCGACTCGAAGAGGACCTGTTCGCGCGGCACGGACCCATGATCGGCGGAGCGGCATTGCATGCTGCCCTGGGATATCCGTCCGCCACCGCTTTCCGGATGGCTCTGGCCCGGGACCGAGTGCCGATCCCCGTGTTTCCCTTGGACCATCGTCGGGGGAAATTCGCGTTGGT